>NZ_JACBNX010000009.1 GCF_013403875.1 Burkholderia guangdongensis | reverse complement strand
CCAGTTGCTTGATCAGCTCCGGGTCAAGGTTCAAGCCCTTGCCCGGTTCAATCGTCACTTCTTCCTTGCGTTTGCGTGGCATAAAGTGGCTCCTTGGCCATCAGTTTATGCCTCACACACAAGGTTCCGGATAGGCTCTGATGAGCCGCCAAGCCGAATCGCCTTCGCTCGGCAATCGCGAGACTTCTGTCGGTGCGTCCAGCATCACGATGCGCGAAACCATCGTTCCCTGCTCGTTCACCAGATCACCGTCCTCGGCACCGGCCCGCATCGCGCGAGGGAGATTGCCATTCGAGCAGGAGACATCTGCCGTTATCTGTTCGATCCCGGTGTCGGCCGCCGGTCGGCCGTCGAGTCCGACCAGGCTGAGCGCGGTTTCATTCTTTCCCGATGGCGAGGCAGCGTTGTGTTGCATGAGAACCCAATAGGGACCGGCCGGTTTGGCAGAACTGCCGTGCATGAGCGACGTGAACGGATGAATGATGTTCGCTCTGGACTCGCCTGTTGTTGCACGGACTGCGTCGACGGACCAGATTTCGACGGCGGCGGCATCCGTATTCCGGGATTGCACGGGGTATGTGTTCGTGATCGGATTCCGCTTGAGTGGTAGCGACGAAAGCTGAAACAGGTTGACGATCGGCGTGCAAAAGAGTTTCAGATGGTCGGCCGACAGATTTTTTAGTCGCTGTGCCGTCCACGAATCCGGATGAACGCCACAAACGGCGAGATGCAATGTGAGTTTCTGGCTGGGACCCACCGCACGCGCGAGCGCGGTGAGATCGACGTCAACGAAATCGAATTTCTTCGGAAACGCAAAATATTCGCTCAGTAGCCGCAGGGCCGCTGGCCCGTCGTCTTCGTTGATCAGTTTCTCAGCACCCTCGTAGCCTACGGCGGTGAGCGGCGGTGTGGTCAGAGGTGACCAGCGACGTTCGATGTTTTCGACGAAGGCCGCTGCCGTGCGCATCGTCATCGTGTCCATTGCCGCACCGACGACTTCGCGGGCGCCGTTGACATGGATGCGCAATGGGCTGGGGACGGCTTCGATGCGAAGGTCGGGTCGGGCAACCTCGAAGGTAATGGAGAGCAGGCCGGTCGTACTGGGAGGCAGCACCACGTCGGAGGGCACAGCCGTAGCCGATGCGTAGCGCGCAGTCGAAATGCGCACGGGTGCCAGCGTTACGTCATATACGGTGCGGAAACGGCAGTCTTCTGCCTTGCTTGCGAGTTCCGTGTGGCGGGCAATGACCGATGGCGCGGTGAGCTTGTCGAACATGTCCGAGACATCGAACTGGGCGACTGCGCATGCCGGAACCGCTCGAAGATACTGGGGATACAGCATGCCGAGGAGCGCTTCAGCGAATTCAGGATAGTTGTCGTCGAGCCGATTGCCTATATCCGCGGCGAGGAGGGCGAACGACTGCAACATCCGTTCGATATGGGGATCTTCGGAATGGTCGCCGGAAATCCCCAGGCGAACGGCAATTTTGGGATAGCGTGCCGCGAAGGTTCCAATCGATCGGCGCAGTAGCGCGAGTTCTCGTTCGTAGTGCGGTAGCAGTTGATCCATTGCGTGAAGTGATGAACCGGCAAGGCGGCGAACCGATATATTCGCCGACTGTTTCGGTTGCGCTGAATGGTGTCGGGCATGCTAACGTCTGACGTTGCCATGATAACCGCTTTACGAAAAAAGCCCGTCGATCGACTCGGGGACATGCCAATTCCACGATCGACGAACCCGAAACGGCTTTCTCAATTTCGTACTGCCAGTCACGTATCTTTGTCGCACATGTCCGTTCGACATGACGAATCGCATCCGGTGCTGGCCCGCAGTCGCGCTTTGCGAGACGCAGGCAGTTGCCGTCTTCTGCTTGATCGCCGCCTCGGTGAATGACTGCAGATGATCTGACCATTGCTCCAGGGTCGATTGCTTGCAAATATTACCCTTCAAGGGTGGTATTTGCGCATGGAGAAGGACGCGCCGCACGACAAACTTGCCCTTACTCGGGCCACCGTCGCCTGATTGGGAGCAGCAGCCTTCACCATGACGGCCCTCGATGGCGGACGGGCAATGGGGCTCACTAGCGCAGACATGCTCGCCGTCGTGGCGAGTCTCAGTTCCGTGTCGCGCAGGCGTGGCGGCGATTTCTTCAAATCCATGACCACCTTCGCCGACCACACTCTGCCGAATCCCCGATCCCTTCTTGCTTCCCCGCTGCCGATGAACGCGGAGATTGTAGTTGCGCCTATACATTATATGGATATAACATTATAACTATGCGGCGCCGTGCCTTTGGGGGTACCGCAGCCGCACCGCCTCAACGTCACTCGCACCGCCCAACCGGGAGCATTGGAATGAAGCAGACTCAGGCGCTTCGCGCGCTGCTGAACAAAGCCGGGCTGATCGTCGCCCCCGGCGTATACGATGGATTGACTGCCCGCATCGCTCAGCAGACCGGCTTTTCGGCGCTCTATATGACGGGCGCGGGCACGGCTGCGGCCAGGGGCTTTCCCGACTACGGCCTGCTGACCATGAGCGAAATGGTCGAAAACGCCGGCGTGATCGCGCGAAGCGCGTCCCTCCCGTTGATCGCCGACGCAGATACCGGCTTCGGCAACGAGCTCAACGTCACGCGCACCGTTCGCGAATACGAGCAGCGCGGTGTCGCTTCGATCCATATCGAAGACCAGGTGATGCCGAAGAAGTGCGGTCATCTCGATGGCAAGGAACTGGTGCCGCGCGAGGACTTCATCGCGAAGATCCGCGCGGCGGTGGCCGCGCGCAGTGACGGGAATTTCGTGATCATTGCCCGTACGGACGCGCGCGCCGTCGAGGGTTTCGATGAAGCCATCTGGCGCGCGAATGCAGCGCTCGAAGCGGGCGCCGACGTCGCGTTCGTCGAGGCGGTGCAGGGACTGAACGAGGTCGAAGCTGTGCCGCGCCTCGTTCACGGGCCGTGCCTGCTCAACATCGTGCGCGGCGGCAAGACGCCCGACGTCAACCTGCGAGACGTGGAGCAGATGGGTTACCGCATCGCGATCCTGCCGAGCCTGCTGATCGGTGCGGTCGCTCTGGCCTGCGAAGCGGCGCTCGTGTCGCTGCGCGAGAGTAGCCAGCCACCGTCGTCGGTCGGCGATGCCTCGGTACGCGAGCGGTTCCGGCGGCTCGGCGCGGATGAGTGGGATGCCTTGCGCACCCGTTTCCGCGCGGACGCCGTTTCGACGGAAGGGAACGCATCGTGAGCGCGGCCTCTCTCTTCGAAAAGGTCTGGGCGCACCATGTGATCACCACGCTCGGGGAGGACTGGGCGCTGTTGCACATCGACCGGCACCTGCTGCATGACCTGTCCGGCACGGCGGGCCTGTATGCGTTGGCACAGCGTGGTCTTGCCGTGGCGAGTCCCGAGCTGGCTTTCGCGACGCCGGACCACGCCGTGTCGAGCGCGCCGGGGCGTACCGGACTCAGCTATGCGGGCGGCGCGAAGCTTTATGCCGGCCTGAAGGGGCTGGCCGCGCAGAGCGGCATTCGGTTTTTCGATCTCGGTGAGCCGGGGCAGGGCATCGTGCATGTGGCCGCACCGGAACTGGGTATCACGTTGCCGGGCAGCACGCTGGTCTGCGGCGACAGCCACACCTGCACAAACGGGGGGCTGGGTGCACTCGCGTTCGGCATCGGGTCGTCCGAAGTCGCTCATGTACTGGCCACCCAGACGCTTTGGCAGCGGCGGCCGAAAACCATGCGGGCCAGCTTCGACGGTCGCCTTCCGGCCGGCACCAGCGCGAAGGATCTGATCCTCTACCTGATCGGCCAGCTCGGTGCGAACGGCGCTGGCGGCTATGCCGTCGAATATGCGGGCGAGGCCATCGAGGCATTGTCCGTCGAGGCTCGCATGACCATCTGCAATCTGTCCATCGAGCTGGGCGCGAAGATCGGCATGATTTCACCGGACGATACGACGTTTGCGTGGATCGAGGGAAGGCCGTTCGCGCCGGAGGGCGACCGGTGGGCATTGGCACTTGCAGACTGGCGGGCACTTGCGACCGATGTGGCGGCGCGTTTCGATCGCGAGCATCGATTCGACGCGAGCCGTATCACGCCCATGATGACGTGGGGAACTAGCCCGGAGCACGTGATTCCGGTGGATGGCGTCATTCCGTCGCCGGAAGAGGCGCCGGACGCGGCCTGTCGTGAAGCCTGGCGCGGCGCGCTCGAGTACATGGGGCTCGAACCCGGCAAGCCGCTGCTCGGTACGGCGGTCGACTGGGTTTTTATCGGCTCGTGCACGAATTCGCGTCTCTCCGATCTGCGGGATGCGGCGCAGATCGTACGTGGCCGTCGCGTGGCGGCGGGCGTCAACGCATGGGTCGTGCCGGGCTCGGAGAACGTGAGGCGCGAAGCGCAGGCGGAAGGACTCGACCGCGTCTTTCTCGAAGCGGGTTTCGAATGGCGCGAGCCAGGCTGCAGCATGTGCGTGGCGGCAAACGGCGAGGTCGTGCCGCCCGGCAAGCGAGCGATTTCCACATCGAACCGCAATTTCGTGGGGCGACAAGGACCTGGCGCGCGCACGCATCTGGCCAGTCCGCAAAGTGCCGCGGCCGCCGCTGTCACTGGCGTCGTAACGGATATCAGGAGTCTCGTTCATGGATAAGTTGACGGTGGTCGAAGGCGTCGCTGCGCCCCTGCTGCGCGACAACGTCGATACGGACATCGTGATCCGGATCGAGCGACTCACCCAGCAGACGCGCGACGCGCTCGGGAAATTCGCTTTCGAAGCCTGGCGCTACAACGAGGACGGCACCGAAAATCCGTCGTTCGTTCTCAACCGCGCGCCGTGGCGAGGGGCGCCCGTGCTGCTCGCCGGCTCGAACTTCGGATGCGGTTCATCGCGGGAAGGGGCCGTGTGGGCGCTGATGAGCATGGGCATTCGCTGTGTGATCGCCGAGAGCTTCGGCGAAATCTTCTATAACAACTGCTTCCAGAGTGGCCTGTTGCCGGTTCGGCTCCCGAAGGTGCAGATTGAGACGCTGGCGAGTCTGGCGCAGACCGGTGCGAGCGTGAAGGTCGATCTGGTAGAGCAAAACATCACCGTGCACGATCTGACGATCCCGTTTGAGATCGAAGGGCTGCGGCGCAACGCGCTTCTTCAGGGTCTCGATGAGATCAGCCAGACGCTGCAATTGCGCGAGGTAATTCGCGAGTGGCAGCGCGCCGATCGTGAGGAGCGGCCGTGGATCTGGAGCACGATGCAATCGGCTCAGATGGGAAAATCTTCCAGCCAATGACTGAATAGTAAGCATCGCTAATGTAATAGTTTGCGTGCTGTTGCAAATGGAGTGAGGCAAATGAAAGTAGCAGGTCAAGTGGAATATGCGGTGAATGATACTTCGAGCCCCACCGATCCCCAAGGCCCGACCGGCGCGCTCGCAAGCTGGCTGGCAGGGCTGCAGGAGGATGACGTCCCGCAGGTGGTCAGCGAGCGGGCCAAGCACCTGACACTCGACGGCATCGGCTGCGCGCTGGTGGGCGCGCAACTGCCGTGGTCCACACGCGCGGTGGAAAGCGTATGTGAGATGGAAGGCGACGGCGCGTCCGTGCTGATCGGCCGGGGACGCAGCGCGCCTGCGCCAGCCGCCGCGCTGCTCAACGGCACCTTCATTCAGGGATTCGAGCTCGACGATTTTCACCCGCTCGCGCCGCTGCACGCGGCTTCGGTCGTCCTGCCTTCGCTCTTCGCGACGACCGAACTGCTGGGCGGCGCAAGCGGCGAGCGCTTCCTGCTCGCGGCGATCGCGGGCTACGAAGTCGGGCCTCGCGTGGGGCTGGCGCTCCACGGCTCGGAGATGTTGACGCGAGGATGGCATTCGGGCGCGGTGTTCGGCACGCACGCCAGCGCGGCCGCGGCGGGCAAGCTGCGCGGACTCGACGCGGCTGCATTCGAAGATGCGCTCGGTCTGGCCGCCACGCAGTCGGGCGGGCTCATGGCCGCGCAGTTCGAGGCCATGTCGAAGCGCATGCACCACGGCTTTGCGGCGCGGGCGGGGCTTTACGCCGCCGCGCTTGCGGCCAGCGGCTACACCGGAATCAAGCGCGTATTCGAGCGCGAGTACGGTGGCTTTCTATCGACCTTCGGCGAGGGACATGCCCCGGACGCGTCGCAGATCGCGGCCGATGTGGGCGCGCGATGGGAAACGTCGCGCTACGTCATCAAGCCGTTCTCCGCCATGGGTGCGCTGCTGGCTCCTATTGGCGCGATGCTCGAAATACGTGCGCGCCGTGGCACGACCGCGGACGACATCGAGGCGATAGCGCTCGAGTGCGCGAGTGCGGCGTTTCATCATGGCGGCTGGCAGGCCGAGCGCCCGCTCACGCCCATCGGCGCACAGATGAATATGGCCTATGCGGTGGCGGTGGCTGCTCTCGACGGCGCAGCCCTGATGCGGCAGTTCAGCCCGGCACGTATCGATGCCGATGACGTCTGGGCCTTCATGCGCAAGATTACGGTGACGCACGACGCGTCTTTCGACGCCGACGGTCCGCTTGCGCGCGGCGCCGTGCGCATGCGCGTGACGTTCAGAGACGGAAGCGATGAGGAAATGTTGTTGCGGCATCCGCGTGGCGAACCGCTCGAACCGATGACCAACGACGAGATCGTCGCGAAATTCAGGGCACTCACCGGTGCGGTGATCGATACGGCACGCCAGAAGCAGATCGAATCGCTCGTGCTGAACATCGAGCGGCTCGAGGACGCACGCGAACTGCTGGCGCTGCTCGCGCAGCCGGTCGCGAATGCCCTTGCTTGAAGCACGGCTGCCCAAACGATAAACGACAAAGGACCGGAGGAGACTATGGCTTCGACACAGGGTGCGTTGCGATACGCCGCCGCGCACGACCTTGCCGCCGAGCAGGAGAGGACGGGGCGAGTCGGCGCGAGGCTGGACCGTTTGCCAGCCACGCGCTCGGTATGGTGGACCGTCGTGCTGCTTTCAACGGGCGGATTTTTCGAATTCTACGAACTGTTCTCGACCGCCTATATCGCGCCGGGCATCATTCACTCGGGCGTGCTGCGCGCGACGACGAGCGGATTCTTCAGCTTCGACGGACTCGCCAGTTTCATTGCCGCTGCATTCGCCGGGCTGCTCATCGGCACCTTGCTGTTCGGTACAGTGGCGGATCGGCTGGGGCGGCGCGCGGTGTTCACGTTTGCGCTGCTGTGGTACACGGTGTCGGCGGCGATCATGGCGTTTCAGCATAGCGCGGCGGGGCTGAACTTCTGGCGGCTGATGGTCGGGGTCGGGCTGGGCGTCGAGCTGGTGACCATCGACAGCTATCTGGGCGAGATCGTGCCCAGACGGGTTCGCGGTCGCGCCTTCGCGCTGAATCAGCTCATCACCTATCTTGCTGTGCCGGTGATCGCCTGTCTTTCATGGCAGCTCGTGCCGCGCACACCTTTCGGCCTGGATGGCTGGCGCTGGGTCGTGCTGTCGGGTTCGGTCGGTGCGTTGTTTATCTGGGTCATCCGCCGGCGTTTGCCCGAGAGTCCGCGGTGGCTCGCCGCGCATGGCCGGCACGAGGAGGCCGAGGCCGTTCTGGCTGCGTTCGAAGCTCGCGTGGCGCGCGAAGCGGGCGGTGCGTTGCCGGAACCAGAAGTGACGGAGGGTGAACGCGTTGAAGCAGGTCGGTTTGGCGAAGTATTCAGTCCTACTTATCGGCCGAGAACCCTGATGCTGTGCGTCTTCCATCTCTTTCAGGCAGTGGGGCTGTACGGGTTTTCCAACTGGGTGCCGACGTTCCTGATCCATCGCGGCGTGGAGGTTGCAGCAAGCCTCGGCTACACGCTAGGCATGACCCTTGTCATGCCGCTCGGGCCGCTGCTCGCGATGGCATACGGGGACCGGTTCGAACGCAAATGGCAGATCGTCGTCTCGTCGCTCTTCGTCGCAGGCGCGGGGCTATGTTTTGCGCAGGCGCGCGAACCGCTCATGATCGTGCTCGCGGGCGCGTGCGTCACGCTGGGCGCAACGACGCTTTCGTATGGATTTCACGCCTACCAGTCCGAGCTCTACCCCACGCGCATCCGGGCGCGTGCCGTCGGTTTCGTCTACTCGTGGAGCCGGCTGTCGGGAATCTTCAGCGGCTTTCTCGTGGCCTGGGCGTTGGGCCACGGCGGCGTCGCCGCGGCGTTGTGGCTGATCGCATCGTGCATGATCATCGACGCCGCCGTGATCGCACTGCTCGGACCCGCCACGAAGGGCCGCTCGCTTGAGTCGCTCGCACAGTAACAGCCGTGCGGCTGCTACCGGCGGTGTGGTGCGTCCTTGTTCAGGTTGCGCCGCGCCGCCGGCTGCCAGTGGCGGGCGGCTTTGCGTCCGCATGCGGGACATCGTGCACGATCTGGCCGGTGCGTAGCGTGTTCATGGCGTCGGCCGACATGTCCGTCACGACGCGGCTGCGCTCGGGCGACACGGTGATCGTCAGATGCTGGACCGGCGTCTGGTCGGTATCGTAGACGACCCGCGTGACGCGGATGAGCGGCATGCCGACTTCCACGTCGAGCCAGTGCGCCAGCGTGGGCGTGGCGGAGACGGCCGTTAATTCCTGGATCACCCGGCCGAATGCCACACCCTGGCTCATCAGAATCTCGTAGAGCGCCTGCTTCTTCAGGCTGGTGGCCGTGACCGACTTGCTGTAGCGCTCGGGCACCCACGCGTCGGACACCATCAACACCGTGTCGCCGATTTTCCGCAGACGTACCGCGTGTATGCCACGTGCCTGCGGCTCAAGCTGCAATTGCGCGGCGACGAGGGCGGGAACGGCTTCGAGCTTGACGCCGATGACTTCGACGCGGGTTTCCGTCGCCGTCTTGTGCAGGGCGTCGACATAGTTGAGCGTAGCGGCCTGGCGCGGAACCGGTAGATCCGCGCGCACGAATGTGCCAAGCCCCTGGCGACGCTGCACGAAGCCTTGCGCTTCGAGATCGGCCAGCGCGCGGCGCACGGTGATGCGCGAGACACTGAACATCGTGCAGAGGTCTTCTTCCTTGGGGATAAGGCTGCCGGCCGGATACTCGCCCGAAATGATCCGCTCGCGCAGCACGAGAAACATCTGGCGATGGAGGGACGTGCCGCGCGCACGCGGTAGAGCCTGGTCGGTAGTGGGCATCAAGAAAGGGGAAATGGTTGATCTGGGCTGCGGCGCACACGGGCGCAGGCGTCATGTAGATATTACAAGAAAACGTCTACCGCCGGGACTGCCGCGCGCGCACCAGTTCCTCGGAAGGTGTTCCTGATAACGGTGTTGAAACCCGCCGTCGTTTCGTTAACGCCAACGAGGTCGCCATCATCGACCGTGAGCTCGATGCTTTCGTTGACCAGGGTACGCTGCAACCGGTATTGGCAAATCCGAGTTTGTTGTTATAATGGAATAACAACATATTGAGCTGGGGGCGTCAATGCCGCCATCTGGCCGGCCGGGGAGCGAATGACGATGAAGGGTTATATGGTCAACGCTGGTCAATGCTGAGTAGGTTCCAAGCGCATCTTGCGCAATCTACGCCTACATATCGCCGTCAACTATCGACACGGATGAACCCATGCCACTCTGGAAGATGTATCACACGGCCGGCACGCTGAACGACGAGCACAAGGCCGAACTCGCCGAGCGGATCACGAAGATGGCGTATCCGATTCTGCCGGTCTTCTACGTAGGAGTCGTTTTTGAGGAAATCAAGGAGTCCGACTTCTACATCGGCGGCAAACCTGCGGAGCGCTTTGTCCGCATTTGGGTTGACCATATCGCACGCACTCTACCTACACCGGAGCATAGACTGAGATGGCTGGGCATGGCACGAGAGGCGCTCGAGCCGATGTTCTCGAAACTTGGCATTCGTTGGGAAATGCATGTAGACGAAACGACACGTGAGCTCTGGCTGATTCAGGGACTCGTGCCGCCAATGCAGAATACGGAGGCGGAGGCGAAATGGAAGACGGACAATGAGCCGTCCCCCTACTAAGAGTACGTTTCAAACAGATTATTTCTAAGGTTGAAGAGTTCGTTGGCAGATGAGGCAGCAGGCAAGCTTGAGGAACCCTTCATGGATGCCACTGTTGCATGTTTGCCGTCATGTTGCGGACGCACAGTATCGACTGCCGACAAGACGTTCAAATCGGCTTTGTCGTTTGGCCCGGCACGACTGCATGTCGAACTGATTAGGACTCTATAGTGGATGACGGAAAATGATCTCTCGCATCATTGGCAAGCTGCTGCGTGGCCGTCGCGCTGGCGATCGATATCTTCTGTGGAACGAATTGCCGCCGTCTCCCGGTGAAGTTGTGCTTCGACTGGCCAGTCCGGCATTCGAGGACGGCATGTTGATTCCCGCCAGGTATGCCGGAAAGGGCGTAGGGGAGAACGTGTCGCCCGCTTTTTCGTGGAGCGGTGTGCCCGACCATGCGGTCGAACTGGTCATGGTGATGGAAGACCCTGATGCGCCACTGCGCCATCCGTTCGTGCACTTGATCGCGTCGATCCCGGCGCCGATCCCCAGCGGGTTGAGCGAAGGTGAACTTTCCGCGAAGGCAGTTCCCCCAGGCGTGACATTCGGGCTTTCCACCTTCCGCAAACCCGGCTATAGCGGCCCGCGCGCGTTGGTGGCGCATGGCTTGCATCGTTACCTGTTTCAACTCTATGCGCTGGGTCAGCCCTCCGGCCTTCCGAGTGGCGCGAAGCGGGCGGAACTGGTGACTGCATTAACCGGAAAGATCGTTGCGCGCGGCCGCTTGTGTGGTTATTTCGAGCGGACGTAGTAGTAGTTCGTAGTCCAGAGAAAAGTGTTTTTTCATACTCAACCTTTGGAGCATAAGAATGAAGATCCTGTCCTACCCATGCCGGGTCGCCGCCACAGTCGCCTTTTCCGTCGCAGCCCTCGGGGCACACGCAACCACGGCTGGACCCATCAGGAACATCGTTCTCGTCCACGGATATTTCGCCGATGGTTCGGGTTGGCAGGCTGTATCGAAAATCCTCATGCGGGACGGCTACAAGGTCTCCGTCGTCCAGGAACCCGAAACCTCATTCGACGACGACGTGAAGGCCACCACCCGCGTGGTTGATGCGCAGGACGGTCCGAGCATCCTCGTCGGCCACAGCTACGGCGGTGCGGTCGTGACCGAAGCGGGCAACGACGACAAGGTCGCAGGCCTGGTGTACGTGGCCGCATTCCAGCCGGACACGGGAGAGAGCCCGCTCGAACTGACCAAAAAGATGCCGCCTGCCACCAAGGCCATCAAGGCGACGGCGGACGGTCACCTCTACATCGAGCAGGCCGCTTTCCATGCGGATTTCGCGGCCGACGTGCCAGCCACCGAAGCGGGTTTCATGGCGATCTCGCAGGTGACGCCGGCGGCCCAGTCGTTCGGCGTGCCGATCACGCATGCCGCGTGGCGAGCGAAGCCGAGCTGGGCCGTCGTCGCGACGGCCGACCGCGCGATCAATCCCGACCTGGAGCGGTTCATGACCCAGCGTGCCGGGAGCAAGACGATCGAGCTGAATTCAAGCCATGTCGCCTATATCTCGCACCCGGCCGAGGTGGCGAAACTCATCGAGCGGGCGGCGACGCAGTCCGGCAAGGAGTGACGACACCAGTAGCGCCCGCATGACCGGCTCCCTGCCGGAGCCGGATTTCGCGTGCGGAACTCCGGGGGGAAGTCTGGACGTCCCCCCCATGTGCACTTTCACGCAAGCAGATGTTGAACGGATGATCATGGAATTTGCGCGGCGTCGACAAGTGCGTCCGCAGATGCCGAGGAGGACCGATCTTCTTAATATTTAGTTAAACATATCAATTGAAGTGGTTGCCGTTCAGGTCATATAAATATATCTTGGAGATAACCGTCATGTCGAAGAAGAAAGCCGTCGCGTGCGCCGTTCAGGGGCTCGTTGCGAGCAGTATTTGTACGCTCGCGTTCGGTCCCGACGCGCACGCGCAGAGCAGCGTCACGCTATATGGCATCGTCGACGCCGCGCTGAATTATACGAGCAAGACCCTGACGTCGTCGGGCGCCGCCGGCCCTCATGCGTTTTCTCTCGCAAGCGGCGGGGAGAATGCTTCCCGCTTTGGTTTGCGCGGAACCGAAGACCTCGGTGGTGGCGTGAGCGCGATCTTCCAGCTCGAGAGCGGCGTCAGTGTGGCCAACGGTGGCTTCGGCGGCAACGGCACGTTCTTCAACCGAAAGGCCTGGGTGGGCCTCGCGGGCGGCTTCGGTACCATCACGGCAGGACTCCAGAACTCACCGTTCCTGCTTTCGGTCTACGCGATCGATCCGCGCGATCAGAAGAACCTCGGCAGCGGGATCGTCAATTACGTCGACAACGTCTACGTCACCGGCCTGTTCAACCCGAATGCCGTCATGTATACGTCGCCCGAGATCGCCGGAATCCAGGGCCGCGCGATGATCGCGCTCGGCGGCAGTCCGGGCAACTTCCAGGCCGGCCGCGAATATTCCGGGAGCCTCGACTATCACCTCAGCGGGCTGCGTGTCACTGCCGCGATGTACAGCGGCAATGCGGGCGGCAGTGCCGCCTCGCTGCCGATCCCGAGCACGGTCGCGTTCGCCGGCCGCAACATCGGCGCGGCCTATTCGTTCGACAAGATCACCGTCAAGGCTGGCTACACACTCTACAAGCTCGCCCATTCGTTCGACAGCCGCGTCTATTCCGGCGGCTTCTCCTGGCTGGTCACGCCGTCCCTCAACTGGGATGCCGGTGTCTACTACACCAGCGACGGCAACGATTCGCGGAATCACTCGATCCTCGCGGGCACTGGCCTCGACTATTTCCTGTCCAAGCGCACCGACCTCTATTCGCAGGTCGGCTACGTCAACAACCATGGCCGGATGAACACGGGTGTCAACATCAACGGCCCGCTCTTCGGCGCCGCTGGCTCGACCGCCAGCGTCGATGTCGGTATTCGCCACCTGTTCTGAGCCGTCGAAATGATCACGGCCGGTATGCTCCGGCCGCGGTGTCTTTTTGTACGCGTGCTCGTGGTTGAATTCGCGGAACAAGACCCGTAACTCGCCCGACAGCATGCTTGCCGGGTTTCGGCTTTATTCAGAGGGAAGGGCGCTGGTCCAGCTCAACGGAAAACGATCCATCGGCCGGAAAGCCTTATCTGGCATGCGTTTGGGGGATCGAATCAGACCGATTCGGAGAGGATAGAAGGAGGGTTCTGGCGGAAGCGGTGTCCGCTGAAGTGGCTTATGGGGAAAGGGTTTGCGGGGTGATTGATCTGCCAACCCACCAAAGAACCCACCATACTCAAAAAGCTGATCGGCCTTCGGACCTTGGGCGTATGTGAGGGCGCAGGCGCTTCCTCGTGCGACGCGCGCGGCGCGGCCTGCTGTCGTCTTCCGCTTGATCGCTGATTCGGTGAATGGCTGCAGGTGATTGACCATTGCTCCAGGATCGACCGCATGCAAAAATTACCCTGTAAGGGTAGTATTTGCGCATGGAGAAGGACGCGCCGTACTACAAACTTGCTCTCATTCGGGCCACCGTCGCCCGATTGGGGGGCAGCAGCCTTCACCAAGGCTGCCCTCGATGGCGGACGGGCAATGGGGCTCACTAGCGCAGACATGCTTGCCGTCGTGGCGAGTCTCAGTTCCGTGTCGCGCAGGCGCGGCGGAAATTTCTTCAAATCCGTGACCACTTTCGCCGACCACACGGTGTGGCAGAGCGTGTATCACGCGGACACGCCAAACGGCAAGGTGGCCTACATCAAGATAACCGAGCAAAGCGACGGTGCGCCGGTCATACAGTTCAAGGAGAAGTGATATGAAACATCGCAACTGCGCGAACTGCGGCACCCGAAATGGCATGACGCGGTTCGAGAATGAGTCCTTTACGATTCGGCACGAGAATTTCACCGCCGCGGTCGACGGGCTGTCCGGCTGGCGCTGCAAAGCGTGCGACGAGGTCGAGTTCGACCCGCAGAGCGCGAGGCGGTACGCGGAGTCCGGTGACGCGTTGGTACTCAAAGCGCGCGAGCACATGCAGCATGAAATCCGCCGCATCCGTAAGAAACTGCATCTGAGTCAGGTGCAAGTCGCTCGTCTGACGGGGGGAGGGCACAATGCCTTTTCGCGTTATGAGAGCGGCGACGCCACACCTTTGGCGGCCGTCGTCAATCTGCTGAAACTGCTGGATCGTCAGCCGGAACTCTTGAAGGTGCTGGTGGATGCGCCGAATGTTGAAGTGCAATTAGGCGGGTGAGGCTGCATAACCAAGGTGCATAAAACTGCATAACAAAATCCGTCTCGCTCTCACCGCATGCGCCGCTCCGGCCGGCCGTGAGGGGCCGGTGCATGCGTGCATAACAACCACTCTTTTTTACGGGCAGGTGGGGCGGGGGTACAACTGCGCGCTCCGGGGCAGAGGCGTTCGTCTGTTCGATCGAATTAGTCGGCAAACGCTCCGGTGTAGTGAGCCTTGGCGCCGCAATTGCTCTTCGTCGATACTTGATGGATGACCACTTCGTCGACCTTGATCTTCCTGAATCCGATCGAAGGGCGGCCCAGGCCCATTATCCGAAGCTGTTCTCTGAACTGATTGCACGCAGGCCAGAGGCACTCAGCCGCTTTTCTGATTGGCAGTTCGCGCTCGCAGGAGACGGTGCAGCCAAAGAGCGACTCGATAGGCTGTCCGAGTTCGAGGCCTATTATCTGGGTAGGGGCTTGCAACGGGCCGATCTCAAGCCGTATCAGGCCTATCTGGTGGACGTCGAGACGGCAGACCGCGCGCTGGTCCGGCGTGTCCAGAACGGCGATATGGTGGGCGCGGTTGCGCACATGGCTACCCATCCGATTCTGCGGCATCTGCTGTGGCCTCGCGCCGAAGCTGCAATACGGGAGGCGTCGCACGTCAACGAATTGATTCCGCTTTTTGGTGCGATGGCGCTGGATGTGCACCTTGGCTGGATGGCGGCGTGGGATACCAACCACGCACGCGAGCAGGGCAGTCCATCGTCCAGTCTGGGTTGCCTGTTCCCCAGCGAGCAGAAGCCGGGTCGCAATCCCACCAGCCTCTTCTTCGACAAATTGAAACAGCGCCTGGATGTCGATTCCGCGGCCCAGATCCTCGGGCGGATACCGGTACGGCGGTCCGGCCTTGATCAGTCGACGCTAGACCGATGGAGTGCCGGCACACGTCTGCCGGATGACGCGACGCTTCGGGTCATACTTCGCGCGTACGGACTCGACCAGCAAGGCGAGCTGCTCTATGCGCAGCTGGCGTGTTCGCGGCATATCCACATGCTGGGCCACCTCGCCCAGCGCTTGCAGACACTGGCTCGCGAAGCCGCGGAGCCCCAGTGGTTCTGGCCGTGGCCGGCATACGCGTTCGAGTTCCCGGACTTCGAATCCTGGGTCGCTCACCGGTATCCATTCTGGCTAGAGTTCCACCGGAATCGGAGCAGGGATGGAACGGCGGACCGCCCCATCCCCGTTGAGCGCGAGGACTAGGTTGTCCGACGTGCTACCGCTTCGGCGGATTGTTGCCGCGGTGGCCGCCGGACGTTTCACCGGTACGGCTAGGCCAGTTGGGATTCACCGGATGCGCGGGTTTCGCCGGATTCGAGTGCTTCGGCGAATTGTTCCCGCGGCCGCGGCCGGACGGATTGCCGGTCGTGCTTGGCCCGTTCGTGGGGTTCGTCGGCTTCGCGGAGGGCGAGGGACTCAGGGCATGGGTTTTCGAGGCGAGCATTGCAGTTCTCCTAGTGGGTTGAACGATTGACGCCGGCGCCACTTTCACCGGCGTCACCACTGTCTCTGAACGCTTCGGGCACCGCACTGGCCATGTTTTTCCAAAATTGCGGCGGCGCTCCGGAAATTCCGGTGACGTTTTCCGTGTCGCGGCAAAAGATGACGCATTCCCACCCGCAACATGGAACTCCGCCGCCTGGGATGTGCATACCCTATCAGCAAATTCCGGGCCTTCAGCATATCCAAAGGCGAATGAGTCATGAGCCGAAAGCCGCTGGTGAGTGCCGGCTCTGAAAGAACATGGACCAAGTCAGGGAACGACTGGCGATGATTGTTGTTTTCGGCATCCGGGGGGGTATTTATTACCCTTGTAAAACAACTTGCCACTGGTATCCTAATTTCCCCGCCGCCGGCCGCATCCGAGGGATGGTTGTTTTCCTGCGCGGAGGTGAGTTAGCCAAGCGGATGTTGTATCACCGTTTGGACGGGGTTTAGAAAGGACGATTTGCGCGAATGCATCCGGAAGGGGCGTTCGTGGCGCAACGTCTAAACGAATATCTAGTTGTAGTGGGAGACCATTGATGGATATCGGGGTTGTCGAGCCGACGGATGAATCGGCAAAGCCTCTTTGCGTTCGGATTCAGGCGACCGTCGCTGGGCGGGTAAATCTGGCCGACTTCCAGAACGCGGTGCCCGTGGTTCGTGAGCTTTCCGTAGTCAACGAAACGGAAGAGGCATTCCGTGACCTAAAGCTCACTGCGATTTCGGACCCACCGTTCCTCAAGCCTAAAACCTGGCACCTGGACGTTCTGGCTGCAGGGCAGACTCTGCGTGTCACAGACGTGGATTTGTCCCTCGACGGTCCACTGCTCGGCCGCCTGACTGAGGCGGAAAAGTCAGTGGTCACTTTCACGCTGACTGCGGCGAACCAGGAGCCGGCAGAGGTCGCCGTTTTCGAGCAGACAGTCGAGCTTCTACCGAGAAATCAGTGGGGCGGTCTGTCCTCGTTGCCAGACATGATTGCGGCTTTTGTTCAGCCAAACGAGCAGGCAGTCGAGCGTGTACTAAAGCAGGCTGCTGAGGTGCTGCGTAAAGCGGGGAAATCGGGCGCCATTAATGGTTACCAGGAGGGGGCAAAGCGCGCGTGGGAACTTGCTTCGGCTATCTGGAATGCAATTGGCGCGATGGGGCTCGACTATGCCATGCCGCCCGCGAGCTTCGAGCGGGAGGGGCAGAAAGTGCGCGGGCCTGGTCAGATTACAGAATCGGGGCTCGGTACCTGTCTTGACCTGGCCTTGTTCGTCTGCGCTGCGCTCGAGCAGGCGGGGCTGAATCCGATCCTCGTTTTCCAACAGGGACACGCCTTCCCCGGCGTATGGCTGAAGCCCGAAGAGTTCTCGACAACCGTGGTCGACGACATTACCGCTCTGCGGAAGCGGGTGAAACTTAAAGAGATGGTTCTTTTCGAGTCAACGCTCCTTGCGCAGAGGCCTTTGCCGACATTCCGTTTTACTACGGCCAAGGGCGACGAACATATCTCTGAGGACGAAGAGTCGAAGTTCGAACTAGCGATTGATATTCGACGTGCGCGCATGCAGCGTATCAAGCCGCTTGCGAGTGAACAGGCGATAGCTCGTGGCAGTGCTGATACTGAGGCGATTGAAGACCTGACTCCGCACTGGGAGGACGCGCCCGAATTTTTGGAAGAACTCGATAGCGCTCAGCCAGACGACGGTCAGGAGAGGCCGGAGGATCGGCTTACACGCTGGCAGCGAAAGCTGCTCGACCTGTCCCTCAGGAACAATCTTCTGAGCTTCAAGTCGGGCAAGAAGTCCCTGAAGCTCGACGCTCCAGAGCCGGGACTGCTTGAGGACGTTCTGGCGGAAGGTCATGCGCTAAAGCTGCTGACCCGTCCCGACCTGATGGACGGCTCGGACCCGCGCAGCCAAGTCATTCATGAGGCACGCGAGCGCGAGAACGTGCGGCGCCAACACGCTCTCGACGCGTTGAAGCGTAAGGAAGTGTTTATAGGATTGTCTCAGGAGGAGATGGAGTCGCGCCTGATCGAACTGTTCCGGAATTCGCGGACAACCTTGCAGGAGGGTGGTTCGAATACGCTGTACCTTGCGCTTGGCTTCCTCTCGTGGACGCGCGACGACAAGGAAGACAAGAAATATCGTGCACCACTCATTCTCGTACCTGTCGCCCTCGAGCGCCGCAGCGCACGTTCCGGCTTCAGTGTGAAGCTATACGACGAAGAGGCCCGATTCAATCCGACGCTCATTGAAATGTTGCGCCAGGATTTCGAGCTCGAACTCGGTGTGAACGACGTTGAGTTGCCTAAGGACGATTCAGGCCTCGACGTCGCAGGCATCTGGAAAACAGTGTCCCATGCCATCAAGGACATCAAGGGCTGGGAGGTCGTGGAAGAAGTCGTTCTGGCCTCATTCTCGTTCGCCAAATACCTGATGTGGCGAGACCTCACCGAACGTACCGAGCAGCTCAAACAGAACGCGGTAGTCCGTCACCTCATCGATACTCCGCGCGATTCGTATGAGAGCGCGGTGGAGTTCCCTGATGTCCGGCGACTGGACGTCGAGCTCCCGGTGAAGGAGACGTTCTGTCCGTTACCAGCAGACTCGTCGCAGCTTTCCGCCGTGGTGGCAGGTAGCAAGGGTAAGGATTTTGTTTTGATTGGGCCGCCGGGCACCGGAAAGAGCCAGACGATCGCAAATCTCATTGCTCAGTTTCTTGCCGAGCGCAAGCGCGTTCTTTTTGTTTCCGAGAAGATGGCCGCGCTGGATGTCGTCTACCGACGCCTCACGGATGTCGGCCTTGGAAATTTCTGTCTCGAGCTTCACTCCAGCAAGGCACGGAAGACGGATGTTCTCGAACAGTTGAAAACCTCATGGGATGCATCCGCGGCCCTCGCGCCTGAACAGTGGCACGCCGAAGCGGATCGACTTGAAGGGCTGAGGTCCCGACTGAATGGATATGTTGAACGACTCCATCAACGGCACTCGAATGGCCTGAGTGTCTATGAGGCCATCGGTCGAGTCGTTGGCGGTCATGACCTGCCAGTGCTCCGGCTGACATGGTCGTCGACTCAGGCGCATGACTTGGAGGCCATGCAGGGCCTTCGCGAAACCGCCGAGCTGCTCGACGTTAATGCCAAGGCATTCGGTGAGGATAATCTAACGTCAACCCCGCTGGCGCATGTGATGCAGACCGAGTGGTCTCCTCTCTGGGCGGCCGCGTTGGACGATGCGGCCCGTGCGGTACCAGATATTGCTGATCACTTCGAGAAAATAGCGGCTGAACTGCGCCAGACTATCGGGTTGCCGGACTTGCCGTTGACCCCCCGAGTGCGCGATGGTCTGCGTATGCTCGCCGCGGTCCTGCCGTCCGCATCTGGCTACGACTGGCGCTTTGCGTTGCGCCCGGATGCAAAGGCCGTTGCCGACGGGTTGCGCCACGCGACACCAATGTTGCAGCGGTACCGGGAACTGCTTGGCGGGCTGTCAACGCCTTGTTCCAATCAGACGCTCGAGGACCTGCGACTCGGTATTAACCAGTTGCAGCGTGACTCGGAATTACATGGGGCTCTTTCCCAGCCTTGGAGCGAGATGCTGCGTGCTCGCCTCTCTAAAGGTATCGAACTGCTGCGCACCCGGCTTGACGTTCTTGGGCAGCTTTCGCTCCCATACAAGGATGGCATCCAGACCAAGACGGTTACCGAATTGCAGTCTGACTTGCGTGAACTCAAGGATTCGGGCTGGCCGATGAGCATGATGCGCAAGCGGTCTCTGATGAAGAAGCTCAAGGAGCTTGCGGGCGGGAACGGTGGCGAGCCGAACATTGACGGTGATATCGAGTGTCTTGCGCGAATCGACACGCTCAATAATGAACTAAAGGAATATGACGACCTGTCCTTGCTCACGTCGAACGCATGGATGGGGCTCAGAACGGACCTTGATGTGGTTCGTGCGCTCCTGTCGTTCCAGACGGCCCTCGAGCATGCTCGCGGGCGCGCGCACTGGGATGACGTCGGCCTCGACCCCGTCAGCCGAGGGCAATGTGGCGATGTCGCTCGAGATGATCTGCTGCGGATGCGTGAGTTGCGGCAAATCGAACAGGTTGTCATGCGTCTCGCTCATCTGGAAGCCGAGACCGACCATGTCTGGACTGGTTACAAAACTGATGTTGCGGTCGCGAAAGCATATGTGTCTTTCCAGGGAGCACTCTCTGCTGCACGAGCGGAAAGCCACTGGACGGATGACGGATATGCGGTGATCGAGTCCGGTCGTGCGGGCGCAACGGCGGCAGCCGACATTCGGAACATGCGTGAGTTGGCTTCGTTGCACGCTCGCATTCAGGAATTCGCAGACCTGTCAGGAAAGACGTCCGGTCTGTGGAGCGGTTTGCAAACCAAGATTGATGGTATCGAGCCGGCTCTCAAGTTTTTCGAGTCTCTCTCAGCCGCGCTGGCGAACCTTGCAAACACACCGGAACTGCTCGCGGCGGTTAAAGCTCCGGTCGCCCTTCTGCTAGGTGAAAGTAACGTTCTGCTCGAGCCGTCCGGCATCGTGGCTGGTACAGGGCGTGAATATGCGGAGACGCTGCAAGCGTTCGATAGAGTCGTCGCGCAATTTGCCTCGTCCAGCGGACTCGCATCATCGGAGCACGTGGCTCTTTTTTCGCTTCTCCCGGGGCAGGTAGCGGAACGGGCTCGACAGGTGGTGCAGAGCGCCAACCGTCTGAGGCTTTGGTGTGCTTGGCGAAAAGTCCGCCAGCATGCGCTATCGCTGGGATTGGCTCCACTGGTTTCAGGTATTGAAGAGGGCAATATTCAGCGTGGACAGGTGAAGGTGGTTTTTGAGACCAACTACTGCCGCTGGTGGCTTAACGCTGTAGTGGACGGCGATGAGGTGTTGCGCACCTTCGTGTCCGCCGAGCATGAGAAACGTATCAGTGATTTCCGTGAGCTTGATGAGCACTTCATAGTGCTGACTCAGGCCTGGGTGCGAGCGCAACTTTCGGCTGGTCTCCCCTCGCCGGCAAAGGTTTCGCATGGATCGGAATGGGGGCTCCTGCGTTATGAAATGCAGAAGAAAACTCGACATCTTCCGCTGCGCGAACTGATGTCGAAGGCTTCCGGTGCGATTCTCAGATTGACGCCCTGTCTGCTCATGAGCCCGCTGTCGATTGCCCAGTATCTGCCAGCGGAGACCTCAGACTTTGACGTCGTGGTGTTCGACGAGGCTTCTCAGATCCCCGTCTGGGACGCGATCGGTGCGATGGCGCGGGCGCGGCAGGTCATCATGGTCGGAGACCCGAAGCAGCTTCCGCCGACCAGCTTTTTCGATCGCGCGGAATCCGACGTCGACGACACGGATGTCGAGACCGAACTCGAGAGCATTCTGGAGGAGTGTATCGGAGCGAACCTGCCGACGATGAAGCTATCGTGGCACTACCGTAGCCGGCACGAGAGTCTTATTGCCTTCTCGAACTACCGATACTACGGCGGTGACCTTGTCACGTTCCCGAGTCCGGTCACGAACGATCGAGCGGTCAGCTTCAATCTCGTGGCCGAAGGCCAGTACGAGCGTGGTGGAGCGCGTACCAACAAACCAGAGGCGAAAGCGCTTGTGGCGGACTTGGTCGGCAGACTGAAGTCCCCAGCCTTCCGCGACAGCGGGATGACGGTCGGTGTCGTGACGTTCAACTCCGAGCAGCAGCGTCTGATTGAAGACCTTCTTGACGAGGCACGTCGCAAGGATCCGTCAATCGAGCCTCACTTTGCCGAGACAGCTCTTGAGCCTGTGTTCGTCAAGAATCTCGAAAACGTGCAAGGTGACGAGCGGGACATCATGTATTTCTCGATTACATACGGTCCTGGCGTTGACGGCATGATGCCGATGACCTTCGGTCCGATGAATCAGCAAGGCGGAGAACGACGACTCAATGTTGCGATCACGCGTGCGCGTCAAGAGTTGCGTGTGTTCGGCAGTTTCAAGGCGGAGAAGATGGACCTGTCACGGACGCAGGCGCTAGGCGTTCGAGACCTGAAGCACTTCCTCGAGTTCGCCGAGCGGGGGGCTCGCGCTTTGGGTGAAGCCGTTGCTGGCAGCGTCGGCGACTTCGATAGTCCGTTCGAGAAGGCCGTGTGTGTGGCGCTGGCGGAGCGGGGCTGGACGGTCCATCCGCAGGTAGGTGTTTCGGCGTTTCGCGTTGACCTCGGCGTAGTGGACCCCGATGCCCCTGGCCGCTATCTGGCGGGCGTTGAATGCGATGGCGCAACCTACCATCGATCCGCAACGGCTCGTGACCGCGACAAGCTGCGCGAGCAGGTTCTGCGAGGGCTAGGTTGGGAAATCGTCCGAATCTGGTCGACCGACTGGTGGGTCGATATGCCGGGCACCCTCGAAAAGGTGGATAGTCAACTGCGAGCTTTACTTGCCGCGCGGCGGGAAACAGATGTTGCAGAGGTGCAAAGTGCCGAGGCGATCACAGAGGAGATCATCGCGGCTGCCAAGTCTAGTTCAAGCGGCGAATGCAGCAGCGCAATCGCAGTTTCTCATGCTGAGCCAAACGAATCATCTAAGCCTGCTGCTTCCGCAGATGAGTCGCCGGTCACGTATGCCCGCGCCGAGTCAACGCCGATATCCGTTCAGCGCGACGAGTCGATATTCGTTGAAGTTGACTTGACGATTTCCGACCATGAGCGCGACCCAGATCTGTTCTTCGCTCACACTTACGATGAGCGTCTGCTCGCGATGATTACTTCGGTCGTCAACGTCGAAGGGCCTGTGCGGGATGAGATTTTGGCAAGACGTATCGCTCGCGCGCATGGATGGTCCCGAACCGGCTCTCGCATTCTGAATCGGGTGGTCGACCTCGCGTCGAAGCATTTCGATATCGAGGCTGAAGAGGTGGGCTTGTTTATCTGGCCCAAGGTCGTCGGCGATAAGGCCTCGTTTGCGTTTAGAAGTCCATTGCCGGGGAATACTCGACCGGTCGACGAGGTTTCAATCGCGGAGCTGAGAGCGCTGGCGGCGAAACTGCAAGCGGAGGGGCATGACGAGGAATCGGGCCTCAACACAATGAGCAGAGAGTTAGGCCTCCTTCGGCTGCGCGCTGCGAGCAGGGAGCGTTTGGAGCGGGCGTGGCGATGCGAATAGTTTCATGAGGGACTCCGCTGCTGTTGGCGGAGTCGGCGCCGAGGTTTTCTCGGGATATTTTCATGAAAGAGAAATGCGAGAGTGATGGCGCATCCTAGCATGTGCCTCGTTCCGTATTGATCTCGTAGATTGACGAATTTAGACAGGGCGAGCGATGCAGGCGTATTGGCGATACAGGGGCAAGGCTTCGCCGCGCGATGAGGCGGGCGATCGCTGGCATTTGCTGCCCTTCCACATGCTGGACGTGGCAGCGATGATGGAAGCGCTGCTCGACCAGCGGCCGGATTGGGCAGAGATCTGTGCCACCAGCGCGGGCTGGAGCGTGCCGCAGTTCCGCGCTGCGGTGACCTACTTCGCCATCCTGCACGATCTGGGCAAGTTCGCCCGCAGTTTCCAGTCGGTGTTACCACCGAGCGACGCCGCGCTCGTGCCAGTGGACAAGGCGCCACGATATACGGAACGGCACGATACGCTGGGATTCCTGCTGTGGATGGACTATCTGCAGTCCCGTCTGCCCCAAGAGGTGCTGCCCGTTGCTGGGCACGCTCTATGGGAAAGCTGGATACGCATCGCTTGCGGCCACCATGGCCGGCCGCCGCGCGAGGGCGGGGCGAAACGCTTGTCTGCCGACGACCATTTCCTGCCCGACGACGTGGACGCCGCGCTGGCCTTTGCCTGCGACGCCGCGATCCTGTCCGGTCCGTTGCCGCCACCTGCCAATGATCTCGATCCACGCATCGGCTGGCAACTGGCTGGCCTGATGGTGCTGGCGGACTGGCTGGGCTCCAACCAATATCACTTTCCGTACCGGGCCGCGCCGATGGATCTGGCCACTTATTGGCGCGACCACGCGCGGCCCGGCGCGCGGCGGGCCTTGGAGATGTCCGGCCTCGCCGTCTGCCGTGGTGCGCCGTATGCGGGCGCCAACCGGCTGGCAGACTTCATTCCCTATCTGACTGCTCCCACGCCTTTGCAGTGTTACACCGCCAGCGTGCCGCTGGCCGACGGTCCGCAACTGTTTCTGCTGGAGGACGTGACCGGCGCTGGCAAGACCGAGGCGGCGCTGATCCTGGGGCACCGGCTGATAGCGGCCGATTTGGCCGATGGCCTGTATTTCGCACTGCCTACCATGGCCACATCCAACCAGATGTATCGCCGTGTCGGCGTCGTGTATCGCCGTCTGTTTGCCGAGGGGGAGCAACCATCGCTGGTGTTGGCGCATTCCGCCAGCCAGTTGGTGGAGGACTTCGCGCTCAGCGTGCAGCGCGGCGGCCAGCCGTACGTCAAGGGCGATGCTTCGGCCAGCATGAGTTGCAACGCGTGGCTGGCGGACAGCAACAAGAAAGCGCTGCTGGCGCAGGTGGGCGTGGGTTCCATCGACCAGGCACTGCTGGCGGTGTTGCCCGTGCGGCATCAGTCGTTGCGGCTGGTCGGGTTGGCGGGGAAGGTGCTCATCGTCGATGAAGTCCATGGCTTCGACCCTTATGTCCGCACCTTGCTGTGCCAACTGCTGCGCATGCACGCGGCCCAGGGCGGTAGCGCGGTGCTGCTGTCAGCCACCGTACCGGAGAAGACCAAAGCCGAACTGCTGAATGCCTATCGCCAGGGGCTGGGGCAGCCGGCCTTGGTCGCACCGTTTCGGTCGGATTACCCGCTGGCCGGCCATCTTTCCGCCGCGCATTTCGATCAACAGCCTTGCGAAACTCGGCGCGAGGTCAAGCGCTGCGTGCGCGTGGCGCATCTGCACGACGAGGCCGAGGTGATCAGCCTGATCATCAGCCAGGCACAGGCCGGCCGTTGCGTATGCTGGGTGCGCAATACGGTGGACGACGCCCGCCGCGCGTTCGATCTGCTGTGCGAAAGATTGCCGGTGGAAACGCTCCATCTGTTCCATAGCCGTTATGCGATGGGGCACCGCTTGGAGATAGAAGACCGGGTGCTGGATGCGTTCGGCAAATGTTCCAGGGCGGCCCAGCGCGCGGGGCGGGTACTGGTTGGCACGCAGGTTCTGGAACAGTCGCTGGATTTCGACGCCGACACGATGGTGAGTGATCTGGCTCCGATCGACCTGCTGATACAGCGCGCCGGCCGCCTGCAGCGCCATGCCCGGCAGGCGAACGGCGATCCGTGGCCGGATGCGATGGTTGCGGAACAGCGCATCGAGCAGCGGCCGGAGCCGGTGCTGTACGTCTATGGCCCGGAGCCGGACGATGACGCCAAGGCAGATTGGTATGGCCGGTTGTTCTCTGGCGCGCAATACGTGTATCCGGACTTCGCTGCGCTGTGGCAGACCCAGCAGGCGCTGCTGGCGGCCGGTCATATCGTGTCGCCGGGAGAGGTGGGCGAAGCTGGCGCGGTGCGGCGACTGGTGGAGGCCGTGTATGGCGCGGGCGGGGAGCGCGAGACCCCTGCCGCGTTGAAGGCTGCTGCGGACAAATGCGTGGGCGAGGCGATGAGCGAGCGCAGCATGGCGCGGTTCAACGTCCTGCAACTGGACAAAGGGTACTGCGAGGACAGCAGCAAGCACTGGGTGGAGGAGACCGATGTCGCCACCCGGCTGGGCGACGAGACGCGGCTGGTCTATCTGGTGGAGCAGGTGGGCGACGCGCTGAGGCCACTTTGCCATGGTGCCGACCCGCGTGCGCAATGGCAGTTGTCGGCACTGCGCGTGGACGAAAAAAAGCTCAAGGCCGTGTCGCCAGTCTGGCGGCGGCGTTTCCAGGTCCAACTGGACAACCTGGCACTGGAGCAACCTTGGCTCAGCGAATACGACGTTGTGTTGCCCTTGGTTGCGGGCGAGAGCGCGGGCGAGTGGCTGGGGCAGGGCGTCGACGCACGAGGCCGGGAGGTGGAGGTGCGTTACAGCTTGGCTCAGGGGTTGTTGTGGAAGTGAGCCGGCCGCTGGGGCCGCTTTGGGGGCAATCCCCACTGACGTGGGGAACAACCTTTTGATAGCCCTTTACAGCGGTTCATCCCCAACGAATTGAGGAACATTCGCATGCTATCAGACGAAATTGTCATACTTAATTTTTCTAAATTTTGATAGCCATTTACAGCTTATTGTTTGGTGTTAGAGTCTGGCAATCCCAGTAAAATTTGGAGCGTTTGCCGTGCATGCAACCTTCCTCGCAGCCCTCCCTACATGGTTGCTTGATCTCGTCCACCAAAGCTCTCTGCAAGAGAGCATCACGGGCCTGGTTGTAGCTGTCTGGATTGTGGCGCTGAGGGTCAAGCGGGTTAGCACCTCTCAAATAGATGTGAACTTTAAGGGCTGAGCGTGATGAATCTTCTGGATTCGGATGCAGCGTGGTTACGCTTGCAACGGCGTGACGGCAGCGAGAAGCCGGGCAGCGTCTACGACGTGGCGGACCCGGATGTGATGGACATCCTGTCGCCGCGGGCGGATTTTCGCGGCGCGTTGTACCAGTTGCTGATTGGGCTGCTGCAAACGACGGCGGCGCCGGTCAATCAGAATGACTGGCTGACGCTTTGGCGGCAGCCACCGGAAGCCGCCCAGTTGGAGGCGTGGTTCAGGCCCTTGCTGCCGGCGTTCGCGTTGCTGGGCGACACGGCCTTCATGCAGGACCTCGACCCGCTGGACGACGGCAACGCCAAAAGCACGGCCGAGCTATTGATCGACACCGGCTCCGATTCCAACCTGTTCTTCAACAAGCTGACCGACTGGCAGGGCTTATGCGCCGGCTGCACGGCGCAGGCCTTGTTCACGCTGCAGATCAATGCGCCCAGCGGTGGCGTCGGCCATCGCACTTCATTGCGCGGTGGCGGGCCTTTGACCACGCTGGTGCTGCCCAAGGAAGCCGACGCGTCGCTATGGCACAAGCTATGGCTGAACGTGCTGCCGCTGGCTGGCGAGGACGAAGCCTGGCGCGGCGACAGGCCGCTGTCGGACAAACTGCCGTGGTTGGCCGCCACTCGCGTGAGCGACAAGAGCGGCGTGGAAACCCGGCCGGAAGATGTTCACCCCACGCAAGCCTACTGGAGCACGCCGCGCCGCATCCGGCTGGATTCCGATGACGTGGTTGCCGGCGTGTGCGGGGTCTGCGGACAGAAGCACGACACGCTGTACCGCCAGTACCGCACCCGTAACTACGGCACCAATTACACCGGCCCCTGGCAGCATCCGCTCACGCCTTACCTGTTCGATGCCAAGGATCTGACCAAGCCGCCCATTCCGGCGAAGGGCGCGCGCGCGGCTGGCGGCTACCGCCATTGGTTGAGCCTGACCTTGGGCGAGAGCGACACCGAACATGTCGCGCGGGCAGTCCGGGATTTCAACCGCAAGGGCGGCAAAGCCGACACGCTGGAATTGCGCGGCGACGCTCGGCTGTGGTGCTTCGGTTACCAGATGGACAACATGAAGGCCGAGGCCTGGCGCGACGCCACGCTGCCGTTGTTCCGGCTGGAAAGTGCCGACGAGCGCCATTTCGTCCGTGCCGCGCAGGAACTGCTCGAGGTTTCCAGGCAGAGTGCGTTGATGCTGGGCGATCAGGTCAAGAAGGCCCGCCGGATGGACAAGAAGGAGCCGGCGGTCGAGCAAAGCTTTTGGCAGCGTAGCGAGGCGCTGTTCTATCGGGCGATAGAACAATTGGCCAAATCGCCGCAACTGGACGACGCCGCTCAGGCGCAAGCGTTCGCCGCGTGGCTGACGCCGTTGCGTCGGCTCGTGCTGGAACTGTTCGATTACTGGGTGCTGTGCGCGCCGATAGAGGAAATGGACATGGCCGAGGTGGTAGGCGCCCGGGCCGATTTGCAGCGCGGTTTGTGGCGTGCCAAGCCGCACAAGACGATGGGCGAACGGATCGCCCAATACCAGAGGGAGAGCGATGAAGCCGTTTCTCGATGAGGCCGGGCGCGCCGCGCTGGCCAGGACGGTGGTGCAGTGGCGCTTGGCGATGGACCCGACCGATGAGGAGCGCCGAGGGCCGTTTGCCATGCTGCAACGGGCGGATCGGGCCCAGTTGCGGCGCTGTCGCGCGCCGGAAGACGTACTGCTGCAGTCTGCCTTCCACCGGCTGCGGCAGGAGCTGGAGCGGCAGCAACTGCAATCGAAGCCCGATGAGCTGGCTTTGGCCGTTGGCGTGGTGGTCCATGCCCGGCACGTGCCGAACAAGAAGTTTGCCTACAGCCTGGGCCACAAGAACGCGTCCGGTCGTGTGGCGATGAGCGAGCTGCGTTTCCGCCAGTTGCAGACCTGCCGCGACGAAGACAGCTTTTTCCGCCAGGCCCGTCGCGCGGTGGATCTGCTGGACGGCGAGGTGGACGTTGGCCTGCTGGCGGCCGATCTACTGCAGTGGGTCCGCGAATTCCGCCGGCCGGACCCGGCTCTGCCGCCCGATCAGCGGTTGAAGCTGCGCTGGGCCTCGGACTATTACCACGCCGCGTTGCGCGACGCCGATCAAGAACCCGCCTGATTTCGATTTGGAGACAAGACGTGAGCCGTTTTATCCAGTTGCATTCCCTGATTTCCTACCCGCCGTCCAATCTGAACCGCGACGATCTGGGCCGCCCCAAAACCGCGATGATGGGGGGCGTGGAGCGCCTGCGGGTGTCGTCGCAAAGCCTGAAGCGCGCATGGCGCACGTCCGAACTGTTCGAACGGCAACTGTCCAGCAGGGTGGGTGAGAGCCAGGGCCACCTCGGTACCCGCACCAAGCAACTGGGCGTGGAGGTGTATGAAAAGCTGAAAGCCGCCGGCTTTGCCGACAAGCTGGCGGGCGACAGCGCCAACGAAATTGCCAAGGTCTACGGTGCACTGAAGAAGGACAAGCCTTATGAGATCGAACAACTGGTGCATATCTCGGCCGAAGAGAAGGCTTCGCTGGATGCGCTGGTGGCCAAGCTGATCACCGAAAAACGCGCGCCCGAGAAAGAAGAGCTAACTCCCCTGTTGCACAAGCAGCAGGCCGCGGACATCGCCATGTTCGGTCGCATGCTGGCCAGCAAGACCGAACACAATGTGGAAGCCGCGGTGCAGGTGGCTCACGCGTTGGGCATCCATGCCACAGCGATGGAGGATGATTACTTCACCGCCGTGGATGATCTGAACAAGCAGGATCCCGGTGCTGCTCACATTGGCGAAAGCGCCTTCGCTGCCGCCGTGTTCTACCAGTACATCTGCATCGACCGCGAACTGCTGCTGAAAAACCTGCTTGGGGACGAAGCGCTGCTGAAGCGCGCGATCCCTGCCTTGGTCGAGGCCGCGCTGACGGTCGGCCCGAGCGGCAAGCAGAACAGCTACGGCAGTGTCGGCTATGCGCATTACGCGCTGGCCGAGCGCGGCGATCGCCAACCACGTGGCCTGTCGCTGGCCTTTCTCGCTCCCGTGACGGGATCGAATTACGCCACTGCCGGCATCGAAGCACTGACCTCGGTGCGCGACAACATGGACAAGGTCTACGGTGATTGCGCCGACAGCCGCAACGAATTCAACGTGTTGACGGGCGAGGGCAGTCTTCAGGCGCTGCTGGCCTTTGTCGCGGAGTAGGGCAAATGCGCGAGTACATGGTTTTCCGGCTATACGGCCCGATGGCCAGTTGGGGCGAGCTGGCGGTGGGCGAGCAGCGCGCCAGCGCCGACCATCCGTCGCGTTCCGCGTTGCTGGGCTTGATGGGGGCGGCACTTGGCGTGCGCCGTGATGACGACGCTGGCCAGGAGGCGCTGAGCCGTGGTTATCGCTTTGGCATCAAGCTGATCGCTGCCGGCATGCCGCTGCGCGACTACCACACCGTGCAGTGGCCGGGCGAATCGAAGAAAGTCGTTTATCGCACCCGCCGCCAGGAAGTGCGCGACACGGGGAAACTCAACACCATCCTCACCAGTCGCGAATACCGCAGCGACAGCCTCAGCGTGGTGGCGCTGGAGGCTGCGCCGGATGCGCGGCATAGCTTGTCTACGCTGCTGGCGGCGCTGCAGGCGCCGGTGTTCGTGCTCTCTCTGGGGCGTAAGTCCTGTCCGTTGGCGCTGCCGCTGGACCCGTGCATCGCCGGCTTCGACACGCTGAAGCAGGCGCTGGACAGTCGCGACGGCGAGCCGCTGTTGCCCGGTTGCGGCGTCATTCGTCGGGACCAGCAGGCCCGCTATTTTTGGGACGAAGCGATGGCCTCCCCCGGTATGGAGCCCACCTTGCAACTGACACGGCACGACCAGCCGCTGTCGCGCCGCCGCTGGCAGTTCGAGCCGAGGCGCGAGCTCGTGTACTTGGCGGGGGGCGTGCAATGAGCCATTACCTGTCGCGCGTCACCGTGCCATCCGACGTGGTGGCGGACGAGTCGGCGCTGATGACCGCCGGCGCTGTCTACCGCGACCACGCGCTGATGTGGAAACTCTTTCCCGGCGCGCCGGATGCCAAGCGCGATTTCCTGTTTCGCAGCGAAACCGGGGCCAAAGGCCATCTGCTGTACCACCTGTTGTCGCAGCGGCAGCCGCAGGCCTGGCACTCGGCGGTGAAGGTGGAAAGCAAGCTCTACCAGCCCAAGCTGGAAGCCGGCGAGTGGGTGCATTTCAGCCTGCGTGCCAATCCGGTGGTGGCCAAAGTTCGAGAGAAGGGCCAAAGCAGCCGGCGCCACGATGTGCTGATGGCAGCCAAGACCGAGGCGAAGGCCAAGGGGTTATCACCCGGTGACATTCATACCGAGATGACGCGCGCCGCGCTGGCGTGGCTGACCCGCCGGGCCGACGCCTGGGGGCTGGAAATCGACACCGACGAAGTGCAGGTGAACGCTTATCTTCAGCACACGCTGCGCAGCAAGGGGCGCCAGCTGCGGTTTTCGTCCGTCGATTATCAAGGCATGGCCAGGGTGGGCGATGGTGAAAAGCTGGCGCGAGCACTGCTGGGCCAGCCCGCCGCCGCGCCGCACTCCAGCCTGGGGCATGCGCTGGGCTTCGGTTGCGGCTTGCTGTTGGTCAAGCGCCTGCCATGAGCCAACCGCTTCCATCCCTGAAGCCGCTCCCCATCAAGGATCGGCTTTCTGTTTTGTTCGTCGAGCGTTGCCAACTGGATGTGCTCGACGGTGCCTTCGTTGCGGTGGACGCCACCGGCGTGCGTACTCACATCCCGGTGGGCGGTGTGGCCTGCCTGATGCTGGAGCCGGGCGTGCGGGTGTCGCATGCCGCCAGCAAGCTGGCGGCGCAGGTAGGTACGCTGCTGGTGTGGGTGGGTGAGGCGGGGGTAAGGTTGTATTCGGCTGGCCAGCCTGGCGGCGCGCGCGCCGACCGGTTGTTGTACCAGGCGCGATTGGCGCTGGACGACGACGCGCGGCTCAAGGTGGTGCGCGAGATGTACCGCCGCCGCTTCGGCGACGAGCCGCCGCAGCGGCGTAGCGTGGAGCAGTTGCGTGGCATTGAGGGCGCGCGGGTGCGGGCCATGTATCAGCAGTTGGCGCAGCAATACGGCGTCAAGTGGCAGGCGCGCAATTACGACCGTGAAGACTGGGACCAGGCCGACATCCCTAATCGCTGCCTGTCTGCTGCCACCGCTTGCCTGTACGGCGTGGCAGAGGCGGCGGTGCTGGCGGCCGGTTACGCGCCGGCGATCGGCTTCATCCACAGTGGAAAGCCGTTGTCGTTCGTCTACGACGTGGCGGACATCTACAAATTCGAAACCGTGGTGCCGGTGGCCTTTGCCGTCGCCGCCAAGCCGGCGGGCAATGTGGAGCGCGACGTGCGCCAGCGCTGCCGCGACATGTTTCGCAAGACGCGGCTGCTGGAGCGCATCATTCCGGACATCGAGACGCTGCTGGACGCCGGTGAGCTTGCCAAGCCGCAAGCGCAGGGTGTGGTGGACGCGGCGTTCCCGGAAGACGAGGGGCTGGGCGATGCTGGTCATCGTACTTGAGAACGCCCCGCCGCGGCTGCGCGGGCGGATGGCGATCTGGTTGCTGGAGATCCGCGCCGGCGTTTACGTGGGCAACTACAACCGCAAAATCCGCGACTACCTGTGGCAGCAAGTGGAAGAGGGGCTGGAAGACGGCAACGCGGTGATGGCCTGGCAGGCCACTACTGAGGCCGGCTTCGACTTCGTTACGATAGGCGCCAACCGTCGCATGCCGGCGGAGTTTGACGGTGCCAAGCTGGTGTCTTTCCTTCCGCCGCCGCAATCTGGCGATGCAGGCGAATAACGCCGGACGTTATGGGGGCTGGTTTCGTTCTTTAAAAATCGGTAGATTTTCGGACGGGGTTTTTGCTTCGAAAAATCAATTGTTTGCCATTGGTGTGTTCCCCGCGGACGCGGGGATGAACCGTTTCTCGGCGACTTCCGCGCATGGAACCGCGAGTGTTCCCCGCGGACGCGGGGATGAACCGCGACCAAACAGGCGCCGGCACAACCTTCCGGAGTGTTCCCCGCGGACGCGGGGATGAACCGTGCGCGCGATTTTCGTTGACGGCGCGCACGATGTGTTCCCCGCGGACGCGGGGATGAACCGGGATGGAAGCCGCGCCCGCCAGTGGCGGCCTGGTGTTCCCCGCGGACGCGGGGATGAACCGCGTACGTTCAATCCGGCGGGCGTGCCGGACTTGTGTTCCCCGCGGACGCGGGGATGAACCGTCCTCGAGGCGAATCGCGCACTCGTCACAGAGGTGTTCCCCGCGGACGCGGGGATGAACCGAACCGCGAAATCGCCGGGTCGGCCGTGCCGTTGTGTTCCCCGCGGACGCGGGGATGAACCGAGATGAGTGCGTATTTCAGGCCGAGATAGCCGGTGTTCCCCGCGGACGCGGGGATGAACCGATCTGGCTGAGCTCGGCATCCTGAAACCCGAGGTGTTCCCCGCGGACGCGGGGATGAACCGACTTGGATATTGAGCAGTGTGCCAAGCGGGTGGTGTTCCCCGCGGACGCGGGGATGAACCGCGCTTCTTCCGTTCCTCTTCCTGCTGGATCTGGTGTTCCCCGCGGACGCGGGGATGAACCGATCTACGACCCGGAGAGGGAAGGCAATGAGCAGTGTTCCCCGCGGACGCGGGGATGAACCGCAATCTCGACGGCTCGGGCTGGACCGTCTCGAGTGTTCCCCGCGGACGCGGGGATGAACCGTGCAATCCGGAATGGGCGAGCCTGCCGGGGTCGTGTTCCCCGCGGACGCGGGGATGAACCGTCACAGTACTCGAGCGCCGGCAGGATCTGCTGGTGTTCCCCGCGGACGCGGGGATGAACCGCTGGTGGTTATGCGCCGGCTCGCGCTCCAGAAGTGTTCCCCGCGGACGCGGGGATGAACCGCGAAAATCGACCAGCCAGTATCGCCATATACCGTGTTCCCCGCGGACGCGGGGATGAACCGGTTCCGGGCCAGATGTAGCGCCTTGTCGGCGCGTGTTCCCCGCGGACGCGGGGATGAACCGCCGCGCAGCGCCGTGATATCCGACTTGCTGAAGTGTTCCCCGCGGACGCGGGGATGAACCGGGCACGCCGGCATCGATCCAGATGGCGCTGACGTGTTCCCCGCGGACGCGGGGATGAACCGCGATAGACGGCGCCCCAGTCACCTTGCACACCGTGTTCCCCGCGGACGCGGGGATGAACCGTCGGAAACAGTTCGGTGTTCTCTTTGCCGGCCGTGTTCCCCGCGGACGCGGGGATGAACCGCGCGTGCACTTCGCGCACGGCGGCAACCTCACGTGTTCCCAGCGGACGCGGGGATGAACCGGGCAGGGGTTCGACGCCGGCAAGATGGTGCAGGTGTTCCCCGCGGACGCGGGGATGAACCGGTTGCCGAATTGGTGATCTTTCGAGGCTAGAGGTGTTCCCCGCGGACGCGGGGATGAACCAAGGCATCGATCCAGCGGATTACGGTCATCAACGTGTTCCCCGCGGACGCGGGGATGAACCGCCAGCAAATGCGTCGATCGAGAAGACGATGTCGTGTTCCCCGCGGACGCGGGGATGAACCGAGTTCACTCACGTATGAGCCGAGCGATAAGAAGTGTTCCCCGCGGACGCGGGGATGAACCGCCACGCAAGCGGGGCTTGTCGCGCAAGGGCAGGTGTTCCCCGCGGACGCGGGGATGAACCGAACGGGATCGTGATCTGGGACAACGTGCTGAAGTGTTCCCCGCGGACGCGGGGATGAACCGCCTTTCTTCAAATGATTCGTGTCGGCGAGGGCGTGTTCCCCGCGGACGCGGGGATGAACCGGCTATATGAGCGCGGCCACCTAGTTATCTGCCGTGTTCCCCGCGGACGCGGGGATGAACCGTCAGAACGCGGGCGGCCCGGTCCACATCGTTGGTGTTCCCCGCGGACGCGGGGATGAACCGGTCCAAACGCCGTTTCACAGCGTCCAGATACTGTGTTCCCCGCGGACGCGGGGATGAACCGTCATGCGCGAACTATCGCTATCACGTCCAGCAGTGTTCCCCGCGGACGCGGGGATGAACCTTCACCAGGTAGGTGCCGTAGTTGCCTTGCACCGTGTTCCCCGCGGACGCGGGGATGAACCGCCGACGAGCGGCGGCGGCTTCGATGAAATGGAGTGTTCCCCGCGGACGCGGGGATGAACCGCGCAGATCGGCACCTTCTTTGCCCGTTATCAGGTGTTCCCCGCGGACGCGGGGATGAACCGCCGCCAGAGCGCTGCAGGCCGTCGAGTGGTGCGTGTTCCCCGCGGACGCGGGGATGAACCGCTGTTCCGTCGATGTGTCGTACGGCGGCACGAGTGTTCCCCGCGGACGCGGGGATGAACCGCTCTATGGAGCAACGTATCGAAGCGTCGTGTCGTGTTCCCGCGGACGCGGGGATGAACCGTCGAAATCGAACGCGATATCGCCCGCCGCGATGTGTTCCCCGCGGACGCGGGGATGAACCGGTGGGGATGACGCGCGTCACGGCACGTCAGGAGTGTTCCCCGCGGACGCGGGGATGAACCGCCATTAATGGGCATCAGGTCCGCGTCGTAAATGTGTTCCCCGCGGACGCGGGGATGAACCGCTTTCACGCCTGGTCGGAGAGGGATGTCAGCCGTGTTCCCCGCGGACGCGGGGATGAACCGGCGCACGGATCGTTATCGGCCTCGGCGGCGTCGTGTTCCCCGCGGACGCGGGGATGAACCGGCCGCGTTGATGTCGTCGATGGTGATCATGCGGTGTTCCCCGCGGACGCGGGGATGAACCGGCGGCCTGCAGGAGGCGCCCTTCGCGACGGTTGTGTTCCCCGCGGACGCGGGGATGAACCGGAATACGCGCAGCTGCTCACCGACACCGCGAAGTGTTCCCCGCGGACGCGGGGATGAACCGGAAATGAAACCGATCGATTATCCGAAGCTGGCGTGTTCCCCGCGGACGCGGGGATGAACCGCAAACACGCACTCTGGATCGCGCTGGCGGTGCGTGTTCCCCGCGGACGCGGGGATGAACCGGCGATGCTGCGCCCGCTGCTCGAATCACGGTTGTGTTCCCCGCGGACGCGGGGATGAACCGACCGGGCGCGGGATGCCATCTCGGCGGCGGTAGTGTTCCCCGCGGACGCGGGGATGAACCGATTCATCCCGGTAGGCGCGAAAACCGGACCGGGTGTTCCCCGCGGACGCGGGGATGAACCGGCATCGGCCCGCGCGCCGGTCCCGCCGATATCGTGTTCCCCGCGGACGCGGGGATGAACCGGAGCGCATCGATTTGCTACCCCCTTTGCTTCGGTGTTCCCCGCGGACGCGGGGATGAACCGTGCTGATGGTGTTCAACACGCCGGGCGGCAGTGTGTTCCCCGCGGACGCGGGGATGAACCGCGCAACCTGCGCGGCGCGCACGACATTATCCAGTGTTCCCCGCGGACGCGGGGATGAACCGTCGAGCTACGTCAAACGGCTGATGGAGCGCGCGTGTTCCCCGCGGACGCGGGGATGAACCGCGCGACTACGGTTGCAGCGTGCGCATCGAGTTGTGTTCCCCGCGGACGCGGGGATGAACCGTCGATGGACGGCAGCAGCGTCGGGTCACTGGAGTGTTCCCCGCGGACGCGGGGATGAACCGTTCCGTCTGATTTTGCGCGCCGACGGTTTGAAGTGTTCCCCGCGGACGCGGGGATGAACCGAAAAAGCGGGGCGGTTTCGGCGCCCCTAAATCGTGTTCCCCGCGGACGCGGGGATGAACCGACGCGCAGCTTCGCGAAGATGGTGGCCGTGAAGTGTTCCCCGCGGACGCGGGGATGAACCGGTTACGACGCTCGATGTTCATCGCCTCGAGGCGTGTTCCCCGCGGACGCGGGGATGAACCGGTGACCAGCGACAGCAGAATGGACGCCAGCGCGTGTTCCCCGCGGACGCGGGGATGAACCGGCGGGGCTCCCATCGGCGGATCGCGTCAGCGGGTGTTCCCCGCGGACGCGGGGATGAACCGAATCGTCGGAAGCAGTTCCGTCTTGGCACTCAGTGTTCCCCGCGGACGCGGGGATGAACCGCGCAGTGCCGAATCGTTCATGGCTTCGCAGGAGTGTTCCCCGCGGACGCGGGGATGAACCGAATGCGCCGCTATTTTCGGTCACGACCACGGTGTGTTCCCCGCGGACGCGGGGATGAACCGGAATGACCATGAAACTGAGCGATATCCTGGCTGTGTTCCCCGCGGACGCGGGGATGAACCGATGCATTGAAGAAGCCTCTATCATGGCCGTTCGTGTTCCCCGCGGACGCGGGGATGAACCGGTGGACAGATTCATCGGCGCGTCCACAAGCTCGTGTTCCCCGCGGACGCGGGGATGAACCGGTCAATATCGCTCGCGCGCTCGCCTCGGTGCGGTGTTCCCCGCGGACGCGGGGATGAACCGCTGAAACGGGCCACTTCGTCGTTGGTCAGACCGTGTTCCCCGCGGACGCGGGGATGAACCGTCTCATCCGTCTATGCGAAGGCCACCGAGCTCGTGTTCCCCGCGGACGCGGGGATGAACCGAAACTCACGCTCCAGCAGCAAAGCCTGGTCGCGTGTTCCCCGCGGACGCGGGGATGAACCGGCGCGGGGCGAGGTTTCTCCACTTCGGGTGAGGTGTTCCCCGCGGACGCGGGGATGAACCGGCGGACAAGACGGGCCTGTTGCTGGTCGCAGCGTGTTCCCCGCGGACGCGGGGATGAACCGCGAATGCGCCTTGCGTGACCTTTCATTCCAATGTGTTCCTCGCGGACGCGGGGATGAACCGTCGCCACCACCGAACGAGCCGGTCGTGCCGTTGTGTTCCCCGCGGACGCGGGGATGAACCGAGCGCGGCATCGTGCACGGCGAGTTGACGATCGTGTTCCCCGCGGACGCGGGGATGAACCGCATGGGAGGCAATTTCGGTACCGGTGCTCGCCGTGTTCCCCGCGGACGCGGGGATGAACCGTCGAGCTACGTCAAACGGCTGATGGAGCGCGCGTGTTCCCCGCGGACGCGGGGATGAACCGTCGCGGCGGCATTCGACGCGACCCCGGCGCAGGTGTTCCCCGCGGACGCGGGGATGAACCGATTGCCAGCAGCCCGACACCGTTCGCGGTCGTGTGTTCCCCGCGGACGCGGGGATGAACCGACGGATGCGCGGATTGCCATTCCGACGGCGCTGTGTTCCCCGCGGACGCGGGGATGAACCGATGGGATGGAAAGCGTGGGCGTACTGGCAAAAGTGTTCCCCGCGGACGCGGGGATGAACCGTCGTATGGGCGTAATGGCGCTGATACGACTACGTGTTCCCCACGAGGGCGGGGATGAACCGTCGCTTTCGATCAACGGCCGGGATCTCGCGGTGTGTTCCCCGCGAGCGCGGTAAGCACCCGGTGACGACACCCCACAGCGTAAATTGCCACCAATCAGGCGGCGGATGCCCACGATACGGCAGAAGCGCGACGATATCGTCGGCGCGGTGGGTCGGCAGGCGATCGAGCACGTCTTTCAAATAGACGCAGGGATCATGGCCGTTGAGCTGCGCCGATCGAATCAGGCGCATGACCGCAGCCCGTTTCCCGGCGCGCAGTGAACCGGCGAACAACCAATACGAGCGCCCCGCCGCAAGCTCGTGTTCATTCTGCCCATATCGGGCAAGAAGTCGAAGCCCATTATCGTTGGCATCCGCTTTATGGTCGCCGCGTCAAGGTTCGAGACGTCGAGAATCGCAGCGGCGGCCGCGTCCTGCATATCGAAGCCGGCTCTGACGTAGTCAAGGTATTGGCGGCGTAGATGCTCGATCGGGCCGTTTGCTAAGCCATGGAGCTCGGCGAGCCGAGGGTTACCGTGGCGGTGCTATGCGCCCTGCATCGGCTGCTTGTTGATCCGGCGCTTGCGAGCAAACTCGCCGGACAGTTCCACCATCGTCCGCGAGAAACGCAATGGGCCAGCTGCCAAGGGGGGCCAGCACGACCGCAATCGCCGGCGGTGACGCCGCGCCAGATGAGCATGGTGTTCGACAACGCTGAACTTCAGGGAATGAACGCGGCGCAGCGCGCAAAGGTACCTGCCTGAACGCATCGATCTGCAAGCGGTGAACGGTCGGACGTATACATCCGCGGATAGCGAAACCTGACACGCACGGCTATGGATGTCCGAATGTCCGGCAAGCAACCCGTAGCCGCCTCACCAGCTCCGATCCCGGATGTCGGTTACGGGCCGACACCGGCCTACGTCTACGGAGGGCGTCGGGGTCGATTCGTTGGAGTCGTTAGTGAGTGGTGAAGCCGTGGAGAAGCTACGATGGCTGGCATGCGAAGGGGGCTTCCTCGCTGTACCGCGAGGGCTGGCATGCTTTTAAGCGAGTCCCGAGCCTCGGTGTCGTATGGCGGATTTAATGATTAACAGTCTGCCGTGACGAACTGTGAAAGCTCCCCGCGCCAGGATTATTATGGCCCCAATATATGGATGGCTTTCTTTGGGTGCCAGCATAGCGCGCATGGTGCCAAATGGTCTCCATGGCGTGCTATGCTGACACCATCCGTCGTGTGATGGAGATAAGGCAGCAGTGAACGATGGGCTATCTATGAGCCCATCACATTTGAGAAAAGGACCACACCCCCGTCGTCGTCGCGCGGCTACCCGGGTTCCAGCGGTCCAACATGAGGAACCAGCAATGGCTATCAAGCATGACAGCGGTCTGGATAGCCCCGGCCGCGGGCGAATTACTGCCCGGTTGAGTGCAGAGAAGCAAGCTGTATTGCAGCTAGCTGCAGAGCTATCGGGCAGTACGCTTAGCCAGTTCATCGTGCAGTCGGCACTTCGGGCTGCAGAACAGGTCATCGAGCAGGAAGAAATCATTCGGTCCATCCGTCTGACGATGGATGAATCGAAGCGCTTCTTTGCGTTGCTCGATGAACCGCCGAAACCCAATGAGGCATTGCAGCGTGCAATGGCGCGACTACGGAAGAACAAGATTGGAACCACGCATTCGACGACTTGAGGCGAACCACGACCGTAATCGTTTTGACTGCGGTGTCAGTTCGATGAACGCCTGGCTGCAGAAGACGGCAAACCAGCATCAGCAGAAAAACCTGTCGCGCACCTTCGTCGCGATTCTGCCCGACGATCCCTACACGATCGTCGGGTACTACGCGTTGGCGGCTACGTCCGTTGAAACTGACGGGATACCCGGCGACCAGCGGCTTCCCAGGAACGTATCCGCAGTACTCTTGGCACGACTAGCCGTTGACAAGAACCACAAAGGCCAGGGCCTGGGCGAATATCTTCTTGCGCACGCATTGGACACGGTCGTGGCGACGGCCGAGAACATTGGTGTGCAGTGTGTTGTCGTTGATGCGCTCGATGACAGCGCGGCGGGTTTCTACCGGAAGTACGGTTTTGCGCCATTCACCGACGCGCCGCTCCGGCTCGTCCTGCCGGTAGCGACGATCAAGCAGGTGTGACCGCGGCCGGGGCCCATCAACTAACCCACCAAAGACTTTACGATTTATTCAGAGGGAAGCGCGCTAATCCAGCTCAACGGAAAGCGATCCATCGGCCGGAAAGCCTTATCTGGCGTGTGTTTGGGGGATTGAATCAGACCGATTCGGAAGAGGCGGGAGAGAGGTTCTGGCGGAAGCGGTGAGATTCGAACTCACGGACAGTTGCCCGTCGCCGGTTTTCAAGACCGGTGCCTTAAACCGCTCGGCCACGCTTCCACGAGGCGGCATTGTAACCGAAATGCCGCCCCATCCCGATCCCGCCGCTTCAGTCGTCGCGCAGGAACAGTTCCTGCAGATCGTTGAGGAAGCGCTGCCCGAGCGGCGTCGGCGCGATCCGCGCGAAATCGCGCGTGATCAACCCGCGCCGTTCCGCCTCCTTCAGCGCCGGCTCGATCGTCGTGATCGGCAACCCGGTGCGTTCCGCGAAACTCGGCACCGGAAACCCCTCGACGAGCCGCAGCGTGTTCAGCATGAACTCGAACGGCAGGTCACGCGCGCCGACCTCGCGCTCCTCCTGCACCGGTGTGCCGGCCCGGGCCTGCTCGATGAACGTCGCCGGATGCTTGTAGCGCGCCTGCCGCAGGATCCGGTTCGGAAACGACAGCTTCGTATGCGCGCCCGCGCCGATCCCGAGATAGTCGCCGAAGCGCCAGTAGTTCAGGTTGTGCTTGCACTGCCGGTGCGGCTTCGCATACGCGGATACCTCGTAGCGCTCGTAACCCGCCGCGGCCGTGCGCTCGTGGATCCACTCCTGCATGTCGGCGGACGCGTCGTCGTCGGGCACCGCCGGCGGGAACTTCGCGAACAGCGTGTTCGGCTCGAGCGTCAGGTGATAAAGCGACAGATGCGGTGGCGCGAACGACAGCGCGGTCTCGATATCCGCGCGGCATTCGTCGAGCGTCTGGTTCGGCAGCGCGAACATCAGGTCGAGATTGAAGTTGTCGAACGTCTTCGCGGCGACCTCGACCGCCGCGCGCGCCTGCGTCGCGTCGTGGATGCGCCCGAGCGCCTTCAGATGCGCTTCGCTGAAGCTCTGGATCCCGACCGACAGCCGGTTCACGCCGCTCGCGCGGAACTGCGCGAACTTCGCGGCCTCGAACGTGCCCGGATTCGCCTCGAGCGTGATCTCGGCGTCGGCATCGAGCGGCAGCAGCGCCCGCACGTCGGACAGCAGCCGGTCGAGTCCCGCCGCCGACAGCAGGCTCGGCGTGCCGCCGCCGATGAACACCGTATGCACCTGCCGTCCCCAGACGAGCGGCAGCGCGAGTTCGAGATCGGCACGCAGCGCGTCGAGATAGTCGGCTTCCGGGAACTGCTCGCCTTTCCACTCGTGCGAGTTGAAGTCGCAGTACGGGCACTTGCGCACGCACCACGGGAAATGCACGTACAGCGCGAGCGGCGGCAGCGAGCTCAGGCGGATCTGCCCCGGCGACGTGAAGCTCGCGACGACGCGCGCGCCGATGTCGGCTGCCTGGCTCATGCAGCCTCCCGCGAACGGATGTGAACGTGGGGCTTCATTTCTCCTCCGCGAGCCGCGCGAGCAGCGCCTTCAGCGCGAGCGCGCGATGGCTCAGCGCGTTCTTCACGGCCGGCTCGAGTTCGGCGACCGTCGCGCCGAGCGACGGAATATGGAAATACGGGTCGTAGCCGAAACCGTGCGCGCCGCGCGGCGCGTCGACGATCTCGCCGTGCCAGTGGCCGTCCGCGATCAGCGGCTCCGGGTCGTCCGCGTGGCGCACGAGCGCGAGCACGCAGCAGTAGTACGCGCGTCGATCGTCGATGCCGCGCAGTTGGTCGACGAGATGCGCGTTGTTCGCGGCGTCGCCCTTGTCGAGCCCCGCGCGCTGCGCGTAACGCGCCGAGTACACGCCGGGCGCGCCGCGCAGCGCATGCACGCAGAGCCCGGAATCGTCGGCGATCGCCGGCAGCCCGGTCAGCTCGGCCGCGTGGCGCGCCTTCGCGAGCGCGTTCTCGACGAACGTGCGGAACGGCTCGTCGGCTTCGGGCACCGCGAGCTCGCCCTGCGGGATCACGTCGATGCCGACCGTCGAGAACAGCGCGGCGAATTCGCGCAGCTTTCCCGCGTTGTTCGACGCGAGCACGAGGCGAGACAAGGGCGGCGACACATGCGGCGCCGAATTCGGCCCCAACGGCGGCTGCGCGCGCGAATCGTCAGTCATGGCGCACACCCAGCGCTTCCTTCTGCAGGCGGACGAGTTCGCCGATCCCGCCTTGCGCGAGGTCGAGCAGCGCGTTCATCTCGCCGCGCGAGAACGGCGCGCCTTCGGCCGTGCCCTGCACCTCGACGAAGCCGCCTTGGCCCGTCATCACGACGTTCATGTCGGTGTCGCAGCGCGAGTCTTCCGCGTAGTCGAGATCGAGCAGCGGCGTGCCGTCGAACACGCCGACCGAGATCGCGGCGACGTGGTCGGTGATCGGCGAGCCCGACAGCTTGCCCGCCGCGATCAGCTTCGACACCGCGTCGTGCGCGGCGACGAACGCGCCGGTGATGCTCGCGGTGCGCGTGCCGCCATCGGCCTGGATCACGTCGCAGTCGAGGTGGATCGTGCGGGGCCCGAGCTTCTCGAGATCGAACACCGCGCGCAGCGCGCGACCGATCAGGCGCTGGATTTCCTGGGTGCGGCCGGTCTGCTTGCCGCGCGCGGCCTCGCGGTCGCTGCGCGTGTGCGTCGCGCGCGGCAGCATCCCGTATTCGGCGGTGAGCCACCCCTGGCCGCGATCGCGCAGGAACTCCGGCACGCGCTCGGCGATGCTCGCGGTGCAGATCACCTTCGTGTCGCCGAACTCGACGAGCACCGACCCTTCGGCGTGCTTCGTGTAATGGCGGGTGAGCGCGACGTGGCGCAGCTGATCGGCGCGTCGGCCGCTCGGGCGGGAAAAGGATGACGTCATGGATGGATGAAACGAGAAGGGGAAACCTCGATTCTAGCGCTGAACGGTGGCGAGCCCGGGCGGGGCCGGCGCCAAAAATGGGATAATGCGCGTTCCCCGCCCCGCGCTCCGGATGCGCCGGGCGCCTCGATTTTCCTGGCCCGTGAGGGCATCCAGACGGCGAGACGAACCATGATCTACAGCATGACGGGCTATGCGAGCGCGACGCGCGAACTCGCGGCGGCCACGGGCAACGGCGGCACGGGCGTGTCGGTCGAGCTTCGCACCGTGAACTCGCGCTTCCTCGACCTGAACTTCCGCATGCCGGACGACGTGCGCGCATGCGAGCCCGCGCTGCGCGAGATGCTGATGACGAAGCTGTCGCGCGGCAAGGTCGACGTGCGCATCAACCTGCAGCGCGCCGAGCAGAGCATCGGCGCGGGCGCGCTGAACCCGTCGGCGCTCGGCCAGCTCGCGGAGCTCGAGCGCACGGTGCTCGACGCGTTCCCGGGCGTGGGCCGCCTGCGCGCGGGCGAAATCCTGCGCTGGCCCGGCGTGCTCGCCGAGAGCGGCGTGTCGGCCGACACGATCCGCGAAGCGGTGCTCGCGTGCGGGAAGGAAGCGATCGGCGAGCTCGTCGTCGTGCGCTCGCGCGAAGGCGCGCAGCTCGCGTCGATGCTGCTCGCGAACGTCGCCGAGATGGAGGCGATCGTCGCGCGAATCACGCCGCTCGTGCCGGAGCTGATCGCCAAGCATCAGCAGAAGATCGTCGAACGTCTGACCGAAGCGCTCGGGATCGCGGCGCCGGAGGGCGGCGCGCCCGTCGTGTCGCGCGAGGAGGCGGCCGAGCGGATCCGTCAGGAAGTGACGATGTATGGAATCCGAATCGATATCGCGGAAGAGCTGTCGCGGCTCACCGCGCATCTGAACGAGACGCGTCACGTGATCGAGAAGGGCGGCCGCGTCGGCAAGCGCCTCGACTTCATGATGCAGGAACTGAATCGCGAGGCGAACACGCTCGGCTCGAAGGCGGCGGCGAAGGAGCTCGCCGACGCGTCGATGGCGCTAAAGCTGCTGATCGAGCAGATGCGCGAGCAAGTGCAAAACCTGGAGTAAATAATGAAACAACCCCCACGCTCACTTTGTTCGCTGCCCCCCGAGGGGGCGATCAGCCTCCTTTGGGCGGCCCGGCGGAGGCTGACATGACCGATTCCTCTCGCGCCGCCGCCGCGCATACGCTGCACGCCGGCATCTATCCGGGCAACCTGTTCATGGTGGTCGCGCCGTCGGGCGCGGGCAAGTCCACGCTCGTGAACGCGCTGCTCGCGCAGGACAAGGACATCTGCCTGTCGGTCTCGTACACGACGCGCGAGCCGCGCTCGAACGAGCGGGACGGCGTGAACTACCATTTCACGACGGTCGAGGATTTCCGCGCGCGCCACGCGCACCATGAGTTTCTCGAGAGCGCGGAAGTGCACGGCAACTACTACGGCACGTCGCGCGTCTGGATCGAGGAGCAGATGAAGAACGGCCACGACGTGCTGCTCGAGATCGACTGGCAGGGCGCGCAGCAGGTGAAGAAGCAGTTCCGCAACGCGGTCGGCATCTTCATCCTGCCGCCGTCGCTCGACGCGCTCGAGGAGCGCCTGAAGAAGCGCGGCCAGGACGAGCCGAACGTGATCACGCGGCGCCTGCTCGCGGCCGGCAGCGAGATCGCGCATGCGTCGGAAGCGGAGTACGTGGTGATCAACGAGAACTTCGACTGCGCGCTCGCGGAGCTGCGCACGATCGTCGCGGCGACGCGCCTGCGTTTCGCGTCGCAGTACGCGCGGCACACGAATCTTTTCGTCGAGCTCGGCATCCATCTCCCGCATGCCGAATGACGATGTCCGATGAGGGACATCAGGTAGAATACGCACTATATTCAGAAGGAATGACCCAACATGGCTCGCATCACCGTCGAAGACTGCCTGAAGCAAATCCCGAACCGCTTCGAACTGGCGCTCGCCGCCACCTATCGCGCGCGACAGCTCGCGCAAGGCCACACGCCGAAGATCGAAAGCCGCGACAAGCCGACCGTCATCGCGCTGCGCGAGATCGCAGCCGGCCAGGTTGGCATCGAGATGCTGAAGAAAGTGCCCGTTTAAGGCACACTCGGTATTTCCAGCCATGTAGTCCACGCGCAACGATTGCTAACCGAGGAGGCGAAAATGAGCACCACCCCTTCGTCCGCCTCGGCGGATTCGAGCTCTGAAGAAACCGTCACGCAATCGCCCGCGCGCCAGTACATCAATGCGGTCCTCGAACAGTCGTTTCGTCATCTGTTCGGGCCGACCGCGACTCCGGAGCAGCCGCGCAAGCACGGCGTCGTTTCGATCGCGAAACTGACCGCCGCGCTTGCCGACTATCTGAGCCCGGAAGAGATCAAAGAGATCAAGGCGGCGTTCCACTTCAGCGACGAAGCCCATCTCGGTCAATATCGCCAGAGCGGCGAACCCTACATCACCCATCCCGTCGCCGTCGCCGAAATCTGCGCCGGCTGGAAGCTCGACGCGCAGGCGATCATGGCCGCTCTGCTGCACGACGTGATGGAAGACCAGGGCGTCACGAAGAGCGAGCTCGCCGAGCGCTTCGGGCCGAAGGTCGCGGAGCTCGTCGACGGGCTGTCCAAGCTCGACAAGATGGAGTTCCGCAGTCGCGAGGAGGCGCAGGCGGAAAACTTCCGCAAGATGCTGCTCGCGATGGCGCGCGACGTGCGCGTGATCCTCGTGAAGCTCGCCGACCGCCTGCACAACATGCGCACGCTCGGCGCGGTGCCGATGGAGAAGCGCCGCCGCGTCGCGCGCGAGACGCTCGACATCTACGCGCCGATCGCGCACCGCCTCGGTCTGAACAATACGTATCGCGAGCTGCAGGACATGAGCTTCGCGAACTTCAATCCGCATCGCTACGCGACGCTCGAGAAGGCCGTGAAGGCCGCGCGCGGCAACCGCCGCGAGGTGATCGGCAAGATTCTCGAAGCCGCGCAGCGCGCGGTCGTCGACGCGAAGATCGACGCGGAGATCACCGGCCGCGAGAAGACGATCTACAGCATCTACCGGAAGATGCGCGACAAGCAGCTGTCGTTCTCGCAGGTGCTCGACGTGTACGGCTTTCGCGTGGTCGTCGAGAATCCGCTCGACTGCTACACGTGCATCGGCGCGCTGCACGCGCTGTACAAGCCGGTGCCGGGCAAGTTCAAGGACTACATCGCGATCCCGAAGGTCAACGGCTACCAGTCGCTGCACACGACGCTCGTCGGCCCGTTCGGCGCGCCGATCGAGTTTCAGGTGCGCACGCGCAAGATGCACGAGATCGCCGAGGCGGGCGTCGCCGCGCACTGGCTGTACAAGAACGGCGGCGCCGACCTGAACGACGTGCAGAAGCGCGCGCATCAGTGGCTGAAGTCGCTGCTCGACATCCAGAGCGAAGCAGGCGATTCGAGCGAATTCCTCGAGCACGTGAAGATCGACCTGTTCCCGGACGCGGTCTACGTGTTTACGCCGAAGTCGAGGATCATGGCGCTGCCGCGCGGCGCGACCGCGCTCGACTTCGCGTATTCGATCCACAGCGATCTCGGTAACCAGTGCGTCGCGGTGAAGATCAACAACGAGTTGCTGCCGCTGCGCACCGAGCTGAAGAGCGGCGATATCGTCGAGGTGATCACCGCGCCGTACTCGAAGCCGAACCCCGCGTGGCTCGGCTTCGTGCGCACCGGCAAGGCGCGCTCGGCGATTCGTCACTATCTGAAGACGATGCGGTTGAACGAGTCGGTGCAGCTTGGCGAGCGGCTCGTCGACCAGAGCCTGAAGGGCTACGGCCTCGCGCTCGCGGAGGTTGCGCCCGAAGTGTGGGACAAGCTCGTGCAGTGGACCGGCAACAAGAGCCGCCAGGAGATCTTCGCGGATATCGGCCTCGGCCGCCGCGTCGCCGCGGTGATGGCGAAGCGGATCGAGGTGCTGACGAGCGGCCGCGACGCCGACGACGATCTGCCGCGCGCCGAGCGGCATGTCACGCATCATGCGCCGCCGGTCGTGATCACCGGCACCGAGGGGATGTCGGTGCAGCTGTCCGCGTGCTGCCGGCCGATTCCGGGCGACGACATCATGGGTTATATCGGTATCGGGCTCGGTATGGCGATTCATACGACCGATTGCCGTGTCGCGCAGCGCATTCACCGGCGCGATCCGGGGCGCTGGATCGACGTCGCGTGGGCGCCGCAGCCGGGGCGGCTGTTCGACGTCGCGGTGAAGGCGCTCGTGAAGAATGCGAAGGGGATCTTCGCGCGCGTCGCGGCGGACATCACGTCGGCCGACGCGAACATCGTGCACATCGCGATGGACGAGGATCTGACCCACGAGTCGACGATCCTGCGCTTCGTGATCCAGGTCAGCGACCGCGTGCATCTCGCGAACGTGATGCGGCGCGTGCGGACCAATCCGGACGTGATGCGGATCATGCGCGAGCGCTCGACCGACGACGGCGCGCATGCGCGTCACGACGGCGGGATGCGGATCGAGCGCGAGCGGCAGGATTACTGACCGCGCGGGCAAGGGCGGACGTGGATGAGCGCGCGGTGGGATGCGCTGTTGGGTGCGCAGTTGGGTGCGCTGTTGGGTGCGCAGTTGGGTGCGCAGTTGGATGCGCTGTTGGGTACGCTGTTGGGTGAGAAGGCGGCTTCGGGCCGCCGTTTTTGTATCCGGGCGGCGTGGGGGCGGGAGACGCGAAGGGCGGCGCAATGAAAAAAGGGCCTTCCCGGAGGAAGGCCCTTCTAAGGTGGCGCGGCTGGCAGGATTCGAACCCACGACCCCTTGGTTCGTAGCCAAGTACTCTATCCAACTGAGCTACAGCCGCACGCAAAACGGTACTGCTTTGTACTGCGAGGGCCTTCGTCGGCGAAGACCCTTCTGAAAAAATGGCGCGGCTGGCAGGATTCGAACCCACGACCCCTTGGTTCGTAGCCAAGTACTCTATCCAACTGAGCTACAGCCGCACGCAGAAGTGAGATTATAGCAGGGTTGTTTAAAAAGGGAAGTGTTCTGCGCAATTTATTGAGCCTGCCCATGCGGGGCCGGCCGTTCGTGTACCCTGCAACCATCGGCAATCCGTTTCTGAAGTCCATCATGAACAAGGCATTCGTCAAAGAGTCGGACGGCGACGACGACGATCTCGACACCGCCCAGACCGCGATTCCGGCGGGCGCGAAGAACTACATCACGCCGGCGGGGCACAAGCGGCTCCGGGACGAGCTGCTGAGCCTGATCGACGTCGAGCGGCCCGAGGTCGTGCGGCTCGTGTCGTGGGCCGCGTCGAACGGCGACCGCTCCGAGAACGGCGACTACATCTACGGCAAGCGGCGGCTGCGCGAGATCGACCGCCGGATCCGCTTCCTGACCAAGCGGCTCGACATCGCCGAGGTCGTCGACGCGAGCCGGCAGGAGAGCACCGATCAGGTGTTCTTCGGCGCGACCGTCGATTACGCGACACCGGACGGCGAGGAGCACACGATCACGATCGTCGGCATCGACGAGGTCGATCTCGATCACGGCCGCGTCAGCTGGATCTCGCCGGTCGCCCGCGCGCTGCTGAAGGCGAAGATTGGCGATACGGTCACGCTGCTGACGCCGGTCGGCCCGCAGCCGATCGACGTGCTCGACGTCCGCTACCCGGCGCCGCCGGGTGCCGCCTGAATTCGCCAGACTCCGCCGGACTCCGCCGGACGCCGCCGCTCAGAACCGGTGACGCAGGCCGGCGGTCACGCCGACCTGCCGGTCCGTCGACGACGCGCCGCCCAGCCCGTTGATGCTCGCGCCGATCGCCAGGCCGTCGGCGCTTACGCGCTGGTATTCGCCCTGCAGATAGACGTCCGTGCGCTTCGACAGCGCGTACGCGGTCTGCAGGCTGAACTGGTTCCAGCTCGGGCTCGCGCCCGCGAGCCGGCCGTCGGTGTACGTGTACGCGGCCGCGAGGCTCCACGACGGCGTCAGCGCGTAGCGGCCGTTCACCTCGTAGTTGTTGAAGCGCGTGCTGCCGGACAGGCCGGTGATGCCGCCCGTCACGCCCGATGCGGCCGCGCTGATCGCCTGCGTGTCGTCGAGGCGCGTCTGCGTGAACACGAAACCGGCCGTCGCCGGGCCATACGTGTAGCCGACGCCCGCGCCCCACGTGCGCTGGCGGGCGGCCGCGAAGGTCCAGTCGCCGGCGACCGCGCCGGGGTCGGTGGTCGCGAGCGCCAGCGCGTTGACGTCGTTGTTCAACTGCAGGTACGCGGCGGCGACGTCGAAGCCCGCATACGAATACGCGGCGCCGACGCTGTACGCGCGATTGTTCGCGAAGCCGGTCGAATTCGAGAAGCCGTAGAGCCCGCCGAACCGGAAACCGCCGTAGTTCGCGCTTTGATACTTGACTGCGTTGTTGATGCGGAACGATGTGTTCAGGTTGTCGTTGTCGAACGGATGCGCGAACTGCGTGCCGCCGTACTGCGTGCCGGTCAGCGCGAGCGGGGCGAGATAGTCGGCGACGCTGTCGTACTGGCGGCCGAGCGTCAGCGATCCGTACTGCTCGGCGGTCAGGCCGACGAACGCCTGGCGGCCGAACAGGCGGCCATCCTGCTTCAGCGCGCCGTTGTTGATCCCGAAACCGCTCTCGAGCACGAAGATCGCCTTCAGGCCGCCGCCGAGATCCTCGGCGCCGCGCAGGCCCCAGCGGCTGCCGTTGACCGACCCGCTCGTCTCCTGCCACGCGCTGTGGCCGCCCTGGTTGTTCGTGTACGTGATGCCGGCGTCGATGAGCCCGTACAGGGTGACGCTGCTCTGCGCGTGGGCGGCGATCGCGAACGCGCCCGATAGCGCGGCGGCAATCAGGGGCTTGTTCATGGTCCTGTCTCCGAAGGGAATGACGGAAGTCGAACCTGCCGCCGGCGCACGCACGGTATGCGGCGCGGGGCATTCAGATTGAACAATAGTCCATTTGGGCGGCCACGGACGGGCCGTGCATGCCGTGTCGTGGCAGGCGGTGCGGGAAGGTGCCGGAAGGCGTGGGGCGTTGGAAGGGGGCGGCGATCGGAGCCTGACTGCCGCAAACCGATTGTTGACGCTTTGGCAATAGAGGTTTGTGCGCAGCATCGGTAATGAAAGGATGCCAACTCGCTATACTGCAGGTTCTGCTTTCCGAAGCAGACTTTTTCGTTGACGGAAAAGATCTCCAAACCTTTGTAGGCGCGACTTCCCAGTCGCGCTTTTTTTTTGCGCCGCGTTACTGCTCGTACCAGCGGCGCTTGCGCCTCGGCGGCGGTGCATCGGTCGACTGCGTTGCCGGCGGCGTGTAAGTCCAGTCTTCCATCACGTAATGGCGCGCGTCGAGCGGCGACGACAGCAGGTTCTGCCAGTGGTCGCCGTGCAGCGCGGAACCGAACTCCTCGTCATACGCGGTTTCGCGTGGCTGGCCGCCCAGCGACGCTGCTTTGCGGCGTCCGAGACGACTCGCGAGGCGCTTGATTCCGCTCAACCACATGACATTCTCCCGATCAGCGCATTTCTGCGAGCATTGCAATGCAGCGGCAAATGCGCAACCCGGAATAATACGGAGCGCGCATTCGGCACGATGCACGCTCCGGTATATTTTGCCTGAGCAGGCCGGCTAGATACGCAATCAGGTAACAATGACGGGATTGATGCGCGTGCCGATTCGCGATTAATCCGGATCGGGGACCGATTCCATTTGTGATTATCTTTATTGGATAAAGCATCGATTAAAGATTTTCTTGACGCGGCGGGATCGTCCCATTTATAAAGTCAGCACTCGGGCATCGGCGGACGCGAAACGTGCGCTCGGGCGCTTCGGGAATGGGTAAAAGAGCAGGGCTTTTCTGAACAAATCGAGTGGGGAACGTGGGTATGGATACGGGTATCGTGAAATGGTTTAACGATGCTAAAGGCTTCGGCTTTATTACGTCGGACAATGGCGGTGAGGATTTGTTTGCGCATTTCTCCGAAATCCGCATGGACGGTTTCAAAACGCTGAAGGAAAATCAGCGTGTGTCCTTCGAGGTGAAGACCGGCCCGAAGGGCAAGCAGGCGGCGAACATCCAGGCGGTCTGACGCCCGAATCGCCACACCGCACAAGCCCCCGCCATGCGGGGGCTTGTGCTTTGAGGAACCGTAATCGGCGGGAGCCGACCCCGGGCACCGGTAAAATCGCCTGGCCGCCGGTGTGCCCGCCGGTGCATACTCACGACAGCGCCGCCTTCCCGTCCGTTATGTCCGATTCCCATTTGTCCGATCCCGCCCGCGAACTGCCGCTCGCCTTCGTCGACCTCGAAACCACCGGCGGTTCGGCCGCCGAGCATCGGATCACCGAAATCGGCGTCGTCGAGATCGGGCCGCTCGGCGTGTCGACGTGGACGTCGCTCGTCAATCCCGGCCAGCCGATCCCCCCGTTCATTCAGCAACTGACCGGCATCACCGATGCGATGGTGCGCGATGCGCCGCCGTTCGCCGCGCTCGCGTCCACGCTGTTCGAGCGTCTCGACGGCAAGCTGTTCGTCGCGCACAACGCGAGCTTCGATCGCGGCTTCCTGCACGCGGAGTTCGAGCGTGTCGGGCTCGTGTTCAATCCCGACTTCCTGTGCACCGTGCGGCTGTCACGCGCGCTGTTTCCGCGCGAGGCGCGGCACGGGCTTGATGCGCTGATCGCGCGGCACGGCCTCGTGCCGGCCGCGCGGCATCGCGCGCTCGCCGATGCCGATCTGCTGTGGCAGTTCTGGCGCCAGCTCCACGATCTCGTGCCACTCGAGCGGCTGCGCGAGCAGATCGCGCGCACGACGCGCCATTTCCGCCTCGCGGGCGACCTGACCGAGGCGCAGCTCGACACTGCGCCGGCCGGCTGCGGCGCGTATGCGCTGTTCGGTGAGGACGGCGCGCCGTTGTACGTCGGTCGCAGCGTGCGCGTGCGGCAGCGGCTGCGCGCGCTGCTGACGGGCGAGCGCCGTTCGTCGAAGGAGATGCGGCTCGCGCAGCAAGTGCGGCGCGTCGAATGGCGCGAGACCGGCAACGAGCTCGGCGCGATGCTTGCCGAGGCGCAGTGGATCGCACGCCTGCGCCCGGCGTTCAATCGCCGGCCGGCGGCCGACGATGCGCGCGCGGATGCGTGCGCCGCGCCCTGGCCGTTCGACGGCGCGGTCGTGTTCGATGCGCAGGGCGAACACGGTGAGCGCCGTCTGTTCCACGTGATCGACCGGTGGCGCTATCTCGGCACCGCGGAGTCGCTCGATGCCGCCGCGCGACTCGCGGCCGCCGACGCGGCGGGGCCGTTCGAGCCGTCCACCTACCGTTTGTTGCAGACGCATCTCGCACGCGGCCTGCAACTGATCTCGCTTGGCGCGTTCGCGCCGGCCGAGTAGTCGGTGTAGTCCGTGTCGTTCGCGTAGTCCGCGTTGCCGGGCGGCTGGCCGGCAGCGCGGCGAGCGCGCTGGCGACGGCCGCCGGCGACTGCCGCTAACGACTGCCGCTAACGACTGCCGCCGGCAACGGCCGCCCGCGCGTCAACCGACCGCGCTCGCGCCACCGCCCGCGCACACGTGCGCGAGCGCCGCATTGAGCGCGTGCGCGTAACTGGCATCGAAGCGGGTCATCGACTGCCAGTTCGCGATGCTGCGCGCGAGCCGCGCCTGGCAGTCGGGCGCCTGCCGCAGCGGCGCGGCCTGTGCGAGGCCGGCGAGCATCTTCTGGGTGAGGCGGTCGAGTTGGGGGCGCGTGACGGTCGCGAGGTCGGGCGGCGTGCCTTCCGGTGGACGGCTCGCGCGCCACGCGTCGAACAGCGCCTGCTGCAGGTCCTTGCTCGCCGCGATCTGGTCTTCGAAGAACGCGCGCGCGACTGCCGGATCGACGCCGGCCCGCTTCGCGCGCTGCTCGACCGACGCGAGCAGTGCCGCTTCGCGCGGTGGATCCTCGATCGGTTTGCCGTTCGCCCATTTCCAGCGCGCGACCGGTTCGGCGAGCGCGAGGCGCTGCGACGCGAGCGCGACGAGGTTCGTGAGGGCCGTGTCGTCGCCGTCGGCGGCGGCGAGGCGCGGAATGGCGGTGAGGGCGAGGCCGAGCGCTGCCGCGGCGAGGCCGGCGCGAATCGCATGCTTCATGGGAACGGTCGAAAGCCGGTTGGTCCGGCAGTGGAAATACAGAAGGATAGACGAAGACGTCGCGCGGCGAAGGGGCGCGACTGGAGAATCAGCGGACGAGCTGATCCAGCACCGTCGGGCGAGTGCCCTGGCGCGACGAGGCCTGCGCCGAATGCGCAGAAAGAAATCGCACGGATGCGATTAGCGGCACGTGACGATGAACGACAGAGCCGAACGCCCGTTCACTTCGGCGAATACAGCTTGTGCTGTTCGTCGAAGAATGCCCGGACGTGCTCGGGCAACTCGGCGAGAAATTCGACACCGACGGGTTCCGGATCCGGGCTCATCACTTGCTCCGGGGGCGGCATGCGGACCGGTTTTTCATCCATGATCTTTCTCCGAAAAGTGCCTTTGATTATCAGGCGCGTGCTTCTGTTTATGCCAGAAACAGATCGTTAGATTTTGTCTCTGTTGTTTAAACGTTACATGCGCGGGCGGGCGCGGAGCAATACGGATCGTCACTACAACGAACAACCGGCGCGCGGTTGCGAAGCCGCGCGCCGGTAAGGGGAGCAGGTGCGCTCGAGGGCGCGATGAGGAGGGCTGAAGAGGGCCGTCAGGTCGCTCGCTTGAATAGCCGGATCACGAACAGCAGGATCACGGCGCCGATCACCGCGACGATGATCGAGCCGATGAAGCCGCTGCCGATGTGAATGCCGAGCGCGCTTGCGAGCCAGCCGCCGATGAACGCACCAACGATGCCGACGATGATGTCGACGATCAGCCCGAATCCGCCACCCTTGACGAGCGCGCCCGCGAGCCAGCCGGCGATCGCGCCGATGATGAGCCACATAATGAAGCTATGAGTCATGTTGGTCCTCTCCTTGTGTTGAGTCGAAACGACCGGACGCCGGGCGGTGCGCCGACGACCCGGTAGAGCCGTCGTCCCGATCCGGGCGACGCCCACGCAATGTAGCGCGATAGGCGGGTCGAAATCGTTAAGTAATGTTATGCATCGAGGGCCGGATTTTCCAAGGGAATCGTCTGCGGAGTCCGGCGGACGCGGCATGATGTTTCGCGGCCCGCGCGATCGGCGGCGTAAATGGGGGGGGGGGGGGGGGTAAAGGGAGGGGGCGTAAACGAGAAAAGGGGTGACAAGCAAGCTTGTCACCCCTTTGGGTCTTGGTGCCGGAGATAGGAGTCGAACCTACGACCTTCGCATTACGAATGCGCTGCTCTACCAACTGAGCTACACCGGCAGCAGAGAAATGAAATTATAGGGTGGAATCTGGTGCCTTGGCAATAGGTTCGGCGAAATTTTTTCAGCTTTTTTTAGCTGCTTCGCGCCACCCTCCGCGCCACCCTCGATTCGGCGGACCGCCCGATTTCATTCCTACGCGTCGCGGGCCAACAGCCGGCCGCGGCGCGACGCGCGATTGTACGTGCGCCGCGCGCGACCGTCCAGCGCCGCGATCAGTTCGATTCGGTGTGGTAGCGCGTCACGCGCTCGACCTCGTTCTTCGAGCCGAGGATCACCGGCACGCGCTGATGCAGGCCGGTCGGCTGCACGTCCAGGATCCGCTGCGTGCCGGTCGTCGCGGCGCCGCCCGCCTGCTCGACGATGAACGACATCGGGTTCGCCTCGTACATCAGCCGCAGCTTGCCCGGACGGTCCGGCGTGCGCTTGTCGGCCGGGTACATGAAGATGCCGCCGCGGTTCAGGATCCGGTGCACGTCGGCGACCATCGACGCGACCCAGCGCATGTTGAAGTTGTCGCCACGCGGGCCGTCGGTGCCGGCATTCAGCTCGCCGATGTAGCGCTGCACCGGCTCATACCAGTGGCGCGCATTCGACGCGTTGATCGCATATTCGCGCGTGTCCTCGGGGATTCTGAGGTTGGGCTGCGTGAGCACCCACGAGCCGACTTCGCGATCGAGCGTGAAGCAGTTCACGCCGTTGCCGGTGGTCAGCACGAACACGCTCTGCGGGCCGTACACCGCGTAGCCGGCCGCGACCTGCTGTGTGCCGGGCTGCAGGAACGATTCCTCAGTCGCCTGCTTGCCGTCCGGGCAGCGCAGCACCGAGAAGATCGTGCCGATCGACACGTTCACGTCGATGTTCGACGAGCCGTCGAGCGGATCGAACACGAGCAGATACTCGCCGCGCGGATAGTTCGCCGGGATCGGGAAGAACGTCTCCATTTCCTCGGACGCCATCGCGGCGAGGTTGCCGCCCCATTCGTTCGCGTCGAGCAGGATCTCGTTCGACAGGATGTCGAGCTTCTTCTGCACCTCGCCCTGCACGTTCTCGCTGCCGGCGGTGCCGAGCGCCTCGCCGAGCGCGCCCTTCGACACGTTGAAGCTGATCTCCTTGCACGCGCGCGCGACGACTTCGATCAACAGGCGCAGGTCGGCGGGGAGGTTGTGGGTCTCGCGCTGCTGTTCGATCAGGAACTTGGACAGCGTGGTGCGTCTGGCATTGGACATACGAAACTCCAAAAGGCTGGAAAGAGCGGAATCTGTGCAATTTTACCCGGCGCGCCGGCGAGCGGCGCGCCGGTTCACGCGAGCGCCTTCTCGACGATCTCGCGCACGTCGCGCGACGTCGCGCCCGCGGCGACCTTTTCGAGCGCGTCGCGCATCCTGTCGCGCAGCGCGGGCGTGTAGCGGCGCCACAGCTCGAGCGCGCGCGCGAGGCGCGCGGCCACCTGCGGATTGATCGCGTCGAGCGCGAGCACCTGCTCGGCCCAGAACGCGTAGCCGGAGCCGTCCGCCGCGTGGAACTGCGCGGGATTCGCGGAGCAGAAGCTGAAGATCAGCGAGCGCGCGCGGTTCGGGTTCTTCAGGTTGAACGCCGGATGCGCGAGCAGCGCGCGGACCTTCGCGAGCGTCGGATGCGCGTGCGTGCCGCGTTGCGCGGCCTGCATCGCGAACCACTTGTCGATCACGAGCGCCTCCTGCTCGAAGCGGCGGTAGAAGTCGGCGAGCGCGCGCTCGGCCGGCTCGGTCGTGCCCGCGGCGGCCGCCGACAGCAGCGCGCCGAGCGCGGCCGCGCGATCGGTCATGTTGTCCGCCGCGTCGTACTGCGCGTTCGCGAGTCGCACCGCGTCGGCCGGATCGTCGAGCTCCGCGAGATACGCGAGCGCGAGATTCTTCAGCCCGCGCTTGCCGGCGTCGTCCGGCGTCGGCGCGTACGCGCCGGGCGTGCGGTAGCGATCGTACGCGGCGAGCCAGTCGGCGCGCAGCGCGGTCGCGAGTTCACGGCGCACGAACTGGCGCGCGCGATGCACGGCGGCCGGATCGGCGAGCGTCATCTGATCGGCGAGATACGCTTCCGACGGCAGCGTCAGCGCGAGTTCGCGGAACGCCGGCGACAGCCGCTCGTCGGTCAGCACGCGCCGGAACGCGTCGGTGAACGTCGCGTCGAGCGCGAGCGGCTCGTTCGCGGCCGCGCGCGCGGCGAGCGTCAGCAGCGCGCGCGTCGCGAGCCGCTGGCCGGCCTCCCAGCGGTTGAACGGATCGCTGTCGTGCGCGAGCAGGAACGCGAGATCGTCGTCGCGATAGTCGTACTCGACGATCACCGGCGCCGAGAAATTGCGCAGCAGCGACGGCAGCGGCTCGGCCGGCACGTCGACGAACGTGAAGGTCTGCTCGGTTTCGGTCAGCTCGAGCACGCGCGTCGTGCCTGCCGTACCCGCCGCAGCCGCCTCGCCGTCGAGCCGCAGCGGCAGGTCGCGGCCGTCGCGGCCGATCAGGCCGATCGCGAACGGAATCAGCAGCGGCCCCGGCTGACCCTCGTGCGTATTGCGCGTGGCCGGCGATGCGTCGCCGTAGCCCTGCGCGAGCGTGACCGTGTAGCGGCGCGCGGCGGCGTCGTAGCCGGTGCGCACCGTCACGCGCGGCGTGCCGGCCTGGCTGTACCAGCGCTCGAACTGCGCGAGATCGCGGCCGTTCGCGTCGGCCATCGCGTGGCGGAAGTCGTCGCAGGTGACCGCGTGGCCGTCGTGGCGCTGGAAGTACAGGTCCATCCCTTGACGGAAGCCGTCGCGGCCGAACAGCGTCTGATACATCCGCACGACTTCCGCGCCTTTCTCGTAGACGGTCATCGTGTAGAAGTTGTTGATCTCGACGTAGCTCTCCGGGCGCACCGGATGCGCCATCGGGCCCGCGTCCTCCGCGAACTGAAGCTGGCGCAGCACGCGCACGTCCTCGATCCGCTTCACCGCGCGCGCGGCCGACTGCATGTCGTCGCCGGCCGCCATGTCGGCCGAGAACTCCTGATCGCGGAACACCGTCAGGCCTTCCTTCAGGCTCAGCTGGAACCAGTCGCGGCAGGTCACGCGGTTGCCGGTCCAGTTGTGGAAGTATTCGTGGCCGACCACCGACTCGATGTTCGCGAAGTCGACGTCGGTCGCGGTCTCCGGATTCGCGAGCACGTACTTCGTGTTGAAGATGTTGAGGCCCTTGTTCTCCATCGCGCCCATGTTGAAGTCGCCGACCGCGACGATCATGAAGCGGTCGAGATCGAGCGCGAGGCCGAAGCGCTTCTCGTCCCAGCGGATCGAGTGGATCAGCGAATCCATCGCGTGGCGCGTCTTGTCGAGATCCTGCGGCTCGACCCACACCTGCAGCAGCTTCTGCGCGCCGGCGCCGGTCGTGATCGTCTCCTCGAGCGCGACGAGCTTGCCCGCGACGAGCGCGAACAGATAGCTCGGCTTCCTGAACGGGTCTTCCCATTTCGCGAAGTGGCGGCCGTCGGGCAGGTCGCCGGAATCGATCAGGTTGCCGTTCGACAGCAGCACCGGATACGCGGCCTTGTCCGCGCGCAGCGTGACCGTAAACGATGCCATCACGTCGGGCCGGTCGAGGAAGTACGTGATGCGGCGAAAGCCCTCGGCCTCGCACTGCGTGAAGAAGTTGCCGCTCGACACGTAGAGGCCGGACAGCGTCGTGTTCTGCTCGGGCGCGCATGCGCTGTCGAGCGTCAGCTCGAACGCATCGGGCACGTTCTCGACCGTGAGGCCGTGCTCGTGCGCGCGCACCGCCGCGTACGGCGCGCCGTCGAGCCGCGCGGCGACGAATTCGAGCGCTTCGCCCATCAGTTCGAGATGCGGCGCGGGCGCGGCGTCGGGATTGCGGCGCACGCGCATCGTGTTCCTGACGATCGTGCGGGCCGGCGCGAGATCGAATTCGAGCGCGACGGTGTCGATGACGAAGGCCGGCGGCATGTAGTCGGCGCGGCGGATCACGGCGGAGGAGGCGGTGTCGGACATGGCGATTGAAGGCGATGAAGTCGGAATCGGGGCGCACGCGGCGCCGTCTGTCGACGGCGCCCGGCGAACCGGGCCATTGTACAAAGCCTCGCGCGCGCGTGCGGTGCGAACTTTGGCGGGCTGTGCGAGTCCGCGTATCATCGGCATCCCGGCAACGGGCACGGGCACGACGTGTTGACGTTGCTCGCGCGCGGTGCCGGCGGATTGGAGAGGATCATCATGAAACCCGACAGGATTTGGCGCGCGGCGGTGTGGATCGCGGCGCTCGGCGCGACGTTGCTCGCGGGCTGCACGAGCTACGTGACGACGCAGGTCACCGCGTTCTCCGACTGGAGCGGCAGCGACGCGACGCGCACGTACGCGTTCACGCGCAGCGACGCGCAGCGCAACAGCATCGAGCAGGCGACCTACGAGCAGATCGTCGCGAACGAGCTGTCGACGTATGCGTTCCGGCAGGCGCCGCAGGCGAGCGCGCGCTATCTGGTCGCACTCAGATACGGCGTGCGCAGCAATCTCGTGAACGTCGCGCAGCCGGTCTATTTCGACGATCCGTGGTTTCCGGGCCCTTACTGGCGGCGTGGCCCGTGGGGGCCGTTCGGGCCCTGGGGCCCGTGGGGCCCGGTGCCGGCCGGCTACGTGAACCAGACGGTTGAAGTGTTCGACCGGATGTTGTCGATCCGCATCACCGAACGCGCGACCGGCAAGGAGGTCTACAACGTCGCCGCGCGCAACAGCGGCGATGGCTCGTCGCTGCTCGCCGCGATGCCGTTTCTCGCGAAGAGCGCGCTCGCCGACTTCCCGCTCGCGAACGGGGCGGTGCGGACCGTGCAGATTCCGGTCGACAGGAACGGCGCGCCGGGCGCGGTCCCGTCGAACGAACGCGCGGCGCCGGCCGTGCCCGCATCGGCCGTCAAGCCCGCACCCGCGCAGTGACGTGGCTGCGGCGCCCGCTGCGGCGGGCGCCGCTTCGATACGACCCGACGCGTCAGACGCCGACACCCCGGAACAGCGCGAGCGCGCCGAGCACGACGAACAGCACCGCTGCGACGCCGTGCACGATGCGCGTCGGCAGCCGATGCGCGAAGCGGTCGCCGAGCAGGATCGCCGGCACGTTCGCGAGCATCATCCCGGTCGTCGTGCCGGCGACGACGCCGATGTAGTCGTGAAAGCGCGCGGCGAGCGCGACGGTCGCGATCTGCGTCTTGTCGCCCATCTCCGCGAGGAAGAACGCGACGAACGTCGCGCCGAACACGCCGAGCCGCGAGCGGCTCGTGTCCGCTTCGTCGGCGTCGAGCTTGTCGGGCACGAGAATCCAGACTCCCATCGCGATGAACGAGAACGTGAGCGCCCAGCGCATCACGGACGGCGTGACGAGCATGCCGAGCCATTCGCCGAGCGCGCCCGCGCAGCCGTGGTTGACGAGCGTCGCGACGAGCACGCCGGCGATGATCGGCAGCGGCTTGCGATAGCGCGCGGCGAGGACGAGCGAGAGGAGCTGGGTTTTGTCGCCGATTTCCGCGAGAGCGACGGCACCGGTCGAGATCAGGAAGGCTTGGGTCACGAATGGGGTTCCACGGGCCGGTTGACGTGCGAGCGACGATCCACGGCGCGCCGGGCCCTGAAGCGGCGCATCGTGAATCATCGGTCTCGCCAGGCCTTGCTGTGGCTGCGTCCGCCATGACCTTGCGGTCAAGTCTGTTGACGGACGCCTCCGTCACGATGCGCGCCACGCGGCGCCGGCATCGAGCGGAGCGGCTACTCCCCAATGAGGGGCGGATTATAGCATGGCGTTACGCAGCCGCGCTCGCGCCGCGCCGCGCACCGTCGCGCTCGTGCACGCAGCGCCCGGCCGCATACGTGCGGTACACCGCGCGGTCGTCGCCGAGCAGCGCGAGCGCGAACAGCAACTCCTCGAGCGATTCCGCGCGGGCGGTGCGGCGCGCGAGCAGCGGCGTCGCCTGCGGATCGAGCACGATGAAGTCCGCCTCGCTGCGCGGCGCGAGCGTGCCGACCGTATCGGCGAGGTCGAGCGCCTGCGCGGCGCCCGCGGTCGCGAGCCAGAACATCCGCGTCGCGGTCAAATGGTGGCCGGACAGCCGCGCGACCTTGTGCGACTCGTTCATCGTCTGCAGCATCGAGAACGACGTGCCGCCGCCGACGTCCGTCGCGAGCGTGACCGGCACGCCGAATTCGCCGGCCTTGTCGAAATCGAACAGCCCGCTGCCGAGGAAGAAGTTCGACGTCGGGCAGTGCGCGACCACCGTCGAGGTTTCCGCCATCCGGCGCCGGTCCTCGTCGTCGAGGTGGATGCAGTGGCCGTACACCGCGCGCGGGCGCAGCAGCCCGTAGTGATCGTAGATGTCGAGATAGCTGCGGTGGCCCGGGAACAGCTCGGCGACCCATTTCACTTCGTCGACGTTCTCCGCGACATGGCTCTGCACGAATACGTCCGCATGGCGCTTCGCGAGCTCGCCGCACGCTTCGAGCTGCGCGTTCGTCGACGTCGGCGCGAAGCGCGGCGTCAGCGCGTACAGCTGCCGGCCGCGGCCGTGCCAGCGGCCGATCAGCTCGGCGCTGTCGTCGTAGCCGGACTGCGCGGTGTCGCGCAGGAACTCGGGGCAGTTGCGGTCCATCAGCACCTTGCCCGCGATCATCCGCACGTTGCGCGCTTCGCTCGCGCCGAAGAACGCGTCGACCGACGCCTTGTGCACCGTGCAGTAGACGAGCGCGGTCGTCGTCCCGCACGCGAGCAGCTCGTCGACGAAGAAGTCCGCGACCTCGCGCGCGTGCTCGGGGTCGCCGAACCGGCGCTCGGTCGGGAACGTGTACGTGTCGAGCCACGGCAACAGCCCCGGCGCCGGCGACGCGATCATGTCCGTCTGCGGATAGTGGATGTGCGTGTCGATGAAGCCGGGCACGATCAGCTTGTCGCGCATCTCGTGGACGACCGCGTCGGGCGCGAGCGTCGCGGCGAGCGTCGCGTGCGGGCCGGCCGCGACGACCTTGCCGTCGTCGACGATCAAAAGGCCGTCCGTCTCGTACGAAACGGCGGCGTCGGATTGCGCGGGGTCGCCGCTGAAGGTCAGCAGTTGGGCGCGATAGGCGGTTTGCGTCATGATGGGTCGAAAGCGGTGAATCGGGGTGACAGGGATGGGTTAGCGTGCGGGCGGCATCGTCGTGTCCTCACGCGGCGTGCCAGTACGCATCGAGCCGCGCGATCATCGCGTCGCGCTGGGCGGCGCCGACGAACGCGGCCTCGAAGCCGTTGCGGAGGACGGCGTGCACGTCGGCGTCGGACAGGCCGAGCGCGTCCACCGTCGCGAAAAAGTTGTCGTTCACGTAGCCGCCGAAATACGCGGGATCGTCGGAGTTGATCGTCACCGCGGCGCCCGCGTCGAGCAGCCGCTTCAGCGTGTGCTGCTTCAGGTCGTCGAACACGCGCAGCTTCAGGTTCGACAGCGGGCAGACGGTCAGCGGCATCCGCTCGCGCGCGAGCCGCTCGACGAGCGCGGCGTCCTCGATGCTGCGCACGCCGTGGTCGATCCGGTCGACCTTCAGCACGTCGAGCGCTTCATATACATAGGCCGGCGGGCCTTCCTCGCCCGCATGCGCGACGAGCTTCAGCCCCATCGCGCGCGCCTTGTCGAACACGCGTGCGAACTTCGACGGCGGATGGCCGAGCTCGGACGAATCGAGCCCGACGCCGATCAGCCGGTGCGGATAGCGCTTGAAGAGCGGCAGCGCCGCGTCGAACGTCGCGAGCGCGTCGTCCTCGGACAGGTGGCGCAGGAAGCAGAGGATCAGCCGGCTCGACAGCCCGCGGCCCTCGGCGTCGTCGAGCGCGCGTTCGATCCCGTCGACGACGGTCTCGATCGACACGCCGCGCGCGGTGTGCGTCTGCGGATCGAAGAACAGCTCGGTGTGCACGACGTGATCCTCGAGCGCGCGCTCGACGTATGCGGCCGTCATCTCGTAGAAATCCTCTTCGGTCAGCAGCACGCTCGCGCCCGCATAGTAGATGTCGAGGAACGACTGCAGATCGGTGAACGCGTACGCGGCGTGCAGAGCGTCGACCGACGCGTACGGCAGCGTCACGCCGTTGCGCTGCGCGAGCGCGAAGATCAGGCCCGGCTCGAGCGAGCCTTCGATGTGGATGTGCAGCTCGGTCTTCGGCGCACGGGCGATCTTGTCCTTGAAGGTCGTGTTCATGGCGTGTCTTCTTGGTCGGTCAGAAAGAGGGGACGGCGGCGCGCGTGGCGGCCGCGTTCGCTTCGGCGGCCTGCAGCAACTGCGCGGCCACCGAGATCGCGATCACTTCGGGCGCCTTGTCGACGATCCCTTCGACGCCGATCGGGCAGCGCAGCCGCGCGATCTGCGCCGGGTCGACGCCGAGCGCGACGAGGTAGTGTTCGAACTGCGCGCGCTTCGTCTGCGAGCCCATCATCCCGAAGTACGCGTAGTCGCCGCGGCGCAGGATGCGTTCCGCGAGCACGAGGTCGCGCGCGTGGTTGTGCGTGGCCACGATGAAGTAGCCGTGCGGCGGCGCGGCGTCGACCGCGGCTTCCGGCGTGTCGGTCGCGTCGATCGTCAGGTTGTCGATGCCGGCGAGCGCTTCGGGCGATGCGAACGTCGCGTCGGCCGCGTCGATCCAGCGGACGCGGCACGGCAGCGTCGCGAGCACGCGCACGAGCGCGGTGCCGACCGATCCGGCGCCGAACAGCAGCACGTCGAACGCGTGCGGCGCGATCGTCTCGGTCATCCGGAACGTGCCGTGCGGATCCTGCAGCAGCACGCAGCTCGCCTGCGCATGCGCGGCGTCGGGCTCGCCGAGGTCGGGCGCGGCGGGGGCAGTTTCGAAGCCGATGTGCCGGACGGTTGGCGCGCCGGCGGCGACGCGCTTCGCGAGCGACGCGAGCCAGCCGAGATCGCCGACGTCGAGCCGCTCGAACGCGAGCACGACCGCGCCGCCGCAGCACTGGCCGAGGCTGGGCCCGAGCGCGAGGCGTTCCAGCTTGCGCGCGTGCGGCGTGTGTGCGCCGTCCTTCAGCAGATGGCGCGCGATTTCGATCGCCTTCCATTCGAGATGGCCGCCGCCGATCGTGTAACGCGCGCCGTCGCGCGTGACGACCATCTTGGTGCCGGCTTCGCGCGGCGCGGAGCCGTCGACGCGCGCGACGGTGACGAGCACGGCCGCTTCGCCGTGCGCGAGCAGTTGCTGGAGATCGCCGAGCCAGGGTTCCATCAGCGCGCTCCCGGCATGGCGCGCGGCCCGGCGAGCCTGGGCCGGGCGAGCGACGGACAGGGGCAGCCGCGCGGCGCGCGGACGCGATGAGGGTGGGGAATGCGGATGGTGTGCGTTGTCATGTTGAATCCCGTTGACATTGCGGATCAGGCGCGCGTTACGAGAGGAGTCGAGACCGCTTGGCCTCGCGCACGTAGATCGCCATCCAGCAGTCACGATAGCACCGCAAAAACGGCCGGCCTATGCGGCGGCGTTGATGCAGGCTATCAGGAGGCGATCATGTTGACCGTAGGATGCCAGCGTTGCGCCGAAGTTGCTGCATCGGCGTAACGGGCGGCGACGCAGGCCGCGCAAGGCGCGTCGGGGAGGGCGCGCGAGCCGGCGTCCGCTTCGGAGCGGCGGCGGCCGGCTGCGTAGGTGTTTACACGCAACGGGCCGCTTGATGTGACCCGGGCGGCCCGGGCGGCTCGGGTGGTCCGGGTGGTCCGGACCGCCCGCGCGTTCGGGTGACGCGCGGGTGAGTCTCGGATGATCGGCGGGTGAGGTGGGGGCGAGTAGCGGGTGATCGGTGGCGATCAGGCGGCGACGAGCTTCTTCCGGTTGCGCCAGACGCTCGACGCGACCGCGAGCAGGATCGCGACGAACCCGATCAGCGCCCAGCCGGGCAGCAGGATGCCGAGGATCGGCGGATAGACGGTCTCGCAAAGCCCCGCGACCTTGAACATGCCGGGGAACCACTGCGCGGGCGGCAGGCTGTCGACGATCGGCTGCAGCGTGTCGAAGCCGCAACTGAAGCCCGGATTCAGCTGAATCGTCAGATGATGCACGGCGGTGCCGGCACCCGCGGCGGCGGCGATCACGATCAGCGCCTCGAGCAGCAGCACCCCGCGCCAGCGTCCCATCCCGGCCGCGAGGAACGCGAAGATGCCGATCAGCGCGAAGAAGTAGCGCTGGAGAATGCAGAGCGGGCACGGATCCTCGCCCTTCACGTACTGCAGGTAGAGCGCGCCCGCGAGGAGCGCGATGCAGGCGAAGCCCAGCAGCATCAGCAGCCGGCGCTCGCGGCGCAGCGAAAGCGTGAATTCGTTCATCGTCGTCGGTGGGTTCTCGTGTTTCCGTCCGAAAAATGGACCCGGCGATTGTAGCCGAACGCCCGTTTTGCGGCGCTGGCTAGCCGCCGATTCGGCAGTGTTCCTGGAGAATGCGAATTACCGATCATATTTGAGTGGTATGAAATTTTAATAGATCAAATATGAGCGTTTAAGTATCTCTCGAATTGACGGGCAGCGTGCATGGCGAGAAAATGGCGTCACCCATCATGATGCGCTGCGACCGATCAAATGAGTCATGCAAAGTCGAATAACCCGTCAAATTTGGCTGGTAATCGCCCGGAAAAATCGATGCCGACTCCGGTTGCGCGTGCGCTGACAAAGCTCGGTGCCGACATGGCGCTGGCTCGCCGGCGGCGGCGTTTGACGCAGGCATCGATGGCCGAGCGCCTCCGGATCTCGGAAGCCACGGTGCGTCGAATGGAGCGCGGAGACACCGGAATCTCGATTGGAACCATTGCGCAGGCGTTCTTCGTGCTCGGCGAACTGGACAAGATCACCCGGCTGCTCGACACGGCGACCGACGACATCGGCCTGTCCCTGATGAACGAGCAATTACCTCAGCGCGTCCGCAAAAAGCGCGTCAAATCGGACTCGGGTGCGCTATGAGCAAGCCGACGGTGAAACAGACGGTCGGGGTTGCGCTCGGCGACGCAGCGCTGCCGGTCGGCGTGCTCACCTACAGCAAGGACGGCGGGCGCGAATTCACTGCGTTCGCGTATGACGCCGCTTGGCTGGACGCGACGAATCGATTCGAGATTTCGCCGGACCTTGCCCTCGTCGAAGGCCACCAGTTCCGCCGGGCGCCGTCGAAGGACGATTCGATTTTCCCTTTCGCGTTCGCGGACACGGAGCCGGATGGCTGGGGCTGCCGCGTCATTGCGCGCGACCATGCGAAGCGGCGCAAGGCGGCGCAGGCGGCGGGCAACGCCGCTCCCCGAGCGGCACTGACCGAGATGGATTATTTGCTCGGCGTGGATGACCGGAGTCGTATCGGCGCGCTGCGGCTGGTCGACGAGTCGGGCGACTTTCTGCGTACGATCGAGGATGGCGGTCGCGGTACACCACCGCTGCTCGAGCTGGCGCAGCTCATCGGCGCGTCGCGCGCGGTGGAGATGAACCAGGAAACGGAGGCCGACCTCAAGTACCTGCGCGGGCGCGGCACCTCGCTCGGCGGCATGCGGCCCAAGTGCACGATACTCGACGACGACGGCCAACTGGCCATCGGAAAATTTCCGAGCATCAAGGACGACCGCTGCGTCACGCGTGGCGAGGTGCTGGCCCTTCACGTGGCCGAGGCCGCGGGCATTACCGTCGCGCGATCCCGGGTCGTCATGTCGGATGACGTCCCGATCGCGCTCGTGCGCCGGTTCGACCGGGTCGCCGTCGGCGGGCGCATTCCCTATCTGTCCGCTGGCTCGATGCTGCAGGCATCGCGCGCGGTCGACCACGCGTACACGCAGATTGCCGACGTCATCACGACGCGCTGCGCGGATCCGGCGCGCGACCTCGAGGAGCTGTGGCGGCGGCTGGCGTTCAACCTGCTCATCACGAACGTGGACGACCACGTGCAGAATCATGGATTCCTGCATGTCGAGCACGGTCAGTGGCGGCTCGCGCCGGCTTTCGACATCAATCCGTTCCCGGACAAGGTACAAGAGCTGAAACTGTGGCTCACCGAGGATTCGGGCCCGGTCGACTCCATTGCGGACGTGATGCGCGTGGCTCCGTACTTCTGGATGTCCGAGGGCGACGCAAAACGCGTGCTCGCCGATGTGTGTGCGGCGGTCCAGCGCTGGAGGGGAATCGCGAAGTCGGCGCCGGTCGGCATGAGCGACGACGACATCGACGCGTTTACCCCCGCGTTCGAAAACGAGCAGATCGCCGTCGCGAAGACCCTGCTCGGATAAGCCGCCCGGCGCAGCCCGTCGTCCCGCGCAAGGAGCCGACGCGCCGTCGCCCGTCCTCTCGCGGGCCAGGTCGCCCGCGCAGGCGGGCCCGAGCGAGCTTTGCCTCAGCGAATCGTGTTCAGCACCGCCTCGACCGCCTGGCCGATCGCGAGCAGTGCATCGTCGCGATGTGGCGCGGCCGCGAGCATCAGGCCGACCGGCGCCGCGTCGCGCGGATGGCACGGCAGCGACAGCGCGCACGCGTCGAGGAAGTTGAACGCGCTCGGGTTGCGCAGGATCAGTGCGTTCGTGCGCGCGAACGCGTCGTCGTCGGTCTCGAGCTCCGCGATCCGCGGCGGCACGACCGGCACCGTCGGCGCGACGAGCGCGTCGAAGCGCGGCCAGACCGTGTGCGCGACGTCGTCGAGGAGCGCGTCGCGCGCGGCGAGCAGATCCAGATAATCGGCCGCGGTCGCAGGCTCGCCCTTCAGGATCCGCGACAGCACGCGCGGATCGTACCGGTCGCGATGCTTCGCGAGCAGCGGCCGGTGCCACGCGTACGCCTCGATCGGCGAGAAGCCGAAGCGGTTGATCTCCGGCAGCCGGTCCAGTGCGCCGACGCGCACTTCGCGCACGATCGCGCCGGCCGCCTCCAGATGCTTGAGCGCCGCATCGAGCGTCGTCGCCACCTCGGCCGCGACGCCGTCCGTCACGTAGTTGGTCAGCACGCCGAGCCGCACGCCTTCCAGCGGACGCGCGGCCGGCACATTCGGCTCGAGGCCCGCGAGCATCCGGTCGACGAGCGCGCAGCACGCGACGCTCACGCCGATCGGGCCGAACGAGTCGAGCGTCGTCGACAGCGGCACGCCGCCTTGCTTCGGAATCCGGCTCGCGGTCGGCTTGAAGCCGGTGAGCCCGCAGAGCGCGGCGGGAATCCGGATCGAGCCGCCGGTGTCGGTGCCGAGCGCGACGGCCGCCATCCCGTCGGCGACGGACGCAGCCGCGCCCGACGACGAACCGCCCGCGATTCGCGCGTCGCCCGGCACGTCGCGGCGATACGGCGAGCGCGGCGTGCCGAAGTGCGGGTTCAGGCCGAGGCCCGAGAACGCGAACTCGCTCATGTTCGTGCGGCCGACGAGCACCGCGCCCGCGCGCCGCAGCCGCGCGACCGCGATCGCGTCGGCGGCGGCGGGCGGCGCGTTGTCGAGCACGCGCGAGCCGGCGCGCGTCACCTGGCCTTCGACGTCGAACAGATCCTTCACGGACACCGGAATGCCCGCGAGCGGTGACAGCACGGTGCCGGCCGCGCGCAGGCGGTCGTGCGCGTCGGCGGCCGCGCGCGCGTTGTCGGCGTCGACTTCGGTGAAGACGATCGCGCCCTGGCCGGCCGGATCGGCGATCCGGTCGAGGGCGGCGTCGACGAGCGCGCGGCTCGTCGTCCTGCCGGCGGCGAGGTCGGCGGCGAGCTGGGCGAGCGGGGGGAACGGCGTGAAAGTGGTCATGGTCGGCTCGATTGCAGGTGCGTGATCAGGTGCGTGGATGGCGAAAAAGGGTGGCGCGGAACGATTCGATGTGGCGCTCGACGGCCGCGCGCGCGCCCGCCGCGTCGCGCGCGGCGAGGCGCTCGAACAGCGCGAGATGCTCGCGCTGCACGTCGGCGAGATGGTGCGGCTCGGACAGCGCGACGAACCAGAAGCGCAGCGAGCGCTCGTGCAGCCCGCGCAGCAACTCGGCGAGCACGGCATTGCGCGCGGCCGCGGCGATCGCCTGGTGGAACGCGCGGTCGAGATCCATCATCCCCTCGACGTCGCACGCGGCGACGCACGCGTCGCCGGCGTCGAGCAGCGCGCGCATCCGGGCGAGATCGTCGGCGCTCGCGTGGCGCGCGGCGAGTTCCGCGCAGTACGCCTCGTTCACGCGCCGCACGTCGGCGATCGCGAGGATGTCGTCGAGCGACAGCGGCCGCACCATCAGGCCCTTGCGCGGCATCACCGACAGCTGGCCCTCGAGCACGAGCCGGTGCACGGCCTGGTGCACCGGCGTGCGGCCGATGCCGGTGCGGGCGACGAGGTCGGCCTCGTTCAGCGCGGCGCCCGGCTTCAGGCGCAGCGTGATGATGTCGCGCTGGATCAGCGCGTACGCGCGCTCGGCGAGGCTCGCCGCGGATTCGGCGGACCGGCCAGGCAGGTCGGGCCGATTCGGTGACAGGGCGGCGGTGTCGGTTGGCTGCGTCATCGGTTCGACGGGGCGGACGGCGGAAAAAGCGGCATGCGGAGAACGTCGATCGACAAGGGAATGGGCATGGATATTACGGTGATATATCACTGGAGTCCAGCGCGCCCGCGCGACACGGGTGGATGCGACCCTCGGACAATCGGTCTGCCGATTGCAACAATGTTGTCAAAAGGTTGCGGAAAGGCTGTGGGTGTCCCCGTCGATCCGGCACTGAAGCATAATGGCCCTCATCCATTCACTCGCGTGAACTGCGCGCCAGACCATCGTCATGAGCGATACCACGCCTTCCTCCGCCGGCCAGTCCGGTTCGTCCCTTTCTTCGTCCAACGCCATCCGCGTCCAGTCGCCGGTGGACGCCGCGCCCGGCGTCCATGCGAGCGCGTTCGCGGCGCAGATCGGGGCCGCGCATTCTGTTGGCGACGCGGGTTCGCCGCCCGTCGACGCCGCCGCCGAGCCCGGTGCGTCGGGCACCGCGCCGGCCGCCGCCGCCGCGCTGGCCGATACACCGGCCGAGGCGCCGCGCAAGGCGGGCTCGCCGCCGCCCGGTTTCGGCGCGCAGCCCGATTTCGAGTCGTCGCGGCCGCCGCCCTCGGGCGCGCAGTCGCCGCAGCCGCCCGCGTATCTGCGGCAAAGCGACACGCCGTGGTCGGTGCTCGGCCGGATCATCACGGCGCGCGCGCGCCGGCTGTTCGACCGCGCGGGCCAGCGGATCACGCAGCGCACGCTGCGCATCGGCGTGTCCGCGCGCATTTTCCATCCGGAGCCCGGCGCGCCGGGGCTGCGCGGCAAGACGCTGCAGTATCTCGAGGAGTCGATCGCGCACTGGGTGATGTCACGCAACGTGCTCGTGTTCATGATTCCGACCGTCGGTCATCAGGGGATGCTGCATCCGAGCAACATCCGGTTGCGCGACTACGCGAAGAGTCTCGACGGGCTGCTGCTGCAGGGCGGCGCGGACGTGTCGCCGCAGACCTACGCGGCGTCGGACGCGCGCGCCGAATGGCCGGGTGATCGCGTGCGCGACATGTACGAGCTCGAGCTGCTGCACGAATTCATCGAGTCGGGCAAGCCGGTGCTCGGCGTGTGCCGCGGCTGCCAGTTGATCAACGTTGCGTTCGGCGGCTCGCTGTATCAGGACATCGCGACCGACGTGCCGACCGCGCACGCGCACGTGAGCGAGCATTACGACCAGCATCGCCACGCGATCCGCTTCCCCGACGGCTCGACGCTCACGAACATGTTCCCGGGGCGCAGCGAGGCGATCGTCAACTCGATTCACCATCAGGCGATCCGTGATCTCGGCCGCGATCTGAATGTCGAGGCGGTGTCGGCCGGCGACGGCATCATCGAGGGGATCCGCTACCGGCGCGCGCCGTTCGTCGTCGGCGTGCAGTGGCACCCGGAATTCCACCGCGCCGGCGGCCCGGAATTGCTCGACTGCACGCCGCTGCTCGATACGTTCCTGCGCGCCGCGCGTGAGACACGTCTGTAAGACGATTAAGCTTTGTCTGAAAATGCCGTGTCCCGACTGAAATCGGGATGCGGCGCTGGCGTTTTCGACGATAATCGCGAGCTACCGATTTGATCGCCGGAGTCAGAAGTTGGTCTTCCGAAATCTCCTTCCTGCTCGTCGCGCAACGTGGGTTGCCGCGTTCGTGGTGTGCGCGTATGCCGCCGCCGCATGGTCGGCCGACGGTGCCGCACCCGCTGCCGCATCCGGCGGCGCTTCGGCGGCCGCGGTGGCGCCGGTGGCCGGCAGCCGCCCCGCGGTGACGACGCTCGATGGCGACGCCGCGTCGGCGGACGCGCGAGGCAACGTCGCCGAGCTGACGCAGATGCTTCACGACGGCAAGGTCGTCGAGTTGCGGACGACGTACAACGGCAGCTACGGCGCGAGCATGATGTTCGATCCGCAGGAGATGACGTACTACGTGTCGCTGTTCCAGGACAAGCATTTGTGGCGCGTGATCAAGTCGCAGGACAAGCGCCGCGCGGAGATGGTCTACGCGAATTTCGTGCAGCAGACGGTGACGCTGTCCGACGTCGAAATCCGCCGCACCGAGCTGCAGGCGCAGAAGGCGTTTCTCGAGCGGGTGATCGCGCTGTCGGAGAATCATGCGCAGCGGCTGCAGGCCGATCTGAACGTCGCACGCACGCAGCAGGCCGCGGTCGCGCAGCGGCAGAAGGTCGAGCAGGACCAGACGCGCGCGTTGCAGATCGAGCAGCGTGCGGGGCAAGCGCAGCTGCGCGACCTGCAGCAGCAGGTGCGGCAGCTTCAGCGGCAGACGGAAACGGGATTGCCGACGCAGCAATAGGCGCGGATCGACGCGAGATGATGAGAACAAGAAAGCCCGGCGAAGCGATTCGCCGGGCTTTCTTGTTGGTGCGTTCGGCCGGTTATTGCGCGAATGCGTCCGGCGTGTCGGTCAGGCGGCTGTGGGACAACCGGGCCGTCCAGTCGATGCCGGCGAGCGGCCGCGTGGGCGCGACGGACGCGGGCTGCCTGGCGCGCAGTGTGTTGGCGAGCGCGATCAGCGCGGACGGATCGTCGGAAGCGTTGCCGGCCACCGGCGCCGCGGCGCGCTGCTGCGGACGCGACGCGGCTGGTGCGGCCGGTACAGCGACCGGCGGCGTGGCTGCGGTCGTGCGTCGTGCGTAGGAGGGTATCGCCGGATGTGCCGATTCTTCCTGACGGGGCGACGCCTGACGGGGCGCAGCCGCGAGCGCTTGCGGTTCGGCTGCCGGCCGGACCGCTTGGCCAGGCTGTTGCGCGTGGGCGGTGGTGGCCGGCGGAGTTTGAGTCACGGCGGCGGCGGGCGCGGTCGCGACGTGAACCGGCGTGTTTTCAGTCAGTTCGGCGATCGACGAAGTCGCCGCGCGCCAGGCGGCGAAGATGCCCGATCCGGCGGATTGAACCGACGCGCCGAACGGCGTCGGCGTGTGCGCGGCGACGAGCCAGCCGATGATCGCGACCGCGCCGAACGTCCAGCATGCGGCGAGCGCGCCGCGCGACGGCTGGCGCGCGGGCCGGACGGCCGGGCGGCGCAGCGCGATCCGGCGCGCGATGCCGGGCGATGGCTTCGCGGCAGGCGACACGGCGTCGCTCGGCTCGAGCAGTGGCTTCCAGCCGCACGCGCGATGCGGCGCAGTGATGTCGATACACGACGTGATCAGCTTAGCGACACCGCTCTTGCGGGGCCGCGCGCCGACCGCGCCGCGAAACGTCCATTCACGGCCGAACGGAATGCCGCTGAGCGGCGTAATCCCGGGCTGGGCGAGTTCACCCTCGACGGGAACGAATGACGATCGGTTCATCGGGCAGAGAAGTCACGCAGCGCTGGGCGTTGCCAGATGCGGGACGGAGATTATGGTGAATTTCGAAATTATTACAAATTCCATACACTCGGTCGATCAGATAAGTCTGATTTTTTGATGTGAGTCAATTCTGGGTGTTGCGTGAACGGTGGTGGATGTGCTGGCTATCGCGGCGATAGGTACCCATAGACAGCGATAGTAGCGACAGGCACCGACAGGCACCGACAGGCACCGACCGGCAGCGCTGCGACGCATCGCTCGCTCACGCGGCGCGCAGTGCGTCGGCGATTGTCCGCACGACGTCGTCCCACCGCCCGACGGCAGACTGCCGCACGAGCCGCGCGCCCGGATACCACGGGCAGTCGTCGCCGGTGAACCAGCGCCAGTCGGCCGCGAACGGCAGCATCAGCCACAGCGGCTTGCCGAGCGCGCCCGCGAGGTGCGCGACCGCGGTGTCGATCGCGACGACGCCGTCGAGCCGTTCGATCAGCGCCGCCGTCTCGGCGAAATCCGTGAGGCGCCCGTCGACGCGGTGGATGCGCGGATGCGCGTCGAGTTGCGCGCGTTCTTCGCCGGCGACGTCGGGCTGCAGCACGATCCAGTCGACGTCCGGCAGCGCGAACAGCGGATCGAGCGTGGCGAGCGGCATCGATCGGTTGTCGCGCGCTTGCTGCCGGCCGGTCCACACGATGCCGAACTTGCGCTTCGCGTGCCCGCCGAGCGAGCCGCGAAAGCGCCGGCGCGCGGCATCGGGGGCGCTCAGGTAGCGGCCGTTGCCGGCGATCATGTCAGCGTGCAGTCCGAGCGCGAACGGCAGGCTCATCAGCGTGCACGCGACGTCCGCGGGCGGCATCGCCACGCCCCGCGCGACGAGCGTGACGTGCCATTGCGCGGCGGCCGGCGCGAGCAGCGGCACGAGCTCGGGCTGTACCTCGAGCACGACGCGCGCGCAGCGCTCACGCGCGAGCGGCACGAAGCGAACGAACTGCAGCGTGTCGCCGAAACCCTGCTCCGCGCGGATCAGCAGCGTGCGCGACGCGATCGGCTCGCCCTGCCAGCGCGGCAGCGGGCCGAGCGCCGGCGCGCCGGGCGTCGCGTGGCGCGCCTCGTACGCGGGCAGGCCGCGCGCGAAGTCGCGCAGCGTCAGCAGCGTGACCGCGCGATGCAGTTGCGCGAGCGTCAGGTCGGGCGCCGCGCGCAGCGCCTGATCGAACGCGCGCAGCGCCATTTCGTGTGCGCCGAGCGCGTGATGCGCGGTGCCGAGATTCAGCCACGCGAGCGTGAACGCCGGGTCGAGGCCGACCGTGCGCTCGTAGTACGGCAGCGCGTCGCGATGCCGGTCCTGCGCGGCGAGCGCGTTCGCGAGCCCGAACAGCGCGAGCGGGAACGCCGGATGCAGCGCAAGCGCGGCCTCGAACGCGGCGGTGGCTTCCCGGTGGCGGCCGACCGCGTCGAGCGTGTTGCCGAGATTGAAATGCGCGGCGACGAAGCGCGGCTCGGCGGCGATCGCCGCGCGGAAATGCGCGATGGCCTCGTCGGTGCGGCCGATCGCGGAAAGCGCCATCGCGAGGTTGTTGTGCGCGCCCGCGTGGCCGGGCCGCAACTCGAGCGCGCGGCGGAACGCGGCGAGCGCGTCGTCGTGGCGGCCGAGCGCGTTCAGCGCGTTGCCGAGGTTGTTGTGGATCGACGCGTCGCCGGGCGTGAGCCGCAGCGCGCGCTCGAACGCCGCGACCGCATCCGCATGGCGCTCCTGCACTGCGTACGCGTTGCCGAGGTTGTAGTGCGCGAGCGGAAATTCGGGCGCGAGCGTCAGCGCGTCGCGAAACCGGTCGATCGCCTCGTCGAGCCGGCCGAGCGCCTTCAGCGCGTTGCCGAGATTCAGCCGGAACGCGGGGTCGTCGGGGCGCAGCGCGACCGCGCGGCCGACGAGGTCGGCCGCCTCGGCATGCCGACCCTGCTGATGCCGCAGCACGCCGAACAGATGAAGCGCGTCGGCGTCGGCGGGGTTGGCGTCGAGCGCCGCGCGATAGCCGTGCTCGGCGTCGCCGAGGCGGCCTGCGCGGTGCGCGGCGTATGCCTGGTCGAAAGCGGAATCCATGACGCGAAAGCGAACTCGAAACGCGTATTTTCCCATACCCGGCGATCGTTTCCGGATTGACCGTTCGGCATATGGCCCCGTCAGTCCGAGCGGCGTAGACTTGCAAGGTCGTCTGTCATCGAGGGGCTCATGGCCGATGCACTGCCCGATATGCCCGATGTCCCGCCCGTGCTGATCGTCGGGGCGGGGCCGACCGGTCTCGCGGCCGCGATGAGTCTCGCGCGTTCGCGCGTGCCGGTGCGCATCGTCGACAAGGCCGAGCGGCCCGCGCCGCATTCGCGCGCGATCGGCATTCAGGCGCGCACGCTCGAATTGCTCGAGCAGCATCGCGTCGTCGAGCCGTTCCTCGCGCACGGGCATCGCGCGCATGCGGCGAGCCTGCACGCGGAAGGCCGCGTGATCGCGCGGCTCGACTTCGATCCGCTGCAGACGCGCTATCCGTATCTGCTGTTCGTCGATCAGTGCGTGACCGAGCGGCTGCTCGCCGAGCATCTCGCGACGCTCGGCGTGACGGTCGAGCGCGGCCGCACGCTCGTCGCGTGCCGTGCGGGTGAGGTGGGCGGCGCGGGCGGCGGCACGCTCGCCGTGACGATCCGCGACGCGCACGGCAACGACGAGCACATCGCGCCGTCGTACCTGATCGCCGCCGACGGCGCGCACAGCACGGTCCGGCATGCGCTCGGCGTCGGCTTCGCGGGGCGGCCGCTCGAGCAGACGTTCCTGCTCGCCGATCTCGCGGCGATGCCCGACTGGCCCGACGACGAGATTCATCTGTTCACGACGGCCGACGGTATCGCGGGCTTGTTTCCGATGGGCGGCGGCCGTTACCGGCTCGTCGCGGATCGCCCGCCCGAGAACGGCGTGCTGCCCGGCGAACACGGCCCGTCGCTCGAGCAGTGCAACGCGATCGTGCGCGCCCGCGCCGGCGCGGGCATCGCGCTCAGCGATCTCACGTGGTCGTCGTATTTCCATCTGCACAGCCGGATGGTCGAGCGGCTACGGCAAGGGCGCGTGTTCTTCGCGGGCGATGCCGCGCACGTGCACAGTCCGGCGGGCGCGCAGGGGATGAACACCGGGATTCAGGAAGCGTTCAATCTCGGCTGGAAGCTCGCGCGCGTGCTCGGCGCGCGCGCACCCGAACGGCTGCTCGACACGTATCACGCCGAGCGCCATCCGATCGAGCGCGACGTGCTGCGGCAGACGAGCTTTCTCACGCAGGTCGTCGAAGCCGATCACGGGCCGCTGAAGCTGCTGCGCGATCACGTCGTGCCGCTGCTCGCGTCGCTCGGGCCGATGCGTGACGCGGTGCGGCGCACCGTCAGCGAGCTCTCGATCCAGTACCGCCGCAGCCCGCTCACGCTCGAGCGCGTGCTCGACGGCGGCCCGCGCGCGGGCGAGCGGGCGCCCGACGCGCTCGTGCACGTGGTCGACGGGCCGCTCGGGCAGGCGCCCGGCACCGCGCGGATTTTCGATATCCACGAGCCCGCGAGCTTCACGCTGCTGCTGCTCGAAGCGCCGCCGGCGGGCGGCGAGGGCGCGCCCACCCAGTCCGCCAGGCCCGCCGCGGCCGACGGGCTCGCGCTCGCGCAGTCGCTCGAGCGCATCCTGCCGGGCGCGGTGCGCATCTGGCGCGTGGCCGATACGGAAGGGGGCGGCGCGCCGGGCCTCGCGGAAAGCTACGGCCGCTCGCGTCCGTCGTTCTATCTGCTGCGGCCCGACGGCTACATCGCCGCGCGCGGCCGGCCCGGGTCCGACGCGAGCGCGCTGCTGCGCCACTGCGAAGGCTGGTTCTCCGGGCTGCAGCCGCCCGCGTAAGCGACGCTCAGGCTGGCGCTCAGGCCGGCGTGCTCGCGGCGGGCGTCAGCGTGTCGCGATACGCGGCGATCGCTTCGCGCACGATCGGGTCCATCCGCTTCGCCGTGTCGCCGGCCGTGTCGCCGGCCGCGTCGCCGGCCGGATCGTCGAACGCCGCGAGCAGCGTGCGGCGCATCCGCGGCTCCCAGAAGCGGCGGATATGGTCGGCGACGCCGGCAACGGCCTCGTCGCGGTCGGGCATCGACGCGAAGAACGCGCCGATCTGGTTGGCCATGCCGATCAGGTGTTCGCTGTTCATCGTGGCCTCACTTGCCCGTGGTGACGGTCGACTCGGCTTCGCGCCGCTTCAGCAGATCGAGCTGCTCCGCGTTGAAGCGCGCGTATGCCTGCTGCCAGTCCGACGGCTGCGCGACCGGCATCACCTGCACCGCGGTCACCTTGTACTCGGGGCAGTTCGTCGCCCAGTCCGAGCTGTCGGTCGTGATCACGTTCGCGCCCGATTCGGGGAAGTGGAACGTCGTGTACACGACACCCGGCTGCATCCGTTCGGCGACGAGCGCGCGCAGCACCGTATGCCCGGCGCGCGATTCGATGCCGACCCAGTCGCCGGTCTTGATCCCGCGATCTTCCGCGTCGTGCGGATGGATCTCGAGGCGATCCTCCTGATGCCATTGCACGTTGTCGGTGCGGCGCGTCTGCGCGCCGACGTTGTACTGCGACAGGATGCGCCCGGTCGTCAGGATCAGCGGATAGCGTGGCGTGACCTTCTCAGGCGACGCCATGAACTGCGTGATCACGAACCGGCCCTTGCCGCGCACGAACGCGTCGATGTGCATCGTCGGCGTGCCTTCCGGCGCGTCGTCGTTGCACGGCCACTGGATGCTGCCGAGCGCGTCGATCTTCGCGTACGACACGCCGGTGAACGTCGGCGTGAGGCGGGCGATCTCGTCCATGATCTCGGACGGATGCGCGTAGTCCATCTCGTAGCCGAGCGCGCGCGACAGCAGCAGCGTCACCTCCCAGTCCGCGTAGCCGGCGAGCGGCGGCATCACCTTGCGCACGCGCGAGATGCGGCGCTCCGCGTTCGTGAACGTGCCGTCCTTCTCGAGGAACGTCGAGCCCGGCAGCAGCACGTGCGCGTACTTAGCGGTTTCGTTCAGGAAGATGTCCTGCACGACGATGCATTCCATCGCCGACAGCGCGGCCGCGACGTGCTGCGTGTCCGGGTCGGACTGCACGATGTCCTCGCCCTGGCAGTAGAGGCCCTTGAAGCTGCCGTCGAGCGCCGCGTCGAACATGTTCGGGATCCGCAGGCCCGGTTCGGGCTGCAGCGTTGCCGACCACGCCTGCTCGAACTGCGTGCGCACGGCCGTGTCGCCGATGTGCCGGTAGCCGGGCAGCTCGTGCGGGAACGAGCCCATGTCGCACGAGCCCTGCACGTTGTTCTGGCCGCGCAGCGGATTCACGCCGACACCTTCGCGACCGATGTTGCCGGTCGCCATCGCGAGGTTCGCGATGCCCATCACCGTCGTCGAGCCCTGCGCGTGCTCGGTCACGCCGAGACCGTAGTAGATCGCCGCGTTGCCGCCCGTCGCGTACAGGCGCGCGGCCGCGCGCACGTCGGCGGCCGGCACGCCGGTCACCGCTTCGGTCGCCTCGGGCGAATTCTCTTCGCGCGACACGAACTCGCGCCATTGCTCGAACGCGCGCGTCTCGCAGCGCTCGGCGACGAACGCGTCGGCGACGAGCCCTTCGGTCACGATCACGTGCGCGAGCGCGTTGACCATCGCGACGTTCGTGCCGGGCCGCAGCGGCAGATGATGCACGGCCTTCACGTGCGGGCCGTCGACGATGTCGATGCGGCGCGGATCGATGACGATCAGCTTCGCGCCTTCGCGCACGCGGCGCTTGAGCCGCGAGCCGAACACCGGGTGGCCGTCGGTCGGGTTCGCGCCCATCACGACGATCACGTCGGCCTCGCCGACCGACGCGAACGTCTGCGTGCCGGCCGATTCGCCGAGCGTCGTCTTGAGCCCGTAGCCGGTCGGCGAGTGGCACACGCGCGCGCAGGTGTCGACGTTGTTGTTGCCGAACGCGGCGCGCACGAGCTTCTGCACCAGGTACGTTTCCTCGTTCGTGCAGCGCGACGACGTGATCCCGCCGATCGAGTCGCGGCCGTATTTCGACTGCAGCTTGCGGAACTGCGACGCCGCATACGAGATCGCCTCATCCCAGCTCACTTCGCGCCACGGGTCGGTGATCTTCTCGCGGATCATCGGCTTCGTGATGCGGTCCTTGTGCGTCGCGTAGCCCCACGCGAAGCGGCCCTTCACGCACGCATGCCCTTCGTTCGCGAGGCCGTTCTTGTGCGGCGTCATCCGCACGACCTGCGAGCCCTTCATCTCCGCCTTGAACGAGCAGCCGACACCGCAGTACGCGCAGGTCGTGATCACCGAATGCTCGGCCTGGCCGAGCACCGCGACCGTCTTCTCCTGCAGCGTCGCGGTCGGGCAGGCGGCGACGCACGCGCCGCACGACACGCATTCGGATTCCATGAACGGCTGGCTCTCGCCCGCGGCGACGCGCGATTCGAAGCCGCGCGCGGCGATCGTCAGCGCGAACGTGCCTTGCGTCTCTTCGCACGCGCGCACGCAGCGGTTGCAGACGATGCACTTCGACGGGTCGTACGTGAAGTACGGGTTCGATTCGTCCTTCTCGTCCTTCAGGTGGTTCGCGCCATCGAAGCCGTAACGCACTTCGCGCAGGCCGACGACGCCGGCCATGTCCTGCAGCTCGCAGTCGCCGTTCGCGGGGCAGGTCAGGCAGTCGAGCGGGTGATCGGAGATATAGAGCTCCATCACGTTGCGGCGCAGCGACTGCAGGCGATCGGACTGCGTGCGCACCTTCATGCCCGCTTCGGCGGGCGTCGTGCACGACGCCGGATAGCCGCGCCGTCCTTCGATCTCGACGAGGCACAGGCGGCACGAGCCGAACGGCTCGAGCGAATCGCTCGCGCACAGCTTGGGCACGTTGACGCCGGCTTCGATCGCCGCGCGCATCACCGACGTGCCGGCCGGCACCGTGACCGGCTGGCCGTCGATCTCGAGCGTGACGTCGGTGTCGGCATGGCGGAACGGCGTGCCGTAATCGGTATCGTCGAGTGGATCGAGGCGGCGCTGCGCGGCGCTCTTGCACGCGCACTGGCCCGAGCCGCAGCCGCCTGCCGGGGTGTTCAGGTTGTCGACGGACATGCAACGCTCCTTCTGGGTCAGGCCGCGGCCTGAGCGGGGCGGGCCGCGGCGCCTTGGCCCTCGGCAAGCCCGAAATCTTCGGGGAAATGATCGAGCGCGGACAGCACCGGATACGGTGTCATCCCGCCCATCGCGCAGAGCGAGCCGGCGAGCATCGTGTCGCACAGGTCGCGCAGCAGCGTGACCTGCTTCTCGGACGTGTCGCCGTGGAGGATCTTCGCGATCGTCTCGACGCCGCGCGTCGAGCCGATCCGGCACGGCGTGCACTTGCCGCACGACTCGATCGCGCAGAACTTCATCGCGTATTCGGCGAGCTCGGCGAGATTCGACGTGTCGTCGTGCAGCACGATCCCGCCGTGGCCGACGACCGCGCCGACCGCCGCGTACGCCTCGTAGTCGAGCGGGATGTCCCACTGATGCTCGGGCAGATAGGTGCCGAGCGGGCCGCCGACCTGCGCGGCGCGCGCCGGGCGTCCGCTCGCGGTGCCGTCGCCGAAGTCGAACAGCAACTCGCGCAGCGTGACGCCGAACGCGAGCTCGACGAGGCCGCCTTGCTTGATGTTGCCCGCGAGCTGGAACGGCAGCGTGCCGCGCGAGCGGCCCATCCCGTAGTCGCGATAGAACGCGGCGCCGCGCGCGAAGATGATCGGCGCGGTGGCGAGCGTGATCACGTTGTTGATCACGGTCGGCTGGCCGTGGAGGCCCGACAGCGCGGGCAGCGGCGGCTTCGCGCGCACGACGCCGCGCTTGCCTTCGAGCGATTCGAGCAGCGCGGTTTCCTCGCCGCACACGTACGAACCCGCGCCCTTCGCGACGAACAGGTCGAACCGGTGGGGGGAGCCGAGCACGCTGTCGCCGAGCCAGCCGGCCGCGCGCGCGTGGTCGATCGCCGCCTCGAGCGTCGCGATTGCGTGCGGATATTCGCTGCGCACGTAAATATGGCCGATCGTCGCGCCGGTCGCGATGCCCGCGATGATCATCCCTTCGATCAGGCAGTACGGGTCGCACTCCATGATCATCCGGTCGGAGAACGTGCCCGAGTCGCCTTCGTCCGCGTTGCAGACGATGTATTTCTGCGGCGCGCTCGCCTGACGGACGGTGCGCCACTTGATGCCGGCCGGGAACGCGGCGCCGCCGCGGCCGCGCAGGCCCGATTCGATCAGCATCTCGCACGCGGCACCGCCGTCGAGCGCGAGCGCGTTCTTCAGGCCGGCGAGGCCCTCGTGCGCGACGTAGTCGTCGATCGACAGCGGATCGGTGATGCCGACGCGCGCGAACGTGAGGCGCTGCTGGCGCGCGAGATACGGAATCGCGTCGACGATGCCGACGCCGCTCGGGTGCGCGCCGCCGTCGAGCCAGCCGGCGTCGAACAGGGCGGGAACGTCGGCGGCGCTCAGGTTCGCGTAGCCGACGCGGCCCTGCGCGGTGCCGACTTCGACGAGCGGCTCGAGCCATAGCAGGCCGCGCGAGCCGTTACGGACGAGCTCGACCGCGGCGCCGCGCCGTTCGGCTTCGGCGACGATCGCGGCGGCCAGCGCGTCGGCGTCGAGCGCGAGCGCGGACGAATCGCGCGGGACGTAGATGCGGGTCGTCATGCCGGCTCCTTCGCGTGGGCGAGCGCGTCGGTGACGAGCGCGTCGAATTTTTCCGGGGAGACCTTCGCGTGCAGCACGCCGTTGACCATCATCGACGGCGATTGCGCGCACAGCCCGAGGCAGTAGACCGACTCGAGCGCGACGGCGCTAGGCTCGGCGCCGTGGGCCGCGCCATCGTGTGCGGCGTTGCCGTGCGTGGTGTCGAACCGGCAGCCGGTGCGCGCTTCCGCATGCGCGGCGAGCGTTTCGCAGCCCATGCTGCGGCATGCTTCCGCGCGGCACATCTGGATCGTCACGCGCGCGGGCGGCGTGGTGCGAAAGTGGTGGTAGTACGTGATCACGCCGTGAACTTCGGCGCGCGACAGGTTCAGCGCCTTCGCGAGCGGCGCGACGCAGCCGGGCGGCACGTAGCCCGCGTCGTCCTGGATCGCGTGCAGGATCGCGACGAGCGAGCGGCCGGCGCGCGCATGGCGCTCGACCAGCGCGTCGGGCGCTTCGGGAATCGGGGACATCTGTTATGCTCCTCCAACGCTCTATATGTGATTTCAGTGCATATATAGGGCAGATTGGCGTTACCTTGATTGATTTCCGCCAACGATAAGCGGAACGCTCCGTGGCTGCAATAGGAAATGAAGGTTCATAAATGATTCGAGTCGAATGCGACGCGCATCTGGTCGTGCGCGACGTCGACGGCCGCTCGGCGAGCCTGACCGACGTCGCGCCGCTGCTCGAACTCGTCGCCGAGACGGGCAGCATCGCGCAGGCCGCGCAGGCGAAGGGATTGTCGTACCGGCACGCATGGGGGCTGCTGCGCGCGCTCGAGGCGTGCGTCGGCGGCGCGCTGATCGAGACCGCGCGCGGCAAGGGCTCGACGCTGTCCGATCTCGGGCGGGCGGTGCTGGACGCGCAGCGGCTCGCGCGCACGCGGCTCGACGCGAACCTGCGCGCGCTCGCGGCCGAGGTCGCGAGCGACCTGAACCGGCGGCTCGCGCGGCACGGCGGCGCGCTGCGGATCCACGCGTCGCACGGCTATGCGGTCGCGGCGCTCGTGGCGGCGCTCGTCGACGCGGGCACGCCGCTCGACATCAAATACCGCGAGAGCGTCGAGGCGGTGCGCGCGCTCGCGCGCGGCGAGTGCGATCTGGCCGGATTTCACCTGCCGCGCGGCGCGTTTCGCGAGGAGTGCGCGCAGATCTACCGGCCGTGGCTCGACGATGCGCGTCACGTGCTGATCCACCTGACGCGGCGCAAGCAGGGGCTGTTCGTGCCGCGTGGTAATCCGAAGCGGATCGAGGGGTTGTCCGACCTCGCGCGCGACGACGTCCGCTTCGTGAACCGCCAGCCCGGCTCGGGCACGCGGATGCTGCTCGAGCTGGCGCTGCGCGAGCTCGGCATCGATCCGGCGCGGATCAACGGCTATGCGTCGGCGGAGCTCACGCATTCGGCGATCGCGGCGTTCGTCGCAAGCGGGATGGCCGATCTCGGGTTCGGCGTCCAGCCGGCCGCGCATCATTTCGGGCTCGATTTCATTCCGGTCGTCGACGAAGACTATTACTTCGCGTGCGAGCGCGCGCGGCTCGGCGAAGCGCCGCTCGCCGACGCACTTGCGCTCTTTGCCGACGCGCGCTACCGGGAGCGGGTCGAGCGGCTCGACGGCTATGATCCGGCCGCGTGCGGCACGCTGGTGGGCGTCGCGGCGGGGCTCGCGGGCGACATTGCTTAATGTCGCTTGGCGTTGCTTGGGGTTGCTTGACGTGGCATCAAGCGCGGACGACGGCATGACGCGCGGGCGCGGAAACGCACGGTAACGCCGCCGCCGACGCGCGGCACTGCAACGCCAGGTGATTTGCGCTACGCTTGCCGCTTGATCAACGTCCAGCCAGCGCGCCGTCCGGGCGCGGTTTCGTCATGAAGCTATCCGTTCCTTTCGTTGCGGCCACGCTGACCGCGGGGTTCCTCGTCGCGGCGGCGCCGCTCGCGTTCGCGCAGAATTCGCCCGGCGTGCCCGGCGGGATCCTCAACGATCAGTTCCGGCTGAACGAGCATCCGCAGATGGAGTTCGCGGCGTCGGCGCCGTCGAAGAAATATCAGAGCGGCAAGAAGTCCGCGGCGCGCCGCAAGGGCGACATGGGCGATCCGAACGGCTGCAATCTGCAGTGCCCCGAAGACCAGTGACGGACGCATCGTTTCGGAATTAGTGGTTAACCCGAATTCAGCAAAAGTGTCTTCCAGAAAAGCGGATTACTCCCGGCGGTGCGGCTACCTACACTTCAGTCATCAGCGGCGAACGACTGGTTCGCCGCACCGATAGACAAAACCAGGAGGTAGCCATCATGAAGTCGCTCGCTCAAGCCGCCGTCATTGCCGCGGCGCTCGCCGTTCCCGCGGTGTCGTTCGCGCAATCGAACGCTCCGCTGACCCGTGCGCAGGTGCGCGCGGAACTGATCCAGCTCGAACAGGCGGGGTATCGCCCGGGGCTCGGCAGCGATCCGACTTACCCGGATTCGATCCAGGCCGCGACCGCGCGCGTCGCAGCGAAGAACACGATGGCGCAGACACGGCCGGTTGCCGATACGAGCGGCTATGGCGCCGATGCGCATGGCGCGTCGGGATCGGGCTCGCCGCGCATGAAGGGGCCGCTGCCGATGAATCGCAGCTCGATGCCGCGCGACGGTTACCCGACGCCGAGCCTGCAGAATTTCTCGGGGTCTTGAGCGAAAAGGGCGTCGTTGACGAAAGCACCCGCCGGGCCTGATCCAGGCCCGGCGGGGTTTTCATTTGCCGGCGGGCGGCGCGTCCGCCCGGGCCGCGCTTCACGTTTCAGCTTCACGTTTCATTTTGCGCGCTCGCGCCGCACGATGCGCTTGAGCACCCAGCGGACCGACGAGCCGTCGGCGGGCGGTTGCGCGACCGCATATTCGTCGACCTCGAGCACGTACCGGTAGCCGGGCCGGAAGTCGAAGCCGTCGATGCCCGTGTACCACAGGCTCCACGGCTCGTCCGTCCGACCGCGCACCTTCAGGCATTCCATCGGCGCGACGCCGACGCAGTGCGCCTTCCTCGGCGCGACGTAAACGATCTTCGTGACCGGCTGGCCGTCGGCCGGCAGCGCGGCGACGGGCGTGGCCGGTGCGGTCGATGCGGTCGATGTGGTCGATGTCGCGCCGATGGCGGTTTGGGTGCCGACGAGGCCTGCCGCCCCGGTGAGCGCGGCAGCCAGCAGCATGTGGCGGGTTCGGGGCATTCACGCATTCCTTGCAAGTTGAAAGCAGGAATTGGAGCGTGATCGCCGGGCAGAGTTCATTGCTGGCGCGGCGCCGCCGACCGGCACGCCCGTCGCATCGATCCGCGTGGCCTATTTCACGTCCCGCGCGACGCGAAACCCGTTCGCCGAATAACGGACGCTGCTGTCGTACTTGAAGCGCGTCGTCGCTGGCATGTAGCTCGCGCCGTCGCGCCACGAGCCCCCGCGTATCACGCGCACCTGGCAGTTCGGCTCGTCCCACGAGCGGCCGTCGGCGGGCGCGTTCTTGTACGAGCTGTGCCAGCAGTCGCTGACCCATTCCCAGACGCCGCCCGCCATGTCGTAGAACCCGAACGGATTCGCCGGGAACGATCCGACGTTGTCGGGCGCTTCGACGCGCCACGGCTGGCCGCAATCCTTGCAGTTCGCGTTGCCCGGGCGCATCTCGTTGCCCCACCAGTAGCGCGTCGCGGTGCCGCCGCGCGCCGCGTATTCCCATTCGGCCTCCGTCGGCAGACGGTAGGGCTTGCCGCTGATCTTCGACAGCCACGCCGCATATTGTTGCGCGTCGTCCCAGCTCAGATCGCGCGCCGGCGCGTTCGGCGCGATGTTGCTTTCGCTCGGCAGACGCGCACACGCACCCGCGTCGCGACACGCGTTCCACTGCGCGACCGTCACCGCATACTTCGCGAGCGCGAACGCGTGACCGAGCGTCACGTGGTGCGCGGGGCGTTCGGACGGATCGCTCGTGTCGCTGCCCATCGTGAACGCGCCCGGGTTGACCGGCAGCATCACGGGGCACGCCGCGCAATCGCGGATCTCTTTTGCCGCGACTGCGGCTGCCGCCGCGGCTGGCTTCGCGGCCGGCGCCGGCGCGGCGATCGGGGGCGGCGGCTTCGCCGCTGCTACGGGCGCTGCGGGTGCGGCGGGGGCTGCCGTCGCGGGCGCGGCCGCGTTCGCATGAGCGGGCGCCGTGCCCGGTGCGGCCGCGGGAGCCGGCGCCGGCGGCGCGACGGCGGGCTTTGACGGCGCCGCCGCCCGCAGTCGCGCGAGACGCGCCTGCGCAAGCGGCACGAAGCGGCCGTTCGGATAGGCCTTCAGATAGGCCTCGTAGTCGCCCGCGTACTGGCTGTCCTTGATCGATTCCCAGAACGTGAGCTCGTATTGTTCCGCGCTGTCTTTCGGCATCACGCCGCGGCTCGCGAGCGTCACGACGTCGATCGCGTCGTGCGATACGGAATGCGGCGCGCTGCTGCCGTCCGCACGGGTTGCGTCGACACGCGCCGCATGGGTCGCGCCGGTGAACGGCAGCGCCGTTTCCGCAGCCGTCAGCGACGACGCGAACCACGGCGTCTGCCGATGCTGCGTCGCACTCCCGACGATTTCGCCGGCGCGCGCGAAGACGTCGGCGACATCGAGCCCGGGCGATGCAAGGGTGCGCAGCAGCGCGGCGGTATAGACGCCGTGGCGCGCGCCGTCGGCCGCGTATGCGCCGGGTGCGGTCGCGTAGCCGACGAGCGTGTGCGCGGGGAGCGTCTCGCTGCGCATCGCGCTCGCGCCGGACGGCGCGCTCAGGCACGTATCGAGAATGACCAGATCGATGCGGCCCTGGCGCGGCCGCGACATCGCATCGAGCACCGTCTGCAAGCCGACGCCCGAGCGCGACAGCGCGTCCGCCGTATGGACGTCGGCGTCGACGGGCGCGAGCCATGTCGCGCCGCGCGCGTTCGCGCCGTGCCCCGCGAAGTAGACGAGCCCCGTGCCGCCGGCGGCGAGGCGCCGATCGAACGCGGCGAGCGCATCGAGCATCCGTTGCCGGCCGGCGTTCCGTATCTCCGTCACGTCGAAGCCGATCGCGCGCAGCGTGTCGGCGATCGCATCGGCGTCATGGACAGGATTGGCGAGCGGGTGGTCGCGATACGCGCCGTTGCCGATCACGAGCGCGACGCGCCGCGGCGCCTGCGTTGGCTTCGGCGTCGGCGCCTGCGTCGGCGTCGCGCGCGAATGCGGATCCATGCCGGCGCTGATGTCCGGGGCCAGCGCGATCGACACGAACAGACACGCGGGCAACAGTACTCGCCACATATTCAGGTCCCCCAAATGCGCGCCGTCCGACCCGATTGCCGAAGGCGGCGCGCGACCCATGCCGATCGTTCGCCCGTGGCGGTGCGCGACGCGCGGCGTCGCGAGCGGGCACCGTCCGGACAGATTCAAAGATAGTACGCATGTCGCGAGTGTGGAACTGAAAACGCGCGCGCCCGGGACAACTTCGACATACCGGCTTCGACATACGCGCGCACGCATCTGCCGCGAACGGAGGTACCGGCGCATCGATATGTACGGTCGCGTGGATTACGTCCTAAGCTGATAGGCACGCGCCGAAACAGACATGCCGCGCGACGGCCACGATGCGAGGAGCAACACGATGCGAAGAAGACGAGCGTTGTTCGCTTTGGCTTGTGTCGCCCTGACGCCGACACTCGCGTGGGCCGGCCGCACGCCTTCGCCTCCCGGCGCGGAGGCCTACATCATCTGGCCGCCGGACGGCGCGACGATCTCGGGTGGCAGGTTCTGGGTGCGCATGGGCCTGCGCAACATGGGCATCTGCCCGAAAGGCATCCAGCGGCCGAATGTCGGCCATCATCATCTGCTGATCGACACGGATCTGCCGCCGATGGATCAGCCGATTCCATCCGACCGAAACCATCTGCATTTCGGCGCCGGCGAAACCGAGGCGCGCGTCGAGCTTTCGCCGGGCAAGCACACGCTGCAGTTGCTGATGGGCGACTACAACCATGTGCCGCACGATCCGCCCGTGTATTCGAAGAAGATCACGATCACGGTCAAGTAGCGCGCGACGTCGCGCGGGCCCCGCAGCACGAACCGGGAGTGGACGCCATGAACAAGTTCATCCTCTGCGCCGCCGTCGCAGTCGCGCCGCTGTCGTGGGGCGACGCGGCCCTCGCGCAGACGACCGCCGCATCGGCCGCCGCGCCCGCTGCGTTGGCCCCTTCGGCCCCGGCGGCTATGCATACCGAACATGCCGCCTCCGCCCTGCCGGCCATGCATGCGGAGCACGCCGCGCCCGCCGCGCCGGCGTCGAGCGGGCCGACGCCTCCGCACAATGCGAATGCGATGGTCTACATCGGCTGGCCGAACGACGGGCAGGTGATGCCGGCCGGACGTCCGTTCCGCGTTTGGTTCGGTCTGCGGAACATGGGCGTCGCGCCGTCGCACGTGCAGTTTCCGAACACCGGCCATCACCATTTGCTGATCGACACGAATCTGCCGCCGATGGATCAGCCGATTCCATCGGACCGGAACCATCTGCATTTCGGCGCGGGCGAAACGGAAACGATGATCGAACTGCCGCCCGGCAAGCACACGCTGCAACTGCTGCTCGGCGATGCCGACCACGTTCCGCACAAGCCGCCCGTCTATTCGAAGAAGATCACGATCTACGTGAAGTGACCTGACACTTCTCCGGACTGTCGGCACGCGTCGAACACATCGCACGAAAAGTGTCGTTCTCGCAGCATCACTCGCCGCGCGTCGATGCGCGCGCGGCACGTCCCGGCCATCGCGTCGATTCTCCGTGAACCCTTGCGCAGCAAGCCCGTGCACATCGTCGACGACGACACGTGCATGCACCTGGCACGCCTCATGCGGTATGAGACGCGAGCGTGCAACAGTGCAGCTCGATTGCCTTCAACCCTGTGTGTCCTTTCGGAGAACTGCCATGAACAAGCTGACCATCGAAGACCTGAGCGCCACCCGCGAACTCGACCGCCGCCAGATGTCCGCCGTGCGCGGCGGCCTGCTGGGCCTCTGGCCGCTGTACCCGTCCTACTCGGTCGACACGACCAACTTCAGCGCGCAGCAACTGATCGGCCAGACCGCCAACGTCGTGAACAACACGGGCAACGACGTCGCGTTCGCCGCGAACATCCATTCGACGGTCAACCCGATGCAGAACGCGCACAACACGATCAATTTCTGATCGTCGGCCGGACCGTGGCGGCCGTCGTGCCGCCACGGTCCGGCCGCTCCGGCCGCTCCAGCGCGCGCTTGCGCCGCCGTCGCCATGTTCCGTCCGAGGAGTCGATCGTGAACCCCCTTTCATCGCCGGCCGGCCCGCGCAGCATTCGCGGACGCTTCCGCTCGCTCGCCCGGATCGCGGGTATCGCCGGTTTCTGCGCGGCCGCGCTCGGCGGCTGCATGGATCTGAGCGTGCCCGCGTACCAGCGTCCGGACATGCCCGCGAAAGCGACCTGGGCGCATGCGCACGGCGCGGTGTCCGCGTCGGACACCGTGAATCCGGAGTGGTGGAAGGCGTTCGACGATCCGACGCTCGACGCGCTGATCGACAAAGCCATCGCCGGCAACGTCGACATCCGGGTGCTCGCCGCGCGCATCGGCGTGGCCGGCGCGCAGATCGGCGAAGCGCATGCCGCCGCGCTGCCGACGGCCGATCTCGGCGCCGGTATCGACTACGAGAAAGTCACGCATGCGTCGCTGTCGAAAACCTACGATCTCGGCAGCCAGGTGAACTGGGACATCGACATCTGGGGCAAGGTCGAGAAGGACGTGCAGGCGCAGAAGGCCGAATACCACGCGACGGAAGCCGACTGGCGCGCGGGCTATCTGACGCTCGTGGCCGACGTGTCGACGACCTATTTCCAGATTCTGCAGTACGACGATCAGATCGAGCAGGCCGGGCGCACGCTCGACAAGAACCGTCAGATTCTCGCGATCTACCGGCAGATGGTGGCGAACGGCGTCGCGCCGCAGACCGACGTGCTGCGTCAGAGCGCGGAGATCAACGGGCTCGCGAACCAGCTGCTCGAGCTGCACCGTTCGCGCGACAACGCGGAGAACGCGCTCGCGACGCTGCTCGGCGTGCCGGCCGGCGAATTCCGGATGCCCGCCGGCCATCTCCGTCAGCGCGTGAAGCTGCCGGACGTGCCGATGGGCCTGCCCGCGCAACTGCTCGCGCGGCGTCCCGACGTCGTCGCCGCGCAGTACCGCATCCTCGAATCGTATGACGAAGTGGGCGCGGCGAAGCTCGCGCAGCTGCCGTCGATCAGCCTGACCGGACGTGGCGGCACCGCCGCGTTCGCGCTGTCGGATCTGTTTCGCGCGTTCACGTTCAGCTTCCTGCCGAGCATCGACCTGCCGATGTTCGATCCGGGGGTGCGCGCGCATATCAAGACGACCGAGGCACAGGGCAAACTCGCCGAAGAGCAGTATCGGCAGACCGTGTTTGCCGCATTCAAGGAAGTGGAGAACGCGCTCGTCGATCTCGACGCGCACAAGCAGCAGCGCGTGCAGCTCGAACAGCAGAGCGAGCGTCTGCGCGCGGTCGCCGCGCAGGTCGAGGCACAGCTCAGGGAGGGGCTCGTGTCGCAGCTCGAGGTGCTCGAATCGGAACGCTCGGTCGCGTCCGCCGAGCTCGCGCTGCTCGCGAATCATCAGCAGATTCTGAGCGACACGGTCACCCTCTACAAGGCGATCGGCGGCGGCTGGCGCGCGGTCGAGATCAGGAACGAAGGCGACGAACCCGTGCGGCAGGCGATGCAATGAGCAAGTCCATGCTGCTCGGCTGCGCGATGCGCGTCGCGGGCCCCGGCAACCGATTGACTACTGTCATCCGTCGCCTAAACTTTTTTTCACGCACCTGTCGCTCAGTGCCCGGCGGCTCGGCTTCATTCGGGTGGCGCGCACGCGCAACGCGTGGGCAGCGCACGCCCGCTGGCGGGAACACATCCATCATTGGCCAAATCATGGATCCAGGCGCTGCTTCGATTGCCGACAAGCAGATCGCGCTCGACCGGCCGTTCGACATCGTGCTCAAGCCGGTCTCCCATCCGGAGCTCAGCGCGATCCGCATCGACCACGCGCTGTTCGCGGTCGGCCGGACGAACGCGCCTTTCGCGTCGGCGCGGCCCGAACTCGTCGCCGATCTGTCACGGCGGCACGCGCGTGTGTTCTTCGAAGCCGGCGCCGCCTACGTCGCCGATCTTGGCAGCAAGAATGGCACAGCGGTCAATGGCATCGACGTCAGCGAGAAGCCGCACGCGCTGCACGACGGCGACGAGCTGCGCTTCGGCGGCGCGCTCACGTACCGCGTCGCGTTCGTGCCGCGCGCCGCGCAGCAGCGCGCGCGGACGGCCGTCGTCACGCTGACGCCGGAACGCGCCGATCTCGGGCTGCAGCCGGTGGTGATCACCGCGTTCCCGTTTCTCGTCAGCAAGGCCGACGACACGTTCGCGTGCTACCGGCACGACTATCCGCATCAGGTGAACTACCTGTCGCGCCGCCACGCGCACATCTACGTTCAGGACGACGACGTGTTCGTCGAGGATCTCGGCAGCACGAACGGCACGTTCGTCGACGGCCGGCGGCTGGCCGAGCACGCGGCGCCGCTCGAAGACGGCGCCGTGCTCGCGCTCGGCGGCGACCATTTCGTTTACCGCGTCGGCGTGCAGCGCGGGGCCGCATCGGATCCGACCGTGACGGCGACGTCGACGCCCGGCACCGGCGCAGCATCGGCCGCCGACCTCGACAGGACGACGTTCGTCGGCACCGCGCATTCGTTTCTCGACATCTTCTGCACGCCTGTCGCGGTCGCGCTCGACGACGAAGTCAACCCGCAGGCGGCGCCGAGCGGCCCCCAGGCCGCGCACGACGCGCGCCGCCGGCGCGGCAGGTTCGAGGTCTTTCTGTCCGAGCTGAGCGAGGCGCTCGGTGGTACCGGTCGGATCGACATGCGCCGGCTCGGCCGGTGGAGCGCGGGTGTCGGCGCGGCGCTCGTCGTGCTGCTCGCGGCGCTGTACGCGAGCGACGCGCCGCAGCGCGAGATGTCGACGCTGCTCGCGCGCGGCGACACCGCGCAGGCGGCGCAACTGGCCGACCGCTATCTGGCTACGCATCGCGACGACACCGCGTTTCGGGCGATGGGCGTGGAGGCGCTGATCCGCTCGGCGGTGCCCGACTGGATCGCCGCGATGAATGCGCGCGGATTCGACCGCGCGCGCGCGATCGTGCAGAAGATGCGCACGCTCGCGCGCTACAACCCGGACGCGCAGCCGCTCGTGAACGAGATCGCGTGGATCGGCGAGCTGGAGGCGTTCGTCGTCGGGCGCGGCGGCCCGGGCGCGCCGATCCGGATCTACCGGGACGAAGCGCCGATCGACGCGCTGACGAGCGCGTGGAACGACAACCCGAGCGAGCATCAGCAACGGCTCGAACGGATCGCCGCGTACGTGCCCGAGTTCGACGCGCTCTATGCGGACGCGCTCAGCCATCTGCGCGCACTGCAAAGCGATCAATCCGTCTACGTGGCCGCGCTCGGGCGGCTGAAGCACGCGATCGGGGCGGCGCTCGATGCGGACCGTCTGGACACGCTGCCGGCGACGATCTCGGACTACGCGCAGCGCTATCCACGGCTCGCCGGGCTCGACGCGGTGCAGGCCGATCTGCAGCAGTACCAGCAGCTCGAAAGCGACGCGCGCGCGGCACACGGGCAGGGCATGCCCGATCGCGTCAGGCACGCGCGTTTCGCGACGCCGCAATTCGCCGCGCACGCCGCCGCGCTGGAGCGGCTCGCTTCGTCGGGAGAGCGCGGTGAAGCTCGACAGTCTCCTTAAGCGCGCGCGGCACGCGAGCCCGCCGGAGCCGCCGAGATCGCTCGGCGAGGCGCTGGAGGACCACAGCGCCGAAGGCATCGCAATCCTGACCGCGCGGCCGTGGCGGCTCACGCAAGCCACCGTGCTGACGATGGTCGGGCTCATCGTCTGCGGGCTGTTGTGGTCGTTCGTCGGCCGCGCGGACGTGATCGTGAGCGCGTCGGGCACGCTCGCGCCGGAGTCGGAGGTGCGCCGCATCTACGCGCCCGTCGACGGCGAGCTCGTCGACATCTACATCGCCGAGGGCCAGCCGGTCGAGAAAAACGATGTGATCGGACGCATCAACGCGCGCGGTGCGATCGAGGCGGCGACCAACGCGCTCGACGCGCGGCTCAAGCTCGACGATGCCGAGCGCGAATGGAAGGAGTTCCCGGAAAAGAAGCAGTTGATGGAGCGCAAGGCCGACGCGTTGAAGCAGCAGATCGACGTCGAGGAGCATCTGCATCAGAACCGCGTCGCCGAAGGCACGAGCAAGCTCGCGCAGTCGCAGAAGGCGCAGCTCGACGAGGCGCACAGCACGATCGACGATGCGCGTCACGCGCGCGATCTCGCGAAGGACGAGCAGGACAAGTACGCGCGCCTGTTCGCGTCGCCGGGCGGCGGTGGCGTGTCGCAAAGCCAGGTCGAGCAGAAGCGCAGCGCGTACCTGCAGGCCGAGGACAGCTACCGGATCGCGCAGGCCCGGCTCGCGCAGCTCGAGGCGCAGCAAGGCCACGACTTCGCGCAGGCGAAGGCGCAGCTCGAAGGCAGCGGCGAGACGCTGACCGAATTGCACATCCAGTACGACGCGACGCTGCGCGACATCGCAAACACCGAGGACAAGCTGCGCCTTCAGGTGCAGACCGCGCGCCTGGCCGCCGACGCGGCCGCGCGCATCCGCTTCGAGAACATCGACAAGGACAATTTCCTGCTCGTGCTCGCGCCGGCGTCGGGCGTGATCACCGACGTGACGACGACGCAGCCCGGCGACAAGATCCTCGCGAACACGCCGCTCGGCGGCATCGCGCCCGCCGACGCGAAATCCGTCGTGAAAATCGCGATCGCGGAGCAGGATCGCGCGTTCCTGCGCGAAGGACTGCCGGTCAAGCTGAAATTCAACGCGTTTCCGTATCAGCGCTATGGCGTGATCGACGGCACGCTCGAATACATTTCGCCGGCGACGAAGCCGTTCGGGGCGGCGAAGGAGCCGGTCTACGAAGGCCGCGTCGCGCTGTCGCGCGGTTTCTACACGATCGGCGGCGCGAAGTATCCGCTGCGCTACGGGATGACCGCGACCGCGGAAATCGTCGTGCGCGAGCGGCGCCTGATCGATTTCGCGCTCGATCCGTTCCGGCAGGTTGCCGGCTGACGGACGCGCGCGGGTTTGGGGGTGGGCGGCGCTCGGCCAGGCGCTGCCATGGATCGGGAATTGGGGGATTTGGGGGAACGAGGGACGCGATCAGTCCCCAAGGGGAACGAAATGACGGCAATAGTGCGTATCGACGACGAGGACATCGGCACCGACGATTTCATCCGCGTGCTGAAGCTGACGGGGCAGTTCGAGGGCCTCGTCGAGCAGCAGGTCCGCGACCGGCTGACGGTGATCGCGGCGAAGAAAATGGGCGTGCCGGTGACCGCCGAGGAAATCCAGGCGCGCGCCGATCAGTTCCGCCGCGTGCGCGGGCTGCATCGCGCGGCCGACATGAACCGCTATCTCGACGTGTTCGGCATCAGCCTCGACGAGTTCGAGCGGTTCATCACCGACACGCTGTATCAGGAGAAGACGTTCGACGTGGTCTGCGGCGACGAGGCGGTCGACGCGTACTTCAAGCTCAATTCGCCGAAGTTCGACAGCATCGAGGTCAGCCACATCGTGCTCGATTCCGACGGCAAGGCGCGCGAGATGATGGCGATTCTCGAGGACGACCCCGACTGCTTCGGCGACATGGCGCGCGAGCACTCGATCGCCGACACGCGCGAGCGCGGCGGCGTGATCGGCAAGGTGCTGCGCGGGTCGCTGAAGACCGACATCGAGGCGAAGGTGTTCAGCGCGCGCGTCGGCGACCTGCTCGGGCCGTTCGCCGCGCCCGACGGCTCGTTCTTCGAGATTTTCTCCGTCACCGCGAAGCACGCGGCCGCGCTCGACGCGGACGTCGCGGCGGAGGTGCGGCGCCTGTTGCGCGAGGAATGGCTCGCGCAGCAGGCGCAGGAACACGTGATCGAAGCTCGCTGACGCGCGGAGACCCGGACGATGGACGCCCAAGCCCCCGCGCCGGCCGGCACGCCGACACTCGCCGAGTTCCTCGCGTCGGTGGAGCCGCTGTCGCTGTTTTCGCGCGACGAGCTCGACCGGATGGCCGCGCAGGCCACGACGCGCACGTACGCGTTCGGCGACACCGTGTGCCGGCGCGGCGAGCCCGCCGAAGGCCTCTATGTGCTGCGCGCCGGATCGGTGCGGCTGATCGCCGACGAGCGCGGCAAGGAAACGAGCGTCGGCGTGCGCAAGGCGCGCGACGTGTTCGGCGAGATGGCGATGCTGCGCGACAGCTGCCACGAAGTGTCGGTGCGCGCGTCGACGAACACGGAGGTGCTCTGCATTCCGCGTGGCGCGATCGACGAGATCCTGCGCGACAATCCGGCCGCGCAGTCGTTCGTGACGAGCTACGTCGCGATCAGCTCGGCCGGCGGCTTCGTCACGCGCCTGTTCGATTTGCGCGGCAAGCTGACGCGCGCGGAGCTCGAGGAATACGTGTCGAGCGTCGGCGTGAAGCGTGTCGCGGCGGGCAAGGAGATCGTCCGGCAGGGCGCGGGCGGCGATCTGCGCCTCTACGTCGTGCGCCAGGGCGAGGTGCGCGTCACATGCCGCGAGGACGGCAACGACTATCCGGTCGCGACGCTCGGCGCCGGCGAGATCTTCGGCGAGCGCGCGTGCCTGCTGCGCCAGGAGCAGGCGGCGACCGTGACGGCGGCGACCGACACGCGCCTGCTCGTGATTCCGGAAAAGACCGTGCACTTCATGCTCGAGCGCAATCCGAAGCTGCGCGAGGTGCTCGAGGAGCGGATCCGCTTCATCGATCAGGAGCTGCAGCGGCAGAAGAAGCTCGCCGAGCGGCGCGTGCGGCCGCTGCAGATCGACTTCGGCGCCGACGCGAAATTCAACGAGCGCGTGATCCGGCGCTTCGTGCTCGTCGAGCAGGCCGAGGAAATGGACTGCGGCGCCGCGTGCCTCGCGATGATCTGTCGCCATCACGGCATTCCGATGACGCTCGGCAAGCTGCGCGATCTCGCGAACGTGACGACGCAGGGCGCGACACTCGACAGCCTCGCGCGCGCGGGCGACGCGCTCGGCTTCGCGACGCGTGGCGTGCAGTGCACGTACGAGGCGCTGCTCGGGTTCGACCTGCCGTTCATCGTGCACTGGGAGGGCTACCACTATGTAGTCGTCTACGGCGTGTCGAAGACGCACGTGCGCGTGGCCGATCCGGCGCTCGGCTTCCGCAAGCTCAGCGTCGACGCGTTCGAGCGCGGCTGGAGCGGCACGTGCCTGCTGTTCGGCGCGAACGTGGCGACGGCGCCGCAGATCGAAACCCGCTCGCCGTGGGTGCGCTTCATCGGCTATCTGCTGCCCTACCGGAAGATCCTCGCGCACCTGTTCCTCGCGACGTTCGTGATCCAGATGCTCGGCGTGATTCCGCCGCTGATCATCCAGAACATCCTCGACGGCGTGGTCGTGCACCAGAACGTGAGTCTGCTGCATCTGCTGATCGGCGGGCTCGTGATCTCGAACGTGTTCACGCAGCTGATGACGACGATTCGCGCGCATCTGTCGAACTTCATGGTGCGCAGCCTCGACTTCGCGATGATGTCGCAGTTCTTCAAGCACACGATGTCGCTGCCGTACTCGTTCTTCGCGCGCCGCAAGAGCGGGGACGTGTTCGCGCGCTTCCAGGAGAACCAGACGATTCGCGCGTTCCTGACCGAATCGACCGTGACGACGGCGCTGAATCTGCTGATGATTTTCATCTACTTCACGATCATGTTTCTGTACAACGTGAAGATGACGCTGCTGCTGATCGCGTTCGTGACGCCGATCATGGCGCTGACCGCGCTCGCGACGCCGAAGCTCAAGCATTTCGCGCGCGAGGTGTTTTCCGCGTCGACCGATGCGAAGTCGCTGCTGATGGAGACGCTCGGCGGCGTCGAGACCGTGAAGGGGATGGGCATCGAGCGCACGGTGCGGCTCAAGTGGGAGCGCAAGTACGCGAAGGCGCTCGACGTGCAGTACCGCGCGCAGGCGTTCAACATTCTCGTCGGGCTCGGCAACCAGCTGCTGAACGCGGCGACGACGATCGTGATCCTGTCGGTCGGCGCGACGCTCGTGCTGTCGCACGAGCTCAGCATCGGCCAGCTGATCGCGTTCAACGCGTTCATGGGCAGCGTGCTCGCGCCGCTGATGGGGCTCGTCGGCATGTGGAGCCTGATGAACGACGCGGCCGTCGCGATGGAGCGGCTCGGCGACGTGCTCGACATCGAGCCCGAGCAGAAGCCGGCCGAGCTCGGCTCGCGCGTGCTGCTGCCCGACCTGCAGGGCGAGATCGCGTTCGACGGCGTCTATTTCCGCTACGGCGGCAACGAGACGCCGTACGTGCTCGAGAACATCGGCTTTTCGATCCGGCGCGGCGAGATGGTCGCGATCGTCGGGCGCAGCGGATCGGGCAAGACCACGCTCGCGAAACTGCTCGTCGGTTTCTACGCACCGACGGACGGGAAGATCGTCGTCGACGGCTACGACATGAACGCGATCGACAAGGCCAGCTACCGCGCGCAGATCGGCTACGTGATGCAGTCGAATCTCGTGTTCTCGGGCTCGATCGCCGAGAACATCGCGTGCGGCGATGCGAGCCCGGACTGGCGCCGGATGGAGGAGGCCGCGCGGATGGCCGACGCGCACGCATTCATCAGCAAACTGCCGCTCGGCTACGAGCAGGTCGTCGGCGAGCGCGGCGTCGGGCTGTCGGGCGGCCAGATCCAGCGGCTCTGCATCGCGCGCGCGCTGTATCGCGAGCCGCGGCTGCTCGTGTTCGACGAGGCGACGTCGTCGCTCGACACGCAGTCGGAGAGCAACATCCTGTCGAACATGCACGAGATCCTGCACGGCCGCACGGCGGTGATCATCGCGCACCGGCTGAGCACGGTCATGCGCGCGGACAAGATTCTCGTGCTCTACGAGGGCGCGATCGTCGAGCAGGGCACGCACGACGAGCTCGTCGCGCGCCAGGGCATGTACTACCAGCTCGTGCAAAAACAGTTGGGCGCCGCATGAAACTCTTCGATCCGCACGGCTTCGGCAACTCCGCGATTTCGTACGCGGGCCTGCTCGAGAAGATCGAGATCCTGCGCTCGATGCTGCGCTGGGCGCCGAAGCTCGAACGCGCGGACATCGAGAAACTGCTCAACCAGGCGAACGTGCTGCGCGACGAGGTGATGCAGTTGTCGCGCAAGGAGCGCTTCGTCGAGGCGGCAGCGGCGGCGCCGGAAGCGCTCGATGCGGCGGGTGGGGCGGATGGGATGGACGCGGCGGAAACCGCGGACGCTTCGCCGTCGGCGCGGCGGCGCCGGCAGGCGCTGATCGAGCGCAGCTTCGTGTTCGAGGGCATCTTCGGCGACAACCCGAAGCTGCTCGCCGCGCTCGAGATCGCCGAAAAGGCCGCGCCGACCGATCTGCCCGTGCTGATCGACGGCGAGAGCGGGACCGGCAAGGAGCTGATGGCGAAGGTGATCCACGCGAACGGCCTGCGTGCCGATCGGCCGTACATCTCGGTCAACTGCGGCGCGATTCCGGACAACCTGCTCGAATCGGAGCTGTTCGGCCACCGGCGCGGCGCGTTCACCGGCGCGGCGAACGACCGCAAGGGCAAGTTCGAAAGCGCGCATACCGGCACGATCTTTCTCGACGAAATCGGCGAGTTGCCGCTGTCGGGCCAGGTCAAGCTGCTGCGCGTGCTCGAAGCGCACGAGATCCAGCGCGTCGGGTCGGACGAGCCGATCGCCGTCGACACGCGCATCGTCGCGGCGACGAACCGGAATCTGCGGCAGATGAGCGAGGAAGGGCGCTTCCGCGAGGATCTGTTCTACCGGCTCAGCGTGATCCATTTGACGTTGCCGGCGCTGCGCGAGCGCCGCGACGAGATTCCGCTGCTGCTCGCGTATTTCGGCGACGAGGCCGCCGGCGCGCTGAAACGCCGGCCGCTCAAGACGACGCCGAAGCTGCGCGACTTCCTGCTCACTTACGCGTATCCCGGCAACATCCGCGAGCTGCGCAACCTGATCTACCGGCTCTCGTGCCTCGCCGGCGATGTCGCGGACGTCGAGCATCTGCCCGACGACATCCGGCCGAAGCAGGGGGCGTCGTCGGCATCGTCGTTGCCGGCGGTGCCGGGGCCCTCGGATGCCGAGCCGCCCGGCCGGCCGATGACGCTCAGCGACGCGAAGCGCGCCGCGAGCGACGAAGCGGAGCGTGCGTTCCTCGAGCGCGGGTTGCAGGAGACGGGCGGCACCGTCGCCGAGCTCGCGCGCCGCTACGAGATGAACCGCTCGCATCTGCAGATGCTGCTCAAGAAGCACGGCATCCGCTCGAAGAGCTTCCGCCATCAGGACGGCGCGACGACCGACAAGGACGAGTGAGCGCGCGCGGCGCCGGGCTGACCGCGCGGGATGCGCGCGCGCGGCGCGGTTCAGCGTCGCACGGCGGGATTCGCGAGCGTGCGGTCCGACGTGTCCGGATCGTCGGCGCGGACCACGACCGCGGTGATGTTGTCGCGTCCGCCGCGTTGCAGTGCGAGGTCGACGAGCGTGTCCGCCGCGAGCCGGCAATCGGCCGACGCGAGCGCGGCGGCGATGTCGGCTGCGTCCATTTCATTGGAGAGGCCGTCGCTGCAGAGCAGGAACATGTCGCCGTCGAGCGCGTCGATGCGTCCTTCATCGAGCCGCAGCCGCTCGGCGGCGCCGACCGCGCGCGTGATCAGATGCTGCGCCGGATGGTGGGACGCCTCCTCCGCGCTCAGAAAGCCCTGCGCCTGCAGTTGCGCGACGTGGCTGTGATCGAGCGTGAGCTGCGTGAGGCGCGCATCGCGGTACAGGTAGATCCGGCTGTCGCCGGCCCAGAGCCAGCCGCATTGCCGGCCGCACGCGAACAGCGCGACGACCGTGCTGCCGATCAGGCGCACGCCGCGTCGCGCGGCCGACTCGCGCAATTGCGCGTTGGCGGACTGCAGCGCGTCGAGCGCCGCGTCGAGCATGCCACTGAGCGCGCTCGGCACGGGCATCTGCTCGAGCGCGAGCACGATCGTCCGGCTTGCGAGGTCGCCGGCCGAATGGCCGCCCATGCCGTCGGCGACGGCCCAGAGGCCGCGCTCGGGCAGCGCGACGCAGTCGTCTTCGTTGATCGCGCGAACCAGGCCCACGTCGGTGCGCGATGCGGACGTCCATTGCAGTTCCGCCGTCACGGCACGCGATCTCCGTTCATCGTCTACGCAAGCCGGTTCCTGCCGTCCTCGCCGACCGTCACCGTGAGGTTCGAGTTGGCGGCCGAGTTCGCGACGTCGACGGTCTGGAACTGGTTGACGACCTGGTTCGCATAGAACGTGTTGTTCGTCTGATAAAGATTGACGACCGGGCCGAACGCGGGCGCCGGCGGCGCGTAAGGCTGGATCCAGCCGAATACCCACGGCGCGCCCGCGCCACGGATGAACGACATCGCGTTCCGGTCGATGTCGCGCTGCAGGTGAAGATCGTTGATCGCGAGCGAGGTCATGATGAGTCTCCGAACGAGGCGAGCCTGCGGTTGGGGTACTCCATCCGTGCAAGCCTCGTGCCATGCGCGACGCGGCACGCGCGGATCGCCGGCGCGACGCCGACCGATTCGGCCGATCTGGCCGACGCCCCCGCCGCGCAACGCGCGAGCGGCGGCGGCGCGCGATTCCTGAATGCTAGTGCGTCGTGCCGGTGTTCCGCAACGGTCGCGTGCAAGCCAACACTTCGGATCCCGAACGTCAGCGCCGATCCGACACGCGCGCTCGGCCGCGAGAACGGCGGCCGTCGCCGACGACTGATGCCGCTGCGCCAACACAATCGCGTGCCGATCGTTGGGCGTGCGGCGACAGTTCGCCGTCGCGATCGCCGCACATCTCCGTCAAAGCACGATGCGGCGGGCGTCCGGTGCATTGGCACGCTTGATGCGGAGTTGTTGGCAACGGGCGAACCGTTGTCACACGGGGCGCCGGCAACCAGCGGACGGAGCTGACCATGAAACGCGATCTTCAACCGGCTCTACAACCGGCGAGCAGCGCAGCGGGTCACGCGGCAGGCCGTGTCGCGGCCGCGCGGGTCGACGACGCATGGCCGCTCGGCGCGCATCTGGTATCCGAGCGTGCCGGCTACAGCCATCACGGCATCTACGTCGGCGGCGGGCGCGTCGTCCACTACGCGGGGCTCTGCGAGTCGCTGCATCGCGGCCCGATCGAGGAGGTCGAGCTCGAGTGCTTCGCGCACGGCCATTCGATCCACGTCGAGCCGCATCCGCACGCGGCGTACGCGGGGCGCGACGCGGTGCTGCGCGCCCGTTCGCGTCTCGGCGAAAACCGCTATCGCGTGCTGACGAACAACTGCGAGCACTTCTGCACGTGGTGCGTCGACGGCAAGGGCCACAGCCGGCAGGTGCGCACGTGCGTGATGCATCCGCGCGCGGCGCTGCGGTTCCTGCTGTCGATGTGCCGCGCGCTGGTCGATGCGCGGCAGGCCGGCGGGTGCTGCGAGGCGGCTGCGATGTGGGTTGCGATGCACGCGGCCTGAGCGACGCGGCGATTCCCCGGAAAGGAGACCAAGATGAACCCGCTCTCGAGTCCGCTGCTTCCCGACACGGGGGCTGATCTGAGCGGCGACGGATGTTCGCTGCGCATGCAGATCGACAAATGGCTCGCGCCGAGCGCACGCGTGCCGGCCCGCGTCGTGCGTTTCAGTCGCCTGCCCGCGCAGCGGCGCCGCTACGTGTGCGTCGAGATTGCGCATCCGGCCGGCCCGATCGCGATCTTCTTCTTCCGGCACGACGACGGATCGTGGTGCGTGTTCCCGCCGGCCGACGCGCGGCCCGCGATGACAATGCGCGCCGCGTAGGCGCGGTGATCGCGCATGTCTTTCAGCCGTGTCTTTCAGCTGTGTCGTTCGGCGTGTCTTTCGGCGTGTCGTTCGGTGGGCGGTTCGGCGCGCCGTTCAACGCAGCAGCGTCGGCACCGCGTGCGGCGCGGCGGCTGCATCGGGCGTATCGGATGTATCGGGTCTATCGGGCCTATCAGGCGTTTCGCGCGCGAAAGGCGACGCTGCGTCGCCCGTATGCAGATACGCGAGCGGGCGCGGCGCGAGCATCGACTGATGCGCGCGAATCTTCGCGCCGCCGCTGATGGCGGCCATCGCCTGCCGGTCGAGATCGATACTTTCAGGGAGATCGTTGATCACCAGGATGCTCATGGTCGGCTCCGCGCACGGAAGGGACGAAGGTCGATGCGTGCGTTCAGTATAGGTGCCGCGATGCGTCGCCGCGACCTGAGCGTTACGCGGAAAACCGAGCCGAAAGCCGCACCGAACGCCACACAGATCGCCGCGGACGGAGCCACGCGGCCACGTCTGCGGCGCCCCCGGGAATGGATGACGGTCAGAACGGGCTGACGGTGGCGTTCGCGTACTGCGACGGATTGACGTTCAGATTGAGCGGCCCGAAGCCGGAGCCGATGTAGCCGATGTTGTTGAGTGCGTTGACTTCGACCGCCTGGTATTGCTGGATGTTCTGCGACACGCCGACGTTGACGTTCGCGATCGGGCCGAGGCCGGCGAGCCACGAATTGGTGCCGCCGCGCACGGCCGACATCGCTTTGTGGTCGAGCGCCGGGCCTGGCGCGAGTTCTCGGATCATGATGGATGACATGGCGCTTCTCCGAAAGAAAGGGATGACGTCGAACGAGACGGGCGGGCGCTTCGCGGCGCCCGCCGTCGCCGCGATCAGAAGTTGATCGTGTTGTGCGCGTTCTGCGTCGGGTTGACCGTCGAATGGATGTTCGCGGCGAACGCGACGTCGTTGCCCGTGTTGTTCGCGATGTTCGCGGTCTGGCCGATCAGCTGATCGGCGCTGAAGTTGGTCGTGGAGACCGAGTAGGACGGGTACAGCGGCCAGAAGCCCAGCAGGCCGCCGCGCACGGCGGACATCTGGCGGCGGTCGAGTTCGCGGGTGGCGCTCAGGTCTTCGATGGTCAGCTTGTTCATGGCAGTTCTCCGAAAGGATGCTCAACGGTGGAAGGCAATCGAGCTGCAAGGTTGCGCGCTCGCCTCTCTTCTCGCATGAGCTGTGCCAGCAGCGGACGCATCCGCCGTCGACGCCCGCTGCGCGGGCCTCCGCGCGGCTTCGCGGGGGCGAGCGCGCCATGCGAAGCCGCGGTCGACGAAGCGCAAGTGCCGGTGCCGCGCCGACAGTTTTCGCGCGATGCGTCGGGCGTGCCGCAACAGTTTGACGAAGGCGAGTCAGGCTGGAAAATCCGGCTGGAAATTTAGCATCCGGACCGATTGCACACGGCGTGACGTCAGACTAGTATGGTTCGTTAGATCATCAGATATTGCGTTCGAGGACGCGACGAGCAGCCGATCGCATTGACGCGGGCAAGCGGGCGAGATCGAGAAAGCGGCGATGCCCTCCGCGCATCGGGATTGGACTGCTTCGGCATGCGAACGACGACCCTTTGGCCAGGTGGCGCCGCGGCGCGCCGACTCGCGTCGGCCTGCGCGAAGCTGAGTGGAAGGCATACGAGCGATGAGCCTTGCGCAGCTGATTCAGACATTTCAGAGTGGCGCGCTGTCGCATGACGCGTTTTTCTCCGAGATCGACCGGGTGCTCGCGACCGACCGGGTCAATGTCGCGCGGTTGCGCGAAGTGCTCGACCGCACGCAGACCACGCACCCGCTGCCCGACGCGGTCTATACCGAGGTGCTGCAGCATATCGAGCGCTTTCACGACAGCGCCGCCCCCGCGAGCGACGAAACGCGCATCCAGGAGGGCACCGCGCAGACCGTCGCGCATCCGGGCGTGCCGCCGGGCGGCGACGCGCTCGCGGACGGCGAGCGCGTGAAGGGCATCGGCGACACGCTGAACGGGCGCTTCGTGCTCGAGGAGTGTCTCGGCGTCGGCGGCATGGGCACCGTCTACAAGGCGCTCGATCTGCGCAAGCTCGAGGCGTCGGACCGCAAGCCGCACATCGCGATCAAGGTGCTGAACGTGCAGTTTCGCGGCAAGCCGACGTCGCTGATCGCGCTGCAGCGCGAAGCGCGCAAGGCGCAGACGCTCGCGCATCGCAACATCGTCACCGTGTACGACTTCGATCGCGATGGGCCGCTCGTCTATCTGACGATGGAGTACCTGTCCGGCAAGCCGCTGAGCAAGGTGCTGCGCGCGCCGGGCTTCGCGGGGCTGCCGCTCGACGCCGCGCTGCCGATCGTCGCGGGCATGGGGCAGGCGCTCGCGTACGCGCACGAGCGCGGGTTCGTCCATTGCGACTTCAAGCCGGCCAACGTGTTCCTCACGGACGGCGGCGAAGTGAAGGTGATCGATTTCGGCATCGCCCGCGTGTTCCAGCGGCGCGACGAGGATCCGGACGTCACCGTGTTCGACCCGGCGACGCTCGGCGGCATCACGCCCGCGTATGCGAGCCCGGAGATGTTCGAGCATCGCGAGCCCGATCCGCGCGACGACGTGTACGCGCTCGCGTGCGTGACGTACGAACTGCTGACCGGGCGCCATCCATTCAACCGGCTGTCTGCGACGCAGGCGCGCAGCGAAAATCTGCGCGCGGAGCGCCCGCCCGGGCTCGACCGCACGCAATGGCGAACGCTGAACGCGGCGCTGTCGTTCGATCGCGCGACGCGCACGCCGAGCGTTCAGGCGTTTCTCGAAGGGATGCGCGTGCTCGAGCGTGCGTCGCCGATGCCGTCCGCGCGCGTCGCGGCGATCGGCGCATGCGCGGCGGCCGTGGTCGCCGTCGCGTGGTACGGCTATCAGGCGCTTTCGCGACCGGGCGGCGAGCGGCATCCGGAAGCGAGCCCGCTTGCGCAGTCGAGCGCGACCGCCGGAAACCCGGGGGGCGCGGCCGGCAGTGCGCCGGTCGCATCCGTGCAGCCCGCACCCGCCGCGCCGAACAATGCCGTATCGTCCACGCCGCCGGCGGTTTCGCTGCCGTCCGTGCTGACCGCGCTCGCGGGCATCCCATGTTCGGCACTCGACGCGTCGGTGCGCGATCGCGCGCTGCAGGTGCGCGGCTATCTCGACGGCGGCGCCGGCATCGCGAAACTGAGGGCGGCGCTCGGCGGCATACCGGGCGCGCAGACGGCCAGTCTCGACGTGCAGCCGGTCGAGTCGCAAAACTGCGAAGTCGTGAACGCGTTCGCGCCATACTGGAAATCGAATCGCGCGGCCGCGCACCGCGCGTCGATCCGCACGAAACCGCCCGATGCGACGCTGACGGAGGACAACCCGCTCGTCATCGACATCACGACGCCGGCCTTCAACTCGTACGTCTACGTCGACTATTACGTGCTGAACGGCAGCGTCGTGCATCTCGTGCCGAGCAGCCACGAGCGCGACAATCAGGCGCCGCCCGATTACGCGGCGACGATCGGCAGCATGGGCGACTGGGTGATCGGCCGGCCGTTCGGCACCGAGATGGTCGTGCTCGTCGTCACGCCGGCGCCGCTGTTCGACACGGTGCGTCCGCCGTCGGAACCTCGCGCCGCGTATCTCGCGGCGGTCGGCCAGCGGTTGAAGCAGTTCGAGGCAACCTACGGCGCGGACCGCGTCGCCGCCGATTTCATGCAGATCACCACGCACGCCGGCCATCCGTGACCGGCGGCGCTACTTCGCCAACGCTGCGGCCGCGCGGTGAATCGCCTTGCGAATGCGGGGAAACGTGCCGCAGCGGCACGCGATGCCTTTCATCGCATCGTCGATCTGACGATCGCTGGGGTGCGGACATTGCATCAGCAGCGCGGTGGCGGTGACGAGCTGCGCGCTCTGGCAATAGCCGCATTGCACGACGTCATCGGCGAGCCACGCGGCTTGCAGCGCGCGCGCTTCGACGCTGTCGAGCCCTTCGATCGTCGTCACGGGTGCGCCGTTCAGCGTGCCGACCGGAATCTGGCACGACTGGACGGCCTCGTCGCGGTTCTTCAGCACCGTGCATGCGCCGCAGACGCCGATGCCGCAGCCGAACTTCGTGCCGGTGAGCTTGCGTTCGCACCGGATCACCCAGAGCAGCGGGGTGTCAGGGGCGGACTGGACGTCAAAGGTTTCCCGGTTGATACGGACTGACACCATCGGTCCTCTCCCGTTTGTGGCGTGGGCGGCGTGACGAGCGGCAGCGTCCGCCGGCGCGTGCCCGTCAGCGCGAAGAGCGCATTCGCGACGGCCGGTGCGACGGGCGGCGTGCCGGCCTCGCCGACGCCGCGCGGCTCGGTGCCGCTTTCGATCACGCACGTGACGATCTCGGGGCACGTCTGCATGTCGACGAGCGGAAATTCGTCGAAATAGTGCTGCCCGACCTGGCCTTGCTCGATCGTGATCGCCTGCTGCAGCGCGGCCGACAGCCCGAAGATGATCCCGCCTTCCATCTGCTGCTCGACGAGGTTCGGATTCACCGCGAGCCCGCAGTCGATCACGCAGAAGATGCGCGCGACGGCGAAGCGAACGCCGTGGCCGAAGTCGAAGCCGACGCCGGAGCCGGAGCCGCCTTCGACCTTCCGGATCTCGGCGACCTGCGCGACGATGCTGCCGAACGATTCGTGCATCGCGACACCGCGCGCGAACTGCGTGCCGGCGGCGTCGCGCCACGTCGCCGGCGCGCGCCAGCCGGACAGCTTGACGAGCGTCTTCAGCACGCGTGCGTGGCGCGCGTGTTCCGGCTTTTGCAGCATGTCGAGACGGAACTGCACCGGATCCTTGCGCGCGAGCGCCGCCATCTCGTCGATGAAGCTCTCGACGAAGAACGCCTGATGCGAATGCCCGACCGAGCGCCAATAGCCGACGGGAACCGGCAGCGTCACGGTGTTGTGCTGGACGCGGACGTTCCCGCATTCGTACGCCTGGTCGAACGCGCCTTCCGTCGTGGTCGCGTCGGGGATCAGCTTCACGGCGGCGCTCGGCAGCCCGAACGTGCGGGGCACCGCCTGCTCGCTGATCGACTGGCTCGCGGACACGCATTTCCATGCAACGAGCGTGCCGCCGGCATCGACGGCGCCGCTGAAGCGGGCCACGCACGCGGGGCGATAGAAGTCGTGTGCCATGTCCTGCGGGCGCGACCAGATCGTCTGCACGGGCCGGCCTTTCGCATGCCGCGCGATCGCGGCGGCCTGCGCGATGAAGTCGACCTCGAGCCGCCGGCCGAACGCGCCGCCGATCAGTTGCTGGTTCACGTACACGCGCTCGTCGTCGAGCCCGAGCGCATTCGCGACGGCCTTGCGCGCGACCATCGGCAACTGCGTGCCGACCCAGATCGTCGCCGAATCGTCGTCGACCTGCGCGGTGCAGTTCATCGGCTCGAGCGCGCCGTGCGCGAGGTAGGGCGCTTCGTACTCGACGACGACCGGCGTCGTCCGGCTCAGCGCGGCATCGGCGTCGCCGGTCGCATAGAACACGTGGCCGCCCGCATCGCCGTCGAGCGCGCGCAGCAGCGTCGCGCGCACGTCGCCGGTGCTGACGTGCGCAGCCGGCCCGTGATCCCACGAGATCGACAACTGGCACAGCGTGCGCAGCGCGATGAACGGATTCTCCGCGATCACCGCGACGCCGCCGGTTCCGCCGTTGTACGGATCGATGTTGAAGATGCCGGTCACGCCGTTCATGCTCGCGACCCCGGACTGGTCGAAACCCACCGCCTTGCCGCCGAGCGTCGGGCACATCGTGATGCTCGCGTACAGCAAGCCGTCGGGCAGCGCGTCGATGCCGAAGCGCGCGCTGCCGTCGGTCTTCGCGCGCGCCTCGATGCGATTCACCCGCTTGCCGATCAGCGTGAAGGTTTTCGGGTCCTTGAGTTCGATCCGCGTGGGGCGCGGCTCGCCGGCCGCGAGATGGACGAGCTCGCCGTATGTGGCGGAGCGTCCGGAGGATCGATGCAGCACGCGGCCGGCTTTCGTCTCGCATTCGTCGGCGGGCACGTCCCATTGCCGCGCGGCGGCGCTGCGCAGCATCATGCGCGCGGCGGCGCCGGCTTCCCGCATCGGACGCCACAGTTCGATGATGCTCGTCGAGCCGCCCGTTGCCATCGCGTCGACGAAGCGCGCGCCGAATCGCGCGAGTGCCTTCGTGCCTTGCGCGACCGGGCCGGTGTCGTCGGGGCGGAACGGCAGGCCGTCGGCGAGGCTTTCGCGGTTCTTGTAGATCGTGTCGAGCGGCGACATCGCGATGCGCACGCGCGACCAGTCCGCGTCGAGCTCGTCGGCGAGCAGCATCGCGGCACCCGTATGCACGCCCTGGCCCATTTCCGACTGGCTCATCACGACGGTCACGTCGTCGTTCGCGTTGATCAGCACCCAGCCGTTCAGCGGTATGTCGTCGCGCATCGACTTCAACGACGCGGGCGTGGCGAGCCGGTCGTCGGTGCGCCACGCCGCCCAGCCGACGACGAGCAGGGTCGCGGCCCCCGCACCGCCCAGCAGGAAGGTTCTACGTTTGCAGTCCATCACTTTCTCATTGCTTTGATCACCTATATTAGTCAATGGATTCGATGGCGGCGGACCTGTTTGCATCATTCGTTTCGCATTGCTTTGCAACGCTGGCGGTCCTGTGCGGGAGGTCGTCGACATGAGCGTAATGGAATACGACGTGATCGTCGTCGGTAGCGGGTTCGGCGGCGCGGTGTCCGCGTGCCGTCTCGCGGAGGCGGGGTGGAAGGTGCTGGTGCTGGAGCGCGGCCGGCGCTGGACGCCGGGCACGTATCCGCGCGACGAAAGCGATCCGTGGCTGTGGAATCAGCAGCACCCGCAGCTATTTCACGGATGGGCCGATCTGCGCGTTTTTTCCAATATGTCGGTCGTGGCCGCGGCGGGTGTCGGCGGCGGATCACTGATCTACGCGAACGTGTCGGTCGAAGCGAAGCCCAGCGCGTTCTGCAGTGGCTGGCCGCCGGAGATCACGTACGACGCGCTGAAACCGCACTACGAGCGCGTGGGTGCCATGCTGTCCGTGCAGGAGGTGCCCGACAACCAGCTCAGCGAACGCGCGCGCCTCGTGCGCGAGGCCGCCGACGCGTGCGGCTGGGGGAGCCGCTACCGCAAGCTGCCGCTCGCGGTGAGCTTTTGTCCGAGCTACGATCCAACGCTGCCCAATGCGCGCGACGACCGGCATTCGGTCAAGTTCATCAACGTGCACGGCGTCGAGCAGGGCACCTGCGTGCACTGCGGAAACTGCGATATCGGCTGCCAGGTGCGCGCGAAGAACACGCTCGATCTGAACTATCTGGCCGTGGCCGAGCGCCACGGCGCGAAGATCCTGCCGCTGCACGTCGTGCAAAAGCTCGAGCCGATCGGTGGCGGATGGCGCGTGCATTTCGACGTCGTCGATTCGGCCGCGCGCAGTTGCACGCGCGGCACCGCGACGGCGGCCAAGGTGATCCTCGGCGCCGGCTCGATCGGTAGCACCGAGTTGCTGCTGCGCTGTCGCGACGAACATCGCACGCTGCCGGATCTATCGCCGCGACTCGGCTGGGGCTGGGCGTTCAACGGCGATTTCGTGACGCCCACGCTCTATCGCGATCGCGAGATTTCGCCATCGCACGGCGTCACCATTTCCGTGGCGATCGACCTGCTGGACCGTGCCGCCGAGCACCGGCAGGCGCTGTTCGTCGAGGATGGCGGCATTCCCGATCTGATGCACGATTTCGTGCACCGCCGGCTCGAACGTTCGCGGGGCGGGGTGCCGCGCCTGTTCTGGAAGGCTTTCGCGCGCCACTTCGATTCCGGCGATCCGCTCGAGCACATGATGCCGTGGTTCGGTCAGGGCGTCGACGCGGGGGACGGGCGCATGCGTCTCGGTCGCTGCTGGTTCGCGCCGTGGCGTCGCGAGCTGCGGCTCGACTGGTCGTACGTGCGCTCGGCGGCGCTTGTCGACGCGATGGTCGATGCGCATGAGCGATTGTCGACCGCGACGGGCGGGCACGCTTTCATTCCGCCGACCTGGAGCGACCTGCACAAGCTGATCACGCCGCATCCGCTTGGCGGCTGCAACATGGGCATCACGCGAGCGGACGGCGTCGTGAATGCGGCCGGGGAAGTGTTCGGCTACGACGGGCTGTACGTGATGGACGGTTCGATCGTTCCGCGTCCGCTGGGGCTCAATCCGTCGCGCACGATCGCCGCGCTGGCCGAGCGCAATGTCGGATTGCTGCTCGGCGGGCATTGAGCGATGCCCGCGCTTGCAACCCGCACGTGACAAGTTCGATGGAGGGGGGGCCATGCAGCGCGACATGCACTATTACGGCACTTACGCGATGGCTGCCGCGGCGGGCATTCCGAAAGAGGATGCGGAGATCGTCGCCCACGCTTCACAGAACGTCGACGATCAGAACGACGAGGACATCATTTCCGTCCGGCAGGATGAAGGAGATCCATGCGAAGCGGTGGTGAGCATCCCGACCGCGCATCATCCGCTGCAAACCGGCGTCGATGCCGAGGTGAGCCGGCTGGGCCGGGAGGTTTGCGGTCTCGTGCGTCGCGGCACCGATCACAAGGCCGGCCGTGACGATAGCCGGATGGTGTGGGTGCCGTTCCATTTCCTGCCCGGTGCGAGCGGGAAAACTTACCTCGAGAAACTCGTCTGCCGGAAAGACAGCGAGATCGCCCGCGAAATGCTCGAGCAGCACCTGACGCTCGCCGCCGACGATGTCGGACTCGTGCTCGCGGGCATCGCGGCTCACGTGTATGCGGACACCTTCGCGCACTTCGGTTTTTCGGGCGTGACGTCGTGGCTGAACTGCATCGAGGCGGGCTCGGTGTGCGTGTCGGACGAGCACGGCGAGGAAACCCGCGCTTACATCGAGGGTTCGGCGGCGCATTTCCAGGCGTTCTATGGATGGATCGAAAACGTGGCGCGGATCGGGCATGGCAGCGTCGATACCTGCCCGGACAGACCGTTTCTCAAATGGTCGTTCCGCTACAAGGACGGCGAAATCGAACAACGCAGCAATCCGGACAACTATCTCGATGCGTGCCGCCAGCTGCATGCGTTTTTCGCGCGCTTCGCCGGCGCGCGCTATGCGGATGCGACGCGCGCTCAGGTGATTCCGTTCGACAGGATCGAGCCGGAGGTCCGGCGTCTGATTGCGCACGAGGGCAAGCGCGATGAGCGCGAGGACGCGTGGGTCGCGGCGCTTGGAAGCGGTGCGCTGGAGGTGGCGGAATGCAGGCGGTACGTCGAGCACGAATGGACGGGCGAACTGATTTCGGCGCTGGAGGCGAGGGACTTCACGCGCATCCGGAGCAGTCACGCGTATCTTTTCCACTCGGCCGCCGAGCACCACCGGCACTTCGTGCTGAAACGGCTATTGCCGAAACATGGGTTGATCGTGGCCTGATACAGACGCGGTTCGGCCGCGTCGTGAATCGACAATCAGGACATCCGCTGCCGTGCCCCATGGGATGCGAGATAACGGCCCGCATGCCGCGTGATCCGATGGGGCGGCTGGGCGGGCTTGCCGGCGTTGTAGATCCTGAAGTCGCGCGCTTCGCTGAGCTGGAGCGAGGCCCGCCGAAGCAACTCTGCCGCCTTGGCCTCGTGACCGCCGAATCCATGCGGATCCCGGCGATGTGCGTCCTTGACCAACTGACGGCTCTGACTGACCAGGCGCCGCGCCTGGGAGAGATCGGGATCGGTGTGGGGGACATGGGCCTGCGCGGTGACGGCGAGCAATGCGAGGCTGATGCTGAGTAGGCGGCGGCAGGCAGAGCGGACCATTCGAATGATTCTTGTCGGCGGTTGATCGAAACATCCCCTCGCGTACTGTACCCGATCAATTGAGTGCTGAGCACGTGTCGGCGATGCGCCGAAGGAAACGCAGACACGGACTGTTGCACGCCCGGCGTGCCGCGGACTCGATGGGCTTAAGACTTGTCTGATTTTATGCGCCTATCCCTGTTGAGGGCCGGTGACTGCCCTAGGATGGGCGCATGTCACCCATCGGACAAGACACGTTCTTCGGACGATTGATCGCGCTGATTCGCCGACAGCTCGAGTGGATTGCTCGCGCGTCGGAAGGGGATCACTCCGTCGACGACCTGACAAATGAGGTGTGGATCCTCGCCGACGAGATGCGCGTCGAACGAGGCGCCGAGCTCGATCCCGAGGACGAGGATCTGCGGGACACCATCGTCGACACGCTACGGAAGCGGTTCGGCCGCTTCGTGAATCGAAAGGAGCGGTTCGCCACGCGGATCGACCAGGACGACGTCGATGACGATGGGGACTTCATGGCGAACGCCGTGGCGGCGCGTTTGGCTGCGCCCGAGCAGTACGAGCCGCACGTCGCGCTCGAGCGGCGCGAGGAGGCCGGCGAGGCGGCGCGCGTGCTCGGCGGCCGATTCTCCGAGGCGGTTGCCTACCTGCGCGTACTCGACCACTTCGACGGCTGCAGGCTGACCCTCGCGAAGTTCTTCGCCATTGATCCTCGAACGCTCGACGCTCGCGTATCTCGAGCCGCGTTGCTCGAGCGGCTGCAGCCGTCGATGTTTGACGGCATCGAATCCATCACGTCGGATTTCATGCCGCGCCCGGGTGTGAGGCGACGCCCGCGGCGGCGTTGCCGCTACGGCTGGATGCACGTGTTGATGCGGCCTTGGCAAACCGGTCTTCTGAGGTGACATGCTCCCCAAGGACATCAGAAAGGTGCTGTGATGGACATCGAGAAAATCGCCAATGCCCAAGGCCATCGAGGCCGACGCCGGTGAGCCGCTGGCCGATCTGCGCGAAGCGCTTGAAGAAGGCAAGGTATCGGATGGTGGAGGCGGCGGGAATCGAAATAATGGTGGAATGTCGTCAGAAAGCTAATAATTTCCTGAAGATGTACCCCCAAATGTACCACAGGAATTTTCGGCTGCAGTCGGCAATGGCACCCGCGGCCGGAGCGCATCCTTCGCTGGCGACCACGGTCCGCCAGCGGACCAATATAGGGGGAGTGCCGCATCGGCGCTGGCCGCGTGCAGGACAGGCAGCATGAAGGCGCGCACTGCAACGATAACTTCCTCAAGCATCAGTTCTTGAAGTCTGTTCTTCTTCAAGAATGCCAGCCACTGTGTTTGCTTCTGCGCATCTTGCGCAAAAGCGTCCGTGAGACCGAAGGGAGCTTGCTGCGTCAATGCCGTCTTGCGACGATCAAACGTGCCCTGCACGGCTTGGCGGAGGATGTCGCCGTCGAAGTCGGTGTGGCGAGCCAGTATCCAGAGATCGAAGTAATCCTTCATGCGACTGTTGGCGATGCCCAGCGATGACAGCGCCTCGAACTTCTCGGCGACCACGGTGTAGCGTGGATAGACGCGCAGCTTCGGTGCCGCGAACTCCGGCAGCATGACGGGGTACTCGACATCTTCAGGTCCCGGCGTGATGGCGTCGCCAAAGCCAATGTCGATTTGGATCTGACAGCGTGCACCATCGATCATGCCGAGCAACATCACCCGCACACCGGCGTAGTTGGCCTCTTTGCGAATTTCGGCGGCGCGCACAGTGTCAGGTTGAAATGCCACGCCATCAAGGACCTCGATGGCACAGATCTCCTTGAAGATGCCCTCGATGTGCGGCAACTCCGTCGAACCAAACCCCAAAAAGTCAGCATCCCGTGTCGGACGATGCGGGATGTCGAACCACAGGTCGAACAGCAGTGCACCTTTCAGCAGGAACTGGTCAGCGTGGTTCGAGATGCTGATGCGATACAGTAGGCGCTCAATGGCATAGCGCGTGAGTACCAGACTGAAATCCTGCTGGGTCTCGCGTGCGCGATTGAGCAGTCGGGCACGTACAGAGGCTGCCACGTTGCGTTCGTTCATGACAGACTCTCCATATAGGGGCGCATGACATTGGCCACCCGGCAGAGGGTGGCGTAACGCCAGAGATCATCCATGCTGACCCGTTTGGCGCGCCAAGTCTCCTGCAGTGCCTCCAACGCTACATCAAGGCCGATCTTGTTGCGGAATTTGAAGCAGTCGGCCACGGTGCGGGCGACGCTGGTCACACGGACCGTCACGCCATCGACCTGGTGTTCTTCGATACCGTCGGTCAGCGAAGATCCCGAAAAGCGTACGATGCGCAGTGGCGGGTACTCCATCTTTGGCGCCCGTGCTTTGTTGGGAATGCCCAGCCAAACCTCGAACGGCGACTGCGTGGTGAGGTCGTGCACGCGGAGCGCCGACAGCAGGCAGACAATGGCATGCGGATGCTTGCGTGCCACTTCGGCCAGAGAGCCGTGCTCCGACACCGGGCGGTCAGGAATCGCGTACAGACCTCGACCGATGCGAGTGAGCAGGCCCTGCCGAACCAGACGTGTGAGCGCAACACGAGGCAGCCCTTGCGCGACGAGGTCGCGCGGGCGGACGAGTCCCAGCGTGCGGGCTAGGTCCAGGATGTGTTGGTGGCTGCTCTCCATGCGAAATGGTGTTCCGATATGTCGGTACTTGTCAATAATAACCGGCATAATGGAACTTGCTGGGTGAAGTGCTACAGTGACCTTGCCCCTAGCTGTCGATGGTGTAACTTCGGTGTCGCCGGCAACAAAAAACCCGCGAAGCCTTGTGCTGTCGCGGGTTTCTTGGTGTCGCTCGTGAAACTTTACGGTGTAAGTGGTGGAGGCGGCGGGAATCGAACCCGCGTCCAGAAGCGGTCCACGACCAGTTCTACATGTTTAGTTCTGTCATTTGATTTAACCGCAGCGACGCGGACGAACACGCTGCACTACGGCGATTCGCTGGATTTTCGACCCGGACGTCGCGACGCCGCCAAGGCTTAACTGACGTATATGACCTCTGGCGGTATTGCTACCGGTCTTGCGACACTAGCCCGTCAGTGAACTAGGCAGAGGACGGCGGCCGTTAGGCTGCCAGTGCGAACGTATCGTCGTTTGCAGTTACGTTTTTCCCATTGATTAACGAGGTGACGGGTCCTCGACATGCCCTAGCCGCTTCACAACCCCTGTCGAAACCAGGTCGCCCCCACGGATCAGATCAAACATTATAGCCCAACATCGCGCAGCAGCTCGCGCAATTGCTGCGTCGTTTCGACCAGGTGTTGCGCCTGCCACTGGGCGGGCGCGACACCGTCGCCGCAATAGCCGTACGCGGCCGCGACCGTCGCCATGCCCGCCGCGCTGCCGGCCTGGATGTCGCGCAGGTCGTCGCCGACGTAGACGATGCGCTCGGGCGTCAGCGTCAGCCGCTCGGCCGCGTGCAGCAGCGGAGCGGGGTGCGGCTTCGCATGCGGCGTCGTGTCGCCGCCGACCACGCACGCCGCGCGCGCGCCGATGCCGAGCAGATCGACGAGCGGCGCGGTGAGCCGCATCGCCTTGTTCGTGACGATGCCCCAGCGCACGCCGCGTGCGTCGAGTTCGTCGAGCATCGCGTCGATGCCGGGGAACAGCGCCGTGCGCACGCAGAGATCGGCCGCGTAGTTCGCGAGGAACTCGTCGCGCATCGCGTCGTAGCCGTCCGCCTGCGGCGCGATGCCGAACGCGCCGCCGAGCAGGCCGCGCGCGCCGGCGGACGCCAGCGGCCGCAGCACGTCGAGCGGCGTTTCGGGCAGCCCGCGCGCGCGCTGCATCTTGTTGACGGCGGCCGCGAGGTCGGGCGCCGTGTCGGCGAGCGTGCCGTCGAGGTCGAACAATACGGCGTCGCAGCCCTGCAGGCGCGATTCGTCGAGCGTGGCCCGGGCGGGCGAAAGCGGTGTCGTCATGCTGGATGCATCGTCTGAAGCGTGGTTACGCGGCGCGGCGGCATGCGACCACGTAATTGATGTCGGTGTCGTTCGACAGCGCGAAGCGCTTGCCGATCGGCTGGTACGTGATGCCCTTGATCTCGACGATGTGCAGATCGGTCGCGCGCACGAAGCTCGCGAGCTCGGAAGGGCGGATGAAGCGCGCGTAGTCGTGCGTGCCTTTCGGCAACATCTGCGCGATGTATTCGGCGCCGATCACCGCGAACAGATAGGCCTTCAGATTGCGGTTCAGCGTCGAGAAGAACACCCAGCCGCCCGGCTTCACGAGCGTCGCGCACGCCGCGACGATGTTCGCGGGCGACGGCACGTGTTCGAGCATCTCCATGCAGGTGACGACGTCGTACGTGCCCGGCTCGCGCGCGGCGAGCGCTTCGGCCGCGATCTCCTCGTAATCGACGGTCACGCCGCTTTCGAGGCTGTGCAGATCGGCGACGCCGAGCGCCTGGGTCGACAGGTCGATGCCTTTCACTTGCGCACCGAGCTCGGCCATCGATTCGGACAGGATGCCGCCGCCGCAGCCGATGTCGAGCACGCGCTTGCCGGGCAGATGCGCATGCGCGTCGATCCAGCCGAGCCGGACCGGGTTCAGGTCGTGAAGCGGTTTGAATTCGGCGTTCGGATCCCACCAACGATGGGCGAGGTCGCTGAATTTCTGAAGTTCGTGCGGATCGGCGTTGGTCATCTCGATAAGCGGGCTATGGAAGGTGCGCGCGAAGCGCGATCAAGTCCCGAGTATATAAGAAGCGGCGAGCGGTGGCCCGGCGAGCGGGCCGGCAATGAAAAAGCCCCGCCAAGGCGGGGCTTTGATACAGCCGAGGGCAGTGAGACCGCGGGCTTACTGAGCCGGCGTCGTCTGCACTTGCTGCGTACCCACCACTTCGACTTCCACGCGGCGGTCCGGAGCCAGGCAGGAGATCAGCTGCTTGTGGTTCTTCTGGTTGCAACCCGTCGTGACCGGATTGCGCTTGCCCTTGCCTTCCGTGTAGATCTTGTTCGACGGGATACCCTTGCTGACCAGGTACGACTTCACAGCCTGCGCACGGCGCAGCGACAGACGGTCGTTGTACTTGTCCGAGCCGATGCGGTCGGTGTAGCCGGTGGCCACGACAACTTCCGTGTTCATGCCTTCGATCTTCGAAGCCAGTTCGTCGAGCTTCTGCTTGCCGGCCGGCTTGAGCGTCGCCTTGTCGAAGTCGAACAGCGCGTCAGCCTGATACGTGATCTTCTGGCTCGTTGCGACCGGAGCGGCCGGTGCGACCGGAGCCGGTGCCGGAGCCTGGGCGACCAGTGCGCCATCGCACTTCGCGTTGGCCGTGGCCGGCGTCCAGAACGCATCGCGCCAGCAAAGCTCGTTCGTGCCGTTCATCCACACGTATTCGCCGGTACCATTCACCCAATTGTCATTCACGGCTTGTCGCGACGCCGGCACCGATTGTGCCGAAGCGGATGCAGCCATAACTGCGGTAGCTGCAATGAACGCGAGCTTTGAAAGTTTATTCATATTTCTCCTCTCGAATTTGAGATTACCGCAGGTTTACTGCGAGCTAGATGACGATGACAAGTCATACATTGCTCGGAGTATAACATTGGTGCGGCACAAAAAACGCGGCGCCACTCCTTGGTATGTTCACGTCGAGCAGCGTCTGACTTTCAGTGCGTTGGCATTTTGCCATATCGTTCCCGTCCTACGAAAAAAAATCCTCCCCACCCCAACATCGCCGATCCGATTGTGGTGCATGCGCAACACCGGCCTGCCGCAAGTTTCACGAATTGTCAAGAGAGTGCGCGCGTCATTGCGCATTGCGCACGAATGTTGATGTGCGCATGTGACAGGACGCGGCATGCGGCGTGTTGCGGTGCGTACGGATCCATCCGAACCATTCGCGCCGCGCGGATTTTCGCCATTCTTATATAGAGAGGGCGCGCGAAACTGGCGGATAGAGGGGCCATGCTAGAATCTCACGTTGCGTCGCGCATGCGGCGCTCATGCGTAAGGCGTTTCCGTCTTCGCTCCGAATAGATACGAATACATGGATCAATTCGCCAAAGAGACCCTGCCCACCTCCCTCGAGGAGGAAATGCGCCGTTCGTATCTCGATTACGCGATGAGCGTGATCGTCGGACGTGCCCTTCCGGACGTCCGCGATGGCCTGAAGCCCGTGCATCGGCGCGTGCTGTTCGCGATGCACGAGCTGAACAACGACTGGAACCGCGCGTACAAGAAGTCGGCGCGTATCGTCGGCGACGTGATCGGTAAATACCATCCGCACGGCGACACCGCGGTCTACGACACGATCGTCCGGATGGCGCAGGACTTCTCGCTGCGCTACATGCTGGTCGACGGGCAAGGCAACTTCGGCTCGATCGACGGCGACAACGCCGCCGCGATGCGCTACACCGAAATTCGCATGGCGAAGATCGGCCACGAGCTGCTCGCCGACATCGACAAGGAAACCGTCGACTTCGAGCCGAACTACGACGGCAACGAGATGCAGCCGTCGGTGCTCCCGTCGCGGATCCCGAACCTGCTGATCAACGGCTCGTCGGGCATCGCGGTCGGCATGGCGACCAACATCCCGCCGCACAACCTGAACGAAGTCGTCGATGCGTGCCAGCATCTGCTGCACAACCCCGGCACGTCGATCGACGAGCTGATCGAGATCATCCCGGCGCCGGACTTCCCGACGGCCGGCATCATCTACGGCGTCGCCGGCGTGCGCGACGGCTATCGCACCGGCCGCGGCCGCGTCGTGATGCGCGCGGCCACGCACTTCGAGGAAATCGACCGCGGCCAGCGGATGGCGATCATCGTCGACGAGCTGCCGTACCAGGTGAACAAGCGCTCGCTGCTCGAGCGGATCGCGGAGCTCGTCAACGAGAAGAAGCTCGAAGGCATCTCCGACATCCGCGACGAGTCCGACAAGAGCGGGATGCGCGTCGTGATCGAGCTGAAGCGCGGCGAAGTGCCCGAGGTCGTGCTGAACAACCTGTACAAGGCGACGCAGCTGCAGGACACGTTCGGCATGAACATGGTCGCGCTCGTCGACGGCCAGCCGAAGCTGTTGAACCTGAAGGAAATCCTGCAGTGCTTCCTGTCGCATCGGCGCGAAGTGCTGACGCGCCGGACGATCTACGAACTGCGCAAGGCACGCGAGCGCGGCCACGTGCTCGAAGGCCTCGCGGTCGCGCTCGCGAACATCGACGAGTTCATCGCGATCATCAAGGCCGCGCCGACGCCGCCGATCGCGAAGCAGGAGCTGATGACGCACGCGTGGGACTCGTCGCTCGTGCGCGAGATGCTGACGCGCGCCGAGACCGACAACGCGACCGCCGGCGGCCGCGAAGCGTATCGTCCGGAAGGCCTCGACCCCGCGTACGGGATGCAGGCGGACGGGCTCTACAGGCTGTCCGACACGCAGGCGCAGGAAATCCTGCAGATGCGGCTGCAGCGCCTGACCGGCCTCGAGCAGGACAAGATCATCGGCGAATACCGCGAAGTGATGGCGCAGATCGCTGATCTGCTCGACATCCTGTCGCGCCCGGAGCGGATCACGACGATGATCGGCGACGAGCTGACCGCGGTGAAGGCCGAGTTCGGCGACGCGCGCCGCTCGAAGATCGAGCTGAACGCGACCGAGCTGAACACCGAGGATCTGATCACGCCGCAGGACATGGTCGTCACGATGTCGCACGCGGGCTACGTGAAGTCGCAGCCGCTGTCCGAATACCGCGCGCAGAAGCGCGGCGGCCGTGGCAAGCAGGCGACGCAGATGAAGGAAGACGACTGGATCGAGACGCTGTTCATCGCGAACACGCACGATCACATGCTGTGCTTCTCGAACCGCGGCCGCGTGTACTGGGTCAAGGTCTACGAGATTCCGCAGGGTTCGCGCAACTCGCGCGGCCGGCCGATCGTCAACATGTTCCCGCTGCAGGACGGCGAGAAGATCAACGTCGTGCTGCCGGTCAAGGAATTCTCGGCCGACAAGTACATCTTCATGGCGACCGCGCTCGGCACCGTGAAGAAGACGCCGCTCGAGGCGTTCAGCCGGCCGCTGCGCAAGGGGATCATCGCGGTCGGTCTCGACGACGGCGACTACCTGATCGGCGCCGAGATCACCGACGGCGAGCACGACGTGATGCTGTTCTCCGACGCCGGCAAGGCCGTGCGCTTCGACGAGAACGACGTACGCCCGATGGGCCGCGAGGCGCGCGGCGTGCGCGGGATGCAGCTCGAGGACGGCCAGCAGGTCATTGCGCTGCTCGTCGCGGGCAGCGAGGAGCAGTCGGTGCTCACCGCGACCGAGAACGGTTTCGGCAAGCGCACGCCGATCACCGAGTACACGCGCCACGGCCGCGGCACGAAGGGGATGATCGCGATCCAGACGTCGGAGCGCAACGGCCGCGTGGTCGCCGCGACGCTCGTCGAAACGGAGGATCAGATCATGCTGATCACGACCGCCGGCGTGCTGATTCGCACCCGCGTGTCCGAGATCCGCGAGATGGGGCGCGCAACGCAAGGTGTTACACTCATCAGTCTCGATGAGGGTACCAAGCTTTCCGGCTTGCAGCAGATCGCGGAAGCGGATGCGGACGGCGATGGCGAAGCCGACGAGGCGTCGGAGGGCGACGCCTGACGCTCGGGTGACTGATCGGGTCGCCGCGTGCGGCGACATACATTACATATTTCCTTGAGGGAGTGATGATGCAAAAGCAATTCAAGCAACTGGTTCTGCTGGCCGCATTGGTGCCGACGTTCGCGATGGCGCAGGCACTGTCGAATTCCGCTCCGGCGCCGGCAGCCGCTGCTCCGATCGACGCCGACAAGAAGGCGGCGATCAAGGATCTGCTCGACGCGATCGACGCGCCGAAGCTCGTGTCGGCGATCGGCAACAGCGCCGAAATGCAGGCGAAGCAGCTCGTGCCGGCGATCCTGTCGGACGCGCTGTCGGAAAACAAGACGATGACCGACAAGCAGAAGCAGGCGGCCGTGCCGACGCTGCAGAAGAACGCGGTGCCGAAGCTCGTCGACGGCGCGGGCAAGGTGTTCGAGACGCCGAGCTTCAGCAGCGATGCGATGCAGGCTCAGTACGAAGCGTACGCGAAGTACTACAGCACGTCGGAAATCAAGGATCTGACGACGTTCTACAAGAGCCCGACCGGCCGCAAGTTCATCCAGGTTCAGGATCAGGTCGGCCGCGACGTGGTCAACGGCCTGATGCAGAAGTACATGCCGCAGGCGATCCAGGCGACGCGCGCGCAGGCCGACAAGGAAGTCGCGGCCGTCAAGGGCAAGTAAGCGGTCGCGGCCCGCGCCCGGCCGTTCGGCCGGGTTTGGCGGCAGCCTGACGACAGTGCGATAATGGCCGTTTGCGCGCGAGCGCAAGCGGTCATTTCATTTCAGGCGCGGATTTTTGCCCGGCGACAGCCGGCCGCGTCCCTCCCGAGGTCTTCACGATGCGCGTCTTCAATTTCTCCGCCGGGCCCGCGGCGCTGCCGGAAGAGGTTCTGCGGCAAGCTGCCGACGAAATGCTCGACTGGCACGGCAGCGGCATGAGCGTGATGGAAATGAGCCATCGCGGCAAGGAGTACATGTCGATCCACGAGACGGCGCTCGCGGACGTGCGGGAACTCCTCGGCGTGCCGGACGATTACCGGATCCTGTTCCTGCAGGGCGGTGGCCTCGGCGAGAACGCGATCGTGCCGATGAACCTGCTCGGCGCGCGCAAGACGGCCGATTTCGTCGTCACCGGGTCGTGGTCGCAGAAGTCGTTCAACGAGGCGAAGAAATACTGCACGCCGCATCTTGCCGCGACCGGCAAGACCGAAGACGGCTTCACGCGCGCGCCGGCGCGCGCCGAATGGCAGCTGTCCGACGATCCGGCGTACGTGCATCTGTGCACGAACGAGACGATCGACGGCGTCGAGACGTTCGAGATCCCCGATCTCGGCGACGTGCCGCTCGTCGCGGACGTGTCGTCGCATATCCTGTCGCGCCCGATGGACGTCGCGAAGTACGGCGTGCTGTTCGGCGGTGCGCAGAAGAACATCGGGATGGCGGGCGTCACGCTCGTGATCGTCCGCGAGGATCTGCTCGCGCGCGCGCTGCCGATCTGCCCGTCCGCGTTCGAGTGGAAGACGGTCGCCGCGAACAACTCGCTGTACAACACGCCGCCGACCTACGCGATCTACGTCGCGGGCCTCGTGTTCCAGTGGCTCAAGCGCCAGGGCGGGCTCGCGGCGATCGAGGCGCGCAACATCGAAAAGGCGAAGCTGCTCTACGACACGATCGATTCGAGCAGCTTCTATCTCAACAAGGTCGAGCGATCGGTGCGTTCGCGGATGAACGTGCCGTTTTTCCTCGCCGACGAATCGCGCAACGAAGACTTCCTTGCCGGCGCAAAGGCGCGCGGGCTGCTGCAGCTGAAGGGCCACAAGTCCGTCGGCGGCATGCGGGCGTCGATCTACAACGCGGTGCCGCTCGCGGGCGTGCAAGCGCTCGTCGAGTACATGAAGGAATTCGAGCAGCATCGCGCCTGACGGGCGCGGTGCGCACTCAGCACGGCAACTACGCATGGACGACGAACTCAATACCCGCCTGAAGCCGCTGCGCGATCGGATCGACGCGATCGACGCGCAGCTCATCTCGCTCCTGAACCAGCGCGCCGCGGTCGCGCTCGAGGTCGGCGAGGTCAAGAAGCATTTCAATGCGCCGGTGTTCCGGCCGGAGCGCGAGCTGCAGGTGATCGCGCGCCTGCAGCAGATGAGCGAAGGGCCGCTCGCGAGCGAGCACATCGGCGCGATCTGGCGCGAGATCATGGCCGCGAGCCGCTCGCTCGAGCAGACGATCCGCGTCGCGTTCCTCGGGCCGGTCGGCACGTACAGCGAACAGGCGATGTTCGAGTACTTCGGCCAGTCGATCGACGGGCTGCCGTGTCCGTCGTTCGACGAGGTGTTCCGCTCGGTCGAGGCGGGCGCCGCGGCGTTCGGTGTCGCGCCGGTCGAGAATTCGACCGAGGGCGCGGTGTCGCGCACGCTCGATCTGCTGCTGCAGTCGCAACTGCTGATCGGCGGCGAGCTCGCGTTGCCGATCCATCACAACCTGCTCACGCGAAGCGGCACGCTCGACGGCATCATGCGCGTGTGCGGGCATGCGCAGGCGCTCGCGCAGTGCCAGCGCTGGCTCGGCGCGAACGCGCCGCAGCTCGAGCGGCAGGCGGTGTCGAGCAACGCGGAGGCCGCGCGGCTCGCGGCGGCCGATCCGACCATCGCCGCGATCGCCGGCGATCGCGCGGCCACGCAGTACGGGCTGCAGATCGCGTTCGCGCTGATCCAGGACGATCCGCACAACCGCACGCGCTTCGTGATCATCGGCAAGGAGCCGGTCGGGCCGAGCGGCTACGACCAGACGTCGCTGATCGTGTCGGTGAAGAACGAGCCGGGCGCGGTTTTCAAGCTGCTCGAGCCGCTCGCGCGGCACGGCGTGTCGATGACGCGCTTCGAGTCGCGGCCGGCGCGGATCGGCACGTGGGAGTATTACTTCTATATCGACATCGAAGGGCATCGCGATGACGCGCCGGTCGCGGCCGCGCTCGCGGAGCTCGGCCAGAAGGCCGCGTTCCTGAAGGTGCTCGGCTCGTATCCGCGCGCGCGCTGAATGTGTTGAACGTGCTGCATGCGCTGCATGTGCTTCTGATTCCCCGCGGCGCACGGCTTCCCGCCGTGCGCCGCGCAACCTGGTGCTCGTCGTGGCAGGCTTTGCATTCAAAAAACTGGTGATCTTCGGCGTCGGCCTGATCGGCGGATCGCTCGCGCGCGCGCTGCGCGAGCGTGCGCCGGGCGAAGTGAGCGAAGCGGGCGAAATCGTCGGCGTCGGCCGCTCGCCGGCGTCGGTCGCGCGCGCGCTCGAGCTCGGCGTGATCGATCGTGCGGCGGCGCTCGACGACGACGCGCAACTGCGCGACGCGCTCGCCGGCGCGGACGTCGTGCTGCTCGCCGCGCCTGTCGCTCAGACGGGCCCGCTGCTCGCGCGGATCGCGCCGCGGCTCGACGCCGCGACGATCGTGACCGACGCGGGCAGCACGAAGTCGGACGTCGTCGCGGCCGCGCGCGCCGCGCTCGGCGCGCGCATCGCGCAGTTCGTGCCCGGCCATCCGATCGCCGGGCGCGAGTCGAGCGGCGTCGAGGCCGCGTTGCCGGATCTCTATGTCGGCCGCAACGTCGTGCTGTGTCCGCTCGACGAGAATCCGGCCGAAGCGGTCGCGCGCATCGACGCGATGTGGCGCGCGAGCGGCGCCGACGTGCGCAGGATGACGCCCGCGCAGCACGACCGCGTGTTCGCGTCGGTGAGTCATTTGCCGCACGTGCTGTCGTTCGCGCTCGTCGAGCAGATCCTCGGCGAGGCGGACGCCGAACTGAAATTCTCGTACGCGGCCGGCGGGTTCCGCGATTTCACGCGGATCGCCGCGTCGAACCCGGAGATGTGGCGCGACGTCTGCGTCGCGAACCGCGCGGCGCTGCTCGACGAGCTCGACGGCTACACGCGCGTGCTCGCGCGGCTGCGCGCGGCGATCGACGCGGGCGACGGCGCCGCGCTCGAGGCGGTGTTCGAGCGTTCGCGCGCCGCGCGCTCGGCGTGGCAGGAGCGCGGCGGCAAGCCCGCGGGCGCCGGCCAGCCGGCCACGGAAACGATCAAGCAATAAGGAAGCATTCATGGACCATCTCGATCTCGGCCCGTACGCCAGCGCGTCGGGCACCGTTCGTCTGCCGGGTTCGAAGAGCATCTCGAACCGTGTGCTGCTGCTCGCGGCGCTGTCCGAAGGCGACACGACGATCACGAACCTGCTCGACTCCGACGACACGCGCGTGATGCTCGACGCGCTCGACAAGCTCGGCGTGAGGGTCGCGCGCGACGGGGACACCTGCGTCGTCGCCGGCACGCGCGGCGCGTTCACCGCGAAGTCCGCGGACCTGTTCCTCGGCAACGCGGGCACCGCGGTGCGGCCGCTGACGGCCGCGCTCGCGGTGAACGGCGGCGACTACCGCGTGCACGGCGTGCCGCGGATGCACGAGCGGCCGATCGGCGACCTCGTCGACGGGCTGCGCCAGATCGGCGCGCGGATCGACTATGAGCAGAACGACGGCTATCCGCCGCTGCGGATCCGGCCGGCGGCGATCTCGGTCGACGCGCCGATCACGGTGCGCGGCGACGTGTCGAGCCAGTTCCTGACCGCGCTCTTGATGACGTTGCCGCTCGTGAAGGCGAAGGACGGCAGGATCGTCGTCGAGGTCGACGGCGAGCTGATCTCGAAGCCGTACATCGAGATCACGATCAAGCTGATGGCGCGCTTCGGCGTGACGGTCGAGCGCGAGGGCTGGCAGCGCTTCGTCGTGCCGGCGGGCACGCGCTACCGGTCGCCGGGTGCGATCATGGTCGAGGGCGACGCGTCGTCCGCGTCGTATTTCCTCGCGGCGGGCGCGCTGGGCGGCGGGCCGCTGCGCGTCGAGGGCGTCGGCCGCGCGAGCATCCAGGGCGACGTCGGCTTCGCGAACGCGCTGATGCAGATGGGCGCGAACGTGACGATGGGCGACGACTGGATCGAGGTGCGCGGGATCGGCCACGACCACGGCAAGCTCGAAGCGATCGACATGGATTTCAACCTGATCCCCGACGCGGCGATGACGATCGCGGTCGCCGCGCTGTTCGCCAACGGCCCGAGCACGCTGCGCAACATCGCGAGCTGGCGCGTGAAGGAGACCGACCGGATTGCCGCGATGGCGACCGAGCTGCGCAAGGTCGGCGCGACGGTCGAGGAGGGGCCGGATTACCTGGTCGTGACGCCGCCGGCGAAACTCGTGCCGAACGCGGCGATCGACACGTATGACGACCACCGGATGGCGATGTGCTTTTCGCTCGTGAGCCTGGGTGGCGTGCCGGTGCGGATCAACGATCCGAAGTGCGTCGGCAAGACGTTCCCCGATTATTTCGACCGCTTCGCCGCGCTCGCGAAAACCTGACCCCGTATTGCCGATGAAATCGACCCGACCCTTTCACCCGACCCCGGTCATCGCGATCGACGGCCCGACCGCGTCCGGCAAGGGCACCGTCGCGGCGCTCGTCGCGGCCAGTCTCGGCTTCCACCTGCTCGACAGCGGTGCGCTGTACCGGCTCGCGGCGCTCGCGAGCCTGCGCTACGACGTCGCGTGCGACGATTCGGACGCGCTCGCGACGCTCGTCGGCGATCTCCACATCACGTTCCGCGAGGGCTGCGCGCAGCTCGACGGCGTCGACGTGTCGGATGAAATCCGCAAGGAGGCGATCGGCAACCGCGCGTCGGCGATCGCGGTGCACGCGCCGGTGCGAACCGCGCTCGTCGCGCGCCAGCGGGCGTTCCGCAAGACGCCGGGGCTGGTGGCCGACGGCCGCGACATGGGCACGGTGATCTTCCCGGACGCGGTGCTGAAGGTGTTTCTGACCGCGAGCGTCGAGGCACGCGCGGCCCGCCGGTATAAGCAATTGATGCAAAAAGGTTTTTCTGCTAATATGGAAGACTTGCTCCGGGATCTCCGTGAGCGCGACGCGCGCGACAGCAATCGCGCGGCCGCGCCGCTGAAGCCCGCGGCAGACGCGAAGCTGCTCGATACGTCGGGCCTGTCGATCGAACAAGCGGTCGAACAGGTGATCGGCTGGTACCGGGCGCTGAGCCAGCCCGCCGAGAAGGCGGGCTGAAGTGGCAAGGTGCTCCGTGCAATCAATGTGATGTGCGAATGTGATGCGCGGGGCGTGTGTTGAACCCTAACCCGTGTGGATTTTCCGGCGTAGCCAGCCATCCCGGCGGCACCGCGAAACCATGCACATACCGAATTTTATGTCCGACCTGCAAACCTCCAACCCGAATACCGAATCCTTTGCGGCTCTGTTCGAAGAGTCGCTGACCCGCCAAGACATGCGCGCCGGCGAAGTGATCTCCGCCGAAGTCGTGCGCGTCGACCACAACTTCGTGGTCGTCAATGCGGGCCTCAAGTCCGAGGCCTACATTCCGATCGAGGAATTCCTGAACGATCAGGGCGAGGTTGAGGTGCAGTCGGGCGATTTCGTGTCCGTCGCGATCGACGCGCTCGAAAACGGCTACGGCGACACGATCCTGTCGCGCGACAAGGCGAAGCGCCTTGCATCGTGGCTGTCGCTGGAAAAGGCCCTCGACAACAACGAACTCGTGACCGGCACGATCACCGGCAAGGTGAAGGGCGGCATGACCGTGATGGTCAACGGCATCCGCGCGTTCCTGCCGGGTTCGCTCGTCGACACGCGTCCGGTCAAGGACACGACCCCGTACGAAGGCAAGACGCTCGAATTCCGCGTGATCAAGCTCGACCGCAAGCGCAACAACGTCGTGCTGTCGCGCCGCGCCGTCATCGAGGCGACGCAGGGCGAAGAGCGCGCGAAGCTGCTCGAGACGCTGAAGGAAGGCGCGATCGTCAACGGCGTCGTCAAGAACATCACCGACTACGGTGCGTTCGTCGACCTCGGCGGCATCGATGGTCTGCTGCACATCACCGACATCGCATGGCGCCGCGTGCGTCACCCGAGCGAAGTCCTGTCCGTCGGCCAGGAAGTCACCGCGAAGATCCTCAAGTTCGACCAAGAGAAGAACCGCGTGTCGCTCGGCATCAAGCAGCTCGGCGACGATCCGTGGGAAGGCATCTCGCGTCGCTACCCGTCGGGCACGCGCCTGTTCGGCAAGGTCACGAACATCACCGACTACGGCGCGTTCGTCGAAGTGGAATCGGGCATCGAAGGCCTGGTCCACGTGTCGGAAATGGACTGGACGAACAAGAACGTCGCACCGTCGAAGGTTGTTCAGCTCGGCGACGAAGTCGAAGTCATGGTGCTCGAGATCGACGAAGACCGTCGTCGTATCAGCCTCGGCATGAAGCAGTGCAAGCCGAATCCGTGGGATGACTTCAGCCGCAACTTCAAGAAGGGCGACAAGCTGACGGGCGCGATCAAGTCGATCACCGACTTCGGCGTGTTCATCGGTCTGCCGGGCGGGATCGACGGCCTGGTCCACCTGTCGGACCTGTCGTGGAGCGAAACCGGCGAGGAAGCCGTTCGCAAGTACAAGAAGGGCGACGAAGTCGAAGCGATCGTGCTCGGTATCGACGTCGACAAGGAGCGCATTTCGCTCGGCATCAAGCAGCTCGAAGGCGATCCGTTCACCAACTACGTTGCGATGAACGACAAGGGCTCGATCGTCGACGGCGTCGTGAAGACGGTCGATGCGAAGGGCGCGGTCATCACGCTGACGGGCGACGTCGAAGGCTACCTGCGTGCGTCGGAAATCTCGCAGGATCGTGTCGAAGACGCACGCAACGTGCTGAAGGAAGGCGACAAGGTCAACGCGATGGTGATCAACATCGATCGCAAGTCGCGTGGCATCAATCTGTCGGTCAAGGCGAAGGATTCGGCCGAGCAGCAGGAAGCGATTCGCGGCCTGCAAGCCGACACGAGCTCCGCCGCCACCGGCACGACGAACCTCGGCGCGCTGCTGAAGGCCAAGCTCGACGGCCAGAACCAGTAAGCGTTACAGGTCTGCTGAAGTATGACCAAATCCGAGTTGGTCGCGCAGCTGGCATCGCGATTTCCGCAACTTGTCCTCAAGGATGCGGATTTCGCGGTGAAAACGATGCTCGATGCGATGTCCGACGCCCTCGCGAAAGGGCATCGCATCGAAATTCGGGGTTTCGGCAGCTTCGGTCTCAATCGTCGCCCGGCGCGCGTCGGGCGCAACCCGAAATCCGGAGAGAAGGTGCAGGTGCCCGAGAAGTTCGTGCCGCACTTCAAGCCGGGCAAGGAGTTGCGCGAACGCGTCGACGGTCGCGCAGGCGAGCCGTTGAAAGCCGATGACGAATCGGATGGCGATCAGTGAGCGTCGTCCGGTCCACCCGGAATCGGTCCAGCCTGGCTGAAGAAGAAGCGCCCCTTGCGGGCGCTTTTTTTATGTGCGGCGCAATCTCGTGCATTCGCGCCGGATGTTCGGTGGCCGAAACGCATTCCATTACAATACGGGTCGGTTCGGCGCGGCGTGGCGAACGGGAGTGGAGTCGCCGGCGCTGCGGCGAAATCTCCGTCCACGAGAGAGGGCTCTATGAAGTTTATCGTCTGGCTGATTCGTGTTCTGGTGTTCGTGCTGTTGCTGGTGCTGGCGTTGGCCAACACGCAGACCGCGACGCTGAATTTTCTGGCCGGCTACGCGTGGCAAGCTCCGCTGATCCTGATCGGCCTTGCGTTCTTCGGCGTCGGCCTGTTGGCCGGGCTGCTGTCCGCGCTGCCGACGATCTTCCGGACGCGGCTCGAGAACGGCCGCCTGAAGCGTGATCTGCGCGCCGCGCGCGAAACGCCGTCCGCCATCGACCAACCGCCGATGCCGCCCGTCATTTAACGCTCCGAGGCCGCGCGCACCGCGCGGCTTTCGTTTCCGCTTCGATATTTCGCATGGATCTGGATTTCTGGTGGTTACTCGCGATTCCGGTCGCGTTCGCGCTCGGCTGGGCCGCGTCGCGCTATGACCTGAAAAAGCTGTTGTCCGAGAGTGCGAATCTGCCGCGCTCGTATTTTCGCGGCCTCAATTTTCTGCTGAACGAGCAGCCGGACAAGGCGATCGACGCGTTCATCGAAGTCGCGAAGCTCGATCCCGAGACGGTCGAGCTCCACTTCGCGCTCGGCAACCTGTTTCGCCGCCGCGGCGAGACCGATCGGGCGATCCGAGTGCATCAGAATCTGCTCAGCCGCACCGATTTGCCGGTCAACGAGCGCGACCACGCGCTGTACGAACTCGGGCAGGACTTCCTGAAGGCCGGCCTGCTCGATCGCGCGGAAGAGGCGTTCCACATGCTCGCCGACGGCGACTACGCGCTCGGCGCGCAGCGCGCGCTGCTGACGATCTACGAGATCGAGAAGGACTGGAACAAGTCGATCGACACCGCGAAGCGGATCGAGTCGATGGGCGCGGGCCCGCTCGGCGTCGAGATCGCGCAGTTCCACTGCGAGCTCGCGCAGGACGCGCTGCAGCGCAAGCAGGCGGACGCCGCGGCGGAGCAGCTGCGGCTCGCGCTCGCCGCGAATCCGCAGAACGTGCGCGCGACGATCCTGTCCGGCGATGCGGCCGCGGCGGCCGGCGACCCGGCCGCGGCGATCACGCAGTGGAAGCGCGTCGAGTCGCAGAATCCCGCGTATCTGCCGCTCGTCGCGGACAAGCTGATGAAGGCGTTCGTCGCGGCGGGCCGGCCCGCGGACGGCGCCGAGCTGCTGATGAGCTACGTCGATCGCTATTCGTCGAACGATCTGCTCGACGTCGCGTACCAGCACATCGCCGAGCTGCGCGGACAGGACGCCGCGCACCGGCTCGCGCACGCGCAGATGGAGAAGTCGCCGAACCTGTCGGGGATGCTGCACCTGCTCGACGCGCAGATCGCGGCCGCCGACGGCGCGCGCCGCGACGAGCTCGAGATGATGCGTGCGCTGATCCGACAGCGCACCAAAAATCTGCCACGGTACACGTGTCAGAATTGCGGTTTCCGGGCACGGCTCTTTTACTGGCAATGCCCGGGTTGCAGCGGCTGGGAAACCTATGCGCCGCGCCGTGTCGAGCCCGCGGTGCCGAACTGACGCCGCGCGGCGGCGCGCGTTCGCAGCGACCGCCGCCGGGTTCGGCCCGGCGGCCCAGTCATTCAATCACCGGGAAGAAGTACCGGAACACATATGAAAATCACCATCATCGGCACGGGTTACGTCGGTCTCGTCACCGGCGCGTGTCTCGCCGAAATCGGGCATGACGTCTTCTGTCTCGACGTCGATCCGCGCAAGATCGACATCCTGAACAATGGCGGGATGCCGATCCACGAGCCGGGCCTGAAGGAGATCATCGCGCGCAACCGCGCGGCGAACCGGCTCCGGTTCTCGACCGACGTCGAGGCGAGCGTCGCGCACGGCGAGATCCAGTTCATCGCGGTCGGCACGCCGCCGGACGAGGACGGCTCCGCCGATCTGCAGTACGTGCTCGAGGCGGCGCGCAGCATCGGCCGCCACATGGCCGGCTTCAAGGTGATCGTCGACAAGTCGACGGTGCCCGTCGGCACCGCGCAGCGCGTGCGCGGCGTCGTCGACGAGGCGCTCGCCGCGCGCGGGCTCGCGGGCAGCGCCGAGCACCGCTTCTCGGTTGTGTCGAATCCGGAGTTCCTGAAGGAAGGCGCGGCCGTCGACGACTTCATGCGACCGGACCGGATCATCATCGGCGTCGACGACGACGCGACCGGCGAACTCGCGCGCGAGAAGATGAAGAAGCTGTATGCGCCGTTCAACCGCAACCACGAGCGCACGATCTACATGGACGTGCGGTCCGCCGAATTCGCGAAGTACGCGGCGAACGCGATGCTCGCGACGCGCATCTCGTTCATGAACGAGATGTCGAATCTCGCGGACAAGGTCGGCGCCGACATCGAGGCGGTGCGGCGCGGGATCGGCTCCGATCCGCGGATCGGCTATCACTTCCTGTACGCGGGCGTCGGCTACGGCGGCTCGTGCTTTCCGAAGGACGTGCAGGCGCTGATCCGCACCGCCAGCGAGAACGGTCAGCCGCTGCGCATTCTCGAGGCGGTCGAGGAGGCGAACCACGCGCAGAAGGACGTGCTGATCGGCAAGATCGCGCACCGCTTCGGCGGCGATCTCGCCGGCCGCGAGTTCGCGGTCTGGGGCCTCGCGTTCAAGCCGAACACCGACGACATGCGCGAGGCGCCGAGCCGGCGCCTGATCGCCGCGCTACTCGAGCGCGGCGCGCGCGTGCGTGCGTACGATCCGGTCGCGATCGACGAGGCGAAGCGCGTGTTCGCGCTTGATCTCGGCGCGGATGCCGACGCGCTCGCGCGCCTGTCTTTCGTCGACTCGCAGGACGCGGCGGTGATCGGTGCCGACGCGCTCGTGATCGTCACCGAATGGAAGGAGTTCAAGAGCCCCGACTTCGGCCGCCTGAAGGCGGAGCTGAAGGCGCCGGTGATCTTCGACGGCCGCAACCTGTACGAGCCGGACGCGATGGCCGAGCTCGGCATCGACTATTTCGCAATCGGACGCCCCTATGTCGATCCCCAGTCCCTCCCCCGTGAGTGAGCGAGCGATGAGCGGGCCGCGCCAGGTCGGGGCGGTGCCGCGCGAACAGATCGCGCGCTCGCGCGTGCTCGTCGTCGGCGACGTGATGCTCGACCGCTACTGGTTCGGCAACGTCGATCGCATCTCGCCGGAAGCGCCGGTGCCGGTCGTGCACGTGCAGCGGCAGGAGGAGCGGTTGGGCGGCGCCGCGAACGTCGCGCGCAATGCGGTGACGCTCGGCGCTCAAGCGGGGTTGCTGTGCGTGGTCGGCTGCGACGAGCCCGGCGAGCGGATCGTCGAGCTGCTCGGCGAGAGCGGCGTGACGCCGTATCTCGAGCGCGACGCCGCGCTGCCGACGACGATCAAGCTGCGCGTGCTCGCGCGCCAGCAGCAACTGCTGCGCGTCGACTTCGAGGCGACGCCGACGCACGAGGTGCTGCTCGCGGGGCTCGCGCGCTTCGACGCGCTGCTGCCCGGGCACGACGTGATCCTGATGTCCGATTACGCGAAGGGCGGCCTGACGCACGTGACGACGATGATCTCCAACGCGCGCGCGGCGGGCAAGCCGGTGCTCGTCGATCCGAAGGGCGACGACTGGGAGCGGTATCGCGGCGCGTCGCTGATCACGCCGAACCGCGCGGAGCTGCGCGAGGTCGTCGGGCACTGGAAGTCGGAGGACGATCTGCGCGCGCGCGTCGCGCAACTGCGCGCGTCGCTCGAGATCGACGCGCTGCTGCTCACGCGCTCGGAGGAGGGGATGACGCTCTTCACCGGCGCGGGCGAGCTGCACGCGCCGGCGCTCGCGCGCGAGGTGTTCGACGTGTCCGGCGCCGGCGACACGGTGATCGCGACGGTCGCGACGATGCTCGGCGCGGGCGTGCCGCTTGTCGATGCAGTCGTGCTCGCGAACCGAGCGGCGGGGATCGTTGTCGGCAAGCTCGGCACGGCGACCGTCGAGTACGACGAACTGTTTCATTGAACGCATGCGCGCGGCACGAGCGTCGCGCCGCGCGCTGCACCGATTCTTTTTTCAGGTAGGGCGATCATGACCATCATCGTCACCGGCGCGGCCGGTTTCATCGGCGCGAATCTCGTGAAGGCGCTCAACGAGCGCGGCGAAACGCGCATCATCGCGGTCGACAACCTGACGCGCGCCGACAAGTTCAAGAACCTCGTCGATTGCGAGATCGACGACTATCTCGACAAGACCGACTTCGTCGAGCGCTTCGCGCGCGGCGACTTCGGCAAGATTCGCGCGGTGTTCCACGAAGGCGCGTGCTCGGACACGATGGAAACCGATGGCCGCTACATGATGGACAATAACTTCCGCTACAGCCGCGCGGTGCTCGATGCGTGTCTCGCGCAGGGCGCGCAGTTCCTTTACGCGTCGTCGGCGGCGATCTACGGCGGTTCGACGCGTTTCGTCGAGGAGCGCGACCTCGAGGCGCCGCTGAACGTGTACGGCTACTCGAAGTTCCTGTTCGACCAGGTGATCCGCCGCGTGCTGCCGGGCGCGAAGAGCCAGATCGCGGGCTTCCGCTACTTCAACGTGTACGGCCCGCGCGAGACGCACAAGGCGCGGATGGCGTCGGTCGCGTTCCACAACTTCAACCAGTTCCGCGAGCAAGGGAAGGTCAAGCTGTTCGGCGAGTACAACGGCTACGGCCCGGGCGAGCAGACGCGCGATTTCGTGTCGGTCGAGGATGTCGTGAAGGTGAACCTGTTCTTCTTCGATCATCCGGAGAAGTCGGGGATCTTCAATCTCGGCACCGGCCGCGCCCAGCCGTTCAACGATATCGCGACGACGGTCGTCAACACGCTGCGCGCGCTCGACGGCGCGGCGCCGCTGACGCTCGCGCAGCAGGTCGAGCAGGGGCTGATCGAATACGTGCCGTTCCCGGACGCGCTGCGCGGCAAGTACCAGTGCTTCACGCAGGCGGACCAGACGAAGCTGCGCGCGGCCGGCTACGACGCGCCGTTCCTCACCGTGCAGGAAGGCGTCGACCGCTACGTGCGTTGGCTGTTCGGCCAGCTGTAACCCGCGCGAGCGCGTCTTTAGACTGGGTCTCACGGTCGGCGGTCGCCGGCCGTTCTAACATGGAGATCCGGAACATGATCAAGCAATGGATGGCCGCGGCGGCGATGCTGTGCGCGGTTGCATCGACGTGGGCCGCCGTCGACGCGAATACCGCGAGCGAGGATGCGCTCGTCGGCATCAACGGCATCGGGCCGGCGAAGGCCAGGGCGATCCTCGACGAGCGCAATGCGCACGGCCCGTTCAAGAGCGTGGACGATCTGGCGTCGCGCGTGAAGGGGATCGGCGGCAATTCGGTCGAGCGGCTGCGGCGAGAAGGCTTGACGGTCGGCGCGGCCGGCGTAGGCGAGGCGGCCGGCGTAGGCGCGTCCGGTGTAGGTGCGTCCGGCGTACGTGCGACTGACGTCGGCGCGGCCGCGAAGCCGATTGCGCCCGCCGCCGCGACGAAGGCCGCGGACGCGCGCACCGCGAAGAAATAGCGCGCCGGGCCGCCGCCGTCACGAGAGGCTCCTTCAGCCGTCGATTCGAGACGGTTTCCCGCGCTTTGCCGCGGGCTTTTTGCGTGCGGGCTCGTCGAGTTCCCATCGCGGCGATGGGGGTAGCCGGCGCGCGAGCCGGTGCTGGTTTACAATCGACCGGTTCATCCGCTTCGCATTCACGGTACTTTCATGGCTTACAAAACTATCGAAGACACGATCGGCAATACGCCGCTCGTGCAACTGGTTCGTCTGCCTGACGACGAAATCCGCGCGCGCAACAACGTCGTGCTCGCGAAGCTGGAGGGCAACAATCCGGCGGGCTCCGTGAAGGACCGTCCGGCGCTGTCGATGATCCGCAAGGCGGAAGCGCGCGGCCGCATCAAGCCGGGCGACACGCTGATCGAGGCGACGAGCGGCAACACCGGGATCGCGCTCGCGATGGCCGCGGCCGTTCGCGGCTACAAGATGGTGCTGATCATGCCGGAGGACCTGTCGGTCGAGCGGCGCCAGAGCATGGCCGCGTACGGTGCCGAGATCATCCTGACGCCGGTGAAGGGCGGCATGGAGCTCGCGCGCGATCTCGCGGAAGAGATGCAGCGCGAAGGCAAGGGCGTGATTCTCGATCAGTTCGGGAACCCTGACAATCCGCTCGCGCACTACGAAGCGACGGGCCCGGAGATCTGGCGCGACACCGAAGGCAGCATCACGCACTTCGTGTCGGCGATGGGCACGACGGGCACGATCATGGGCGTGTCGCAGTTTCTGAAGGAACGCAAGCCGACGATCGAGATCGTCGGCGCGCAGCCGGAGGACGGCTCGCGCATTCCCGGCATCCGCAAGTGGCCCGAAGCGTATCTGCCGAAGATCTTCGACCGCAGCCGCATCGATCGCGTCGAGAACGTGAGCCAGGCCGCGGCCGAGGCGTCCGCTCGCAATCTCGCGGCCGTCGAGGGCATTTTCTGCGGGATTTCATCGGGCGGCGCGTGTGAAGTCGCGCTGCGCATCGCGCGCCAGGTCGAAAACGCGACGATCGTGTTCATCGTCTGCGATCGCGGCGACCGTTATCTGTCGACCGGCGTGTTCCCCGCGTAACGTTGTTCGACCGACACGCGAAATGAACAAAAGCGCCGCGAATGCGGCGCTTTTTGCTTGGCATGGCGAAGCTTACTGCGGCTGCGCGGCGTTCGCGCTCGACGGCGGCAGTTCGCCCGACGCTTCCAGTTGCGCCTTCACGCTCTCGCCGAGCTGGTAGACGGCGAGCGCGTAGAAGAAGCTGTGGTTGTAGCGCGTCAGCACGTAGAAATTCTTGAGGCCGAGCAGGTATTCGGTCGCGCGCCCCGGCGTCGGCAGGTCGACCACCGTGACCGGCGTGTTCGTCTCCGATGCGATGTCGACCGACGGTTCGTCGAGCGCCATGCCCGCGCGCAGCAGTTGCGACAGCGTGCGGCGCGGCTCCGGCTCGCCGTCGGCGGCCGCTTGCGCGACGCCCTGGCTGCCCGGGTCGCCGGCGATGTGCCAGACGACCGGCCGGCCCGTTTCCCAGCCGTGCTGCTTCAGGTAGTTCGCGACGCTGCCGATCGCGTCGGCGCGGCTCGTGCGCAGGTCGATGTGGCCGTTGCCTTCGTAGTCGACCGCGTAGTCGCGGATGCTGCTCGGCAGGAACTGCGGAATGCCGATCGCGCCGGTGTACGAGCCGAGCACGCTCGTCGGATCGAGCTGGTTGTCGCGCGTCCAGACGAGGAAATCCTCGAGATTCTTGCGGAACGTTTGCTCGCGGGTGTCGCGGTTCGGCGTGTCCGGGTAGTCGAACGTGAGCGTCGTCAGCGCATCGAACACGCGGAAGTCGCCCATGTAGCGGCCGTAGATCGTCTCGACGCCGATGATGCCGACGATCACCTCCGGCGGCACGCCGAATTCCGCCGACGCGCGCTGCAGCGTCGCCTGGTTCTCACGCCAGAACTTTACGCCGGCGTTGATGCGGATCGGCTCGATGAAGCGCGAGCGGTACACGCGCCAGCTCTTGATCTTCTTCGGCGACGGTGCGGGCATCACGAGCTTCGCGGCCGTCGCCGAGTAGCTCGCGCGCGCGAACAGCGCATGCAGGCGCGTGGCATCGAAATCGTGACGGCTCGCCATCTCGTTCACGAACGCGTCGACCTGCGGATTGTTCGCGTAGCGCTGCGGCACGATCTCTTCCTCGAACGGCTGGCCCGGCACCGTCGCCTGCTGCGACTGGGCTGGCGAAACCGTCGGGCCCGTGGTCGGCTTTGGCGTCTGCGTCTGCGTCTGCGTCTGCTGCGGTGCGGGTGCGGGTGCTGGTGCGGGTGCGGCGGTGTGCGTCGGTGCTTGCGCGCACGCGGCGACCGCCAGCGCGACGACGACGGCAGCGCCGACGAGCGGGAAGCGGGTGCGGAAAACCGGAAGGGCGGAAATGGCGGGCGTGTTGTTATTCATTCCAGGCGAGACGGGCGGGCGAGTGTGTTCGGCGCAGTATAACTGACGCATTCGCGCGGCCGGGCTGAACCGCGCGGCCGATGTGGTAAGTTAGTGCGCATTCGCGCAAGACACACGACAGATGGAGACCTGCGGCGCATCCAGCGTCGCAGACGATAGATATGGCAACCGCCTTTTTTACTCACGCCGATTGCATGCTGCACGAGATGGGCGAGTGGCATCCGGAATGTCCGGCCCGCCTGTCGGCGATCCAGGACCAGTTGATCGCGAGCCGCATCGACGGCCTGATCGCTCACGAGACCGAGCCGCCGCTCGCGACCGAGGACGCGCTCGCGCGCGTCCATACGCGCGCGCACATCGACTACATCCGCGACAAGTCGCCCGACGAAGGCTATGCGGAGATCGACAGCGACACGTCGATGAACCCGCATACGTGGCGCGCGGCGCTGCGCGCGGCCGGCGCCGCGATCGCCGCGACCGACGCGGTGATCGAAGGCCGCTACGCCAACGCGTTCTGCGGCGTGCGCCCGCCGGGCCATCACGCGGAGCCGGCGCGCGCGATGGGCTTTTGCTTCTTCAACAACGTCGCGGTCGCCGCGCGGCATGCGCTCGAAGTGCATGGGCTCGAACGCGTCGCGATCGTCGATTTCGACGTCCATCACGGCAACGGCACCGAAGCCGCGTTCGCGGGCGACGAGCGCGTGCTGATGTGCAGCTTCTTCCAGCATCCGTTCTATCCGTTCTCGGGCGCGGGGCCGCATGCGCCGAACATGGTCAACGTGCCGGTCGCCGCGCGCAGCAACGGGATGGCGATCCGCGAGATCGTCGACATGCTGTGGCTGTCGCGGCTCGATGCGTTCAAGCCGCAGATGCTGTTCGTATCCGCGGGGTTCGACGCGCATCGCGAGGACGACCTCGGCGGCCTCGGGCTCGTCGAAGCGGACTACGAATGGCTGACCGCGCAGGTCGTCGACGTCGCGCGGCGTCATGCGCAGGGGCGCATCGTCAGCTGTCTCGAGGGCGGTTACAACCTGTCCGCGCTCGGGCGCAGCGTCGTCGCGCATCTGCGCGTGCTGGCCGGCGTCTGAGCGTTTCCGCTTGAGCGCCGCTGCCGCGCGCTACCGCCGCGCGCCGCTCGGGCGGCGCGCTCAGCGTGCCGGCGCGTGCGCGAGGAGCCACGCGATCAGCGCATCGATCACGCGGTCGCGCTCGAGGTCGTTCATCGTCTCGTGGAAGTTGCCGTCGTACAGCGTCAGCGTGCGGTCCGGCGAGCCGACGTTCGCGCCGAACGCGCGGCTGCCGTCGGGCTCGGTCAGCTTGTCCTCGGTGCCGTGGTAGACGAGCACCGGCACGCGCAGCGTCGCGCGGCCACGCTCGATGCGCGCCATCGCGTCGAGGATCTCCGCGCCGGTTCGCGCCGGCACCGCGTCGTGATGCACGAGTGGGTCCGTGCGGTTCGCGTCGACGATGACCGGATCGCGCGACAGCAACGCGGCATCGATCCTGATCGCCGGGAACGTCGGCAGCACGCGGCTGATGAAGCGGCTCAACGCGAGCATCCAGCGCGGCACGTCGCGTCCTGGCGCCAGCGCCGGGCTCGACAGCACGACGCCCGCGAATGCGCGGCCTCGCCGTGGCGCGCGTTCGATCGCGTAGAGCGCCGCGATCGCGCCGCCCATGCTGTGCCCCATCAGGAAGAGCGGCGCATCGTCGCGCGCCGCGGCCGCGACGAGCGCGTCGGCATCGTCGAGGTATTCGTCGAAGCGCCCGACCCACACGCGCTTGCCGGGCGACTGGCCGTGCCCGCGCAGATCGATCGACACGAGCTCGATGCCCACCGCGTTCAGGCGCGCGGCGAGCGCCGCGTAGCGGCCCGCATGCTCGGCGAGCCCGTGCACGAGCGCGACGGTCGCGCGCGGCGGCGCGTCGCCGTCGCCGGCCGGCCAGCGGTACGACGCGAGCTCGAGCCCGTCGGCGCTGCGCAGCCGGCCCATCCGAGGCGGTCGCGAAGCGGTCGGGGCGGCTGCGGTAGAGGTGGTCATCGGGCGGGTCTCCTTTGTCGGCCCGAGCGATTCGAGTGGCTCAAGCGGCTCAAGCGGCTCAAGTGATTCGAGTGGCTCGAGTGGCTCGAGCCCCATGCAGGGCGGTCGTTCGTCGGGCGTCCCCGATCATAGACGCGACGCCCGCCGGCCGGCGCTGGCGGCATCCTCTAATTTCATCTGGTTATGGAAAAATCGAAATCGATTATTAAGGGGAATTAGGCGATTGGGGTAAAATCGCCGGCTATCCAGGATGCACCGGCGGTCGACCGGCGAAACCCGACACGCGGGGGACGTCCGTCGTTCGCTTTTTTGTTGACATGATCGAACTACGCAATCTGTCGCAGCGTTTCGCGGGGCCCACCGGCTGGGTCGAGGCGCTGCATAACGTCAATCTGTCGATCCCGCAGGGCGAGGTGTTCGGCATCATCGGCCGCAGCGGCGCCGGCAAGAGCACGCTCGTGCGCACGATCAACCTGCTCACGCGGCCGACCGAAGGCAACGTCGTCGTCGGCGGGCGCGACCTGACGTTGCTGCCCGCGAGCGCGCTGCGCGACGCGCGCCGCGAGATCGGGATGATCTTCCAGCACTTCAACCTGCTGTCGTCGCGCACGGTGTTCGACAACGTCGCGCTGCCGCTCGAGCTCGCCGGCGCGAGCCGCGCGGATATCGACGCGGCGGTGCTGCCGCTGCTCGACCTCGTCGGGTTGTCCGCGCAGAAGGATCGCTATCCGGCGCAGATCAGCGGCGGCCAGAAGCAGCGCGTCGGCATTGCGCGCGCGCTCGCGAGCCAGCCGAAGGTGTTGTTGTCGGACGAAGCGACGTCCGCGCTCGATCCGGAGACGACCCGCGCGATCCTCGATCTGCTGAAGCGGATCAATCGCGAGCTCGGCCTGACGATCGTGCTGATCACGCACCAGATGGAGGTGATCAAGCAGGTCTGCGATCGCGTCGCGGTGCTCGATGCGGGGCGCGTCGTCGAAGAGGGCAAGGTGATCGACGTGTTTCTGCAGCCGCGCCACGAAGTGACGCGCGCGCTGATCGGCGACGTGATCGCGCAGGAGCTGCCGCCCGCGATGAAGGCGCGTGTCGCCGAGCGGCTGAAGACGGGCAGCGGGCATCTGCTGCGCCTCGCGTTCACGGGCTCGGGCGTCGATCAGCCGATCCTGTCGGAGACGATCCGGCGCTACGAACTCGATTTCAACATCCTGCACGGCCAGATCGACGAGATCCAGGGGCAGGCGTTCGGTTCGCTCGCGGTGCTCGCGGGCGGCGAGCCGGGCAAGGTCGGGGAGGCGCTCGCGTTCCTGCGCGAGCAGGGCGTCGTCGTCGAGGAGCTGTCGCATGTTGAGTGAGATGTTCGGTATGTTCGTGCAGTCGTTCTGGGAGACGCTGATCATGGTCGGCATCTCCGGCGTGGTCGGCTCGCTCGCCGGCGTGCCGCTCGGCGTGCTGCTGTATCTGACCGACCGCCAGGGCGTGCTGCAAAACCTTGCGCTGAACCGCGCGCTCGGCGGTGTCGTGAACGCGGTGCGCTCGACGCCGTTCATCATCCTGCTCGTCGCGGTGATTCCGTTCACACGGCTCGTCGTCGGGTCGTCGATCGGCACCGGGGCGGCCGTCGTGCCGCTGACGATCGCGGCCGCGCCGTTCATCGCGCGGCTCGTCGAGACGGCGCTGCGCGAAGTCGACCGCGGGCTGATCGAGGCCGCGCAGGCGATGGGCGCGACGACGTCGCAGATCGTATTCAAGGTGCTGCTGCCCGAATCGTTGCCGGGGATCGTTGCGGGGCTGACGATCACGTTCGTGTCGCTCGTCGGCTATTCGGCGATGGCGGGCGCGATCGGCGGCGGCGGGCTCGGCGATCTCGGGATCCGCTACGGCTACCAGCGCTACCTGCCGGAAGTGATGTGGGCGGTGGTTGCGATCCTGATCGTGTTCGTGCAGCTCGTGCAGTCGCTCGGCGACTGGCTCGTGCGGCGGATGAGCCACAAGTAACGAGCAGAACGAAAACCGACCAACAGGGGGAGACGCAAGATGCAACGACGATGGATGCTGAAGTTCGCGGTGGCGCTCGGTGCGGCCACGCTGTTCGCGAGCGTGCACGCGGGTGCCGAGACGATCAAGGTCGGCGTGACGGGCGGTCCGCACGCGCAGGTGATGGAAGAGGTGAAGAAGGTCGCGGCGAAGAGCGGCCTCGACATCAAGATCGTCGAATTCTCCGACTACGTGCAGCCGAACGCCGCGCTCGCGGCCGGCGACCTCGACGCGAACAGCTACCAGCACGAACCGTATCTGGAAGCGCAGGTGAAGGACCGCGGCTACAAGCTGATCCGGGTCGCGGATACGGTCACGTTCCCGATGGGCATCTACTCGAAGCGCGTGAAGTCGCTCGCGGCGCTGAAGCCGGGCGCGAGCGTCGCGATTCCGAACGATCCGACCAATGGCGGCCGCGCGTTGCTGCTGCTGCAGAAGCAGGGGCTGCTGAAACTGCGCGCCGACGCGGGGCTGAAGGCGACGCCGCTCGACATCGTCGACAATCCGCGCAAGCTGAAGATCGTCGAGCTCGACGCCGCGCAGATCCCGCGCTCGCTCGGCGACGTCGACGCGGCCGCGATCAACACGAACTACGCGATGGAAGCGGGGTTGAATCCGAAGAGCGACGCAATCGCGATCGAGGGCCCGAACGGCCCGTACGCGAACATCCTCGCGATCCGCGAAGCGGACAAGAACAAGCCGTGGGTCGCGAAGCTCGTCGCGGCCTACCATTCGCCTGAAGTCAAGCGCTTTATCGAGCAGAAGTTCGGCGGGGCGGTGATCGCCGCGTGGTGAGTCAGGGTTTCACCCGGTGTCTAGAGTGGCTGATCGAAAACCCGGGCTTTGCGTCGACATTTTTTTCCTTTTAAAATAGAACGACCGTTCGCTATTGCTGGTGCGCTGCAAAACTGCGCTATCCTCGATAGCCATGATGATGGGCCCGCTTGGCCGTGCAACATGAAGGCCTCGCTATACAATGGCCGCTGGTCGTATTCCGTTACTTTGGAGCGTGTGCATGAAAATCCTGGTGCCAGTGAAAAGAGTGGTCGACTACAACGTGAAGGTCCGCGTGAAGTCGGACAACACGGGTGTCGACATCGCGAACGTGAAGATGTCGATGAACCCGTTCGACGAAATCGCGGTGGAAGAGGCGGTGCGTCTGAAGGAAGCGGGCGTCGCGACGGAAGTGGTCGCGGTGTCGGTGGGCGTGACGCAGGCGCAGGAAACGCTGCGCACGGCGCTGGCGATCGGCGCGGACCGCGCGATTCTGGTCGAGTCGAACGACGGCGTCGAGCCGCTCGCGGTCGCGAAGATCCTGAAGGCGCTGGTGGACAAGGAGCAGCCGCAACTCGTGTTCCTTGGCAAGCAGGCGATCGACGACGATTCGAACCAGACCGGCCAGATGCTGGCTGCTTTGGCGGGCCTGCCGCAAGCGACGTTCGCCGCGAAGGTGACGATCGCCGACGGTAAGGCAACGGTCGCGCGTGAGGTGGACGGCGGGACGGAAACGCTGTCGCTGACGCTGCCGGCGGTGGTGACGACGGATCTGCGCCTGAACGAGCCGCGCTACGTGACGTTGCCGAACATCATGAAGGCGAAGAAGAAGCCGCTGGAAATTGTGAAGCCGGAAGACCTGGGCGTGGACGTCGCGCCGCGTCTGAAGACGCTGAAGGTGACCGAGCCGCCGAAGCGCGCGGCGGGCGTGAAGGTGCCGGACGTGAAGACGCTGGTCGAGAAGCTGAAGACCGAAGCCAAGGTTCTGTGAGGGAGCGGATAGAAAATGACGATTCTGGTAATTGCGGAACACGACAACGGGTCGATCAAGGCGGCGACGCTGAATACGGTGGCGGCGGCGGCTGAGGTTGGCAAATTCGTTGGCGGCGACATTCACGTGCTGGTCGCGGGTCACAACGCGCAGGGCGCGGCGGATGCGGCGGCGAAGATCGCGGGCGTGAGCAAGGTGCTGCTGGCCGATGCGCCGCAGCTGGCCGATGGCCTCGCGGAAAACGTCGAAGCAACGGTGCTGACGCTTGTGCAAGACTCGGCGAAGAATTACACGCACATCCTGGCGCCGGCGACGGCGTCGGGCAAGAACGTCGCGCCGCGTATCGCGGCGAAGCTCGACGTCGCGCAGATCTCGGACATCACGGCGGTCGATGCGGCCGACACGTTCGAGCGCCCGATCTATGCGGGTAACGCGATCGCGACGGTGCAATCGACGGACCCGATCAAGGTGATCACGGTGCGTTCGACGGGCTTCGACGCGGTAGCGGCCGAAGGCGGCAGCGCAGCGGTCGAGAAGATCGACGCGGCGGCCGATGCCGGCGTGTCGCAGTTCGTGAGCCGCGAAGTGACGAAGCTGGACCGTCCGGAGCTGACGAGCGCAAAGATCATCGTGTCGGGCGGCCGTGGCCTGGGCAACGGCGAAAACTACACGAAGGTGCTGGAGCCGCTGGCGGACAAGCTTGGCGCGGCGCTGGGCGCATCGCGTGCGGCAGTCGATGCGGGCTTCGTGCCGAACGACTACCAGGTCGGCCAGACGGGCAAGATCGTCGCGCCGCAGCTGTACATTGCGGTCGGCATCTCGGGTGCGATCCAGCATCTGGCCGGGATGAAGGATTCGAAGGTGATCGTCGCGATCAACAAGGATCCGGAAGCGCCGATCTTCAGCGTGGCCGACTACGGCCTCGTTGGCGATCTGTTCACGCTCGTGCCGGAGCTCGTGAGCGAACTGGGCTGACGGGTGACGCGCACCGCGCGTCGAGCACGGTGACGACACACGATGAAAAAGGGGGCGCGGCAGCGCCCCCTTTTCACATCGCGGCCGCCGTCGACTGCACAGCCAAAGAAGAACGGCGCCCTCATCAGGCGTCGTTCTTCGCTTCGATGCCGACGAGTGAGCGACGGGTTATGCGTACGCGGGGCGATGCGCGCCGGCCACGTCCTTCAGATAGCGATGCACGGACAGATCGTCGGCCTGGATCGCCGGCTTCTTGCCCGAGATCAGGTCGGCGAGCAACTGGCCCGAGCCGCACGACATCGTCCAGCCGAGCGTGCCGTGGCCGGTGTTCAGGAACAGGTTGGACACCGGCGTGCGGCCGACGATCGGCGTGCCGTCCGGCGTCATCGGGCGCAGGCCGGTCCAGAACGTCGCCTTCGACGTGTCGCCGCCGCCCGGGAACAGATCGTTCACGCACATCTCGAGCGTTTCGCGGCGCGCCTGGCGCAGTTCCTTGTTGAAGCCGACGATCTCGGCCATTCCGCCGACGCGGATCCGGTCGTCGAAGCGAGTGATCGCGATCTTGTACGTTTCGTCGAGCACGGTCGACACCGGCGCGGCGGCCGCGTCGACGATCGGCGCGGTGATCGAGTACCCCTTCAGCGGATACACCGGAATTTGCATCAGGTTCGCGATGAAGCGCGTCGAGTACGAGCCGAGCGCGACCACGTACGTATCGGCGCGCACGGTTTCGCTGCCGCACTGGACGCCCGCGATTCGGTCGCCGGTCATCAGGAGGCCGTCGATCGGCGTGCCGTAGCGGAACTTGACGCCGAGCTCGGCGGCGAGCGCAGCGAGGCGCGTCGTGAACAGCTGGCAGTCGCCGGTTTCGTCGCCGGGCAGGCGCAGGCCGCCCGTCAGCTTGTGCGCCGTCGCCGCGAGCGCCGGCTCGGCACGCGCGAGATCGGCCGGCATCAGCAGTTCGTACGGCACGTTCGCTTCCTTCAGCACCGCGATGTCCTTCGCGGCGCCGTCGAGCTGCTGCTGCGTGCGGAACAGCTGCAGCGTGCCGCCGGTGCGGCCTTCGTACTGGATGCCGGTGTCGGCGCGCAGCGCCTGCAGGCAGTCGCGGCTGTATTCGGCGAGCCGGACCATGCGGCCCTTGTTCACCGCATAGCGCTCGGCCGTGCAGTTACGCAGCATCTGCCACATCCACTGGAGCTGGAAGCGGGAGCCGTCGAGGCGGATCGCGAGCGGCGCGTGCTTCTCGAACATCCACTTGACCGCCTTCAGCGGCACGCCGGGCGCGGCCCACGGCGCCGCGTAGCCGGGCGAGATCTGGCCGGCGTTCGCGAAGCTCGTTTCGAGCGCCGGACCCGCTTCCCGATCGATTACCGTGACTTCATGACCTGCGCGTGCGAGGTAATACGCGCTTGCCACGCCCACCACACCGCTGCCCAGAACGACGACTCGCATAGCTGCTCCAGTTGGAAGGGGCCGATAGAAGGCGGCGGCACGCACGCCCATGCGTTTTCTATCTGACCTGGTTTTTTAAGCTATGGTATTGTCGAGCGACCAGGTTTTGTTATCGTATTTTTCTGATTTTCAGCAAAAAGCCATGAGAACTCAACGTCGGCCGATTCGGGCGCTCGACAAGCTCGATCGCCGCATCCTGAAACTGCTGCAGGCGGACGGCCGCATGGCGATGAAGGATCTCGCCGAGCAGGTCGGCCTGACCGTCACGCCGTGCATCGAGCGCGTGCGGCGGATGGAGCGCGACGGCGTGATCACCGGCTATCACGCGCACGTCGACCCGTCGCAGCTCGGCGCGGCGCTGCTCGTGTTCGTCGAGATCACGCTGAGCCACAAGAGCGGCAACGCGTTCGAGCAGTTCCGCCGCGAGGTGATGAAGATCGACGAGGTGCTCGAGTGCCATCTCGTGTCCGGCGACTTCGACTATCTGATCAAGGCGCGCATCGGCGAAATGGCCGACTACCGCAAGCTGCTCGGCGACATCCTGCTGCAGTTGCCGGGCGCGGTGCAGTCGAAAAGCTACGTCGTGATGGAGGAGATCAAGGAGACGCTGACGATCGCGGTCGACGAATAGCCTCGCGGGTCTTGGCATCCAGCATTCGATACTGTATAAATATACAGTATCGAATGTACGAGGCCGGGCGCGCGAGGCTGCCCGCGGAACAGATGAGCGATCGATCCGACGTCGAATTTCCGGTCGCGCCGCCGGTGCCCCGCAAGGGGCGCGGCGCGGTCGACAACCTTCAGGGGCGGTACGAGACGGCGCTGCGCGAAGCGGTCGACGACGGCTGGGCGTGCGCGCCGGCCGACGGCGACGCGCCCGCGCCGCTGCGCACGCAGGTGTTCCACGAGCGCGCGAAGAGCATCCTGACGCGCAACCAGTCGCCCGACATTCCGTTCAGCGTGTCGCTGAATCCGTATCGCGGCTGCGAGCACGGCTGCATCTACTGCTTCGCGCGGCCGACGCACAGCTATCTCGGCCTGTCGCCGGGGCTCGATTTCGAGAGCCGCATCTACGCGAAGGTGAACGCCGCCGAGCTGCTCGTGCGCGAGATTTCGCGCAAGCGCTACGTGCCGGAGCCGATCGCGCTGGGCGTCAGCACTGACGCGTATCAACCGGTCGAGCGCGAGCTGAAAATCACGCGCAGCGTGATCCAGGTGATGCACGATCACGGGCTGCCATTCGCGGCGATCACGAAATCGTCGCTGATCGAGCGCGATCTCGATTTGCTCGCGCCGATGGCCGAGCGGGGCCAGGTGATGGCGGCCGTCACGATCACGACGCTCGACGCCGATCTCGCGCGCACGCTCGAGCCGCGCGCGGCGACGCCGTCGCGCCGGCTGCGGACGATCCGCGCACTACGCGACGCGGGCGTGCCGGTCGGCGTGAGCGTCGCGCCGGTGATTCCGTTCGTCACCGAGCCGGACATCGAGCGCGTGCTCGAAGCCTGCGCGGAGGCTGGCGCGACGTACGCGAGCTACATCATCCTGCGCCTGCCGTGGGAGGTCGCGCCGCTGTTCCAGAACTGGCTCGCCGCGCATTTTCCGGATCGGGCGGAACGCGTGATGAACCGTGTGCGCGACATGCGCGGCGGCAAGGATTACGACTCGGCGTTCGGCAAGCGGATGAAGGGCGAGGGCATCTGGGCGGATCTGCTGCGGCAGCGGTTCCACCAAGCGGTCAAGCGGTTGGGGCTGAACGAGCGGTCGAACGGAACCCTCGACGTGTCTCAGTTCAAGGGGGCGGCCATCCGTGGGGCGGCCATCCACGGAGCCGCCGCCCTGCGAGCGGGGCTGATGTCGCGCGACGATGCGTCGGGCGGCGATTCGCAGTTGAGCCTGTTTTGAGCGCGGCGTTTACTGGGAGATCTGCTTCGCCGCTTCGATCTGCGATTCGAAATAGGTCTGGAACGAGATTGCGAGCGCGCTCATCAGCAGGAACGCGCCGATCAGCAGCGAGAAGATCACGACGAAGACCACGGTCCAGCCGGACCGGCTCTGTTTGCCGGTGTCCCCATTGAATTGCGCGTCCCATTTGTCATCGGCGCGCAGCCCGTAGACGATTGCCGCGAGAAACGCGGCGAGCAGCGAGATTGCGCCGGGGATCGCGAGCCACCAGCCGAGGCCGGCTGACGCGAGGCCGTCCGCGTGTTGCGAGGCGGCGAGCAGCAGAAAGCCGGGAATCCCGACGATCGTCGCAAGCAGGTGCGCCCAGCCGAACAGGTCGCGCCAGCCGTACAGATAGAAACGGTGCGCGCCGAGCGAACCGAGCAGGAATGCGAGGGCGGCGGTGAGCGTCTTCGAGCGGAAACGGCGGGGGGCGAGCGAACTGCTGGACATGGAGCGCGTGTAATCGTTGGCATGGACCGCCGGCGGCGGCGGGGGCGATTGCCCGGCACGCATTCTACGATGCCCGGCGCGGCGAGGTCATCCCCGGTCTGCGTCAAGGTGCCGCATAGGTGATCCGGTAGATCGCGCCCGCATAGTCGTCGCTGACGAGCAGCGAGCCGTCCGGCAACGGCAGCACGTCGGCCGGGCGGCCCCAGACGGTGCCGTCGGGCCGCAGCCAGCCGGTGACGAACGGTGTCTGCCGCGCGGTGCGGCCGTCGGCCGATGCGATGACGCGCATCACGCGATAGCCGACCTTCGTGCTGCGGTTCCACGAGCCATGTTCGGCGATGAAGATGTTGTTCCGGTAATCGGCGGGGAACATCGTGCCGGTATAGAAGCGCATGCCGAGCGACGCGACGTGTGCGCCGAGCTTCAGCACCGGGCCGACGAAGCGTTGGCACGCGTTGGCGTCACCGAATTCGGGGTCGGGCGTGTCGCCGCCGTGGCAGTACGGGAAGCCGAAGTCGAGGCCGGCGCGCGGCGCGCGGTTGAGCTTGTCGTCGGGCACGTCGTCGCCCATCATGTCGCGGCCGTTGTCGGTGAACCAGAGCTCGCCCGTGTCCGGGTGCCACGCGAAGCCGACCGTATTGCGCACGCCGCGCGCGACGATCTCGCGGTGGCTGCCGTCGGCGTCCATCCGCGCGATCAGCGCATAGCGGTCGCGATCGGCGAGGCAGACGTTGCACGGCGCGCCCGTCGGCACGTAAAGCTTGCCGTCGGGGCCGAACGCGATGAATTTCCAGCCGTGGTGCCGCTCGGTCGGCAGCGTGTCGGTGACGATCACCGGCTTCGGCGGCGCGGCCAGCCGGTCGTCGATCCGGTCGAAACGCAGGATTCGCGATACGGCGGACACGTCCAGCGCGCCATCGCGATAGGCGACGCCGACCGGCATCTCGAGCCCGGACGCGATCACGTAGTGCGCGCGCACCTGAGCGTCGCGGATCACGAGCGCATGTACGCGGCCTTCCATGCTGCCGACGTACAGAATGCCGCGCGGCGACCAGGCCATCTCGCGCGCGGCCGGTACGGCGTCGGTCAGCACCGACACGCGGAAGCCGGGCGGCAGCGAAAGCTGCTCGATCGGCAGCGGCCGGGCGGCGGCCGCCGTCGCGGCGGTGAGGCAGGTGAGGCAGGTGAGGCAGGTGAGGCAGGTGAGGGCGCGGGCGGCGACGCGAGAGACGGTGCGGGCAGCGCGGGCGGGCAAGTTGACGGTTAGCCTGACGGTCAGGTTGACCGTCAGGCTAACTAAGCGGCGCAGCACGACATGGGCGGGCGGCATGGCGACGGAGAAGAATCCGGGATACGACGCATTGTAGGCCCGGCCGGGCGGCGTCCGTGGATTTTTGGTCGTAAGTATTTGTTGTGCCTCCGGTTTCCAGCTATAATCTCCCGTTTCAGTAGTTTCGAACCCGGTTTCCCCGAAGGATTTCATATGGTTATCATCCGTCTGGCTCGCGGCGGCTCGAAGAAGCGCCCGTTCTACAACATCGTCGCTACCGATTCGCGTAACCGTCGTGACGGCCGCTTCATCGAGCGCGTCGGCTTCTACAACCCGGTTGCAACGAAGGGCGAATCGCTGCGTATCGCTCAAGATCGTCTGTCGTACTGGCAAGGCGTTGGCGCGCAACTGTCGCCGACCGTCGAGCGTCTCGTGAAGCAAGCGCAAAAGGCGCAACCGGCTGCCTGAGCGTGATGACGCGGTGTGCCGGCCGTGCCGGCCGTGAGGTTCGCTGATGGCCCAGCACGATTCCGATGGCGTCAAGCGCGGGCGGGCATCGTTCGGCGCGTTCGTCCGCAAGCCGGTCGAGCGTAGCGAAACGGCCGGTGCCGACGCGCAGCGGGACCCCGGCGCGCAGCAGGACACCGACGCGCGGCAGGGCAGTCTCGAAGCCGTGACGGCCTGGCCCGACGATGCGGTCGAGGTCGGTGCGGTGCTCGATGCGTACGGCCTCAAGGGCTGGGTCAAGATCGGGGCCCATGCCGATGCGGGGCGCGGTGGCGATGTGCTGCTCAGCGCGCGCCGCTGGTGGCTGCAGCGGGGCGCGGATCGGCGGTCCGCGAAGATCACGCAGGCGAAGACGCACGGCGACACGATCGTCGCGCATCTCGCCGGTGTCGATGACCGCGATGCGGCGTACGCGCTGCGCGGTTTTCGCGTGTTCGTGCGACGGGAGGATTTCCCGACGCTCGACGACGCGGACGAGTTTTACTGGGTCGATCTGATCGGTCTCGATGTCGTCAACGAGCAATCGGTGGCGCTCGGCAAGGTGGCCGACATGATCGACAACGGCGTGCATTCGATCATGCGCGTCGAATATCCGGCGACCGGCAAGGATGGCCAGCCGGCGACCGCCGAACGGCTGATTCCGTTCGTCGGCGTGTACGTCAAAACGGTGGATCAGGCGGCGCGTCGTATCGTCGTCGACTGGGAAGCCGATTACTGAAATGAACCAGGTCACGGAGAGCGCGGTGCAGTTCGATGTCGTCACGCTCTTTCCCGAAATGTTCCGCGCGCTGACCGACTGGGGCATCACCAGCCGGGCCGTCAAGCAGGAGCGCTTCGGGTTGCGGACCTGGAATCCGCGCGATTTCACGACGGACAACTACCGCACGGTCGACGACCGGCCGTACGGCGGCGGTCCGGGCATGGTGATGCTGGCGAAGCCGCTCGAGGCCGCGATCGATGCCGCGAAGGCGGCGCAGGCGGCGCAGGGTATCGCGAGCACGCGCGTCGTGATGATGTCGCCGCAGGGCGCGCCGCTCACGCACGCACGCGTCGCGAAGATGGCGCACGAGCCCGGCATCGTCGTGCTGTGCGGCCGCTACGAGGCGATCGATCAGCGTTTGCTCGATCGCTGCGTCGACGAGGAAATCAGCGTCGGCGATTTCGTGTTGTCCGGCGGCGAGCTGCCGGCGATGGCGATGATGGACGCGGTCGTGCGTCTGCTGCCCGGCGTGCTGAACGACGCGCAGTCGGCGGTGCAGGACAGTTTCGCGGACGGCCTGCTCGACTGCCCGCACTACACACGCCCCGAGGAGTACGACGGGATGCGGGTGCCGGACGTGCTGCTCGGCGGGCATCATGCCGAGATCGAGCGCTGGCGGCGCCAGCAAGCATTGAAAAACACGTGGCTGAAGCGCCCGGACCTGATCCAGCGGGCGCGTCGCGACAAGTTGTTGAGCCGGGCCGACGAGGCGTGGCTCGCAAACCTCGCGCGTGAAGCGAAGGACGCCTCCTGAGGCGGCTTCACGGGTGGGACAAGGCGGTGCCGTGCATGCGTGCGCGGCGCCTGATGTGAACCCATCCTCTATCGGGGCCGGGCCTGGAAGCAGGCGGGCGCAAACGCCGACAAGATGGCTTTAGGAGTCAGTGATGAATCTGATTGAAAAACTTGAGCAGGAAGAGATCGAGCGCGCGCTCGCAGGCAAGTCGATTCCCGCGTTCGCCCCGGGCGACACGGTGATCGTGAACGTGAACGTCGTCGAAGGCACGCGCAAGCGCGTTCAGGCGTACGAAGGCGTCGTGATCGCGAAGCGCAACCGTGGCCTGAACTCGTCGTTCATCGTCCGCAAGATCTCGTCGGGCGAAGGCGTCGAGCGTACGTTCCAGACCTACTCGCCGCTGCTGGCCAGCATCGTCGTGAAGCGTCGCGGCGACGTGCGTCGCGCGAAGCTGTACTACCTGCGCGAGCGTTCGGGCAAGTCGGCTCGAATCAAGGAAAAGCTGGTGTCGAAGGATCGCGCCGCTGCTCAAGCGTAAGCGCTGTAAGGAAAAAGCACCCAACCGGGTGCTTTTTTCATTCCGGCGCGACAATACGCTCTGTCGACCCGCATTCAGAGAGCTCCTTTGACCCGCCGCCCCATCATCGATCCCGAAGTCCTGCCCGTCGAAGGCACCGGCGTGAATCTGCCGGCCATCGACGGCCACCTGCTGACGCCGTCCGGGTTGCGCGAGCGCTTCGCGACGCCGCTGTCCTGGACCCGCGAGCCCGCCGAGCAGCGCCTCCAGGAATACAAGACGTTGCGCAGCGCGTCGGTGCTCATTCCGCTCGTCGTGCGCGAGTCCGGTCTCGCCGTGCTGCTCACGCAGCGTACCGACCATCTGAACGACCACGCCGGCCAGATCAGTTTCCCCGGCGGCCGGCGCGAGCCGTTCGACGCCGACGCGACGGCGACCGCGCTGCGCGAGGCGAAGGAGGAGATCGGCCTCGCCGGCGAGCGCGTCGAGATCCTCGGCGCGCTGCCCGACTACGCGACCGGCACCGGGTTCTGCGTGGCGCCGGTCGTTGGCCTCGTGCATCCGCCGTTCACGGTCGAGGCCGATCCGTTCGAGGTCGCCGAGGTATTCGAAGTGCCGCTCGCGTTCCTGATGAACCCCGCGAATCACGAAGTGCGCGTGTTCCGCTGGGACGGCGGCGAGCGTCGTTTTTTTGCGATGCCGTATCCGGACGCCCAAGCCGATCCGCATTACTTCATCTGGGGCGCAACTGCCGGCATGTTGCGCAATCTGTACCGCTTCTTGTCCGCCCGCTGAGCGCGTCGCGCGTACGCCGCGCGAGCGCGCGCGGCGGTGTGCGGGGCGGGCATCGATGCGTCGCTTACGCTGTGCTATCGTTACGCGCAAAATCACATAATTCGATCGCACGGCGACAAGCATGACTTTCTTTTCGGTTCTCCTTGCCCTCATCATCGAGCAGGTCCGCGCGCTGTCGCCGAGCAATCCGGTGTTCGCGCTGTTTCAGTTTCATGCGGAAACCGTCGCGCACGGCCTCGACGCCGGCAAGCAGAAGCACGGCGTGCTCGCGTGGCTCGCGGTCGTGCTGCCGTGGGTGATCGTCGTCGCACTGATCTACTTCCTGCTGTACAAGGTGAGCTTCGTGCTCGCGTTCATCTGGAACGTCGTCGTCGTCTACTTCACGCTCGGCTTTCGCCAGTTCAGCCACTATTTCACCGATATCCATCTCGCGCTCAATAACGACGACGTGCCACAGGCGCGCGAGATCCTGCACGAGTGGACGGGGATCGACACGGTCGACATGCCGGTCGGCGAGATCGTCCGGCATACGCTGATCCACGCGGTCGTCGCGTCGCACCGGCACGTGTTCGGCGTGTTCTTCTGGTATGTGCTGCCGATCGGCCCGGCGGGCGCGGTGCTGTACCGGATCTCCGAATATCTCGCGCGCAGCTGGTCCACGCCGGCGGTCGACCGCACCGCCGCGTTCTCGACGTTCGCGCAGCGCGCGTTCTTCGTGATCGACTGGGTGCCCGCGCGGCTCACGTCGCTCGGCTTCGCGATCGTCGGCAACTTCGAGGATGCGATCTACGCATGGCGCCACCACACGCGTCAGTGGCCCGACCCGAACGACGGCGTGCTGCTCGCGGCCGGCAGCGGCGCGCTCGGCGCGCGGCTCGCGGGCCCGCTCGCGGAGCCGTCGAGCGTCGACGCGCTCGCGGTCGGCGACAGCGGCCCGCTGTCGGTCGGCGACGACTGCACGCCGCGCACGCTGCAATCCGCGGTCGGCCTCGTGTGGCGCGCGGTGATCCTGTGGATGATCCTGCTGCTGATGCTGACGATCGCCGTCTGGGTGTCCTGATTGTCCTGATTGTCCTGACATGCCGCGTCCGACGAAAAAGCACAAGGCCGGCTTCGACGCCGGCCTTGTGCTTTTGTGCGCCGCGTCAGCCGTCGCGCGGGTCGCGCACCGCGCCGCAGTGCCAGCACGCGGTGAACTGCGCTTCGAGCTCCTCGCCGCAGTGCCGGCAGCGCCACGGTGTCGCGCCGGCCGCCGGGCCGCGCATCGCGGCGTCGAGCAGGCGGCTCGCGATCATGTCGTCGCGCTCGTCATCGAGCCAGACCTCGGGCGCGCAGGCGTCGGCGGGCAGGCCGCCCAGTGCGCCCGTCGCATAGAAATTGTGCAGCTCGCAGTCGATGCCCGCCGCCTCGAGCACGTTCGCCCAATGCTGCGCGGTTGCGAGATTCGGTGCTCTGAAACGCATGATGACGACGCCTCCCGCCAGCTGCCCGGGCCACGCACCGCGCCCGGGCCCTCCGCACGTCAGCGCACGACCTGGCTCGCCTCGTGCACCAGTTGCGCGTACAACGCATGCCGCGACGGCGCGATGCGGCCGTTGGCGACCGCGTCGAGGATCGCGCAGCCCGGCTCGTGCAGATGATGACAATTATAGAAACGGCAGTCCGCGAGCAGCGGCCGGAACTCCGGGAACGCGCGCTCGAGCCGGCCTTCCGTCAGATGATAGAGGCCGAACTCCTGGAAACCCGGCGAATCGATCAGCGCGCCGCCGGCCGGCAGCGGATAGAGACGGGTGAACGTCGTCGTGTGCCGCCCGCTGTTCAGCGCGGCCGAGATTTCGCGCGTCGCGGCTTCCGCGTCGGGCACCAGCAGGTTCACGAGCGTCGACTTGCCCATCCCGGACTGGCCGAGCAGGATCGTCGAGCGGCCGGCGAGGTGCGGCGCGAGCTGCGCGCGCGTGTCGTCCGGGCGGCCCTTCACCGATAGCTCGAGCACGTCGTAGCCGAGCGCGCGGTATGGCGCGAGCCGCGCGCGCGCGGCCGGCAGCGCGGTGTCGACGTCGATCTTGTTCAGCACGACGAGCGGCTTCAGCGCGTTGGCCTCCGCGGCGATCAGCGCGCGGCCGAGCAGATCCTCGCTGAAGTACGGCTCGGTCGCGAGCACGATCAGCAGTTGATCGAGGTTCGCGGCGAACAGCTTCGACTTGAACTGATCCGAGCGATACAGCAGGTTGTGCCGTTCGCCGATCTCGACGATCACGCCCTGGTCGGCCGACATGCGCTCGTACGCGATGCGGTCGCCGACCGCGACGTCGCTTTTCTTGCCGCGAGGGAAGCACTGCAGCATCGGGCCGCCGTCGTCGGGGGCGACGATGTAGTGGCGGCCGTGCGCGGCGATCACGCGGCCTTCGGCGCGCTCGGCGGAGGCGGCGCGCGGGGCCGGCTGGCGGCGGGAGGTCGGGCGGCTCATGCGTGGCGCAGCAGCCGGTCGATCCGCTGCGATGCGGGCGGGTGCGAGTAGTAGAACGCGGTGTAGAGCGGGTCGGGCGTCAGCGTCGACGCGTTGTCCTCATACAGCTTCACGAGCGCGCTGACGAGATCCTGCGCGTCGGTCTGGCTCGCCGCGAACGCGTCGGCCTCGAACTCGTGCCGGCGCGAGCTCAGGCTGCCGACCGGCGTCGCGAAGAACAGGAACACCGGCATCGCAAGGAAGAACAGCACGAGCGCGACGCCGGCGTTGCTGCCCGACAGCGACGGCGTGACGCCGAGCCCCATGTAGAACCAGGTCCGCTGCGCGAGCCAGCCGAGCAGCGCGAGCAGCGCGACGCTCAGTACGAACGACACGAGCATCCGCTTCATCACGTGGCGGCGCTTGAAGTGGCCGAGCTCGTGCGCGAGCACCGCCTCGATCTCCTCGCCGGACAGCCGCGCGAGCAGCGTGTCGAAGAACACGATCCGCTTCGACGCGCCGAAACCGGTGAAGTACGCGTTGCCGTGCGCGGAGCGGCGGCTGCCGTCCATCACGAACAACCCCTTCGCCGCGAAGCCGCAGCGCTTCATCAGCGCCTCGATCCGCGAGCGCAGCGCGTCGTCGGCGAGCGGCTCGAACTTGTTGAACAGCGGCGCGATGAAGGTCGGGTAGATCAGCAGCACGAGGAGCTGGAACGCGGTCCAGACGACCCACGTCCACAGCCACCACAGGTGGCCCGCCTCGTTCATCAGCCACAGCACCGCGAACAGCAGCGGCAGGCCGAGCGCGATGCCGAGCAGCGCGTTCTTCACGAGATCGGTGAAGAACAGGCGCTTGGTCATCCGGTTGAAGCCGAAGCGCGCCTCGATGCCGAACTGCCGGTAGTACTCGAACGGCAGGTCGACCGCGCTCATGACCGCGAACACCGCCGCGACGAGCGCGACCTGCTGTGCGTAGCCGCGGCCGAGCCAGCCGGCCAGCAGCGCGTCGAGCAGGCCGACGCCGCCCAGCAGCGTCAGCGCGACGAGGAGCGCCGCGCTGACGACGATCTCGGCCATCGTGAGCCGCGTGCGCTCGACCGTGTAGTCGGCGGCGCGCTGGTGCGCGTTGAGCGGGATCGTCGAGCTGAACTGCGCGGGCACGCGGTTGCGGTGCGCAGCCACGAAGCGGATCTGCCGCGACGCGAGCCACAGCTTGGTGACGACCATCGCGGCGATCGCGAGCGCGAACAGCAGGGTGAACGAAAAGGGTGACATCGAAGGAGCCAAAGGGTTCTATGCGAGAATTATATGTTCTTGCGGACCGCGCCCGCTGATGCGGCGCCGGCCGCCCCGGCGGCGCGCACGCGCCGCTTGCCATTTTCCAGGATGACGCAATGACCGACACTTCCGCCGCCGCCACGCCCGCGCTCGTGCGCAACGAGCTGAACCTCGTGTGGCTCGACATGGAGATGACGGGTCTCGACCCGGACAACGACCGCATCATCGAGGTCGCGGTCGTCGTGACGAACTCGACGCTCGACATCGCGGTCGAGGGCCCGGTGCTCGCGATCCACCAGAGCGACGCGACGCTCGCGAAGATGGACGACTGGAACAAGACGACGCACGGCCGCTCGGGCCTGATCGACCGCGTGCGCGCGTCGACGGTGACCGAAGCCGACGCCGCCGCGCAGCTCCAGGCGTTCCTCGCACAGTACGCGTCGCCGGGCAAGTCGCCGATGTGCGGCAACTCGATCTGCCAGGACCGCCGCTTCATGGCGCGCTGGATGCCGGAGCTCGAGCGCTTCTTCCACTACCGCAATCTCGACGTCAGCACGCTGAAAGAACTGTGCCGCCGCTGGCAGCCGGCGATCTACAAGGGCTTCCAGAAGCGCGCGATGCACACGGCGCTCGCCGACATTCACGAGTCGATCGACGAGCTCAAGTACTACCGCGAGCATTTCCTCGTGCCGGCCGCGTCCGCATCGTCCGCAGCGTCCACCGCCCCGGCTTCCGGTGGCGACGCAGCGCCGACCGCCTGAACCGGGCGGCGGCACCGGCGGGCCCGCCGGTGCGTCATTTCGGTGCGCGCTGCGCGCTCTTCGGCCGGAACGCCGCGACCACCGTGGCGTCGGTCTCGATGTACGGGCCGCCGATCAGGTCGATGCAGTACGGCACCGCCGCGAAGATGCCCGGCACGACGGTCTTGCCGTCGGCATCGCGCAAGCCTTCGAGCGTCTCCTTGATCGACTTCGGCTGGCCGGGCAGGTTGACGATCAGCGCCGCGTGATCGGCCGCGGCCGTCTCGCGGATCACCGCGACCTGCCGCGACAGGATCGCGGTCGGCACGAAGCGCAGGCTGATCTGCCGCATCTGCTCGCCGAAGCCCGGCATTTCCTTCGTCGCGACCGCGAGCGTCGCCTCGGGCGTCACGTCGCGGCGCGCGGGGCCGGTGCCGCCCGTCGTCAGCACGAGGTCGCAGCCGGCAACGTCCACCAGCTCGACGAGCGTCGCCGAGATCGTCGGCGCGTCGTCCTGGATCAGCCGCGTCTCGCCGCGCCACGGCGACGTCAGCGCCGCGCCGAGCCAGTCCTGCAGCGCCGGAATCCCCTTGTCCTCGTAGACGCCGCTGCTCGCGCGGTCGCTGATCGACACGAGGCCGACCACCAGCTCGTCCGGATGGTTACGCTTCGTCGTCATCGTCGTCGTCCTCCGCGGTGTCGGGCGAGTCGCTTTCGTCGTCGGGTACGCCGCTCGCGGTCTTGATCCACTGGAACAGCTCTCGGAAGTAGCGCGGCGGCTTGCCCTGCTCGGCCTCCTTGCGCGCGTTGCGGATCAGCGTGCGGCCTTCCTGCACGTCCGCGTCCGGATGCCGTCGGACGAATTCGGTCAGCGCCGCGTCGTCGGCGAGCAACTGCTCGCGCGTGCGCTCGATCCAGTGCAGCCGCGCGGTCGCGGCCTTGCTCACGCCGCGCTGCGCGTCGAGCGCGGCGCGCAGCGCGCCGGTTTCGTCGTCGGTCAGCGAGCGCATCACGCGGCCGATGTACTGGATCTGCCGGCGCTTGCCTTCGTGATCGGTGATCCGGCGCGCCTCGCGCACCGCGTCGGCGAGCGTCTCGGGCATCGGCATGCGCTTCAGCGCGTCTTTCGGCAGGTCGACGAGCGCCTGGCCGAGCACCTGCAGCGCGAGCATGTCGCGCTTCAACTGGGATTTGCTGGGGCGATCGTAGCCGTTGTCGACGTCGTCGTCGGCATGCTCGATCGGCTGGATACGGGTTTTGCGTGTCATGGGCGGCATTGTATCGCGGCGCGGGGCGCCGCACGCTTGCCTGCAGCTTCCCCGCAGCTTCCCCGGTCAGGCGGCCCGGACCTTGCTATGATCGCGGGTACGCATTTTTCGACACACGCGGGCTGCCGGCCCGCCACCGGATATCACGAAGATGGCTGCCAATCTCGACACGCAAGTGCGCTACTTCCCGCATACGCAGGATCAGCTCAAAGAAATCGCCTCGGACATCCTCCGCCACGCGAAGGCGCTCGGCGCGACGGACGCCGCGACCGAAATCTCCGAAGGCGACGGCCTGTCGGTGTCGGTGCGGCGCGGCGAGGTCGAGACGATCGAGCACAACCGCGACAAGATGGTCGGTGTCACCGTGTTTCTCGGCAAGAAGCGCGGCAACGCGAGCACGTCGGACTTCTCGCCGCAGGCGCTGAAGGACACGGTCGCCGCCGCGTACAACATCGCGCGCTTCACGGCCGAGGATGATGCGGCCGGGCTCGCCGAGGCCGAGCTGCTCGAGACCGACCCGCGCAACCTCGACCTTTACCATCCGTGGGCGCTCACCGCCGATGAGGCGGTCGAGCTCGCGCGCCGCGCGGAGGACGCCGCGTTCGCGGTCAGCCCGCAGATCCGCAACTCGGAAGGCGCGAGCGTGTCCGCGCAGCATTCGCAGTTCGTGCTCGGCACGACGCGCGGCTTCCTCGCCGGCTATCCGTACTCGCGCCACTACGTCGCGTGCGCGCCGATCGCGGGCAGCGGCCGGCACATGCAGCGCGACGACTGGTATTCGTCCAAGCGCAATGCCGACGATCTCGCGGCGCCGGAAGCGGTCGGGCGCTACGCGGCCGAGCGTGCGCTCGCGCGGATGGGCGCGCGTCGTCTCGATACGCGCAAGGTGCCCGTGCTGTTCGAGGCGCCGCTCGCGGCCGGCCTGCTCGGCGCGTTCGTGCAGGCGGTGAGCGGCGGCGCGCTGTACCGGAAGACGTCGTTCCTCGTCGACAGCCTCGGCAAGCCGGTGTTCGCGCCGCACGTGCAGATCGTCGAGGATCCGCACGTGCCGCGCGCGATGGGCAGCGCGCCGTTCGACGAGGAGGGCGTGCGCACGCGCGCGCGCGGCGTCGTGAAGGACGGCGTCGTCGAGGGCTACTTCCTGTCCACGTATTCGGCGCGCAAGCTCGGCACGCAGACGACCGGCAACGCGGGCGGCTCGCACAACCTCGCGCTGAGGAGCTCGCTCACGCAGCCGGGCGACGATTTCGACGCGATGCTGAAGAAGCTCGGCACCGGCCTGCTGCTGACCGAGCTGATGGGGCAGGGCGTGAACTACGTGACCGGCGACTATTCGCGCGGCGCGGCGGGCTTCTGGGTCGAGAACGGCGTGATCCAGCATCCGGTCGAGGAGATCACGGTCGCGAGCACGCTACAGGACATGTTCCACCACATCGTCGCGATCGGCGCGGATTCGATCGTGCGCGGCACGAAGGAGACGGGCTCGGTGCTGATCGAGCAGATGACGATCGCCGGGCAGTAAGCAGTCAGCGTCGCGCGGCCGCGCTCGATCGCGCGGCCGTGTGCGGCGTCAGCCGCGCTTGCGCGCGTAGACGACGAACGCGAACGCGAACGCGTTCGGCGCGGCCGCCGTGTGCGGATCGCGCGACACCTCTCGCCAGTGCGCGGGGTCGGGCGCCGGGAACGACGCGTCGCCGTCGAAGTCCGCGTCGATTTCGGTGACGATCAGCTTGTCCGCGAGCGCGAGACCTTCCGCGTAGAGCTGCGCGCCGCCGATCAGGAACGCTTCGGGCGCGTCGTCCCGCGCGGCGAGCGCGAGTGCGTCGGCGAGCGAGCCGGCCGCGTCGCAGCCGTCGAAGCGGCGCGACGCGTCGCGCGTGACGACGATGTTGCGGCGCCCCGGCAGCGGCCGGCCGATCGATTCGTGGGTCTTGCGGCCCATTACGATCGGCGCGCCCATCGTCGTGCGCTTGAAGAACGCGAGGTCCTCGGGAAGTTTCCACGGAAGCTGGTTGTCGCGGCCGATGATGCCGTTGCGGGCACGCGCGACGATCAGGGTCAACGTCGTCATGAACATGAAAAGCAGGAAGCGGCGATGGCGTCGATTCTACCGGATCGCCGCCATCGCGCGCCCTTGCCCCGTGCGCATTCCCGCGTGCCTTGCGCCGCGTCACGCGTCGCCGTCGCGTTCGCCGTCGCGCATACCGTCATGCAGGCCGTCGTGCCCGTTCTCGTGCCCGTTCTCGTGCCCGCTGTCGTGCCCATTTTCGCCCGCCGCCGCGCGCTGCTCGGTGCTCGACGGGTCGCGCAGCCCGTGCGAGCCCATCAGCCGGTACAGCGTGACGCGCGAGATGCCGAGCTCCGCGGCCGCTTCCGCGAGCCGGTGGCGATGGCGCAGCAGCGCGGCCTCGATCGCGCGTTTCTCCGCGCGCTCGCGCGCCTCGGCGAGCGTCGTCGAATGCTGCGCGGTGTACTGGCCGAGATCGAGATCGGTCGCCGAGATCAGCCGGCCGTCCGCCATCACGATCGCGCGGCGGATCCGGTTGATCAGCTCGCGCACGTTGCCGGGCCACGGGTAGCTGTACATCGCCTCGATCGCGCACGGCGTGAAGCCGCGGATCTTGCGCGCGCCGTCGCTCCTGAACTTCAGCAGGATGTGATGCGCGAGCAGCTCGATATCCTTGCCGCGCGCGCGCAGCGGCGGCTCGTCGATGCGCAGCACGCACAGGCGATGGAACAGGTCCGCGCGGAAGCGCCCGTCGCGCATCGCGGCCTCGAGATCGACGTGCGTCGCCGAGATGATCCGCACGTCGACCGGGATCGACTCGTGCCCGCCGAGCCGCTCGATCCGCCCCTCCTGCAGGAAGCGCAGCATGCTCGCCTGGCTTTCGAGCGGCATGTCGCCGATCTCGTCGAGGAACAGCGTGCCGCCGTGCGCGGCCTCGACGCGGCCGATCTTGCGCTGGTTGGCGCCGGTGAACGCGCCGCGCTCGTAGCCGAATAGTTCGGACTGCAGCAGATGATGCGGAATCGCGCCGCAGTTGATCGCGATGAACTGCGCCTTGCGCCGCGTCGAGCGCTCGTGGATCGCGAGCGCGGTCAGCTCCTTGCCGGTGCCCGACTCGCCGGAGATGAACACGGTCGCGTCGGTGTTCGCGACCTTGCGGATCGTGCGGAACAGGTGCTGCATCGCTTCGCAGGTGCCGACCATCTCGTCTTCGCCGCTCGCCGCGATGTCGGTCGCGAGCTCGAGGTCGCACAGCGTGACCATCCCGTACGCGTGGCCGACGAGATAATCGATCGTCGTGTGCGTCGGCGGCGCCTTCACGTAGTCGAAGCAGGTCTGCCGGATCAGCTTGCGGATCTCGGGCTCCGCGAGGCGCGCCGGATCGGCGAGCGCGATCCAGCCGATCTGCTGGTGCCGCAGGATCGGCTCGAGCGCGGACAGGTCGCGCACCGCGAAGCCGTCGAGATCGACGATCCCCGCGTGCGCGAGATCGGGCTTCACGAGCCGCTGCGCGTCGTGCGCGGACTTCGCGCACAGCACGTCCCAGCGCCGCTCGCGCAGATGCGCGGTGAGCGCCGCGTCGTGTCGTCGCGACAGATACACGAGCGGCCGTACCGCCGGCACGGTGCCGGGGCCGGCCCCGTCCGGATGCGCGATCGCGAGACGCGGCACGAAGCCGGTCGCGGCGGTGGAGATGACGGGGCGGGAGTCGTGCACGATAACCTCACTGCGTAAGTGCGCTGCGTCGCACGTCAGAACGTGTACGGGAAGCGCACGCCGACGACGAAGTTCGGCGCGTCGGGCGTGAGCCCGATCGCGACCGATGCGTTCATCGTCAGATGCTTGTTGAACACATGGTTGAGGCCGAAGGCGAGCGTCGACGCGGTCGTCTGACTGCCCGGCACCTTCTGCCAGCCCTGGCCTGGGGCCTGCGTTTCGGTGGACGGCTCGATCGCCATCGTGTACGCGATGCTCGCCGAGTCGCGCTCCGAGAATGCGAGCGCGACGCCGCCGCCGAACTGGATGATGTCGCCGAGTTTCACCTTCGCCGGCTCGGTCTGCCCGACCACCGATGAGATGTCGGAGAACGCGCGCGCGACGTTGTACGTATAGGAAAGGCTGCCGAACAGCACGATCGGGTCGTAGGTCTTCAGCGCCGACACGCCGGCCGTGATGCTCCAGAAGCCGGTGCCGGTCGGCAGCTTGTCGGGCGAGACGAGGTTCGTGTTGTTCGGGTCCGCCTGCAGGAACTTGATCCCGAACGGCGACGTGCCGGTCGGCGACTTCACGCGCAGGCTGCCGACGATGTCCGGCACGCCTTCGTGCTCTTTCACGAACTGGTAGTAGATCCCGAAGTTCACGTCGCCGAGCGCGTGCGAGTTCACGGTCGTGTCGGACAGCGTGTTCGCCGCGCCGCCCGCGCCGCCGTTGATGAAGCTCGACGTGCGGTACAGGTACGGCACATCGACGTCGACGCTGATCCGGTCGGTGAGCCCGTAGCGGACGTCGACGTCGGTCATCAACTGGTGCGACTTCGTCTCGCCGAGATTCAGGTTGCCGAGGAAGATCGCGTCGAGCGCGAGAAAGCCGGACAGCTGCAGTTGCCGGCGGTCGTAGTAGGTGTCGCTGATCCCCCAGTCGATCGTCAGCTTGTGGTCGAAGAGCGGCGCGTGCTCGCGCTGCACGACCGCGTCCTCGGCCGCGGTGCGGGTCGGCTCGGCGGCCTTCTGCGTGGTGCCGACCGTGCCCGGCGCGTTTTCTTCGGTGGCGCTCGGCGGCGGCGGCGGCGTGACCGGCACGCCGGTCGCGGTGCCCGTGCCTTCGCCCGGCGCGGGCGTGACGGGCGTGTACTGCGAGACGACCGACGGCGGCGCGGCCACGCCTTCGCCCGAGCCGCCGGGCGCGCCGCGGCCGCGCTGGGCCATCTCGAGATCGACGATCTGCTGTTCGAGCGCGGCAATCTTGTGCTGCTGGTCGTCGACGACCTTCGTCAGCGTATCGAGCCGCTGCTCGAGCGACTGGTCGGCGAGCGCCTGCGCGTGCGCGCTCGCGGCGAACGCGAGGCCGAGCACGGCGGCCGGAATCACCGCGAGTGCGGTGCGCGGCCTGCATGGGTACGACAAATGCTGCGGCATGATCCTTCCCCCGGATCGGACGGCCGCCGCCCGGATCAAGAGAAGGGCGCGGCGGCCGCCAGGATTGGCACACATGAGTGATGCAACTGCGATGTCACGCGTCACGATGCCGCGGCTTGCGGGCCGCCCGTCATCTCCTCAGAAGGGCGCTGCTTTGCAGCGCCTGCAGCACGCCCATCTGACGGAGCGTTGCCGAAGACATCGTCCGGGTCTGCAGCAGCAGCTGAAGCTGGTTCGACACGATCTGCCGGTTGCCGGCCACCTGCAGCAGCTGCGCGATCGCGCCGGCCTGTTGCGCGGAGTTCGGCGCGATCGACTGGGTCGCGAGTCCGGCCGGCGTTTGCAGCGTCACCGAGAGCCCGTTGCCGCCGAACGTCACGCCGGCCTTCACGGTGCCGCTCGGATCGCTCGCGAACGCGGTCGGGTTCGACGTCGAGCCGGGTGGCGGCGCGCCCGTCTGCGGGCTCGCGTTGAAGTCGATCACCGCCGAGTTGGTGCCGGCGTTGTTGTTGCCGGCGACCTGCGTGATCTGAGAGATGCCGTTCACCGAGACCGATTGCCCGCCCGCGGCGACCGCGTTCGGGTTCGCGCCGCTCGGCGCGCCGGTACCGGACTGAACCTTCGCGAACGTCGAGATCTGCGTGTCGAGCTGGTTCGCGGTATTCGTGACGACCGACAGCGTGCCTTGCCCGATCGCGAGGGCACCGTTCGGCAGTTGCCACTGGGACACCAAGTTCAGCACGAACCCGGAGATCATCGAGGCGCCGGCATACTTGCCGGTCTGATGGGCGAGGACGTCGTCGTCGACGGGCTGCATGGCCAGCACAGGCACCTGGTTGTCGAACGGACGCAATGCATTGAGCGCGCCGGGCGCGGGTTCGGCTGCCACGGCGCTGTCCGCATAGCCGCACATCGCGATGCACGATGCGAGACAAAGCGGTGAGATAAAGCGTTTCATGACGGGTCAGAACAGGTCTGCCTTGATCAAGCCGAATTCGACGAAGGGAATCGCGGCGGCGCTCGTGTCGAGCGCCTGGTCACGCAGCTTCAGCGCCAGCGATTCGTTGTTCTGCAAAAGAGGCGAGTCCTCCCTGAACGGTTTGCCCAGCACGGCGAATACGAGGCCGTTCCAGGTTTTGGAAAAGTCCTGCTCGGGCAGGATGCGATTGCCGAGTGCCGGATCGGCGATGAAGATCCGGCCGTTCTCCGCGTGCTTCACGATCACGAAGTGCTCGTAGCCGTCGAGATTCATCAGCACGAGCACGGGAATCTGCAGGTGATAGAGCGCGTCGATGCCGACGCGGAAGCCGCGTCCGCGCAGGCCGAGCGTTTCGACGAACTTCTTCATGTCGAGCATCGAGAAACCGTTCCTGACCACGACCTCCGGCGTTGAAAACGCCATCATCCGGCGGATCATTTCGGGTTCCGGAATGTCGATGCCGTATCCATACTTGAGCAGCGTCGCGAGCGCGGCCGAGCCGCAACTGAAGTCGTAACGCTGGCTGACGATGTCGCGATAGCGCAGGTCGCGGATCGACTGGACATGCTTCGTCACCGGCACGCCGGTCAGCGTGTACGCATCGATGCTCGACTGCGCGAAGGCAGCCACGCCCGCCGTGCCGCCAACGATGGCGACGGCGATGCGCAGCGCGATTCGCCGATGTTCCCCGCACATGGCACTTCTCCTGCCACGCGCGCCGCGCCGCTCGTCGAGCGGGCGGCGGGGCGCGCGTGCCCCCCGGTTGATTCCGGTCAATGACCGTTGTTCAACGCGGAAATCGCAAGCCCGTTGTGCTGGACGTTGCCGATACCGCCCGCGATGTTCACGCCGATGTTGCCGCTCGCGCCGTGAAGCGCGTCGGCGCCGAGCATCGCGGAGCCTTCGAAGCGGCCGCTCGCCTGCGCGGCGGCGGTCTGCGTCGAGTCGTCGGTCGCGACCATCGCCACGGTGCTCGCCTGGCCGGCATTGACCGTCGTCACCGCGCCGGCGAGGCTGTTGTTCTGCGCGTTGCCGACGCCCGATGCGACGTTCACGCCGACATTGCCCGACACCGCCGACAGCGAGCCGTCGCCGACCGACGCGTTGAGCTTGAAGTTGTCGACGCTCGCGCTGCCCGACGAGCTCTGGTGGTTGAAGATCTGCGCATTGCCGAACACGTTGCCGACGTCGACCGACGCGAGCGCGACGTCGTTGCTCTGCGCGTTGTCGATGCCTTCGCCGATGTTCACGCCGAGATTGCCGTTCACGTTCTGCATCGAGTTCGCGCCGGTGCCCGCGTCCAGCACGCCGGGCGTGCGCGTGTCGGTGTATTGCGTGATCGCGCCCTGCACGGTTTCATCGACCTTCGTGACCGAATTGCTGTAGCCCCAGGTCTTGGTCTTCGAGACGTTCGTGGTCTTGTTCGCGTACATCGTCGAATCCGACTGGTTCTTCGACGCCGCCTGGTCGTGATGCTGGTTCGTCACGTTCGAGGTCTGGTTGACGGTCGTGGTCGTCGACGATCCGCTGTCGAGCGTGCTGCCTGCCGTCTGGCTCGTCATCGACGAGTTGTTCCACGACACGCCTGCGTTGCCGGATACGCCGAGCGAGCCGGTGACGGTCGTCGACGACACGCTGCCGTACGGGATCGGCTGATGCGTATGCGTCTTCGTCAGCGATGCGCTGCCCGACACGCTCAGCCCGCCGACGATCGATGCGCCGCCGCTCGAATTGCTGGACTTGTTCAGCGTCGTCGTCAGATGCGACGTCGTGCCCGTCGTCGTCGTCGACATGCCGGTCACCGTGTGTTGCGTCATCGACGACGAATCGTGCGACGACGACGTCGTCGTCATCCAGCCGTGCGCCCCGGTCATCGAGAACATGTCGTTCGACGTGTACGTCGAACCACCCTTCACGGTCACGCTGTTGTTCGAATCATTGACCGACGACGTGACCGCGCCGAGCTGGTAGCTCTGGTAGTTCGGCTCGAGCGAGACGTTCGCGAGCGTGACGGTCTGGTTGTTGTTGACGACCGCGCCGGCGGTGCTCGTCACGCTGACGCTGCCGAACAGCCGTACGAAACCTTCGATTCCGACCGTGTCGGTCACGCCGGTCACGTTGAACAGATACGGGTTCGGCGGCGCGGCGAACGCGGGACTGGCCGCCGCCGCGCATACCGCCGCTGCAATGAGTGTGCGCTTCATGGTTACCCTCCGTTAAGGCGATGACTTAATTAAAAAGAGTGCCCGCCGGGGGACGGAGCACAAAAACGTTTGCCGTAGCGTTACCGGCTCCGGAGGTCTGGTTGACTTGTACGATGCCGCTGATATGCTTGAAAGCGTCGCTGCTGATCGACACTTCGGGCCTATCCCGCCCGCCCTCCGGTAGTCCCAGTCCACTCTGTCTTGCTGCTGTCTCGGATAGTTCGGTATCCGAGACAGCCTGCACTTCGGCGCCCAGCGTGCCGAGAACGGCACTGTTGCGCTGAAGATTGCCCACCCCTGCGCTCTGATTCACCATCACCGCTCCGGTGACGTTCGAGAACGCGGAGCCCTCGATGTGCGCGGCCGTCTCGCCCGCGCGGGCTGTCGCGACGGCGGCCTGCGTGGATACGATCGAGCCGGCGCCGGGCGCGCCCATGCCAAAAACCATCTGATTGCCCTGTACGTTGTCGAGTCCGGCCGTTTCGTTGACCGCGACCGCGCCGGTCGCGCCGTAGGCGACGCCGGTTTCTATCGTTGCGATGCCGCCGACCAGCGGCACGTTTTGTGCGAATGCGTGCGGGACCGCCGCCGCGGCGCACAGCGCGACGAGCGTCGCGCGCACGAGCCGCGCTGCATGTGCTGTATGCACCGCGTGTGCCGCGTGTGCCGCTTGTGCAGCATGTGCCGCATGTGCAGCGTGCGATGTGTACGGTGCGCGATCGGCCGCGCGTGATTGACGCGCGTTCATTTGATCGCTCCGAGCGCGCTCGTGACGGGCGAGAGCGCATTCGTCACGGCGCCCGACACGACGCCGCCGATGCCGCCGATACCGGCCGCCGGTCCGGCGCCCGCGAGCGGCCCGTGCACGATCGCGCCGCCCGTGGCGTCGCCCGTCAGCACGCGCGTGATCGCCTGCATGCCCGCGCCGCCGCCGATCACCCCGTCGGGCGCGACGCCGCTCGAGCCATGCGCGTTCGTCAGGTCCAGATCGGAGACCATCGTCGCCATCATCGGATCGAACGTGTTGGCCGGAAACGTTGTCGCGCGCACGACCACCGGGTCGTCGCTGGTCGGCACCGGCCGATACGCGATGCGCGGCGTGACGTTGCGCAGCACGATGATGTCGCCCGGATTCGCGACCTGTTCCTGCGCGCAGGCAACGCCGAGCGCGACGACGAGGAGTCCGATGCAAAGCGCGATCGCGAGCCCGACGTCGAGCGCGATGTTGCCCGTCGCGCGCATCGCATGCCGTCGCGTGGCGGCGAAGTCGGGGACAGGTCGCTGAGCGTTCATCGTCGTCCCCTATTTGCGCGTGTAGCTCGCGCTGTTGCCCTGCATCGCGCGCTGCGCGTCGACGGGTACCGGCGCCGGCGCGGGCGGCGCGATTTCGTCCCACAGCGTGACCGACGTGCCGTTCGCCATCTGCGGTGTCGTCGCGATCGTCACGAAGCCCGGCGCGCGACCGCGCTGCTGGTCGAGCGTGTCTTCGTCGAGCGGCGTATAACGCTTCATCCACGTAGCGTCGATCGCGAGCGACGTCGACGAGTCGATGCCGGACGCGTCCGCTTGCACGGCGTCCTGCGCGCTCGCCACGAGCGGCAGCGACGCGAGTGCGAGCGCGACGGCCATCGAGGCGAAGGAAAGACGAGCGAGGTTTCGCATGGCGTATCTCCGGTGTGCCCGGGTGTCGAGCGAAATACATGCCACCGAACCGAAACCTTTGTCGTGCTTGCGATTCTCTATTTGTCGTTGGGAATCGCGCCGAAAGATGCGGGAAAAATGTTTCAGAGCTGAAACGAGGGGGGGGAGGACTACTGCGGATTCAAGCGAATCGCTTCATGGATGACAATGGCGGCGTGCCTTCAGTCGGGGCGGACGCGTGGCGACACGCAATATGAACAGAAGAATAAGCACGTGTCGCGCGTTTCATGTGTGAGCGTGCCTGTCCCGATATCTCGTTGTTCGTTTGGTGTGCGGATGCACGCCGACTTGTCCAAAAAAAAATCGACGAAGAGACCCGATAGAGTCCGCGATTCTGACGCGCGTTGCGTTCGAGGTGCTGCGCGATCGATGCCCGATCGATCGTGACGCAGCGAATCTGGCCGGGACATGGGATTCGATTCGCGTTTTGCGTGCGCCATCCGGGCGCGTGGCACAAATGAATCGCTGGTTCTACGAGGACGGGGTGAGGGTATGGACGCCGACGCACGGCATGTGATCTATTTTTCACGCGAACCGGACACCGCGCTGTGCGGCCAGTTCGACGCACGCGGCTGGCGCGTCGATCTCGCGGCGAGCGCGCGGGACGTGCGGCGCGCCGCGCAGCGCGGCGTCGCGACGGCGGGGCTGCTCGATTTCGCGGCCGGCTATCGGCCGGCCGATCTGCGCGAGCTCGAACCGTGTCTGACGATTCCGCAGGTCGGCTGGATCGCCGCCACGAGCCGCGGCCAGCTCGCCGACGCCATGCTGCGGCATCTGATTCGCGACTACTGCTTCGATTACGTGACGGTGCCGTACGAGATGACGCGCATCGTCGAGACGGTCGGCCACGCTTACGGGATGGTCACGCTGACCGAGCCTGCGCCGCAACCTGCCGGGCAGGGGCGCAGCGAGGGCGAGATGGTCGGCACCTGCGACGCGATGCTCGCGCTCTTCAAGATGATCCGTCGCGTCGCGACGACCGACGCGCCGGTGTTCATCTCCGGCGAGTCGGGCACCGGCAAGGAGCTGACCGCGCTCGCGATTCACGAGCGCTCGCCGCGCGCGAGCGCGCCGTTCGTCGCGATCAATTGCGGTGCGATTCCGTCGACGCTGCTGCAGGCCGAGCTGTTCGGCTACGAGCGCGGCGCGTTCACCGGCGCGCATCAACGCAAGATCGGCCGCGTCGAGGGCGCGCAGGGCGGCACGCTGTTTCTCGACGAAATCGGCGATCTGCCGCTCGACAGCCAGGCGAGCCTGCTGCGCTTCCTGCAGGAAGGAAAGATCGAGCGGCTGGGCGGCCATGCGTCGGTGCCGATCGACGTGCGCGTGATCTGCGCGACGCACATCGATCTCGAGGCGGCGCTGCGCGACGGGCGTTTTCGCGAGGATCTGTATCACCGGCTCTGCGTGCTGAAGATCGAGGAGCCGCCGCTGCGCGCGCGCGGCAAGGATATCGAGGTGCTCGCGCGCCACATGCTCGAGCGTTTCCAGGGCGACGCGCACCGCCGGTTGCGCGGTTTCTCGCCGGACGCGATCGCGTCGCTGTACGGCTACGCGTGGCCCGGCAACGTGCGCGAGCTGATCAATCGCGTGCGCCGCGGGATCGTGATGTCGGAAGGGCGGATGATCACGGCCGCCGATCTCGAGCTCGGCGACTATGCGGCGCTGGCGCCGGTATCGCTCGTCGAGGCGCGCGAGGCGGCGGAGCGGCAGGTGATCGAGCAGGCGCTGCTGCGGCATCGCGGACGTTTCGCCGATGCGGCGCGCGAGCTCGGCGTGTCGCGCGTGACGCTGTACCGGCTGATGTGCGCGCACGGGATGCGCGATCGCGGCGACACCTTCGACGGCTTCGTGCCGCCGGCGCCCGCTGAGCCTTCGCGGCGCGCTTGCTAGAATGGCGGGTCTGGCCGTGGTCCCGGCCGAAGGAACCCGCATGAAACAGTATCTCGATCTCGTTCGCACGATCCTCGACACCGGCAGCTGGCAGGAAAACCGGACGGGGATCCGCACGATCAGCATGCCGGGCGCGATGCTGCGCTTCGACCTGCAGGAAGGCTTTCCGGCCGTGACGACGAAGAAGCTCGCGTTCAAGTCGGCGATCGGCGAACTCGTCGGCTTTCTGCGCGCCTCGCGCAGCGCGGCCGATTTCCGCGCGCTCGGCTGCAAGGTCTGGGACGCGAACGCGAACGAGAACGCGCAGTGGCTCGCGAATCCGTACCGGCGCGGCGTCGACGACCTCGGCGACGTGTACGGCGTGCAGTGGCGCCAGTGGCCCGGCTACAAGGTGCTCGACGCGCGCGAGCACGCGCAGGTCGCCGACGCGACGCATCGCGGCTACCGGATCGTCACGCGCTTCGACGAGGGCGGCGTGCAGAAGGTGCTGCTCTACAAGGCGATCGACCAGCTTCGCCAGTGCCTCGACACGATCATGCGGAACCCGGCGGATCGCCGCATCCTGTTCCACGCATGGAATCCGGCCGTGCTCGACGAGATCGCGCTGCCCGCGTGCCATCTGCTCTATCAGTTTCTGCCGAACGCGACGAAGCGCGAAATCTCGCTGTGCCTGTACATCCGCAGCAACGACGTCGGACTCGGCACGCCGTTCAACCTGGCCGAGGGCGCGGCGCTGCTGGCGCTGGTCGGCCGGCTGACCGGCTACACGCCGCGCTGGTTCAGCTACTTCATCGGCGACGCGCACATCTACGAGAACCAGCTCGACATGCTGCGCGAGCAGCTCACGCGCGAGCCGTACGAGAGCCCGAAGCTCGAGCTCGCCGAGCGCGTGCCCGATTACGCGCGCACCGGCGTCTACGAGCCCGAGTGGCTCGAGAAGGTCGTGCCCGCCGATTTCTCGCTCGTCGGCTATCGGCACCACACGCCGCTGACCGCGCCGATGGCGGTCTGATCCGCGCGCCGGCGCGCTTCGTCCGCGCTTCGTCCGCGCATTGTTCGCGCATTGTTCACGCTTCGTCGCCACGCGCGAAAAAATGGCCCGAGCGGGGTTTGCACCCGGTCGGGCCGTTCGTTCATCCACGGGCGCGTTTATGCGTGCCGGCGGTCGTCGCGGCTGTTTTCGTGCTGCTGCGGAGGCGGGTTGTTGTGCGGGGCCTCCATGCGCGGCGCGGGCGCCGGGCGTGGGGCTTCCATTCGCGGGGCCTCCATGCGTGGCGCGGGCGCCGGGTGCGGGGCTTCCATTCGCGGCGCCGGCATCGACGGGCGCGGTTCCATCCGCGGCGGCGAATATTCCGGGCGCGGCGCGGGTGCCGAGTACTCGGGGCGCGGACGCGGTGCCGGGGCCGAATAGTCGGGGCGCGGCTGAGGCTGCGGACGCGGCGCCGAATAGTCGGCGTGCGGCTGCGGATGCGGGATCTCGGCCTGTCGCGGCGCCGGCATCTCGGGCGCCGCGCTGCGCACCGGCGGCAGCGCGTTCTGTCCCGGCGGATGAAGCGTCTGCGGAGCGCCGGACGGGCCGGACTGCGCGCGCTGACGCTCGATCGGCGCGTGCGGCTGCATCCACGACGGCGACGGTGACGACATTTGCGCATGCGCTTCGGGCGCATTGCCGAGCGCGGGCGGATGCGGCAAGCCCGGCGCGACGTTCGCGCGCGGTGCCTCGCCGTTCATCGGCCGCGGGACGTTCGGCAGCGCGCCGTTCCCGAGCCGCTGCGCGGCGCCGAACGCGGGCGCCGGCGTGCCGGGCCGGCCTTCGGGCGCGCGCGAAGGCTGCACGACCGGACCGTGCGGATTCACGAGCTGCACGTCGCGCATCGCCCAGTGGGCGCCCTGCGGATTGCCGGGCACGCGGACCGGGCGCGGCGTGTAGTCGGGCGGCGCCGTCGTCTTCACGACCGGCGCGCCGGCGCCGGGCACGCGCGCCGCGCCCTGCGCGGCGAGATGCGCGGCGGCCTGATCGCGGTACGCGGCCGGCACGACCGGATTGCGCGTCGCGATGACAGGGCGCTGCGCAATCGCGGCGGGCGGCCGGAACGCCGCGTTGCGCAGCTCGCCGGTGAAGCTCTGGCGCACCGGCGCGATGCCCGGCGCGCCGGACATCACACGCGCGTTGCGCCACTGCTGCGGATCGACGTGCTGCGCGAAGCGCGCGACCGGCTGGCCGTGCACGAACGCGGTCGCGGGCACCGCGGTGATCGCGTGCGGCGCGCGGTAGTTGATGTACGTATTGTGGATGTTGTTGATGTTCGTGATGTTCGTCACGTTGACGTTGTTCACGACGATGTTGCGGTTCACGCGGTCATAGTAGTGCGGGCTCCAGCCGCCCCAGCCCGGATGCCACGCCTCGCCCGGGCCGAGCGCGAACCACGCGCAGCCCGCAGCCGCGACGCCGCCGACCGTCAGCGCGACGTTCCAGTCGGGGCCTTCGCCGCCTTCGCCGACGAATGCGACGAGCGCCGGCGCATAGACGGGCGGCTCGCTGACGGCGACCGGGCCCGGCACCCACGCCCAGCTGTCGTCGACGTACGCCCACCGCCCGTAGTGGTACGGCGCGAAACCCCACGGTTGGTCGTCGACCCAGGTCCAGCCCCACGGCGCCTGCCAGATCCAGTGACCATCGTGGTACGGCGCCCAGTCCTGCGGCACGTCGCTCGGGACCCACACCGCGCCGTAGGTCGGGTCCTGGCGCCACGCGCCGTTCGCATCGAGATCCTCGTAGCCGGGGATGTCGCGCGACACATAGCGCGCGGACACCGAACGGTCCTCGGCCGCGTCGCGGCCGGCCGCCCACTGGTCGAGCGGATCGAGCCCCGGCGCCGGCGATTGCTGCGCGACCTGCAGGTTCGTGCCGGTGAACACGATCTGCTGGCCGGGCGACAGCGGGAACTGGCCGTTGTCGCCGTAGACCGTCGCGCTGCCACGCCGCATCGTCACCGTCGTGCTCTGGCCGTTCGGCGCGACGTCGACGCGGTAGTCGCCGGGGCCGGTGATGCCGAGCGCGAGGTTCGGCGTGTCGATCTCGTACGACGCGCCCTGCGGCAGCGACCGCACGTGCGTCGACAGCGTGCCGAGGCCGACCTTCAACTGCGTCGTCGTGTCGTCGAGGTTCAGGATCGAGACGCTCGTCGAGTCGCCGAGCCGCACCGCGGTCGAGCCGATGTGCAGCTCGGAGCGCGCGCCCGCGTCGTTCCAGAGCTGGTCGCCGGTCGTCAGCGGCCGGTTGACGGCCGCGTACGCCCAGCTGTCGGTCCCCGCCGGCTCGGTCGTCACCGCGCCGGACAGGTAGTCGAGCCGCGCGACGCGCCCGGGCGGGTCGCCGCCGGGCTGCCGGGCCGCCGGGTACGGCGGGGCCGACTGCGCGAATGCGGGCGGCAGGGCGGCCAGCACCGCGAGCGCGACGAGGGTCGCATGCGCGGTGCGCTTGAGGGTGAGCAGATGGGCCATGGTGAGCGTCTTCGTCGTTATCTCGTTATTGCGGCGCGTCGATTCGCACCGCCGATTCCACTCTATCCGCTGGGTCTGTATCAGGGGTCTGTGTTTTGTAAGACGACCGCGTTGCCCTGTAACAAAACTTGTCCGGGGGCGCCTGCCGTCATGCGGGCGACAGCCATGCGTCGAACGTCTGGTGCCCGGCCGGCGTCACGCGCAGCACGCGGGGTCGCGCGGTGCGTTCGATCCAGCCGTGCGTGCAGAAGCTGTCGAGCAGTGCCGCGCCGAGCGCGCCGCCGAGGTGCGGGCGCCGTTCGCTCCAGTCGAGGCAGCCGCACGCGAAGCGGCGCCGGCGCGCGCGTTGCGCGCCGACGTCGATGCCCCAGTGCGCGAAACCGGCCACGCCGGCGTCGGTCGCGTCGAGCGAGTCGCCGTTCGTGTGCAGCCAGCCGCGCGCGGTGAGGCCGTCGTAGATACGCACCGCGAGCTCGCCGGCCATGTGGTCGTAGCAGGTGCGCGCATGCCGCAGCTCGGCCGGCACGCCGTGCGCGGGCGGCGGGACCGGCCGCTGCGGCGCGGCCGCGCGCGCGACGTTCGCGAGCGCCTCGAGCGACGCGGCGACGTCGGACGATGCGAGCCGGTAATAGCGATGGCGGCCGCGGACGTCGAGCGCGAGCAGTCCGCCGTCGGTCAGCCGCGCGAGATGCGCGCTCGCGGCGGACGGCGACAGCCCCGCGATCAGCGTCAGTTCGCCGGCGGGGCGGGCGCTGCCGTCCATCAGCGCCCACAGCATCGCGGCGCGGCCGGGGTCGGCGAGCAGCGCGCCGATGCGGCTCAGGCCGGGAAAGCGGTTCGGGTCGGAATCGGTCATGGCAGCGAACGTAGTGAGCGTGGGGGGCGTTTCATCTCGGTCTCGGTCTTGGTCCCGGTCGGGCGGATGACTGCCAGTGTAGGCGCTGCGTGCATCCGACGTTTCATCGCGAACCGAAACGTCGAATGCTGCCGGCCGGCGGGCGTCGCGCGTAGAATGGACGCGCGTCGGCAGTGAAGCCGGCGCGTTGCGCGACGGTATTCGACGATGAAGACGATTTTGAGTGTGATCGCGGCGGCGCTGCTGTGTGCGGCCTGCGCGCAGGGCGGCCCGGCCACCGGCGCCGGCAGCGGCAGCATCGACATGTACGGCGTGATCGACGAAGGCGTCACGTTCCATCGCTGAGCGAGCGCCGCGCGACGCACTGCCCCGAATCACTGCCACGTATAATCGGGCGCTTCCCGCCCTCGCCGAGCTTGGAGCCACGATGTCCGCCACGCCTACCGCCGCCCTCGACCGTACCGAGACCGTGTTCCGTTTCCTCGCCGAGCCGTCATCCGTGAACTTCGGCGGCAAGGTGCATGGCGGGGCGCTGATGAAATGGATCGACGAGGTCGCATACGCGTGCGCGGCGATCTGGTCGAGCCGCTACTGCGTGACGGTCAGCGTCGGCAACATCCGCTTCCAGCGGCCGATCCTCGTCGGCAACCTCGTCGAGCTGAAGGCGCGCGTCGTCGCGACCGGCCGCACGAGCATGCACATCCATGTGTCCGTGCACGCGGGCGACCCGAAAAGCGGCGTGCTGCGCCAGACGACCGACTGCCTCGTCGTGTTCGTCGCGGTCGATGAAAACGGCAATCCGGTGCCGGTCCCGCCGTTCGCGCCCGAGACCGACGAGCAGAAGCGGCTCGCGCAATACGCGACGAACGTGAAGGCCGCGCTCGACAAGATCGACGCGATGAAGCCCGAGGACGTGGCGAAGGCCTGAGCACGGCGCGTCAGGCCGCGCGCATCGGCGCGCGGCGCCGCGCACCGATGCGCACCGATGCGTACCGATGCGTACGAACGGGCCGTCAGCGCGCCCCGATCATCTGTTCGGGCCGCACCCACGCATCGAATTGCGCTTCGGTCAGAAACCCGAGCGCGAGCGCGGCGGCCTTCAGCGTCGTGCCGTCCTTGTGCGCCTTCTTCGCGATCTGCGCGGCCTTGTCATAGCCGATGTGCGGATTGAGCGCGGTCACGAGCATCAGCGATTCGTTCAGGAGCGCGTCGATCCGCGCGAGGTTCGGCTCGATCCCGACCGCGCAGTGATCGTTGAAGCTCTGCGCGCCGTCCGCGAGCAGCCGCACCGACTGAAGCACGTTGTGCGCGATCATCGGCCGGAACACGTTCAGCTCGAAATTCCCGCTCGCGCCGCCGAAGTTCACCGCGACGTCGTTGCCGAACACCTGGCAGCACAGCATCGTCACCGCTTCGGACTGCGTCGGATTCACCTTGCCCGGCATGATCGAGCTGCCCGGCTCGTTTTCCGGAATCGACAGCTCGCCGAGCCCGCAGCGCGGCCCGCTCGCGAGCCAGCGCACGTCGTTCGCGATCTTCATCAGGCTCGCGGCGACGGTCTTCAGCGCGCCGTGCGCGAACACGAGCGCATCGGCGGCCGCCATCACCTCGAATTTGCTCGGCGCGGTCACGAACGGCAGCCCGGCGAGACGGCCGATCTCGGCCGCGACGCGCGTCGCGAACTCCGGATGCGCGTTGAGCCCGGTGCCGACCGCCGTGCCGCCGAGCGCGAGCTCGTACAGATGCGGCAGCGCCGATTCGACGTGCCGGATCCCCTGGTCGAGCTGCGCGACGTAGCCGGAGAATTCCTGGCCAAGCGTCAGCGGGGTCGCATCCTGCAGATGCGTGCGGCCGATCTTCACGATGTCGGCGAACGCGCGCGCCTTACCGTCGAGCGTCGCGCGCAGCGTGCGCAGCGCGGGCAGCAGGTGGTTCGCGATCGCGATCGCGGCCGCGACGTGCATCGCGGTCGGGAACACGTCGTTCGACGACTGGCCGCGGTTCACGTCGTCGTTCGGATGAATCTTGCGCGCCTCGCCGCGCACGCCGCCGAGGATCTCGCTCGCGCGGTTCGCGATCACCTCGTTCAGGTTCATGTTCGTCTGCGTGCCGGAGCCGGTCTGCCAGACCGCGAGCGGGAATTCGCCCGGATGCATGCCGGCGATGATCTCGTCGGCCGCGGCGATGACCGCCTTCGCCTTGTCGTCGGCGAGCACGCCGAGCGCGACGTTGACCGACGCCGCCGCGCGTTTCACGATCGCGAGCGCGTGGATCAGCTCGGGCGCCTGCTTTTCCGTCGAAATCCTGAAGTTCTGCAGTGAACGCTGCGTCTGCGCGCCCCAGAGGCGGGCGTCGGGGACGGCGATCTCGCCGAACGTGTCGCGTTCCATCCGCACTGCTTCGCTCATGATGCGCTCCTTGTTGGCCTGAACTGGCGCTAGGATAGCGCCGCCGAAGGAATTGCGCCGCTGGTTCAGGCGGCCGTGACGAGCGACGCGCTCTTGCGGTGAAAGCGCCAGGCCATCAGCAGCGCGACGCTCGCGAGCCCGGCCGCGAGCCCCCACCAGAGGCCGCGTGCGCCCCAGCCGACGTGAAACGCGAGCCAGTAGCCGGTCGGAAAGCCGATCCCCCAGTAGCCGACGATCGCCGCGACCATCGGCACGCGCGTGTCCTTCAGCCCGCGCAGGCAGCCGGAGCCGACCGCCTGCATGCCGTCGACGATCTGGAACACCGCCGCGATCCCGAGCAGCGACGCGGCGAGCGATACGGTGCCGGCGTTGGCCGGATCGTCGAGGTTCAGGTACAGGCCGACGATCGCATGCGGCGCGATGGTCATCGCGAGCCCCGACATCGACATGAACGCGACGCCGAGCCCGAGCGCGACGAAGCCCGCATGGCGCGCGGCGACGGGCTCGCCGGCGCCGACCCAGTAGCCGACGCGGACGTTCGCCGCCTGGCCGATCGCGAGCGGCACCATGAACGCGGTCGCCGCGACGTTGAGCGCGATCTGGTGGGCGGCGAGCGCGGCTTCGCCGAGCACGCCGATCGTGAGCCCGGTCGCGAGGAACAGCGTCGACTCGACGCCGTACGTGATCGCGACCGGCCAGCCGATGCCGAGCAGCTCGCCCATCAGCGGCAGCTTCGGCCGCGCGGCGGTCACGAAATGGCGAAAGCGCCGCCGGCCGTGCAGCAGCCAGACGAGCGCGAGCGTCGTGAGCCAGATCGTGATCGTCGTCGCGACCGCGGAGCCGAGGAAGCCGAGCCGCGGCAACCCGAATGCGCCGTGGATCAGCCCGTAGTTCAGCACCGCGTTGATGCCGACCGTCGCGATCGACACCCACAGCAGCCGTTTCGCGGCGCCGATCGCGGGCAGGAACGCGCGCATCAGCCCGACGCCGATCAGGCTGCCGAGCGCCGCGAAGCGCAGCACGGCCGCGTATTCGCCGACGTTGTGCGCGAGCGTGGGCGGCTCGTGGAACAGCAGCAGCAGCGGTTCCGCGAACGACAGCACGGCGATCGCCGGCACCGCGAGCAGCACCGACAGCAGCACGCCGGTCCAGTAGATGTGCGGCACGCGGTCGTCGGCCTGCGCGCCGCGCGCGTGCGCGACGCTGACGCTCACCGACGACAGCACGCCCTGCAGCACGGTCACGACGACGAAGAACAGGCTCGCGCCCAGGCCGCCGGCCGCGAGTGCGTCGGGGCCGAGCGCGCCGAGCAGCACGGTGTCGGTGACGCTCATCGCCATCTGCGACAGCTGGGCGATCGCGAGCGGCGCGGCGAGGCGCGCGGTGTCGGCTGCGTGACGGGAGAGGGAGGGCGGCGCGGTGGCCGTCCGCGTGAGACCGGAGTGCGACATGGTCAGGCCTCGTGCACCGCGATCCGCGTGTCGCCGAGCAGCACGACCTGGCCCGCGCGGATCTTGCAGGTCTTGCGCAGCTCGACCGCGCCATCGACCTTCACCGCGCCGGACGCGACGATCATCTTCGCGGTGCCGCCGCTGTCCGCGAGGCCGGTGATCTTGAGAAGGCTGTGCAACTCGACGAACTCGCCGGTCAGCTTGAAATCCAGGTTGGGCATGACGAAAGGGTGCGCACTGCGCGAATCGGAACGGTTCGCATCATAAGGCACCGCGGCCGGCGTTGCGAGCGGGCGCTTACATGGCATGCACGGCGGCCGTCAACCGGCGCCGCGCGTAAGAGTGTCAAATACTGTGAGCTATTTGTCAGCAATTGAAACGGTACGTAACAGTCCGCGAGATTCGAGAACCCTGAACGCGAACGCCCGGTCTCTAGCCGTACCTGCCGCATATCGCGGCGGGAAATGCGACGGGCCGCGCCGATGCGGTCCGCGTCAACAACTTCCCTGAGGAGAATAGCCATGTCCAAGATTCGTACGATGCTGATCGGTGCCGCGATGACCGCGTTTGCAACGGCCGCCTTCGCGCAGACGAGCGCACAGGGTTCGGCCGGCGTCGGTGCGCAGGTGCAGACGCCGCTGCTCGGCGTGGGCGCGGGTGCGCAGGCCGGCGCCGGCGCGAACGCCGCCGGTTCGGGCGGCCTCGTCGGCGGCGCGGTGAGCGGTGTCGGCAATGCGGTCGGCGGTGTCGGCGCGGCAGCGGGCAACGTGGTCGGCGGCGCGACGAACGCGCTGAGTTCGACGGCCGAATCGGCGAAGGACACCGCATCGGGTGCGGTCCATTCGGTGAAGAAGCACGTGAAGCACGTCGCGGGCGCCGCGAAGAACCACGTCGCGGGCGCGAAGGAAACCGCGGGCGACGTCGTCGGCGGCGCGAAGGCGAAGGCGGGCGAAGCGCTCGACAGCGCGACCTCGCTGCAGGGCGGTGCGTCGGTCGGCTTGAAGGGCTCGGCGTCGGCGCAAGGCGCCGCGCAGTAAGTGCCGGTCCCGTCGCCGGCATGACGGTCGCCCCGGAAGGCCCGTCGTGCCGGTGGTGGTCGGGCGGCCCGGTTTCGCTTGCAGCGGGCCGGGCCGTTTTCGTTTCGTCGTGCGCCGGCGGTTCCGCCGGCCCGGCGCGGCGGTGGTGCCCCGGCGGCTTTCGCGGCCGCTCGGTGTGGCCGCTCAGTATGGCCGCTCAGCGCGGCCGCTGGTTCCGGGCCGGATCCACGCGCGCCGGCGGCGGGGCCGTGAACACGCGGCGCAGCCACGCGGCGAGGCGCGCGAAGACGTCGTCCGGCTCGTCGACGAAGATCTCCGGCTTCAGGAGCCGCAGATACTCGAGGATCTGCTGCGCCTCCTGCTTCTGGAACGAGCCGTGCGAGAGCCCGAGCCGCAACAGCCCGCGCAGCTCGCCGAGCTTGTCGCGCGCGGTGCTGCCGGTGCTCATCTCGCACGCGAGCTTCGCTTCGTAGATCCGCTGCCGCAGCGATTCCGCGAGGCGCCACGCGGGCGTCTGCATCTGCTCCTCGAGTGCCTGGATATCCTGCACCGCGCCCTTGATCTGCGCGGCGAGCGGATCGATGAGCGCGGCGTCGCCCTGCGCATCGGTGACGATCGCGCGCGCCCAGTCGCGACACGCCTTCACGCGTTCCTCCGGCGTCCATTCGGCGCGCGACGCGAAGCCGAAGCCGAATTCGCCGGCCTGCCGCATCAGGATCGCGACGACGTCCGGAAATTCCTTGTCCAGCGTGCGCTTCGCCCACGCGTAGCTGCCGCCCTTCAGCATTCGCTCGACCGCGTGCTCGGTCAGCGGCACCATGCTGTCGAGCAGCTTCGCGCGCAGGAAATCCTCGAACGACGGCGTCGCGAACTGCGGGTCGAGCTTCTGCGTGACGCGGACGAACGCATCGAATTCCTTGCGCAGCGACGCGAGGGTGTCTTCCTTCAGAGTGACGGTGATCTGGCCCATGAATCGTCTCGATGGCGGCCCGCGTTCGCCGGATGTCGGCCGGCGCGGCGACGCGCGCGCCCCGGTGGCGGCCGCGAAGTCGGCAAGACCGGTATTCGCCGCGGCCGGTGGCGGGTCTTCAGCCCGGGTCTTCAGTCTCTTCAGCCATTTATCGGCCGCGCCGCGCGAAACTTGAGGCGCCCCGGGGCGCCTCTGAAGGTCTGGCGCGTCTACGCGGGCAGCCAGCCATGCGGCAGCACGACCCCCTGCCAGAAGAAGAACACCGCGAGGCCGATCGCGATCGTCAGCAGCGGCCGGCGCGTGGCTGCCGACACGAGCACGGCCGCGAGCGCGCCGACGAGCTGCGGATTGCGCCACGTGAGCTCGGCCGTGCCGCCGTGCGGCGACACGACCATCGGCACGATGATCGCGGTCAGCACGGTGACGGGGACGAAGCCGAGCGCGGTGCGCACGAGCGGCGGGAACGCGAGGCGCTCGCCGAACAGGAACAGCGTCGTGCGGATCGCGTAGGTGATGACGGCCATGCCGAGGATCAGCAGCGCATAGGTCAGATAGGTCACGATGCGGCCTCCGTGCGCGAGCCGGTGCGTGACCGGTCGACCCGCGACAGCGCGACGCCGACCGCGACGCCCGCGGCGACCGCGCCGAGCAGCCCGAGCTTGTAAGGCCAGCCCTGCCAGAAATACGCGAGTGCGCCGGCGGTTGAGGCGGCCGCGACGTAGCGCAGCGACGTGAGCTGCGGCACGACGATCGCGATGAAGGTCGCGGCCATCGCGAAATCGAGGCCGAGCGATTGCAGCCCGGGGAACGCGGCGCCGAACCAGAGGCCGGCGATCGTCCAGATCTGCCAGTTCACGTACATCGCGAGCCCGGAGCCGAGGAAATAATGCGGGCCGATGCTGCCCGCCGGGAAATGCCGGTAGTGCGCGTACGCGACCGCGAACACCTCGTCGGTCAGCAGCGCGCCGAGCGTCGCGCGCCAGCGCAGCGGCAGGTGCGCGACGTACGGCGCGAGCGTCGCGCTGTACAGCAGATGGCGCAGGTTCACGATCAGCGTCGTCGCGAGCACGACGACGAAGCCCGCGCCGCCGGCGATCAGGCCGAGCGCGATGAACTGCGACGAGCCCGCGAAGACCGCGAGCGACATCAGCGCACCGTGCCACGGATGCAGCGGGCCGGCGGTCACGAGCGTGCCGAAGATCACGCCGAACGGGGCGGCGCCGACCATCATCGGGATCGTGTCGCGCGCGCCGTCGACGCATTCGTCGAGCGGGCGGCGCGGGGCGGGTTCGGGTGGGCGATTCAAGGCGATTCCTCCATGCCGGGAGGATAGCGGCTCGATGCGCGCGGCGCTTGTACGTTCTTGCTGCGCTTCAGGCGCGCTTGTTCCGGCGCGTGGCGCTCAGCGTGCCTGCCAGCGGCCCGGCGGCACGCCGAACATCCGCTTGAAGTGCCGCGTGAAATGGCTCTGATCGGTGAAGCCGACCGCGGCCGCGACGTCGGCGACGGACGCGCCCGCGCGCAGCGGCGCGAGCGCGCGCTGCAGCCGGAGCTGGTTGCGCCACGCGTGCGGCGGCATGCCGGCCGTGCGCGCGAACAGGCGCGCCGCGTGGAACGGCGACAGGTCGACCGCCGCGCCGAGCTCGGTCAGCGTGACGGGCGCGCTCAGGTCGGCGGCGAGCCGCTCGCGCATCGCGTCGACGCGCGCGTGGTCGGCCGTGACCGGCCGGTTCGGCGGCGGATTCTGCGCGTGCCGCACGAGCAGCGTCGAGAACGCGTCGAGCATCGCGGTTTCGGCGACGAGCGGATCAGCGCCGGCCTCGAGCAGCCGGTGCGCCGCCGCGAGGCGCCGCGCGAAATCGGGGTCGCGGATGACGCCGGGCGCTAACCAGGGGGCGTCCTGCGGTTGGCCGGCGAGCGAGTTGGCAAGTTCATGGAGGAACGGCACGGGCACATACACGACGCGATAGCGCCAGCCGTCGTCGGTCGCGCGCGAACCGGTGTGGACTTCGCCCGGATTGATGAAGGGCACGGTGCCGGCTTCGGCGACGTAGCCGCTGCCGCGATACGTATAGCGTTGCGCGCCGGCCTCGATCAGCGGGATCGTATACGCGTCGTGCCAGTGCGGCGCGAATGCGTGCTCGCGATACTCGGCGGTCACGAGTTCGGCGTCGGGCAAGAGCGGCGTGCGCCAGTAGCGGGCGGAATCGCGGAAGCGGGCGGCGGGCATGGCCGGCGGGGTGGGCGGGGCGAGCGGGAAAAAGACAGTGTAGACCGGCGTGCATCGGGCTGCGCGCCGCGCGGTCATTTGACCGGAATCGGCATCGAGGCCGGCACCGGGACCGCGGTCACGCTGTTCTTCGGGCTGCCGTTGACGATGCGGTCGCTGTAGGTCAGATAGACGAGCGTGTTGCGCGCCTTGTCGACGATGCGCACGACATGCAGCGTCTTGAAGATCAGCGACATGCGCTCGCTGAACACGTCGGTCTGCTGCTTGAGCGACCCGGTGAAGCGCAGCGGCCCGACCTGCCGGCACGCGATCGACGCCTCGGTCGGATCCTCGGCGAGACCGAGCGTGCCCTTGACACCGCCGGTGCGCGCGCGCGATACGTAGCAGGTGATGCCGGCGACGAGCGGATCGTCGTACGCTTCGACGACGACGCGGTCGGAGCCCGTCAGGCGGAAGTGGGTGTTGACGCTGCCGACTTCCTCGGCGACGGCGGGGGAGGCGGCGAGCGCCAAAGTCAGGGAAGTCAGCAGCGCGGCGGCGAGGAAGCGGGGGATCATCGGCGAGGCGAACGAGAAAGGCTTGGGGGAGAAGACTCTAGCACGCGCCTCGGCCCGCGTGCGGCCGACGGCCCGGAAAGACAAAAGGCCCGTCATCTGACGGGCCTTTCGCTGTTTGGCTCCCCGACCTGGGCTCGAACCAGGGACCTACGGATTAACAGTCCGGCGCTCTACCGACTGAGCTATCGGGGAATAAATCGGTTCTGCGTTTGCGTTCATGAAAAAGCCCGTCAGCAACGGGCCTTTGCATTCTTTGGCTCCCCGACCTGGGCTCGAACCAGGGACCTACGGATTAACAGTCCGGCGCTCTACCGACTGAGCTATCGGGGAACAAACAGCAGAGAAGCGAGATTTTATGGAGTATCCGTCAGCCTGTCAACATCTTTGTTTGCTCAGGCGACCGGATTTCCGTTTCCGGTGCTCGGTGGCCCGGCTCAGCGCTCGAGCAGATGCAGTTTGTCCTGCACGTCCTTCCATTCGTCCGCGTCGGTGGGCGCCGGCTTCGTCTTCGTGATCGACGGCCAGTTCTTCGCGAGCTCGGCGTTCAGCGCGGTGAACTGCTGCTGATCGCCCGGAACGTCTTCTTCCGCGTAGATCGCGTTCGTCGGACACTCGGCGACGCACACCGCGCAGTCGATGCACTCGTCCGGATCGATGGCGAGAAAGTTGGGACCTTCACGGAAGCAATCCACCGGGCACACATCGACGCAATCCGTGTATTTGCACTTGATGCAGCCTTCGGTCACAACGTGAGTCATCAAAACGCTCCTGCGGGGTATCGGGGGGACGGCGCGCGCGGTCGCCAAAAGCGGCATTGTAACTGATGCGCAAAACCCGCATCCAGCACCCGGCCATCCGGCTTAGATCGATTCGTGATTAGTTTATGAGCGCGGCCGGCGGCGTCCGCGCACCGTGCGCGCGGCAATCGCGGCAATCGCGGCAATCGCGGCGAAGGGGGCGAAGCGCGGCGAAGGGGGCGAAGCGCGGCGAACGGCGGTGGTCGGTCCCGCATTCGGGTAACATGGCCGACAGACCGGGCGGCGCGCGGTGCGCCGGGCCGGGTTCCGCTTTCGGCGCTCGCCATCATGATCATCACTTCGCTGCTCGACACGGACCTGTACAAGTTCACGATGATGCAGGTCGTCCTGCATCACTTTCCCGCCGCCAGCGTCGAATACCGCTTCAGGTGCCGCACGCCCGGCATCGATCTCGTCCCGTACATCGACGAGATCCGCGACGAGGTGCGCGACCTCTGCCGGCTGCGCTTCACCGACGACGAGCTCGACTACCTGCGCCGGATGCGCTTCATCAAGAGCGATTTCGTCGACTTTCTCGCGCTCTTTCACCTGAGCGAGAAGTACATCTCGATCCAGCCGTCGCCGAAGGGCAACGGCGAGATCGACATCGAGATCCAGGGGCCGTGGCTGCACACGATCCTGTTCGAGATTCCGGTGCTCGCGATCGTCAACGAGGTGTACTTCCGCAACACGCAGCGCAACCCCGACTACCGCGAAGGCCGCGAGCGGCTGCGCGAGAAGATCCAGCTGCTCGGCGCGAAGCCGGCGTTCGCCGACTGCAAGATCGCCGACTACGGCACGCGGCGCCGCTTCTCGAAGGAGTGGCACGAGGAGGTCGCGCTGACGCTGCGCGACGATCTCGGCCCGCAGTTCGCCGGCACGAGCAACGTGTTCTACGCGATGAAGCACGGGATCACGCCGCTCGGCACAATGGCGCACGAATACCTGCAGGCGTGCCAGGCGCTCGGGCCGCGGCTGCGCGACTCGCAGATCTACGGCCTCGAGATGTGGGCGAAGGAATATCGCGGCGACCTCGGGATCGCGCTGTCCGACGTCTACGGGATGGACGCGTTCCTGCGCGACTTCGACATGTATTTCTGCAAGCTGTTCGACGGCGCGCGCCATGATTCCGGCGATCCGTTCGAATGGGGCGAGCGGATGATCAGCCACTACGACGCGAACCGCTGCGACCCGCGCACGAAGGTGCTCGTGTTCTCCGATGCGCTCGACATCCCGAAGGTGATGCAGCTGTACGAACGCTTTCGCGGCCGCTGCAAGCTCGCGTTCGGCGTCGGCACGAACCTGACGAACGATCTCGGCTACGTGCCGCTGCAGATCGTGATCAAGATGGTCCGCTGCAACGGGCAGCCGGTCGCGAAGCTGTCCGATTCGCCGGGCAAGAGCATGTGCGACGACAAGGCGTATCTCGCGTACCTGCGCCAGGTGTTCGGGATCGCGCAGCCGGCCGACGAGGGCGCGCCGGCATGATGCGCGGATTGGCCGTTCGGCCGAGGGCGGCGCGGCGAGGGGCGCCGGTATAATTCGCCGGTATCGTCAACGTCAGTCGCCCAAGTCACGAGGACCGCTTCATGGACACTTCCGCCGCCCGTCGCAACATCCTCGCGCGCATCCGTGCCGCGCAGGGCCGGCCGGCCGAGCCGGCCGCGGCGGAACGCGAGGCCGCGGCGGACTACGTCGCGCGGCATCCGCAGGGGCCGCGTCCCGCGTTGCGCGACGATCTCGTCGCGTGGTTCGTCGACGAGGCCGGCAAGCTCGCGACGACGATCGACGAAGTCGCGACGCTCGCCGACGCGCCCGCGGCCGCCGCGCGCTATCTGGCCGCGCACGGGCTGCCGACGCGCGCGGTCGCGTGGCGCACGCTCGCCGAGCTCGACTGGGCGCAGGCGGGGCTCGACGTCGAATGCCGCAAGCCGGTCGACGGCGATCTGGTCGGCCTGACCGGCTGCTTCTGCGCGAGCGCGGAGACGGGCTCGCTCGTGCTGCTGTCCGGTCCCGACACGTACGCGTCGGCCGGCCTGCTGCCGGAAACGCATATCGCGATCGTGCCCGCGTCGCGAATCGTCGCGGGTCACGAGGAAGCATTCGCGCTGATCCGCGCGGAGCGCGGCGAGTTGCCGCGCGCGGTTAATTTCGTGTCCGGCCCGTCGCGCACCGGCGATATCGAGCAGACGATCGTGCTCGGCGCGCATGGCCCGTATCGCGTGCACGCGATCGTCGTGCGCGGCGCGTGACGCACGCGCATTCGCCGCTCATTTCACCGCTTATTTCACCGCTTATTTCACCCATTATTCGAGAGGAAAGCCGGCTATGAAACGACATGCCGCGTGGGCAGGCATGGCGTCGGGCGCCGCGTTCGCCGCCATGCCAGCGCCCGCGTTCGCGTCGGCCGCGACGCCCGACGGTGCCGCGTTGTCCGCGCTGTGGGGCGTGCCGTTCGCCGGGATCCTGCTGTCGATCGCGCTATTCCCGCTCGTCGCGCCGCTGCTATGGCATCGCCACTTCGGCAAGATCGCGGCCGCGTGGGCGCTCGCGTTCCTGGTCCCGTTCGCGGCCGCGTTCGGCGCAGCCGCCGCGCTCGGCACGCTCGTACACGCGCTCGTCGACGAATACGTGCCGTTCATCGTGCTGCTGACCGTGCTCTATACGGTCGCGGGCGGCATTTGCGTGAACGGCGATCTGCACGGCACGCCGCGGCTCAATACCGGCATCCTCGCGCTCGGCACGCTGCTCGCGAGCGTGATGGGCACGACCGGCGCCGCGATGCTGCTGATCCGGCCGCTGCTGCGCGCGAACGGCGACCGCAAGCACGTCGTGCACGTGGTGGTGTTCTTCATCTTCCTCGTCGCGAACGCGGGCGGCTCGCTGTCGCCGCTCGGCGATCCGCCGCTGTTCCTCGGCTTTCTGAACGGCGTGAGCTTCTTCTGGACGACCACGCATCTCGCGCTGCCGATGCTGTTCATCTGCGCGCTGCTGCTCGCGGTGTTCTTCGTACTCGACACGTACTTCTACCGCAAAGGCGGCGAGCGCTCGGCGCGCGTCGATCCGACGCCTGGCGATCTGACACCCGCCGCGCTGTCGATCGACGGCAAGATCAACTTCGTGCTGCTCGCGGCCGTCGTCGGGCTCGTGCTGATGAGCGGAATCTGGAAGCCGGGCATCGAGTTCGACGTGTTCGGCACGCCGGTCGCGCTGCAGAACGCGGTGCGTGACGTGTCGCTCGCGGTCGTCGCGCTTGCGTCGCTGGCGTTCACGCCGCGCTCCGCGCGCGAAGGCAACGCGTTCAACTGGGCGCCGATCGACGAGGTCGCGAAGCTGTTCGCGGGGATCTTCGTGACGATCGCGCCGGTGATCGTGATCCTGCGCGCGGGCGCCGACGGCGCGTTCGCGCCGATCGTCCATCTGGTGACGGGGCCCGACGGCCGGCCGGTCGATGCGATGTACTTCTGGGCGACGGGCCTGCTGTCGTCGTTCCTCGACAACGCGCCGACGTACCTCGTGTTCTTCAACCTCGCGGGCGGCGACGCGCCGACGCTGATGACGGCCGGCGCGACGACGCTCGCCGCGATTTCGGCCGGCGCGGTGTTCATGGGCGCGAACAGCTACATCGGCAACGCGCCGAACTTCATGGTGAAGGCGATCGCCGAGGCGCGCGGCGTGCGGATGCCGAGCTTCTTCGGCTATCTCGGCTGGTCGTTCGCGGTGCTCGTGCCGGTGTTCCTGCTGACGACGTGGCTGTTCTTCCCGGCGTAAGCTGACGGTTTTCAACATTCGCGCGGCACGCGGCGTGCCGTGCCACTCATGATGGAGAGGGCGATGCAGAAGGTTCTGGTCGCGCGTCCGATTTTCCCGGACGTGATCAAGCGGCTCAGGCAGTATTTCGACGTCGATGCGAACGACGGCGACGCGCTCGCGCCCGACGCGCTCGCCGCGCGCCTCGCGGACAAGGACGGCGCGATCACGATGGGCGACCCCGTCGGCGCGGCAACGCTGGCGGCCGCGCCGCGGCTGCGCGTCGTGTCGAACATGGCGGTCGGCTTCAACAACTTCGATATGGCCGCGTTCAACGCGGCGAACGTGCTCGGCACGAACACGCCCGACGTGCTGAACGAGTGCACCGCCGATTTCGGCTGGGCGCTGATGATGGCGGCCGCGCGTCGCGTTGCCGAATCCGAGCACTGGCTGCGCGCCGGCCACTGGCAAAAGTGGGAGTACGACGGCTTCCTCGGCACCGACATCTACGGCTCGACGCTCGGCGTGATCGGGATGGGCCGGATCGGCCAGGCGATCGCGCGCCGCGCGCGCGGTTTCGACATGCGCGTGATCTATCACAACCGCTCGCGCGTCGCGCCGGAGATCGAGGCGGAGCTGAACGCCGAGTACGTGTCGAAGGAGGCGCTGCTCGCGCGCGCGGATCACGTGATGCTCGTGCTGCCGTACACCAAGGAGAACCATCACGCGATCGGCGCGGCCGAGCTCGCGCTGATGAAGCCGGCCGCGACGCTGACGAACATCGCGCGCGGCGGGATCGTCGACGACGCGGCGCTCGCGGCCGCGCTGCGCGAGCGGCGGATCGCGGCGGCCGGCCTCGACGTGTTCGAGGGCGAGCCGCGCGTGCATCCCGGGCTGCTCGAGGTGCCGAACGTCGTGCTGACGCCGCACATCGGCAGCGCGACCGAGAAGACGCGCCGCGCGATGGCCGATCTCGCCGCCGACAACCTGATCGCCGCGCTGGGCGTTGGGCCGCGCGCCGGCCGGCCGCCGAATCCGATCAATCCGGACGTGATCGGGAAGGCGCGCGCATGATGACGACGTTGTTGATCGCGGCGGTCGTCGGGCTGCTCGTTCTGCTCGCGCTGGCGCTCGTGTTCGCGATGCGCGGCGGCGGCCGGCGCGACGACGCGCTGCTGCTCGGCGAGCGGATCGACGATGCCGCGCAGGCGCACGCGCGCGCGATCGAGCGGCTCGAGCGCGAGGTGCGCGGCGAAGTCGTCGAGAGCTCCCGCGGCTCGCGCACCGAGTTGGCGGGCAATTTCGCGCAGCTTCAGCAGACGCTCGCCGCGCAGCTCGCGAACACCGCGAACGTGCAGAACAATCAGATCGCCGGGTTCGGGCAGCAGCTCGCGAAGCTCGTCGAGGGCAACGTGCAGCAGTTCGACGCGATGCGCGAGAGTGCGCAGCGCCAGGCGCAGCAGGCACGCGAGGAGCAGGGCGTCGCGCTGAAGCGGTTCGGCGATACGCTGAACCAGCAGCTGACGCAGCTCACCGAAGCGAACGACCGCCGGATCGGCGAGGTGCGCGCGACGCTCGAGCAGCGTCTGAAGGAGATCGAGACGAACAACGCGGCGAAGCTCGAAGAGATGCGCCGCACGGTCGACGAAAAGCTGCACGCGACGCTCGAGCAGCGGCTCGGCGAATCGTTCAAGCTCGTGTCCGACCGGCTCGAGCAGGTGCATCGCGGGCTCGGCGAGATGCAGACGCTCGCGGCGGGCGTCGGCGATCTGAAGAAGGTGCTGACCAACGTGAAGACGCGCGGCACCTGGGGCGAAGTGCAGCTCGAGGCGTTGCTCGAGCAGATGCTGACGCCCGACCAGTACGCGAAGAACGTCGCGACGGTACCGAAGAGCAGCGAGCGCGTCGAGTTCGCGATCCGGTTGCCGGGTCGCCAGGATCATGGCGCCGATGCGCAGCCGGTCTGGCTGCCGATCGACGCGAAGTTTCCGCGCGAGGACTACGAGCGGCTGATCGACGCGCAGGAGCGGGCGGACGCGGTCGCGGTCGACGAAGCCGCGCGCGCGCTGGACGCGCGCGTGCGCGCCGAGGCGAAGACGATCGCGGAGAAGTACGTCGCGCCGCCGCACACGACCGATTTCGCGCTGCTGTTCCTGCCGACCGAGGGGCTGTATGCGGAGATTCTGCGCCGGCCGGGGCTGACCGACCTGCTGCAGCGCGACTATCGTGTAACGATCACGGGCCCGACCACGCTGACCGCGCTGCTGAACAGCCTGCAGATGGGTTTCAGGACGCTCGCGATCGAGAAGCGGTCGAGCGAAGTGTGGCAGGTGCTCGGCGCGGTGAAGACCGAGTTCGGCAAGTTCGGCGACGTGCTCGCGCGCACGAAGTCGCAGCTCGAAACGGTCACGCGCTCGATCGAGGCGGCCGAGCAGCGCACGCGCGTGATGAACCGCAAACTGAAGCAGGTCGAGGCGTTGCCGGGCGAGGCGGCCGCCGGGCTGCTCGGCAACGACGGCGCGGACAGCGACGACGCGTGACGATGAGCGGGGGCGCGGCGCACGTCGAATGAATCAGGGGCGCCTCGGCGCCCCTGATTCGTTTCGATCGTCGGCCTGTGCCGCGTCAGGTCAGCGCCCGTGCGAGCGCGTCGAGTGCGTCACCGGTCACGCGGACGATCCGCCAATCCGGCAGCACGGTCGCGCCCATTTTCTCGTAGAAGTCGATCGCGCGCTGGTTCCAGTCGAGCACCGACCATTCGAAGCGGCCGCAGCGGCGCTCGACCGCGAGCGCGGCGAGGTGGCGCAGCATCTCGGTGCCGAGCCCGGTGCCGCGCTGCGACGGCTGTACGTACAGATCCTCGAGATAGAGGCCGCGCCGGCCGAGGAACGTCGAATAGTTGTGGAAGAACAGCGCGTATGCGACCAGTGCGCCGTCGCGTTCCGCGACGCGCGCCTCGGCCGCAGGGTGTGCGCCGAACAACGCGTCAGCGAGATCGTCGTCGGTCGCGACGAAAAGATGCGTGAGCTGCTCGAATTCGGCGAGCTCGCGCATCAGCGCGACGATCGCGCCGACGTCGCGCGGCGTCGCGGCGCGGATCACCGCGGTGCCGCTCATGCTTCCTCCGGCGGATCGGACAGCACGATCTCGATGCCGCCGAAGCGCGCGGCGACCCAGTTGTACGCATGGCACGCGATCCACAGCAGCACGAACCCGAGGATCGCGTTCAGCAGCAGTGCGCTCAGCAGCGTGCTCAGCTCGACCCGGCCGTAGCGGAAGTACGCGACGACGTTGACGAGCAGCACGACCGGCACGCTGAAGGTCAGGTACACGAGGATCAGCGCTTTCGCGGTCTGTCCCGCGGCGATCGATAGAATTTGTTTTTTCATGTGCGGATGGGCCCCCGTGAAGATGGTCTAGGAATGATTCAGATCAGGCCGTCGAACGGCAGTACGTCGACTGGCGCGCCCGCGTCGACGTTGCCTGCGTCGTGGCCGAGGACGATGAAGCAGTTCGCGGCGGACAGGCCGGACAGCGACGCCGAACTCTGCGAGCCGGCCGGCGCGACGCGCCAGGTGCCGTCGACGTCGCGCGTCGCGATCCCGCGCAGGTATTCGGTGCGGCCGGCGCGCTTCTTCAGCGCGTGCGTGCTGAGCGCCGCATGGAGCGCGGGCGGCGGCGTTCGTGCGCCGGCCATCGCGCGTAAAGCCGGGCGCACGATCGCGTGGAACGTGACCGCGGTCGCGACCGGATTGCCGGGCAGCCCGAAGAACAGCGCGGGGCGCGTGTCGCCGTCGGCCGGTGCCAGCGTGCCGCACGCGAGCGGGCGGCCGGGACGCAGCGCGAGGCTCGCGAACGTGACGTCGCCGAGCCGCGCCATCACGTCGCGCGTGAAGTCGGCTTCGCCGACCGACACGCCGCCCGACGTGATCACCGCGTCCGCGCGCGCGGCGACCGCGTCGCGCAGCGCGGCTTCGAGCGCGGCGGGATCGTCGCGGACGATGCCGAGATCGAGCGGCTCGACGCCGAGGCGCTCGAGCATCGCGACGAGCATCGGACGGTTGCTGTCGTACAGCGAGCCGGCCGCGAGCGGTTCGCCCGGCTCGCGCAGCTCGTCGCCGGTCGAGAACACCGCGACGCGCAGACGGCGGCGCACCGCGACGCTCGCGACGCCGAACGACGCGAGCAGGCCGAGGTCGGCGGTGCGCAGCACGCGGCCGGCGGCGAGCGCGCACGCGCCGCGCGCGAGATCTTCGCCGGCGCGGCGGCAGTTCGCGCCGCGCGGCACGTCTCGCGCGGCGAAGCGGATCGCATCGGCCTGCGTGCTCACGCGTTCCTGCGCAATCACGGTGTCGCACCCCGCCGGCATCGGCGCGCCCGTCATGATGCGGATGCAGCCGTGCGCGGGCACCGTGCCGTCGAACGGCCGGCCGGCGAACGCCGCGCCCGCGACCGCGAGCATGACGTGACCATCGGGCGCCGCGCTCGCGAGCTCGGCGCCGTCGAACGCGTAGCCGTCCATCGCGGCGTTGTCGTAGGCCGGGATGTCGAACGGCGCGTGCACGTCGGTCGCGAGCACGCGGCCGAGCGCGCCGCGCAGCGGCACCGTTTCCGACGCATCGACGGGTATTGCGACGCGAAGGGCGAGCGCCTGCGCGTCGGCGAGCGACAGCGCGGACGCGTGCCCGGAAGCGGGCGGGGAGTTGGGCTGAGAGTCGGGCTGAGAGTCGGGCTGAAAGTCGGACTTGGAGTCGGACCGAGAAGCGGACTGAGAAGCGGACTGAGCGTCGGACGAGGATTGCGTGGTCATGAGTCGAGCGGCGCCGCGAGGCGTATCGGGTTCGGAGCCGGCATGCGGGAGGCGGCGCGTGCTGCGCGGCGTCGCAGGCGGCGAGCGGCGCGCGGGAACTGCGTCGGGGCCGTCAGCGACGGGCCAGTGCGGCGAGTTCCTGCCAAGAGTTGGCATTGTAAAACGCACGCTCGTCGTGAAACTCGACTTCGGCCGTCTTGTGGCGTGCGTACCACGCGCGCACCTTGCGCTCACCGGCCGCGAGGCGCGCGGCGAGATCGTCGGCGAGCGACGTTCGCACGAGCGCGAACGTCGGTTGCGGCGAGCGGTTGCGCCGCGCGTCGACGGTGATCGCCATCGCGACGTCGGCGTGTTGCGCGTCGAGCGCCGCATGCAGCCGCGCGACGAGATCGTCGGGCAGGAACGGCGAATCGCACGGCGCGCACGCGACGAGCGGCGCGCGCGCGACGCGCAGCCCGGCGAGCAGGCCCGCGAGCGGCCCGGGGAAGTCGGGCGTCGCGTCCGCGACGATGCGCGCGCCGAACGGCGCGCCGAGTGCCGCGTAACGGTCCGGATGGCGGTTCGCGCTGATCACGATCTCGTCGACCTGCGGCGCGAGGCGGCGCAGCACGTGCAGCGCGAGCGGCGCATCGTCCAGCATCTGCAGCCCCTTGTCGGCGCCGTCCATCCGCGTGGCGCGGCCGCCCGCGAGCACGAGGCCCGTGATCGCGGGCAGGGGGCGGGCAGCCATCGGGCGCGGCGGACGGGCGCTCAGCCGCCGATGTACGACATTTCGACGCGCTTGCCCGCGGGTTGCACGCTCGCGTCGGCCGACGCGCTGCCGCGCAGTTGCGAGTAGCGGTCGGTGCGGCGCTGCCAGATCCGCGCGATCGCGGTCGTGATCTCGGCGTCGCTCGCGCCGCCGCGCACGAGCGCGCGCAGATCGTGCCCGCCCGACGCGAACAGGCACAGATACAGCTTGCCCTCGGTCGACAGCCGCGCGCGCGTGCAGTCGCCGCAGAACGCGCGCGTGACGCTCGAGATCACGCCAATCTCGCCGGCGCCGTCCGCGTAGCCCCAGCGCTGCGCGGTTTCGGCCGCGCTGTGGGGCTCGAGCGGCACGAGCGGGAAGTGCTCGGCGACACGCGCGACGACGTCGGCGGACGGCAGCACTTCGGTCATGTTCCAGCCGTTCGACGTGCCGACGTCCATGTATTCGATGAAGCGCAGCACGACGCCGGTGCCGCGGAAACGCCGCGCCATCGGCAGGATCTCGCCGTCGTTCGTGCCGCGCTTGACGACCATGTTGACCTTGACCGGCTCGAGGCCCGCCGCCTGCGCGGCGAAGATCCCGTCGAGCACGTCGGCGCTCGCGAAGTCGGCGTCGTTCATCCGTCTGAAGAGCGTGTCGTCGAGCGCGTCGAGGCTGACCGTCACGCGCGACAGGCCGGCGTCCTTCAGCGCGCGCGCCTTGCGCGCGAGCAGCGAGCCGTTCGACGTCAGCGTCAGGTCGAGCGGGCGGCCGGCATGCGTGGTGAGCCGCGCGAGGCGCTCGATCAGGAATTCGAGATTCTTGCGCAGCAGCGGCTCGCCGCCGGTGATGCGGATCTTCTCGACGCCGTGCGCGACGAACAGCTGCGCGATTCGCTCGATTTCCTCGAACGTCAGCAGCGCGCTGTGCGGCAGGAACGGATAGTCCTTGTCGAACACCGCGCGCGGCATGCAGTACACGCAGCGGAAGTTGCAGCGATCCGTCACCGAAATGCGCAGGTCGCGCAGCGGCCGCGCGAGCGTGTCGCGCAGCGCGCCGTCGGGCACGTGCGTGTCGCCGGAGACGTCGGGAACCGCGCTGACGTCGGCGAGGGGGATGATGCGTCGGGACATGATCGAAGAAGTACGAGCCAGACCTCTATTCTAGCCATAAGCGGCCACGCGGACCGATGGGCGAAACCCGCGCTGACGTGAAAAAGCCCGCGCTTTTGACGGCGCGGGCTTTTTCGGGGGGCGACGACGACGCGATCAGTGATGCGCCGTTTCGACCTGCTGCATCGGCGTCGTGTCGGCCGGCGGCAGCGGCTTGCGCTCGCGCGGCACACGGGCCGTCCGCGGGAGGTGGGCGGCGGCGTCCTGGGCGGCGCGGAGCTTGTCGGCGTCCGTGTTCACCCAGACGAGGCCAGCCTGCTCGAGCACCGTTTCGAGATTCGCACCGGCGGGCGCGGCGACGGCCGGCTGCGCGTGCGTCTCGACGACGGCCGCTTCCGCGTGGGCCGGCTCGGCCGCGGCGACCGGTGCCGTTTCCACTGCCACAGGCGCAGGCGCGGCTTCGACGAATACCGGCGGGGCTTCGGCGGCGGGCGCGTGTGCGACGGGCGCTTCAGTGGCCTGCGTTTCAACGACCTGCGTTTCGGCAACGTGCGTTTCGGCAACGTGCGCTTGCGCGACGACCGGCGTCTCGACCGGAGCGGCCGGCGCTTCGACGGCGGCATCGGCGACGGATTCCGCCGGTGCTTCAGCCACGACTTCGGCGGGCGCGGCCGGTTCGACGTGCACCGGTGCCTGCTGCTGCACCTCTGCCTCGACCGGAGCGGGCGATGCCGCTTCGGCGGACGCGGCCGTTTCGGCATGCGCGGCTTCGACCGCGACGGCACCCGCCACAGCAACGGCTGCGGCGGCGACCGGCGCAGCGACGTGCGGCGCGACTTCGGCGTGCGCGATGTCGGTGCCGGCCTGTTCGACCGGCTCGCCGGCCGCTTCCGCTGCGTCACCTTCGCCGTGTTCCGCTGCGTGCGTGAGCATTGCGCCTTCTTCGTCACGCTCGCGGCGGCCACCGCGACGGCCGCGACGGCGACGGCGACGCTCCTCGCCTTCGCGCGCGCTGGCTTCCGCATCGGCGGTCAGTTCGGCGCCGGGCAGGGCGGTCGGCTGCTCGTCGGCGGCTTCTGCGTGTGCGGCGCTCTCGCCGCGATTGACGGTTTCGAGCGTTGCCGCATGCTGGACCGGCTTGCGGCGCTCGCCGCGCTCACGGCGCTCACCGCGCTCCGCGCGTTCGCCACGGTTGGCGGCGTCGACGCCTTCCGGCTGCTCGACACGCTCGCGCGGCTCGCGGCTCTCACGCGGTTCACGTGCTTCGCGCGGCTCGCGGGCTTCGCGGCTTTCACGCGGTTCACGTGCTTCGCGGCCCTCACGCGATTCGCGTGCTTCACGCGGCTCGCGGCCTTCGCGTGCGTCGCGGCCTTCACGCACCTCGCGCGCCTCGCGCGGTTCGCGAGTACCGCGACCCTCACGACCCTGACCCTCACGCGCTTCACGCGGCTCCTTGCCTTCGCGCTCCGGACGCTGCTGCTGCGGCTGCCCGCGGCCTGCGGCGGCCTGCTCGCGGCCACCTTGCGCCGGCTGGGCGCCACCGCCGCGACGATTGCGGTTGCGATCGCCGCCGCGCTCGGTGCGCTCGGTCTTCTCGGTGCGCTGGGCCGGGCGTGCGGCCGGTTCCTTCACCTCGGGCGCCGGCGCGACCGGCGCGGGGGCCGGCTGCATGCCGAACAGGCCCTTCAGCCAGCCGACGAAGCCGCCGCTCGCCGGCGCGGGCGCTGCCACCACCGGGGCGGGCGCGGGCGCCGGCTCGACCGGGCGCTGCGAGGCCGCGCTCGGAGCCGGGCGCTCGGGCGTGATGCCCTTGACCGCGGCTTCCTGCTTCGGCTTCACTTCGGCGGTGCGCTTGCTGTAGCCGGTTTCCGACTCCATTTCGCGAGCCGCTTCCTCGGCCATCTTCCACGACGCGCGCGGATCGTCGAGGCGCGCGTCGTCGTGACGCAGGCGCTCGAGCTTGTAATGCGGCGTTTCGAGGTGCTTGTTCGGGATCAGCACGACGCCGACCTTGAAGCGCGACTCGATCTTGTTGATTTCCTGACGCTTTTCGTTGAGCAGGAAGGCGGTCACCTCGACCGGCACCTGGCAATGGATCGCCGCGGTGTTCTCCTTCATCGCCTCTTCCTGAATGATCCGCAGCACCTGCAGCGCGGACGATTCGGTGTCGCGGATGTGGCCGGTGCCGTTGCAGCGCGGGCAGGTCACGTGGCTGCCCTCGGACAGCGCCGGGCGCAGCCGCTGGCGCGACAGCTCCATCAGCCCGAAGCGCGAGATCTTGCCCATCTGCACGCGCGCGCGGTCGTGCTTCAGCGCGTCCTTCAGGCGCTGCTCGACCTCGCGCTGGCTCTTCGCCGATTCCATGTCGATGAAATCGATCACGATCAGGCCGCCCAGGTCGCGCAGACGCAACTGGCGCGCGACTTCGTCGGCCGCCTCGAGGTTCGTGCGGGTCGCCGTTTCCTCGATGTCCGCGCCCTTCGTCGCGCGCGCCGAGTTCACGTCGATCGCGACGAGCGCCTCGGTGTGGTCGATCACGATCGCGCCGCCGGACGGCAGCGGCACCGTGCGCGAGTACGCGGTCTCGATCTGGTGCTCGATCTGGAAGCGGGAGAAGAGGGGCACGTCGTCGTGGTAGCGCTTCACCTTCGCGACGTTGTCCGGCATCACGATGTCCATGAACGCGTGCGCCTGATCGTAGATCTCGGTCGTGTCGATCAGGATTTCACCGATGTCCGGCTGGAAATAGTCCCGGATCGCGCGGATCACGAGGCTCGATTCCAGATAGATCAGCATCGGCTCGCCCGGGCGGCCGCTCGAGGCCGCCTCGATCGCGCGCCAGAGCTGCAGCAGGTAGTTCAGGTCCCACTGCAGTTCCTCGGCGCTGCGGCCGATGCCCGCGGTGCGGGCGATCATGCTCATCCCTTCGGGGATTTCGAGCTGCGCCATCGTCTCGCGCAGTTCCTGGCGCTCGTCGCCCTCGATCCGGCGCGACACGCCGCCGCCGCGCGGGTTGTTCGGCATCAGCACCAGATAGCGGCCGGCGAGCGAGATGAACGTCGTCAGCGCCGCGCCCTTGTTGCCGCGCTCCTCCTTCTCGACCTGGACGATCAGCTCCTGGCCTTCGCGCAGCGCATCCTGGATGCGCGCGGAGCGCATGTCGATGCCTTCCTTGAAGTACTGGCGGGCGACTTCCTTGAACGGGAGGAAGCCGTGGCGATCCTCGCCGTAGTTGACGAAGCAGGCTTCGAGGGAGGGTTCGATGCGGGTGACGATGCCCTTGTAGATGTTGCCTTTGCGCTGTTCGCGTCCGGCGGTCTCGATGTCGATGTCGATGAGCTTCTGCCCATCGACGATGGCGACGCGCAATTCTTCCTGCTGCGTCGCGTTGAACAGCATTCGTTTCATGAACGACTCCAGGCGGCTCTCCGGCTTCGCGCCTCGCGGTTGTGGCCGCAAGGACGCGCACGCCGGCAGGCCGCGCCTTGTTGTGTTGTCACAAGCACGCTGGAGCGGGAGCGATGGCGGGGAGAATTGCCTGAAGAGGCGCTTCGGCCCGAACGACGGGGCCGGCGCCCAGGGCACCTGCGAACACGGCTTCAAAGCACGGCGTCCACACTCCGCGCGCGATCAGACGCGCGCTAAGCCTGCGGCCGGGCACTGCCGGGGGCGCGGCGCACGACTGTCGTGCACGGCGCCGCGTGGCGGCAGATGCTGCGGCTGGGCCGCAGCGGGGAGTATCGAATCCAGCCCGACTTTCCCGCCTGGGGTGTTCTTCCTTGTTTGACGTCGCCGGATTCCGCACCTTCGCGGAACCTTTCGGGCGCACGCCGTAATTTTCGCAACCGGCAGCGCCTGCGGGTTGCGCATCGCGCGCCGCCGGGCTGCCAATTAAATTCTTTTCGACCAATCTTCCGTTACCGCGGCGCCTTGCCGACCGAATCCGCCTGCGGGCGCGATCCCTGCCGGCAGCCGACGCCGTGCGTGCAACTCGCTGCTTCTCTTTATCAGGGGACGAGCAGCGCGCCCCCGGCACAAGCAAGTAAAATGATCCATTGTGCTTGCGCCCCGTGCAGTCCGCGCGGAGCCGGCCGTTGGGCCACCCGTCCGCGCAGAGCTGGGCAAAATTATATTCAGTATGAATGAGTTAGGCAAAACATCCCGAAAAACAGTTGAAAGCGGCCAGGTCTCGATGCTCGAAATCGACGAAGGCGCCGCCGGTCAGCGGATCGACAACTTCCTGCTGCGCGTCTGCAAAGGCGTGCCGAAAAGCCATATCTACCGGATCCTGCGCAGCGGCGAAGTCCGCGTGAACAAGGGCCGGGTCGATGCGCAGTACCGGCTCGTGCTCGGCGACATCGTGCGCGTGCCGCCGGTGCGCGTCGCCGCGGCCGACCTCGCGCGCGCCGACACGCCGATCGTGCCGGCCGCGCATTTCGACGTACTTTTCGAAGACGACGCGATGCTCGTGATCGACAAGCCGGCCGGCGTCGCGGTGCACGGCGGCAGCGGCGTCGCGTTCGGCGTGATCGAGCAGATGCGGCAGGCGCGCCCGCGCGCGAAATTCCTCGAACTCGTGCACCGGCTCGACCGCGAGACATCCGGGATCCTGATGCTCGCGAAGAAGCGCACGGCGCTGGTCGGGCTGCACGAGCAGATCCGCGAGAACCGGATGGACAAGCGCTATTTCGCGTGCGTGCACGGCGACTGGCTCGCGGACTGGGGCAGCCGCCGCGTCGTGAAGGTGCCGCTGTTCAAGTACACGACCCCGGAAGGGGAGCGCCGCGTGCGCGTGCAGGACGACGGGCTGCCGTCGCATACGGTGTTCAATCTCGTCGAGCGCTGGCCGGAGTACACGCTGGTCGAAGCGGAACTTAAAACGGGTCGGACCCATCAGATTCGTGTGCACCTCGCCCATCTCGGCCTGCCGATCGCCGGCGACGCCAAGTACGGCGATTTCGCGCTGAACAAGGCGCTCGCGCGCGCGAACGCGCAGCCGTCGCTGAAACGGATGTTTCTGCACGCGTACCGGCTGCGGCTCGCGCATCCGCTCACGGGCGAGCCGCTGCAGTTCGACGCCCCGCTGCCGGACGACTGCCGGCGTTTTCTCGATCAACTGAGCGCATTGCGCGACACCGCCTGATTCGCATGGCCCGACAACAATTCGACCTCATCGTCTTCGACTGGGACGGCACGCTGATGGATTCGACCGCGCACATCGCGCACAGCATCCAGGCCGCGTGTCACGATCTCGGCTTGCCGAGGCCGTCCGACGAGGCCGCACGCTACGTGATCGGGCTCGGCCTGCGCGACGCGCTGCAGGTCACGGCGCCGACCCTCGATCCGTCCGACTATCCGCGCCTCGCGGAGCGCTACCGCTTTCACTATCTGCTCGACGACCAGCGCATCGAGCTGTTCGCCGGCGTGCGCGAGCTGCTCGCGGAGCTGCGCGACACCGGCTATCTGCTCGCGATCGCGACCGGCAAGAGCCGGGTCGGCCTGAACCGCGTGCTCGACCAGACCCGGCTCATGAGCCTGTTCGATGCGACGCGCTGCGCGGACGAGACGTTCTCGAAGCCGCATCCGGCCATGTTGCACGAGTTGTCCCGCGAACTGGGGCAGGATCTGGTGCGCACCGTGATGATCGGCGACACGACGCACGACTTGCAGATGGCCGCGAGCGCGGGCGCGGCGGGGATCGGCGTCGCGTACGGCGCGCATGCTGCCGATGCGCTCGCGGCGCTCGAGCCGCGTTTCGTCGCGAACGACGTGCCGGCGCTCGCCGCCTGGCTGCGCGAGCACGCATGAGCGCGGGCGGCAATCCGGTGGCCGGCGGCGACGCGAATGGCGCAATCGGCGCCGCCGGCGCGGTGCGCGTCTGCGCGTCGGACGCGCTCGCGGACGGCGGCATGGCCGTACGCGTCGACGCGACGTTGCGCGGCGAGGCCGTCGTCGTGTTCTTCGTGCGCTACGAAGGCCGCGTGTACGGCTACCTGAACCGCTGCGCGCACGTGCCGATGGAGCTGGACTGGGTCGAGGGGCAATTCTTCGAGTCGTCCGGCTTATACTTGATGTGCGCGACGCATGGCGCGATGTACGCGCCCGATACCGGCAAATGCGTCGGCGGCCCGTGCCGTGGCGCCCGGCTGCGGCCCGTCGAGGTCGACGAGCGGGATACGCCGGACGGCCGCGCGGTCTTCTGGCTGCCCGACCCGGACCTGCGTCCCGCGACGACCGACTGACGGAACCCCAGATGGCCGATCAACCGAATTCCCCCGTTTCCTCTTCCCGCCCGGACGGCCGCGAGCCGAACTGGGAGCGCGCGGTGCTCGAGCGGATCGCGCTCGCCGCGATCAACGAGCAGCGCGCCGCGCGGCGCTGGCGGATCTTCTTCCGCTTCGCGTTCCTCGTCGCGCTGCTGCTGCTCGCGGTCGGGCTGATCAACACGTCCGGCGACGCGAAACTGTCGACGGGCGGCCGCCATACCGCGCTCGTGTCGATCGACGGCGAGATCGCGGCCGGCACCATCGCGAACGCGGAGGACATCATGTCCGCGCTCGACGACGCGTTCGACGACAGCGGCACGGTCGGCGTCGTGCTGCGGATCAACAGCCCGGGCGGCAGCCCGGTGCAGGCGGGCATCGTCTACGACGAGATCCGGCGCCTGCGCCACAAATATCCGACGAAACCGCTGTACGTGGTCGTGACCGACATGTGCGCGTCGGGCGGCTATTACATCGCGTCGGCGGCCGACAAGATCTACGTCGACAAGGCGAGCATCGTCGGCTCGATCGGCGTGCTGATGGACGGTTTCGGCTTCACCGGGCTGATGAGCAAGCTCGGCGTCGAGCGGCGGCTGCACACGTCGGGCGAGAACAAGGGCTTTTACGATCCGTTCTCGCCGGAAACGCCGAAGATGGACGCTCATGCGCAGGAGATGCTCGACGAGATCCACGCGCAGTTCGTCAAGGCCGTGAAGGACGGCCGCGGCGCGCGGCTGCACGAGACGCCCGACATGTTCTCGGGCCTCTTCTGGACCGGCGAGAAGAGCGTCGAGCTCGGGCTCGCGGACGGTTTCGGCACGACCGATACGGTCGCGCGCGACGTGCTGAAGGCCCCCGACGTCGTCGACTACACGGTCAAGGAGAGCCTGTCCAGCCGCGTCGCGCGCCGCTTCGGCGCGGCCGTCGGCAGCGCCGCGATGAAGGCGCTCGCGTTCGGCACGCAGATGCAGTTGCGGTAGTGGCGGTAGTGGCGGTAATGCCGCGCGCCGGGCGTTCGCCCGACGCGTCACCGGCGCTCAGTTCGCGAGCATCAGGAAGATCGCCGGGCGCTTGTGCAGATTCGGCGCGGGCGCCTTTTTCCATGCCGAGACCGCGCGGCTCGCGATCGTCTCGGTCGCGAGCGTCAGGTCGGCCGCGACGCAGATCAGCGTCGACGGCGCACAGGTCGCGACGAGCGTGTCGAGCATCGCCTGATTGCGGTATGGCGTTTCGATGAAGATCTGCGTCTGGCGGGCCTTGCGCGACTGCTGCTCGAGCTCGCGCAGGCGTTTCGCGCGCTCGGCCGGATCGACCGGCAGGTAGCCGTGGAACGCGAAACTCTGGCCGTTCAGGCCCGACGCCATCAGCGCGAGCAGGATCGAGCTCGGCCCGACGAGCGGCACGACCTTCACGCCGCGCTCGTGCGCGCGCCGCACCAGCAGCGCGCCCGGATCGGCGACGGCCGGGCAGCCCGCCTCGGACACGAGCCCCGCGTCCTGGCCGGCGACGATCGGCGTGAGCAGCCGGTCGATCTCGGCGGCCGGCGTGTTCACGTTCAGCTCGCGGATCTCGATCTCCTGGATCGGCCGCGTCGTGCCGATCTTCTTCAGGAACGCGCGCGTCGATTTCGCGTTCTCGCCGACGTAATAGCCGAGCGTGCCCGCGCGCGCCTGCACCGCGGCGGGCAGCACCGCCGCGAGCATCGCGTCGTCGCCGTCGCCGAGCGTGTTCGGGACCAGATAGAGCGTGCCGGTCGTCATGCGCGGCCTCCGTGGGCGGCGAACAGCGGGAAGCCGGCGGCGCGCAGCATCCGCGTCAGCGCGATCAGCGGCAGGCCGACGAGCGCGGTCGGATCGTCGGAATCGATCGTGTCGAGCAGCGCGATGCCGAGCCCCTCGGATTTCGCGCTGCCGGCGACGTCGTACGGCGTCTCGGCGCGCAGGTACGCGTCGAGCTCGGCCTCGGGCAGCGTGCGAAAGCGCACGCGCGTGACGACGTCGTCGGTCTGCGTGTCGCCGGTGCGGTCGTCGTACAGGCAGAGCGCGCTGTGGAACTCGACCTCGCGCCCCTGCATTGCGACGAGCTGGGCGAGCGCGTTCTCGTGCGTGCCGGGCTTGCCGATCTGCAGCCCGTCGAACGTCGCGACCTGGTCGGAGCCGATCACGAGCACGCCGCGCGGCGCGTCGGCGGTTTCGGCGGATTCAGTGGTTTCGGCGACCGCGCGCGCTTTCGCGACCGCGAGGCGCAGCGCGGTCGCGGCCGGCGTTTCGCCGGGCAGCGGGGTTTCGTCGACGTCGGGCGACATGACGTCGAACGGCACGCACAGCCGCTCGAGCAGCGCGCGCCGGTAACGGGAACTGGAGGCGAGAATCAGCCGCGGCGGGCTGGAGAGGGTGTCCGGCATCATCGGTTGCGGGGGTGGATCGTCGGCGCCGCGCGGGCGCAAGGTTAAGTGCTTGACTGGAAAAGATAAAACAGCTATATTCTTCCGCTTTTCATCGGCAGGCCCGTTCCGGATGGAAAGCGCGGACGGAAAGCGGCGCCTGTCGGGTCAGGTCACAACACGCGAAACACGCAGGAGCGCACATGAATACCTCTTCTGGCAAGCCTGCGGTGTCGCTCGATCCGCACGCGGTCGACCTGTTCGAGTTCGCGCGGAGCGCGCGCCAGGCGGCCGGGGCGGTGCGGCTGTCGCAACTGCCGCGCATGTTAAACGAAGTGCCGGCGGACGCGCCAGACCGCGACACGGTGTTCACGTGGCAGGCGGAAGGGTTTTCGCAGAACGAGCTGCAGGACGACGGCGCCGACGGGCCGCAGCCGTATCTGCGCCTCGCGCTGCACGGGCATGCGTGGCTCGAGTGCCAGCGCTGCCTCACGCCGTACGAACAGGCGTTCGACGTCGATATGACGTACCGGATCGTCGCATCCGAAGAAGAAGCTGAAGAATTTCCGCTCGACGACGATGAAGCCGATGTGATCGTGGGCTCCCGCCAGTTCGATCTGATCGACTTGATCGAAGAGGAATTGCTGCTTTCGCTGCCGCTCGTGCCGAAACACGAGGTTTGCCCGGCGGTTCATGAAAGTCTCGTGTCGGGCGCGAGTGGCGCCGAGGCCGAGCCGGACGACGAGTCCGGCGAAGCCGAAGGCGAAGGCAAACAGCCGAACCCGTTCGCGGCGCTCGAAGCGCTGAAGAAGGACGAGGACGGCGGCAAGCAACACTGAGTGAGCAGGCGCGGGAAGGCGTAACGGCCGTGGGCCAGGGTAGTTAAGCGCCGGATCGGGCTGTGTTAGAATCCGGAAAATTTTTAGGAGTGAGTCATGGCAGTTCAGCAAAACAAGAAGTCGCCGTCGAAGCGCGGCAATCACCGTTCGCACGATTTCCTGTCGGCAGCACCGATCGCGGTCGAGCCGAGCACGGGTGAAGTGCACCTGCGTCACCACATCAGCCCGAACGGCTACTATCGCGGCAAGAAAGTCGTCAAGACGAAGAACGACTAAGCGTCTCGTCACGCGTGCTGCGTCTGCGTTGCCAGATGGCTCGCCGCGTGACAACCGGTTCGCTTGACACTTTCCTGGCTCAACGAAAAGGCGGCATTCAACTGCCGCTTTTTTGTGCCTGAAATTCGTCGCATTCCATGACCGTAAAGCTCACAATCGATTGCATGGGAGGCGACCACGGCCCGTCCGTGACCGTTCCCGCGGCAGTCAAGTTCGTCCGCGCGCATCCCGATGCGCAGTTGATGCTCGTCGGCATCGAAGACGCGATCCGCGCGCAGCTGAAGAAGTGCAAGGCGCTCGACGAATCGGCGCTGATCATCGTGCCCGCCACCGAGGTCGTGGCGATGGACGACCCCGTCGAAGTGGCGCTGCGCAAGAAGAAGGATTCTTCGATGCGCGTCGCCCTCAATCAGGTGAAGGACGGCCAGGCCCAGGCCTGCATCTCCGCCGGCAACACCGGCGCGCTGATGGCCGTGTCCCGCTACGTGCTGAAGACGCTGCCCGGCATCGAGCGGCCGGCGATCGCGTTCGCGCTGCCGAACCCGGTCGGCTACACGATGATGCTCGACCTCGGCGCGAACGTCGATTGCGAGCCGCAGCACCTGCTGCAGTTCGCGGAGATGGGCCACGCGCTCGTCGCGGCGCTCGAGGGCAAGGAGCGGCCGACGATCGGCCTGCTCAACATCGGCGAAGAGGTCATCAAGGGCAACGACACGATCAAGCGCGCGGGCGAGCTGCTGCGCGCGAGCACGCTCAATTTCCGCGGCAACGTCGAGGGCGACGACATCTACAAGGGCACCGTCGACGTGATCGTCTGCGACGGCTTCGTCGGCAACGTCGCGCTGAAGACGTCCGAAGGGCTCGCGCAGATGCTGTCGAACATCATCCGCGAGGAGTTCGGCCGTTCGCTGATGTCGAAGCTGATGGCGTTTCTCGCGCTGCCGGTGCTGCTGCGCTTCAAGAAGCGCGTCGACCACCGCCAGTACAATGGCGCGGCGCTGCTCGGGCTCAAGGGCCTCGTGATCAAGAGCCACGGCTCGGCCGACGCGTACGCGTTTGAGTGGGCGATCAAACGCGGGTATGATGCCGTCAAAAACGGCGTGCTGGAGCGCCTCGCCCGTGCGATGGCGGACAACGCGGCGCCGCTCGGAGACGGGCACGACGCGGGCGGAGCGGGGCAGGCGAGCCCGGCCGCCGGCCAGCCCGCCGAGCCCTCAGGTGCGCTATCCTCTAAAGCATAAATGGCCCAATCGACTCTCTATTCCCGCGTGCTCGGCACGGGCAGCTACCTGCCGCCCGACCGCGTCACGAACCAGCAACTGGCCGATCGTCTCGCGAAGGACGGTGTCGAGACGAGCGACGAGTGGATCGTCGCGCGCACCGGCATCCATGCGCGCCACTTCGCGGCGCCCGACGTCACGACGAGCGACCTCGCCCACGAAGCCGCGCAGCGCGCGATCGCCGCGGCCGACATCGATCCGCAGTCGATCGACCTGATCATCGTCGCGACGTCGACCCCCGATTTCGTGTTCCCGAGCACCGCGTGCCTGGTGCAGAGCAAGCTCGGCATCAAGAACGGCGGCGCGGCGTTCGACGTGCAGGCCGTCTGTTCCGGCTTCGCGTACGCGGTGGCGATGGCCGACAGCTTCATCCGCGGCGGCCAGCACCGCACCGCGCTCGTGATCGGCGCGGAGACGTTCTCCCGCATCCTCGACTTCAAGGACCGCACGACCTGCGTGCTGTTCGGTGACGGCGCGGGCGCGGTGATCCTGTCCGCGTCGGAAGAGCCGGGCGTGCTCGGCAGCGCGCTGCACGCGGACGGCAGCTACTCGCACATCCTCTGCACGCCGGGCAACGTGAACGCCGGCGTGGTCGCCGGCAGCGCGTTCCTGCAGATGGACGGCCAGGCCGTGTTCAAGCTCGCGGTCAACGTGCTCGAGAAAGTCGCGGTCGAAGCGCTCGCGAAGGCGGGCCTCGCGCCCGAGCAGGTCGACTGGCTGATCCCGCACCAGGCGAACATCCGCATCATGACGAGCACGTGCAAGAAGCTCGGGCTGCCGCAGGAGCGCATGGTGATGACGGTCGGCGAGCACGGCAACACGTCCGCCGCGTCGATCCCGCTCGCGCTCGACGTCGCGGTGCGCGACGGCCGCATCCAGCGCGGCCAGCACGTGCTGATCGAAGGCGTCGGCGGCGGCTTCACCTGGGGCGCATCGGTCTTCCGCTACTGATCCGCGAGCGCGACTGCCGCGCGTGCTCCCATCCGGCGCGCCGTTCGCGCGCGCCGTCCGAATCTTCAATTGGGGACGATATGAAATTTGCATTCGTGTTTCCTGGGCAGGGCTCCCAGTCGGTCGGCATGCTGAACGCGTTCGCCGATCTGGCCGTCGTGCGCGAAACCCTGCAGGAAGCGTCCGACGCGCTGAACCAGGATCTCGGCAAGCTGATCGCCGAAGGCCCGGCCGAAGAGCTGAATCTGACGACGAATACCCAGCCGGTGATGCTGACGGCCGCGTACGCGTGCTATCGCGCGTGGCAGCAGGCGGGCGGCCCGGCGCCGTCGATCGTCGCGGGCCACAGCCTCGGCGAATACACGGCGCTCGTCGCGGCTGGCGCGCTCGCGTTCCGCGACGCGGTGCCGCTCGTGCGCTTTCGCGCGCAGGCGATGCAGACCGCGGTGCCGGTCGGTCAGGGCGGGATGGCCGCGATCCTCGGGCTCGACGACGACACGGTCCGCGCGGTGTGCGTGGAGGCCGCCGCAGCCACGGAAGCGGGCGTCGTCGAGGCGGTGAATTTCAACGCGCCCGCGCAGGTCGTGATCGCGGGCAGTAAGGCGGCCGTCGAGAAGGCGTGCGAGATCGCGAAAGCGAAGGGCGCGAAGCGCGCGCTGCCGCTGCCGGTGTCGGCGCCGTTCCACTCGTCGCTGCTGAAGCCGGCGTCCGATCAACTGCGCGACTATCTCGCGAACGTCGACGTGAAGGCGCCGGCGATTCCGGTCGTGAACAACATCGACGTCGCGGTGGTGAGCGATGCGGCCGCGATCAAGGACGCGCTCGTGCGTCAGGCCGCGGGCCCGGTGCGCTGGGTCGAGTGCGTGCAGCACATCGCCGGCACGGGCGTCACGCACGTGATCGAATGCGGGCCGGGCAAGGTGCTCGCGGGCCTGACGAAGCGCATCGACGGCAGCCTCACGGGCGCGTCGGTGTTCGATCCGGCGTCGCTCGACGAAGCGCTCAAGCTCGTCGCCGCTTAATCACACACATGCGCACACATGCGCACGCGCATGAGGCGGCGCATTCCCAGACAGACGGACATTTCATGGAAAAGATTCTCGACAAACAGGTTGCGATCGTGACCGGCGCGTCGCGCGGCATCGGCCGGGCGATCGCGCTCGAGCTCGCGCGCCGGGGCGCGACGGTGATCGGCACCGCGACGAGCGAAGCGGGCGCTGCCGCGATCACCGCGGCGTTCGCGGAAGCGGGCGCGACGGGCCGCGGCGCGGTGCTGAACGTGAACGACGCGACGGCGGCCGAGGCGCTGATCGACGCGACCGTGAAGGAGTTCGGTGGCCTGAACGTGCTCGTGAACAACGCGGGCATCACGCAGGACCAGCTCGCGATGCGGATGAAGGACGAGGACTGGGACGCGGTGATCGACACGAACCTCAAGTCGGTGTTCCGCCTGTCGCGCGCGGTGCTGCGCCCGATGATGAAGGCGCGCGGCGGCCGCATCATCAACATCACGTCGGTGGTCGGCTCGGCCGGCAACCCGGGGCAGGCGAACTACGCGGCCGCGAAGGCCGGCGTCGCGGGCATGACGCGCGCGCTCGCGCGCGAGATCGGCAGCCGCGGGATCACCGTCAACTGCGTCGCGCCGGGCTTCATCGACACCGACATGACGAAGGGCCTGCCCGAAGACCAGCAGACCGCGCTGAAGACGCAGATCCCGCTCGGCCGCCTCGGCAGCCCGGAGGATATCGCGCACGCGGTCGCGTTCCTCGCGTCGCCGCAGGCCGGCTATATCACGGGCACGACGCTGCACGTGAACGGCGGCATGTACATGTCGTAACGAATTTCGTTTACCATCCGCGCCGTGCACTGCGCGAAAGGGTGCCGGCGCTTGACTGACCGTCAGGCCAACGTGCGTTTTGAGCGGCTCCAAACCCTGATAAAATGCGCGCACTTGTAAATTTGAACTCGAACTTTCCCTCGGAGGGGTAATGGACAACATCGAACAACGCGTCAAAAAGATCGTCGCCGAGCAACTGGGCGTCGCCGAAGGCGAGATCAAGAACGAAGCCTCGTTCGTGAACGACCTGGGCGCCGACTCGCTCGATACGGTCGAGCTGGTGATGGCCCTCGAAGACGAGTTCGGCATGGAAATTCCGGACGAAGAAGCGGAGAAGATCACGACGGTTCAGCAGGCGATCGACTACGCCCGCGCGAACGTCAAGGCGTAAGCGCGCTCGGCCGTTGCCGCGTAGGCTGCGCTTGGCGCGCCATCCTGTCGGCGTTCGCGCCGGACGGGTCAACAGCCGCAGGGCTCGCAGGGCTGGTTCCTGCGGCCGCTGTGGCTTTTGTTTTTGTCATCCAAAGGAAAAGAGGTTACCGTGAGCCGCCGTCGTGTTGTCGTTACTGGCATGGGGCTGATTTCGCCCGTCGGCAATAATCTTGCCGACGGCTGGGCCAATCTCGTCGCCGGCCAGTCCGGAATCGCCACCGTTACGAAGTTCGACCATTCGAACCTGGCCGTGCACTTCGCCGGCGAGGTCAAGGGCTTCAACGTCGAGGACTACATCTCGGCGAAGGACGCCCGCCAGATGGATACCTTCATCCATTACGGCATCGCCGCCGGCATGCAGGCGATGAAGGACAGCGGCCTCGAGGTGACCGACGAGAACGCCGAGCGGATCGGCGTGATGGTCGGCTCCGGCATCGGCGGGTTGCCGATGATCGAGGATACGCACCAGACCTACATCGATCGCGGCCCGCGCCGGATCTCGCCGTTCTTCGTGCCGGGCTCGATCATCAACATGATCTCCGGCCACCTGAGCATCATTTTCGGCCTGAAAGGCCCGAACCTCGCCGCGGTCACGGCCTGCACGACCGGCCTGCACAGCATCGGCCTCGCCGCGCGCCTGATCCAGGCGGGCGACGCGGACGTGATGATCGCGGGCGGCGCCGAGTCGACCGTGTCGCCGCTCGGCATCGGCGGCTTCGCGGCCGCGCGCGCGCTGTCGACGCGCAACGACGATCCGGCCACCGCGTCGCGCCCGTGGGACAAGGACCGCGACGGCTTCGTGCTCGGCGAGGGCGCCGGCGTGATGGTGCTCGAGGAATACGAGGCGGCGAAGGCGCGCGGCGCGAAGATCTACGCGGAAGTCGCGGGCTTCGGGATGAGCGGCGACGCGTACCACATGACCGCGCCGAACATGGACGGCCCGCGCCGCTGCATGGCGAACGCGCTGCGCGACGCCGGCATCAACGCGGACCAGGTGCAGTACCTGAACGCGCACGGCACGTCGACGCCGCTCGGCGACAAGAACGAAACCGACGCGATCAAGGCCGCGTTCGGCGGCCATGCGGGCAAGATCGTCGTGAACTCGACGAAGTCGATGACGGGCCACCTGCTGGGCGGCGCCGGCGGCCTCGAATCGGTGTTCACGGTGCTGGCGCTGCACAACCAGGTGTCGCCGCCGACGATCAACATCTTCAATCAGGATCCCGAGTGCGATCTCGACTACTGCGCGAATACCGCACGGGATATGAAGATCGACGTAGCCGTGAAGAACAATTTCGGCTTTGGCGGGACTAACGGCACGCTGGTCTTCAAGCGCGCCTGAAGCAGGATCGCTTGACGAGTCCTCTCGACGTCGCGGCCGCGCGCACGCAGCGATTCACGCTGCGCGCGTCGGCCGCGCTTTGCTTGGCGCTCGCCGTTTTCGTCGTCGCGGCCGCGTGCGCGGTCCACCTGTTCGTTGCGCCGCGTGCCGGCGTCGTGCCGGGCGCGGGTGGCGCGATCGCGGCGGCGCTGCTGCTGGCGGCCGCCGCGTCGCGCGCATGCGCGCGGCGGATGCCGGCCGAGTTGCGCGTCGACGCGTCCGGGCAGATTGCGGCATTCGGCCGCGCGGGCCGGATGCTCGCGCACGGCGGCGTGACGGGCTGCGTACACTGGAGCAGTCTGCTGCTCGTGCTGTCGGTCGGCGCGCGCGGGCGGCGCCCGGTGCGGCTGCTGATCCCGGCGGACGCGCTCGACGCGGCGGCGTTTCGCGCGCTGTCCGTGCTCGCGCGCGGCGCGTGACGGCAGCCGACGGCAGTCGACGGTGAAGGGGCGGTTACGGATCGTAACCCGGGACCAGGGGGGCGGGCGCTACAATAGCGTTCCGCGTTGTATCCCTAGTTAACGGATTTGTCAGGTGAGTGAAAAAGAAATCGATCAGGTTCTGGTCGAACGCGTACAGAAAGGCGACAAGGCGGCGTTCGAACTCCTGGTCTCCAAATACCACCGCAAGATCATCCGGCTGATCTCGCGCCTCGTGCGGGACCCCGCGGAGGTCGAGGACGTGGCCCAGGACGCGTTCATCAAGGCGTATCGCGCGCTGCCGCAGTTCCGCGGCGAGTCCGCGTTCTACACGTGGTTGTACCGGATTGCCGTGAATACGGCGAAGAACTACCTTGCGACGCAGGGCCGCCGCGCGCCGACCTCGACCGAAGCGGACGCGGAAGAGGCTGAAACTTTCTCCGACGCAGACCAACTAAGGGATATCAACACGCCCGAGTCGATGTTGATGAGCAAGCAGATTGCCGAAACGGTCAACGCTGCAATGGCCGTTTTACCCGAGGAACTGCGCACGGCGATCACGCTGCGCGAGATCGAGGGGCTGAGCTACGAGGAAATCGCGGAAATGATGGGCTGCCCGATCGGGACGGTCCGCTCGCGGATTTTCCGGGCGCGCGAGGCAATCGCGGCAAAGTTGCGTCCGCTACTCGACACGCCCGAAGGGCGGCGCTGGTAGTCGGAGTAAGCGCCGCGGGCGGCGCGGGCCGGATGGGGTCTAGTCAAGATAGAGTCGTGATTCACGACGGGGTACGAAGATGGGGAGCATCATGGGGTCGGTCAATCTGCAGTCTCCGCAGTCGCAGGCAAGCTCGCGTGGCGAGCGCCTTTCCGCACTGGTCGACGGCGAGGCGTTCGACGGCGATCACGGGCAATTTCTGGCTGAGCTCGGCCGCGCGGATCGCGCGGCGTGGGCCCAATACCACGTGATCGGCGACGCGCTGCGCTCGGACGAGCTCACGCTGTCGCCCGCGTTCAGCGCGTCGTTCATGACGCGCGTGTCCGTGCAGCTCGAGGCGGAGCCGCATCTGCTCGCGCCGGCGTCGCATCCGGTCGCGAGCCGGCTGAACGCGCTGCGCCGCAAGGTCGTGCCGGCGTTCGCGGTGGCCGCGGCGGCCGCGACGCTCACGTGGATCGTCGTGCCGCAGATGCAGGTCGCGTCGACGGGCTCGACGCAGATCGCGTCGGCCGGCGCGCAGCCGGGCGGCCTGCAGCGCGTCGCGGCCACGCAGTCGCCGCAGGATGTGAACATCATCCGCGACGCCAGCCTCGATCAATATCTCGAAGCGCACCAGCAGTTCGCGCAGCAGTCCGTCGTCACGGGCTCGATGCCGCTGATCCGTGCTGCCATGACCACGACGCCAGGCCAATAAACTCGATGCGGACATTGCGGTTGAATCACTCCATCTCCGGATGGAAGCGGCTGCCGGCCTTTCTGCTTTGCGCAGCCGCACTGTTGTCCGTTCACCTTCCTCAAGCCTTCGCGCAACAGTCCGCCGATCCCGTCGCGAGCCGCCGGGCCGCGGCCGACTGGCTCGACCGCATCCAGCTCGCGGCGCAGCAGCAGAGTTACGAAGGCACGTTCGTCTATCAGCGCGGCGGGTTCGTCCAGTCGTCGCGGATCGTCCATTACGCGACGCGCGGCGACGGCGAGTTCGAGCAGATCGACAGTCTCGACGGCAAGCCGCGCAAGCTGCTGCGCCATAACGACGATCTCTATACGTTCGTGCCCGAGCGCAAGCTTTGCGTCGTCGAGCGCCGGCAGGCCCGCGATTCGTTCCCGGCGCTGCTCGGCGCGTCGGGCGAGCGCGTGATGTCCGTCTACGACGCGAAACTGCTCGGCAAGGATCGCGTCGCCGGGATCGATGCGCAGGTCGTCGAGCTCGTGCCGAAGGACGCGTACCGCTTCGCGTACAAGCTCTGGGCCGACGCGCACACCGGCCTGCTGTTGCGTTCGCAGACGCTCGACGACGGCGACCACGTGCTCGAGCAGATTGCGTTCTCGCAGGTCCGCATCGGCGGCGCGGCGACGAGCGACAAGGCCGCGATCTCGGCCGGCATGCGCAACCTCGGCGGCTGGACCGTCGTGCGGCCGCCTGTCGCGCCGGTCGACATGGAGGCCGAGGGCTGGCAGATCACGCCGGCCGTCGCCGGCTTCCGGAAGATTCGCGAGGTGCAGCGCCCGATGGCGTCGCGCGAGCCCGGCGATCCGCCGGTGCCGGTCGATCAGGCGGTGTTCACCGATGGCCTGTCGACGATCTCCGTGTTCGTCGAGCCCGCCGACAAGAGCACGCGCAAGGAAGGTGCGGGCAGCACCGGCGCGACGCACGTGCTCGTGAAGCGTCGCGGCGATTTCTGGATCACGGTGCTCGGCGAAGTGCCGCCCGCGACGTTGCAGCAGTTCGCGTCTGCCATAGAATACAAGGCTTCCAAGTAACGCTTTTTTCTCCCGATGAAACAACCCCCACGCGCACTTCGTTCGCTGCCCCCCGAGGGGGCGGTCAGTACTCTTGGGGCGGCCCGGCGAGTACTGACATGATCAAACTCACGCTGCGCAAATGGCTGGTCGCGGTGACGGTGGCGGCTTGCCTGCCGCTCGTGCCGCACACGGCGGCCGCGGCGCCTGCCGCGAACCTGCCCGATTTCGCGGATCTCGTCGAAAAGGTCGGCCCGGCGGTCGTCAACATCCGGACGACGGCGAACGTGCCGTCCGGCGGCGCGCGCGACGTGCTGCCGCCCGGCTTCGACAATGGCGACATGTCGGAATTCTTCCGCCGCTTCTTCGGCATCCCGTTGCCGCAGGCGCCCGGCAATCCGAAGGGCGGCTCGCCCGCGCCCGCACCCGATTCGTCGCCCGACACCGAGCAGAATCGCGGCGTCGGCTCGGGCTTCATCCTGTCGGCCGACGGCTACGTGATGACCAACGCGCATGTCGTCGACGATGCGGACACGATCTACGTGACGCTGACCGACAAGCGCGAATTCAAGGCGAAGCTGATCGGCGTGGACGACCGCACCGACGTCGCGGTCGTCAAGATCCAGGCGTCGAACCTGCCGACCGTCGCGATCGGCGATTCGAACAAGGTGCGCGTCGGCGAATGGGTCGTCGCGATCGGCTCGCCGTTCGGCCTCGACAACACGGTCACGGCCGGCATCGTCAGCGCGAAGGGGCGCAACACCGGCGACTATCTGCCGTTCATCCAGACCGACGTCGCGGTGAACCCGGGCAATTCGGGCGGCCCGCTGATCAACATGCAGGGCGAGGTGATCGGCATCAATTCGCAGATCTACAGCCGCACCGGCGGGTTCATGGGCATTTCGTTCGCGATCCCGATCGACGAGGCGATGCGCGTCGCCGAGCAGCTGAAGACGACCGGCAAGGTCACGCGCGGCCGCATCGCGGTCGCGATCGGCGAGGTGACGAAGGACGTCGCCGACTCGATCGGCCTGCCGAAGGCCGAGGGCGCGCTCGTCAGCAGCGTCGAGCCGGGTGGCCCGGCCGACAAGGCGGGCATCCAGCCGGGCGACATCATCCTGAAGTTCAACGGCCGTCCGGTCGATACCGCGTCCGATCTGCCGCGGATGGTCGGCGACACGAAGCCGGGCGCGAAGGCGACCGTCACCGTGTGGCGCAAGGGGCAGGCGCGCGATCTGCCGATCACGGTCGTCGAGACGCAGCCCGAAGCGGTCGCGAAGGCCGACGCGCGCGCGGCCACGCCGCAGAAGCCGAAGCAGAGCAATTCGCTCGGCCTGACGGTCAGCGATCTGTCCGCCGACCAGCTGAAGGCGCTGAAACTGAAGAACGGCGTGCAGATCGACGGCGTCGACGGGCCTGCCGCGCGGGTGGGGCTGCAGCGCGGCGACGTCGTGCTGCGCGTCGGCGACACCGACATCACGAGCGCGAAGCAGTTCGCGGAAGTCACCGCGCAGCTCGATCCGCAGAAGATGGTCGCGGTGCTCGTGCGGCGCGGCGACAACACGCAGTTCATCCCGGTGCGTCCGCGCCAGAAGTGACGGTGCAAGCGATGTTCACGCTCTACGGCCGCGGCTGGTGTCACCTGTGCGACGACATGCGCGATGCGCTCGCGCCCGTCGCGGCCGAGTACGGCGTCGCGGTCGAGATCGTCGACGTCGACGACGATCCGGCGCTCGTCGCGCGCTATGACGAGGACGTACCGGTGCTGCTGCTGGACGGCGCGGAAGTCTGCCGCCACCGCTTCGACGAGCCCCGCGTGCGCGGCGCGCTCGAGGCGCGCCGCAGCGTTGCGGCGGACTCCGTCTGAGAATGCCGATTTGCGGCGGGCTCGGCCCGAGAATGCCGCCTCGCGGCGGGCACAGCCTGAAAATGCCGCCGTGCGTGAGGCTTTTCGGCTAAAATAGGCTGTTTTTTCACCGACTTACAAGGCGTGCTCCGCAGTCGTCGAGCGCGCCTTTTTCGCTTGATCGGCACTGAATGGATCATATACGCAATTTCTCGATTATCGCGCACATCGACCACGGCAAGTCGACGCTCGCGGACCGCATCATCCAGGTATGTGGCGGCCTGACCGACCGCGAGATGGAAGCACAGGTGCTCGACTCGATGGATCTCGAGCGCGAGCGCGGCATCACGATCAAGGCACAGACAGCCGCGCTGACGTATCGCGCGCGCGATGGCAAGGTCTACAACCTGAACCTGATCGATACGCCGGGGCACGTCGATTTCTCGTATGAGGTCAGCCGCTCGCTGTCCGCGTGCGAAGGCGCGCTGCTCGTCGTCGACGCGAGCCAGGGCGTCGAGGCGCAGACGGTCGCGAATTGCTACACCGCGATCGAGCTCGGCGTCGAAGTCGTGCCGGTGCTGAACAAGATCGACCTGCCGGCCGCGAACCCCGAGAGCGCGATCGAGGAGATCGAGGACGTGATCGGCATCGACGCGACCGACGCGACCCGCTGCAGCGCGAAAACGGGCCTCGGCGTCGAGGACGTGCTCGAGGCGCTGATCGCGAAGGTGCCGCCGCCGAAGGGCGATACGGACGGCCTGCTGCAGGCGCTGATCATCGATTCGTGGTTCGACAACTACGTCGGCGTCGTGATGCTCGTGCGGATCGTGAACGGCACGCTGCGTCCGAAGGACAAGATCAAGCTGATGGCGACGGGCGCGCAGTATCCGGTCGAGCACATCGGCGTGTTCACGCCGAAGTCGCGCAATCTCGAATCGCTGTCGGCGGGGCAGGTCGGCTTCATCATCGCCGGCATCAAGGAGTTGACCGCCGCGAAGGTCGGCGACACCGTCACGCTCGCGAGCAAGCCGGCACCCGAGCCGCTGCCGGGCTTCAAGGAAGTGAAGCCGCAGGTGTTCGCGGGCCTCTATCCGGTCGAGGCGAACCAGTACGACGCGCTGCGCGAGTCGCTCGAGAAGCTGAAGCTGAACGACGCGTCGCTGCAGTACGAGCCGGAAGTGTCGCAGGCGCTCGGCTTCGGCTTCCGCTGCGGCTTCCTCGGCCTGCTGCACATGGAGATCGTGCAGGAGCGTCTCGAGCGCGAGTTCGACATGGATCTCATCACGACCGCGCCGACCGTCGTGTACGAGGTCGTGCAGAGCGACGGCTCGACGATCCGGGTCGAGAACCCGGCGAAGATGCCGGAGCCGGCGCGGATCGCCGAGGTTCGCGAGCCGATCGTCACCGTGAACCTGTACATGCCGCAGGAATACGTCGGCTCGGTGATCACGCTGTCCGAACAAAAGCGCGGCTCGCAGATCAACATGCAGTATCACGGCCGCCAGGTGCAGCTCACGTACGAGATCCCGATGGCCGAGATCGTGCTCGACTTCTTCGATCGCCTGAAGTCGGTGTCGCGCGGCTATGCGTCGATGGACTACGAGTTCAAGGAATACCGCGCGTCCGACGTCGTGAAGGTCGACATGCTGATCAATGGCGACAAGGTCGATGCGCTGTCGATCATCGTGCACCGCTCGCAGTCGCAGTACCGCGGCCGCGAAGTCGCCGCGAAGATGCGCGAGATCATCCCGCGCCAGATGTACGACGTCGCGATCCAGGCGGCGATCGGCGCGCACATCATCGCGCGCGAGAACATCAAGGCGCTGCGCAAGAACGTGCTCGCGAAGTGTTACGGCGGCGACATCACGCGGAAGAAGAAACTGCTCGAGAAGCAGAAAGAAGGTAAGAAACGGATGAAGCAGGTGGGTTCGGTCGAGATTCCCCAGGAGGCGTTCCTGGCGATCTTGCGAGTCGAAGACAAATAACAGGACTGATCCTTTTATGAATTTTGCGCTGATTCTTTTTGTGCTCGTCGTCATGACGGGCGTGGCGTGGGTGGCGGACAAGCTGGTATTCCTGCCGGGGCGGCGGCGGGCGGCGGATGCGGCGGTCGAGGTGTTCGACCAGCAGCAGTCGCGGATCGACAAGCGTTTTGCCGACGAGAACGCGCCGGCCACGCGCGCGAAATTGCGCGACGACAAGCTGCGCCAGCCGTGGTGGCTCGAATACACGGCAAGCTTCTTTCCGGTGATTCTCGCGGTGTTCGTCGTGCGCTCGTTCGTCGTCGAGCCGTTCAAGATTCCGTCGGGCTCGATGGTGCCGACGCTGCTCGTCGGCGACTTCATCCTCGTGAACAAGTTCGAGTACGGCCTGCGCTTGCCGCTCACCAACACGAAGCTCACGCAGGGCCGGCCGCTCGAGCGCGGTGACGTCGTCGTGTTTCGCTATCCGAAGGACGAGTCGGTCGACTACATCAAGCGCGTGATCGGCCTGCCGGGCGACACGATCGCGTATCAGGACAAGCAACTGACGATCAACGGCCAGCCGGTGGCCGAGACGCCGATGACCGACTTCTACGACGACGAGTTGAAGACGTACGTGAAGCAGTACGAGGAGACGGTCGACGGCCGCAAGAACGCGATCCTGAACAACCCGGCGGTGCCGCCGTTCGTGATGGGCGCGTACGACTATCCGTACCGCGACAACTGCACGTACAACAGCCGCGGCGTGATCTGCAAGGTGCCGCCGGGCCACTACTTCATGATGGGCGACAACCGCGACAACAGCGCGGACAGCCGCTACTGGGGCTTCGTGCCGGACCAGAACATCGTCGGCCGCGCGTTCTTCGTCTGGATGAACTTCAGCCAGCTCTCGCGCATCGGCTCGTTCCACTGAGCGAAGCCCCGCTTCACTCGCGATAGGCGTCGCCCCGGGCCGCGACGCGTATCGTCGAACGCCGTCGAACGCTGTCGAACATTGCCGAACTACTTTAAGAACCGGCGGTAACACCGCTCCATCACGCCTTTTCGCGTCCGGCGCCGTCGTGTCGACGGAGCCGGCGCCCGCGTTATACTCCTGCACATGCCCCTATCTCAGTTGGAAAGCCGGCTGCGCTACGAATTTCGCAATGCGGAATTGTTGCGCCAGGCTTTGACCCATCGCAGTCACAGCGCCACGCACAACGAACGGCTCGAGTTTCTCGGCGACTCCGTTCTCAATTGCGCGGTGGCCGCGCTTTTGTTCCAGCGCTTCAGCAAGCTGGACGAAGGCGATCTGTCGCGGGTCCGGGCAAATCTCGTCAAGCAGCAGTCGCTGTACGAAATTGCTCAGGCCCTGAATATTTCAGACGGGCTTCGGCTCGGCGAGGGCGAGTTGCGCAGCGGCGGGTTCCGCCGGCCGTCGATTCTCGCGGACGCGTTCGAGGCGATCATCGGCGCGGTGTTCCTGGACGGCGGCTTCGACGCCGCACAGACCGTGATCAAGCGGTTGTACGTGCCGATTCTCGATCACATCGATCCGCGCACGCTCGGCAAGGACGCGAAGACGCTGCTGCAGGAGTATCTGCAGGGGAACAAGATCGCGCTGCCGACCTATACGGTCGTCGCGACGCATGGTGCGGCGCACAATCAGCAGTTCGAAGTCGAATGCACGGTGCCGAAGCTCGACGTGAAGGTGTCGGGGTCCGGCGCGAGCCGCCGCGCGGCCGAGCAGGCCGCCGCGAAGAAGGCGCTCGACGAGGTGATGGCCGCCGCGCCGATGCTGGCCGCGAAGCCGAAACGGTCGAAGGGCGCGCGCGCCGCGAAGCGCGTGGAGCCGGAGATCGTGCCGGGCGTGAAGGGCGTGCAGGAAGCGCTCGATCTGCGCACGCCGGAGCGTAAGGAGCGCACGGTGGTGGCCGCGCGCGCCGCGCCGCGCGCGCGTGACGTGTCGCCCGGGCCGGACGCGCTGCCCGCCGAGCCGGATCTGGCCGCCGCGCCCGCGCGGATCGCCGATGCCGACCACTGAATTGCCCATCATGCATCGCGCCGCGCGGCCCGCGGCCGGTCCCGAACCTGCAGCACACTCGATATGAACGATACCGCTCCCACTGGATTCCGCTGCGGCATGATCGCGATCGTCGGCCGGCCGAACGTCGGCAAGTCGACGCTGATGAACGCGCTCGTCGGCCAGAAGATCAGCATCACGTCGCGCAAGGCGCAGACGACCCGCCACCGGATCACCGGCATCAACACGACCGAGGACGCGCAGTACATCTTCGTCGACACGCCCGGCTTCCAGACGCGCCACAGCACCGCGCTGAACCGCTCGCTGAACCGCGCGGTCACGTCGACGCTGACGTCGGTCGACGCGATCCTGTTCGTGATCGAGGCCGGCCGCTTCGGGCCCGACGACCAGAAGGTGCTCGACCTGATCCCGCCCGGCGTGCCGACGCTGCTGATCGCGAACAAGCTCGACCGCGTCGCCGACAAGACGACGCTGTATCCGTTCATGCAGAAGATCAGCGCGCTGCGCGAATTCAACGAGATCGTGCCGCTATCCGCGAAGCAGCCGGACGACATCGTGCGGCTGCTCGATACGGTGAAGCCGTATCTGCCCGCGGGCGAGCCGATCTACGGCGAGGATGATCTGACCGACCGCAGCTCGCGCTTCCTCGCGGCCGAGATCCTGCGCGAGAAGGTGTTCCGCTGGACCGGTGACGAGCTGCCGTACACGAGCACCGTCGTGATCGACAAGTTCGAGGAGGAGGGGCGTCTGAAGCGGATCTTCGCGACGATCCTCGTCGAGCGCGACATGCACAAGGCGATGGTGATCGGCAAGAAGGGCGCGAAGCTCAAGCAGATCAGCACCGAGGCGCGGATGGACATGGAGAAGCTGTTCGACGGCCCCGTCTATCTCGAGACCTTCGTGAAGGTGAAGAGCGGGTGGGCCGACAACGAAGCGGGGCTTCGTGCCTATGGGTACGAATGACGCGTGGATGATCTCCGCCGAAGTCGCTGAATCCGCCGAAGCCGGCCAGGCCGAGCCCGACGCGGGCGAGCCGCCGGCCCGGTCGCCCCAATCGCCGCCGAAGAAGGCGCGCCGCGCGAGCGCGCCGGCGCTCCGCACGGCCGGCACCCGCATCGCCGAGCAGCCGGCGTACGTGCTGCACAGTTATCCCTATCGTGAAACGAGCCTCGTGATCGACGTGCTGACGCGCGATCACGGCCGGCTCGCGCTCGTCGCGAAAGGCGCGAAGCGCCCGCATTCCGCACTGCGCGGCGTGCTGCAGACGTTCCAGCCGTTGCTGCTGTCGTGGTCCGGCAAGTCCGAGGTGCGCACGCTGACCGGCGCCGAATGGGTCGGCGGGATGCTGCCGCTCGCGGGCGACGCGTTGCTGTGCGGCTTCTACGTGAACGAGCTGCTCGTGAAATTCTGCGCGCGCGAGGATCCGCAGCCACCGCTGTTCGAGCATTACGTCGTCACGCTCGCGCGTCTCGCGCACGGCGAGCCGGCGGTGCAGGTGCTGCGCTCGTTCGAGCGCGTGCTGCTGCGCGAGACCGGCTACGCGCTCGCGCTCGACCGGACCGTCGCGCGCCGCGCGGTCGAGCCCGACCGGCGCTACGTGTTCGATCCCGAGCGCGGCGTGCGCGAAGCCGACGACGACGTGCCGTCGCACTGGCCGGTCGTCGCGGGCCAGACATTGCTCGACATGGAGCGCGACGATTACCATCGGGTGCAGACCGTCGCGCAAAGCAAGACGCTGATGCGCTTTCTGCTGAACACCTACCTCGGCGGCACGCCGCTCGCGACGCGCCAGATTCTGATCGACCTGCAAAATCTATGAGCTTCTTCCTGACCTCCCCGAACGCCATCGATCTCGGCATCAACATCGACCACGTCGCGACGCTGCGCAACGCGCGCGGCACGACCTATCCGGACCCGATCCGCGCGGCGCTCGCCGCCGAGGAGGCGGGCGCCGACGCGATCACGCTGCACCTGCGCGAGGATCGCCGGCACATCGTCGACGCGGACGTGCGCAAGCTGCGCCCGCTGCTGAAGACGCGGATGAACCTCGAATGCGCGGTGACGGCCGAGATGCTGGACATCGCGTGCGACGTGCGTCCGCACGACGTGTGCCTCGTGCCCGAGAAGCGCGAGGAGCTGACGACCGAGGGCGGCCTCGACGTCGCGGGCCGCTTCGAAGCGGTGCGCGCCGCGTGCAAGCAACTGGCGGATGCCGGCGTGCGCGTGTCGCTGTTCATCGATCCGGACGACACGCAGATCCGCGCCGCGCACGAAGCGGGCGCGCCGGTGATCGAGCTGCACACGGGCCGCTACGCGGACGCGCACGACGAGGCCGAGCAGCAGCGCGAATACGAGCGGATCGTCGCGAGCGTGAGCACGGGCGCGCAACTCGGCCTGAAGGTCAATGCGGGGCATGGCCTGCATTACACGAACGTGCAGCAGATCGCGGCGATCGACGGGATCGTCGAGCTGAACATCGGCCACGCGATCGTCGCGCATGCGATCTTCGCGGGCTGGGACAACGCGGTGCGCGAGATGAAGGCGATCATGGTCGCCGCGCGCGTCGCCGCGCTGCATGGCGCACGTTGACATGATCTACGGAATCGGCACCGACATCGTCCAGGTGAGCCGCATCGCGGCGGTGCTCGAGCGCACGGGCGGCCGCTTCGCCGACAAGGTGCTCGGCGCGGACGAGCTGCGGGTCTTCCATGCGCGACGCGCGCGCTCCGAGGTGCGCGGCATCGCGTTTCTCGCGACGCGCTTCTCCGCGAAGGAGGCGTTCTCGAAGGCGATCGGCCTCGGGATGCGCTGGCCGATGACGTGGCGCGCGCTGCAGATTCTCAACGCGCCGAGCGGCGAGCCGTACGTCGTCGCGTCGGGCGAGCTTGCCGACTGGCTTGCCGCGCGCGGAATCACCGCGCGGGTGACGGTCAGCGACGAGCGCGACTACGCGGTGTCGTTCGTGGTTGCCGAGACCGGCGGCGCGCCCGCTTCCTGACACTTTCTCCGACGGAATCCAGCTTCGATGAAACAGACTCTCGGCCCGGTCATGCTCGACGTCGTCGGCACGACCCTGACGCGTGCCGATGCGCGGCGTCTCGCGCATCCGAACACCGGCGGCGTGATCCTGTTCGCCCGCCACTTCCAGAATCGCGCGCAGCTCGTCGCGCTGACCGACGCGATCCGCATGGTTCGTGATGACCTGCTGATCGCGGTCGATCACGAAGGCGGGCGCGTGCAGCGCTTCCGCACCGACGGCTTCACGGTGCTGCCCGCGATGCGCCGGCTCGGCGAGCTGTGGGACGCGGACGTGCTCGCCGCGACGACGGTCGCGACCGCGGTCGGCTACGTGCTCGCGGCCGAACTGCGCGCGTGCGGCATCGACATGAGCTTCACGCCGGTGCTCGATCTCGATTACGGGCATTCAAAGGTGATCGGCGATCGCGCGTTCCATCGCGATCCGCGCGTCGTCGCGCTGCTCGCGAAGAGCCTCAATCACGGGCTTGCGCTCGCGGGGATGGCGAACTGCGGCAAGCATTTTCCCGGTCACGGTTTCGCGGAAGCCGATTCGCACGTTGCGCTGCCGACCGATGACCGGCCACTCGACGAGATCCTCGCGCACGACGTCGCGCCGTACGACTGGCTCGGGCTGTCGCTCGCGGCGGTGATTCCGGCGCACGTGATCTATACGCAGGTCGATGACCGCCCGGCGGGTTTCTCGCCAATCTGGCTGCAGCGGATTCTGCGCGAGCGGCTCGGCTTCACCGGCGCGATCTTCAGCGACGATCTGTCGATGGAGGCCGCGCGCGAGGGCGGCACGCTGGCCGAAGCCGCCGACGCGGCGCTGTCGGCCGGCTGCGACATGGTGCTCGTCTGCAATCAGCCGGAAGCGGCGGAAGAGGTGCTGAATGCGCTGAAGACGAAGCCATCGCCGGCGTCCGCGCGGCGCCTGAAACGGATGCGCGCGCGCGGCAACGCGCCGAAGTGGGACAAGCTGATCGCGCAGCCCGACTATCTGCGCGCCAAGGCGCTGCTGAACGAAGCGCTCGGCTGAGCGCCGTCGGGCGGCCGGGCGATGTCCGCGCGCGGCGGCCCGAGCGGGCCGCGTTCGCGCGGGCCAGGTGGCGTCAGTCCACCTTCATTCGCTGCAGCTTGTTGTAGAGCGTCTTCGGGCTGATGCCGAGCAGCGTCGCCGCGCGGTGGCGCGTGCCGCCGACCGCGTCGAGCGTAGCGCGGATCAGCAGATCCTCGACGTCCGCGAGCGGCGTGCCGACCTTGATCTGCACGCTGCTGTCGTTCAGTGCGGCGCCGCCGGTCGCGAAGCCGATTTCGCCCGCGCGCAGCGTGTCGATGAAATCACCGGACGCGTCGTATGCGGCGCGCACGCGCTCCTGCAGCTCGCGCACGTTGCCCGGCCATTCGTACGTAAAGCATTCGCGCACGAAGCCGGATGCCGCGCGCTTGTCGGTCGTGCCGCGACCGAGCGCGCGTGCTTCGCGGTTCAGCTCGTCGATCAGCGCATCCGCGAGGACGAGCGCGTCGCCGTCGCGCTCGCGCAGCGGCGGCAACGTGATCGACGCGGCGTCCAGCCGCATCCACAGATCTTCACGCAGCGCGCCGTGCGCGACCGCGTCGCGCGCTGCGCGGCGCGTCGACGCGATCAGCCGGAAATCGCTCGAGATCGAGCTCGTGCCGCCGACACGCATGAAGTTCTGCGAATCGAGCGCGTGCAGCAGCGCTTCCTGCAGCGCAAGCGGTAGCGCGGTGATCTCGTCGAGGAACAGCGTGCCGCCGCTCGCCTGCTCGAACAGGCCGGCTTCGCGCCGCTCGGCGCCATCGAACGCGCCGCGCTCGTGGCCGAACAGCACGCTGTCGACGCGCCCCGCGTGCGCGAGCAATCGGCAGTCGCACGTGACGAACGGGCCCTTGCGGCGCCGGCTCAGGTCGTGCAGCGTGCGCGCGGCGAGTTTCTTGCCGGTGCCGGGTTCGCCCGAGAACAGCACGGCCGTCTCGGTGCGCGCGTTGTGCTCGATCATGTCGTACACGTGCTGCATCGCGTCGCTGCGGCCGACGAGCGCGCCGAAGCGGCCGAGACGCCGCAGCGTCGCGCGCAGCGCCTGCACCTCCTCGATCAGCTCGTACGGGCGCGGAATGCGCGCGAGCAGGCTGCGCAGGCGCGGAATGTTGATCGGCTTGAGCAGGTAATCCCAGATCCCGTGGCGCAATCCTTCGATCGCGCTTTCGACCGTCGCGTTGCCGGTCAACACGATGACGGGCAGCGAGCCGTTCGGCTGCTGCTGCGGAAGATGCTGGAGCAGATCGAAACCGCTGCCGTCCGGAAGGTTCAGGTCGACGAGCACGACGTCGGGGATCGAGCGTCCGAGCGCCGCGCGCGCTTCGGCGAGCGAGGTTGCCGTGTCGACCGAGAAACCGTCGGCGGCGAGCAGGGCGGTGAGACCCGACAGGCTATTGGGATCGTCTTCGACAATCAGGGCATGAGGCATGGTGCGCTTGGCTTGTAATCGGAGAGACGGGCCATCGGCCGAAGGCGTCGCCTCAACTGAATCGAATGATGATTTTATGCTCCGACGCACCATCGGAGCACATTATTTCTCCAGCGCTATAAAACAGTTACCGAAGATACAAATTGAATATCTTTCGCGGTGGATTTCGTCTTGCGGTTTTCTCGGGCCGGCGATCGGCCGCGCGCAGGGCCACGGCGGCCGATTTGCGCGCATAAACAAAAAGCGCCCCGCAGGGCGCTTTTTCTGTTCCGAAGGCGCGCGGCAATCAGGCGCGGCTGCGGTATTCGTTCGTGCGCGTATCGATTTCGATCTTGTCGCCGGTGTTGCAGAAGAGCGGCACCTGCAGTTCGAAACCGGTCGAGAGCTTCGCGTTCTTCAGCACCTTGCCCGACGACGTGTCGCCCTTGACGGCCGGTTCCGTGTACGTGATTTCGCGAACGAGGACCGTCGGCAGTTCGACCGAGATCGCCTTCTCGTTGTAGAACACGACTTCGCAGGCCATCCCGTCTTCGAGGTAGTTGAGCGCGTCGCCCATCATTTCCGCTTCGACTTCGAACTGGTTGTAGTCGGCGTCCATGAACACGTACATCGGGTCGGCGAAGTACGAGTACGTGACTTCCTTGCGGTCGAGCACGACGACGTCGAACTTGTCGTCGGCCTTGTAGACCGATTCCTGGCCCGAGTTCGTCAGCAGGTTCTTCAGCTTCATCTTGACGACGGCGGCGTTGCGGCCCGACTTGTTGTATTCGGTCTTCGAGATGACCCAAGCGTCGCTGCCGACCATCACGACGTTACCTACGCGGAGTTCCTGTGCGGTTTTCATAAAAACTGTCCTGTACAAATAAAAAGTGCCTGAGCGTTGCGCAACGGCGGACGTCGCAAGCGGGTTCGTTTCGGCAGGCGCCCGGGAGCGGGCCCCGCAGGGTTCCCTTGGCGCCAAAAGCGAGCGCGCTTGCGTGGTCTGCCGTCGGATAACCGCTTATTTTAACTGAGATTTTGCATAGTCCGCCAGATTTCCGGCGAGATCGCCGGCCGTCGCGAGCTTCGCGGCCCAGTCCGCCGAGTTCGCCGACAGCGCCGCGCGGTGCTGCCAGAGGTCGGCCCAGTCCGGCGTGCCGGTGCCGTTCCATGCGTGCCAGAAGCGCGCGAGCGCGTCGCGCGGCGCGCTCGCGAGGCCGGCCGTCAGGTGCGCGAGCGCGGCGTCGAGCTTCGGCAGATGCGCGTCGTCGGCCTGCGGGTAGATCTGCCAGACGAATGGCCGGCGCGCCCACTGCGCGCGGACGAACGAATCCTCGCCGCGCACGAAGTTCAGGTCGCAGGCCCACAGCAGCGCGTCGTAATCGTGCTGCGGCACGAACGCGAGCCCGTACGCGGTGAGGTTGCCGATGCGCGCGCGGGCGCCCGCGCCGAACGATTCGACCCCGAAGAAGCGCGCGACGTCGCCCGACACGCGGCCCGCCGGCACCAGCAGCACGACCGGCGCGGCCGCGTCGCGCCACTGCGTGAGCAGGGCGCCCGCGGCCGGATTTTCGTACGCGAACAGGCTGACGAGCGTCACGTCGGGCAGCGGCGGTGCGTCGCCGGTCGCATGCCGCCACCAGGCCTCGCGCGCGGCGGCGTCGGCTTCGAACGCGGCGCGGCGCGCGTCGAGGTCGCGTTCCTTCGGCACGCCGCCGGTGCCGGCCGACAGCCCGGGGAAGAAGAACGTCTTCACGAGCGCGTGGCGCGGATGCGGCGACGGCCGCAGATGGAAGTCCGCGACCCAGTCCTCCGCGCTCAGGTATTCGAGATTGATCCAGACCGGCCGCCGCGCGCGGCGCGCCATCGCCGCGAGATACGCGGGCGGCAGTTCGCACGCAAACGCCTCGATCACGACGTCCGCGATCTCGATCGCATCGCCGACCCGCGCGTGCCAGTGCTCGATCACGATGCCGTCGACGGTCTGCCGCATCGCGTCGGGCTGCACGCCGGGCGCGAGCCGCGCGAACGTGTGCAGATCGTCGACGAAGAGCCGCACCTGCCAGCCGTGCTCGCGCGCGAGCTGGCGCGCGACGCGCCAGCAGACGCCGATGTCGCCGAAGTTGTCGACGACCGCGCAGAAAATATCGCAGGCGAGCGGCTCGCCGGGCGCGAGCGGCGATTCGGTCGGGGGAGCGGCTGGGTGGTGGGCGTGCGGGTGGGCGTGCTGGCGGGCGTGCGGCATCGGAGCGGGCGGATGGAATGCTCTAAACTGGCGATTCTAATCGACCGTTCGCGCCCGTCGCCGCCTCCGTTCACGCATGACATCCGCAGATTCCCCCGACGTCCCCGCCGACGTCCCGTTCGAACCGAAGAAGATCCTCGCGCAGCTGCCGCATCTGCCCGGCGTCTACCGCTATTACGACGCGGGCGGCGCGGTGCTCTACGTCGGCAAGGCGCGCGACCTGAAGAAGCGCGTGTCGAGTTACTTCACGAAGACGCAGCTGTCGCCGCGGATCGCGATGATGGTCACGCGGATCGCGCGGCTCGAGACGACCGTCACTCGCTCCGAGGCCGAAGCGCTGCTGCTCGAGAACAATCTGATCAAGGCGCTCGCGCCGCGCTACAACATCCTGTTTCGCGACGACAAGTCGTATCCGTACCTGAAACTCACCGCGCACCGCTTTCCGCGGATGGCGTATTACCGCGGTGCGGTCGACAAGAAGAACCAGTATTTCGGGCCGTTTCCGAGCGCATGGGCGGTGCGCGAGAGCATCCAGATCCTGCAGCGCGTGTTCCAGCTTCGGACCTGCGAGGATTCGGTGTTCAACAATCGCACGCGGCCGTGCCTGCTGCATCAGATCGGACGCTGCACCGCGCCGTGCGTCGGCGCGATCTCGGACGAAGACTACGCGCGCGACGTGTCGAATGCCGCGCGCTTCCTGCTTGGTCGACAGACCGAAGTGATGAAGGAGCTCGAGCAGAAGATGCACGCGTTCGCCGCGGAGCTGAAGTTCGAGCAGGCGGCGGCGGTGCGCAACCAGATGAGCTCGCTCGCGACCGTGCTGCATCAGCAGGCGATCGACGTCGGCGGCGACAGCGACGTCGACATCCTCGCGGTCGTCGCGCAGGGTGGACGCGTGTGCGTGAATCTCGCGATGGTGCGCGGCGGCCGGCATCTCGGCGACAAGGCGTATTTTCCGACGCATGTCGAGAGTGCGCTGACGCTGGTCGATGGCGGGATCGGCGACGATGTGGAGCTTGCCGAAGACGGCGAGTCGGCCGAGCCCACCGAGCCCGCCGACCAGGCCACTGTCGACACGTCGACTCACGCGCCGCGCGAGTCGACGTCGGTCGAAGCCGAAGTCCTCGACGCGTTCATCGCGCAGCATTACCTCGGCAATCGCGTGCCTCCGGTGCTCGTCGTCAGTCACGCACCCGCGAGTCGCGACCTGCTCGCGCTGCTCGCCGAGCAGGCCGGCCACAAGGTGTCGCTCGTGCGGCAGCCGCAGGGGCAGCGCCGCGCGTGGCTCGCGATGGCCGAGCAGAATGCGCGGCTCGCGCTCGCGCGGCTGTTGTCCGAGCAGGGTTCGCAGCAGGCGCGCACGCGCGCGCTCGCGGACACGCTCAGCTTCGAGAGCGACGATCTCGCGCCGCTGCGGATCGAGTGCTTCGACATCAGTCACACGATGGGCGAGGCGACGCAGGCGTCGTGCGTCGTCTATCACCACCACAAGATGCAGTCCGGCGAATACCGTCGCTACAACATTACCGGCATCACGCCCGGCGACGATTACGCGGCGATGCGCCAGGTGCTGACGCGCCGCTACGAGAAGATGGTCGAGCAGGCGGCGCAGGCCGCGTCCGCCGACGACGCGGCCGGCATCGACGGCGAAGCGACGCGCGAAGCCGCGGCCGCGGGCCTGCTGCCGAACATCGTGCTGATCGACGGCGGCAAGGGGCAGGTCGAGATTGCGCGGCAGGTGTTCACGGAGCTCGGGCTCGACTGCTCGATGCTCGTTGGCGTCGCGAAGGGCGAGGGGCGCAAGGTCGGGCTCGAGACGCTGATCTTCGCGGACGGCCGCACGCCGCTCGAACTCGGCAAGGAGAGCGCGGCGCTGATGCTCGTCGCGCAGATCCGCGATGAGGCGCACCGCTTCGCGATCACCGGGATGCGCGCGAAACGCGCGAAGACGCGCCAGACGTCGCGGCTCGAGGAGCTCGAAGGCGTCGGCGCGAAGCGGCGGCAGCGGCTGCTTGCGCGCTTCGGCGGGTTGCGCGGGGTCGTCGCGGCGAGCGTCGACGAGCTCGCGAGCGTCGATGGCATCTCGCGCGCGCTCGCCGAGCAGATCTACAAGCAGCTGCACTGACGCGCGCCGCGCGGCCGCCGTGCCGGCCGGCCCGCTGGCTTGTGGCGGGGCGGTCGACACGGCACAATTGCGAATCCTTTCTTTGTCCCGGAAGCCATGCCGTTCAATTTCCCGATTTTTCTGACATGGGTGCGAATCGTGCTGATTCCGCTCGTCGTCGGCGTGTTCTATCTGCCGGACATGATGATGGAGGGCCCGCACCGCAATCTCGCGGCCGCGCTGATCTTCGTGCTGGCCGCGCTGACCGACTGGTTCGACGGCTTCCTCGCGCGCAAGTGGAACCAGACGTCGTCGTTCGGCGCGTTCCTCGATCCGGTCGCGGACAAGCTGATGGTCACGGCCGCGCTGCTCGTGCTCGTGCAGCTCGCGCGGCTCGACGCGGCGATCGCGCTCGTGATCGTCGGCCGCGAGATCGCGATCTCGGCGCTGCGCGAATGGATGGCGCAGATCGGCGCGTCGAAGAGTGTCGCGGTGAATTCGCTCGGCAAGTTCAAGACCGCGTGCCAGATGGTCGCGATCCCGATGCTGCTGTACTACGGCCAGCTGCCGGTGGGCGGCATGACGATCGACACGCGCGTGTGGGGCGAGTGGCTGATCTATCTCGCGGCGGTGCTGACGATCTGGTCGATGCTCTACTACATGAAGCTCGCGTGGCCGCAGATCCGCGAGCGCGGCGGCGCGTGACGCGCGCGCCGAACGGAGTTTGGAAAAAGGGCGCGAAAAACGCTTGACACCCGGATTCAGCTTCTACATAATCTCATTTCTCCGCTGCACGACAAAGTCAACGCAGCGAAGCAAGGCAGAAGCAGCAGGCAGTACCACGCGGGAGTAGCTCAGTTGGTAGAGCGCAACCTTGCCAAGGTTGAGGTCGCGAGTTCGAGACTCGTCTCCCGCTCCAGATTTTTCTGGCAGCGTGTTGTGGTTGGATGGCAGGACGCTGCGCAAGCAGGACAATGCGGGAGTAGCTCAGTTGGTAGAGCGCAACCTTGCCAAGGTTGAGGTCGCGAGTTCGAGACTCGTCTCCCGCTCCAAACAATGGGGAAGCAACGCTTCCCTTTTTGTTTGATAGGCCGTTGGCCTTCATTCAAATCTGTCGATCGTCGTCGTGCAGTTTCGCGAAGATCGCACAGTCCGCTTTTGGCGCGATAGCAAAGCGGTTATGCAGCGGCCTGCAAAGCCGTGTAGGCCGGTTCGACTCCGGCTCGCGCCTCCAAGTTGTGAAAGAAAAAGCCCTGACTCGTCAGGGCTTTTTCTTTTCCGGCGTCGAAAAACACAGAATCCGCATCTGCGCGCGCATCGCCTGTTCTTCCGCGGGAATCAGACAGTACGCGAGCCCGATCCGGCTGATCAGCGCGATGATGTCGTCCAGCGCCGGCATGGGCGCGCCGCGCGCGGCGACGTACTGGCGGTAAGGCTGCTCGAGCACGCGTCGCCACATCGGCGCAATGTTCTCGACGATGTAGCCGAATACCTCGGTGGAGACGCTGGTGGCCAGATAGTTGTGATGGAACCCGCCGTGATGGCGATCCCGGTAGCGCACCGCAAAGCACACGCATTCTTCGCAATACACCTCGAAGTCATTCTCGAATTCGGCGAGGCTGCGCTGCATCTCGTCGAAGAACGCGGCGTTCTCGACGCTGATCACGCCCTGGATCAGTTCCTTCTTCGTGCCGAAGTACCGGTACAGCGTCCGCCGCGAAATGTTCGCGCGGCACGCGACGTCGTCGATCGACAGGCCGTCGATCCCGTGTTCGATCATCGCGTCGAGGGCTGCGCGCAGGATCGCGTTTCGCCCGTCATTGACGCTGTCCATTCTGCTGGCGTCACCCCAGCGCAATTGCCGATCCATACCCTTCCTCGATGCCGTGCGGCGCGCGGCGTATGCCGATCCGTCGATCGGATCCGACCGTGCGAGATTTTCTCACACGTTGGCACATAAATTAATTTTGTGACATTATGAGTCACAATTTAATTGGTTTGTGACATAGCATCGGGCGGGGGCCAACCCACCGTCCGGTGCATTCCGGGCAGCGGCTGGCTGTAGACGCCGGATCTCGCCCGCTTTGACTGAAGGAGACGATCGATGGCCGATACCGCCGTGCTGGCAGGCAAGCACCCCATTCACCGGATTCAAACGGGCTGGCGCAAGCGCGCCGACGTGCCGGCCGATGCGGCGAGCCGCCTTTCCACGATCTGACCGGGGAGTCCTCATGCACAGCGATCGACGCGACCCGGTCGGGGACGCTACGTACGACGTGGTGGTGGTCGGCTCCGGCGCGGGCGCGATGACGGCGGCGCTGCGCGCGCACGACCACGGCCTGTCGGTGCTGGTCGTCGAGAAAAGCGCCGTTTATGGCGGCACGACCGCCGTGTCCGGCGGCGGCATCTGGATTCCCTGCAACGATCAGATCGCCGCGCTCGGCGGAAATGATTCGTATGACGAAGCAATCACGTATCTGCGCGACGTCGTCGGCGAGGACTTCGATCCGTCGCGCATCGACGCGTATCTCGAGAACGGACCGAAGATGGTCGCCTGGCTCGCCGAGCACGCGCAGACCCGCTTCCATGCGGTGCCGCGCTATCCCGACTACTACCCGGACCGCAAGGGCGGCAAGCCCGGCTACCGGACGATGGAGCCGGCGGCGTTCGACGCCGTGCGCCTCGGCGAGCACTTCGATACGCTGCGCGCGCCGTCGCCGGCCACGCTGATCGGCGGGCGCATTGCGATGACGCAGATCGAAGCGCACACGATACTTGCGAAGGAGCGCGGCTGGCTGCGGCTCGCCGCGCGTCTGATGCTGCGCTATGCGACCGATTTCCGGTGGCGCCGCCGCACGTCGCGCGACCGGCGCCTGACGCTTGGCAACGCGCTGGTCGCGAGCCTGCGGGCGGCGCTCACGCAGCGCGGCATCGAACTCTGGCTCGATACGCCGATGCGCTCGTTGCACGTTGACGACGGCCGTGTGAACGGCGTGGTCGTCGAGCGACATGGGCAGCCGTTCGGCATCCGCGCGACGCATGGCGTCGTGCTCGCCTGCGGCGGCTTCGAAGCGAATCAGGCGATGCGCGAACGGTATTTGCCGAAGCCGACGCGCGCCGAGTGGAGCGCTGCGCCGCCGATCAACACGGGCGACGGCATTCGCGCGGGGCTCGAGCTGGGCGCCGACGTCGCGCTGATGGATTTCGTGTGGGGTGTGCCGACGGTGCGCGTGCCGGGCGAGGAAAAACAGCGCGGGCTGTTCGTCGAGCGCTCGGCGCCGCGCTGCGTGATGGTCAACGCGCTTGGGCGACGCTTCGTCAACGAATCCGCGCCGTATCCGGACGTGATCCACGCGATGTATGCGGATCACGCACGAACTCAGGCCAATGTGCCCGCGTGGATGATCTTCGACGCCGAATACCGCAAGCGCTATCCGTGCGGCGTGCTGTTGCCCGGCAGCGTGCAGCCGGACAGCAAGATCCCGGCCGGCTGGCTGGACTCGGTGATCTATCGTGCCGACACGCTGTCCGAACTGGCTGCGAAGATCGGCGTGAATGCCGACGGGCTCGCGCAGACCGTCGTGCAGATGAACGGCTATGCGGCCACCGGCATCGATACCGAATTCGGCAAGGGTGGCAACCTGTTCGACCGCTACTACGGCGATTCGTCGTCGAAGCCCAATCCGTGTCTCGGACCGATCGAGCGTGCGCCGTTCTATGCGCTGCGCATCGACCCCGGCGAGATCGGCACGAAAGGCGGGCTGCGCACCGATGCGCATGCGCGCGTGCTACGGCCCGACGGCTCGGTGATCGACGGCCTCTATGCGCTCGGCAATACGTCGGCGGCCGTGATGGGCAAGACCTATCCGGGCCCCGGCTCGACGATCGGGCCGGCGATGACATTCGGCTATGTCGCGGCCAATCACATTTCGGCCGCGCGAGCGCTTCCGTTTGCGGCCGAACGATCAACGACAAGGAATTGAACTGATGAAGCGAGGCGGAGTGGGCGGGAAGATCGTGCTCGTGCCCAGAACCGCTTGCATATCTTCGAATACGTGCCTACAATCACGCCTCTTTCGCGCTACGGCGAACGCGGCGCGAAAGGGGAAGTGGAAGTGATCAGGCAGTCAGCGACGGGATGTTAAAAAAGTTGTTGACGAGATGCAGAAAACTGATCATAATCTCGCTTCTCTGCTGCTGATAACGCAGCGCTGCCGAGAAGGGCGAAACGAAGCAAGTTTCGCGGTTCTTGACAGATATGCTCTTTAACAATGAACAGCCGATAAGTGTGGGCGCTTGATGGCGTCGAGACCTGAGCCGCGGGTAACCGTGGAGCAGGTAAGCGAAAGTATCAAGAGTCTCACACAAAAGTAAGTCAGGTTTATGAAGCAATTCATATGACCTGTCAGCTTTGAGTGAGCGACCGGTTCGAGAGAACCGAAAACAGTAACAGGGTTTGAACTGAAGAGTTTGATCCTGGCTCAGATTGAACGCTGGCGGCATGCCTTACACATGCAAGTCGAACGGCAGCACGGGGGCAACCCTGGTGGCGAGTGGCGAACGGGTGAGTAATACATCGGAACATGTCCTGTAGTGGGGGATAGCCCGGCGAAAGCCGGATTAATACCGCATACGATCTACGGATGAAAGCGGGGGATCGCAAGACCTCGCGCTATAGGGTTGGCCGATGGCTGATTAGCTAGTTGGTGGGGTAAAGGCCTACCAAGGCGACGATCAGTAGCTGGTCTGAGAGGACGACCAGCCACACTGGGACTGAGACACGGCCCAGACTCCTACGGGAGGCAGCAGTGGGGAATTTTGGACAATGGGGGAAACCCTGATCCAGCAATGCCGCGTGTGTGAAGAAGGCCTTCGGGTTGTAAAGCACTTTTGTCCGGAAAGAAATCCTTTGGGCTAATACCCCGGGGGGATGACGGTACCGGAAGAATAAGCACCGGCTAACTACGTGCCAGCAGCCGCGGTAATACGTAGGGTGCGAGCGTTAATCGGAATTACTGGGCGTAAAGCGTGCGCAGGCGGTTTGTTAAGACCGATGTGAAATC
>NZ_JACBNX010000089.1 GCF_013403875.1 Burkholderia guangdongensis | reverse complement strand
GTTCACCCTGTATTAAACGTTGATCTTCTACCTCGCGTGGGCCGTTCAATTCATGCCGGCTTCACGCTCACGTAGTCCTTCCGATACGGCCGGCCGTGCGCGAGCACCGCCCAGATCGTCCGTGCCATCTTGTTGGCCAGTGCGACGATCACGACATTCGTTGGTCGTCGCTTCTTCATCTGCTCGACCCACTCGCCGGGCTCTTTCACGTGGGTCAACACGCTTCGCGCGCCGTGAATCAGCAGCGTGCGCAGATATGTGTCGCCGCGCCTGCTGATCCC
>NZ_JACBNX010000088.1 GCF_013403875.1 Burkholderia guangdongensis | reverse complement strand
CGGATCGATCTCCCACAGCTCCTTGATGCCGATCCCGTACGCCTGCGGATCGGCGTTCGCGTTCAGCTTGAACTTGTCCATCAGCTGCCGGCCCAGATGCCCGCGGCAGCCTTCCGCGAACAGCGTGTACTTCGCGTGCAACTCCATGCCGAGCTGGAAGTTCTCGGTCGGCTCGCCGTCCTTGCCGACGCCCATGTTGCCGGTCGCGACGCCTTTCACCGAGCCGTCGTCGTTGTACAGAATCTCGGCGGCCGGGAAGCCCGGGAAGATCTCGACGCCGA
>NZ_JACBNX010000087.1 GCF_013403875.1 Burkholderia guangdongensis | reverse complement strand
ATCACGTAGTTGCCGTGGTTCTTGAAGTTGTCCGGCAGCGCCCAGTTCGGCACCTGCTTCGCGCTCGATTCGGTCAGGAACAGGAAGCGGTCCTCGGTCACGTCGACCTCGAGCGGCGCGCCTTGCGCTTTCCAGTCCGGAATCAGCTCGGTGAGCGCGCGCGGATCCATCACCGCGCCGGACAGGATGTGCGCGCCGATCTCCGAGCCCTTCTCGAGCACGCACACGCCGATCTCGGTGCCTTTCTCGGCCGCCAGCTGCTTGAGCCGGATCGCCGCCGA
>NZ_JACBNX010000086.1 GCF_013403875.1 Burkholderia guangdongensis | reverse complement strand
CCGCACTTTCCAGAGCGTTCGGCTAACAATACAAATAAAGAGTACAGGCTCTTCCCATTTCGCTCGCCACTACTTTGGGAATCTCGGTTGATTTCTTTTCCTGCGGTTACTTAGATGTTTCAGTTCACCGCGTTCGCTTCACATAGCCTATGTATTCAGCTATGGATACTCCAGAAGGAGTGGGTTTCCCCATTCGGACATCCCCGGATCAAAGCTTGTTTGCCAGCTCCCCGGGGCTTTTCGCAGGCTACCGCGTCCTTCATCGCCTGTGATCGCCAAGG
>NZ_JACBNX010000085.1 GCF_013403875.1 Burkholderia guangdongensis | reverse complement strand
ACGGTGCTGTGCCTGCTGATCGGCTATCCGATGGCGTACTACATCGCGCGCTCGGAGCCGGCGCGGCGCAACGTGCTGATGATGGCGGTGATGCTGCCGTTCTGGACGTCGTTCCTGATCCGGGTGTACGCGTGGATCGGGATCCTGAAGGACGACGGCCTCTTGAACCACGCGCTGATGGCGATCGGTCTGATCCACTCGCCGCTGCGGCTGTATCACAGCGACGCGGGGGTGTACATCGGGATGGTGTATTCGTACCTGCCGTTCATGGTGATGCCGCT
>NZ_JACBNX010000084.1 GCF_013403875.1 Burkholderia guangdongensis | reverse complement strand
GATCACTTGGTTTCGGGTCTACGCCCAGCAACTGAACGCCCTATTCGGACTCGCTTTCGCTACGCCTGCCCTATTCGGTTAAGCTTGCTACTGAACGTAAGTCGCTGACCCATTATACAAAAGGTACGCCGTCACCCCTTGCGAGGCTCCGACTGTTTGTATGCATGCGGTTTCAGGATCTATTTCACTCCCCTCCCGGGGTTCTTTTCACCTTTCCCTCACGGTACTGGTTCACTATCGGTCGATCACGAGTATTTAGCCTTGGAGGATGGTCCCCCCAT
>NZ_JACBNX010000083.1 GCF_013403875.1 Burkholderia guangdongensis | reverse complement strand
GTCCTTAGTTGCTACGCAAGAGCACTCTAAGGAGACTGCCGGTGACAAACCGGAGGAAGGTGGGGATGACGTCAAGTCCTCATGGCCCTTATGGGTAGGGCTTCACACGTCATACAATGGTCGGAACAGAGGGTTGCCAAGCCGCGAGGTGGAGCCAATCCCAGAAAACCGATCGTAGTCCGGATTGCACTCTGCAACTCGAGTGCATGAAGCTGGAATCGCTAGTAATCGCGGATCAGCATGCCGCGGTGAATACGTTCCCGGGTCTTGTACACACCGCC
>NZ_JACBNX010000082.1 GCF_013403875.1 Burkholderia guangdongensis | reverse complement strand
ACGGTGCTGTGCCTGCTGATCGGCTATCCGATGGCGTACTACATCGCGCGCTCGGAGCCGGCGCGGCGCAACGTGCTGATGATGGCGGTGATGCTGCCGTTCTGGACGTCGTTCCTGATCCGGGTGTACGCGTGGATCGGCATCCTGAAGGACGACGGCCTCTTGAACCACGCGCTGATGGCGATCGGTCTGATCCACTCGCCGCTGCGGCTGTATCACAGCGACGCGGGGGTGTACATCGGGATGGTGTATTCGTACCTGCCGTTCATGGTGATGCCGCT
>NZ_JACBNX010000081.1 GCF_013403875.1 Burkholderia guangdongensis | reverse complement strand
GCGCGAGCAGTTGGTGAAATTCCGCACGATGCAGAGCAACGGACTGCGTGGATTGCTGGCGGAATACGGCGAGGTGATGAGCCGGGGACGAGCGAAACTGGACATGGAAATACTGGCGGCACTTGGCCGGCTCGCGGAGCATCTGCCGGCGGCACTGATCGATACGTTGCGTGAACAGTGGAACGGGTTGGCGAGACTGGACGAGCAGATCGCCGGGATCGAACGCCGTATGCGTGAATGGAAGAAAGAAGACAAGGCGGTTGCCGCGATCAGCGAAATTC
>NZ_JACBNX010000080.1 GCF_013403875.1 Burkholderia guangdongensis | reverse complement strand
AGCAGTTCCGCGTCGTCCACCATGTCGCACTTGTTCAGGAACACGATGATGTACGGCACGCCGACCTGACGCGCCAGCAGGATGTGCTCACGCGTTTGCGGCATCGGGCCGTCAGCGGCCGAGCACACCAGGATCGCGCCATCCATCTGCGCGGCGCCCGTGATCATGTTCTTCACGTAGTCGGCGTGGCCCGGGCAGTCGACGTGCGCGTAGTGACGGTTCGCCGTCTCGTACTCGACGTGCGCCGTGTTGATCGTGATGCCGCGCGCCTTTTCTTCCGG
>NZ_JACBNX010000008.1 GCF_013403875.1 Burkholderia guangdongensis | reverse complement strand
CCGCTGAAGCCGGACACGTACGGCGGCTCGTTCCTGTACCACATGGACAACAACCAGGTGGTCGTCGGCTTCGTGGTCGGGCTCGGGTATTCGAACCCGTACCTGTCGCCGTTCGAGGAATTCCAGCGCTACAAGACGCACCCGGCGATCCGCCATTTCCTCGAAGGCGGCAAGCGCGTGTCGTACGGCGCGCGGGCGATGACGGCCGGCGGGCTGATGTCGCTGCCGAAGACGGTGTTCCCGGGCGGCGCGCTGATTGGTGACGACGCCGGGTTCCTGAACGCCGCGCGCATCAAGGGCTCGCACGCGGCGATCAAGACCGGGATGCTGGCCGCCGACGCGGCGTTCGACGCGGTGCAGGCGGGCCGCCAGAGCGACGAGCTCGCCGCGTATCCGGATGCGTTCAAGACGTCGTGGCTGTACACGGAGCTGTACCGCTCGCGCAACTTCAAGCAGTGGATGAGCAAGGGGCTGTATCTCGGCACGCTGATGGTCGGGATCGAGCAGAAGCTGATGAACGGCAACGTGCCGTGGACGCTGCGCCACCAGCACGCGGACCACGAGATGCTGAAGCCGGCGTCGATGTGTCAGCCGATCGAGTATCCGAAACCGGACGGCAAGCTGACGTTCGACCGGCTGTCGTCGGTGTTCATCTCGAACACGAACCACGAGGAGAACCAGCCGGCGCACCTGACGCTGAAGGACGCGAGCGTGCCGGTGAACGTGAACCTGCACCAGTACGCGGGGCCGGAAGGCCGGTTCTGCCCGGCGGCGGTGTACGAGTTCGTGAAGAACGACGACGGCAGCGACCGGCTGGTCATCAACGCGCAGAACTGCGTACACTGCAAGACCTGCGACATCAAGGATCCGACGCAGAACATCGTGTGGGTCACGCCGGAAGGCGGTGGTGGCCCGAATTATCCGAATATGTAACGTCTGAGATGTAACGTCTGAGAAGTAACGTCTGAGAAGCGCGCGTGCACGCGCGAACGTAACTGGAGCAAGTCGATGAGCAATGCAGCGAAGGAAGTGGTGGTGGTAAGCGGGGTCCGTACCGCGATCGGCGATTTCGGTGGCAGCCTGAAGGATTTTTCGCCGACGGTGCTCGGCGCGAAGGTCGTACGTGAAGTGCTGTCGCGCGCGAACGTCGCGGGCGACGACGTCGGCCACGTCGTGTTCGGCAACGTCGTGCATACCGAGCCGAAGGACATGTATCTCGCGCGCGTCGCGGCGATCGACGGCGGCGTCGCGCAGCACACGCCGGCGCTGACCGTGAACCGCCTGTGCGGGTCGGGCCTGCAGGCGATCGTGTCGGCCGCGCAGACGATTCTGCTCGGCGACGCCGACATCGCGATCGGCGGCGGCGCGGAAAACATGACCCGCGCGCCGTTCAGCGTGCCGGCCGCGCGCTTCGGCCAGCGGATGGGCGATGCGAAGCTCGTCGACATGATGGTCGGCGCGCTGCACGATCCGTTCCAGACGATCCACATGGGCGTGACCGCCGAGAACGTCGCGGCGAAGTACGGGATTTCGCGCGACGCGCAGGACGCGCTCGCGCTCGAATCGCACCGCCGCGCGGCGCGTGCGATCGCCGAAGGGCGTTTCAAGGACCAGATCCTGCCGATCGCGATCAAGTCGAAGAAGGGCGAGGTGCTGTTCGACACCGACGAGCACGTGCGCCACGACGCGAGCCTCGACGATTTCTCGAAGCTCAAGCCGGTGTTCGTGAAGGAGAACGGCACGGTGACGGCCGGCAACGCGTCGGGGATCAACGACGCGGCCGCGGCCGTGCTGCTGATGGAGCGCGGCGTGGCCGAGAAGCGCGGCGCGAAGCCGCTCGCGCGGCTCGTGGCGTACGCGCACGCAGGCGTCGATCCGGCGTACATGGGGATCGGCCCGGTGCCGGCGTCGCGCCTCGCGCTCGAGCGTGCGGGGATCACGGCCGCCGATCTCGACGTGATCGAATCGAACGAAGCGTTCGCCGCGCAGGCGTGCGCGGTCACGCAAGAGCTCGGCCTCGATCCGGCGAAGGTGAACCCGAACGGCTCCGGCATCTCGCTCGGCCACCCGATCGGCGCGACCGGCGCGCTGATTACCGTGAAGGCGCTGTACGAGCTGAAGCGGATCGGCGGTCGCTACGCGCTCGTCACGATGTGTATCGGCGGCGGGCAGGGGATCGCCGCGGTGTTCGAGAACATCGCGTAACACGGCCGCACGGAGGAATCGAACATGACCATTCGTACGGTAGGCATCGTCGGCGCGGGCACGATGGGCAACGGCATCGCGCAGGTCGCGGCGGTCGCGGGGCTCGACGTCGTGCTGATCGACGTGACGGACGCCGCGCTCGAGAAGGGCGTCGCGACGCTGTCCAAAAGCCTCGAGAAGCTCGTCGAGAAGGGCAAGGTCGACGCGGCGACGCGCGACGCCGCGCTCGCGCGGATCAGCACGTCGACCGACTACGCGCGGCTCGCGGACGTCGACATCGCGATCGAGGCCGCGACCGAGAACGTCGACCTGAAGCTGCGGATCCTGCGGCAGATCGAGTCGGTCGTGCGCGCGGACGCGATCGTCGCGTCGAACACGTCGTCGATCTCGATCACCGCGCTCGCGGCCGTGCTCGAGCGCTCCGAGCGCTTCATCGGCATGCACTTCTTCAACCCGGTGCCGCTGCTGCAGCTCGTCGAGGTGATCCGCGCGGTGCAGACGAGCGAAGCGACCGCGTCGGCCGTGAAGGCGCTCGCCGAGCGGCTCGGCAAGACGCCGGTGCTCGTGCGCAACGCGCCGGGCTTCGTCGTGAACCGGATCCTGGTGCCGATGATCAACGAAGCGTTCTTCGTGCTCGCCGAAGGGAGCGCGACCGCCGAGGACATCGACGCCGGGATGAAGCTCGGCGCGAACCATCCGATCGGGCCGCTCGCGCTCGCGGATCTGATCGGGCTCGACGTGTGCCTGTCGGTGATGGATGTGTACCTGAAGGACTTCGGCGATTCGAAGTATCGCGCGTGCCCGCTGCTGCGCGAGCTCGTCGCCGCGGGCCGGCTCGGCCGCAAGACCGGGCACGGGGTGTACAAGTACTGACGATCGCTCGGGCGTGCGCTTGGGCGTCCGCTCCAGCGACGGACGAAACGGCACGTGCGGGCGCCCACCCGCGCGTGCCGTTTTTTTGGGGGGGAGGGTCAGTACGGACTGCCCGACGATGGCAACGGTGCCGCACCGCCACCCGGTGTGCGCTCCGGCGTGCGCCCGTAGCTGCGCGCGAGTTCGGTCGCCGCGTTGACGAGCAGCGACGTGTCGACGCCGACCGCGACGAACTGCGCGCCGGCGTCGAGATACGTCTGCGCGGCCTGCCGGTTCGCCATCAGCACGCCGGCGGCCTTGCCGGCCGCGCGCACGGTGCGGATCCCGTCGAGAATCGCGCGCTGCACGTCCGGATGATTCGCCTGCCCGCGATAGCCCATCGACGCGGACAGATCGGCCGGCCCGAAGAACACGCCGTCGACGCCGTCGACCGCCGCGATCCGCGCGAGGTTCTGCATCGCGATCGTCGTCTCGGCCTGCACGAGCAGGCACATCTCGCCGTTTGCGCGATTCACGTAGTCGTCGACCTGATTCCAGCGCGACGCGCGCGCGAGCGCCGCGCCCATCCCGCGTATCCCGTCCGGCGGATAGCGCATCGCGCGCACCATCAGCGCCGCCTGCTCGGGCGTGTCGACCATCGGCACGAGCAAGGTTTGCGCGCCGACGTCGAGATACTGCTTGATCAGCGCGACGTCGCCGTGCACCGGGCGCACGACCGGCTGCACCGGATACGGCGCGATCGCGCGAAGCTGGTCGAGCACGCTGCGCACGTCGTTCGGCGCGTGCTCGCCGTCGAGCAGCAGCCAGTCGAAGCCGCACGGCGCGAGCAGCTCGGCCGCGTTCGCATCGGCGAGGCCGACCCACAGGCCGATCTGCGTGTGCCCCGCGCGCAGCGCGTCGCGGAACGTGTTCGGTGGAATCTGCATCACAGGCGCCTCCTCAGACGAAACGGAACGAGACCGACCCGAGCGGCCCGTAGTCGACATGGAACGCGTCGCCGGCCGCGGCCGGCGTCGGGCGCGTGAACGACCCGGCGAGCACGACGTCGCCCGCGTTCAGCCGTTCGCCGTACGGCGCGATCTTGTTCGCGAGCCAGGCGACGCCCGTGGCCGGATGATTGAGCACCGCGGCCGCGAGGCCGGTCTCCTCGATCACGCCGTTCTTGTGCAGCATCGCGCCGACCCAGCGCAGATCGACGTCCATCGGCTTCACCGGCCGCCCGCCGAGCACGATGCCCGCGTTCGCCGCGAAATCGCTGATCGTGTCGAACACCTTGCGCATCGCGCGCGTGTCGCGGTCGAATTGCTCGATGCGCGAATCGATGATCTCGATCGCCGGCACCACGTAGCCGGTCGCGGACAGTACGTCGAACAGCGTCACGCCGGGGCCTTCGAGCGGTTTCTCCAGAATGAACGCGAGCTCGACCTCGACGCGCGGCGCGATGAAGCGCTCGATCGGGATGTCGCCGCCCGCGTCGAAGAACATGTCGTCCATCAGCGGCGCGTAGTCGGGCTCGGTGATCTGGCTCGCCTGCTGCATCGCGCGCGACGTGAGCCCGATCTTGCGGCCCTTGATCGTGCGGCCGTCGGCGAGCTCGAGCTTCACCCATTCGCGCTGGATCGCGTAGCCGTCCTCGATCGTCATCTCCGGAAACCGCTGCGAGAAATGACGCAGTTGCGTGCGCGTCTTGCGCGCGTCGTAGAGCTGGCGAGCCAGCGCGGTGATCGTGTGTTGCTCGAGCATGGGTCAGCCTTGGGTGAAGAGCGGGTGCAGCGAACTGGTGCGCGAGTTGTAGACCTCGGCGCCTTCGTCGATCTGCAGCGTGATGCCGATGTGGCGGCTTGCGAGCAGCGCGGCGAAATGTTCCTGGATGCATGCGTCGAGCGCGCGCCCGACCGCCTGATGCACGGCCGCGCTGCGTCCGCGCGCGATCCGCAGGTTCAGGTAGACGAACGCGTAGTCGCCGGTGCCGCCGGCCGCGCGCCCGGCCGCGCCGCCGTCGGCGATCGCGCAGTGCGCGGCCGGGTACGCGAGCACGCGGATGCCGCCGGTCGGGAACACCGGTTGGCCGGCTTCGTCGCGCTGCGCGCGCATCGTGTCGGCGAGCGTCGCGCACAGCGCGCGGATGTCGGTGCCGCCTTCTGCGGCGGGGCGGTCGAGGTCGGGTGTGTAGAGAATCGTCAGATGCGGCATCGCAGTCTCCTTGTGCCGGGCGTGCTCAACGGTGCGCTCAAAGGCGCGCAAACGCGCGATAGTGTCGGGCGGTCGACGCTTCGGCCGCCGGAATCGCCTCGCCGCGTTGCGGCGTGACCGGGAACACCGCGTTGATCTGCCCGGTGCCGGACGCGCCGAAGTACGGCGTCAGCACCTCGGCGCGGCCGTCGTAGCCGGACCAGCCGAGCGCGCCGAGCATCATCGCGGTGTCGTGCATGAAGCCTTCGCCATGCCCCTTCGACGCGTATTCGGGCAGCATCTCGCAGAACGTCTTCCAGTCGCCGCGCTCCCACATCGCGACCACCTGCCGGTCGAGCGTCTCCAGCAGCGGGCTCCAGATCCTGAACGCATACTCGGGCGCGAGGCCGTTCTGCGCGAAACGATGACTCAGGCTGCCGCTCGCGAGGAACGCGACCTTGCCGTCGTAATGCTCCTCGACCGCCCGGCGCATCGCCCAGCCGAGCCGCGCGCTGTCGTTCAGATAGTGTGCCATGCACAGCGCGGACACCGACACGACCTTGAAGTGCTGGTCGGCGTTCATGTAGCGCAGCGGCACGAGCGTGCCGTATTCGGGCGCGAGCGTGGTCGCGTCGTGCGCGAGCGTCTCGACGCCGTGCTCGTTGCAGGCCTTCGCGAGCAATGCCCCAAGTACCGGATTGCCGGGCGCGTCGAACGGCATGTTCGCGATGAAGTGGGGCAGCTCGTTGCTCGTGTACGTTCCTTCGAAATGCGGCGCGCAGTTGATGTGATAGTTCGCGTTCACGAGCCAGTGCGTGTCGAACACGACGAGCGTGTCGACGCCGAGCGCCTTGCAGCGGCGCGCGATTTCGCGATGGCCGTCGATCGCGTCCTGACGCGTGCCCTTGCGCGGGCCGTCGAGTTCCGACAGGAACATCGACGGCACATGCGTGATTTTCGCGACGAGCGCGAGTTCGCCCATGATCGTCTCCGTTTCAGAATGTCCGGCTATCCGAATGTCCGAGTGTTCAGCGTGTCTGGATGGCGCCGCTCAGACGCGGCCCCACTGCGGAATATGATGCGCGCCGAGCGACACGCAGACGTTCTTCGGCTCGAGGAACACCTCGTAGCTCCACGTGCCGCCTTCGCGGCCGACGCCCGACGCCTTCGTGCCGCCGAACGGCTGGCGCAGGTCGCGCACGTTCTGGCTGTTCACGAAGCACATGCCGGCCTCGATCGCCGCGGCGACGCGATGTGCGCGGCCGGTGCTCTCGGTCCATACGTAGCTCGACAGCCCGTACGCGATGTCGTTCGCGATCCGGATCGCGTCGGCTTCGTCGTCGAACGGAATCAGGCACGCGACCGGTCCGAAGATTTCCTCCTGCGCGATCCGCATCCGGTTGTCGACGTCGACGAACACGGTCGGCGCGACGTAGTTGCCGTTGCGCAGCGACGCGGGCAGGTCGAGCGCGTCGAGGCCGCCGCACGCGAGCGTCGCGCCTTCCTGCGGGCCGAGCTCGATGTAGCTTTGCACCTTCGCGAGATGGCCCCGGCTGATCATCGGGCCGACGATCGTGTCGTCGGCGAGCGGATCGCCGACCTTCAGGCGCTTCGCGCGCTCGATGAAGCGCTCCGCGAAGCGCGCGTAGATCGACTTCTGCACGAGAATGCGCGAGCCGGCCGTGCAGCGCTCGCCGTTGTTCGAGAAGATCATGAACACGGCCGCGTCGAGCGCGCGCTCGAAGTCCGCGTCGTCGAAGATCACGAACGGCGACTTGCCGCCGAGCTCCATCGAGAATTTTTTCAGGCCTGCCGCCTGCACGATCCGGTTGCCGGTCGCGGTCGAGCCGGTGAACGACACCGCGCGCACGTCGCGATGCGCGACGAGCGGCTCGCCGGTTTCCTGACCGTAGCCGTGCACGACGTTCAGCACGCCCGCCGGGATGCCCGCTTCGAGCGCGAGCTCGCCGAGGCGCGCGGCGGTGAGCGGCGACAGCTCGCTCATCTTCAGCACCGCGGTGTTGCCGAACGCGAGACACGGCGCGACCTTCCACGTCGCCGTCATGAACGGCACGTTCCACGGCGAGATCAGCGCGCACACGCCGATCGGATGGAACAGCGTGTAGTTCAGGTGCGTGTCGGTCGGGTACGTGTGGCCGTCGACGTGCGCGCACACTTCCGCGAAGTAGTGGAAGTTGTCGGCCGCGCGCGGTACGAGCTGCTTGCGCGTCTGCGAGATCGTCTGGCCGGTGTCGTTCGTTTCGGTCTCCGACAGATCCGGCACGTGCTTCGTGATCAGCTCGCCGAGGTTGCGGATCAGCTTCGCGCGCTCCTTCGGCGTCTTGGCGGCCCATGCGGGGAACGCGTCCTTCGCGGCCGCGACCGCCGCGTCGACTTCGTCCGCGCCGCCGCGCGCGACTTCGGCGAGCACTTCCTGGTTCGCCGGGTTCACGGTCTCGAAGTAGTCGCGCCCGGCGCGCGGCTTGCCGTTGATCAGATGTTCGATGCGCATCGTCGTTCCTCTTTCGTGCTTGCGTGCTTGCGTTCGTTAGCGGCCGAAGTCCGCATCCGACGCGATTGCGTTGACGAGACGGCCGAGGCCGTCGATTTCGCAGACCACTTCGTCGCCGGCGTCGACGTTCACGACCCCCTCCGGCGTGCCGGTCAGGATCACGTCGCCCGGCGCGAGCGTCATGAAGCCGCTCAGGTATTCGATCAGCGCGGGCACGTCGGTCACGAGGTCGCGCGTGTTGCCGCGCTGGCGCAGCGTGCCGTTCACGTACGTGCGCAGCCCCAGGTTCGCGACGTCCGGCACGTCGGCCGCGTCGACGAACCACGGCCCGAGCACGGTGCCGCCGTCGCGGTTCTTCACGCGCAGGTTCGGGCGGTAGTAGTTCTCGAGATAGTCGCGGATCGCGTAGTCGTTCGCGATCATGTAGCCGGCGACGTGGTCCATCGCGTGCTCGCGCTTCACGTTCTGCGCGGCGCGGCCGATCACGACCGCGAGCTCGCACTCGTAGTGCATGAACGTGACGTCGGCGGGGCGGCGCGTGAGCCCGCGATGGCCGAGCACCGTGCCCGGCCCCTTCAGGAACACGAGCGGCTCTTCCTGCTTCGAGAACTGCAGCTCCTTCGCGTGATCCGCGTAATTGAGGCCGAGCGCGAAGATCGTGCCGACGTCGATCGGCGCGAGCCAGACTACTTCGTCTTCCCGACGAATCCGGCCATCGGCGAGCCGCACGCGGCCGCCTTCCGGATACGCTTCGTGAATGGCGCCTGCATAGGCGACGCGGCCGCGCATCATCGTTGTTCTCCTTGCTGTTCGACGTCGTCGACGAAAGACACGCGAAGCGGCGCGAAATCGCCGATCGCGATCGTCGCTTCGTTGCCGGCGCGCACGACGGGCGCGCCGTGCGGCACGCCGAGCGTGATCACGTCGCCGGCGGCGAGCGTCATGAAGTCGGTCACGTCCGCGAGCAGTTGCGCGACGCCGCGCACCGACGTCGCGGTGCTCGCTTCGAACGCTGGCTGTCCGTCGATCCGCACGGTGATCGCGAGGTCGTCCGGGTTCGCCACGTGATGCTTCGCGACGAGCGCGGGCCCGATCACGCAGAAGCGGTCGCGCGCGCGAAAGCGCACCGACGGACGATAGACGCTCGCATGCGGGATGCTGAGATCCGCGACGATCGTGTAGCCGGCGACGTAGTCGAGCGCATGCTCTGCCGGCACGCGGGTCGCGGTGCGGCCGATCACGATGCCGAGCGACGCGCCGACTTCGACGCCTTCCACATCGATCGGCACATTCACGCACGCGCGGTGCCCGGCGAGCGTGTTGCGCGGCTTCAGATAGAGGATCGGTGCCTTCGGCGGCGCCTTGTACGGGGCGTCGCGCATGGCGTCGCCGAGTGCGTCGAGCGCGGCGCGATCGTTGAGCAGCGTGCCGTAGACCGCGCCCGTGACGGGCGCGCGGCACGCGACGCCGTGCGCGAGCAGCGCGGTTGCGGCCTGCGCGTCGACGTCGCGCGGCAGCGGGTCGCCTTCGAGGTGGAGCAGGTGGTCAGCCAGTGCGAACATGAGCCGGGGTCCTGTCGGGTGAAAACTGGAAACGTGTCGGACAAAAACTTGCCCGACGCGAATGGGTCGGGCAAAAACACTAACATGTTAGCGATTCTGCGCTTGATATGATTCCGGGTCAACAGGGTCGTCGCATCGCCGAGGGTTTTTTCCGTTGAGGGTTTTCCCCGGTATGCGGCGCTCATTCGCCTTCCGATTGCCATGTCCGATTCCACCGCCGACCGCCTCCTTCACCGCAACCTGCCGATGCTGCTGCTGCGCGCGCGAGAGAAGATGATGGAGCGGTTCCGGCCGATCCTGACCGCGAACGGGCTGACCGAGCAGCAGTGGCGCGTGATCCGCGCGCTCGACGAGAACGGGCCGCTCGAGCCGCGGCAGATTTCCGATCTGTGCACGATCTCGAGCCCGAGCATGGCCGGCGTGCTCGCGCGGATGGAGGCGCTCGCGCTGGTCACGAAGGAGCGCTTCGAGGACGACCAGCGGCGCGTGCGCGTGTCGCTGACGAAGAAGAGCGCGAATCTGGTGCGCGTGCTGTCGAAGGATCTCGAGGCGCAGTATCGCGCGCTCGAGCGCGCGGTCGGGCCGGACGTCGTCGGGGAGGTCTATCGCGCGGTCGACGCGCTGCTCGCGGGGCTCGAGGCGGATTGAGGCCGATTGAGGCGGACCTGGGCGGAAAGGCCGACCAAGGCGGACTGAAGCGCGCGCGACGTCCGCGGCGTTCGTGGCAACCGTCCACGCGCCTTGGTGCGGCGCGGCGGACGCGTTGTCATCCTTCTGGTCGATCCCGCCGCGCCGCCGCGCTCCGTAAAGTCGCCTCATTGCGCATCGGCGCACGCGCCGCGTGCCGGATGCGCGTTTCGTCCACCGACTCCCCGGAGCGTCTCTCATGTCATCGCAACCCGTTTTCATCCCGGTCGGCGCGCTCGCCGACGGCTTCGCCCCCGACAGCAACATCCTCACGCCGGTCGCCGACCTGAACGGCCGCACGCTGGACCTCGAATTCGCCGACGGCGCGCGCGCGACGCTCGCGTTCGACACGAGCGGCAACGTGCGCACCGAAGCGGGCGAGTTCGCGTGCCGCGTGACGTCGGTGCGCGACGGCGTCTACTTCATCGACTACATCGGCGGCGGCGATGGCGCCCGGCCCGCGACGACGAGCGTCGTCGCGGACGTGAAGAAAGGGCTCGTCACGTCGGTCACGGGCAGCCTGCCGACGGAGAGCGAGGCGCGGCTCGACGCGTTCACGCGCGTCGAGCGCGGGCTGCCGCTGACGGGCGTCGTCGCGCAGATCCGCCACGGGCGGATCGCGCAGGGCGGCGCGGCCGGCGCCGGCATGCCGCTGCACGCGCCGACGGCCGACCTGATCGGCATGCGCAACCTGTACACGTACAGCCCGACCGAGCGCTACGAGCACATCTACCTGAACGAGAACTTCTATACGTGGCAGTGCCTGGCCGGCGTCGAGGCGGGGCTCGCGGACGTCGACCGCTGCTACATGATCGGGATCGCCGACAAGCTGACGCTGTTCGTCTGGTGCGAGAAGATCGTGCCGACGCTCGGCGTGGTGATGATCGATCTCGAGCGGATGAAGACGGACGGCAAGATCTTCGGCTATCAGGGCAGCAACTTCGGCGCGCTGTCGAACTTCCCGGTCGGCGCGGTCGCGCAGATCCTGAACGTCACGCGGCATCCGCAATGAGCGGCGCCACGCTGCCCGCGCGCGAGCGCGAGTTCGCGGGCCGCACGGTGCTGGTCACCGGCGGCGCGCAGGGGATCGGGCGCGGTATCGCCGACGCGTTCGCCGCGCGCGGCGCGGCGGTCGCGATCGCGGACCTGCGGCTCGACGCGGCGGAAGCGGCCGCGCGGCAGATCGCGGCGACCGGCGCGACCGCGCGCGCGTGGCAGGCGGACGTCGCGCGGCGCGAGCAGATCGATGCGCTGGTAGCCGGCGTCGAGGCCGCGTTCGGGCGGCTCGACGTGGTGATCCACAACGCCGCGTATTTTCCGCTGACGCCGTTCGACGCGATCACGCCCGAGATTCTCGGCCGCACGCTCGACGTGAACCTCGCCGCGCTGTTCTGGCTCGCGCAGGCGGCGCTGCCGGCGTTCCGGCGGCAGAGTGGGGGGCGGATTCTGGCGACGTCATCGGTGACGGGCCCGCGCGTCGCGTACCCGGGGCTCGCGCACTACGCGGCGTCGAAGGCCGGCGTGAACGGGTTCATCCGCGCGGCCGCGCTGGAGCTTGCGAAGGAGCGGGTGACGGTCAACGGCGTCGAGCCGGGCATGATCCGCACGCCGGCGATGGACAACCTCGGCGACGCCGCGCACAACGCGCGCATCGCGGCCGCCATTCCGGTCGGCCGCCTCGGCGAGCCGTCCGACATCGCGGCGGCGATGCTGTTTCTCGCGTCGGATGCGGCGTCGTACGTGACCGGGCAGACGATCGTCGTCGACGGCGGCGCGACGCTGCCGGAATCGACGGCGGTGCTGGGGTAGGGGGCGGGCCGTGATCGACGACCTGACGTACAAAGGATATTGCGCCCGGATCGACTTCGACGGGCGAGACGGCGTTTCTCGGCGATGGCGAGCGGGACGGATGACGGACGCGAGCCCGCAAAAGCGGGCGTCCGAAAATCGAGGCTGAGCATCGTCCGCATGCGCAGCGCCGGGCGCCCCTACACCGGGCGCCCTTTCCCTCACATATGATCGAACGCGATCGTCGGCACGTCGACGATCGTCGAGCCGCCGTCCGCGACGAGCGCCGCGCCGGTCACGATCGACGCGGCCGGCGACGTCAGGAACGCGCACACCGACGCGATCTCGTCGGCTTCCCCCGGCCGCCGCAGCGGCACGTCGCGGCACACGCGCGCATACGCGGCGTCGAGCGACTCGTCGTAATGCGCCATCAGCGGCTCCATCTCCGCGTCGGCCATCGGCGTGCGGACCCACCCCGGGCACACCGCGTTCACGCGCACGCCGTGCGGGCCGTAGTCGCGCGCGAGCGAGCGCGTGAGGCCGATCAGCGCGTGCTTCGCGGTCGTGTAGCCGCACACGCCGGGCCCGGCCGCGAGCGACGCGATCGACGCGACCAGCACGATCGACCCGCGCCGCGCGATCAGCCCCGGCAGGCACGCGCGCGCGCTGACGAACGCGGTGTCGAGGTTCGCGCGCATCGCGGCGGCCCAGTCGGTGTCGGTCATGTCGGTGGCGGTGCCGACCCCGTGGCCGCCCGCGCACGCGACGAGCGCGTCGATGCCGAGCCCGTCGGCCTTGAGCCGCGCGACGATGCGCGCCCAGTCGTCCGCGCTCGCGGCGTCGGCGGCGAGCGCGATACCGCCCGTTTGCGCGGCGATGCGCTCGAGCGGCTCGCGGCGGCGGCCGATCAGCACGACGGTGTCGCCGTTCGCCGCGTAGCGCTTCGCGCAGGCTTCGCCGATGCCGGTGCCGGCGCCGGTGATCAGGATGGTGCGTGACGTAGACATGCGGTGCGTTCCTTGTCGATGTAGGTGCCCCAGTCTAGGTCGGTTTGCGCGGCGCGCGGAATCGGGCAAAAGGATGACAGCGCGACCCGCGAAGGCAACGCCTGTCGAGGCGGGATTGTTTGCGCAGGCGGGCGCGATCAGGCGCAAGCAGGCGCAAGCGGCCGCACGCGAGGCGCGCGCGGCGGCGACCGCGATCAGCCTGCCTTTGCCTTGCCCTTCCTGGCCTGACGCCACGCGTCGATGCCGTCGAGCGTGATGCGCAGGCCTTCCTCGAAAGAGGTCTCCGACGACAGGTGCGAGAACGCCTTGCTGACGAAGCGCGCGCCGGGGTATTGAGCGGCCGGCGCCTGGCCGAGCTTTTCCTCGATGAACGCCTGATGGTAGGCCGGCAACTGGCGAGACGTCTCCGCCATGCTGGTCGACACCAGATACTGCGCGATCAGGTGATAGGCGAGCGCCACCTGGTCCGCCGTGAAGCCGCCCTGCATGATGGCGGAGGTCATCAGGTTGAAGAACTCCATCCCGTAGTCGGTCTCGCCGGGCTCGACGTCCTGAAACAGGCGATAACGGTTGTGAGACGCGACATAGAGGCTGACGCCGGGGTTCTCTATCGCGACTTCGAAGCTGTTCCGCGCAATGCGTTCGACGTCGCGCCGCCAATCGCCCGTCAGGTTTTCGGCGCGGGCCATGCGCATCCGGTAGTACGCGTTCAGCACGCCGGACACCAGCTTGTCCCGGCCGCCCAGGTAGTAGTGGATCAGCCCCGGTGCCACGCCGAAGTCCTTGGCGAGCTGCACCATCGAAATCTGGTCCAGCGGCACGGTTTTCGTCAGTTCGATCGCATGCTGCAGAATGGCAGCCCGGCTGAGCGTCGGTTCGGTCCCGATGGGCGAGTCGTTCCTGGGCGGGCGTCCTCGCCCGCGAGGGGCATGCTTGGGTTTCTCTGCAACGGCAACGGGCTTGCGAGCGGCTGTCATGGACGGAGGTGGCGGTAACCGGCGAGGTTGTGCACAAAATTGCGACCGCGATAATTCTACCCGTTCGCCTCGCCGGCGCGCTCACGCCGACAGGGTCACCGGGTCGCTCGTGCCGGGTTGAATGCCGGAACGGCGGTATCTTCCCAGGGACAGCACGAGCAGCCCCGCCGCGAGCAGCATGCACGGCATCACCACAAGCGGCAGCCCATAGTCGCCGTGCCGGTCGAACCAGGCGCCCAGGCCGATCGGGCCGACCACCGCGCCGAATCCGTAGCCGGAAAACGCGATGCCGAACAAGGTGCCAAACGAACGCAGGCCGAAATACGAGCGAACGAGATACGAGATCAGATCGCCCTCGGCGCCGATCGTCAAGCCAATCAGCGCCGTCGATATCAGCAGCGTGGGGTAGTCGGTGGCGCCGCGCAGAAGAAAGATGCCGATTGCGCCGCCGATGAAGAACGCGCAAGCGACGAACGGTGCGTGAACACGATCGAGCGCGATGCCGGTGACGAGGCGACCGATCAAGAGCCCGATGCCCACGGTCGATGCGCTGCGCGCGGCGTCGGCTGCGCTGAAGCCGCGATCCGCGAACATGGCGGGCAGATGCGGGCCCAGCGAAAGCGTCGAAGCCGATGCGAGAACGAACACCAGCCAGATCGCCCAGAGTCTGTAGCTGCGCAGTGCGGCGCCGAGCGCGACGCCGTCGGTATGCTGCGCCGCTTGGGCCGCCACGAGACGGTCCGCGCGCGGACGTTCCTGCAACAGGGCGCACGCGACGAGCGAGAAGACGACGGTTCCGCCGCCCAACGCCACGTAAGCAGTGCGCCATCCATGTGCCGAGACGAGATATTGAGCGGTCATGGGCATCAACACGGTGCCCGCGCCGAGTCCGCACATGGCGATCCCCAGCGCCAGACCCAGGCGACGGTCGAACCATTGAGGCAGGACGGACAGATATCCCAGCACCGAAGTCGCGGCGCCGGACAGGCCGATGACGATCGACAGGGCGACCCACCCGGTCTTGCTGCCGTTCTGCAACGCCATCGCCGCCGTGGCGAGACCGAACGTCACGGCCGACATGGCGATGACACGCCGGATGCCGAAGCGGTCCATGAGCGAGCCGATCAGCGGGCTGACGACCGCCAGGCCGAACATCGACGCGGCGTAGGACAGCGAGGCTTCGGATCGTCCCCACCCGAATTCGGCCGCCAATGGACGGGCAAACACGCCCGCCGTGGCGTTGAACAAGGGCGCGTAGCCGACCATCATGCCCAGTGCGGCTCCGAAAACGACGGCGATATAGGTCCACTTGCCGGCGGCCGGCAAGACATCATTGGGGCGCTGCATGGATTGTCTCCTGGGTTGTCGCAGCCGCTTCTTCGAGCGGCTCGCATCGAAAGCGGACGTATCGGCTTCAGTCGAGTCCGGCCTGGCTGCCGAGATAGGCGCCGGCTTCCGGCGCCACGGCCTCGAGGTTCAGGCGGCGCATCATTTGCCGTGCCGTGCACACCGCCGTCGACGTCACCGGAATGCCCAGCATCCTCTGTGCGCGCTCGACCGCCGCGAGCGACGGCATCTGCACGCAGGCGGACAGCACGACGGTATCGACCCCCGCCACGTCCAGTCGCTTGACGTCGTCGAGCAGCTGCAGCGGGTTCCGTGCGCCGACGGCCAGGTTGTCGAGGATGGAAAAGTTGATCGCATCCTTGACCTCGATGCCTTCGTCTTCGATATAAGCGACGACGGTGCGGGTCAGTTCGTCGCTGTAGGGCGCGAGCAACGAGATCCTGCGCGCGCCGAAGTCTTTCAGCTCTTCGACCAGCGCGCCGGCCGAGGTCATGATCTCGGGCCGATAGGGCGCGTCCTCCAGCACGGCGTTCAATTCGCCGATGGCCTTGCGGTGGTAGCCGGTGCCCATGCACATGGTCGCGACCAGGCAGGCCGTGCTCATGACGTCGACGCGCGCGTCGGCGAGCTCCAGCGCGCAGCGCCCCATGTCGCGGTTCATCCGCTCCAGCTCTTCGGCCACCACGCGGTGCATGCGCACCCGGCTGGAATGAAACGAGAAGCGCTCGGGACGTTCACGCATGCGCCCGGCGAAGATCGCGGGCACTTCGGCTTCCATGGTGACGTTGGAGCTCGGAACAATCTGTCCAATTCTGTAGTGCATGATCGTGGAATAGACGGGTTTCAATGGGCGGCGGCGTTCGCCGTATGGGCGCCGAGCGCTTCGCGCAGCGCGTCGGGAATCGGCGTGCCGATGCGCTCGTCGAGGCGCACGCAGATCGGCGAGAACGTCGCGTCGAAGACCGGCGCGCCGTCCGGGCGTCGCGCCATGCATCGGATGTCGAACGAGCGTGTGCGGATGCCGTCGATCGTGCAGGTGATGTCGATCACGTCGTCGGGCCACAGCGAGCCGATGAATTCGAATCGCATCGCGCGGCACGGCAGTCCGACGCCGAATGCGCTTTCCAGGCGGCGTCCTCCTGCGATGTGGCCGGTGAAGAGTCCGACGGCGCCCAGCAGATAGTCCGTGAAGCGTCCGGTGTAGACGACGCCCGCCGGGTCGCAATCCCCCCAGCGGACGGTTCGGCGCACGACGAACGGGCGTTCGCCGACCACGTACTCGGTCGCGTGCATCATGGCTTCTCCCCGGTCAGTTCGGGAACGCCACCCGTGGACAGTTCCGCGATGAGCTCGGGAAACTGCTGCTTCATGCGCTCGAGATTCACGCGGCCGGTACGCGTCATGAAGCGGAACACGAATTCGTGCGCGCTCGGCAGTTCCATCCATTCCCGGATGCGCTCGTACCACATATACGAAGCTTCGGACGCGCTGATCAGCTTCGCTTTCTGGGGGCGGCGCTCGACGTCGTATTGCTGCAATGCAGCCGGCACGTCGTCCGGATGCGTGACGATCGCATCGGCGAGCGCCATCGCGTCTTCCATCGCGATGCGGGTGCCGGAGCCGATCGAGAAGTGCGCGCTGGTCAGCGCGTCGCCGATCAGCACCTTGTTGCCGACATGCCACGTCGCGTTGACGATGACCGGGAACTGGCGCCACACCGAGTTGTTCGACACGAGGCTGCAGCCCGCCAGCTCCGGCGCGAACACGGTTTCGAACAGCGCCCGGCGCGCGTCGTCCGGCATGCGATCCATGCCGAAGTCCTGCCACGTCTCATGGTCGCACTCGGCCACGAACGTGCTCATCGTTTCGGAGTACGGGTAGTAGTGCGCGACGAAGTACCCGCCCTCGTGCTTGCGGAACACCAGCGCCGGTCCGTCGAACGGCTTCTCGACGCCATACCAGGCGAAGTGATTCGTCAGCGAACGGCGCGTGGTGCCGAACTCGGTCTCGTAGGCGCTGCGCAGCCTGGAGTTCACGCCGTCGGCGCCGACGATCAGGTCGGCGTCGATGGCCGCGAAGTCGTCGATGCGGTGGTTGAACGCGATGCGCACGCCGAGTTCGCGCGCCCTCGCCTGCAGGATCGACAGCAGGCGGATGCGAGGAATCGCGCCGCCCCCCGCGCCGGGGCGCTTCATCGTGATCGGGTGCTCGTGAGAGACGATCGAGTGCTGATGGTTGAAGCGCATCGCACGCGCCAGCTCGTCGACCACGGCGGGCGACGCCGCGCGCAGATTCGACAGGCCCGTATCGGCCAGCACCACGCCGAAGCCGAACGTCGCATCTTCCGCGTTCTGCTCGAAGACGTCGATGTCGACGTCGGCCATGCGCTCCTTGAGGAGGATGGAGAGGAACAGGCCGGACGGCCCGCCCCCTATGATGGCGATTTTCATGCGGACTCTCCCGCCGTGATCACGAGGGCATCCATGTCGAACTGCCGGATCGTCCCGCGGAAACCGCCGGTCAGCGCGCCGTACCAGACCGCCGGCTTGAACCCGAGCGCCTTGCGCCCGAAACGCAGGTCGGGATTCCCGTCGATGCGCACGTAGCCGTTGCCGAGCCGGGTCGCGGTGCAGCCTTCGCTCCTGTCGGCCAGCTCGGCCAGCGCCGCGAATTCCGGCACGTCGAGCACGTAGACCGACGCCTTGCCCGGCGCGACCGGCTGCGGTTCGAGGCGCGCGGCCTTGTGCCGCCACACCGGCTCGATCGACGTGAAGTCCGTGCCGTGTTCCCGCGCCTGTTCGAGTTCGATGGCGGACTCGATGGTATGGGCGGCGTCCGTCTTGTCCGCGTCCGTGAACGGGCGCATTTGCCAGGTGATCTCGATCGGGTAGCCGTTGGGATCGTTGAAGTAGATCGACTCGATCACCTCGTGGCGGATCTGGTAGCGCACCGCAATGCCGGCGGATTCCGCGCGCCCGCGCCAGGCGAGCAGCTCCGCCTCGTCGCGCACCTGCCATGCGGTATGGGTCGCGCGGTCCTGGTAGTGCTCGCGCACGGTCAGCCAGTCCGGCCGCTCGGTGCCGATGTAGTAGAAGAAGGCGATCGTGCTGCCGAGGCCGCTGTCGAAAAAGAAATGCAGGAAGTCGGCGTGCCCGTCCGGTCCCCAGCCCTTGGCCGAAATGGCGTGCACCAGCGGCAGGCCGAGCAGGTCGCGGTAGAAGTGCACGGTCTCGGCGAGCTTCCAGGTCGGGCGCGCGGTGTGATGCACGCCGTGCAGCTCGAGTGCCGGGGCAGCGAAGGAGAGAGAGGCGTCGGTCATGATGTCAGTTTCCTTGGGATGCTTCGGTCGCGGCGGGCGCGGCGACTTCGGCGGCCAGCGTCCGGATGATCCGTTCGCGCAGCAACGCCTTGCTGAGCTTGCCGGATGCAGTGAGGGGGAATTCGGCGGTCACTTCGAGGCGCTCCGGCCACTTGAACTTGGCCAGGCCGGTTTCCTCGAGAAACGCGTTCAACACCGGCAGGCTCAGTTGCGTGCCGCCGGACTTCGGAATCACGAACGCACAGACCCGCTCGCCGTACACCTTGTCGGGCATGCCGACCACGGCGCACGCGAGTACGTGCGGGTGCTGGTTGATGACGTTTTCCAGCTCCTCGGCATTGATCTTCTCGCCGCCACGGTCGACGACGTCCTTGATCCGGCCGCAGAAGAAGTAATAGGGCTTGCCTTCGACGGTGCACGAACGCATCAGGTCGCCCGAGCGGTAGAAGCCGTCCGGCGTGAAGCGCTGGCCGTCTTCTTTCTCCGACTTGTAATAGCCGCGAATGGTGTACGGTCCGCGAAACAGCGCTTCGCCGGCTTCTCCTTCGGCCACCGGGTCTTCGGTGCCCGGTTGCACGATCCTGACCTCGTCGTACGCCGAAACCGGCCGCCCGACCGAACTCTCGCGGAGGTCCGGCGCATCGTCGGGCCCGGTGAACATGATGGTGCCCTCGGTCATCCCGAAGATGTGCCATGTCGGCGAGCCCGTCAGGCGCTCGAGATTCGCGCCGTTCTTCGGGGCGATGAAATTGCGGCGCGCCTTGGCGTTCGCGTCGGCCTTGGCCAGCTCCGGCGCGATGCGGGCGAGGATCGGCCCCGCGACGCCCAACCACGTCGGCGCGTAGTCGCGCACCAGTCCCTGCAGGTTGGCCTCGCTCAGGTCGGGCGAGACGGTCACGGTCGCGCCGGTCAACAGGAACGGGCCGAAGAAGCAGCCCATGTTGAGGTTGTGCATGTACGGCGTCGGGAAGAACAGCACGTCTTCCGGCGTGTAGCGGTTCCGTGCGGCCACCGCGCGCATGTTGTAGAGGTACTCGTTCTGAAAACGGGGGATGATCTTCGGCACGCCCGTGGAGCCGCCCGAGAGCTGGAAAACCGCCACCTGAAAGGGCTCGTGCCGGACCGCCGCCAGGTGCTCGCGGGCGGTGTCGAGCGGCATGTCGCGAATCAGGTCCGCCAGCAGCACGGCTCGCCCGCGGCGTTCTCCGCGGGCCTGCAGGATGAATTCGAGACTGCCCACTTCGTCCTGCATGGACTCGGCGAACGCGACGTCGTCGAATTTGGCGTCGTCGCCTTGCACGACATGCAGGCGCGCGCCGCAGAGGTTGCCGAGATAGCCGATCTCCAGCTTGCGGAAGGACTGAAGCGAGCACAGCGGGACGATCCCTGCCTTCAGGCACGCGAAGAATGTCATCAGCAGTTCGTTGCTGTTGCCGCACTGGAAGATCGCCCGGTCGAGCGGCTGCATGCCGAGCGCCAGCAGCGCGGCGCCCAGCCGGTCGGTGGCTTCGTCCAATTCCGCGTACGTATAGTGGCCCTCGGGGCCGGCCAGGGCCAGGCGGTCGGCGTGAAGCCGGAACGCCGCGCGAAACGCGCCGATCAGCGTTTCATGCGTCAGGACGCCTGCTGCAACGTAGCTTCGCAGACGGTCTTCATCGGGATAGCGCACGCCTTCCAGCAACCGGGAAGGGCGCACACGGGTGATCTGCTGCATGTCTGTCTACCTGTGGTGACGGTGTGGTGGTGGATGGCGATGGGGCGTGGCCCTAGACCATCGTCTCGCGCAGCCACTCGACGATGTGGCGCCCGGCGACGCGCTGACCGGGTTCCTCGTCCCGGCTCAACGCCATGCCGTGATGGTTGCCGCGCACGCGGATGTGGCGCTTGTCGGCGCTTGGAATCCCGGCGTGGATCGCGCGGATGTCCGATGGGAACGTGCACTGGTCGCCCGTGTACTCGATCAGCAGGGTCGGCTGGGTGACGCTCGGCAGCGTCTTGTCCAGCGACGCATGGGAGGACAGCCCGGACCAGGTGGACAGCCACGATTCGGGCGTCACCACCCGGCCGAAACCGACGCTGCCCCAGTTCGAAACGAACGGGTCCTTGCCCCACAGCGATCCTGTTTTGCGGTCGGACGGATCGAGGCTGATGTCCCAGGAGCGCAAGTCCGCGTCGGTGCGCCAGACGTTGAAGATGGGCGCATGAGCCGCGACCCGGCGATCGAGCGCGGTGGCCGTGCCGGCCTTCACACGCGCCCGCGCTTCCTGCTTGCGTTGCAGCAGCGCGCGCGCATGGGCGTCGATGCGGGCCACCCGCTGCTCCTGAGCGGCGCGGTAGCGGGCGACGAATTCCGGCGAGTAGCGCCCGCAGCCGCGTTCGGCATCGAAGCCGTTTGCGCTCGAGAACGGATCGAGCGACGCGTCGCTCTGCATGGGATCGGTCTCGTCCGTGACCGACGGGTCGATCCCGCTCATCAGCAATTTGCCCTGTCCGGGATGCGGCGAAACCATGATCAGCCCATCGACGGCGGGCATAGGCACGTCGCCCAGATTGGTCGGGCGCCCGGCAGGCGTCCTGGCGATCCGCATGTCGGGCGGCGTCAGCGCCTGCTGGTTGTAGAACGTGTAGAGCCCCGCGCCGCCGGAGTTGCCGAGGAGCACGATCCGCTCGTAGCCGAGGTCGCGCAAGTGCGACATGCCGGCCGCGACGTCGAGCAGTGCGATCTCGTGCTCCAGCCGCAGGTCGTTGCCGATCGAGCGCGGCCCTTGCACCCAGCAAGCGCAGCCGGCGTCCAGCACGAAGGGTACGAGGTAGTGCGTGATCGCCATTTCCCTCGGGTGCATGATCGACACGACGGTTTTTTCCCGGCCTGTCGCGGTGAACAGAAAGCCGAGCGTGCGCTGGCCGTCCGCCGTCTCAAGCGCATACGGCACCATCTGGTAGGGGCGAGCCATGAGCCGGCCATCCCAGGTTGCGCCACGCATTCCCGCAGTGACTGTTGCCTTGTCCGCGTTCGCCACGGTGTCTCCTCGTCGATAAATGTCAGGGTATCAATAATCTAGGATATATTTGAGACCGTGGCAATAAAATGAAGTGCAGGGTATACCCCGTGTGGATGTGTCCCGGTGATTCGAGCTTGTCCGCGACTGCCGTCATCGGGTGCCGCGCACGGCCCGTCGCCCGGCGAGGCATTGCCGATTCGTGCTACCGGCAGTTTTTTCGCGTCGGTACGATCGGCCGGAATGCATGCCTTGCGGGAGGCCACGATGTCGACCCCATTTGCCGAAGCCGCGCACGAAGCGGCCCGCAACGAAGCGGCCCGCACGCGCGCGTGCGGCACCGCCGCTCACGCGAGCGCGTCGCCGGCCGCGCTCGACGCCGCCGTCAGCGCGCTCGCGCAGCTCGTCCGGCCGTCGGCGACGGTGTTCTACTGGATCGGCGCCGATCAGGAGCCGTCCGGCTTCGAGCTGTACGGAATGGCCGAGACGATGCACCGCACGTATCTGCAGCGTTATTGCCGGCTCGATCCGCTGCACCCGTCGCGCTTCGCCGCGCAGCGCGGCAGCGTGCTGACGCTCGACAGCGAGCTGCCGGCCACCGTGCGCGACGGCTCGATCTACTGGCAGCGCTTTCTGAACGCGTATCAGGTGGTCGACGTGATGGAGGTGCTGCTGCGCGACGGCGAGCGGCCGGCCGCCGCGTTCTCGCTGCTGCGCATGGCGCCCGCGGAGCCGTTCACCGCCGACGATCTCGCCCGCGCGCGCGCGGTGCAGCCGCTGCTCGAGACCGCGCTCACGCCCGCGCTGCGCGACGAGCGCCCGCTGCGCGCGGCGGCCGACGGCGCGCGTCTCACGCACCGCGAGCAGCAGATCGCGCGCCTCGTGCGCGACGGGCTGTCGAACAAGGAGATCGCGCGCGCGCTCGACCTGTCGCAGCCCACCGTGAAAACCCATCTGCTGCGGATCTTCCGCAAGCTCGGCGTGTCGAGCCGCACCGAGCTGATCGGCGCGCTGTTCCTGTGACGGACGGCGCGCGCGATGCCGTCGTCCGCTTCCCCGATGCTGCTGCAATGTGAGCCGTGGACGAGCGGGCAGACACCGGCCACGCGCACCGCCCACGCTCGCCAACCACGCCGCCCGCCCGCTCGTGCGCTGCTCCCCGCGCGTTACAGGTTTACCCGCAACCCCCCAGCCGCTGCCGATTTGCGCTAACGCCGCCGCGCGGCGCCGCTTAGAGTCGATCCGACGCGATCGGCAGCGCACGCTGCGCGATCGGATCGACCAACCGTGGGTGCGTTGCGCACCCGTCAGCCGAGAGAGCAAAGCCATGAGTCAAGATGCGAAGGTCGCGGTCAGCGACGCCGTCCGTACGTTTGTGCGCCGCGAGCACGGTCTGTTCATCGACGGCGCGTCGCAGCCCGCGCATTCGCCGCGCCGCCAGGACGTGTTCGACCCGGCCACCGGCGAGATCCTCGCGAGCGTGCCCGATGCGGATGCGGCCGACGTCGACCGCGCGGTCGCGAGCGCGCGCGCCGCGTTCGACGCGCGCGTGTGGCGCGGGCTGCGTCCGGCGGACCGCGAGCGCATCCTGCTGCGCTTCGCGGACGTGCTCGAAGCGCACGCGGAAGAGCTCGCGCAGCTCGAGACGCTGAACCAGGGCAAGTCGATCAACATCTCGCGCGCGATCGAGGTCGGCGCGACGGTCGAGTACGTGCGCTACATGGCCGGCTGGGCGACGAAGATCACCGGCGAGACGCTCGACGTGTCGATCCCGTTCCCGCCCGGCGCGCGCTACACCGCGTTCACGCGCAAGGAGCCGGTGGGCGTCGTCGCCGGCATCGTGCCGTGGAATTTCCCGCTGATGATCGCGGTGTGGAAGCTCGTGCCGGCGCTCGCGGCCGGCTGCACGATCGTGCTGAAGCCGTCGCCGGAAACGCCGCTAACCGCGCTGCGCCTCGCCGAGCTCGCGATCGAGGCCGGCATTCCGGCCGGCGTCGTGAACGTGGTGACGGGCGGCCGCGAATGCGGCGCCGCGCTCGCGTCGCATCCGCGCGTGAACAAGATCTCGTTCACGGGCTCGACGCCGACCGGCAAGCTCGTCGGCGCGGCGGCGGTGCAGAACATGACGCGCTTCTCGCTCGAGCTCGGCGGCAAGAACCCGGCCGTGATGCTTGCGGACGTCGACGTCGACCAGGCGGTGCAGGGCGCGCTTGCCGGCGGCTTCCTGAACCAGGGGCAGGTGTGCGCGGCGGTGTCGCGCATCTACGTGCACCGCAGCAAGTACCAGCAGATCGCCGGCGCGCTCGCCGACGTCGCGAACGCGATGACGCTCGGGCCGGGCCTCGATCCGTCCGCGCAGGTGAACCCGCTCGTGTCCGCGCATCACCGCGACAAGGTCGAGGCGCACATCGCGCGCGCGAAGGCGGACGGGCTGCGCTTCCTCGCGGGCGGCACGCGCGTCGACGAGCCGGGCTACTACGTGCGCCCGACCGTGATCGCCGACGTGCCGCACGACGCCGCGCTGATCCGCGACGAAGTGTTCGGCCCGGTGCTCGCGCTGGTGCCGTTCGACGATCCGGCCGACGCGCTGCGCCTCGCGAACGACACGCCGTACGGCCTCGCCGCGAGCCTGTGGACCAACGACCTGCGCGCGGTGATGAACCTCGTGCCGGAGATCGACGCGGGCACCGTGTGGGTGAACTGCCACGTGCCGCTCGACCCGGGCATGCCGTTCGGCGGCTACAAGCAGTCCGGCATCGGCCGCGAGTTCGGCAAGCACGCGATCGAAGGCTTCACCGAGACGAAGTCGGTCTGCATCGCGCACTGACGCCGCGCGCCGCAGCCTCTCATCGACCCGATACACGGAAGACGACTCATGCAAAACGAAACCTCGAAATTCTGGCACCCGATGATCCATCCGGCCGAGATGCAGCAGCGCACGCCGATCCGCATCGTGCGCGGCGACGGCTGTTACGTGTTCGACGACGCGGGCAAGCAACTCGTCGACGGCGTTGCGGGACTGTGGAACGTGAACATCGGCCACAATCGTCGCGAGGTGAAGGACGCGATCGTCCGTCAGCTCGACGAGCTCGAATATTTCCAGCTGTTCGACGGCATCTCGCATCCGCGCGCGGAAGAGCTGTCGCGCGTGCTGATGGAGTTGCTCGCGCCGGAAGGGATGCGGCGCGTGATCTACAGTTCCGGCGGCTCGGACGCGATCGAGTCCGCGCTGAAGCTCGCGCGGCAGTACTGGAAGGTGCTCGGCCAGGCCGATCGCACGAAGTTCATTTCGCTGAAGCAGGGCTATCACGGCACGCACTTCGGCGGCGCGTCGGTGAACGGCAACACGGTGTTCCGCCGCAGCTACGAGCCGAACCTGCCGGGCTGCTTTCACGTCGAAACGCCGTGGCTATACCGCAACCCGTTCACCGACGATCCGGAGAAGCTCGGGCAGATCTGCGCGGAAATGCTCGAGCGCGAGATCGTGTTCCAGGGGCCGGACACGGTCGCCGCGTTCATCGCGGAGCCGGTGCAGGGCGCGGGCGGCGTGATCGTGCCGCCGGCGAACTACTGGCCGCTGATCCGCGAGGTGTGCGACCGGCACGGCGTGCTGCTGATCGCCGATGAGATCGTCACCGGCTTCGGCCGCTCGGGCAGCCTGTTCGGCAGCCGCGGCTGGGGCGTGAAGCCGGACATCATGTGCCTCGCGAAGGGGATCACGTCCGGCTACATTCCGCTCGGCGCGACGGTGTTCAACGAGCGGATCGAGCAGGCGTTCATGAACAACGCGAGCTTCGCCGGCGCGCTGATGCACGGCTACACGTATGCGGGCCATCCGGTCGCGTGCGCGGCGGCGATCGCGAACCTGAAGATCGTCGTCGACGAGGATCTCGCCAGCCGCGCGGCCACGCAGGGCGACTATCTGCTCGAATCGCTGCGGCCGTTCGCGCGGCGCTACGCGGCGGTCGGCGACGTGCGCGGCAAGGGGCTGATGATCGCGCTCGATCTCGTGAAGGATAAAGCAACGCGGGAGCCGATCGATCCGACCGACGGCTACGCGAACCGCGTCGCCGAGATCGCGCGCGCACACGGCGCGCTCGTGCGGCCGGTCGGCACGAAGATCATCCTGTCCCCGCCGCTCGTGATCGAGCGCGAGCAGCTCGACGCGCTCGTGTCGGCGCTCGCCGCGGGCTTTGACGGCGCGTGAGCCGGCGCGCACCGCAATGTAAGCGAAACGTAGGTCGGCGGGCAGCCGTTCGGCCGAATTGTGCATCGGCGGTGCTGCCGTTATCCTGATCGTTCGTATTCCGGCGGCATTCCGGCTCCGGCGGGCTGGAATCCGAACGATCGGCCGGCGTCCGGCCGGGGGCGATGCACGTTCGATGCCCGTCCGATGCACACCGTTTCGCAGGAGAGGGAGATGGAATTTCGGGTCGCTGCGCTGGCCGACACACACGACCTGTCGCACGCGGTCAACGGCTGGGAGCAGATCTACCGTCAGATCACGCCTGGCCGGTTCGAGTGCACGCTGTTTCAGGCGAACGGCCCCGATTTCCAGTTCTTCCGGGAAGTGACGAACCGGCGCGTCGTGCAGGCGGGCGTGTCGCCGGACGGGCTCTGGTCGCTCGCGGTGCCGCTGAACGCGCCGATGCAGGGGACGTTTCAGGGTCAGCTCGTCGACGGCTACGCGATCATGTCGCTCGGCGAGCACGAGGAGTTTCGTCTCTATACGCCCGAGTCGATGCATTACGTCGGCGTGAGCCTGCCGACCGGCACGATGGAGGAACTCGTCGGCCTCACGGTCGGCGACGACGCGGTGCGCCAGCTTCGGCACAACGTGCTGCCGATTGCCGGCGAGCGAGGCGCGGACCTGCGCGCGCGTCTCGCGTTCTTTCTCGACGCGGCCGAGCGGAATCCGGCCGGCTTCGCCGATCCCACCGGCACCGTGCGCTTTCAGGACGAGGTCGTGAGCCTGCTGCTCGGGCTGCTCGACTGCGCGGCCGGCGGCACGCGCGATCTCACGCACAGCACGTACAGCGACATCGTCAGGCGTTGCGAGCGCCTCGTGCAGGAGCACGCTGATCGTCCGTTGACCGTGCTCGATCTGTGCACGCATCTGCGCTGCAGCCGCCGCACGCTGCAGACAAGCTTTCAGCGCGTCGCGAACGTGACACCCGTCGAATACCTGCGCTCGATCCGGCTGAACGCGGTGCGTCAGCTATTGCGCTCGACGAACGCGGGCGAACTGCTGATCGGCGACGCGGCCGCGCACTGGGGCTTCACGCATCTGAGCTATTTCGCCCGCGAGTATCGCGACCTGTTCGGCGAGCTGCCGTCGCAGACGCAGCGCAAGAGCTGAGCCGCGCGGCGCGCATCTCCTTCCTTTCCTCCGTTCCCGTTTCGCCCTCGTCGCACGCGATGCCGTCGCGCATTCGGGCATCCGCGCACCCGGGTTTTCCCGCGCCCGTCGACACGTTGCCGATTCGTGCTGCCGTGTTTCGTTGTGACTCCCTACGATGCACGCATCGGCTTCGCACAGGCACGCCGCGTTTCGACGAAACGCGTGCCGCGCAAAGCGAACGGCAGTCAGAACGCCTGCCGGAAACCGGAACTGGAGCGAGCCCCATGAACGTTGCGGTAGAACCCTCGCCGTCGACCGAGCTGCGCAAGGATGCGCTCGGCCTCGGCTTCATCGTCTTCTTCGTCATCTCGGCGGCGGGGCCGCTCGTCGCGATCGCGGGCGGCTTCCCGATCGGGATCATGCTCGGCAACGGCGCGGGCACGCCCGCGCTGCTCGTCGCGACCGTCGTGATCCTGCTCGCGTTCGCGGCCGGCTATACCGCTATGGCGCGCCACATCACGAACGCGGGTGGCTTCTACGCGTTCACCGCGCGCGGCCTCGGCGGCTCGGCCGGTGGCGCCGCCGCGCTGCTCGCGCTGCTCGGCTACAACACGATGCAGATCGGCCTGTACGGGATGTTCGGCGCGGTCGCGTCCGGGTTTCTCGGCGCGCACGCGGGTGTCGCGGTGCCGTGGTGGGTCTGCTCGCTCGTCGCGATGGCGAGCATCGCGGTGCTCGGCTACCGGCAGATCGACCTGTCCGCGAAGGTGCTGTCGATCCTCGTGATGGGCGAGTACGTGGTCGTGCTGATCCTCGACGTCGCGATCCTGAAGACGGGCGGCGCACACGGAATCGACGCGTCGTCGTTCACGCCGCGCGTGTTCCTCGGCGGCACGCCGGCGATCGGCTTCCTGTTCTGCTTCGCGAGCTTCATCGGCTTCGAGGCGACGACGATCTACAGCGAGGAAGCGAAGGATCCGAAGCGCACGGTGCCGCTCGCGACGTATATCTCGGTGTTGCTGATCGGCGGCTTCTACGCGTTCTCGGTCTGGTGCATGGTGATCGGCGCGGGCAGCGCGCAGATCGTGAAGACGCTCGCCGCGCTGTCCGATCCGACGACGTTCCTCTATTCGTTGTCCGACCATTACGCGAACGGCACGCTGACCGCCGCGATGAGCGTGCTGTTCATCACGAGCGTGTATGCGGGGCTGCTCGCGTTCCATAACTCCGCGTCGCGCTACTTCTTCGCTTCGGGCCGCGAAGGGCTGCTGCCGGCATCGCTCGGCCGCACCCATCCGGCGCACAGCAGCCCGCACGTCGGCTCGCTGTGGCAGAGCGGTATCGCGGCGGTCGTCGTCGTCGCGTTCATCGCCGCGCATGCGGACCCGGTGCTCACGCTGTTCTCGTGGCTCACGAACGTCGCGACGCTCTGCATCATCGCGCTGATGGCGCTGTCGTCGGCCGCGGTGTTCCGCTTCTTCGGCCGGCACGGCACGCGCGAAGACGGCGCGTGGCGCGTGCGCGCGCTGCCGCTCGTGGCGGGCGTCGCGCTCGCCGTGGTGCTCGTGCTCGCGGTCGTCAACTTTCCGGTGCTCACCGGCGCGAGCGCGGGACTGTCGTATGCGCTGACCGCGCTGCTGCCCGTGTTCGCGATCGTCGGCGTGATCGCGGCCGCGCGGCTCAGGCGGCGCGATCCGCGCGCGTTCGACCGGCTCGGCAGCTCGAAGCTCTGAACGCATCGGGCACGAATCAGGCACGCATCGGACACGCATCGGACACGTATCAGGCACGCATCGTACGCATCACTCAGGCAGGAATTCATCGTGGAAATGAACAAGCTCGATTCACTGAACTACTACTCGGCAACGAAGAAGTACGACTTGCGGTTCCCGGCGCTGGCCGTTGACATCGACGCGGACGTCGTCGTGGTCGGCGGCGGCTTCTCCGGGATCAACACCGCGCTCGAACTGGCCGAGCAGGGGGTCACGAACATCGTCGTGCTCGAAGGGCGCCATCTCGGCTACGGCGGCACTGGCCGCAACGGCGGGCAGATCATGGCCGGCATCGGCCACGACCTCGATGCGATCGAGAAGCACGTTGGCCCGCAGGGGATCGAGGAAATCTTCCGGATCAGCAACCTCGGCGCGGGCATCATCCGCGACCGGATCGCGAAGTACGGGATCGACGCGGACTTCCGCAATGGCTACGCGTATCTCGGCTTCAACAAGCGCCAGGAGAGCACGCTGCGCGAATGGGAGAAGAGCTTCCGCGCGGTCGATCCGGACGTCGACGTGCGCCTGTTGACCGGCGGCGACGTGCGGCAGGTCGTCGGCTCCGACGTGTACGGCAGCGCGCTGCTGCACATGGGCGGTGGGCACGTGCATTCGCTGAATCTGCTGCTCGGCGAGGCGAAGGCGCTGACCGGCTACGGCGCGCGGATCTTCGAGAACAGCGCGGTGGTCGACGTCGAGTACGGCGGCGAGCGCGTGACCGTGCGCACCGCGATGGGCTCGGTGCGTGCGCAGAAGATGCTGTGGGCGTGCAACGGTTTCCTGAACGGGCTCGAGCCGGAGATCTACAAGCGCACGGTCAACACGTACGCGTTCCAGCTCTGCACGGAGCCGCTGCCCGACGAACTGATCGAGCGGATCAGCCCGATTCGCGGCGCGTACAGCGACATCCGCCCGATCATCGACTACTACCGCGTGACGAACGAGAACCGCCTGCTGTTCGGCAGCGCGACCGCGCTCGTCGACTACATTCCGTCCGACCTGAAGGCGTGGAACCGCGACCTGATGCTGAAGGTGTTCCCGTACCTGAAGGACGTGAAGATCGACATGGCGTGGGGCGGGCCGCTGTGCTGCGGCGCGAACCTGTTCCCGCAGATCGGCACGCTGACCGGCCGGCCGAACGTGTTCTACGTGCAGGCGTACGCGGGCTTCGGCGTGACGCCGAGCCACATCGTCTGCAAGGTGCTCGCGGAGGGGATGAACGAAGGCTCCACGCGCTACGACCTGCTGAGCTCGATCCCGCACGTGAACATTTTCGCGAAGGACCGGCTGCGCGCGGTGATGACGACGGGCGGCAAGGCGTGGAACCAGCTGAGCGGCTTCTGGAAGGGGCGCCGCTGAGCGTGCGCGATTCGACAATTTTTCAACGCAAGGAGAACTCTATGCACAGCATCAAGGCAGGCGCGGCGTTGCCGCAGCTCGACTCGTGGGGCACGGTCGCCGATCTCGGCTCGACGATCACGGAAGGCGAAGCGAAGGCATCCGGCCACGTGCACTTCGGCACGCCGACGTCGCCGGTCAGCGCCGGCTACTTCGCCTGCACGAAGGGCAAGTTCGAGATGGTCTATCCGTTCAGCGAGCATGCGACGGTCGTCGAAGGCGAGTGTACGCTGCTCAATCGCACGACCGGCGAGGCGGTGCACTACAAGGCCGGCGACGGCTGGTTCATCGAGAAGGGCACGCCGATCGCGTGGGACATCCAGAGCGAGCGCTTCGTCAAGCATTACATGGCGGTCGCCTGAAGCGCGCTTAATGCACGCGGTGCACGCGGCGCACGCGAAGCACGCGGCCGCGCCGCTACGACCAGAGCAGGTCGGCCTTGCTGTCCTGCCGCACCGCTTCGACGAAGCAGTGGATCAGATAGTCGCACGCGGCCGTGTTCAGTGCGTCGCGTCGTGTCAGGATGCCGACCGACACCGCCGGAATCGCTTCGCGCACCGGAATTTCGACCATGCGCTCGCGGATCCAGTCGACGTCGAGAAAGCCCTTGGGCACGCACGAGATCGTATCCGTATGGACCGATAACGAGAACGCGGCCGTAAACGACGTGCACTCGACGATCGGCTCCGGCGCGTGGTAGCCCTGCGCGACGAAGAACTTCTGCAGCATCCGGCCGATGCTGTCCGGCGACGTGTTGAGCACCCACTGCGCGTGCTGCAGCTCGGCGATCGAGCCGGCGGCGTGCAGCGGGTTGCTCGCGCGCGTGACGAGGATCAGCTCGGATTTCAACAGCGGCCGGAACGTGAATTCGAACGGTTCGTACTCTGAATCGATCACCGCGACGACGAAGTCGAGCGTGCCGTCGCGCAGCCGTGGCAGCGCGGTATCGAGAAATCCTTCGCGGATGTCGAGCCGGATGCTCGGCATCCGCTTTCTGAACGCATCGAGCGCGCCCGGCAGGAAGCCGAGCGCCATCAGCGGCGTCAGCGCGCATGCGACGCTGCCTTCCATTCCGCCGGACAACTGTTGCACGTCGTCGCGCACGCGCTGCATTTCGGCGAGGATCAGCTTTGCCCGCGCATAAACCGTTTCGCCGAAGCGCGTGAGCTGCGCGCCGCGCGCGCTGCGCACGACGAGCGGCACGCCGAGATCCTGCTCGAGCTCGCGCATCGCCTTCGTCAGCGCGGGCTGGGACAGATGGATCGAGCGCGCGGCGGCGCGCAGGCTGCCGTGTTCGGCAATGGCGGCTAACGCCCGGAGCTGATGGTATTTCACGGCGAACGATGAGGTGTCGAAGGCGTGTTGGGGGGACGCTCGTATGCTACACCGCCGCGTTCGGCATCAGCGATAACCGGACGTTATCGCGATCGAAAAAAGTCGCGGCGCGTGCTTATTTTGATTGCCTATGCTGGCGATGCACTTCGATGCATACGCATCGACCATCGACAAAAAAACATCGCACTACGCACAGTTACGGAGACATGTTCCCATGAAGGCAACCCAGGCCGAAGCCCTGTACGGCCACCGCGTGTCGTCGCGCGCGGCGCCGTCGAACCGGCAGCTCATCTTCGCGATCACGATCGGCAACGGTCTCGAGTTCTTCGATCTGACCGTCTACAGCTTCTTCGCGGTGCTGCTCGGCAAGCTGTTCTTTCCGGCGGCGTCCGCGCAGCAGCAGTTGCTGCTGTCGGTCGGCACGTTCGGCGTCGGCTTCGTCGCGCGGCCGATCGGCGGCGTCGTGATCGGCATGATCGCGGATCGCTTCGGGCGCGTGCCGGCGATGAACCTGACGCTCGCGTCGATGGCGGCCGGCACCGCGATGATCGGCCTGATGCCGACCTACGCGCAGATCGGCATGCTCGCGCCGGTGCTCGTCGTGCTCGCGCGCCTGCTTCAGGGTTTCTCCGCGGGCGGCGAAGTCGGCGTGTCGACGTCGATGCTCGCCGAGCGCGCGCCGCAGGGGCGGCGCGGGTACTACACGAGCTGGCAGTTCGCGAGCCAGGGTGCGGCCGCGCTCGCGGGCTCGCTGGTCGGCTTCGTGCTGTCGCACTACCTGAGCGACAGCGCGCTGCAGTCGTGGGGCTGGCGCGTGCCGTTTCTCGCCGGCGTGCTGATCGCGCCGATCGGCCTCTATCTGCGTTCGCGCTTCGGCGAAAGCGAGCGCGCGGAAAACGCGAAGCGCGCGAGCGCGCCGCTCGGCACCGTGCTGCGCCGCGACGGCCGCGCGGTGCTGACCGCGCTGTGCCTCGTGATCGGCGGCACGTCCGCGCACTTCATCGTCATCTATTACATGTCGACGTACGCGATCAGGACGCTGCACCTGCCGATGGATACCGCGCTGTGGAGCGGCGTCATCGCGGGCGCGGTGATGTTCGTCGCGTCGCCGATCGGCGGGATCCTGACCGACCGCTATTCGCGCCGCGCGGTCGCGTTCTGGACGCGCCTGCTGCTGACCGTGCTGGTGCTGCCGGGTTTCCTGCTGATCCTCGCGTGGCCGTCGGTCGCGATGCTCTGCACGGTCGTCGGCGTGCTCGCCGCCGTGCATTCGGTGAACGCGGGCTCGAACGGCGTGCTGCTCGCCGAGCTGTTTCCGACGAGCACGCGCGCGACCGCGCTGTCGCTCGCGTATGCGGGCGGCGTGTCGATTTTCGGTGGGTTCGCGCAGTTCATCGTGACCTGGATGATCGGCGCGACCGGCCGCGCGTCCGCGCCCGCCTGGTACGTAATCGTCTGCGGTGTGCTGTCGCTCGTCGCGCTCGCGTTCACGACCGACCGCTCGGGGATCGACGGCTGACGCGGCCGGCCGGAACTGAAGCGTCGTCATCGGTAGCTGTTCAAAATCTAACTACGAATCGGGATGGAGATATGAAGAAAGCGGTGATCGCAGCGGCATTGGCGGGCCTGTCCGGCACGGCCGCGCATGCGCAGAGCAGCGTGACGCTGTATGGCGTCGTCGACATGGGCTTCGAGCATCTGACCAACGCGAACGCGGCGGGGCAGGCGCAGAACGCGCTGCTGTCCGGCAAGTGGCTGCCGTCGCGCTGGGGGCTGAAGGGCACGGAAGACCTCGGCGGCGGGATGAAGGCGCTGTTCATGCTCGAGAACGGCTTCAACGCGAACGACGGCTCGTTCTCGAGCCCGGGCGTCGAGTTCAATCGCTCCGCGTGGGTCGGGCTGTCGTCGAGCACGGTCGGCACGCTGACGCTCGGCCGCCAGTACAGCGTGCAGTTCGACAAGACGCTGTTCTACGATCCGACGCTGTTCGGCGCGTACTCGATCCTGTCGCTGAACCTGATTCCGGTGCAGACGCAGCGCGTCAACAACTCGGTCAAGTTCAAGTCGAACGAGTACGCGGGCTTCAGCGCGGAGGCGATGTACGGCTTCGGGCAGCAACTGCCGGGCAACGCGTCGGCGGGGCGCTACGTCGGCGCGGGGCTCGAGTATCTGAGCGGCGGGTTCGGCGCGAGCGCGTCGTACGAGCGCACGAACGGCTCGGTCGGGGCCGTCGACCAGTCGGGGCTCGTCGATCAGCGCTGGAGCGTCGCCGCGCGCTACGACTTCGGGCCGGTGATGGTGTCGGGCGGGATGGCGCGCATCACCGGCGACCTGCATCTGACGCCGGTCGGCTCCGTGTACTGGGCCGCGACGAAGTGGAACGCGACGTCCGCGCTGTCGTTGATCGGCGAAGTCGGCCACTACCGGTTCCAGCAGGCGCCGGGCCATCCGACGTTCGCGGAGGCGACGGCCCAGTACCGGCTGTCGTTGCGTTCGATCCTCTATGCGAACGTCGGCTACTACAACAACTCGGGCGGCAGCGCGTTCGGGGTCAACGGCTATACGAACGTCGGGCAGCTGGGCAAGAGCCAGGTCGGGATGTCGGTCGGCATTCAGCATCGGTTCTGACGCGGCAAGAACGCCGACGCGCCGCACCGGACCTCGACGCGTTTCAACGCGTCGGGGCCCCGGAAACCGGCTGCGCCGCCGGCTCGCTCGCGATCACCGACGTGAAGTCGCAGCGCGTCGGCGCGACCGGATCGGCGAGCCGGCTCTCGAACGAGAGATACAGCGCCTCCTCGAGCACGTTCCAGTGCGCGCCGTGCCGGTACGGCGCGGACCGCGCGTGCCAGCACGCGACCGTGTCCCAGTCATTCATCCGCAACGCGACGAGCGCGATCAGCCCCCACGGGTAGTCGCTCGACGCGAGCTGCAGCCACGTCGGACCGTTTGCGCGCATCCACTGCGTGTAGCGCGCGGCGTTCGACTCGCCGGGCGCGCGGATCCCGGACAGCACCGGGAAAATCTGCGCGACCTTCGACGGATAGAAGCTCGCGTCGCCGATCTCCTGCGTGCTCGCGCGAAAGCCGTCGCGCGAGCCGCGCCAGAACACGCGCACGATCGCGGCCGCGAGCCGGTCCGCGCGGCGGCGCCAGACGGTTGCGCGCTCGGGATTGCCGTGGCGCACGTAGTACGCGGCGGCCGCCTGGAGCGCGCTGTGCACCTCGACGTTGTCCATCAGCAGCGCGACGTGCTGCGTCGACGAGATCTGATAGACGCCGCTCTTCGCATCGAGCAGCGCCTCGAGATGCGCGTCGGCGCGCGCGAGGCTGTTCGACCAGTCGGCCGGCAGGCCGTTGGCGGGCGCGAAGCGCACGAGCAGCTCGATCCACGTGGCCACCATCGAATCGTCCGCGTCGGCGCCCGCGCACGACGCGTACTGGCCGCCTTTCGCGCAGAAGCGGTCGAAGCCGCCGTCCGCGCGCTGGCGCGGCAGCAGCCACGCGATCCACGCGCGTGCGGCGCGCGTCGCGTCGAGCTGAGCATCCTCGGCGCCGAGCAGCGCCTTCGCCGCGAAGTACGGATCGATTCCGGTTCCGTGCAGACGCACCGTGATCGCGCCGTCGCCGCGCTGGTAGAGCGGCGACAGATCGAGCTCGCCGGCGCGCACGGGTGACGCGGCGCAGGCGAGCGCGAAACAGGCCGCGGCGATCGCGCGGCATATCGGGCGAATGCAGCGAGTGCGGCGGATGCAGCGAACGCAGCGAGTGTGGCGGATGCCGCGCGGAGATTCGCGCAAGACGCGCAAGACGCGCACGACGCTCATGAGATTCGCGAAACCGGACAGATTCACGATTGCAACCTCCGCAATAGGCACCGAATGGCGCCGCCGCGCATCCGCTGCCCGCGCACGATCGCGGCGGGCGTCATCGCGCGCGCTCGGTCAGTGCGCCGGGCCAGCTCGCGCAGTACGTGTAGAGCGCGACGAGCAGGCCGATCATCAGCGGCGCGCCGAGCACGAAATAGCAGAACGGCAGCCACAGCACCGAGCCGGCGTGGATGACGAGCGCATGCAGCAGCAGCACGAACGGCAGCGCCGCGACGAAGTAGCCGAGCACGAGCGCGGACGCGGCCGCCTTCTGCGCGAACGTGAAGTCCAGCGGATAGTAGAGCGCGGCCATCACGAGCGGAATCAGTGCGATCGCCGACGCATTCAGCACGAACATGTCACGCAGATGCAACGTCGCCCGGTACGGAAACGCGCTGCCCGCGAGCCAGAAATACACGCAGACGACGAGTTGCGCGGCGCTCGCGATCCGCAGCAGATACGCGCCCGGCAGCCAGTGCGCCTGGCGCACGAACGTCGCGGCGAACGCGGCGAGGCAGCACGCGGCCGTCCCGGCGATCAGCGACGGGCCGGGCAGGCGCGTCTCGAGACTGATCGACAGCAGCGGCACGCGTGGCGAGTCCGCCGGGTAGCGGATCACGATCGCGGCGAGCGATGGATCGAGGCGGTGCGCGCCCCAGTCGAGCACGTCGTACCAGTAGCGCCAGATGTGCGGCAGCGCGAGCCACAGCGCGCCGTACAGCGTCGGCGTCAGCACGGCGATCGACGCGAGCCACTGCCGCGGATCCGCATGGATGCGCAGCGAGCGGTCGGTGTCGGATGGGGCGTAGCGCGGGTCCATCGGGTTCGTCCGGGCCGCTACCATTGATAGGTCACGCCGACTTCGCCGCCGTACCGCGAGTAGTACGGGTTGTGGTAGTAGTCGAGCTCGACCTGCGCGCTCCACTGCTTCGTGATCCAGTAGCGCCATTTCGCCGAGACCTCGTGGCTGCGGAAATCGGCGATCTGCGTGCCGGCGCCGGTGACCTGGTACGCCTCGCGGCCGATCCCGCCGCGCACGACGATCAGGCTCTTGCCGACCTCGCCATACGTGACGGCCGCGTAATACTGGGGCGCCTTGACCGAGCCCGGTGAATCGACGATGTAGTTCATGCCCGCCTCGAAGATCCACTTCGGAATCGCATACCAGATCAGGCCCGCGTGATAGAGCTGGTCGCGGTGCCCGCTGCGGCTCCACGCATAGCCGGCGCCGAGCGACGCGATGAGCGAGCGGTCGGCGAGCAGCTTGCGGTTGATCGACACGTCGACGCGCGCGCTCGGCAGGATCGTGCCGCGCGTCGTGCCGCCAAAGCCGATGCCCGTGAACCAGTCGGGGCCGAGATCCTGCAGGTACGTGATCGCGCCGAGCTGCGTGTTCTCGCCGAAGCGGTGCAGCTCCGCGAGCTCGCCGAGGAACGTGCGGCCGTTCGCCTGATACAGGCCGCGCAGATGCATGCCGTACCAGTCGCCATAGCCGTTCGTCAGGTGCGCGCCCTCGTACCCGAGCGATAGCTCCATGTGCGGCGCGGCAGGCGCGAGCGCGTGCACGGCGGCCGCCTCCGGCTGCAGCGGCGCGGTCGGCTCGTCAGGCGTCGCTTCGGCGAGCGACAGGGCGTCGGGCACCCCGTCCGCGGGAATCCGCACGAAGCGCGTGTCGTCGAGCGGGCGCGGGACGATCACCGTGTCGGGCGACGGCGGCGCGTCGGCCGCGGCGTTGCCCTGGGCGGCAGGCATGGCGATGCGTGGCGCAGCGACGGCGGATGCGGCGGACGAGGCGGAAGCCGCATCGCCCGGCATCTCGCCGGCGAGCGCGCGTGGCGGCGCGAAGGCGACGCCGCATAGAACGGCGAGCAGTGCGGCGGGCGTGAGCGCGCCGAGCGCGAACCTGGATTCGGACATGAAGCGCTCCTCAACACGTTGCGTGATAGCGGCCGCTGCGCCACGCGACGAGATCGCCGTGCACGCATGCGTGGCCGGAGACCGACACGTCGCGCCCGCAGGCGCTGACCGGATGCCCCGCGACGCCGATCCGCGCGCCGGTCACGCGCAGCAGCCCCCCCGCCGATACGACACCGTCGATCGCGCTCGCTTCGTCGAGCAGCACGTCGTCGTGCGCGATCGCCGAACCGTGCAGCGTCGCGCCGTGCTCGAGCACGACGCGCTTCGCCTTCACGCTGCCGCGCAGTGCGCAGCCTTCGCCGAGCACGAGCGTGCCGTCGACGATCAGGTTGCCGTGCAGCGTCGTGTGCTCGGGCAGATGCACGTCGTCGTGCAGCAGATAGCGGCCGTGCACGAAGCGGTGCGGCACGCCTGCGAAGCGGCGCGCGAGCGACAGCGCGCGGCGCGGCGCGGGCGGGGCGGCGCGCGGCGGCGAGCGCTCGCCGTCATCGCCGAACGCGACCGGCTCGCCGTACACGCACGCGAACGTGCATGCGCCGCGCACGGTGACGGTGCGGCCGACCACGACGCCGTCGAGCCGCGCGTCGTCGACGTCGATGCACGGCGCGTGCGCGATTCCCGTCACGGACGCGCCGGCCCGGATGGCGATCCGCTCCTCGGCGAACGCGTACGCGACCGTCGCGCCCGCATCGATCTCGATCGTGCGGTCCGCGTAGAGCACCGCGTCGTGACGCGCGTCGCGCGCGGCGACGATCGCGTCGTCGTGCCGGACCGCGAGGCCGAGCGCTCGCCATGGCGCGGCGTCGCTACCGTTGCGGTTGCCGTCGCTGTCGCCGTCATTACCGCGGCCGCGTAGCGCGTCGAGCCAGCACGACGCGAGCAGCGCGTGATCGACGAACGGGCCGTCGCCGATCGGCAGCGCGTCGACGTCGCTGCGCCGGAGCAGCTCGTGCAGCATCGGCAGGAACGGCAGGCTCAGCACGCCGACGACGGGCGCGAGCACGGAGAGCGTCGTCATCGTCCGTGCCCCGGTTTGAGCTGGCGGCGGAAGCGCTCGGTCTTGTCCCACTTCAGCTCGCGGCGCAGCAGCGCGTCGAGCGCGAGGCCCCACAGCGACGAGACGACGGCCGCGATCGTCACGCAGAAGCCGACGACGTTGACCGGCACGAGCCGCAGGCGCCGCGCGCGGCCGTCGAGGCGCACCGCGACGACGATCTCGAAGAACACGCCGAAGTTGCCGAACGTGCCGTACGCGAACAGCGCGAGCAGCGACACGAGCAGCCCGAGCGCGGTCGAGTTCACGCCGTTCATCAAATACAGCGCGAGCGCGATCGGCCACGCGAGCGCGAGCAGCGCGGGCATCACGAACACGCCGAGCAGCAGCGCGCCGTCGAGCCGGCAGCGGCGCGACACGAGCGGATTGCGCAGTAGCGGGATCAGGTAGCGCAGCAGCGCCTGGTTGTGGCCCTTCGCCCAGCGCGCGAGCTGGCGCGCGCGCACCGACCAGCGCTCGGGCACTTCCTCGTAGCATTCCGCATGGTTCAGGTACACGGTGCGCCAGTCGCCGAGCAGCAGCCGGTACGTGAGATCGGTGTCCTCGGCGAGCGTGTCGTCGCGCCAGCCGCCGACCGCGTCGAGCGCGCTCTTGCGGATCCCGCCGACGGTGCCGCCGTACTGCGGCACGAGGCCGAGGTTGTGGCGCGCCTGCTGGTCGACCTGGTAGCCGCCCGAGCGCTCGAGATCGAGCAGCCGCGCGAGCAGGTTGCGGTCCGCGTTCTGCGGAACCACGCGGCCCATCACCGCGCCGACCTCCGGATCGAAGAACGGCGCGACGAGCTCCTTCAGCAGCCCGGGGCGCGGCAGGTAGTCCGCGTCGAACACGAGCATGATGTCGCCCTCGATGTACTGCAGCGCGTCCTTCAGCGCGGCCGCCTTGCCGGGCTTGCCGCCTTCGCGGTGGAACGGCTTCACGAGCGCGGGCGCGAGCGCCTGCACGCGGTCGATCAGCGCGCGCGTGCCGTCTGTCGAGCGGTCGTTGACGGGGATGATCGTGAGCCGGTGGTGCGGATACGTGGTCGCGAGCAGCGCCATCAGGCAGTCGGTGACGACCGCCTCCTCGTTGTGCGCGGCGACGAACACCGTCAACTGCGGCCACTCGCCGTGCGTGATCGCGCGGTACGGCGCGTACTGCGGCTTGAACAGGCGGTCGATGCTGAACACGTAGTGGCGCGCCGCGTACGTGCAGGTCAGCAACGTGATCAGCCACAGATAGGCCGCGCAGATGGCGAGCAGGATCGCGGGGCCGCGCGGGGCCGGCGGCCCTTCGGCGGGCATGGCCGGGACCGGCGGCGCTTCGGTGGGCATCGTCACGGCGGTCATCTCGGCGTCGGGCATCGCCGATACGCGCATCACCGACGAGGGCATCGCCGACACGGGCATCGCCGACACGCGCATCGCCGACACGCGCATCACCGATACGCGCATCACGTCGACGGACGCCGCCGCGACGGGCGCGGCCGACGCGTCGCGCACGAGCGACGGCGTTTGCGCGCCGGCGTTCGCGGCCGAGCAGACCGGAGACGCGAACGGATCCTCTGCCGCGCGCGCGCCCGTATTGCGCAGGCCCGACAGGCAGACGATCGCGAACAGCAGTCCGATCCCCCTGAAGCAAAACGATGTCATCCGACCGTGCTTCATCTTGCGTTCCCCGGTGTCCGCTCCGCGCCCCGGATGCTGTGGGCGCCGCGCGGATATCAAGGAGAGACGGCGCGTCCGGCGGGCCCGGAGGCACGCGGGCCGTCGACCGGTTGCATCGTCTCCCGGTTGTGCTGCATCGATCGTCCCCGCGAACTTGTCTGCGCCCGAGTCGAAGCGATCGTCCTCAGTCGAAGCAAGCGCCGAGCCATCGGCCGGAACGCCCCGCGCCGCAAGGCGTGTGCGAACGCGCTCGCGCGGCGCGGTTGCGCTGGCGTGATGTTTTGATTCAGCGGCGAATCACCGGCGGTGCGAAAAACGGATCGCGCGCGCATCGCGAGCGCGGCGCGTGTCGAAGTGGCTGGCGCGCGTGCGTCCGCGCGACGTTGCACGCGTGTCGCGAATCGTCGGACGACGCGATTCGTCCGTCGAAAAGCACGGGTTTTTTCGTCGGACGAGCGATGTTGCGACGTGCGCGGCCGGCCGCGTTACAGCGACGCAACGTTTCCGCCACGCGCGGCCGCCCGCGGGGCCGGCCCCGCGGGCGTAGGGGAAAGTCCGGGGGGCATCGCGTGCGTCGTGCGCCGTCCGCGCGGGCGCGATGCACGGTCCCGATCCCGGCGCGGGCGGGCCGGGATCGGGACCGCCCGCGTGCGGTCACCCGTGGCGGGTCGCCCGTGGCACCCGGCATTTTCGCCAAGAAAGAAATTCGTAAGCTGACCGTAGCAGCAACGAAACGTTCTTGACCCCGTTCGCGCTGCGCGCCGCCGGCGCGGCGCGCGGCGCGCGAGGCCGTGCCGTGTTGCGACACCGGTGGAGTGAATATTGCAGAGATGAGCACGCCGGCGCATCGCTTGCCGGCGTCCGCCGCATCGGCGCGCGATGCGATGTTGCGTGCCGGCGGCGACCACCGATCCTACGAGGAAAAACGCATGACGCTCTCCCGATACGCCGCCGGACCGCCGCCGCGGCCGATGCGCGCGCCCGCATGCGTCCGTCGCCGGACGCTCGCGCATCGCGTGGCCGCCGTGTCGCCGTGCCGTTGTTTGTCGCGACGCGTCCGTGTTGGCCGCGACGCGGGCCGGCCACTTGGCCGGCCGAATCCGACGAAGTGAATGGGAAGGCCCTATGAAGAAGATTCTTCTGGTGTTCGGAACGCGTCCGGAGGCGATCAAGATGGCGCCGCTCGTGCGCATGCTGCGCACGCGCGCCGCGGCGGACGTGAAGGTCTGCGTGACCGCGCAGCATCGCGAGATGCTCGATCAGGTACTGACGCTGTTCGACATCGTGCCCGACTACGATCTGAACCTGATGCGGCAGAGCCAGACGCTCACCGACGTGACGACCGGCATCCTGCACGAGATCGGCACGGTGTTCGACGACCTGAAGCCGGACGTCGTGCTCGTGCACGGCGACACGACGACGACGCTCGCGGTGAGCCTCGCGGCGTTCTACCGCTATCTGCCGGTCGGGCACGTCGAGGCGGGGCTGCGCAGCGGCGACATCTGGTCGCCGTGGCCGGAGGAGCTGAACCGGCGCGTGACGGACACGGTGTCGTCGTGGCACTTCGCGCCGACCGAGCAGGCGTGCCACAACCTGTTCAGCGAGGGTGTCGCGAGCGGCAGCGTCGTGTTGACCGGCAACACGGTGATCGACGCGCTGCAGGACGTGCGGCGGATGCTCGACACCGACGCGGCGCTGCTGCGCGACGCGGCCGCGCATTTTCCGTTCCTCGATCCGGCGAGCCGCGTCGTGCTGATCACCGGACACCGCCGCGAGAGCTTCGGCGAGCCGTTCGCGCACTTCTGCGAAGCGCTGCGCACGCTCGCGCTGCGCTATCGCGACGTGCAGTTCGTCTATCCGCTGCACATGAACCCGAACGTGCGCGGGCCCGCGCACCTGCGGCTCGACGGGCTGCGCAACGTGCATCTGATCGAGCCGCAGACGTACCTGTCGTTCGTCTTCCTGATGTCGCGCGCGCATTTCATCATCACCGATTCGGGCGGCATCCAGGAGGAGGGGCCGGCGCTCGGCAAGCCGGTGCTCGTCACGCGCGACACGACCGAGCGGCCCGAGGCGATCCGGGCCGGCACCGCGCGGCTCGTCGGCACCGACACCGAGCGGATCGTGCGCGAGGCATCGCGGCTGATGGAGAACGAGTGCGCATACGACGAGATGTCGCACGCGAGCAATCCATACGGCGACGGCCATGCGAGCGAGCGGATCGCGGACGCGCTGCTCGAGCGCGAGCCGGTCGAGCAGGCCGCGATCCGGTTCTCGATGGGCGCGGCGGAGATCCCGCACAACGCGCTCGCGCTCGGGCTGCACGCGTTGCGCCAGGCTTGATGCGCACCACCGCGCGCACCACTGCGCGCACCACCCCGCGCGCCGCTCGGCGCTCGGCGGCCGGCGGCCGGCGGGCCATTCGCGACATCAGGGTAAGTCCCGAGCCGAAAATCCGGCGAAATAGCTTGTCTATACAAGTTGGGATCGCTACACTGCATCCATTCCGAACTTGTATAGACAGGATGCCCATATGATTACGCTTACCCCTGGCCATTTGACCCTCCCGCAACTGCGCCGGATCGCGCGCGAGCAGGTCAAGCTCACGCTCGACCCCGCCAGCTTCGCGCAGATCGACGCAGCGTCGAAGACTGTCGCCGACATCACCGCGAAGGGCGAGCCGGCATACGGCATCAACACGGGCTTCGGCCGTCTGGCCAGCACGCACATCCCGCGCGAGCAGCTCGAACTGCTGCAGAAGAACCTGGTGCTGTCGCACTCGGTCGGCGTGGGCGAGCCGATGAAGCTCACGACGGTGCGCCTGCTGATCGCGCTGAAACTGTCGAGCCTCGGCCGCGGCCACTCGGGCATCCGCCGCGAAGTGATGCAGGCGCTGATCACGCTGTTCAACGCGGACGTGCTGCCGCTGATCCCGGTGAAGGGCTCGGTCGGCGCATCGGGCGACCTGTCGCCGCTCGCGCACATGTCGGCCGTGCTGCTCGGCTACGGTGAAGTATTCATCCGCGGCGAGCGCGCAAGCGCGATCGACGGTCTGCGCGCAGCGGGCCTCGAGCCGATGTCGCTGCAGGCGAAGGAAGGCCTCGCGCTGCTGAACGGCACGCAGGCATCGACGGCGCTGGCACTCGACAACATGTTCGCGATCGAAGACCTGTACCGCACCGCGCTCGTCGTGGGCGCGCTGTCGGTCGACGCGGGCGCGGGCTCGTCGGCGCCGTTCGACGCGCGCATTCACGCGCTGCGTGGCCATCAAGGCCAGATCGACGCGGCCGCGTCGTACCGCACGCTGCTCGAAGGCTCGGAAATCGTCGTGTCGCACCCCGACTGCGGCAAGGTGCAGGATCCGTACTGCCTGCGCTGCCAGCCGCAGGTGATGGGCGCGGTTCTCGACCAGATGCGTCACGCGGCCGACGTGCTGCTGATCGAAGCGAACGCCGTGTCGGATAACCCGCTGATTTTCCCGGACACCGGCGAAGTGATCTCGGGCGGTAACTTCCACGCCGAGCCGGTCGCATTCGCGGCGGACAACCTCGCGATCGCCGCCTCGGAAATCGGCGCGATTTCCGAACGCCGTATCGCGCTGTTGATCGACTCGTCGATGTCGGGCGGCCTGCCCCCGTTCCTCGTGAAGGACGGCGGCGTGAATTCGGGCTTCATGATCGCTCACGTGACGGCTGCCGCGCTGGCATCGGAAAACAAGACGCTCGCGCATCCGGCTTCGGTCGATTCGCTGCCGACGTCCGCGAACCAGGAAGACCACGTGTCGATGGCGACGTTCGCCGCGCGCAAGCTCGGCGACATCGCCGACAACGTGAAGAACATCCTCGCGATCGAACTGCTCGCCGCAGCGCAAGGCGTCGATCTGCGCGGCCCGGTCAAGACGAGCCCGTCGCTCGCCGAAGCGGTGAAGACGGTTCGCGGCAAGGTCGATCACTATGCGGTCGACCACTACTTCGCACCGGACATCGCCGCGGTCGCGGAACTGGTCGCCGAACGCGCGTTCGCGAAGCTGAGCCCGTTCTCGTTCGCGTCGGAACAGTAACGCGATGAACGCACCGGTCTACCAGGAGATCAAGGATTTCATCCTGGCTCGCATCCACGCCGGAGAATGGGCGGAGGGCGACCAGGTACCGTCCGAGAACGAGCTCGCGCGCGAATTCAGCGTCGCGCGAATGACCGTCAACCGCGCGCTGCGCGAGTTGACGGCCGAGCAGGTGCTCACGCGGCAGAAGGGCGCGGGCACGTTCGTCGCACGGCCGAAATACGAGTCGACCCTGGTGGCGATCCGCAGCATCTCCGAGGAAGTCGCGGGGCGCGGGCACACGCATCATGCGCGGGTGCTCGGCCTCGAGTCGATCCTCGCGGACGACGCGCTCGCCGACGAGATGCAGGTCGCGGTGCGTTCGCCGCTGTTTCACTCGCAGATGCTGCACTTTGAAAACGACGAGCCGGTGCAGCTCGAAGAGCGGTGGGTGAATCCGGCGGTCGCGCCGGATTACGCCGGCCAGGATTTCACGAACACGACGCCGAACCAGTACCTGATGCGCGCGGCTCCGCTGCAGCGCGTCGAGTACCGGATCGAAGCGGCCGCGCCCGAACGGGCGATGCGCGAACAGCTTCGGATGGACGACGTCGAGCCGTGTCTCGTTCTACATCGGCGCACCTGGTCGCAGGGCGTCGTCGCCTCGGTGGCGAATTTGTGGCATCCCGGCAGCCGTTATCGCTTCACCGGGCATTTCTGAATTCAATCGAACTTTCACATTCCTCTCGGAGCAGCCGTCATGAACCATCCGAAACACATCGACCCCCGTCTCGACCCGACCCGCACGATCCACGCGCCGCGCGGCAACGAGAAAGTCTGCAAGACCTGGCTCGCGGAAGCCGCGTACCGGATGATCCAGAACAACCTGGATCCGGAAGTCGCCGAGCATCCGCATTCGCTCGTCGTGTACGGCGGCATCGGCCGCGCGGCGCGCAACTGGGAGTGCTACGACCAGATCCTCGCGTCGCTGAAGGACCTCGGCGAAGACGAGACGCTGCTCGTGCAGTCGGGCAAGCCGGTCGGTGTGTTCCGCACGCACAAGGATGCGCCGCGCGTGCTGATCGCGAACTCGAACCTGGTGCCGCACTGGGCGACCTGGGACCACTTCAACGAGCTCGACCGCAAGGGCCTGATGATGTACGGCCAGATGACGGCCGGCAGCTGGATCTACATCGGCAGCCAGGGGATCGTGCAGGGCACGTACGAGACGTTCTTCTCGGTCGCGAACCAGCACTTCAACGGCGACCCGTCGGGCCGCTGGATCCTGACGGGCGGCCTGGGCGGCATGGGCGGCGCGCAGCCGCTCGCGGCGACGATGGCCGGCTTCTCGATGATCGCGGTCGAATGTGACGAAACCCGCATCGACTTCCGCCTGAAGACGCGCTACGTCGACAAGAAGGCGACGACGCTCGACGAGGCGCTCGCGATGATCGAGGAAGCGAAGCGCACCGGCAAGCCGGTGTCGATCGGCCTGCTCGGCAACGCGGCCGACGTGTTCACCGAGTGCGTCGAGCGCGGCATCACGCCGGATTGCGTGACCGACCAGACGAGCGCGCACGACCCGATCAACGGCTACCTGCCGCAGGGCTGGTCCGTCGCGCAATGGCGCGAGACGCAGAAGGTCGATCCGCAGGGCATCGTGCATCCGGCGAAGAAGTCGATGGCCGTGCAGGTGCGCGCGATGCTGACGCTGCAAGAGCGCGGCGCGGCGACGCTCGACTACGGCAACAACATCCGCCAGATGGCGCTGGAAATGGGCGTCGAGAATGCGTTCGACTTCCCGGGCTTCGTGCCGGCGTACATCCGGCCGCTGTTCTGCGAAGGCAAGGGCCCGTTCCGCTGGGTCGCGCTGTCCGGCGATCCGGAAGACATCTACAAGACCGACCAGAAGGTGAAGGAGCTGATCCCCGACGATCCGCACCTGCACAACTGGCTCGACATGGCGCGCGAGCGCATCGCGTTCCAGGGCCTGCCCGCGCGGATCTGCTGGGTCGGCGTGAAGGATCGCTATCGCCTCGGCCAGGCGTTCAACGAGATGGTCAAGAACGGCGAGCTGAAGGCGCCGATCGTGATCGGCCGCGATCACCTCGACACCGGCTCGGTCGCGAGCCCGAACCGCGAGACGGAATCGATGAAGGACGGCTCGGACGCCGTCAGCGACTGGCCGCTGCTGAACGCGCTGCTGAACACCGCGGGCGGCGCGTCGTGGGTGTCGCTGCATCACGGCGGCGGCGTCGGGATGGGCTTCTCGCAGCACTCGGGCGTCGTGATCGTCGCCGACGGCACCGATGAAGCGCATGCGCGCCTCGGCCGCGTGCTGCTGAACGACCCGGCGACGGGCGTGATGCGTCATGCGGACGCCGGCTACGAGCTCGCGCAGCAGACCGCGCGCGAAGCGGGCCTGAAGCTGCCGATGCTCGGCCGCTGAGCGATGGACGCGCTGCAATCGACCGCGGCGCGTGCGCCGTACCGGAGCGCGACGCCGATCCGTGCGGCATCGCTCGTCGCGTCGCCGTGGAAGAACGGCGGCGGCGTGACGCGCGAGCTCGCGGCGTTCGTCCCGAAGGGGACGTCCGCCGGGGCGCCGCCGGGTGCGGCGCTCGACACGTTCGCGTGGCGCGTCAGCGTCGCGGACGTCGCGCAGCCGGGCGCGTTCTCGCGCTTCGACGGCGTCGACCGCACGCTGGTGCTGCTGTCCGGCGCCGGGATGACGTTGCATGAAGCGGGCGGCGCGCGCCACGTGCTCGACGTGCCGCTCGCGCGCGCGGATTTCGCGGGCGAGACCGCGATCGACGCGACGCTCGCGGACGGCCCGACGCGCGACTTCAATCTGATGACGCGCCGCGCGACCACGCGCGGCGCGTTGTCGTTCTGGCGCGCGGGCACGCATCGCGCGGCGCGCGCCGATACGATGCTGCTGTTCTGCGCGCAGCGCACGGTCACGGTGTCGCTCGACGGCGGGCCGGCCATCGAGCTCGCGGAGATGGACACGCTGCGGCTCGACGAGCTGCGGCACGCATTCGACGTCGTGGTGAGCGGCGACGGCGCGCTGATCGCAGTGTCGCTCGACGTGAACGTGAACGGCGCCGCGTAAGCGCGGCGAGCGTCGCACCGAACACATTGAAAAACGCATGAAACCGACTGTTTGGCATCACCTTAGGCTGTGTCCGCACGGCCATCCCGACGAGACGATCGACGACGCGGCGATCGCGGTCGACGAAACCGGCGAAATCGTCTGGCTCGGCGCGCTCGGCGCGCTGCCGGGCGACTATGCGCACTGGGCGCGCGAAGACGTCGGCGGCGCATGGGTCACGCCGGGCCTCGTCGACTGCCATACGCACCTCGTGTACGGCGGCCAGCGCGCGGACGAGTTCGCGCAGCGTCTGGCGGGCGTCAGCTATGAGGAGATCGCGCGGCAGGGCGGCGGGATCGTGTCGACGGTGCGCGCGACGCGCGGCGCCGACGAGGCGACGCTGTTCGCGCAGGCCGCCGCGCGCCTCGAGCCGCTGCTCGCCGAAGGCGTGACGGCGATCGAGATCAAGTCGGGCTACGGGCTCGACCTCGAAAGCGAGCGCAAGATGCTGCGCGTCGCGCGGCAGCTCGGCGAACGCTTCCCGGTGACGGTCTACACGACGTTCCTCGGCGCGCACGCGCTGCCGCCCGAATTCGCGGGCCGCGCGGACGCGTATATCGACGAAGTCTGCGAGCGGATGCTGCCGACGCTCGCGGATGAAGGGCTCGTCGACGCGGTCGACGTGTTCTGCGAGCGGATCGGCTTCTCGCTCGCGCAGACCGAGCGTGTGTTCGACGCGGCGACGCGCCGCGGGCTGCCGGTAAAGCTGCACGCGGAGCAGCTGTCGAACGCGGGCGGCACCGCGCTCGCCGCGCGCTATCGCGCGCTGTCGGCCGACCATCTCGAATTTCTGGACGAAGCGGGCATCGAGGCGATGAAGGCGAGCGGGACCGTCGCGGTGCTGCTGCCGGGCGCGTACTACTTCATCCGCGAGACGCAGCTGCCGCCGCTCGACCTGCTGCGCAAGCACCAGGTGCCGATCGCGCTCGCGACCGATCACAACCCGGGCACGTCGCCGCTCGCGTCGCTGCTGCTGACGATGAATTTCGCGTGCACGCTGTTCCGGATGACGGTGCCCGAAGTGCTGCAGGGCGTCACGCGCCACGCGGCCGCGGCGATCGGCCGCGCGGACCGTCACGGCGCGCTCGAAGTCGGCCGTCAGGCGGATTTCGCGGTGTGGAACGTTGCGTCGCTCGCGGAGCTCGCGTACTGGATCGGCCGGCCGCTGTGCGAGCGGGTCGTGCGCGGCGGTGCGACCGTATTCAGCCGGACGAACGGATGATGGAATCGACGATGACCGATACGACGTTGTTCGCGGCACACGCCTACCTGCCGGAAGGCTGGCGCCGCAACGTGCTGCTGCGCTGGGACGCGGCCGGCACGCTGACTGAAGTGACGCCCGACACCGACGCGCCCGCCGGTGTCGCGCGCGCGGCCGGGCCGGTGCTGCCCGGCATGCCGAACCTGCACTCGCACGCGTTCCAGCGTGCGATGGCGGGGCTCACCGAATACCGCGCGAACCCGAGCGACAGCTTCTGGAGCTGGCGCGACCTGATGTATCGCTTCGCGCTGAAGATCACGCCCGACGCGCTCGCGGCGATCGCGCGCTGGCTGTACGTCGAGATGCTGAAGTGCGGCTATACGTCGGTGTGCGAGTTCCACTACGTGCATCACTCGCAGGACGGCTCGCGCTATCCGCAGATCGCGGAACTCGGCGCGCGCGTCGTCGGCGCGGCGCACGACGCGGGGATCGGGATCACGATGCTGCCGGTCGCGTATCAGTTCAGCGGCTTCGGCAACAAGCCGCCGCGCGACGATCAGCGCCGCTTCATCAACACGCCCGACGGGCTGCTCGAGCTGCTCGACGCATTGCGGCGCGCGGCGCCCGAGCACGGCGGGCTGCGCTACGGCGTCGCGCCGCACTCGCTGCGCGCGGTGTCCGAGTCCGGCCTGCGCGCGCTGCTCGACTGCCTGCCGGACGACGCGCCGGTGCACATCCACATCGCCGAGCAGACCGCCGAAGTCGACGACTGCGTGCGCGCGTACGGCGCGCGGCCGGTGCAGTGGCTGCTCGACCGCTTCGACGTCGGCGCGCGCTGGTGCCTCGTGCACGCGACGCATCTCGACGCGAACGAGACCGTCGCGCTCGCGAAAAGCGGCGCGGTTGCGGGGCTGTGCCTGACGACCGAGGCGAATCTCGGCGACGGGCTGTTCCCGGCTGTCGACTATCTCGCGCACGGCGGCGCGATCGGCGTCGGCTCGGACAGCCACGCGAGCGTCGACTGGCGCGCGGAGCTGCGCCTGCTCGAATACGGGCAGCGGCTCGTGCATCGCGCACGCAACGTGCTCGCGGGCGGCCCGGACGGGCGGGGCGCATACGTCGCCGACCGGCTGTTCGACGCGTCGCTCGACGGCGGCGCGCGCGCTACCGGCCGCCCGGTCGGCGCGCTCGCCGTCGGCCGCCGCGCGGACTGGCTCGTGCTCGATCCCGATCATCCGGCGATTGCCGAGCACGACGCCGACACGTGGCTGTCGGGCGTCGTGTTCGCCGAGCACGGCGACACGCCGGTCTTCGACGTCTACACGGGCGGTGAGCGCGTCGTGGCGGCGCGCCGCCATCGCGACGAAGCGAATGCGTATGCCGCGTACCGCGCGGCGCTGGCCCAGCTGCTGCGCTGATCCGCCGATCTCCGGATTGGCTGATTGGCTGATTGCGCGGCGATCCGGCGCGTGCCCTCCGGCGCGCGCCGCCTGATTGATACGGTGAAGAAATGAGCGACCAACCGGCTGTATTCACGCTGAAGCAGGGCACGTTGCCGCTGCTGATCTCGATTCCGCACGCGGGAACCCATATCCCCGACGACGTCGCGGCGACGATGACGCCCGACGCGCGCTTCGTCGACGATTGCGACTGGCACCTCGAGCGCCTGTACGGGTTCGCGCAGACGCTCGGCGCGTCGGTGCTCGTGCCGTCGCACGCGCGCTATGTGATCGACCTGAACCGTCCGCCCGACAACGAGAACCTGTATCCGGGGCAGGACACGACGGGCCTCGTGCCGGTCGACACGTTCGACAAGGCGCCGCTGTACCCGGCGGGCGGCCTGCCCGACGCGGACGAGATCGCGCGCCGGCGCGATCTCTACTGGCGGCCGTACCACGACGCGCTCGCGCGCGAGATCGCGCGATTGAAGGACGCGCACGGTCGCGTGCTGCTGTGGGAGGCGCATTCGATCCGCTCGCACGTGCCGCGCTTCTTCGACGGCCGGCTGCCGGACTTCAACTTCGGCACGTCGGGCGGTGTGACCGCGGCGCCGGGGCTCGCGGAGGCGCTCGCCGCGCGTGCGGCCGCGCACGGCGCGTATACGGCGGTCGCGAACGGGCGCTTCAAGGGCGGCTACATCACGCGCCACTACGGCGTGCCCGAAACCGGCGTGTCCGCGGTGCAGCTCGAGCTCGCGCAGATCACGTATATGGACGAGACGCGCCCGTACGCGTACGACGACGCGAAGGCCGCGCACGTCGTGCCGCTGCTCGAGACGCTCGTGCGCGACGCGCTCGCGTACCGCTGATCAGTGATATAAGCTGAATGTCAGCTAGCCGTCACATTTGATGCAGTAGTGGTGCATCGTCCCCCGGCACGGCCTCCCGCGCCGGGGGCAGCCGTCGCGACGGCCGGCCGGCGTGCCGCTGCGCGGCGACATTGCGACTCGACACGTCGAATACTTTAAACAGCCAGTCGAGTACGATCGTGAAAGTCGGAAGCCCCCTCGAGCGCCGGACGCGAAGTCCGGGGGCGGGCATGCCGCATCGCGCCGGTCCGGTCCGGCGCGGCGGCGTCTGGTCAGCCCGCCCGAATCAACGTCATCCGGTCCTGTCCTGCCGCGGCCTGCGGCGCCACAACGTCGTGACCGCGCGCGCATTCAGCGCGGTGCGGTGCGATGGCAGCGCGTCGCTGCTGCCCTAGCGTCTCCCGCTCCCGATCCCCCGAACCGAACCGTTTCCCGTGTCGCAACGCACGGCGGGCCGCCGCGCGTCGCGCACCTCACGTCGTTTGAGCGAGACGCATCATGCAAGCCCTGGACGAATTCCTCAGACAGCACCACATCACCGAGGTCGAGGCGATCATCCCCGACATGGCCGGCATCGCGCGCGGCAAGATCATCCCGCGCAACAAGTTCGAAACGGGCGAAGCGATGCGGCTGCCGCAGGCGGTGATGGTGCAGACCGTGACCGGCGAGTATCCGGAGGACGGCACGCTGTCCGGCGTCACCGATCCGGACATGGTCTGCGTGCCCGATCCGTCGACGATCTGCCTGATCCCGTGGGCCGTCGATCCGACCGCGCAGGTGATCCACGACTGCGTGCACTTCGACGGCTCGCCGGTCGAAATCTCGCCGCGCTACGTGCTGCGCCGCGTGCTCGATCTGTACAACGCGAAGGGCTGGAAGCCGGTCGTCGCGCCGGAACTCGAGTTCTATCTGCTCGACATGAACAAGGACCCCGATCTGCCGCTGCGCCCGCCGGTCGGCCGCACCGGCCGCGCGGAAACCGGCCGCCAGTCGTACTCGATCGAGGCGGTCAACGAGTTCGACCCGCTGTTCGAGGACATCTACGAATACTGCGATATGCAGGGGCTCGACATCGAGACGCTGATCCACGAGGTCGGCGCCGCGCAGATGGAGATCAACTTCCTGCACGGCGATCCGCTGTCGCTCGCGGATCAGGTGTTCCTGTTCAAGCGCACGGTGCGCGAAACGGCGCTGCGCCACAACATGTACGCGACGTTCATGGCGAAGCCGATGGAAGGCGAGCCGGGCTCGGCGATGCACGTGCACCAGAGCCTCGCGGATCCGGAAACGGGGCGCAACCTGTTCAGCGATGCGAACGGCGACGTGTCGCCGCTGTTCCGCGGCTATCTGGCCGGGCTGCAGAAGTACACGCCGGCGCTGATGCCGATCTTCGCGCCGTACATCAACTCGTACCGCCGGCTGTCGCGCTTCATGGCCGCGCCGATCAACGTGCAGTGGGGCTACGACAACCGCACGGTCGGCTTCCGGATCCCGCAGTCGGGGCCGGGCGCGCGTCGCATCGAGAACCGCATTCCGGGCGTGGACTGCAATCCGTATCTCGCGCTCGCCGCGACGCTCGCGGCCGGCTATCTCGGCATCACGCAAGGGCTCGAGCCGACCGAGCCGCTCGCGTCGGACGCGTACGACCTGCCATATCAATTGCCACGCAATCTGGAGGAAGGACTCTCGCTGATGGCGGCCAGCGTACCGCTGGCGGGCATTCTCGGCGAGAAGTTCGTGAAAGCGTATCTCGCGTTGAAGGAGACCGAGTACGAGGCGTTCTTCCGCGTGATCAGCTCATGGGAGCGGCGGCATTTGCTGCTGCACGTGTGACGCGGGTCGGCGGCGGGCCGGCGGCCGGGCGGCGGCCCGTGCGCGGGTCAGTCCGCGTGCGCGAAGCGTTGCTGGTCGAGTTGGAGGATCCGCTCGACGGACGTCGCGACGTCGAGTTGCCCGGTTTCGATCACGAGGTCGGGCGACACGGGCGGCTCGTACGGATCCGAGATGCCGGTGAAGCGGCGCGTCTGGCCGGTGATCGCCTTCGCGTACAGACGCTTCGGGTCGCGCGCGGAGCAGACCGCGATGTCGGTCTTCAGATAGATTTCGACGAAGCGTCCGGCGCCGACGATCGTGCGTGCGCGCTGGCGGTCGGCCTCGTACGGAGAAATCAGCGCGACGATCACGGTGATGCCCTGATCGTTCAGCAGTTTCGCGAGTTCGGCGGTGCGGCGGCATTGCTCGGCGCGGTCCGCGCGCTCGAAGCCGAGATCGGGCGACAGGCCGGTGCGAAGCGTATCGCCGTCGAGGATGCAGATCGGCAGGCTGCGTTCGCGCAGGCGGGCGGCGATACGTTCCGCGAGGGTCGACTTGCCGGCACCGCTGAGGCCGGTCAGCCAGAGCGTATGGGAAGAAAAGGGTCTCATCGGATCAAGCGGCCTGACATGATCGACAACGTTGGAGTGCGATCCGCTCTCATTGAATGTTGGGATGGGGCGGGCTGCGTTGCGAATGCAATCGTCGGCCGGATTCTATTCGTCCACAGTTGGCAATGTGTTACACAATCGTTTCGGTATATTACAGCAATATGCTGGGTTTCTGACGATTCGAAAGAAAGTGATGTGACGTTACCGCCGGCGCAAGTCGATCAGGCGCAGCAGCCTGGGTGAATTTCGGTCATGTCGACATAATGGAAGATTGTCTTGCAAGTTTGACTGTGTAACGCTATTGTGCAGGACATGAATGCTGCTCCTGATTCCTCACTGGACGCCGTGGTTGCCGACCTGACGCTCGCGGTCGGGCAGTTCGTTCGGCGCCTGCGCTCGGAGGCCAATCCGAGCGAACTGAACCTTTCGCAGATGGGCACGCTGGCGCGCCTGGAACGAGACGGCGCGATGACGACCGCGGATCTGGCGCGCGCGGAATCCATGAAGCCGCAGTCGATGGGAACCATTCTCGCGGGCCTCGAGCAGGAAGGACTGGTCCACCGCCAGCCCCACCCGACGGACGGACGCCAGGTTCTGTTCGGGTTGACGGAGAAGGGTGTCGAAGAGCGGCGCCAGCGCCGCATCGCCAAGCGGGACTGGCTCGTCGCCGCCACGGCACGACTCGATCCGGCGGAATTGCAAGCGCTGGTCGCCGCCATCCCCCTGATTCGGCGGATCAGCGAGTCCTGATCCCTGAAAGCGCCGGCCATCCGGTCTTTCAGGGTGCCGAATATTCGAAACTGATAGGAGTACTACTCATGCCTCTGACAACACTTGACCCCAACAGCGCCCTGATCGTCGTCGACCTGCAGAAGGGAATCGCATCCTTCCCATCCGTTCATCCGATGGCGGACGTCGTGACCAATGCGAGCGGTCTGGCCGCCGCGTTCCGCCGGCACGACCTTCCGGTCGTGCTCGTCAACGTCACCGGCGGGGCGCCGGGGCGCGCCGAACAGGGCTACCGTGGAACCTTCCCGGCGGATTTCGCGGATTTGCTGCCGGAACTCGGCCGCCAGCCTCGGGATCATGTCGTCACCAAACAGACCTGGGGCGCGTTCACCGGCACCGATCTCGACGCCTATCTCCGGGAGGCCGGTGTGACCCAGGTCGTACTCTGTGGCGTCGCCACCAGCATCGGCGTCGAGTCGACTGCGCGATACGCGCATGAGCTCGGCTTCAACGTCACGCTCGCCGTCGATGCGATGACCGACATGGACGCCGACGCCCACGCAAACAGTCTCGCGCGGATATTTCCCCGGCTCGGCGAGACAGGCGCGACGCAAGAGATCATCGACCTTCTCGACCAGCGTGGCTGACAGAGGTCTTGCGTTGAACAAGGACAGTGCCCCCGTCGTGGCTGATCCCGGCGACGTCGATCGACTCGACCCGTCGGTCTGGAAGATCTGCGCGGTCGCCATCTTCGGGGCGCTGCTGTCTCAGCTCGACGCAACGATCGTCAACGTCTCCCTGTCGAACCTGGCGGTGGATCTGCACAGCGGCCTGTCGACGATCCAGTGGGTGACGAGCGGCTATCTTCTCGCGCTGACGCTGGTCCTGCCGCTGAACGGCTGGCTGGTGGACCGCATCGGCGCGAAGGCGCTCTACCTCTGGTGCTTTTCCACGTTCACGTTGTGCTCGGCGTTGTGCGGTCTGGCCTGGTCGGCCGATTCCCTGATCGCGTTTCGCGTGCTGCAAGGGATGAGCGGCGGCTTGCTCGCACCGATGGCGCAGATGATGATCGCGCGGGTCGCCGGCAAGCACATGGCGCGCGTCGTTGGTTTCGCCGCCGTGCCGGTCCTGATCGCGCCGATCCTCGGGCCGGTGATCGCGGGCGGCATCCTGCAATACGCGTCCTGGCGATGGCTCTTCCTGGTCAATCTGCCGGTCGGCGCGCTCGCGCTCCTGCTCGCCGCGCTGTTCCTGCCTCCCGACCGGGACGAAACGAAGCGGCGGGAACTGGATTGGGTCGGGCTGGCGCTGTTGTCTCCCGGGCTGGTGCTGCTGCTCTACGGATCGGAGCGTCTCGGGCAGACCGCCGGCCGTCTGGCGCTGACGGCTGGCGTCCTGCTGCTCGCGGCATTCGTCGGAACGGCGGCGCGCAAAGGCGGTCGCGCGCTGATTGATCTGCGGCTGTTCAACGGGAAAGTCTTTTCGATCGCCGTGATCGCGCAATTCCTGTCCAACGGCGTCCTGTTCGCCGGCCAGATGCTCATCCCGGTCTATCTGATCCAGGCGTGCGGCCGGTCGCCGGGCGAGATGGGCTGGTTGCTCGCGCCGCTCGGACTGGGCATGCTGGTGGCTTATCCGTCGATGGGCACGTTGACGAAGCGGTTCGGCATCCGTCGGGTGTCGGCCGCAGGCGCGTGGCTGGCGCTGGCTGCCACTCTGCCGTTTCTGTACCTGGCGAGCCGAGGCCTTGATCTGCTCGTGCTGGCGCCCGCGCTCTTCTTTCGCGGCATGGGGCAGAGTGCCGTCGGCGTCCCCGCGATTGCGGCCGCCTATGCGTCGGTCGACCGTCGCGACCTGCCGATGGCCACCACCACGCTCAACGTCGTGCAACGTCTCGGCGGGCCGGCGCTGACCACGCTATGCGCGAGCCTCCTCGAATGGCGGCTGGGTGTTCCGGCCTCCGGCCATGCGACGGCGAACGCCTATGTCTGGGCGTTCCTGCTGCTGTGCGCGCTGCACGGGCTCACGCTGGTCGCTGCGTCGTACCTGCCTGTTCGGGTCGATGCGGATCGATGAGGATCGATGAGGATCGATGAGGATCGATGATGGGGGGACGCATCGCGCATAGGGATGCGTCCAGTCCCATCGTCTTGCCCGTCACGTCGTCGGGCCTTTGAACAGATCGTCGGCGCACGGTATGCCGTCGCGCGGCTTCGCCGGCGCGTGCGCCGGAACCGGGTTCGCATGGCCGACGCCCGCATGGCTCTGGGCCGCCCTCGGCCGTAGCCAGGATGGCTTGTGCCGGTGCGGCATCCTGCAGTCGCCGGCAGCGGGATCTTCTTCGGGCGCGGCGGCGGCGGGGACGGGCGTTTCCAGCGACGCCACCTGCAGCGGAGCAAACGGCAGCGCGCGCAAACGCTGGCCGGTCAGCACGAACGCGGCATTGGCGACGGCCGGCGCGATGGCCGGCACACCCGATTCGGCGACGCCGGTCGGCGCCGCGTCCGACGGCACGAAAAACACGTCCACCGGCGGCGCCTCCGCCATTCGCACCGGCGGATAGTCGTTGAAGTTGCTATTTTGGGGCGCGCCGTGATCGACGCCGATCGCGAAGCCGGACTTCGTCATCGCGAGCCCGAACAGCGCGCCGCCCTGGATCTGCGCCTCCGCGCCCAGCGGATTGACGACGCGGTTCGCGTGCACGCCGGCCGTCACGCGGTGCACGCGCGGCTGGCCCTGCGCGATCGACACGTCCGTCACGTATGCGACCACGGTGCCGAACGACTCGTGCATCGCCACCCCCCACGCGTGCCCGGCGGGCAACGCGCGCTGGCCGTAGCCGGACCGGTCGACCGCCAGTTGCAGCGCCTGCCGATGGCGCACGTGCTCCGGGCCGGCGAGGCGCGCCATCCGGTACGCGACCGGATCCTGCTTCGCGGTGTGCGCGAGCTCGTCGACCAGCGTTTCCATCACGAACGCGGTGTGCGAATGGCCGGCCGAACGCCACCATTGCACCGGCACGTCGACGTCCGGCTGATGCGCCGACACCTGCATCGGAAAGCGGTACGGGCTGTCGGCCACGCCGGCGGTCGCGGTGGTGTCCACGCCGTTGCGGACCATCGTGCTCGCGAGCGGCGAGCCTTTCATGATCGACTGGCTGACGACGACGTGATGCCAGTCCCGCACGTTGCCGGTGCCGTCCAGGCCGATGTCGACGCGATGCAGCGCGAGCGGGCGGTAATAGCCGCCGCGCATGTCGTCCTCGCGGCTCCAGATCACCTTGACCGGGCCCTGATGGCCGGCCGCCGAATAGGCGTTCGCGACGTGGGCCGCCTCGACCAGATAGTCCGACGACGGCGTCGCGCGCCGGCCGTAGCTGCCGCCCGTCGTCATCGTGAACACCTGGACTTTGCGCGGCGGCACGTCGAGCGCTTTCGCGATCGCCAGCCGGTCGAGGGTCGGCAGTTGCGAGCCGACCCACAGCTTGACGCCGCATGCGCAGCCCGGCAGGCCGACGTCGATCGTGCAACTGAGCGGCTCCATCGGCGCGTGCGCGAGATACGGAAATTCGTAGTCGGCCTGGATCCGGCTCACGGCCGGCGGGGCGCCGCCGACGTCGGCGGTTCGCACGACGATGCCCGGCTGGCCCGCGAGTTGCCGGTATTCGGCGATCAGCGCGTCGGACGATACCGTCGAGCCGGTGTCCTGCCACGTGATCCGAAGCGCGTCGCGGCCGAGCTTGGCCGGCCAGTAGCCGTTCGCAATCACCGCCACGCCGGTGCCGCCGCGGTCGGTCGGGATCTCGACGACTGCGACCACGCCCTTGACCGCTCTCGCCGCCGCCGCGTCGTAGCTCGCGAACCGGCCGCCGAAGCGCGGCGGGCGCGCGACCAGCGCGACCTTCATGCCCGGCAACTGCCAGTCCATGCCGTACCTGAGCGTCCCGTCGAGCTGCGCGCGCGCGTCGATGCGCGGCATCGGCCGGCCGACGATGCGCCACTGCGACGGGTCTTTCAGCACGACCTGCTGCGGCACCGGCATCGCCATCGCGGCATGCGCGAGCTCGCCGTAGGTCGCGCGGTAGGCGCCCGAGGTCACGACGCCATCGAGCGTCCGGCACGTGGCGGGATCGACGTTCCAGCGTTGCGCGGCGGCCGCGACGAGCATCGCGCGGGCGCGCGCGCCGAGCTCGCGGTATTGCGTGAACGAATGCCTGATCGACGTCGACGCGCCCGTCATCTGCGTGTCGAAGACCGGATCCTTGTACGGTTCGCCGGCCGGCGCCAGCACGGTGCGCATGGTGTTCCAGTCGGCGTCGAGCTCGTCGGCGAGCGCCATCGGCAGCGCGGTGCTCACGCCTTGACCGGCCTCGAGCCGATTGACGGCCACGGTCACGGTGTTGTCCGGCGCAATGATCAGAAAGGCTTGCGGCGGCGACGCGGGCATCGGCGGCGTGATCACCGCGCGGGCCGGCGCGGGCGTGATGCCGAGCGCCAGGCAGCCGCTCGACGCGAGCGCGAGTTTCAGGAAATCGCGGCGGTCGAGCGCCGCGGCGTTCGGTTGTCGGGCGCCGGCACCGGCCGGCGTGTCGAGATCGCGGATACGCATGGGGTTTCTCCGGCGAAGGTCAGGCGAGCGCCTTCGCGGCGTCGTGGATCGCGGCGCGGATGCGCTGGTACGTCGCGCAACGGCAGAGGTTGCCGGACATCGCGCTGTCGATGTCGGCGTCGGTCGGCGCCCGGTTACCGCGCAGCAGGCCGACCGCGCTCATCATCTGGCCGCTCTGGCAATAGCCGCATTGCGCGACGTCGTGCTTGACCCACGCATCGAGCACGGCCCTGCCGACCGCGTCGTCGGCGATGTGCTCGGACGTCGTGACCTGCGCGCCGGCCACGTCCGAAATCGGCAGCGTGCAGCTGCGTGTTGGCCGGCCGTTCACGTGGACGGTGCACGTGCCGCACGACCCGATGCCGCAGCCGAATTTCGTGCCGGTCAGGCCGAGATTGTCGCGAATCGCCCAGAGCAGCGGCGTCGACGGATCGGCGTCGACGTCCTGCGCGTTGCCGTTGATGTTCAGCGTAACCATCGCGTCGTTGTCCTCGTACAGGTGCGCTTTTATGGCTCGCGAGAGGTCGCGGCATCGTGGCGCATTGAAATGCATTAAAGCAGGTCGACGCTTTTTTTTGCAGACTCGAGGGGGTGAATTTTACTTTTTTTAATGATTGAAATTTTCGGATTGCATGAATGGATATTGAAATTAATGAGATGCGAGTGAGCGGTGTATTTTGTGGTTGTCAATCGACTCGAATTGATTAGTGATGGGAAATGATGGGATTTTGAATAATTGTTGAGTTTTGAAAAAAGCCGGGGTGATCGCTGGCCATCGCCCGCCGCTGGTGCCTATATTGGCGACAACGAGGGTGCGCTTGCCGGCGCCGGATGTTCAATCGTCGAACCTTGTGCGAGATTCCCGGTTGCTGGGATTGCGGCCAAGAGTAGAAACTATAACGTGATTTTTTGCCGATTTAGATTCAGTTGATGGGTTATTCATAGGCGAAATTTGATTTAATTTTTCGTCATGGATTGCCTGAATTGCTGGAATAAGCGGTGTAAAAATTATCGATTTCGACGGGCGATCCGGACGTATTTTTTGCCAGTCTTCAGACAGGCTTGCGCAACGGCTGTCGACGTCGTCATCGCGTTGGCCGCTATCCCTGCGTTGTCGACTTCACAGGGAAGGTGTGACATGCATATGCGCAGCAACGGTTCGAAGCGGGGCGTGGACGCGCTCCCGAAGCTCCTGGTGCCGACCGGCATATTTCTCGCGCTCGCCGGTGCGGGAATCGTCCCGGTGGACGCATTCGCCGCCTGCTCCGCGGCGGGGACCACGGTCACTTGCGCCGCGAGCGCCACGCCTTACAGCTATGCGAACGGCGCGAACAACCTCGGCGTGACGGTCGAGCCCGGCGCGACGATCACCGTGCCGTCCGTGCTCGGCGGCGCCGCGCTGTCGCTCACCGGCAGCGGCGTCACGCTGACCAACAGCGGCACGATCGATCCGTCGCTCGGGGCGCCGTTCGCGATGGGGGACGGCGCCGTCGTCGGCAATGTGACGACCGCGAGCACCGTCAGCGTCACGAATACCAGCACGGGCGTGATGAGGGGCACGGCGGGCGTGCCCAACAGCGCGCCGGCGCTGTTCGTCGAAAACGGCACCGGCGGAACCACCCGCATCACGAACGCGGGCACGATCGGCTCGACCGGCATCGTTGCCGGCCCGGGCTCGCTGGTGGTCGGCACGCTGGGCGGCGCGCAGGTCGATTTCACGAATGCGACGGGCGGAATGATCGCAGGCTCGGTGTCGCTCGCGCCGGACGGCACGGCAGGCGGCGGCAACACGTTCACCAATGCGGGGACGGTGACCGGCACCGTGTCGCTGGGCGCGGCGCCCGGTACGGCCAACACGTTCAATGCGTTGACGGGGTCGTCGGCCGGCTTCGTCGACGGCGGCTTCGGCGGCAACAACACGCTGAATCTGCAGCAGAACCCGGCGGCCGGCAGTCCGGCGAACGGCACGATCGCGATCAATACGTATGGCGACTTCAACCATCTGAACGTTCAGAGCGGCACGTGGACCATCGATGGCGTGTCCAGCGCGACGAACGCGTCGCTCACGGGCGGCGCGGCCATCGTCGGCAACGCCGGTGCGCTCGGGTTGGGCTCGATCACCGCGAATGGCGGCGCGTTGCAGGCGGGTTCCACGGGCGTGAATCTGGGCAACGCCATCGCGCTGGGCGCGGGCGGCCTGACGCTGAACGGCGCGAATGCGCTCGGCTTGGGCGGCACGATTTCCGGCAACGGCGGTCTTGCGCAGACCGGCGCGGGCACGACGACACTGAGCGGCGCGAATACGTATACCGGGGGCACGACGCTGAGCGGTGGCGGACTGATCGCCGGCACCGGTTCGGCGCTCGGCACCGGCGCACTGAACGTGACCGGCGCGGGCGGCACGCTCGCGACGAGCGCGCCGGGCACGACGCTGGCCAATGCGATCAACCTGGGCGCCGGTTCGACGCTGACGGTGGGCGGCGCGAACAATCTCGGCCTGGGCGGCGCGATCTCCGGCCCCGGCGGTCTCGCGGTCACCGGCCCGGGAACCACCACGCTGACCGCCGCGAATACGTACACCGGCGGCACCACGGTCAACAGCGGCACGCTGGCCATCCGCGCGAACGGCAGTCTCGCCGCGACGAGTCCGGTGAACCTCGCCGGCACGAGCGCGGTGCTCGATCTGAGCGGCGCGGCCACGTCGCAGTCGATCGGCACGTTGTCCGGCGTGGCCGGCTCGGCCGTGAACCTGGGCGCGAACGATCTGACGCTGGACGGCACGGGCAACGGCACCTATGCCGGCAATATTTCCGGCACCGGCGGCGTGACGATGTCGGGCACCGGCACGCAAGCGCTGACCGGCTCGAACACGTATTCCGGTGGCACGACGATGAACGGCGGCAGCCTGATCGTCGACAGCGGTTCCGCGCTGGGCACCGGCGCGCTGAACGTGGCCGGCCCGGGCGGCACGCTCGCGACGAACGTGCCGGGCGCGACGCTGGCCAACGCGATCAACCTGGGCTCCGGTTCGACGCTGGGCCTGAACGGCGCCAACCCGCTAAGCTTGCGTGGCGCGATTGCCGGCAACGGCGGCCTGGCGCAGACCGGCGCCGGCACGACGACGCTGAGCGGCGCGAATACGTACACCGGCGGCACGACGCTGAGCAACGGCGGTCTGGTCGCCGGCAGCGGCACGGCGCTGGGCACCGGCGCGCTGAACGTGACCGGCCCGGGCGGCACGCTCGCGACGAACGCGAGCGGCACGGCGCTGCCCAATGCGGTCAACCTCGGCGCCGGGTCGACGCTGACGGTGGGCGGCGCGAACAATCTCGGCCTGAATGGCCCGATTGCCGGCGCGGGCAATCTCGCGGTGGCCGGCCCGTCGACGACGACGCTGAGCGGCGCGAACACTTACACCGGCAGCACGACGATCGGCCCCGGCAGCACGCTGGCGGTCGGCGCGGGCGGCGGCCTGTCGCCGGGCAGCCCGGTCGAGCTGGCCGGCGCGGGCGCCACGCTGAACGCGAGCGGCGCGACGACGCCGCAATCGATTGCGGGGTTGTCGGGGACGACCGGCTCGGCCGTGAACCTGGGCGCGACGCCGCTGACGGTCAACCCGACGGGCACCGGCGTCTTCGCGGGCACGCTGTCCGGTACCGGCCCGCTGACGCTGTCCGGCCCCGGCACGCAGGTGCTGAGCGGTACCAGCACGCTGTCCGGGCCGACGACCGTCAACGCAGGCACGCTCGAAGTCGACGGCTCGCTGGCGAAGTCGCCGGTGACCGTCGGCCACGGCGCGACCGTCGCGGGCAACGGCGTGATCGGCGGTCTCGTGGTATCGGGCGGCGGCACCGCGTCGGTCCCGCAGGTGGGGCAGCGGCTCACGGTGGCGGGCAACGCGGCGTTCCAGCCGGGTTCGACGCTGCAGGTGGCGGTGACGTCGCAGCAGGGCAGCGGCCTGAACGTGACCGGCTCGGCCACGCTCGGCGGCGGCACCGTGGAGGTGCTGGCGAGCCGGGCGCAGTACCAGCCGAACCAGACCTACACGATCCTGAGCGCGGGTGCGGGCGTCCAGGGCCAGTTCAGCGGCGTGCGGTCGACCTATGCGTTCCTGACGCCGACGCTGCAGTACGACGCATCCCGGGTTCTGCTCGCGCTGACGCCGAACGGCACGTCGTTCTCGTCGGTCGCGACGACGCCGAACGGGCAGGCCGTCGCCGGCGCGCTCGGCACGCTCGGCGCGGGCAACCCGCTGTTCAATGTGGTGCTGACGTCGGATGCGCCGACCGCGCGGACGGCGTTCGCGCAGCTCGGGGGCGACCTGTATCCGAGCACGCGGACCGCGCTGCTGCTCGACAGCCGCTTCGTGCGCGACGCGGTGCTGGACCGCGCCGATCGGGGCGGGTTTTCGGGCGTGGCGGGCGACGCGGGCGAGGCTTGCGGCGGCTGCGAAGCGCCGGTGTCCGCCGACGACGGCACGGCATCGCTCGACGCGCGTCTCGCGTCGCAGAACGGCTGCACGCCGACCGCGTCGCCGACGCGGGCGGTCTGGGGGCGTCTGTACGGCTCGCACGGCCGGCTGAGCGGCGACGACGCATCGTCGGTGAGCCGTAATCTGTACGGATTCGTCGTCGGCGCGGATGCGCCGGTCAGCGATCACTGGCGCGTCGGCATCGCGGGCGGCGCGTCGCGCAGCCTGCTCGGCACGGACTCGAACCAGTCCGCGACCGCGACCGGCGGGACGCTCGCGTTGTACGCGAGCGGTCAATACGATGCGTTAGGCGTACGTGGCGGCGTCGCGCAGGCGTGGTACCGCGTGGACAGCGAGCGCAACCCGTCGTTCGGCGGTTTCTCCGATCACGACACGGCCGGCTACAACGCGAGCGCGACGCAGGTGTTCGGCGAAGTCGGCTATTCGATGACGTTGCGCAACCTCGCGTTCGAACCGTACGTCGGGCTCGCGTACGTGAACGTGAGCACCGGCGGTTTCACCGAGAGCGGCGGCGCGGCCGCGCTGAAAGGCGATTCCGGCTCGACGGGCGTCGGCTACTCGACGCTCGGCGTACGGGCCTCGACGGACGTCGCCACGATGGCGAACGGCAAGGTCTCCGTGTTCGGCAAGATCGGCTGGCAGCATGCGTTCGGCGGCACGGTGCCGACGTCGACGCTGTCGTTCGCGAGCGGCGGCGCGTCGTTCGGCGCCGGGGGCGTGCCGGTTGCGCGCGATTCGATGTTGCTCGGGCTCGGCGTCGATGCGCGGGTGGCGAAGAATCTGACGCTCGGTTTGTCGTATGGCGGGCAGTTCGGCAGTCACGTGAGCGACAACGCGCTGTATGCGGACTTGCTGTGGCGGTTCTGATACACCCGCTCCCCATCCTTGCTGTTCCTGGCCTCGTGGCGATAAGGCCGCTGTTGGGGAAGCGGCCTGAGTTGGCATCGGGCGAGGTGATGACTCGAGAAGCATTCGACCGGCTACGCATCCATACCCACTATGAGGATCAGGGAGGATGCGCTAGATTTGCGGACTGAGAGCAAGAATACAGACCAGACCACAAAAGCCAGGGGACATCATGAAACGGTTGTTTGCAGTCGCTTTTTGCACGGCAGCGCTCGTTCTGTCGGGATGTGACAAGAACAATGCTCCGTCGGCGCCGACATCCAATTCCGCTGCGGACGCGAAAGTCGCGCTGATCAAGGACATCTCGGGTGTGTGGAATCCGTCCGACAGCTCCGGCTTATGGACGCTCAATTACTCGGACAATCGGCTCCAGACGATATTCGGCGATACGTTCATGCCCGTGACTGTCGGCGACATCGATACGACAAACGAAACGGTCAATCTGAAAGTGACCATTCCTGGCGGCGGAGAAAAAATCATGACCATCCGCAAGGTCTGGAATAGCGACCACACCTCCTACAATCTGGCGGCCACGATGTGGGACGGATCGCAGGTTTCACTTTCCTTTGTCCGGAAAATCCAGACGGACGATTTGAATCGCATCGCACAACTCGCTGCGCAATCCGGCCAGGGTGCCAACACACAGAGCGGCTCCGCGATGGCGAGTGCCGAATCACAGACGGCTGCGAAACAGCCGCAAAGTGCAACGACGAACACGACGCAAGCCACAGCCAATCCAGCGGCGGACGCCGCATCGCAAGTCGCCACGGCGGACTCGGTTGTGCCGATGGCATCCGCCGCTGCCATGGTCGGCTCCAATCCGAACGGTGCGGCTGCGCAAGCCGACAACGCGTCGGGGCAAACCTACCAGACGAGCTTCGATTGCGCGCAGGCGCACACGCTCACCGAGTATCTGATCTGCCACGATCCGGATCTCGCGGCGTCCGATCGCGAACTGGGCGGCATCTACCAGCAGGCAAAGGCCGCCGTGACCGACAAGGCGGCGTTTGCCGAGCGGGCGCGCAAGCAGTGGAACTATCGTGAAAAGAACTGCCGCGACAAGCCTTGCCTGGCGGCGTGGTACGCGTACCAGAAGGGCGTGCTGACCAAGATCGCCCAGACCGGTGATGTGAACGCGCAGTGAGTGTTCCAGATCCGCGTTTTGCGGAAGTCGTCGGGCGCGATCGGTGCCATGCCGTCAAGTCATGGCACCGCATGCCTGGAGGTACGCGCGTATGTCCGGTGCGCCCGCAATGCGTTCCAGCGACGCCGGGGAATCGCGATGCAGGCGGCGAACATACAGTTCGAGGACCTCGACCTGGATCGGCGCGTCGGTCTGAATGATCAGCGTATCTTGCACGCCTGGCGTCTGACAGAGTAACCGGGTGGCCGCGCCGATATCCAGCAGCTTCACCTTGATCACGAAACTTGCCCGTAGCCGCTTGTCGCCCCCGTGCACGAAACAGGCTTCCCAGGAATGACGGCCGAGAAATATCCGTCGGTCGTTGTCTGGGCGCAGGACGCCGGATTGCATGATGTTGAGAATCCGGTCTGCAGTGGTCCCATGGAAATAGATGCCGTGATCCGCGTGCATGGCGATTCCCCCGATCTCACGTTCTGAAAATCCAGGATGCAAAGATCATCATAGGACGCGAACGCGGCGTCCTAGGTTTTGGCGCCAGCTGCGAGGCAATCGGCAGTGAGCTGCTCATACTCGCGGGCCAATAGGTTGGGGTACCCATACGCATGACGCACTCAACACAGTGCGGCCATACCGTATATTTCGCGATAAGCTATCCGCGTCGAGTCCAGAAAGTGGGACCGCGATGTGCACGAACTATCACGCGCCGGGCGAGTACGACCTCAACGAGCTGAAGCTCATTCCGCTGAAGGATCTGTACCGCCGCACACCGTGGCGGCCCGACATCTACCAAGACTACCTTGCACCGATCGTCGCGAGCGTCAACGGTGAGCTCGAGGCGCGTTTGGCCGGCTTTGCCTTCTGGCCGCGCGACATGCTATCCGTGGTCGAACCGATGTATCCGCACGCTCGGCAAAATGACCGCGACGAGTGGACGCTCGGGCCGTGCGAGTGGCAACGGATCGGACTGACCGGATGGCGGCCGATGTGTGTCGCCGGGATCTGGCGGACAGTGAGAGACAGCAAGGGCGTCGATCGGGACGTCATGTCGATGGTGACGATCAACGCTGACGGCCACCCGTTCATGTCGCGCATGCACAAGCCGGGCGACGAGAAGCGCTCGGTCGTCATCCTGCGGCCTACCGACTGGGAGGAATGGCTCACGACCTCGAACGTCGAGGCCGCACGATCGATGCTGCAGCTCTATCCGGCTGACGAGATGGCGGCCGAATCGACGCCGAAGAGCAGTGACCAGGAGACAGGCGATGATGATTCAACACGGCAATCAGCGCGAGATTGACGACGGGGCCTACCACATCGTCATCAATGCGGATCCGCTGTATGAGGCTGCCGGTAATCCGCCGGCGATCCGCGGTTATGACATCACGTCGATCATTCAGCGCAAAGACGGCATGCCCGTGCATGGCCAGTACAGGATGGACGTGCGACATACTCCCGGCATTGGAATGACGTTGGATCAGGCACTCGATCACGGCCAGCGGTTCGCGGAAGAGATTATCGTTCTCGGCTTTTCACGAAAGATCCCGTGACGCGAATGGGGCCGAAATTGACGGACGCGTCGGACCTGCTGATCAGGCTCGCGTTCCCGCCGCTGCCGCGCGCCTGAACGTCTCGAGCGTGCCGCCGCTCGCTGCGGCTTCATTTCGCCGCCGAACTCGTTCTGACCACGCCCCCTGATGCATGATTGAACATGTCGTCCATCAGGTTCGCGACGACGCCGTCGGCGCTCGGAAACTGATGCAGCGGCGAATTGTTCCAGTGACCGGACGCGATCAATTGGCCGCCCGGCGCGGTGTAGAAGTGGATATCAACCGCCTTCAAGTACATGACGATGTCCCACCACCACTGGTCAGTGTAGGTGACCGTGAAATCGACGCCTTGAGTGTTCTTGTCGCAACCGGGAGCCGTCAGCACCGAGACGCCATGGTTCTCGAGGTTCTGCTGAATACGGGCGTCCATGTCAACGGAATTGCCGCCGTGGTTGACGAAGCAGGCCTTCGTCATTGGCACGCCGTTCGCCTGCGCGCCCTGCATGACGGACTGGCTGGTCGAACAGCCGGCGAGAAGGGCGAGCGCTGCTAGAGCGCATCCTGAGGTGATGGTTCGCATGGTCTCTTTCTTGTGGTTGATGTGCCTGGATAACGGCAATTCTCCGGCGGATTTTACGGGTAACGGCCGGCAACGCGCTCACGTTGGCGCCGCATTACACCCTGGCGGTCGGCTCGACGCCGTACACCTCGGTTGTGGTGCCGTACTCGATCCGGCCGCCGCATCGAGGTCAGCCTGGTGTGGGGTGGAAAGTCCGATAGAATGCGGACCATGATGTGGCGGTCGGGAAATCTTCCGGCTAGCAAAGAATGGTCGGCTCCGATAGCCAACCACTGCGCAGTCGACCAGACGGTATCGCTGGCGATACGAATATGACCATCTCTCGGAGAGCGAAGCTCCAAGCGGGCTCTTCATTCTTGTTGACGATCGAGCGGGGAGTGAGCAGGAGGAAAATCGCCGGGCTTGGGCGTGGAGAAACTGCATGAGCGACAATCCGGCTTCCCTGACGCCGCCGCCGGCAGGTTATGCCGACTGGCTGGCGGAGTTGAGAACTCGCATCCACGCTGCCCGGCAGCGTACGTCGCTGGCGGTCAACCAGGAACTGGTGCTGCTGTATTGGAGACTTGGCCGTGACATTTTGCAGCGGCAGGCCGAACAGGGGTGGGGTGCCAAGGTCATCGATCGGTTGGCGCATGACCTGCGTCGTGCCTTCCCGGACATGAAGGGGCTGTCGCCGCGTAACCTCAAATACATGCGTGCTTTTGCCGAGGCCTGGCCGGATGCCGAATTTGTGCAAGGGGTGCTTGCACAATTGCCTTGGTACCACCAGTTGGCCCTGCTGGATAAATTGCCCGGCCCCGAGACCCGGCGCTGGTACGCGGCCAAAGCCATCGAGCATGGCTGGTCACGCAACGTGCTGGTGATGCAGATCGAAAGCCGCTTGCTGGAACGCAGCGGCCAGGCCGTCACCAACTTTCCGGTCACCTTGCCTGCGCCGCAGTCCGATCTGGCGCGCGAATCCCTGAAAGACCCGTACCGTTTCGACTTCCTCGGATTGGGCGAGGAGGCGTTGGAGCGCGATATCGAGCACGCGCTGGTCCGGCATGTCACGGAATTCCTGCTGGAGCTGGGCGCAGGATTTGCCTTCGTCGGTCGTCAAGTGTTGTTGAACGTGGGCGGCGATGAGTTCTTTATCGACCTGTTGTTTTACCACGTGAAGTTGCGATGTTACGTGGTGATTGAACTCAAGGCTGGGGAATTCAAACCGGAACATCTGGGGCAACTGGGTTTTTACCTTACCGCTGTGGACAGGCAGGTCAAGGGCGAGCATGACAACCGCAGCCTTGGCCTGCTGTTATGCAAGGGCAAGAACAAGCTGGTGGCCGAATACGCGCTGAGCGACAAGAGTCAGCCGATGGGTATTGCCGAATTCAAGTTGTTACAGGATTTGCCGATCGAGTTGCAGACCAGTCTGCCGAGTATCGAGCAGATCGAGCGTGAATTGGGCGGCCTGGATGACGGGAATGAGTGAGTGGTCGGCATCGAACCCGAGTGCATGGTTTAACGTGGATTCGCCGTCCGCTGGATGTTTACTGTGGTCGGAATGAAAAAACCCGCGAAGCCTTGCAGCTACGCGGGTTTCAGGATGTGTTCGGAACATCCCGGAATATTCTTTGGTGGGCGGTACTGGGATCGAACCAGTGACCCCTGCCGTGTGAAGGCAGTGCTCTACCGCTGAGCTAACCGCCCAAAGAAGCTAAAATTATGTCAGGCTTTTTGGGGCTCGTAAAGTACTTTCTTCAAATTTTTATGCGTCCCCAGCCGATCCCGCATCGAGCGCCGCGCGTAGATACTCGGCGAACCGCAGCCCGACCGGCTCTGCCGGTCCGCTGCGCCTCAGCTCCAGCGTGCGCGATTCGAGTGTCGCGTCGGTGAGCGGCCGAAACGCCAACTGGTCGCTGCGCACCTGCGTCAGCACGCGCGGCACGAGCGCGACGCCCATCCCGAACTCGACCATCGACAGCACCGTCTGCCACAGCCGCGCCTCGTGGCGGATCAGCGGGCTGAAGCCGGCGCTCACGCACTGCGCGATGATCAGGTCGTGATAGTGCGGCGCCGCGTCGCGCGGGAACAGGATGAACGGCTCCTGCGCGAGCGTCGCGAGCGCGACCCGCTCGTGCCGCGCGAGCGGATGCGCGGCCGGCAGGCAGCAGACGAACGGCTCCGCGTAGATCGGCGTCGACTCGACCTCCGGCGGGAAGTGGCCCCAGTGCGCGTAGCCGAGATCGATCTGCCCGCGTTGCAGCGCCTGCACCTGCGCCTGCGTGTTCAGCTCGGCGAGCACGACCTCGACGCCCGCATAGTCGGCTTCGAAGCGCCGCACCGCGTCCGGCAGCCCGCGGTACAGCATCGAATGGACGAAGCCGATCCGCAGCCGCCCGGCAAGGCCGGACGCGGAGCGCACGGTCAGCCGCTCGGCCTCCGCCGCCTGCGACAGCAACCGGCGTGCCTCGCCGAGCAGCACCTCGCCCGCGTTCGTCAGCGAGACCGACTTGCTGGTGCGCGCGAACAACTGCACGCCGAGTGACTCCTCGAACTTGCGGATGTCGAAGCTCAGCGCCGGCTGAGAGATGAACAGCCGTTTCGCCGCACGCCCGAAATGCAGTTCCTCGGCGACCGCCACGAAATACCGCAGTTGCTTCAGTTCCATCGCGCGCCTCCGTCCCGTCGATCTCATCGATAAACACAGCTTATCGTACCGAATAAATCCTGTATTGGACGCTTATCGATCGCCCCTCTACGCTGCATGCACAACGAAGGAGACGAATCGATGACCGACACCGTTCTTGCGCCGCGCACCGGCGCCGACAACATCCCCGACAGCCGCGGCGCGGACTTTTTCGCTGCCGATCCGGATCTGGGCGCGCTGCTGAAGCTGCATCTGGGCGACGCGCACTATGCGGCGCTCGAGCCGCAACTGCGCGCGCTCGGCGCGCGCGTGTCGGGCGAGCTCGACGAGCTGGCCGCATGCGCGGACAAGCATCCGCCGCAGCTCGAGCACCGCACCCGGCGCGGCGAGTCGCTGCAGCGGATCGACAAGCATCCGGCGTACGTCGCGCTCGAGCGTGTCGCGTTCGGCGAGCTCGGGCTCGCGTCGCTGAGCCATCAGCCCGAGCCGGCGGCGCCGCTCGTCAAGTACGCGCTGACGTTCCTGTTCGTGCAGGCCGAATTCGGGCTCTGCTGCCCGGTCAGCATGACCGACTCGCTGACCCGCACGCTGCGCCGCTTCGGCGATCCGGAGCTGGTCGCGCGTTATCTGCCGATGCTCGCGTCGCGCGATCCGGACGAACTCTTTCAGGGCGCGATGTTCATGACCGAGCAGGCGGCCGGCTCCGACGTCGCGCGGATCGCGACGCGCGCCGCGCGCGAGACCGACGCCGACGGCAACGCCGTCTGGCGCCTCTACGGCGACAAGTGGTTCTGCTCGAACGCGGACGCCGATCTCGCGATGGTGCTTGCGCGGCCTGACGGCACGCCGGCCGGGATCAAGGGGCTCGCGCTGTTCCTGCTGCCGAAGACGCTGCCGGACGGCACGCGCAACCGCTACCGGATCGTGCGCCTGAAGGACAAGCTCGGCACCCGCTCGATGGCGAGCGGCGAGATCACGCTGGAAGGCGCGCAAGCCTACCTGATCGGCGAGGTGGGCCGCGGCTTCCACCAGATGGCGGACATGATCAACATGTCGCGGCTGTCGAACGGCGTGCGCGCGGCGGGGCTGATGCGGCGCGCGATGAACGAGGCGCTTCACATCGTCGCGCATCGCGAGGCGTTCGGCCGTCGGCTGATCGACATGCCGCTGATGCAGCGTCAGCTGATGAAGATGCTGCTGCCGACCGAGGCCGCGCGCTCGTTCTTCATGCAGATCGCGCTGCTGCTGCCGAAGGCGGACGCGGGCGACGAGGCGGCCGCGCGCTGCGTGCGGATCCTGACGCCGCTGATCAAGTTCCGCGCGTGCCGCGATGCGCGCCGCGTGACCGGCGACGCGATGGAGGTGCGCGGCGGCATCGGTTACATCGAGGAGTGGAGCGACGCGCGGCTCTTGCGCGACGCGCATCTCGGCTCGATCTGGGAAGGCACGAGCAACATCGTCGCGCTCGACGTCGCACGCGCCGCGCAGCGCGAGCAGGCGCTCGACGCGCTGCGCACGTTCCTCGGCGACAAGCTCGGCGCGGCGCCGCTGCCGGATGCGAGCCGCGCGGCGTTGCGGCGCGTGTTCGCGCGTGCGTGCGACGCGCTCATGCAGGTCGCCGAAGCCGGTGACGACGCGCTCGTGCGTCAGGCCAGCTCGGCGCTGTACTACGCGAGCGCCGCGATCCTGATGGCATGCGAGGGCGTGCAGCTCGCGCCGGACTACCGCCGTCTCGCGCTTGCGCATCTGATCCTGCGCTACAAGCTGCTGCCGGCCGATCCGCTCGCGGTCGTGCCGCACGCGAACGATGCGGCGGTGTTCGACGCACTGCTGCATGACCGCCCGGTGTCGCTCGACGCGGCGCTCGGCCTGCTGCCGGAGGGCGCGCAATGAACGCGCCGCATGAGCACGTGCCGGCGGGTGCGCTGGCCGGCCTGAAGGTCGTCGATCTGAGCCGCGTGCTCGGCGGCCCGTACTGTACGCAGGCGCTCGCCGATCATGGCGCGCACGTGATCAAGGTCGAGCCGCCGGACGGCGACGAAACGCGCGGCTGGGGGCCGCCGTTTCTCGGTGACACCGCGTGGTACTTCGTCGGCGTGAACCGGAACAAGACGGGGATCGCGCTCGACCTGTCGCGCGACGAAGGGCGCGCGATCCTGTGGCGGCTGCTCGAGGATGCCGACGTGCTCGTCGAGAACTTCAAGCCCGGCACGCTCGCGCGCTGGGGAATGGACTACGAGCGCGATCTGCGTCCGCGTTTTCCGCGGCTGATCCACTGCGCGGTGACCGGCTTCGGCGCCGACGGCCCGCTCGGCGGCCGGCCCGGCTACGATGCGGTGATCCAGGCGATGGCGGGGCTGATGAGCGTGAACGGCGAGCGCGACGGCGACGCGACGCGAATCGGCCTGCCGATCGTCGACATGGTCACGGGCCTGAACGCGCTCGCCGGCATCCTGCTCGCGCTCGCGGAGCGCGAGAAGAGCGGGCACGGCCAGTCGGTCGACGTCGCGCTGTACGACTGCGGCGTGTCGCTGCTGCATCCGCATCTGCCGAACTTCTTCGGCTCGGGCCGCGTGCCGGCGCGCAGCGGCAACGCGCATCCGAACATCACGCCGTACGACAGCTACCGCACCGCGACCGCGCCGATTTTTCTCGCGGTCGGCAACGACCGGCAGTTCGCGCGTCTCTGCGCGCACCTCGGTGCGCCAGAACTCGCAAACGATCCGCGCTTCGCCGACAACCGCAGCCGCTGCGCGCACCGCGCGGAACTGAAGGCGGCGCTCGAGGCGCGGCTCGCCGCGCACGCGTGCGAGCCGCTCGCGCGCGAGCTGATCGACGCGGGCGTGCCGTGCGGGCCGGTGCGGACCGTCGACGAGGTCGTCCGCGATCCTCACACGCTGCACCGGAACCTGCTCGTCGAGCGCGACGGTTATCGCGGCACCGCGTCGCCGATCAAGCTGTCGCGCACGCCGGCGACGTACCGCTCGGCACCGCCGGCGCTCGGCGCCGACACGCGCGCGGTGCTCGATCGGCTCGGCGTCGATCCGGCGCTGCAGCAGCAACTGCTCGACGCCGGCGTGCTGAAGGCGCCCGGCTGATTCCGCCGACAAGAAGCGACCGGCAAGAAACCACCGGCAAGAAACCGCCAACAACAAGCTGCCGGCCGGCGGCGATACCGGCCCCCGGACAACGCGTGCGTCAGTCGCGCGACCGGGACAACATTGGAGACATCGATGAACGATCCGCAATCCCGTGCCGGCGGCCGCCGGCAGCCCGCCCGCGCCGCGCTGGCCGCCTTCGTCGGCACGACGATCGAGTGGTATGACTTCTACATCTACGCGACCGCGTCCGCGCTGATTTTCGGCAAGCTGTTCTTCCCGTCGCACGAGCCGTTCTACAGCACGCTCGCGTCGTTCGGCACGTTCGCGGTCGGGTTCTTCGCGCGGCCGTTCGGCGGGCTCGTGTTCGGCCATCTCGGCGACCGGATCGGACGCAAGAAGGCGCTCGTCGCGACGCTCGCGATCATGGGTCTCGGCACGGTCGGCATCGGCTTTCTGCCGACCTACGCGAGCGCCGGCGTGTTCGCGCCGTGCGCGCTCGTCGCGCTGCGCGTCGCGCAGGGGATCGCGATCGGCGGCGAGTGGGGCGGCGCGGTGCTGATGGCGAGCGAGCACGCGCCCGCGGGTCGGCGCACGTTCCTCGCGTCGTTCGCGCAGCTCGGCAGCCCGGCCGGGCTGATCCTCGCGCTGCTCGCGTTCCGTCTCGCCGCCGGCCGCGCGCCGGACGCGTTCCTCGCGTGGGGCTGGCGCGTGCCGTTTCTCGCGAGCGCGGTGCTGCTGGTCGTCGGCCTGCTGATCCGCGCGGGCGTGAGCGAGTCGCCGGAGTTCGAGGCGGTGAAGGCCGCGCATCGCACCGCGCGCGTGCCGGTCGTCGAGGTCGTGCAGCGCGCGTGGCGCACGGTGCTGCTGTGCCTCGGCGCGAACGTGATCGGCGTCGCCGGCGCGTGGTTCGTGAATACGTTCATGCTGAGCTACACGACCGAGACGCTCGGCCTGAATCGCTCGATGGTGCTCGACTGCCTGTTCGTCGTCGCATTCATCCAGCTGTTCACGCAGCTCGCGTCCGGCTGGTTCGCGCAGCGCGTCGGCGCCGAGCGCTTTCTGAAGTGGGCCGCCGCGCTCGCGATGCTGTCGCCGTATCCGATGTTCGTGCTCGTGTCGACGGGCCGGCCGGCCGCGATCGTCGCCGGCACCGCGATCGCGGTGATGTGCATGTCGAGCTCGTATGCGGTGATGGCCGGCTTCATGTCGAACGCGTTCGACGTGCGCGTGCGCTACTCGGCGATCTCGCTGTCGTACCAGCTCTGCGCGGCACTCGCCGGTGGCCTGACCCCGCTCATCGGCACGCTGCTCGCGCACCGCTTCGCCGGGCAGTGGTGGCCGCTCGCCGCGTTCTACAGCGCGCTCGCGGCGGTCACGCTCGTCTGCATCGCGACGCTCGCGCGCGGCCGCCGCGCGAGCGCGCCCGCGCAGGCCGCGGCGCTTGCCGATTGATCTGGCCGATCGGTCTCGCCGGTCACGCTCCGCCGTCGGCCTCGGCCGCGCCCGCGCCCGCGCCCACCGGCGGGCCGCGCAAAAGAAAACGGCATCGCGTGTCGCACGCGATGCCGTTTTTTCCATCCGCGAGCGCGCGGACGGGCGCGTCAGGTTTCCGACGGCGGCACGTAGCCGGCCGCCTGATCCGCGCCGTCGCCGAAGAAGTACTTCTCGGTCTGCTTCAGCAGATACTGGCGCGCGCGCGGGTCGGCCATGTTCAGGCGGTTTTCGTTGATCAGCATCGTCTGCTGCTTGAGCCAGCCTTGCCACGCCTCCTTCGAGACGCTTTCATAGATGCGCTTGCCGAGTTCGCCCGGCAGCGGCGGAAAATCGAGCCCCTCGGCTTCCTTGCCGAGTTTCGCGCATTGAACCATTCGAGCCATCGTGGACTTCTCCTGTAATCGTCGGGGGAGGGCGGCGGCCGCTCAGAGCTGCTTCATCAGCACGAGCGACTTGCGCTGCCAGTTATAGAGTTTGCGGCGGTCTTCGGGCAGATCGTCGACGGTCACCTTCACGAAGCCGCGCTTCAGGAACCAGTGCTCGGTGCGCGTCGTCAGCACGAAGATCCGCGTGAGCCCGCGCGCACGCGCGCGCTGCTCGATCCGCTTCAACAGGCGCTCGCCATCGCCGGAGCCCTGCGCCTCGGGCGCGACCGTCAGGCACGCCATCTCGCCGATCCGCTCCTGCTGATACGGATACAGCGCCGCGCAGCCGAACAGCACGCCATCGTGCTCGATCACCGAGAAGTGGTCGATGTCGCGCTCGATCTGGTGGCGGCCGCGCCGCACGAGCGTGCCGTCCGATTCGAGCGGCTCGATCAGCATCAGGATGCCGCCGACGTCGTCCGGCGTCGCTTCGCGCAGGCTCTCGAGGTTCTCGTACGAGACCATCGTGCCGACGCCATCGTGCAGGAACAGCTCGAGCAGCACGCTGCCGTCGAGCGCGTGCGGAATCAGGTGCGCGCGGGTGACGCCGCCGCGGCACGCGCGGATCGCGTGCTTGAGGTAGAACGCGTCGTCGCCCTGCAGCTCGCCCGAGTCGAGCAGATCGGCGGCCGCGTCGAGCGACAGCTCGGTCACGAGGTCGCCCGCTTCGTCGACGAGGCCGGGGCCTTCGGTCAGGAAGATGATCTTGTCCGCGCGCAGCGCGATCGCGGCGGCCGACGCGACGTCCTCCATCGACAGGTTGAACGCCTCGCCGGTCGGCGAGAAGCCGAGCGGCGACAGCAGCACGAGCTTGCGGCTCGCGAGCGAGTGGCGGATCGATTCGGCGTCGATCTTGCGCACGACGCCCGTATGCGCGAAATCCACGCCGTCGACGATGCCGACCGGCCGGGCGGTCACGAAGTTGCCGGACACGACGCTGATGTGCGCGTGCGCCATCGGCGTGTTCGGCAGGCCCTGGCTGATCGCGGCCTCGATGTCGAGACGCACTTCGCCGGCCGCTTCCTTCGCGGATTCGAGCGCGCGCGCGTCGGTGATGCGCAGCCCGTGCGAGAACTCGGATTCGACGCCGTGCAGTCTCAGTTGCTCTTCGACCTGCGGCCGCGAGCCGTGCACGAGCACGATCTGGATGCCCATCGCCTGCAACAGCGCGATGTCGGCGACGAGCGCGTTGAGCAGGCCTTCCTGTACGACTTCGCCACCGAACGCGACGACGAAGGTCTTGTTGTGGAACGCGTGGATGTACGGCGCGACGGAGCGCATCCAGTCGACGAACTGCGCGTGGCCGACGGTCAGATCGTCGGCCGGCGCCGGTGCCGCGGTGCCGGACTGGGCGGGGGGGAGGTCGGTTTGGGAATTCATGGGCGGGATTATAATGCGCCCCCATGTCGAATGTACCTAAAAGTCCCGCCGCGCCGCGGGCCGACGCGCGCTCGAAAGCGCACCCGGACGGTGCACGCGCGCAGCCGGCGAAGCCCGCGACGCCGGACCCGCGCGCGCCGCGCGCCGAACGTGTGCCGAACCCCGGGCGTACGCCGAACCCTGAACGTACGCCGAACCCCGGACGTACGCCGAACCCTGAACGTGCGCCGAATCCCGGGCGTGCGCCGAACCCTGAACGTGCGCCCAGGCCGGCCCCGAATCCCGTCCCGCCGATCACGTTCCCCGAAAGCCTGCCCGTGTCGGGAAAGCGCGACGAAATCGCGCGCGCGATCGCCGGTCATCAGGTTGTCATCGTCTGCGGCGAGACCGGCTCCGGCAAGACCACGCAGCTCCCGAAAATCTGTCTCGCGCTCGGCCGCGGCCTCGGCGCCGGCGGCACCGGCCTGATCGGCCACACGCAGCCGCGCCGGCTCGCCGCGTCGTCGACCGGGCGGCGCATCGCCGAGGAGCTCGGCACGCCGTTCGGCGAAGTCGTCGGCTACAAGGTGCGCTTCACCGACAATCTCGCGCGCGGCGCGTCGGTCAAACTGATGACGGATGGCATCCTGCTCGCGGAGACGCAGGCCGATCCGCTGCTGCGCGCGTACGACACGCTGATCATCGACGAGGCGCACGAGCGCAGCCTGAACATCGACTTCCTGCTCGGCTACCTGAAGCAGATCCTGCCGAAGCGCCCGGACCTGAAGCTGATCGTCACGTCGGCGACGATCGACGCCGACCGCTTCGCGCGCCACTTCGGCACCGACGACAAACCCGCGCCGGTGATCGAGGTCAGCGGCCGGCTGTATCCGGTCGAGATGCGCTACCGGCCGGTCGCCGAGGATCGTCCGGCCGTCAAAAACGCGGAAGGCACCGCGAGCCGAGACCGTGTGAAGACCGCGCGCGAGGCCGAGCGCGACCTGATGGACGCGATCGTCGACGCGGTCGACGAGCTGTGCCGCGAAGGCCCCGGCGACGTGCTCGTGTTCCTGCCCGGCGAGCGCGAGATCCGCGACGCGGCCGAGGCGCTGCGCAAGCACCATCCGCCGCACACGGAAATCCTGCCGCTGTTCGCGCGGCTGTCGGCCGCCGAGCAGGACAAGGTGTTCAAGGCGTCGAACGCGCGCCGGATCGTGCTCGCGACGAACGTCGCCGAGACGTCGCTGACCGTGCCCGGCATCCGCTACGTCGTCGATACCGGCCTCGCGCGCGTGAAGCGCTATTCGTACCGGAACAAGGTCGAGCAACTGCAGGTCGAGGCGGTGTCGCAGGCGGCCGCGAACCAGCGCGCGGGCCGCTGCGGCCGCGTCGCGGACGGCGTCTGCATTCGGTTGTACGAAGAAAGCGATTACGTCGCGCGGCCGCGCTTCACCGATCCGGAAATCCTGCGCTCGTCGCTCGCGTCGGTGATTCTGCGGATGAAATCGCTGCATCTGTCGGCGATCGAATCGTTCCCGTTCCTCGAGCCGCCGCCGGGCCGCGCGATCGCGGACGGTTATCAACTACTGAACGAGCTCGGTGCGGTCGACGACGACAACGAACTGACGCCGCTCGGCCGCGAGCTCGCGCGGCTGCCGCTCGATCCGCGCGTCGGCCGGATGATCCTGGCCGCGCGCGACCAGCAGTCGCTACGCGAGGTGCTGATCATCGCGAGCGCGCTGTCGGTGCAGGATCCGCGCGACCGGCCGCTCGAGGCTCAGGAGCAGGCGGACCAGGCGCATCGCCGCTTCGCGGACGAGCGTTCCGAATTCATGCAGTGGCCGCGGATCTGGGCGTGGTTCGAGGACGCGGTCGCGCACAAGAAGTCGAATCGTCAGCTCGTCGACGCGTGCCGGCAGAACTTCCTGTCGCACCTGCGGCTGCGCGAGTGGCGCGACGTGCATTCGCAGCTGCTGACCGTCGTGCGCGAGCACGGCTGGCGGCTCAACGATGCGGAGGCGACGTTCGAGCAGATCCATCTCGCGCTGTTGACCGGCCTGCTCGGCAACCTCGGGCTGAAGGCCGACGACGAGCCGTACTTTCTCGGCGCGCGCGGGATCAAGTTCCATCTGTGGCCCGGCTCGTCGCTCGCGAAGAAGGCGGGGCGCTGGGTGATGGCGGCCGAGCTCGTCGAGACGAGCCGCCTGTACGCGCGCGGGATCGCGAAGATCGAGCCCGAGTGGGTCGAGAAGGTCGGCGCGCATCTGCTGAAGCAATCGCTGTCGGAGCCGCACTGGGAGAAGCGCCCCGCGCAGGTCAGCGCGTTCGAGCGCGCGACGCTGTACGGGCTCACGATCTACGCGCGGCGGCGCGTCGCGTTCGGCCGGCAGGATCCGGCGCGCGCGCGCGAGCTGTTCATCCGCGGCGCGCTGGTCGACGGCGAGTTCGACACGAAGCTCGCGTTTTTCGCGCACAACCGCAAGCTGCTCGCGGACATCGAGCAGCTCGAGCACAAGTCGCGCCGGCAGGACGTGCTCGTCGACGACGAGCTGATCTTCGCGTTCTACGATCAGGCGCTTCCCGACGGCATCCACACCGGCGCCGCGTTCGAGCGCTGGTATCGCGACGAGGTGAAGAAGAGCGGGCAGCCGGAGGACAAGCTGCGCCTGCTGTACCTGTCGCGCGACGACCTGATGCGCCACGAGGCGGCCGGCGTGACGACCGAGCTGTTCCCGAAGCGCGCGACGATGGCGGGTGTCGAGATGGCGCTCGCGTACCACTTCGAGCCCGGCGCGCCGCGCGACGGCGTGACGCTCGCGGTGCCGCTGTTCGCGCTGAACCAGGTCGACGCGCGCCGCTGCGAATGGCTCGTGCCGGGGATGCTGAAGGAGAAGGTGCAGTTGCTGCTGAAGTCGCTGCCGCAGAAGCTGCGCCGTCATTGCGTGCCGTTGCCGGACTACGCGGCGGGCTTCGTCGATAGAATGGGGCGCGAGCGCTTCGGCGGCGGCGGGCTCGTCGAGGCGCTGATCGCCGACGTGCGGGCAGAGACGCAGATCGCGATGAAGACGAGTGACTTCAAGCTCGAGACGTTGCCCGCGCACCTGTTCATGAACTTCAAGGTGATCGACGAGCACGGCCGCCAGCTCGCGATGGGGCGCAATCTCGCGCAGTTGCGCGCGGAGCTCGGCGCGCAGGCGCAGCAGCAGTTCCAGAAGATCGCGGCGGCGTCGACGATGGTCGCGGCCGGCCTGGGTGCGGGCGACGATGCCGGCGACGGGTCGTTTGCCGCGCAGCGCGACGGCGGCGCGTCGGTGGGCGCGGCGAACGGCGGCACGAACGGCGGCACGAACGGGGGCACGAACGGGGGCACGAACGGGCGCGCGAACCGTGACATGAAGGGCGCGGCCCCCGGCCGCGCGAAAGGCGGTCCGGCCCCGCAAACCTCCGTGCAAACGGCCGCGACGTCCGACGCCGGCGCGACCGCGCTGTACGAGAACCTGACGACGTGGAACTTCGGCAAGCTGCCTGAGCTGCTCGAGATCCGCCGGCGCGGCCAGACGCTGTTCGGTTATCCGGCGCTCGTCGATCGCGGCACGCACTGCGACGTCGAGGTGTTCGATTCGCCGGAGGAAGCCGCGCGGATTCATCGCGCGGGGCTGCGGCGCCTGTTCGCGCTGCAGCTGAAGGAGCCGATCAAGTATCTGGAGAAGAACCTGCCGGGGCTGCGCGAGATGGCGATGCAGTACATGTCGCTCGGCACGCAGGACGAGCTGCGCGACCAGCTGATCGACACCGCGCTCGACCGCGCGTGCCTGCAGGATCCGCTTCCCGTCGATGACGCGAGCTTCCACGCGCGCCGCGACGAGGGCAAGAGCCGCCTGAACCTGCTCGCGCAGGAGATCGCGCGTCTCGTCGGACAGATCCTCGCCGAATATGCGGGGCTCGCGAAGAAGCTCGCGCAGGCAAAGCCGTTCGCGGCCGCGCACGCGGATCTGCAGCAGCAGCTCGCGGCGCTCGTCGGCAAGCGTTTCGTGATCGATACCCCATATTCGCAGCTCGCGCACTTCCCGCGCTACCTGAAGGGGATCGCGCTGCGGATCGACAAGCTGAAGGCCGACGCCGCGCGCGATGCGCGCCAGTTCGCCGACCTGCAGCCGCTCGCGCAGCAGTACCAGCGCGCGCTGTCGCAGCGTGGCGGCGTGGCCGATCCGCGGCTCGCGGAGTTCCGCTGGCTGCTGGAGGAACTACGGATCTCGCTGTTCGCGCAGGAGCTGCGCACGCCGATGCCGGTGTCGGTGAAGCGTCTGCACAAGGTCTGGGAGTCGATGCAGCGCTGACGGGTCGCGTCAAGATGGCACAGCCGTGGAAACCGTCAACCGGGAGCCCGGTCGGACGTTTACAATAACGCCTGTTCCTCGATGCGAATCTCCATGCGCCATTTCCTCTCTCTCGGCCGAGCGCTTGCGCTGGCCGCCGCTGTGCTGGCGCCCGCCGCGCACGCGAATAACGTGATCGTCCTCAATTCGGCCGAAGCGACGCTGTCGCTGATCGATCAGCAGACCCACCAGGTCGTCGCCACGATGCCGACCGGCAAGGAGCCGCATCACCTGATGGCGACGCCGGACGGCTCGTCGCTGATCGTCGCGAATTCGGTGTCGAACAGCCTGATGTTCCTCGATCCGAAGACGGGCAAGCTGCAGCGCACCGTCGAGGGGATCGAGGATCCGTACCAGCTCGGCTTCTCGCCCGACCACAAGTGGTTCGTGTCCGCGGGCCTGCGGCTGGACCGCGTCGACATCTACCATTATGACGGCCACGATCTGACGCTCGCGAAGCGCGTGCCGCTCGCGACGATGCCGAGCCACCTCGCGTTCTCGAACGACAACAAGACGGTTTACGTGACGCTTCAGGTGTCGGGCGAGCTCGCGGCGATCGACCTCGCGACGCAGACGGTCAAGTGGAAAATGCCGGTCGGCAAGACGCCGGCGGGCCTGTGGTTCACGCCGGGCAACAAGTACCTGCTGATCGGGATGACGGGCGCCGATTACGTCGCGGTCGTCGATCCGGTCAAGCGCGAGGTCGTGAAGACGATCCATACCGGCAAGGGTGCGCACAACTTCCGCTCGCTCGCGGACGGCACGCACGTCGCGGTCACGAACCGGGTCGCGAGCACGATCAGCATCATCGACGAGAACACGCTGACGAACGTCGGCGACATCACCGGCCTGTTGCCGGGCCCCGACGACATGGAGCTGTCGGCCGACAAGAAGACGCTGTGGGTCACGTTCCGCTTCGCGAAGAAGGTCGGCGTGATCGATCTGCCGTCGCGCAAGCTGATCCAGACGATTTCGGTCGGCCGCTCGCCGCACGGGATCTACTTCTACGATCGTGCGCCGTGGACGGCGCCGAACGGCGCGTGACGCGCGAAGGGGCCGGATCGTGTTCCACCTGATCGCCGCCGCGCTCGACGGGTTCGTGTCGAACCTGCAGACGTGGCTGTACGTCGACGTCGTGCAGCCGCTGCTGTTCAAGTTCAACCTGATGGACTACGACGAGGACACGTACGACGCGCTGTACTGGGTGATCGTCGGCGCGCTGCAGGTGGTCGCGATGGTCGCGCTGCTGCGTCCGCTCGAGGCGCTGCTGCCGGTCGAGCGGTGGCGCGACCGCCGCGCGGTGCGTGTCGACGTGCTGTACACGCTGATCTCGAAGCTCGGCATCTTCACGCTGTTCTTCTTCTTCACGTTCCAGCCGCTGTTCGACAATTTCCAGGCATGGCTGCACCTGCGCGGCGTCGACAACTTCAACCTCGATTACATCTGGCCCGGCGTCACGTCGAAGCCGCTCGTCACGTTCGCGATCTACGTGATCGTGCTCGATTTCGCCGGCTACTGGTATCACCGCTGGCAGCACAAGATCGGCATCTGGTGGGAGCTGCACGCGGTTCATCACAGCCAGCGGCAGATGTCGCTGTGGTGCGACGACCGCAACCATCTGCTCGACGACGTGATCCAGGCGTCGTTCTTCGCGGCGATCGCGCTCGTGATCGGCGTGCCGCCGTCGCAGTTCGTCGTGCTGACCGCGCTGACGAACTTCCTGCAGAGCATCCAGCACCTGAACGCGCGCGTGTCGTTCGGCCGGCTCGGCGAGCGGCTGCTCGTGAGCCCGATGTTCCATCGCCGCCACCACGCGGTCGGCTACGGCCACGAAGGCACGAAGTACGGCTGCAACTTCGGCGTGCTGTTTCCGTGGTGGGACATGCTGTTCGGCACCGCGTCGTGGAACCGCACGGTCGAACCGACCGGGATCCGCGAGCAGATCGAAGGCGTGTCGTACGGCGACGGCTTCTGGGCGCAGCACGCGCTCGCGTTCGCGCGGATCTTTCGCCGGCTGTTCCCGTCGAAGAAGGGCGGCGCGGCATCGGCCTGATGCGTTCGCGCGGTTGCCGCCGCCGATCGCGGCCCGCGTGCGCATGCGTGTGAGCATGAGCGCGTCCGGGCCGCGTGGTTTATCCTTTCCCCATTTTCCTCGTCGAGACGGGCCCGCATGAACGACCTGCTGCGCTCCTTCGTCCGCGCGTTCGCGAGTGCGTTGCACCCGCGGATGCTGTGGCTCACCTTCATGCCGTTCATCGTGGCCGCGGTCGGCTGGGGCGTGCTGCTCTGGCTCACGTGGCAGCGGCTCGTCGACGGCGCGCGCGCCGCGCTCGACGGCTTCGCGCTGACCGCGATGCTGTACCGGATGTTCGACGCGATCGGCCTGCCGCAACTGCACGCGGTCGTCGCGCCGTTCGTCGTCGTGTCGCTCGCGATTCCGCTGATCGTGCTGACCGTGCTGCTGCTGATCGCGACGCTGTCGATGCCGGCCGTCGTCAAGCATCTGGCCGGGCGCCAGTTCGCGGCGCTCGAGGCGAAGCGCGGCGGCACCTGGTTCGGCAGCGCGTTCAATGCGCTGTGGGCCGCGCTCGCGGCGGTCGTGCTGCTCGTCGTCACGGTGCCGCTGTGGCTGATTCCGCCGTTCTTCGCGCTGCTGCCGCCGCTGATCTGGGGCTGGCTCACGTATCGCGTGATGACCTACGACGCGCTCGCGCAGCACGCGAGCCGCGACGAGCGCGCGGCGGTGCTGAGCCGGCATCGCTGGCCGCTGCTCGGCATCGGAATCGCGACGGGGCTGCTCGGCACGGTGCCGACGTTCGTCTGGGTGTCGTCGGTCTGGACGATGGTGCTGTTTCCGTTCGTCGCGGCCGCGATGATCTGGGTCTACGCTTTCATCCTGGTGTTCTCCGCGCTGTGGTTCGGGCACTACTGCCTGCGCGCGCTGGAGGACCTGCGCGCGGCGCCGCGCGCGACGACGATCGACATGGGGCACGCATGAGCATCGGCATCATCATCATCGGCGACGAGATCCTGTCCGGCCGCCGTCAGGACAAGCATCTGGCGAAGCTCATCGCGCTGCTCGGCGCGCGCGGGCTCGCGCTCGACTGGGCCGAGTATGTCGGCGACGATCCGGCGCGGATCACCGCGACGCTCAAACGCACGTTCGCGTCGCACGACATCGTGTTCTCGACCGGCGGGATCGGCGCGACGCCGGACGACCATACGCGCCAGTGCGCGGCCGCCGCGCTCGGCGTGCCGCTCGAGCTGCATCCGGACGCGAAGGTGCTGATCCAGGAGCGGATCCGCGAAGTGCACGCCGATACCCACACCAATTCGTCGACGCCCGTCGACTACGATTCGGCGGACAACCAGCACCGGCTGAACATGGGCGTGTTCCCGCGCGGCGCGTCGATCATCCCGAACGGCTACAACAAGATTCCGGGCTTCTCGGTCGGCGATCACCATTTCGTGCCGGGCTTCCCGGTGATGGCGTGGCCGATGATCGAGTGGGTGCTCGACACGCGCTACGCGCATCTGCACCACGCGACGCCGCATGCGGAGCGCTCGCTCTTCGTGTTCGAACTGCCGGAATCGACGCTGACGCCGCTGATGGAGAAGATCGAGCACGATTTCCCGGGCGTGCGCGTGTTCAGCCTGCCGAGCGTCGGCGATGCGGAGCGGGGCGGCATCTACGCGCGCCGCCATATCGATCTCGGCGTGAAGGGCGAGCCTGAGGCGGTCGCGGCCGCGTTCGTGAAGCTGCGCGAAGGCGTGCATCTGCTCGGCGGCGACATCGTCGAGCCCGACGCGCCGCGCGGCTGAACGGCCGATTCTCTCCGCGAAATCCGCGAAAAACGCAACGGGCCGCACAACGCGGCCCGTCATCCACCTGTCATCCGGATGTCATCGCGCGGCTCGACGATGACGCGACGCGTGGCTACGCGCCGATCCACGGCAGCTTGTGCCGGCACCAGCCGTCGACCGTCTTCCGGTGGCCTTCGCCGTCCTTGCCGCCCTCGAAGCCTTCGAGCAGGTCGTACGCTTTCGTGAAGCCGGCCTGCATGGCCGCGACCGCGGCGAGCTTCGAGCGCGCGGCGCTGCGGCACAGGAACAGGATCGGCGTGCCGGGTTGCATGGCGGCCTGCAGTTGCGCGATGAAGTCGGGATTCGGCACGCCGCCCGGGTAGCGCGTCCATTCGATGTGCACGTACTGGCCGTCGCCGACCAGCGGGCGGCCGACCCAGTCGAGCTCGGCGCGCGTGCGCACGTCGACGAGGCGCGCGGACGGGTCGAGCTGCAGCAGTTCGAACGCCTCGGCCGGCAGCAGCGCGCCGGCGTAGTTCAGCGAGCCTTGCGCGCGGCGTTCGTCGGCCTTCGCGTAAAGCTGTTCGAGCGTGGTCATTGCAGGAGGTCTCCGTATCGATCAAACGAACATTCTAGCGCGGCGCCCGCCACCCGCCGACCGGCCCGGCGACGACGCGACGCGCACACGCAAGCCCGGAAAAGGTGCAAAATGACGCGCTCGCCCCAATACGGGGCTTTCCCGGTGCGGGGCGGCAGTGATTGCACCAACATTGTGCGTCAGTCGGCTTGCCCGTCGCGCGCGAAGCGCCGGAATTGCGCGGCGAAGCCCCGTCCCGGCGTGCATCAGCGCGGCCTGCGCCGATCTGGCGCATGCATGGCATGGAAGCTGCTATATAGATTCGGTCGAATCGGTGCGCGGTTCGCTGGCGCGCCGACCAGCTCGATAAAGGAGGCGGTCCCAGTCCGCCTGTATTTGTTCAATCAGGAGAAGAGGTTATGACTAAAACCGTCGGCGACGTGATGCAGCTCGTGAAGGATGAGGATGTCAAATTTATCGATTTCCGCTTCACGGATACGCGCGGCAAGGAGCAGCACGTGTCGGTGCCGGTGTCGGCGTTTGGCGACGACAAGTTCGAGAGCGGCCATGCGTTCGACGGCTCGTCGATCGCCGGCTGGAAGGGCATCGAAGCATCGGACATGCTGCTGATGCCGGATCCGAACGCCGCGTTCATCGACCCGTTCTATGAGGAATCGACGCTCGTCCTGACCTGCGACGTCGTCGAGCCGGCCGACGGCAAGGGCTACGAGCGCGATCCGCGCTCGCTCGCGAAGCGCGCCGAAGCGTACCTGAAGAGCACGGGCCTGGGCGACACGGCCTACTTCGGTCCGGAGCCGGAATTCTTCATTTTCGACTCGGTGCAGTGGAACACCGACATGTCGGGCACGTTCGTGAAGATCAACTCGGAAGAAGCGCCGTGGTCGTCGGCGAAGGAATTCGAAGGCGGCAACACGGGCCACCGTCCGGGCACGAAGGGCGGCTACTTCCCGGTCGCGCCGGTCGACTCGTTCCAGGACATGCGTTCGGAAATGTGCCTGCTGCTCGAGCAGATCGGCATTCCGGTCGAAGTGCACCACCACGAAGTCGCGGGCCAGGGCCAGAACGAAATCGGCACGAAGTTCTCGACGCTCGTCGAGCGCGCCGACTGGACGATCTGGTCGAAGTACATCATCCAGAACGTCGCGCACTCGTACGGCAAGACGGCGACGTTCATGCCGAAGCCCGTCGTCGGCGACAACGGCTCGGGCATGCACGTGCACCAGTCGATCTGGAAGGACGGTCAGAACCTGTTCGCGGGCAACGGCTACGCCGGCCTGTCGGAGCTCGCGCTGTACTACATCGGCGGGATCATCAAGCACGCGCGCGCGCTGAACGCGATCACGAACCCGGGTACGAACTCGTACAAGCGTCTCGTCCCGCACTTCGAGGCACCGGTCAAGCTCGCGTACTCGGCGCGCAACCGTTCGGCGTCGATCCGGATTCCGCACGTGTCGAATCCGAAGGGCCGCCGTATCGAGACGCGCTTCCCGGATCCGCTGGCGAACCCGTACCTGTGCTTCTCCGCGCTGATGATGGCGGGTCTCGACGGCATTCAGAACAAGATCCATCCGGGCGAAGCCGCGGACAAGAACCTGTACGACCTGCCGCCGGAAGAGGATGCAAAGATCCCGACCGTCTGCGCGGGCCTCGACCAGGCGCTCGAAGCGCTCGACAAGGATCGCGAGTTCCTGACGCGCGGCGGCGTGTTCACCGACGGCCTGATCGATGCGTACCTCGGCCTGAAGGAGCAGGAACTGGCGAAGTTCCGCATGACGACGCATCCGGTCGAGTTCGAGATGTACTACTCGCTGTAAGCGGCGATGGCGCTTCGACGCATCCGCGACCGAAGCGCCGCCGTTCCGGCGAGCCTGCGCCGTGCGTGCGCGACGCAGGCAGCGGACACTGAAAGGGGACGGCGCCCAGCCGTCCCTTTTTTGTTCCACGAATATTTTGGGGCGCGTGTCGAGCGCGATATGCACGCAAGATGGTCCTGAAGAATCTGATCAAGGCGAGGTTGGGCCAGCCCGAGCGTCTGACGGAAGACGAGCGGCTCGCGCGGTCCGGTCTGCTGGCCGGGCTCGAGGCGTTGCCGACGGTCGTGCTCGTGCTCGACCGCAAGACGCTCGAGATCGCATTCGCGAACCCGTCCGCGGAGGCGATGCTCGCGATCTCGCGCCGGCAGCTCGCGCAGCGGCCGTGGGGCGAGATCTTCCCGAACGCGAGCGAGCTCGCGGCGACGATCACCGCGATCGGCGAGGAGCGCTTCCACGCGACGCATCTCGACACCGTGCTCGACCGGCCCGGCCGCGAGCCGCTGCACGTGCACGCGATCGTCGGCTTCCTCGAGACCGCTCAGGACTTCGTGCTCGTCGAGCTGTTCGAGAACGAACGGCAGTCGCGTACCGACCGCGAGGAACGGATCCACGACCTGACCGCGGTCAACAAGCAGCTGATCCGCAACCTCGCGCACGAGATCAAGAATCCGCTCGGCGGCATCCGCGGCGCCGCGCAGTTGCTCGAGTTCGAGCTCGGCGAGCGCGAGCGCGGCGAGCTGCGCGAGTACACGCAGGTGATCATCAAGGAGTCCGACCGGCTGCAGACGCTCGTCGATCGGCTGCTCGAGCCGCACCGGCATCCGCACATCGTCGGCGACGTGAACATCCACGAGGTCTGCGAGCGCGTGCGCGCGGTGATGCTCGCGGAGTTTCCGCGTGGGCTGTCGATCGAGCGCGACTACGACGTCAGCGTGCCCGACCTGCGCGGCGACAAGGAACAGCTGATCCAGGCGCTGTTGAACATCGTGCGCAATGCCGCGCAGGCGCTGCGTGAGCGGATCGCGCAGGGCGACGCGCGGATCGCGCTGCGCACGCGGATCGCGCGCAAGGTCACGATCGCGAAACGGCTGTACAAGCTGGCACTGGACTTGCGTGTGATCGACAACGGGCCCGGCATCCCCGACGAGATTCGCGACCGGATCTTCTATCCGCTCGTGTCCGGGCGCGAGGACGGCAGCGGCCTCGGCTTGACGCTCGCGCAGACGTTCGTGCAGCAGCACGACGGGATGATCGAGGTCGAGAGCCGGCCCGGGCGCACCGAGTTTCAGATTTTGCTGCCGCTGGACCATTGAGCGGCCCACCGCTTTACCGATACTTCTGACCGACCTATGAAGCCGATCTGGATAGTAGACGACGACCAATCGATCCGCTGGGTGCTCGAAAAGGCGCTCGCCCGCGAGAGCTTCGCGACGAAGAGCTTTTCGAACGTGCGCGACGCGCTCGCCGCGCTCGACCATGAGACGCCGCAGGTGCTCGTGTCCGACATCCGGATGCCGGGTGGCTCGGGCCTCGAGCTGTTGCAGGCGATGCACGACCGGCTGCCGGGGCTGCCGGTGATCATCATGACCGCGTTCTCCGATCTCGACAGCGCGGTTGCGGCGTTCCAGGGCGGCGCGTTCGAATATCTCGCGAAGCCGTTCGACGTCGACAAGGCGGTCGAGCTGATCCGCCGCGCGGTCGAGGAGAGCCTGCGCGGCGGCGCGCCGGCCGACGACCGCGTCGCCGAGGCGCCCGAGATGCTCGGCCAGGCCCCCGCGATGCAGGACATGTTCCGCGCGATCGGCCGGCTGTCGCACTCGGCCGCGACGGTGCTGATCACCGGCGAATCGGGCACCGGCAAGGAGCTCGTCGCGCGCGCGCTGCATCGGCATAGCCCGCGTGCGAACGGGCCGTTCATCGCGCTGAACACAGCGGCGATTCCGAAGGATCTGCTGGAATCCGAACTGTTCGGCCACGAGCGCGGCGCGTTCACCGGCGCGCAAACCACGCGCCAGGGCCGCTTCGAGCAGGCGGAGAACGGCACGCTGTTCCTCGACGAAATCGGCGATATGCCGTTCGACCTGCAGACGCGACTGTTGCGCGTGCTGTCGGACGGCCAGTTCTATCGCGTCGGCGGGCACAGCCCGCTGCGCGCGAACGTCCGGGTGATCGCGGCGACGCACCAGAATCTCGAATCGCGCGTGCGGCAGGGGCTGTTTCGCGAGGATCTGTATCACCGGCTCAACGTGATCCGCCTGCGGCTGCCGCCGCTGCGCGAGCGGTCCGAGGACATTGCGCTGCTCACGCGGCACTTCCTGCAGAAGAGCGCGCGCGATCTCGGCGTCGAGCCGAAGCGCGTGTCGGACGACGCGCTCGCGTACCTGACGTCGCTGTCGTTTCCCGGCAACGTGCGGCAGCTCGAGAACCTTGCGAACTGGCTGACGGTGATGGCGCCCGCGCAGACGGTCGAGATCAAGGATCTGCCGCCGGATCTCGTGCCGCTGGGGGCCGCCGGGTCAGGTACGCCGGGCATGCCGGGCGCGGCGACGGCCGAGTTGGCCGATGCGGCGGGCGCGGGCACGGACGCGGCGTCGGCGGGTTCGCCGGCCTTCGGCGTCGGTGGCGCGCCGGTTGCGGCCGCCGGGGCTGTAACCGGCGCGGCACCGAACAGCGGCGCTGCCGGCGGCTATCCGATGTGGGAGCACGGACTGCGCACCGAAGTCGCGCGGCTGTTGCGCGAGAACTCGGCCGACGTGATGGACGAGCTCGCGCGCCGCTTCGAGGCCGCGGTGATTCGCGAGGCGCTCGATTTCACGCGCGGGCGGAAGGTCGAGGCGGCGGAACGGCTCGGCATCGGCCGCAACACGATCACGCGCAAGATCCAGGAGCTGCATCTGGAGTCGTAAGTGCGCGGTGAGCGTGCGGTGAGTGTGTCGCACGGAGCAAGAAGAACGGGGCGCCTGTGGCGCCCCGTTTTGCGTGAATCCGCCGGATCAGACAGCCGGCGGATCGATTTGCGCGACGACCGGCGTATGGTCGGACGGCTGCTCCCACGTGCGCGGCGTGCGGTCGACTTCGCATGACGAGCAGGCGTCGGCGAGCGGAGGCGACAGCAGGATATGGTCGATCCGCAGGCCCGCATTGCGGCGGAACGCGAACATCCGGTAGTCCCACCACGTGAAGGTTTTTTCAGGCTGCTCGAAACGGCGGAACGCGTCGACGAGCCCGAGCCCGACGAGCTGCGCGAAATGCGCGCGCTCCTGCGGCGACACGAGATTCTGGCCTTCCCATTTCGCGGGATCGTGGACGTCGCGGTCTTCGGGCGCGATGTTGTAGTCGCCGAGCAGCGCGAGCTTCGGGTAGCGCGCGAGTTCGTCGCGCAGCCACGCGTTCAGCGCGTCGAGCCACTGCATCTTGTACGTGAATTTGTCGGAATCGAGCGCCTGGCCGTTCGGGAAGTACGCGGAGATGATCCGCGCGCCGGCGATCGTCACCGCGATCACGCGTTGCTGCGGATCGTCGAAGCCGGGGATGTTGCGCACGACGTCCGTTTCTTCGTACGGCAGCGTGTCGCGCGCGAGGATCGCGACGCCGTTGTAGGTCTTCTGGCCCGCGAACCAGCAGCGATAGCCGGCCGCTTCGAGATCGGCGCGCGGGAATTTCTCGTCGGGGAGCTTCAGCTCCTGCAGACACAGCACGTCGGTCTGGCTCTGCGCGAGCCAGTCGAGCACGTGCTGCTTGCGGACGTTGAGCGAGTTGACGTTCCAGGTGGCGATTTTCATGGACGGAAGGGAAGTGTGCGGAAGGCCGCCATCTTACCGCGCGCGATGAAAAAACCGTGGGATGCAGAAAACGGAGAAAAGTATTGACGTGAGTGCTTAACAACCCTATACTTTTATTTCTCTGACGCGGGGTGGAGCAGTCTGGCAGCTCGTCGGGCTCATAACCCGAAGGTCGTAGGTTCAAATCCTACCCCCGCAACCAAGCATTACGTAAAAAGCCCTGATTTCACGCTGAAATCAGGGCTTTTTGCTTTCCGGGCGGTGCTACGCGCGTTGCGAAAACCGAGGCCGATCAGCGACGCATTCCGCCCTGACTTCGATAGTTTTGCTCATATGTCTCCTTTCGGCATGGCACGAGAATCCCACCGTTTGGTGCGGGCCGCCTGGTAAAGCATGGCAAGCGTGATCGGTTCACGTTGGAATGTGTGGGGTTTTCGCATGACCCACCGCTGGAACAGCGAATACAGCAGTCCCTCACCTTCCATAAGAAAGTAACGGTGAAAATCGAAGTCGCCCGGATCGACCTCGAACCGTTCAAAAAAATGACCCATGAGATCGTTGGCTTCGTCGCCGGTCTGGCCAAGGTCTTCCCGGAGCCTTGTGTTATGGGTCAAGGGTTTCGACGGGCCAAGGCCAACCTCCGTCCGCACGAACGCTGTCACCGCGTCCCAGGATACGTTCTCCATCAGAGCACCCGGTCCTCGGGCTTGGCCAATCGGTTGTATTTGACAACCGTGTTGCGGACGATCATGAACGCGTCGCGTGCGAGCAGCACCCACCCTAACCCGGGCACCGCCCGACCGACGAACACGCTCAGCTTGCGGGTCAAAATGATGCGGAAGGACTTGATGCTTTCCAGCGTGAGTGTTGGAAGGACGCGCCGCTTCAACTGGAAACGGAAGAGCGAGCGCGCCATGACGGAGGCAACGGACGTTCCTTTAGTTGCTCCGGCAAACTTTCCGCGTGTTGGGAGGATTGGCCAGCCGGATAGAACCAGGACAACGCCCTCGATGTCGTTGATTCCAATCTGCTCGCACGTTTCCTGTGCTGCGATGAAAAAGAACAGTTCAGCCGGCGTCAGATCCGAGTGGCCAGCATACATGTAGGTGTTCGCCATATTTATTCATATGAAATAGGACGGCGCGGCCATTCTAGCAGGCGCAAGTTCGCGCCGACTACGACTGCAACAAAGCAGGCGCTTGTCTCGATTACTGGGTTTTTGTACAGTATCGACACCGTGAACGCGACCCTCGTCCCCTCTGCCGATCCGTCCGCGCCGCTTCCGAGCGACGCGCCGCCGCCGCCGCGCGCGCGCAAGATCATCCATTGCGATTGCGACTGCTTCTACGCGTCGGTCGAAATGCGCGACGATCCGTCGCTGCGCGGCCGTCCGCTCGCGGTCGGCGGCCGCCCGGACCAGCGCGGCGTGATCGCGACCTGCAACTACGACGCGCGTCGGTTCGGCGTACATTCGGCAATGTCGTCCGCACTCGCGATGCGCAAGTGTCCCGATCTTCTGATCCTGCCGCCCGCGATGGACAAGTACCGCGCCGCGTCGCGGCTGATCATGGCGATCTACCGCGACTACACGCCCGACGTCGAGCCGCTGTCGCTCGACGAGGCGTATCTCGACGTGAGCCGCACCGAACGCTGCCAGGGCAGCGCGACGTTGATCGCGCGCGAGATCCGCGAGCGCGTGCGCGACACGGTCGGCGTGACGGTGTCGGCGGGCGTTGCGCCGAACAAGTTCATCGCGAAGATCGCGTCCGACTGGAACAAGCCGGACGGCCTGTTCGTCGTGCGGCCGCACGAGGTCGACGCGTTCGTCGCCGCGCTGCCGGTGCGCAAGCTGCACGGTGTCGGCAAGGTCACCGCGGCGCGGCTAGAGAAGCTCGGCATCGAAACTTGCGCGCAGTTGCGCACGTGGTCGCTGTTCGATCTGCATCACGCGTTCGGCGCGTTCGGGCGGCGCCTGTTCGAACTGTCGCGCGGGATCGACGATCGGCCTGTCGACGCCGACCAGGAGCGCAAATCGGTCAGCGTCGAGACGACCTACGTGACCGACCTGACGACGCTCGATCAATGCGCGGCCGAGATTCGCAAGCTGACCGGCCAGCTCGACGCGCGGATCGCGCGCGCGGGCGCCGCGCGGTCGATCCGCAAGCTGTACGTGAAAATCCGCTTCGCCGATTTCCGGCGCACGACGGTCGAATGCGTGGCCGACGCGACGAGCGTCGATACCGCGCTCGTGCTGCTCGCGAAGGGCTTCGCGCGGCGCGCGCAGCCGGTGCGGCTGCTCGGCGTCGGCGTGCGGATCGACGAGGATACGCCCGAGCGGCACGGGCAGATCGCGCTGTTCGAGGAGCCCGAACCGCCGGGGAGATAACAAAAGCACCGCCGAATTCAGCTGCAATTCGCGAGTATCAATTCGCCAACTGCAACTCGCGGTGCTTTTCCCGATGCCGGCGCGAAGCGGGCGGGCTCAGTGCGCGGGCGCGGCCATCCCGCTGTGACGCAGCAGCGCGTCGATCTCCGGTTCCCGGCCGCGGAACGCCTTGAAGGAGTCCATTGCCGGCCGGCTGCCGCCGACCTCGAGGATCTCGCGGCGATAGCGTGTGCCGGTCGCCACGTCGAGCACGCTGCCGCTCGCCTTCGCGGCTTCCTCGAACGCCGCGTACGCGTCCGCCGACAGCACCTCGGCCCACTTGTAGCTGTAGTAGCCGGCGGCATACCCGCCCGCGAAGATGTGGCTGAACGTGTTCGGCCAGCGCGAGAACGGCGCCTGCGGGATCACGTGGAAGCGCTCGTTGATCTCGCGCGCGAAGTCGTTCACGCCGAGCGCGCCGGCCGGATCGAAGTCGACGTGCAGCAGCATGTCGAACATCGAGAACACGATCTGCCGCAGCGTGCCGAGCCCGCTCTGGAAGTTCTTCGCGGCGAGCATCTTGTCGAACAGCTCGCGCGGCAGCGGCAACCCGGTGTCGACGTGCGACGACATCGACGTCAACACGTCCCACTCCCAGCAGAAGTTCTCCATGAACTGCGACGGCAGCTCGACCGCGTCCCACTCGACGCCGTTGATGCCGGACACGCCGAGCTCGTCGACGCGCGTCAGCATGTGATGCAGCCCGTGGCCGAACTCGTGGAACAGCGTGATCACCTCGTCGTGCGTGAAGCATGCGGGCTTGCCGCCGACCGGTGCGGAGAAGTTGCAGGTCAGGTATGCGACCGGCGTCTGCACGTCGCCGCCGCGCTTCGCGCGCGAGCGCGCGTCGTCCATCCATGCGCCGCCGCGCTTGCCTTCGCGCGCGTACAGGTCGAGATAGAACTGCGCGACGAGCGAGCCGTCGCGGTTCTCGACGCGGAAGAAGCGCACGTCCGGGTGCCAGACCGGCGCGTCGTCGGGCTTGATCCGCACGCCGAACAGCGTTTCGGTGACGGTGAACAGGCCCTTCAGCACGGCCGGTTCCGGGAAATACTGCTTGACCTCGTTCTCCGAGAACGCGTAGCGCTGCTCGCGCAGCTTCTCCGCCGCATAGGCGACGTCCCACGGCGCGAGTTCGGCGAGGCCGAGCTCGTTCGCGGCGAACGCGCGCAGCTCGTCCCAGTCCTGTTCCGCATGCGGACGCGCGCGCACCGCGAGATCCTCGAGGAACGCGATGACCTGCGCGGGCGATTCGGCCATCTTCGGCGCGAGCGACACCTCCGCGAAGTTCCGGTAGCCGAGCATCTGCGCTTCCTCGCGACGCAGCTTCAGTTCGTCGGCGACGATCCCGGTGTTGTTCCAGTCGATCTTGCCGCCGCCGTACTGCGGGCCGAGCTCCGACGCGCGCGTCGTGTACGCGCGGTACAGCGTCTCGCGCATCGCGCGATTGTTCGCGTACTGCAGCACCGGGAAGTACGATGGGAAGTGCAGCGTGAATTTCCAGCCGTCCTTGCCATCCTTCTGCGCGGCTTCGCGCGCGGCCTCGATCGCGTCGGCGGGCAGCCCGGCGAGCTCGTCCTCGCTGGGCGCGAAGTACGCGTAACCGTTCGTCGCGTCGAGCACGTGATCGGAGAACGCTTTCGACAGCGCCGCCTGCCGCTCCTGCAGCTCGGCGAAACGCGGCTTCTGGTCTTCGGGCAGCTCGGCGCCCGACAGGCGGAAGTCGCGCAGCGCGTTGTCGAGGATCTTCTTGCGCTCGACGGTGAGCGTCGCGTATTCGGCGCTTGCGGCGATCGCCTTGTACTTCTCGTACAGCGCGAGATTCTGGCCGACGCTCGACCAGAATTCGGTCACGCGCGGCAGGTTCTCGCCGTAAGCGACGCGCAGCTCGGCGGTGTCGGCCACCGCGTTCAGATGGCCGACGACGCCCCACGCGCGGCCGAGCGGCTCCGTCGCGCGTTCGACCGTCTCGACGACGTCGCCCCACGTCGCCGGCGTGCCGGGCGCGCTGGCGGCGTCGACCGCGCGGTTCGCGGCGTCGAGCAGCGCGTCCAGCGCGGGCGTTACGTGGTCGGGACGGATTTCGCCGAAGCGGGGCAGGCCCGAGAAATCGAGAAGCGGATTGGTGTTGGCGCTGGCGGACATAGGACTCCCTGTCTTGTGGCGTGTTGGGCCGGGATGGTAAGGCGAGCGGGCGCCGTGGCGCCCGATACCGACATTATTGGGGCGCATCGCGCGGTTTCCAATCGATAGTTTCTAACGGCGCGATTGGGGCGCGCGTGAGGATCGGGGCCGGCGTGCGGTGGCGGGCTGCCGCGTCGCGCGCGATCGAGGACGGGATCGCGCGCGTGGCGCGTGGAAGAGGGTGATGGCGGGGCGCGATGTGGGCCGCTATGTGGACAGAGACGCGGGCCGATATGCAGGCTGCGATACGGGTTGCGATACGGGCTGAAATGCGGGCTGAAATGCGGGCCGAGATGCGAACCGACATGCGGGATACGACCTGCGCCGATGCGTGCCTACCGGACGCATGCGGTCGGCCCGCGCGCCGGCGGGCGGAAAGGCTCAGGCCGCAGCCGCCCGCTCGGCCGCTTCGATCGTATTGATCAGCAGCATCGTGATCGTCATCGGGCCGACGCCGCCCGGCACCGGCGTGATGTGGCCGGCGACTTCCTTCACGCCCTCGAAGTCGACGTCGCCGCACAGCTTGCCGGCGTCGTCGCGGTTCATGCCGACGTCGATCACGGTCGCCCCCGGCTTCACCATGTCGGCGGTCACGATGTTGCGCTTGCCGACCGCGGCGACCACGATGTCGGCTTCACGCGTGTGCGCGGCAAGATCGCGCGTCTTGCTATGGCAGATCGTGACGGTCGCGCCCGCTTCGAGCAGCATCATCGCCATCGGCTTGCCGACGATGTTCGAGCGGCCGATCACGACCGCGTTCGCGCCCGACAGCGCAATGCCGTGCGCTTCGAACATCTTCATCACGCCGTACGGCGTGCACGGACGGAACAGCGGCTTGCCGGTCATCAGCGCGCCGGCGTTCGCGACGTGAAAGCCGTCGACGTCCTTGCCGGGCGCGATCGCCTCGATCACCTTGTGGCTGTCGATGTGCTTCGGCAGCGGCAACTGCACGAGAATCCCGTGGATCTTCGGATCGCGGTTCAGCGCATCGATGCGCGCGAGCAGGTCGGCCTCGGACAGCGTCGCCGGATAGCGATCCTTCAGCGAGAAGAAGCCGTTGTCCTCGCACGCCTTGATCTTGTTGCGTACGTAGACTTCGCTCGCCGGGTTGTCGCCGACGAGAATCACGGCGAGGCCGGGCTGGTGGCCGCGCGCGGTCAGCGCGGCGGCGCGTGCGGCGGCTTCGGCGCGCAGGGTCTTCGAAAGGGCGTTGCCGTCGATCAGAAGGGCTGTCATCGTGGGGTTCTGCTAGCAGGTTGGGAGGCGGGGCGTGCGGCGCCGAGGTTGCGTCGCAGCAAAACACGGAATTATACCGTTCGCTTGTCGCCGTCCGACGGGGAATGCGCATGAAGCGCCATCGGCGCCGCCGGGGAGGCGGCGCAACGGGCGTGGGCGACCGGACCGGCGGTGCGGATCGGGCCGGGCGCTTGAGCCGGATGAGTGGCCCGAATGTTTGGCCCGAATGTTTGGCCCAGACGGCACCGTGCCCGACGTCGAACCGGCCGGCAGGCGCCGGCCCGCCGGCCCGTGGCGGCGCTTACGCCTGCTTCTTCGACAGCGCGAGGCGCAGCAGGTCGGCGACCGTGTTGACGTTGAGCTTTTCCATGATGTTCGCGCGGTGCGCCTCGACCGTCTTGATGCTGATGCCGAGATCGTCGGCGATCTGCTTGTTCAGGCGGCCGGCGATGATCCGCTCGAGCACCTGCTGCTCGCGCGCGGTCAGCTTCGACAGGCGCTCGCTCGCCGCGCGCTGCTCCTGGACGCTCTTGCTCTCGCTGCGGGCCTTGTCGAGCATCCGCTCGACGAGCTTGCGCAGCTCCGCCTCGTCGAACGGTTTCTCGATAAAGTCCATCGCGCCTTTCTTCATCGTCGACACGGCCATCGGCACGTCGCCATGGCCCGTCACGAAGATGATCGGCAGCGCGGCATTGTCGGCGATCAGGCGTTCCTGCAACTCGAGCCCGCTCATCCCCGACATTCGCACGTCGAGAATCAGGCACGCAATCTGGCCGGCCTGCTGCGTCGGCTGATAGGCATCGATGAACTGCTCGGCGCTCGAGAAGCATTGCACGCGATAGCCGTTCGCCTCCAGCAGCCAGCGCAGCGAATCGCGCACGGCCTCGTCGTCGTCGACAACAAAGACGGTTTCCTGAGTGGTGGTGACAGGGCTATTCATAGTTCTCCCGTAACAGTTGTGATGCCGATGGCTCAGACCCCCCACGGCCGAGATCCTCGGGTTCCCCAATGGGCAGACTGCAGTGGAACGTCGCGCCGGAAATCCGGCCGTCCGGCTCGACGTTGTTCACCACCCACAGACGCCCGCGATGCGATTCGATGATCGACCGGCAGATGTTCAACCCCATCCCCATGCCGTCCGATTTGGTACTGTAAAAGGGCTCGAACAAGCGCTCGGCGGTCGCTTCGTCGACGCCCGGCCCCTGATCGATCACGCGGATGTCGACGAAGCCCGAGTCGATGGTCGCGGTCACGCGGATCGTGCCGTCCACGGACGGCAGCTTCACGTCGGCCATCGCCTCGGCGGCGTTTTTCATCAGGTTCACGAGCACCTGCTCGATCAATACGGGGTCGACATAAATGATAGGCATTCTTGCGAGGATTTCCGTGACGATCCGGATCCGTCGCTTTCTCGCCTCGATTTCCGCGAGCCCGATCGCGTCCGCGACGATGTCCGCGACGCGCGCCGGCTGCCGTTTCGGCTCGCTGCGCTTCACGAACTCGCGAATCCGCTTCACGATCATCCCGGCGCGCAGCGCCTGCTGCGCGGTCTTCTCGAGCGCCGGCTGCAGCGTCTCGGGCGTGCCGCGGCCGCTCTTCACGAGCGCGAGCGTGCCCGAGCAGTAGTTGTTGATCGCGGCGAGCGGCTGGTTCAATTCGTGCGCGATCGACGACGCCATCTCGCCCATCGTCATCAGCCGGCTCGTGAACTGCAGCTTCTCCTCCTGCTGGTGCGCGAGCTCCTGCGCCTTCTTGCGCGTCGTGATGTCGGTCGCGATCTGCATCTGCGCGAGGTGGCCGTCGACCCACTGGATGTACTGGCGGCGCACCTCGAACCACTTCTGGATGCTGTCGACGTACACCTCCTGCGCGTCCGCGCTGCCGTCCGTCAGCACGGCGGCGGGCAGGCCCGCGAACGTGTCGACCTTGTCGATCGAGTCGAACGACGTCTGCGTGCGGTCGAAGCCGCCGCCGGACAGCTCGAGGTGGCCGTCCGGGCGAATCCCGAACAGATGGCGGTAGTAGCGGTTCGCGAACAGCAGCTCGGCCTTGTCCGACGCGAGCACCGACACCGCCGCGTCGAGGCTTTCGAGCACGGTCGTGAAGCGCTCGTGCGCGGCGGCGAGCTCCTCGCGCGCGCGTTTCGGCTCGGTGATGTCGGTCATCGACGACATCCAGCCGGTCTGCCGGCCCGAACTGTCGATCAGCGGCGATACGTAAAGCCGCGCGTGGAACAGCGTGCCGTTCTTGCGCCGCACGCGCAGCTCGAAGCCGGAGCTCGGCGCCTTGCCGCGCAGCGTCATGTCGAGCTGGCGCTGCATTTCCGGGTACGCGTCGCGCGGCCAGTACGGGAACGGCGCGGTCTTGCCGACGAGATCGCTCTCGTCCCAGCCGGTCATCCGGCAGAACGCCGGGTTCACGTGCGTGATGCGGCCGTGCATGTCGAGCACGCGCATGCCGATCAGCACCGAATTCTCCATCGCGCGGCGGAAGAACGCCTCCGCGTACAGCGCCTGCTGCGCCTCGAAACGCTGCCGCGTGTGCTTCCACAGGCTCCAGAGGCTCCACAGCACGAAGCACGACAGCCCCGCGACGAGCCAGACGAGCGTATTGTTCGTCAGGTTCGTCAGCTGCGGGAACGCATACACGCGCACGGTCAGCCCCTGGCCGGGCGGGTCGAGCGGCAGGTCGTAGTGCGAGTCGCGCGGCAGGCGCGGCCGCGACGACGTCGACGACAGCTCGCGGTTGTTCGCGTCGGTGATCGAGATCTTGTACTTCGACGACAGCTCGGCCGGGATGTCGTGCTTCAGGATCCCCTCGACCGAGAACACGGCCGCGATCGAGCCGAGGTAGTCGCGGTCGCGGACCACGGGCGTCTGCAGCGTCAGGTAGCCGTTGCCGAAGTCGTCGTAGAGGAGCGGGGAGTAGACCTGGCGGCGCGTGTCGCGGGCTTGCGCATATTGGCTGCGGATCGCATCCTGCATCTGCGCGTCGTTCGGCCGGTTGAGCCGCTGGCCGAGCGCGGGCGGCTGCAGGTTCGGCCAGCGCTGCGTGCCGGGCGCGGTGTACCAGTTCAGGTAGAGGATCTCGGGGTGCGTCTGCATCACGTCCGCGACGGCCATCTGGAAGCCGTGCTGGTCGAGGCGGCCCGATGCGAGATCGCGCGACAGCGCCTGCAATTGCTCCTGCGCGCCCGTCATCGACAGGCGGATCTGCTGCTGCGCCCACGCGACGTTGCGGAACAGCGTGTCCTCTTGCTGCTGCTGTTCGCGGCGGTTCAGGCTCCATAGAATGAGGCTCATCACCACCAGGAAAACGAGGATCGACAGAAGCGGCGTGAGCAAATACGAATTGGACCACCACGGTCCGTGGTGCCAGCGGGCCGGCTGCGAGTCCGCCGATGGGCCGGACTTTCGCGCCGAGCGTGCGAAAAGCCGATCGGTCAACATGGCAGGATTGTAGCGCAGCGCAATTAAGGGAAAACCTATACGGGACGGGTTGAACGGAAACGAATTTGTCGGACGACCTGACAACGGCATGCCAGATTTCGAGGGTGCGCCGCGCTTATTTTTTGTATAGTAAAAAATGATCTCATAATTCGAAAATTTTGTTGCGCCGGGACGCGAGCCCTCATTACAATCCGCAGGAGCTTGCCGCTGACGGCCGACCGGGCTTGTCCGCGACGCGTGCCACCTCATACCCTCACATCATTCCAGGACCCAGGAGACGAGAATGTCCGCTGTACCGAACGAAGTGATGAAATATGTCGCCGCCGAACGTGACGACGATCCTCAGGAAACCGTCGAATGGCTCGAGTCGCTGGACGGCGTGATCTCCTCGGTGGGCACGGGTCGCGCCCACTACCTGATTGAAAAGCAGATCGAATTCGCGCGCCTGCGTGGCGAGCATCTGCCGTTCTCCGCGAACACCCCGTACATCAACACGATTCCGGTCGAAGCCCAGGCGAAGATTCCGGGCGACCAGGAAATCGAGCACAAGATCCGCTCGTACACGCGCTGGAACGCACTCGCGATGGTGCTGCGCGCGGGCAAGGACACGAACGTCGGCGGCCATATCGCGTCGTTCGCGTCGGCCGCGACGCTCTATGACGTCGGCTACAACCACTTCTGGCACGCGCCGTCCGCCGAGCACGGCGGCGATCTCGTGTTCGTGCAGGGCCACTCGTCGCCGGGCGTGTACTCGCGCGCGTTCCTGCTCGGCCGCCTCACCGAAAACCAGCTCGACAATTTCCGCCAGGAAGTCGGCGGCGAGGGGATCTCGTCGTATCCGCACCCGTGGCTGATGCCGGACTTCTGGCAGTTCCCGACCGTGTCGATGGGCCTGGGCCCGATCATGGCGATCTACCAGGCGCGCTTCATGAAGTACCTCGAGGCGCGCGGCTTCGCGAAGACGGCCGGCCGCAAGGTCTGGGCGTTCCTCGGCGACGGCGAGACCGACGAGCCGGAATCGCTCGGCGCGATCGGGATGGCGAGCCGCGAGAAGCTCGACAACCTCGTGTTCGTGATCAACTGCAACCTGCAGCGTCTGGACGGCCCGGTGCGCGGCAACGGCAAGATCATTCAGGAACTCGAATCGGAGTTCCGCGGCGCCGGCTGGAACGTGATCAAGGTGATCTGGGGCAGCCGCTGGGATGCCCTCTTCGCGCGCGACAAGACGGGTGCACTGATGCGCCGGATGATGGACGTCGTCGACGGCGAATACCAGACGTACAAGTCGGAATCGGGCGCGTTCGTGCGCGAGCACTTCTTCAACACGCCTGAACTGAAGGCGCTCGTCTCGGACTGGTCCGACGACGACATCTGGAACCTGAACCGTGGCGGCCACGATCCGCACAAGATCTACGCGGCGTTCACGGAGGCGAGCAACTCGAAGGGCGCGCCGACCGTCATCCTCGCGAAGACCATCAAGGGCTACGGGATGGGCGAGTCCGGTCAGGCGATGAACATCACGCACCAGCAGAAGAAGCTGCCGGTCGACCAGTTGAAGCGGTTCCGCGACCAGTTCCGCCTGCCGATCTCGGACGAGCAGATCGCCGACGTGCCGTACCTGAAGTTCGAGGAAGGCTCGAAGGAGCTCGAGTACATGCGCAAGCAGCGCATGGATCTCGGCGGCTACCTGCCGCAGCGCCGCGAGAAGGCCGAGTCGCTGCCGGTGCCGGCGCTCGAAGCGTTCGATCCGCTGCTCAAGGGCACGGGCGAGGGCCGCGAGATCTCGACGACGATGGCGTTCGTGCGGATCCTGAACATCCTGCTGAAAGACAAGGCGCTCGGCAAGCGTGTCGTGCCGATCGTGCCGGACGAGTCGCGCACGTTCGGGATGGAGGGCCTCTTCCGCCAGATCGGTATCTGGAACCAGGAAGGCCAGAAGTACATTCCGGAAGATTCCGACCAGCTGATGTTCTACAAGGAATCGACGACCGGCCAGATCCTGCAGGAAGGCATCAACGAAGCGGGCGGCATGTGCGACTGGATCGCGGCGGCGACGTCGTACTCGACGCACGGCGAGATCATGGTGCCGTTCTACATCTTCTACTCGATGTTCGGCTTCCAGCGGATCGGCGACCTCGCGTGGGCCGCGGGCGATATGCGTTCGCGCGGCTTCCTGCTCGGCGGCACCGCGGGCCGCACGACGCTGAACGGCGAAGGCCTGCAGCACGAAGACGGCCACTCGCTGCTGTGGGCGGCGTCGGTGCCGAACTGCGTGAGCTACGACCCGACGTTCGGCTACGAGCTGGCGGTGATCGTCCAGGACGGCCTGCGCCGGATGGTGCAGGACCAGGAGGACGTGTACTACTACATCACGGTGATGAACGAGAACTACGAGCACCCGGCGATTCCGCAGGGCGACCACGTGGCGGCCGACATCATCAAGGGCATGTATTCGTTCCGCAAGGCCGACGCCGACAAGAAGGCGCCGCGTGTGCAGCTGCTCGGCGCGGGCACGATCTTCAACGAAGTGATCGCCGCCGCCGACATGCTGAAGAACGAGTGGGGCGTCGCCGCCGACCTGTGGAGCGTGCCGAGCTTCACCGAGCTCGCGCGCGAAGGCCATGAAGTCGAGCGCTGGAACCTGCTGCACCCGACCGAGGAGCGCCGCCTGTCGCACGTGCAGAAGTGCCTGAAGGATACGCAGGGCCCGGTCATCGCGTCGACCGACTACGTCCGCGCGCTGACGGACCAGATCCGCGGCCAGATCGATCGCAAGTTCGTCGTGCTCGGCACGGACGGCTTCGGCCGCTCGGACACGCGCGAACGTCTGCGCCACTTCTTCGAAGTCGACCGTTACTGGGTCACCGTCGCGGCGCTGAACGCGCTCGCCGACGAAGGCAAGATCGACCGCAAGGTCGTCGCCGACGCGATCGCGAAGTACAACCTCGATCCGTCGAAGCCCAACCCGATGACCGTTTAACGCCCCCTGCGCCGAGTGATGCCGTGGCCCGCCCCCGCGAGGGGCGGGCGCGGCCCTGGAGACACGAAAAGATGAGTCAAGCGATCGAAGTGAAAGTGCCGGATATCGGCGATTACAAGGATGTGCCCGTCATCGAGGTGCTGGTGAAGGCGGGCGATACGGTCGAGCCCGAGCAGTCGCTCGTGACGCTCGAATCGGACAAGGCGACGATGGACGTGCCGAGCCCGTCGGCCGGCACGGTGAAGGAAGTGAAGGTGAAGGTCGGCGACGCGGTGTCGGAAGGCACGCTGATCATCCTGCTCGAAGGCGGCGGCGCGGCCGCGCAGCCGAACGGTGCTGCGGCGGCGGCGCCCGCTGCGGCGGCGGCTCCGGCTCCGGCTGCGGCAGCAGCGGCCCCGGCAGCGGCCGGCGGCGGCACGCTCGAGGTGAAGGTGCCGGATATCGGCGACTACACGGACGTGCCGGTGATCGAGATCGCCGTGAAGGTCGGCGACACGGTCGAGAAGGAGCAGTCGCTCGTCACGCTCGAATCGGACAAGGCGACGATGGACGTGCCGAGCCCGGCCGCCGGCGTCGTGAAGGAACTGAAGGTGAAGATCGGTGATACGGTGTCCGAAGGGACGCTGATCGTCGTGCTCGAAGCCGCTGGTGCGGCGGCTGCCGCGCCGGCCGCGGCGCCTGCTCCGGCACCGGCCGCCGCTGCGCCGGCCGCGGCGCCCGCGCCTGCGCCGAAGGCTGCACCGGCTCCGGCAGCGGCACCGGCCGCTGCATCGGCGCCGGCCGGCGAGTACCGCGCGAGCCACGCGTCGCCGTCGGTGCGCAAGTTCGCGCGCGAACTCGGCGTCGACGTGGCGCGTGTCGCGGGCACCGGGCCGAAGGGCCGCATCACGAAGGAAGACGTGACGAACTTCGTGAAGGGCGTGATGACGGGCCAGCGTGCGGCGCCGGGCGCTGCCGCGGCACCGGCGGGTGGCGGCGAGCTGAATCTGCTGCCGTGGCCGAAGGTCGACTTCTCGAAGTTCGGCCCGTTCGAGGCGAAGCCGCTGTCGCGGATCAAGAAGATCTCCGGCGCGAACCTGCATCGCAACTGGGTGATGATCCCGCACGTCACGAACAACGACGAAGCGGACATCACGGAGCTCGAAGCGCTGCGCGTGAAGCTGAACAAGGAGAACGAGAAGGCGGGCGTGAAGTTCACGATGCTCGCGTTCGTGATCAAGGCGGCTGTCGCCGCGCTGAAGAAATTCCCGACGTTCAACGCGAGCCTCGACGGCGACAACCTCGTCTTCAAGCAGTACTACCACATCGGGTTCGCCGCCGACACGCCGAACGGTCTCGTCGTGCCGGTGATCCGCGACGCGGACAAGAAGGGGCTCGTCGACATCGCGAAGGAAATGACCGATCTGTCGAAGGCGGCGCGCGAAGGCAAGCTGAAGCCGGATCAGATGCAGGGCGGGTGCTTCTCGATCTCGTCGCTCGGCGGGATCGGCGGCACGAACTTCACGCCGATCATCAATGCGCCGGAAGTGGCGATTCTCGGGTTGTCGCGCAGCGCGATGAAGCCGGTGTGGGACGGCAAGCAGTTCGTGCCGCGTCTCACGATGCCGCTGTCGCTGTCGTATGACCATCGCGTGATCGACGGCGCGGAAGCCGCGCGGTTCAATGCGTATCTCGCCGCGATTCTTGGCGATTTCCGGCGTGTGATTCTTTGATGAGCGAAGGGGCTCGCGGGGGCGTGGGTTTTGTTGTGGTGCTCATGCCTCTTCGTTGAACTTGTTTTCTTATCGGTCTGCATGTGTCGCCCCTGCGCGGGGCGGCGGTCACTTTTCTTTGTCTTCCAAAGAAAAGTAACCAAAAGAAAGGCGCGTCCTTGGGCGGACGGCAAAGGTGGTGCTGCCCAGGACCCCGTTCTCCAGTCAGGCCGTAGTTCAATGCGCGGGTTTCTTTCCCTCTGTCTGTAGAGCCCAAACAAGAAGGGGACGTAAATGAGTCTCATCGAAGTCAAAGTGCCCGATATCGGCGACTTCAGCGGCGTCGATGTCATCGAAGTCAACGTCAAACCCGGCGACGTGATCGAAAAAGAGCAGACGCTCATCACGCTCGAATCGGATAAAGCATCGATGGAAGTGCCGAGCGACGTCGCCGGCACGGTGAAGGAAATCAAGGTCAAGGCCGGCGACAAGGTCTCCGAAGGCACGGTCATCGCAATCGTCGAAGCCGCCGCAGGCGCAGCCGCGCCCGCCGCGAAGCCCGCCGAAGCGCCGAAGGCCGCCGCGCCGGCGCCGGCCGCAGCCGCGCCCGCACCGCAAGCCGGCAGCTATGCCGGCGGCGCGGACATCGAGTGCGACATGCTCGTGCTCGGCGCCGGCCCCGGCGGCTACTCGGCCGCGTTCCGCTCGGCCGACCTCGGCATGAAAACCGTCCTCGTCGAACGCTATTCGACGCTCGGCGGCGTGTGCCTGAACGTCGGCTGCATCCCGTCGAAGGCGCTGCTGCATACCGCGCTCGTGATCGACGAAGCGGAAGCGCTCGAATCGCACGGCATCAAGTTCGGCAAGCCCGAAGTCGATCTCGACACGCTGCGCGGCTTCAAGGAAGGCGTCGTCAAGAAGCTGACCGGCGGCCTCGCCGGCATGGCGAAGGCGCGCAAGGTCGAAGTCGTCACCGGCGTCGGCGCGTTCGTCGATCCGCATCACATGGAAGTGCAGGGCGAAGGCGGCAAGAAGGTCGTCAGGTTCAAGCATGCGATCATCGCGGCCGGCTCGCAGGCGGTGAAGCTGCCGTTCTTCCCGGAAGATCCGCGTATCGTCGATTCGACCGGCGCGCTCGAACTGCGCCAGCTGCCGAAGCGGATGCTCGTGGTCGGCGGCGGGATCATCGGCCTCGAAATGGCGACGGTCTACTCGACGCTCGGCGCCGAGATCGACGTCGTCGAAATGCTCGATGGCCTGATGCAGGGCGCGGACCGTGACCTCGTGAAGGTCTGGGAGAAGTACAACGCGAAGCGCTTCGGCAACGTGATGTTGAAGACGAAGACGGTCGGTGCGGAAGCGAAGGCCGACGGCATCTATGTGAAGTTCGAAGGCGAGAAGGCGCCGGCGGAGCCGCAGCGCTACGACCTGGTGCTCGTCGCGGTCGGCCGCAGCCCGAACGGCAAGAAGATCGGCGCGGACAAGGCCGGCGTCGCCGTGACGGATCGCGGCTTCATCGACGTCGACAAGCAGATGCGCACGAACGTGCCGCACATCTTCGCGATCGGCGACGTCGTCGGCCAGCCGATGCTCGCGCACAAGGCGGTGCACGAAGGTCACGTGGCGGCGGAAGCGGCGCACGGCGAGAAGGCGTATTTCGACGCGATCCAGATTCCGTCGGTCGCGTACACCGATCCGGAAGTCGCGTGGGCCGGCAAGACGGAAGAGCAGTGCAAGGCCGAAGGGATCAAGTTCGGCAAGGCGGTGTTCCCGTGGGCCGCGTCGGGCCGCGCGATCGCGAACGGCCGCGACGAAGGCTTCACGAAGCTGATCTTCGACGAAGAAACGCATCGCGTGATCGGCGGTGGCATCGTCGGTCTGAACGCGGGCGACCTGATCAGCGAAGTGTGCCTCGCGGTCGAGATGGGCGCGGACGCCGAGGATATCGGCAAGACGATCCATCCGCACCCGACGCTCGGCGAATCGGTCGGGATGGCGGCCGAGCTGTACGAAGGCGTGTGCACGGACCTGCCGCCGCAACGGAAGAAGTAAGCGCGGCCGCGGCCGGCGCATGCATCATGCGTCGGCCGCATCTTGCGAGAACGGCGTTTCCCCTCGATCGGGGAAACGCCGTTTTTTTGTATCGATGCGTCCGTCGTGCGGGTGATGGAACGCGAAGCCAAAAAAAAAACCGCGCAGCGCGCGGTTTTTTCGAAGCGAGAGACGCTTGCTTACGCAGTCTTCGTCGACGCGGTGCGGCGAGCGGCGGCGGCGGTAGCAGCCTTCGTCGCGACGGCAGCAGCGGCGTTGAAGTTCGTTTCGGCGATTTCGATCGCTTGCTTCGTGGCCTTCTGAACCGTTTCGTACGTCGTGTTCGCGGCGTTCAGCGCCGACTTCAGCGCGGCGACAGCCGTTTCCGAACCGGCCGGGGCGTTCTTCGCGACATTGTCGACGAGCGCCTGGACCTTGCTTTGCTGGTCCGCGTAGAACGCTTCGGCAACCTTCGCGAATTCAGCTTGCGTCGACGACGCGATTTCATACACGTGACGGCCGTACGACATCGCCTTTTCAGCGATCGGCTGCGTGAGGCTGGCTTGCAGCGCGAGCAGTTCTTGCGCGTCCTTCACCGACAGCAGACGCTGCGCGTTTTCCTGGCTTTCTGCGAGCGTCGACTTCACGACTTGCAGGTTCAGTTCGACCAGCTTCTCAACGCCTTCGAATGCCTTCGTCGTGAGGCTGAACAGGCTTTCGAGGTTGGCTTTGTGGGCAGCGGCGATTTGCTCGGGGGTCAGCAAAGACATGTCTAGCTCCTGAAGAGCGATCTCGACGATCGCATAAAGGTAAGGGGCACTACTCTCGGATACTTCGTTGCGCGCTTTGTGCGTCGCAGCAATGGATGCTATTTTAGGGCGCCCAATGCGCATGTCAAGCACTTTTTGTGCGTCGCACAAATGCAACAATTCTCCGGTAGAACAATGGTTTATGGGTCGGGGCTGGAAACGATTCCAGCAAGTGCGGCACGCGCTGCACCAATCCGGGCGGGGCTGTCGCGCATCAGAATGAGGGCCGGTAAACCGAACAGGGGTGTGGAACGTTGTTCCAGGATTCTTGTCGAAACCGCGCCGTTTCGACGGGCGCCGCGATGTGTCATCGCCGGCGTGCCGCGTGACGGTCCGTCAGGCGTGCCGAGCGCCGGATACGTAGTTTCCCCGCTTTAATTTGCGTTCGAAGTGACGTTATCTCAATTAACCGGTGGGTAATCGGGAGGCGAGCGTGACGAGGCGCGGTCTTCATTGTTTTTTTCGATGAAGACGGGGAGGTCGATCGCTGTTTTCATCGATCGACGCTTACAATCCGGTTTAAAGATGATCGGTAAGTGCCTAATATTGCTTATTTTTTCAGCCTTAACTACACTTGCGGTTACGTCCGCCGCTTTGTCCAGACCCCAATGAAAGCCGAACTGTTTTCCCCGCGCAGAGTATTGCAGAGCATGGCGCTCGGCACGGCCGTCTCGGTCGCCGTCGCGATGCTTGCAACCGCTGCCGCCGTCGCGCCCACCGACGCTTTTGCCGTCACCGCGAAGGCCCATCACGTCACCAAGAAGAAAGCGGCCGCTTCCGCCGAGAAGAAGTCGCTGAAGGTGTCGTCCGCCGACGAAGCGCCGCGCGTGAAGGCGCGCAAGCGCATCACGCTCGCGTCGAATATGCGCGGCCATCACCTCGCGGTGCGCCGGGTCGCGTTCCAGCCCCGCCCGCCGGCGAACCAGGCGTTCGGCCTGCACGACTCGCCCGACGCGCCGGTCGCGTTGCGCTCGAACGTCGCGTTCGTCGTTGACCAGAATACGAACGAGCCGCTCTTCGACAAGAACTCGCACGCGGTCGTGCCGATCGCGTCGATCTCGAAGCTGATGACCGCGATGGTCACGCTCGACTCGAAGCTGCCGCTGACGGACCAGATCGAAGTGTCCGACGAGGATCGCGACTACGACAAGGGCACGGGCTCGCGCCTGTCGGTCGGCTCGGTGCTGTCGCGCGAGGACATGCTGCACATCGCGCTGATGGCGTCGGAGAACCGCGCGGCGGCCGCGCTGTCGCGCTACTACCCGGGCGGCCGCCCGGCGTTCATCGCGGCGATGAACGCGAAGGCGAAGGCGCTGGGCATGACCGACACGCACTTCGAGAATTCGACGGGCCTGTCGAGCGAGAACGTGTCGACCGCGCGCGACCTCGTGAAGATGGTCGAGGCCGCGTACCAGTACCCGATGATCCGCCAGTTCTCGACCGATCAGAGCTACGACGTGTTCACCGGCAAGCGCACGCTCGCGTACCGGAGCACCAACGCGCTGGTGCGCAACCCGACGTGGGACATCGGCCTGCAGAAGACGGGCTTCATCAACGAAGCGGGCGAGTGCCTCGTGATGCAGACGACGATCCACAATCGCGCGATGGTGATGGTGCTGCTCGATTCGTACGGCAAGTACTCGCGCTTCGCGGACGCGTCGCGCCTGCGCAACTGGCTCGATGCCGGCGGCGCCGAGCATCTGACGACCGCGAATACGGGCACCGGCGGCACCTGATAGGCATCCGTCGCGGCCGGTGGCCGCGAACGCCGACGCAAAACGAAAGCCCCGCGATCGCGGGGCTTTTTGCTGACTGACTGCGGTCGACTGACCGCGGCTGACCGACTGCGCCCAGTTGCGCCGGGCCTGCCGGACTGACTTACGCCTGCCGCTGCGCTTCCTGCGCGGTGTCCGGATGGTAGCCGAGCGACTCCGAGATCGTCAGCGCGGTGCGGCTCAACTGGCCGAGCCACGCGTCCTGCAGGCGGTCGGCCGGCGCGGACAGCGACAGCCCGGCGACGAGCTTGCCCGAATCGTCGTAGATGCCGGCCGCGATGCAGCGCACGCCGAGCTCGAGCTCCTCGTTGTCGCGCGCGCAAGCCTGCTGGCGCACGAGCGTCAGCTCGCGCTCGAGCTTCGACAGATCGGTGATGCTGTTCTGCGTATGGCCCGACAGCCCGGTGCGCGTCGCGTACGCGCGCACGCGCGCGGTTTCATCCGCTGCGAGGAACAGCTTGCCGACCGACGTCAGATGCAGCGGCGCGCGGCCGCCGATCGCGCGCACCACCTGCATCCCCGAGCGCTCGGAATACGCGCGCTCGATGTAGACGATCTCGTCGCCCTGCCGCACCGACAGATTCACGGTCTGCCCGGTCAGCCGGTGCAGCTCGCGCATCGGCGTCAGCGCGGCGTCACGCACCGACAGGCGCGCCTTCACGAGGTTGCCGAGCTCGAGCAGCCGCATGCCGAGGCGATACGTGCCGGGGTCGGACCGGTCGACGAGGCGGCACGTGACCATGTCGTTCAGGATCCGGTGCGCGGTGGACGGGTGCAGCTCCGTGCGCTGAGCGAGCTCCTTGAGGCTGACGGGGTCGGTGTGCGACGCGAGCGCGTCGAGGAGCCGCATCATGCGTTCGATCACCTGGATCGACGTTTTGGAATCCGGAGTCGGGTTGCTCATCGTGGGAAATTGGTTGACGCGTCAAGCGGTGGTGTCGTGATTGTATCTCGTATTGTGAAAAAAGCGAACGCCGTTCGAGGATGTCCTCGTTTCCCCCGGCTGGTGGGCGTTTGCGGCCGATCGGCGTTGGTCCCGCCGGCGAAACGGCGGATAATGAGGGCCGTTTTCTCGAAGGAGCGCGTATGCGAGTCGGATTGTTCGTGACCTGCCTGGTCGATCTGATGCGTCCGGAGATCGGGTTTTCGGCGCTGAAGCTGATTCGCGATGCCGGTTTCGAGGTGATCGTGCCGCCCGCGCAGACCTGCTGCGGCCAGCCCGCGTACAACTCCGGCGACCGCGCGCTCGCGCGCGATCTCGCGGAAAAGACGCTGCGCGAGTTCGAGCAGTTCGATTACGTCGTCGCGCCGTCGGGCTCGTGCGGCGGCATGATCCGCACCCATTACGGCGACCTGTTCCGCGACGATCCGGACATGATGGCGCGTTTCGCGCGGTTGCGGCAGAAGGTCTACGAGCTGACCGACTTCCTCGCGAACGTCGCGAAGGTCACGCTCGAGCCCGGCGAATTCAAGGGGCCGGTGACCTATCACGATTCGTGCTCGGGGCTGCGCGAACTCGGCGTGAAGGCGCAGCCGCGTGCACTGCTCGCGCAACGCGGCGTGGCCGTCGACGAGATGAAGGACTGCGAGCACTGCTGCGGCTTCGGCGGCACGTTCGCGGTCAAGTACGGCGACATCTCGGCCGCGATCGCCGACGAGAAGTGCGCGAACATCCGCGCGTCGGGCGCGGGCACCGTCGTGCTCGGCGATCTCGGCTGCATGCTGAACATTGAAGGGCGGTTGCGCCGCACCGGCGACCGCGACACGCGCGTGCTGCACGTCGCGCAAGTGCTGGCGGGCGATTGCTGAGCGCCTGCCTCCGTCACTCTTTATTGCCGATCCCGCGATGGAAATCCAATCGATGCACTTCAAGGCGCGCGCCGGCCAGAAGCTCGCCGATCAGCGCCTGCAGGAAAACCTGAAGAAGCTGTCGACGAAGTTCGTGTCCGCGCGCGCGGACGCGATCACCGAGATCGACTTCCCCGCGACGCGCGCCGAGCTGAAGGCGCGCCGCAACCGCGCGCTCGAGAACCTCGACGTGTGGCTCGACACGTTCGAGCGCGAGGCCGCGCGGCGCGGCACGACGGTGCTGTACGCGGAGACCACGGCGGACGCCGCGCGGCTCGTCGCCGACATCGCGCGCCGCCACGACGTGAAGAAGGTGATCAAGACGAAGTCGATGGTGTCGGAGGAGATGCGGCTGAACGAGGTGCTCGCGCAAATGGGCGTGCAGTCGATCGAGACGGATCTCGGCGAATACATCCTGCAGATCAACGACAACGAGCCGCCGAGCCACATCATCGCGCCCGTCGTGCACAAGGACAAGGACGAGATCGCCGACCTGTTCGCGCGCACGCACCATCGCCCGCGCCTGACCGAGATTCCGGACATGACGCGCGAGGCGCGCGAGATGCTGCGGCCGCAGTTCCTGTCGGCGGACATGGGCGTGACGGGCGGCAATTTCGCGATCGCGGAAACGGGCTCGATCGCGATCGTGACGAACGAGGGCAACGAGGGGATGTGCACGGTGCTGCCGCGCGTGCACGTCGCGGTGACCGGGATCGAGAAGGTGCTGCCGACCCTCGAGGATCTGGCGACCGCGATGCGCCTGCTGCCGCGCTCGGCCACCGGCCAGAAGACGTCGAACTATTTCTCGCTGCTGACGGGCCCGCGCGGGCCGGGCGACGAGGACGGCCCCGAGCACATGTACGTCGTGTTCGTCGACGGCGGCCGCACCGGGTTGATCGGCGGCGCGTTCCAGGAGATGCTGCGCTGCATCCGCTGCGGCGCGTGCATGAATCACTGCCCGGTCTATCAGAAGATCGGCGGGCATACGTACGGCTGGGTGTACCCGGGGCCGATGGGCTCGGTGCTGACGCCGAGCTACGTCGGGCTCGGCAACGCGCTCGATCTGCCGCAGGCGGCGACGCTCTGCGGCGAGTGCGACAGCGTGTGCCCGGTCGGCATTCCGTTGTCGCAGCTGCTGCGCACGCTGCGCGAGAAGCAGGTCGAGCGGCATCTGCGTCCGTGGCGCGAGCGCGCGGCGCTTGCCGCGTGGGGCTGGTTCGCGCGCCACCCGGGCGCGTATGCGCTCGCGACGAAGCTCGCGGTGCGCGTGCTCGAGCGGCTCGGCGATGGCAGTGGCGGCGGCGGAATGCTGCGTCGCCTGCCGATGATGGGTGGGTGGATGGACACGCGCGATCTGCCGGTGCCGAAAGGGCGGACGTTCCGCGAGCTGTACGCGGCGTCGCGCAGTCACCTCGGCTGAATGGAGCGACTGTTTAACCGGGCGCAACACTGAGTTCACTATTCGCGTGTTTATCCCGATAGATGCGATCTATAGAATTCGATCTGTAGTCCCCGGAAGTGGGTTTCGGGGCATCAGGTCAACGAGGTCGCATCATGAAAAAGACGATATCGACATACGGACCGTTGGCGATCATCCTGGCGCTGGCGGCCGCCGCATACTTTCACGCAGCCGCCGGCGCGTCGTCGCGCGGCCCGCTCGCGGCCCCGCAGGCCTCCGCGGAACTGGCGCGCACGGTGTCGTTCGGGCTCGTCGGTGACGTAGCGCAGCCGATGCCGGACGCGTCGCCGCGTGTGGTGGCCGTCGCGCCGAAGGCGCTGTGAACCAGATCGCCGTCGCGTCGCGCGACGGCGGCAGAACGTGCGCCTTTGTATAATGGCGCGTTTCCGTTGTTTCGCGGTCCGCCGCGGACGCTCTCCTATAGTGCGATGACACGCGTTGCGATCTGCTTTGTCTGCCTCGGCAACATCTGCCGGTCGCCCACGGCCGAAGGCGTGATGCGTGACCAGGTTGTCGCCGCCGGGCTGGCGGACCGGATCGACGTCGATTCCGCCGGCACCGGCGACTGGCACGTCGGCGAGCCGCCGGACGGTCGCGCGCAAGCGGCGGCCGGGGCGCGCGGCTACGATCTGTCGGCGCTGCGCGCGCGGCAGGTCGCGGCGGCCGATTTCGAGCGCTTCGACCTGCTGCTCGCGATGGACGACGCGAATCTCGCCGAGCTGCACCGCCGCTGTCCGCCGCAATATCGCGACAAGGTGCGGCTGCTGATGGAGTTCGCGAGCGACGCGTCGACGCGGGAAGTCGCCGACCCTTATTTCGGCGGCGCGCAGGGCTTCGAGCAGGTGCTCGACCAGTGCGAGGACGCGTGCCGCGGGCTGCTCGACGCGCTGCGCGCGCGCACCGCGGGCTGACGGCGGCGCGACTTCCGCGTGACGCCCGCGCGAATCACGTGTGATTCGCGCGTGATGCGTGCGTGATTCGTTAACTGCTCCGCTAATACCCTTCCCAAGACAGGGATACTTGACTAAAACCGTCAAATATTTATACTTGACCAAAATCGTCAAGATTGCCGTCCCCCGACACCATGAGACTCACCACCAAAGGCCGTTTCGCCGTCACGGCGATGATCGACTTGGCACTGCGCCAGGAGCAGGGCCCGGTGACGCTTGCAGGCATCAGCCAGCGCCAGCGGATATCGCTCTCGTATCTCGAGCAGTTGTTCGGCAAGCTGCGCCGGCATGAAATCGTCGAATCCGTGCGTGGCCCGGGCGGCGGCTACAACCTCGCGCGTCGCGCGCAGGACGTGACGGTCGCCGACATCATCATCGCGGTCGACGAGCCGCTCGACGCGACGCAGTGCGGTGGCAAGGGCACCTGCGACGGCTCGAAGCAGCCCGACGGCCACTGCATGACGCACGAGCTTTGGGCGACGCTCAACCAGAAGATGGTCGAATACCTCGATTCCGTGTCGCTGCAGGATCTCGTCGATCAGCAGCGCTCGCGCGAGGGCGCGCCCGCCGTGCTGCGCGACCGCCGCGCGCCGGAGTCCGCCGCCGTCGCGGTCGAGCCGGTGCGTGCGATTCCGCTCGGCCCGAATTCGGTTTTCAACATCGCGAGCTCGTAGCCGCATGAGGCCCCCACAAGATTCCCGGAGCGATAGATGAACGACACGACTCTCCACCTGCCCATCTACATGGATTACAGCGCGACGACGCCGGTCGATCCGCGCGTCGTCGACAAGATGGTGCCGTATCTGCGCGAGCAGTTCGGCAATCCGGCATCGCGCAGCCACGCGTTCGGCTGGGATGCGGAGCGCGCGGTCGAAGAAGCGCGCGAGCAGGTGGCCGCGCTCGTGAACGCGGATCCGCGCGAGATCATCTGGACGTCCGGCGCGACCGAGTCCGACAACCTCGCGATCAAGGGCGCCGCGCACTTCTATCAGGGCAAGGGCAAGCACATCGTCACGGTGAAGACCGAGCACAAGGCCGTGCTCGACCCGTGCCGCGAGCTCGAGCGCGACGGCTTCGAAGTCACGTATCTCGACGTGAAGGCCGATGGCCTCGTCGATCTCGACGCGTTCAAGGCCGCATTGCGTCCGGACACGATCGTCGTGTCGGTGATGCACGTGAACAACGAGATCGGCGTGATCCAGCCGATCGCCGAGATCGGCGAGATCTGCCGCGAGAAGGGCATCATTTTCCACGTCGATGCCGCGCAGGCGACCGGCAAGGTCGAGATCGACCTCGCGAAGCTGAAGGTCGACCTGATGTCGTTCTCCGCGCACAAGACCTACGGCCCGAAGGGCATCGGCGCGCTGTACGTGCGCCGCAAGCCGCGCGTGCGGATCGAAGCGCAGATGCACGGCGGCGGCCACGAGCGCGGGATGCGCTCCGGCACGCTGCCGACGCACCAGATCGTCGGCATGGGCGAAGCGTTCCGCCTCGCGCGCGAAGAGATGGCGACCGAGAACGAGCGGATCCGGATGCTGCGCGACAAGCTGCTGCGCGGCCTGTCGTCGATCGAGGAAACCTATGTGAACGGCGACATGGAACACCGTGTCCCGCATAACCTGAACATCAGCTTCAACTTCGTCGAAGGCGAGTCGCTGATCATGGCGATCAAGGACGTCGCGGTGTCGTCGGGCTCCGCGTGCACGTCGGCGTCGCTCGAGCCGTCGTATGTGCTCCGTGCGCTCGGCCGCAACGACGAGCTCGCGCACAGCTCGATCCGCTTCACCGTCGGCCGCTTCACGACCGAAGCGGAAGTCGACTACGTGATCGATCTGCTGAAGCACCAGATCGGCAAACTGCGCGACCTGTCGCCGCTGTGGGAAATGCATCAGGAAGGCATCGATCTGTCGACGATCGAATGGGCGGCACACTGAATTTCACGCGCGCGGAAAAAGCCGCGCGCGGACGTAACGTACAAGGAGTCTGAGTCATGTCTTACAGCAACAAGGTTCTGGATCACTACGAAAACCCGCGCAACGTCGGCTCGTTCTCGAAGGACGACGATGCGGTCGGCACCGGCATGGTCGGCGCGCCGGCGTGCGGCGATGTGATGAAGCTGCAGATCCGCGTCGGCGCTGACGGCGTGATCGAGGATGCGAAGTTCAAGACCTACGGCTGCGGGTCGGCGATCGCGTCGAGCTCGCTCGTCACCGAGTGGGTGAAGGGCAAGACGCTCGACGAGGCGCTCTCGATCAAGAACACGCAGATCGCCGAGGAGCTCGCGCTGCCGCCGGTCAAGATTCACTGCTCGATCCTCGCGGAAGACGCGATCAAGGCGGCGGTCGCCGACTACAAGAAGCGCCACGACGGCGAGTAACGCAGCAGGGACGCCGCTCGCGCGGCGCGCATCGGGTCAAGCAGGAAGCGTGCGTTTCGACGCCGCGGCAAGGACATCATGGCAATTACACTGACCGAAAAAGCAGCGCAGCACGTCCAGAAGTATCTGGTCCGGCGCGGCAAAGGGCTGGGCCTGCGGCTCGGCGTGCGGACGACCGGGTGCTCCGGCCTCGCGTACAAGCTCGAGTATGTCGACGATCTCGCACCCGAGGATCAGGTGTTCGAGAGTCATGGCGTGAAGGTCGTGGTCGATCCGAAGAGCCTCGCGTACATCGACGGCACCGAGCTCGACTTCGCGCGCGAAGGCCTGAACGAAGGGTTCAAGTTCAACAACCCGAACGTGAAGGACGAGTGCGGGTGCGGCGAATCGTTCCGGATCTGACGCGGGCCTTGCCGCGGAACGCGGACGACAGGCGGCGCAGGCCGCCTTTTTAATGCGCGGCGCTTGGCCGCCGACGAACCAGGATTGGGCGACACGCGATGGTCTCGCTGAAAGACAGCCACTTCGATCTGTTTCATCTGCCTGCGCGGTTCGCGCTCGACGCCGATGCGCTCGACGCCGCCTATCGCACGGTGCAGACGCAGGTGCATCCGGATCGCTTCGCCGCGGCCGGCGACGCGCAAAAGCGCATCGCGATGCAATGGGCGACGCGCACGAACGAGGCGTACCGGACGCTGCGCGATCCGCTGAAGCGTGCGACGTATCTGCTGTTGCTGCGCGGCGTCGACATCGGCGCGGAGAACAACACCGCGATGGAGCCGGCGTTCCTGATGCAGCAGATGGAATGGCGCGAGGCGATCGAGGATGCGGCGGGCGCGCGCAACGTCGATGCGCTCGACGTGCTGCTCGGCGAATTGCGCGACGAGAAGCGTGCGCGCGTCGAGCGCCTCGGCGCGTTGCTCGACAACGGCGCCGATCAGGCCGCCGCCGAAGCGGTGCGCCAACTGATGTTCATCGAGCGCGTCGCGTCGGAAGTGGGCGCGCAGATCGAGCGTCTCGAACATTAACCGCGCGCCTCGCGGCGCGCAGCCAGGCGGAGCGCGAGCTCCCGAACGAACCAAGATGGCTTTACTGCAAATCTCCGAACCGGGCATGGCGCCGGCGCCGCATCAGCGGCGGCTCGCCGTCGGGATCGATCTCGGCACGACGAACTCGCTCGTCGCGGCCGTGCGCAACAGCGTGCCGGAAGTGCTGCCGGACGAAGAAGGGCGCGCGCTGCTGCCGTCCGTCGTCCGCTATCTGGAGAAGGGCGGCCGCCGGATCGGCCACGCGGCGAAGGAAGAAGCCGCGCGCGATCCGCGCAACACGATCGTGTCGGTCAAGCGCTTCATGGGGCGCGGCAAGGCGGAAGTCGAGGGCGCGGCGAACGCGCCGTACGAATTCGTCGACGCGCCGGGGATGGTGCAGATCCGCACCGTCGACGGCGTGAAGAGCCCGGTCGAAGTGTCGGCCGAGATTCTCGCGACGCTGCGCCAGCGCGCGGAGGATTCGCTCGGCGACGAGCTCGTCGGCGCGGTGATCACGGTGCCCGCGTATTTCGACGAAGCGCAGCGCCAGGCGACGAAGGACGCCGCACGGCTCGCGGGGCTGAACGTGCTGCGTCTGCTGAACGAGCCGACCGCGGCCGCGATCGCGTACGGCCTCGACAACGCGGCCGAAGGCCTCTATGCGGTGTACGACCTCGGCGGCGGCACGTTCGACCTGTCGATCCTGAAGCTGACGAAGGGCGTGTTCGAGGTGCTCGCGGCGGGCGGCGATTCCGCGCTCGGCGGCGACGATTTCGATCACGCGCTGTTCGATCACGTGCTCGCGAATGCGGGCATCGACGTGAAGTCGCTCGCGCCGGAAGACGTGCGCCTGCTGCTCGATCGCGTGCGGCTACTGAAGGAAGCGTTGTCGGCGGCGCCGCGGGCGGCGCTCGACGTGACGCTGTCGACGGGCGCGCATCTGAGCCCGACCATTTCGCACGACACGTTCGCGTCGCTCGTCGAGCCGCTCGTGCAGCGCACGCTGACGCCGACCCGCAAGGCGCTGCGCGACGCGCAGGTCGGCCCGGCCGACATCAAGGGCGTCGTGCTGGTCGGCGGCGCGACGCGGATGCCGGTGATCCGCGCGGCGGTCGAGCGGCACTTCGGCCAGCCGCCGCTCGTGAATCTCGATCCGGACCAGGTCGTCGCGCTCGGCGCGGCGATCCAGGCCGACCTGCTCGCCGGCAACCGGGGCGGCGGCGACGACTGGTTGTTGCTCGACGTGATTCCGCTGTCGCTCGGCGTCGAGACGATGGGCGGCCTGACCGAGAAGATCATTCCGCGCAACTCGACGATTCCGATCGCGCGCGCGCAGGAGTTCACGACGTTCAAGGACGGCCAGACCGCGATGGCGATTCACGTCGTGCAGGGCGAGCGCGAGCTCGTCGCCGACTGCCGGTCGCTCGCGCGCTTCGAGCTGCGCGGCATTCCGCCGATGGCGGCCGGCGCCGCGCGGATTCGGGTTACATATCAGGTCGACGCGGACGGGCTGTTGTCGGTGTTCGCGCGCGAGCAGCATTCGGGCGTCGAGGCGTCGGTCGTCGTGAAACCGTCGTACGGCCTCGCCGACGACGACATCGCGAAGATGCTCGAGGAGAGCTTCAAGACCGCCGACATCGACATGCGCGCGCGCGCGCTGCGCGAAGCGCAGGTCGAGGCCGAGCGGCTGATCGAGGCGACCGAGGCCGCGCTCGCGGCCGACGGCGAGCTGCTCGACGACGCGGAGCGTGCGGATGTCGACGCGCGCGTGGCGGCGCTGCGCGCGGTCGCGGCGGGCGACGACGCGGACGCGATCGAGGCGACGACGAAGACGCTGGCCGAAGGCACCGACGAATTCGCCGCACGCCGGATGGACAAGGGCATCCGGCGCGCACTCGCCGGCCGCCGGCTCGACGAGATTTGACCTGCTGGCCTGTGCGCTGCCCGGACAGGGCGGCGCGATGATGGATCGCGCGGTGCACGGCGCCGCGCTTGCTCACTGACGGAACGGATATGCCTCAACTGGTGGTGCTGCCTCACGTCGAACTGTGCCCGGACGGCGCGGTGATCGACGCGACGCCCGGCAAAAGTATTTGCGACAACCTGCTCGACCACGGCATCGAGATCGAGCACGCGTGCGAAAAGTCGTGCGCATGCACGACGTGCCACGTCGTGATTCGCGAGGGCTTCAACACGCTCGACGCGTCCGAGGAGGACGAGGACGACCTGCTCGACAAGGCGTGGGGCCTCGAGCCGACGTCGCGGCTGTCGTGCCAGGCGATCGTGAAGGACGATACGGATCTGGTGGTCGAGATTCCGAAGTACTCGATCAACCACGCGAAGGAAAATCACTGACCCATTGATCGGGAGGACGGCTGATGAAATGGACCGATTCCCGCGAGATCGCGATCGCGCTCGCGGACAAGCATCCGGACGTCGATCCGAAGACGCTACACTTCGTTGAATTGCGTGAATGGGTGCTCGCGCTCGACGGTTTCGACGACGATCCGAAGCATTCGGGTGAGAAGATTCTCGAGGCGATTCAGGCGTACTGGATCGACGAATCGGATTTCGACGACGAAGACTGAGCGGCGCGTGGTATACGCTGGCGCAGTGACAAAAAAACGGCTCGTGAGCGATTCACGAGCCGTTTTTGCTGGGTGCGGCCGGCAGGTTATGCGCCGACGAGCGAGCCGTTCTCGATCCGCACGCGCTGGCCCTGGCCGAACGGCGGCGGGTTGCGGTACGTGAACGTGCGCGTCGCGCCGTCCTGCATCTGCACCTGCACCTGATAGTCGGTTTCCGCGCGGACCTGCTTCTCGACCTGGTTGCCGGCCAGGCCGCCGCCGAGCGCGCCGAGAACCGTCATCGCGGCCCGGCCGTTGCCGTGGCCGAACTGGTTGCCGAGGAAGCCGCCGGCGGCTGCGCCGCCAACCGCGCCGATGCCGGTGCTCTGGCCCGGCGTGCGGATCGGCGTGACCGCGACGATCGTCCCGCAGCTCTGGCAGTACGCCGGCTGCGCGGGCGGCTGGTTGTAGCCTTGCTGCGCGTATTGCGGCGGCTGCGGCACCGGCTCGTGGTGATGGTGGACCACGCGGTGTTCCACCGGGCGTGGCTCGGTGCGCACGATCGGCGCCGGTTGTGAGACCGACGGCGCGACCGGTTGCGCGGCCTGCTGCTGCGCCTGCGCGGCGAGCGCGGCGTTCGCGGGCGCGGACGTGTCGATGGCCGGCTGCGACGCGATCATCGCGGCCTGCGTCTGGCCGTTCTGCGCGTCGCTGCTCGACGCTTTCGGGAACAGGCCGGTCACGGCCGCGGTCGCCGCGAGGCTCGCGACGATGACGGCACCCGCCGCCGTCGCGACGAGCGGGTGGAGGCGTTTGCGTTCAGGGGTGGTCGGAATCTGGTTGTCCATTTTTTTCTCCTTGCGCACGGCACGGTCGTGCGTTCTTGTGCAAAAGGAGTGTCGTTCAAGCGCCGGGACCACGGCGTATCAGTTTGTAACCGTTCCTGCGCGCCAATTGTCAAGCGATCTTCAGAAAAAATTGCCGAGGCCGTGGCGAGGCGGTCATGCGGGGAGGGCGGGGGCGCGGCCGGCGAGCGCCGGCGGGCAGAATTTACGTGCGGTTACAAACGGCGGGCGCTTGTCCCGCATCTCGCGCGCATCGCGCGCCGCAAACCGCGCGAGATGCGGCTTGCGGCGTGCGGCGCAGCGAGGATCAGCGAACGTCAGTCTTCGCGGCGCAGGTGCGGGAACAGCAGCACGTCGCGGATCGTCGGGCTGTCGGTCAGCAGCATCACGAGGCGGTCGATGCCGATCCCGCAGCCGCCCGTCGGAGGCATCCCGTATTCGAGGGCGCGGATGTAATCGGCGTCGAAGAACATCGCTTCCTCGTCGCCGGCGTCCTTCTGCTCGACCTGCTTGCGGAAGCGCGCGGCCTGGTCTTCCGGATCGTTCAGCTCCGAGAAGCCGTTCGCGATCTCGCGGCCCGTCATGAACAGCTCGAAGCGCTCGGTGATGCCCGGCACCGTGTCCGATGCGCGTGCGAGCGGCGACACTTCGACCGGGTAGTCGATGATGTACGTCGGCTCCCACAGTTGCGCTTCGGCGGTTTCCTCGAACAGCGCGAGCTGCAGCGCGCCGATCCCCGCGTTCAGGAACGCCGGCTGCGTGACGTCCACGCCGAAACGCTTCAGTTCGCTGCGCACGTATGCATCGTCGGAGAGCTGGCCGTCCGTGTACTGCGGCGCGTATTTCTGGATCGCCTGCGTGATCGTCAGCCGATGGAACGGCTTCGCGAGATCGAGCTCGCGGCCCTGATACGTGATCGTCGCGGTGCCGAGCGCGTCGATCGCGGCCTGGCGGATCAGCTGCTCGGTGAAGTCCATCAGCCAGCGGTAGTCGGTGTACGCGGCGTAGAACTCCATCATCGTGAATTCCGGATTGTGGCGCGGCGACACGCCCTCGTTACGGAAATTCCGGTTGATCTCGAACACGCGCTCGAAGCCGCCGACGACCAGCCGCTTCAGATACAGCTCCGGCGCGATCCGCAGGAACATCTGCATGTCGAGCGCGTTGTGGTGCGTGACGAACGGCTTCGCGGCAGCGCCCCCCGGGATCGGGTGCAGCATCGGCGTCTCGACTTCCATGAAGTCGGCGTCGCTCATGAAGTTGCGGATCGACGCGATCGTCTTCGTGCGCGCGCGGAACGTGTCGCGCGTCTCCGGCGTGACGATCAGGTCGACGTAACGCTGGCGATAGCGCATTTCCTGGTCGGCGAGGCCGTGGAACTTGTCCGGCAGCGGACGCAGCGCCTTCGACAGCAGGCGCAGCTCCTTGCACATCACCGACAGCTCGCCCTTGTTCGTGCGGAACAGCACGCCGCGCGCGGCGACGATGTCGCCCAGGTCCCACTTCTTGAACGCGTCGTACGTGTCGGTGCCGACGTCGTTCGGCGTCACGAAGAACTGGATCTGGCCCGAGCCGTCCTGCACCGTCGCGAAGCTCGCCTTGCCCATCACGCGCTTGAGCATCATCCGGCCCGCGATCGCGACCTCGACCTGTTTCGCCTCGAGCCCTTCCTTGTCGGTGTCGGCGAACTGCGATTGCAGGTCGGCCGCGTGGTGGGTCGGGCGGAAGTCGTTCGGGTAGGCGACGCCTTGCGCGCGCAACGCGTTCAGTTTTTCGCGGCGCTCGGCGATGATCTGGTTGTCGTCCGCCGCGACGGCGGGTTGCGTTTGGGTCGGTTCGGTCATGGTGATCGGATTCGGTGTGGGTGCGGCAATGCGAACGGAACGGAGCGGCGCGGCGTCGCGGGGGCGACGGCCGCGCCGAGGCGCTTACACGCCCTGTTTCAGGCTCGCGCTGATGAAGTCGTCGAGATCGCCGTCGAGCACCGCTTTCGTGTTGCTCATTTCGACGCTCGTGCGCAGATCCTTCACGCGGCTCTGGTCGAGCACGTACGAGCGGATCTGGTGGCCCCAGCCCACGTCCGTCTTGCTCGATTCGAGCTTGTCTTGCTCGGCCTGGCGCTTGCGCAGCTCGGCTTCGTACAGGCGCGACTTCAGCATCGCCATCGCTTCCGCGCGGTTGCGGTGCTGCGAGCGGTCGTTCTGGCACTGCACGACGATGCCGGTCGGCATGTGCGTGATCCGCACCGCCGAGTCGGTCTTGTTGATGTGCTGGCCGCCGGCGCCCGATGCGCGGTACGTGTCGATCCGCAGGTCGGCCGGGTTGACCTCGACTTCGATCGAGTCGTCGATCTCCGGATACACGAACACCGACGAGAACGACGTGTGGCGGCCGCCCGACGAGTCGAACGGCGACTTGCGCACGAGGCGGTGGATGCCGGTTTCGGTGCGCAGGTAGCCGTACGCGTATTCGCCGCTGACCTTGATCGTCGCGTTCTTGATGCCGGCGACGTCGCCGTCGGACTCTTCGAGCACTTCGGCCTTGAAGCCCTTGCGCTCGCAGTAGCGCAGGTACTGGCGCAGCAGCATCGACGCCCAGTCGCACGCCTCGGTGCCGCCGGCGCCGGCCTGGATGTCGATGAAGCAGTTGTTCGGGTCGGCCGGGTTCGAGAACATCCGGCGGAATTCGATGTCGGCGACGCGGGCCTCGAGCTTCGCGGCGTCTTCCTCGCTCGCGACGAGGGTGTCCTCGTCGCCTTCCTCGCGCGCGAGCTCGAACAGGTCGACTGCGTCGCCGAGGTCGCTATCCAGCGCCGTCAGCGTCGTCACGACGCCTTCGAGCAGCTTCTTTTCGCGGCCGAGCGCCTGGGCGTTCTTCGAATCGTTCCAGACGTTCGGATCTTCGAGTTCCTTGTTGACTTCGGCTAGACGCGCAGACTTGGCGTCGTAGTCAAAGATACCCCCGAAGCTCGCCTGCACGCTTTTGCAGGTCGAGCAGGGAGCTTTCGATCGCGTTCAGACGTTCCGCTTCCATGATCGTTCGCTATTCCGGCTTCGTAAAAAAGCGGAATTATAGCCGATCGGGGCGGCCGGTCGGCGGCGGCGGACGGGGGCGGAGCGCCCGCCGTCGCCTGCCGTCGCCCGGTATCAGGCCTGCGCCGCGTGCTCGACGATCAGCTGCACGCGCGCGACGCCGTTCCACGTATCGCTGACGAGCCGGTACGCGAGCGTCGTGCGCGGCGGCAGCGGCTCGGTGTGGTTGAACCAGATCGCGTTGTAGCGCTGGCGGCCGCGCGTGAGCTGCAGCTTCAGGTGCTTGTCCTTCACGAGCGCTTGCGACGCGACGTCGAATTCGCCTCGGAAAAGCGGGGCCGGAAAGCCTTGGCCCCAGACCGCCGCGTCGAGCAGCTCGACGAACTGCGGCGTGAAGTACGCGTCCTCGAGTTCGCCGTCGGTCTCGATCACGCGTGCGAGCGCATCGTCGGACAGCCATTCGCGCGCGACCGCCTCGAACGCGGCCGCGAAGCGCGGCACGTTCGCGGTGTCGAGCGTGACGCCGGCCGCCATCGCGTGGCCGCCGAACGCGACGAGCAGATCCGGCTCGCGCTTCGACACGAGATCGAGCGCGTCGCGCAGATGAAAACCGGGGATCGACCGCCCGGAGCCCTTCACGCGCGTGCCTTGCTCGTTCGCGTGCGCAAGCGTGAACGACGGCCGGTGGAATTTCTCCTTCAGCCGCCCGGCGACGATCCCGATCACGCCCTGATGCCACGCCGGATTGAACAGCGTGATCGAGCACGCGTCGGCCGGATCGACGTCGGCGAGATCGGCGAGCGCCTGCTGCTGCATCCCGGCCTCGATCTCGCGGCGCTCGCGGTTCATCGCGTCGAGCTGCTGCGCGAGCTCCCATGCGCGGCCGACGTCGTCGGTGATCAGGCACTCGATGCCGAGCGACATGTCCGACAGCCGCCCGGCCGCGTTCAGGCGCGGGCCGAGCCCGAAGCCGAGGTCGAAGCCCGACGCGGCGCGCGCGTCGCGGCCGGCCGCGCGAAACAGCGCGGCGACGCCCGGCTGCATCCGGCCGTTGCGGATCCGCTGCAGCCCCTGCGCGACCAGCACGCGGTTGTTGCCGTCGAGCCGTACGACGTCCGCGACGGTGCCGAGCGCGACGAGATCGAGCAGCCCGTCGAGGCGCGGCTCCGCGTCCTTGCTCGCGAACGCGCCGCGTTTGCGCAACTCCGCGCGCAGCGCGAGCAGCACGTAGAACATCACGCCGACGCCCGCGACGTGCTTGCTCGGGAACGCGCAGCCGGGCTGGTTCGGGTTCACGATCGCGCGCGCGGCGGGCAGCGCGTCGCCGGGCAGGTGATGGTCGGTCACGAGCACGTCGATGCCGCAGGCGTTCGCGGCGGCGACGCCGTCGACGCTCGCGATCCCGTTGTCGACGGTGATCAGCAGGTCCGGCTTGCGCGTGGCCGCGAGCGCGACGATCTCGGGCGTGAGGCCGTAGCCGTACTCGAAACGGTTCGGCACCAGATAGTCGATCTGCGCGCCGAACATCCGCAAGCCGCGCACCGCGACCGCGCAGGCCGTCGCGCCGTCGCAGTCGTAGTCGGCGACGACGAGCAGGCGGCGCTTTTCGGCGATCGCGTCGGCGAGCAGGGCGGCCGCGTCCGCGCAGCCTTTCAGGTCGGTCGGCGGAATCAGGCGCGCGAGCGCGGTCTCGACGTCGGCGGGCGACTGGACGCCGCGCGCCGCATAAAGGCGCGCGAGCACCGGATGCAGGCCGTGGCGCGCGAGCACCTCGGCATCGGCGGGTGCGACGGGGCGGGTAACGATACGGGTCATTCGGAGATGTTTATTCGAACAGGGACGCGAGCGCGCGGCGGCGCCAGAACTTGCGCAGGTCGCCGCGCGTCGCGCGCAGCGTCGCCGAGCTGGTGTCGCCGCACAGTGTGAGCTCGAGGCTCGCGAGCTCACCGCGCGACAGCGCCGCGAGCGCCGGCGCGAACCAGTCGCGCTCGAGCGTGCCGAGCGTCGCGTGCCAGCGCGTCCAGTCCTGCTCGATGAACGGTGCCGTCAGCGCGGGCAGTTCGACGAGCGTCGGGTTGCCGGAGTCCGCGGGCAGCGCGTCGAACGACGCGGGTGGCGCGCCGGCGTGCGCGCCGGCCGCGCGCGCGAGGCCGAGCGCCGCGGGCGAATCCGACAGCACGTGGTCGAACGCGCGCTCGACGGGCTTCAGCACGCCCTGCGCATGGAACCAGATCGAGTTCACGGCCGGCAGCCCGCGCGCCTCGCGCGCTTCGTTGACCGGATGCTGGAACCACGCCATCTGCACTTCGTTCTGCAGCTTCATCCAGACCCGCGAGCGCTCGCCGGTGTGCGCTTCGTGCGGCAGCCAGATCTCGATGTTGCGGCCGCTCGCGCGCAGCGGCGCGGCGCCCGCGAGCGAGCGGAACTGCTCGCTCGACAGATACCAGCGCGCCGGATTCGGCGCCTCGAGCCGCACGCCGAGCTCTTCGATCAGCGGCCGCGCGACCGCGAGCAGCGCGGCGGCGTCGCCGCCATCGAGCGCGAGCGCGGCCGGATCGACGAGCACCAGATGGTCGTGCGCGATCCGCACGTGCACCGGCTCGACGCACGCCCACGCGAGGTCGCCGGGGGTGCCGCCGTCGGCGAGCAGCATGTAGGGCGCGAGCGGCGCCTCGTCGGCCGCGTTGCCCGGCGCCGCGCCGAACCGGCGGGCGAGCCAGCGCTCGTGCGGCAGCGTGCGCTGGAAGTCCTCGCCGGCCACGCGCTCGACGACGCTCGCCCGCGCAAGCAACTTTTCGAGCGCGGGCGTGTCCAGCGTGTGCAGGGACGAGGCCGCGTCGCGCGCGGCGGGCAGCGCGAACGGGACGAGGAAATGGAGGCGTCGGTCATGCATGATGGTGCGCATTGTATGGCAAACTGCGCGCGTGATCGGGCCGGCGCGCGGGTTTGCCCCGGGGTTTGCCCCGGAGTTCGCCGGATCCGCGCGCGTCCGGCGGCCATTTTCCGGCCCGTCCGCGACGCATGGCGGGGCCTCGTGCCCGCCGCAACCAGCAAGAAAGGATTCGCTTGAAACTTCCGTACGAATGGCAGATCGGCTGGCGCTACACGCGCGCCGGCAAACGCACGACCGGCAACGGCTTCATTTCCTTCATCGCGCTCGTGTCGACGCTCGGGATCGCGCTCGGCGTCGCTGCGCTGATCGTCGTGCTGTCGGTGATGAACGGCTTCCAGAAAGAGGTGCGCGACCGGATGCTGTCGGTGCTCGCGCACGTCGAAATATTCTCGCCGACCGGCTCGATGCCCGACTGGCAGCTGACCGCGCGCGAGGCGCGGCAGAACCCGGCCGTGACCGGCGCGGCGCCGTACGTCGAGGCGCAGGCGCTGCTGACGCGCCAGGACGCGGTCAGCGGCGTGATGCTGCGCGGCGTCGATCCGGCGCTCGAGCCGCAGGTCTCCGACGTCGGCAAGGACATGAAGTCGGGCTCGCTCGCCGCGCTGCAGCCGGGCCAGTTCGGGATCGTGCTCGGCGATGCGCTCGCGGGCAATCTCGGCGTGTCGGTCGGCGATAAGGTCACGCTGGTCGCGCCCGAGGGCACGATCACGCCGGCCGGCATGATGCCGCGCCTGAAGCAGTTCACGGTCGTCGGCACGTTCGAGTCCGGCCATTACGAATACGACAGCAGCCTCGCGATGATCGACATCGCCGATGCGCAGACGCTGTTCCGTCTCACCGCGCCGACCGGCGTGCGGCTGCGGGTGAAGGACATGCAGCGCGCGCCGGAGATCGCGGTGCAGCTGTCGCATACGCTGTCCGGCCAGCTTTACATTCGCGACTGGACGCAGCAGAACAAGACCTGGTTCTCCGCGGTGAAGATCGAGAAGCGGATGATGTTCATCATCCTGACGCTGATCATCGCGGTCGCGGCGTTCAACCTCGTGTCGTCGCTCGTGATGACGGTCACGAACAAGCAGGCCGACATCGCGATCCTGCGCACGCTCGGCGCGCAGCCAAGCTCGATCATGAAGATCTTCGTCGTGCAGGGCGTGACGATCGGCTTCGTCGGCACCGCGGCCGGCGTCGGGCTCGGCTGCCTGATCGCGTGGAGCATCCCGTGGCTCGTGCCGATGATCGAGCATGCGTTCGGCGTGCAGTTCCTGCCGCCGTCGGTCTACTTCATCAGCGAGCTGCCGTCGGAACTCGTCGCGAGCGACGTGATCCGGATCGGCACGATCGCGTTCGTGCTGTCGGCGCTCGCGACGCTCTATCCGAGCTGGCGTGGCGCGAAGGTGCGGCCGGCGGAGGCGCTGCGCTATGAATGACCGCGTCGCCGCATTGGCCATTTCAGATCGACAACAACAGAACGAGGGTTCAGCCGGTATGCAGCCATACGTGCTCGAGGCGCGCGGCATCACGAAGGCGTTCGTCCAGGGCGGCTTCAACGTGCAGGTGCTCAACAACACCGAGCTTTCGGTGCGGCGCGGCGAGAAGCTCGCGGTCGTCGGCGCGTCGGGCTCCGGCAAGAGCACGCTGCTGCACGTGCTCGGCGGCCTCGACGAGCCGAGCGCCGGGCAGGTGTCGCTGCTTGGCAAGCCGTTCACGCAGCTCGGCGAGCGCGAGCGTAACGAGCTGCGCAATCGCGCGCTCGGCTTCGTGTATCAGTTCCACCATCTGCTGCCCGAGTTCAGCGCGCTCGACAATGTCGCGATGCCGTTGCGGATCCGCCGGATGACGACCGAGGACGCGCGCGGCGAAGCGCACGCGATGCTCGAGCGCGTCGGACTGGGCGCGCGCGCGAAGCATCGTCCGGGCGAGCTGTCGGGCGGCGAGCGGCAGCGCGTCGCGGTCGCCCGCGCGCTTGTCACGAAGCCCGCGTGCGTGCTCGCCGACGAGCCGACCGGCAACCTCGACGGCACGACCGCCGACAACGTGTTCAATCTGATGCTCGAGCTGTCCGAGACGATGAACACGAGCTTCGTGATCGTCACGCACGATCCGGATCTCGCCGCGCGCTGCGACCGCATCATGCGGCTGCGCGACGGCGTGCTGCACGAGGAGCCGGCGGTGCCGGTCTGAACGTTCGACGCGGCCCGGCGGGAACCGACATGTGGATCGACACGCACTGCCATCTCGACGCGGCCGAGTTCGACGACGACCGCGACGCGGTCGTGCTGGCCGCGCGCGACGCCGGCGTATCGCGGATCGTGATTCCGAGCATCGGGCGCGCGAATTTCTCGACGGTGCGCGAACTCGCGCATCGCACGCCGGGCGCGGTCTACGCGCTGGGCATCCATCCGATGTACACGCCGCATGCGCGCGAGGCCGATCTCGATCTGCTGCGGATGGAGATCGAAGCGAGCGTCGACGATCCGCGCTTCGTCGGCGTGGGCGAGATCGGGCTCGACTACTTCGTGCCGGGGCTCGACGAGGACCGGCAGCAGTTCTTCTATCAGGGGCAGCTGAAGCTCGCGCGCGAATTCGATCTGCCGGTGCTGTGCCACGTCCGCAAGTCGCAGGACCGCGTGCTCGCGGGGCTGCGCCGCTTCGGCGTGAAGCGCGGGATCGCGCACGCATTCAACGGCAGCTTCCAGCAGGCCGATGCGTATCTGGCTCAAGGGCTGCGCCTCGGTTTCGGCGGCAACGTCACGTTCTCGCGCGCGCTGCAGATCCGCCGGCTCGCCGCGCAGCTGCCGGTCGACGCGCTCGTGATCGAGACGGACGCGCCCGACATCGCGCCCGAATGGCGCTACAAGTCCCGCAACACGCCCGACCAGGTGCCGCGCATCGGCGACGTGCTCGCCGAGCTGCGTGGCGTCGACGCGCGCACGCTCGCGCTATCCACTTCGGCTAACGCGCTCGCCGCGCTGCCGCGCCTCGCGCTTTCGTCCGCATAATCGTCCGGGACGCCCGCTTCATACGCGAGCGCGGCGTCGTTCGGACGAGGAGGCGGGATGCGCGTGTGGTGGACGGCGTTTGCGCTCGGCGTGGTCGTGCTGCAGCGGCAGGCGGCGTTGCCGGGCGTCGCGGGGTGGCTGGGCGGCGCGTTCATGTGCGGTGTGCTGGCGGGTGCGTGGGCGTGGTGCATGCGGTGCATGCGGCGCGCTTCGAACGCCCGCGCGGCGATCGTGTGCGGCTGGGTGCTGTGCGCGGCGGTGGCCGGGCTCGCCGGGTTCGGCTATGCGGCCGCGCGCGCCGAATGGCGGCTGCGCGATGCGTTGCCCGTCGAGTGGGAAGGGCGCGACCTCGTCGTGACCGGCGCGATCGACGGGCTGCCAGCCGTCGACGCGGACGGCGCGCGGTTCCTGTTTCGCGTCGAGTCCAACGATGCCGGCCTCACGCGTTTTCCTCCGCTGATCCGGCTCGGGTGGATCGTTCGCGGTGCGCGCGACCGACCGCCGCCAGCATTGCATGCGGGCGAGCGCTGGCGCCTGACGGTGCGGTTGAAGCGGCCGCACGCGGAGGCGAACCCGGGCGTGCGCGACAGCGAAGCGGCGTGGCTCGCGGCCGGCGTGCGCGCGCTCGGCTACGTGACGAAGCCGCGGCGCGCCGAGCGGCTCGCCGCGCCCGCGCGCGGCCTGAGCGCGTCGGTCGACCGGTGCCGCGACGCGCTGCGTGCGCGCGTTGCCGAGGCGCTCGCGGGCGACGCGCGGCATCGCGGGATCGTGACCGCGCTCGCGATCGGCGAGCAGTCGGGCATCGGCGACGACGACCGGCGCGTGCTGCGCGACACCGGCACGAGCCATCTCGTTGCGATCTCGGGGCTGCACATCGGTCTGGTCGGCGGCCTCGCGGGCTGGCTCGCGGCGGCGTTCTGGCGGCGCGTGCGCTGGCGCGGCGGGGCCGCGGCGCTCGTCTTGCCGGCGCCGCAGGTAGCCGCGCTCGCGGCGCTGGCGGCGGCCGGCGGCTATGCGGCGCTCGCGGGCTTCAACGTGCCCGCGCAGCGCGCGTGGTGGATGATTGCGGTGGCGAGCGTCGCGTATCTGGCCGGGCGCAGCGTGCCGACGTCGGCGACGCTGTGCGTCGCGCTCGGCGGCGTGCTGCTCGCCGATCCGTGGGCGGTGCTGTCGGCCGGGTTCTGGCTGTCGTTCTGCGCGGTCGGCGCGATCCTGCTCGCGGCGTCGGGCGCACACGCCGCGTGGCGGCGCGATGCCGAAGCGGGCACTTTCGCGTCGGGCTTCACCGGCGTGGGCCAAGCAGGCCGCGACGCGCCGGATATCGAAGCGGATCACGCGCGCGACACCGGCCCGGTCGGGCGACTGCTTGCGTGGATCGTTCGCGCGGGGCACCGGGTCGCGGACGCCGCGCGCGTCCAGTACGCGGTCACGATCGGCCTTGCGCCGCTGACCGCCGCGTGGTTCGCGCAGATCTCGGTGAGCGGGCCGCTCGCGAACGCGTTCGCGATTCCATGGATCAGCTTCGTCGTGACGCCTATCGTGCTGGCCGGCGTCGTGCTGCCGGCGCCGGTCGACGCGGCCGCGTTCCGCCTTGCGCATGCGCTGCTCGGGCCGCTGATGGCGACGCTCGCGCGGTGCGCGGACTGGCCGCACGGCGTGCACTGGCTGCCGATGCCGGGCTGGCCGGTGCTCGTGCTCGCGTGCGTCGGCGTGGTCTGGGCGCTGATGCCGCGCGGCTGGCCGTTGCGCTGGGCGGCGCCGCTCACGTGGCTGCCGCTCGTCGCACCTGCGTCCGATGCGCCGCCGGCCGGCGGCCTCCGGCTGACCGCGCTCGACATCGGGCAGGGCTCGGCCGTGCTGGTCGAAACCGCGCGGCACGTGCTGCTGTTCGACGCCGGGCCCGGGCCGGAATCGACGCGCGCCGGCGAGCGGGTCGTCGTGCCGTTCCTGCGTGCACGCGGGATTCGCGCGCTCGATATGTTCGTGCTGAGCCATGCGGACGCGGATCACACGGGCGGCGCGGGCGCCGTTTATGCGGGCGTCGACGTGCGTCAGCTCGTCGCCGGGTTGCCGGCCGCGAGCCCGCTGTGGCGCGTGGCGCGCGACGCCGGCGTGACGGATCGCGTGCCGTGCGCGGCCGGGCAGCGCTGGACCTGGGACGGCGTCGCATTCACGATGCTGTGGCCGGCGGGCGGCCCGCGTGCCGGGCCGACGAACGCGCAGTCGTGCGTGCTGCGTGTCGATGCCGGCGCGACGTCCGCGCTGCTGACGGGCGACATCGACGCGCGCTCGGAACGGCAGCTCGTCGACACGAACCGCGCCGCGCTGGCCGCGCAGATCCTCGTCGTCCCGCATCACGGCAGCCGCACGTCGTCGACCGAGCCCTTTCTCGATGCGGTCGATCCGCGCATCGCGGTATTTCAGGTAGGCTATCGCAATCGTTTCGGGCATCCGCACCCGACGGTCGCCGCGCGCTACGCCATGCGTGGCATCGCGCTGCCGCGCAGCGACCGCGACGGCGCGGTGCGCATCGACGTCGCGCCGGCGGGCGGCGTGCCGGTGCCGGAACGCCACCGCGACGTGCATCGCCGCTACTGGATGGATCGCTGATCTGGTTCCGCTCGACACAGGAGACCCGGCAGTTGAAGGACATCATTCATTTCTCGCATGCGAACGGCTTCCCGGCGTCGACGTACCGGACGATCTTCGCGGAGCTCGCCGACGAGTACGAACTGCGCTACGTCGAACGGATCGGCCACGACCGGCGCTATCCGGTGACGCGCGACTGGCCGCACCTCGTCGACCAGCTGCTCGACGAGATCGGCCGCCGCTACGAGCGGCCCGTGTGGCTCGTCGGCCATTCGCTCGGCGGCTACCTGTCGCTGATGGCCGCGCTGAGGAAGCCGCAATGGGTGCGCGGCGTCGTGATGATGGATTCGCCGATCATCGCGGGCTGGCGCAGCAGCGCGCTGCGCGTCACGCAATGGACCGGGCTCGACGAGCGATTGTCCGCGGCCGCGGCGACGCGACATCGCCGCACGCGCTGGCCGAGCCGCGACGACGCGTGGCGGCACTTCCGCGACAAGCCGGCGTTCGCGCGCTGGGACGAACGGATGCTCGCCGACTACATCGATCACGGCATTCCGCAGGCGGGCGGCGACGGCGAGCGCGCGCTCGCGTTCGATCGCCGGATCGAATATCTGATCTACCGGACGCTGCCGCACACGCTGGGGCCGCGTCTCGCGCGCGGCGCGCCGGTGCCGCTCGGCTTCCTCGCGGGCTCGCGTTCGCGCGAGGTGCGCCAGATCGGCATCGAAGCGACGCGGCGCGCGGCGCAAGGGCGGGTCGAATGGCTCGACGGCACGCATCTGTTCCCGATGGAGCGGCCGCTGGAGACGGCCCGCGCATTGCAGCGGATGCTGAGCACGATGCGCGCGTAGGGACGGCATGGGCGCGCGTGTTCCGATGCGCGCGACGCGGCCGTTTCCGGCCGGCGGCAGACGTGTCGCCGACGTCCCGCGCCGCGGCCTGACCGGCTGGTCGGCGGAAGCGGGAAGGGGCGCGATCATCGCGTCAATTGCTCAGAGATGCGCGGGCTTTACGGTATAATCCGTTTTTCCCGCGAGCATTCAGCGATGACCAAATATGTTTTCGTCACCGGCGGCGTAGTATCTTCCCTCGGCAAGGGTATTGCCGCCGCCTCCCTCGCCGCGATCCTCGAATCGCGCGGTCTGAAAGTCACCCTCCTCAAGCTCGATCCCTACATCAACGTCGACCCCGGCACGATGAGCCCGTTTCAGCACGGCGAAGTGTTCGTGACGGAAGACGGCGCTGAGACGGATCTCGACCTCGGCCACTACGAGCGCTTCATCAGCACGAAGATGCGCAAGGCCAACAACTTCACGACGGGCCAGATCTACGAATCGGTGATCCGCAAGGAGCGCCGCGGCGATTATCTCGGCAAGACCGTCCAGGTGATTCCGCACATCACGAACGAGATCCAGGCATTCGTCGAGCGCGGCGCCGCGTCGGCGACGTGCGGCGAGCCGGACGTCGCGATCGTCGAGATCGGCGGCACGGTCGGCGACATCGAGTCGCTACCGTTCCTCGAGGCCGCTCGCCAGATGAGCCTGCGCCTCGGCCGCAACAGCGCGTGCTTCGTGCACCTGACGCTCGTGCCGTTCATCGCGACCGCGGGCGAGCTGAAGACGAAGCCGACCCAGCACAGCGTGCAGAAGCTGCGCGAGATCGGCATCCTGCCGCACGTGCTGCTGTGCCGCGCGGACCGCAAGATCCCGGACGAGGAGTGCAAGAAGATCTCGATGTTCTCGAACGTGCCGGAAGACGCGGTGATCTCGGTGTGGGACGCCGACACGATCTACAAGATTCCGCAGATGCTGCACGACCAGGGCCTCGACCGCCTGATCTGCGACGAGCTGAAGCTGTCGCCGAACGACGCCGATCTCGCGATGTGGGCGGACCTCGTCGAGAAGCTCGAGAACCCGCGTCACGCGGTGACGATCGGCATGGTCGGCAAGTACGTCGAGCTGACCGAGTCGTACAAGTCGCTGATCGAGGCGCTGCGCCACGCGGGGCTGCACACGTCGACGCAGGTCAACATCGAATACATCGACTCCGAAGAGATCGAGGCGGACGGCGTCGGCAGCCTCGCGCATCTCGACGCGGTGCTCGTGCCGGGCGGCTTCGGCCGTCGCGGCACCGAAGGCAAGATCGCGTCGATCCGCCATGCGCGCGAGTCGAAGGTGCCGTATCTCGGCATCTGCCTCGGCATGCAGCTCGCGGTGATCGAATTCGCGCGCGACGTCGTCGGCCTCAAGCGCGCGAACAGCACCGAGTTCGATCCGGACACGCCGGAGCGCGTCGTCGCGCTGATCAACGAGTGGTACGACCGCGAAGGCAAGGTCGAGAAGCGCAGCGAGGAGTCCGATCTCGGCGGCACGATGCGCCTCGGCTCGCAGCGCTGCCCGATCAAGCCGGGCACGCTCGCCGAGGAGATTTACGGCAAGGACGTGAACGAGCGCCATCGCCACCGTTATGAAGTCAATAACCGCTTCGTGCCCCAGCTCGAGGCGGGCGGCCTTATCATCAGCGCTCGTACCCCGAGCGAGGATCTGCCGGAAATGATGGAACTGCCGCGTTCGATGCACCCGTGGTTCGTCGGTGTCCAGTTCCACCCGGAATTCACGTCGACGCCGCGTGACGGGCATCCGCTCTTCAAGTCGTTCGTCGAAGCCGCGCTCGCGAATCAGCAGGCGCGCGCCGGAGTGAAAGCATGAAACTCGCCGATTTCGAGGTCGGTCTCGACAAGCCGTTCTTCCTGATCGCGGGCACCTGTGTCGTCGAGTCGGAGCAGATGACGATCGACACCGCCGGCCGCCTGAAGGAAATCTGCGCGAAGCTGAACGTTCCGTTCATCTACAAATCGTCCTACGACAAGGCGAACCGCAGCTCGGGCAAGTCGTTTCGCGGCCTCGGAATGGACGAGGGTCTGCGGATCCTGTCCGAGGTGAAACGCCAGCTCGGCCTGCCGGTGCTGACCGACGTGCACGCGATCGACGAGATCGAGTCGGTCGCGTCGGTCGTCGACGTGCTGCAGACGCCCGCGTTCCTGTGCCGTCAGACCGATTTCATCCACGCCTGCGCGCGCTCCGGCAAGCCGGTGAACATCAAGAAGGGGCAGTTCCTCGCGCCGCACGACATGAAGAACGTGATCGACAAGGCGCGCGACGCGGCGCGCGAGGCCGGGCTGTCGGAAGACCGCTTCCTCGCGTGCGAGCGCGGCGTGTCGTTCGGGTACAACAATCTCGTGTCCGACATGCGTTCGCTCGCGATCATGCGCGAGACCGGCGCGCCGGTCGTGTTCGACGCGACGCACTCGGTGCAGCTGCCGGGCGGGCAGGGCACGAGCTCGGGCGGCCAGCGCGAATTCGTGCCGGTGCTCGCGCGCGCGGCGGTTGCCACCGGCGTCGCGGGCCTGTTCATGGAGACGCACCCGAATCCGGCCGAGGCGAAGTCCGACGGCCCGAACGCGGTGCCGCTCGGCCGCATGGCGGCGCTCCTCGAGACGCTCGTCACGCTCGACCAGGCGGTGAAGCGCGCGCCGTTCCTGGAAAACGACTTCAACTAGCGATGAACCTCGCGGCGGCATCGCGCGCGCGTCGCGCAAGCCACCGGCGCGCGAGCGCCGCCGCGGACTGAAGAACCCATCGTCATCCTCAGAGGAAACCATGAGTGCAATCGTAGACATCATCGGCCGCGAAATTCTGGATTCGCGCGGCAACCCCACCGTCGAATGCGACGTGCTGCTCGAGTCGGGCACGATGGGCCGCGCCGCGGTGCCGTCGGGCGCGTCGACGGGCTCGCGCGAAGCGATCGAGCTGCGCGACGGCGAAGCCGGCCGCTACAACGGCAAGGGCGTGCTGAAGGCGGTCGAGCACATCAACACCGAGATCTCCGAAGCGATCATGGGCCTCGACGCGTCCGAGCAGGCGTTCCTCGACAAGACGCTGCTCGAGCTCGACGGCACCGACAACAAGTCGCGCCTCGGCGCGAACGCGATGCTGGCCGTGTCGATGGCGGTCGCGAAGGCGGCCGCGGAAGAAGCCGGCCTGCCGCTGTACCGCTACTTCGGCGGCTCGGGCGCGATGCAGCTGCCGGTGCCGATGATGAACATCGTGAACGGCGGCGCGCACGCGAACAACAGCCTCGACATCCAGGAATTCATGATCGTGCCGGTGAGCCAGCCGACGTTCCGTGAAGCCCTGCGCTGCGGCGCCGAAGTGTTCCACGCGCTGAAGAAGATCCTGTCGGATCGCGGGATGAGCACCGCGGTCGGCGACGAAGGCGGTTTCGCGCCGAACTTCGGCAGCAACGACGAGTGCCTGTCGACGATCCTGCAGGCGATCGAGAAGGCCGGCTATCGCGCCGGCGAGGATGTGCTGCTCGCGCTCGACTGCGCGGCGTCCGAGTTCTACCACGACGGCAAGTACCAGCTCGCGGGCGAAGGCCTGCAGCTGTCGTCGGCCGAGTTCACCGACTACCTCGCGACGCTCGCGGACAAGTTCCCGATCGTGTCGATCGAGGACGGCATGCACGAAAGCGACTGGGCCGGCTGGAAGCTGCTGACCGACCGCCTCGGCAAGAAGGTGCAGCTCGTCGGCGACGACCTGTTCGTCACGAACACGCGCATCCTGAAGGAAGGCATCGACAAGGGAATCGCGAACTCGATCCTGATCAAGATCAACCAGATCGGCACGCTGACCGAGACGTTCGCGGCGATCGAGATGGCCAAGCGCGCGGGCTACACGGCGGTGATCTCGCACCGCTCGGGCGAAACGGAAGATTCGACGATCGCGGATATCGCGGTCGGCCTGAACGCCGGCCAGATCAAGACGGGCTCGCTGTCGCGCAGCGACCGCATCTCGAAGTACAACCAGCTGCTGCGCATCGAGGAAGATCTCGGCGATATCGCGAGCTACCCGGGCAAGTCGGCTTTCTATAACCTGCGCTAACGCGTTACTATCGGGTTTGTCACTTCGACGCCGCTCCGCGTGATGCGTGGAGCGGCGCTTCTTATATCCGCGGTTCGTTCATGCGTCTTGTCACTGTTGTCCTGATTGCGTTGCTGGCGCTTGTTCAGTACCCCCTATGGTGGGGGCATGGCGGCTGGCTGCGGGTGCACGAACTGCGCCAGCAGTTGAGCGACCAGCTTCAGAAGAACGAAGACGAAAAGCAGCGCAACGAGCGGCTCGAAGGCGAGGTGCAGGATCTGCAGAGCGGCACCGCGGCCATCGAGGAGCGCGCGCGTTACGAGATGGGGATGATGAAGGACGGCGAAGTGTTCGTGCAGTTCGTGTCGCCGAACGCGCCGGCCGTGCCGGCCGTCAATGCGCCGTCGAACACGTCGACGCGCGGGCAGGTTTCCGCGGCGCCGGTGCGCGTCGTGCCGAACCCGGTGTCGCAGGCGAAGCAGAAGCATCACGGCAAGCCGCATCCATGATGGATGCGCGATGAGCGTCACGCACGGTTCATTGAAAAAGCGCGGGAAATACCGCGCTTTTTTATTTCCTGAGAATCGATAATCAGCGGCGCGTCATCACCAGCCCGGGTACCCGTAGCCGTAGCCACCTCCCCAGCCCGGCCCCCAGCCGCCGTTCCAGTAGCCGCCATAGAACGTGACGGGTGGCGGCGGCGCGTAATACCACGCGCGCATCGCTTCGTCGGCGGCTATCGCCGCGTTCTGCTCGCGCAGCACCTGCTTGTCGATCTCGTCGTAGCGCTTGCGCTCGGCGGGCGTCAGCGCGTGGGTCTGGCCGGGCCCGGACGCGCTCTGCTCCGGCAGGCGGCTCAGGATCGTGGACGTCGGCTGCACCGCGCAGCCGGCGAGTGTGAGCGCCGCGGCGGCGGCGCTCGCCGATGCGATCGCGCGAAGAAGCGGACGAAGAAACGGATGAAGAAGCGGGCGGTTCATGTTCTGCTCCTGCGATGTGCGACGACCGCAACGCGCGCGCCGGTGAAGCGGGGCGCGCGCATCCGGTACGCTCGCCATTATGCGCGCGCGGGACGCGGGGCTCAGTGCCGCTGCGCGGTGGCGGGCGTCACGCCGGCCGCCACCTCGGGCATCGCGAACAGTTGCGCGACGTCGACTGGATCGAATTCGTAGCGCTGATTGCAGAACTCGCAGTGAATCTCGACGTGCCCGCGCTCGACGATCACGCCGTCGACTTCCTCCTGCCCGAGCATCCGTAGCATCGCGCCGACCTTCTCGCGCGAGCACGAGCACTGAAAGCGCGTGACGGCGGGCTCGAAATGCTGAACGTTCTCTTGCCAGAACAGCCGGCGGAACACGGTTTCCGGCTCGACCTCGAGCAACTCCTGCGCGGACAGCGTGCCGCCGAGCGTGCAGACGCGCTCCCACGTGTCGGCGTCGGTTTCGGCGGCGCGCGGCACGATGCCGCCGTCGCCGGGCAACTTCTGCAGCAGCATGCCGACCGCGCGCTCCTGGTCGGCGGCGAGCCACAGACGCGTGTCGAGCTGCTCCGAATGGTGCATGTAGTGCTCGAGCACCTGCGAGACCGATTCGAGCGGGCCGTCCTCGCCGTTCAGCGGGACGATGCCCTGGTACGGCTGCTGACCGGGCTGCTTGTTGGCCGGATCGAGCGTGATCACGCAGCGGCCGTGGCCGCTCGCGTTCACGAGTTCGGCGAAACCGACGTCCGCGCCGATCGTCTGCGCAACGTCGCCGGAGAACTTCGCGGTCGCGCGCATCGACAGATCGGAGCTGCACTGCACGACCAGCATTTTCACCGGCCCGTCGCCGAAGATCTGCATGACGAGGGTGCCGTTGAACTTCAGGTTCGCGGACAGCAGCGCGCACGCGGCCATCATCTCGCCGAGCACCGTGCGCACGGGCGCCGGATAATCGCGGCGCGTCAGCACTTCCTGCCACGTGTTGCGCAGCGAAACGATCTCGCCGCGCACGGGCGCCGCGCTGAACATGAATTTCTGTAACTGGTCGCTCACTCTTCTTCCTTGAAAATCGGCGGCGGCGTTAGCCAATCCGCACGAGTTGCTCCTTGAATTCCGCGCGCCGCTTGATATACGAGTCGGTGCCCGCGCGCATCCGCGCGACGTCCTCGGCGGACAGCTCGCGCACGGCCTTGGCCGGGGCGCCGAGAATCAGCGAGTTGTCCGGAAACGTCTTGCCCTCGGTCACGATCGCGCCGGCGCCGACCAGACAGTTGCGGCCGATCACCGCGCCATTCAAGACCACCGCCTGAATGCCGATCAGCGAGCCTTCGCCGATCGTGCAGCCGTGCAGCATCACCTGATGGCCGATCGTCACGTTCTCGGCGATCGTCAGCGGGTAGCCGAGATCGGTGTGCAGCACCGCGCCTTCCTGCACGTTGCTGCCGGCGCCGACCGTGATCGTCTCGTTGTCGCCGCGAATCGTCGCGCCGAACCACACGCTCGAGTTCTCCTCGAGCACGACCTTGCCGATGATCGCCGCCGTATCGGCGACGAACACGCTTTCATGGATCGTCGGGGCCGTGTCGCCCAGCTTGTAGATCGTCACTGTGTCTCCTTGGATGTCGTTCCCGGGTTTCGTTCCCGGGTTTCGTTCGATCAGCGCCGGTACAATGGCGCGTTCCGCGCGGCCCGGGCCGCGTGGCGCAAACGCGTATTGTAAACCGTTGCGCGTTCGCGCTCCCGAGCGCGGACCACGGCATTTTCGCCACGGTGTCCCCATTTTATGACCTCTATTTCCGCCTCGCCCGACCGCGCGCCGTGCGTGCGCCGCGCGGCGCTCGCCGCGCTCGTCGAGCCCGATCCGGTCCGCAAGGCCGCGCAGGCGCGCGCGCTGCACGCGGCGCTGCTGGCCGGGCAGGCCACGGTCGATCCGTCGCTCGCGCTCGCCGAGCCGCCCGGCCTGCCGGGCCGGCCCGCGAAGCCGGCGCTCGTCGAGCCGCGCCAACTCGAGCGGCGCGGCATGCGCTCGCCGGAAGGCCGCGCGGTGCTACTGCACGCGCTCGCGCATATCGAGTTCAACGCGATCAATCTGGCCCTCGATGCGGTCTGGCGCTTCTCCGGGATGCCGGACGCGTTCTACGCGGACTGGCTGAAGGTCGCCGCGGAGGAGGCGTACCACTTTTCGCTACTCGCGGACCGGCTCGCCGGGTTCGGCCATGCGTACGGCGATTTTCCCGCGCACAACGGCCTGTGGGACATGTGCGCGCGTACCGCGGACGACGTGCTCGCGCGGATGGCGCTCGTGCCGCGCACGCTCGAGGCGCGGGGGCTCGACGCGTCGCCGCCGATCCGCGCACGGCTCGCACAGGCGGGCGATCATGCGTCGGCGGCGATCCTCGACGTGATCCTGCGCGACGAGATCGGCCACGTCGCGATCGGCAACCGCTGGTTCCGTCACGTGTGCGCGCTCGACGGCCGCGACCCGTTGCCGACGTACCGGACGCTGGCCGAACGCTACCGCGCACCGAGGCTGCGCGGGCCGTTCAATTTCGACGCGCGCCGCAGCGCGGGCTTCGACGATGCCGAGCTTGACGCGCTCGCGGCGCAGGACCATGGCGCGATGGACGAGGGCGCGTGATGCGACTCGCGTCGAGCCGGACGGCGCCGTCGCCGCTATAATCGAACGATCATTCTTTTTCGAGCGGTTGCGATGCACTCCACGAATGCTTTCTCCGATTTCGTCACGGTCCGCGGCGTGACGCTGCATGTGCGGCGCTGGGGCCGCCCGGACGCGCCGACGCTGTTCATGCTGCATGGCTGGATGGACGTGTCGGCGTCGTTCCAGTTCGTCGTCGATGCGCTCGCGGGCGACTGGCAGGTGATCGCGCCGGACGCGCGCGGCTTCGGCCTGTCCGACTGGCCGGTCGCGCAGCACGGCGGCCAATACTGGTTCTCCGACTACCTGGGCGACCTCGATGGCCTGCTCGATCATTACGCGCCGACCGGCGAAGTCAATCTGGTCGGGCACAGCATGGGCGCGAACGTCGTCTGCCTGTATGCGGGCGTGCGGCCCGAGCGGGTGCGGCGCGTGGTCGACCTGGAGGGCTTCGGGATGCCGGCGACGCGGCCCGAGCAGTCGCCGCGCCGGCTGCACGGCTGGCTCGACGAACTGCGCGAGCCGCCGACGCTGCGCAGCTACGCGTCGCTCGCCGACGTCGCGGCCCGGCTCACGAAGACCAATCCACGCCTCGCGCCGCACCGCGCGGCGTTCCTGGCCGAGCACTGGGCGAGGCGCGGCGACGACGGCCGCTACCACCTGCTCGCCGACCCGGCGCACAAGATGCGCGGCCCGCTGCTGTACCGGCTCGACGAGGTGATGGCGGTCTGGGCGCAGGTGCGCGCGAAGGTGCTGCACGTCGAGGCGGCCGATTCGGCGACGCTCGCGTCGCTCGCGGGCAAGGTGCCGATCGACGCATTCAAGGCACGCTTCGACGCATTCCCGGACTGGCGCGAGAAGCACGTCGAGGACGCGGGCCACATGGTGCATCACGATCAGCCGGAGCAGATCGCGGCGCTGATCGAGGCGTTCTGCGCGTAGGCGCGCCCGGCGCGACGCCCCCCGCCGGCGGCGGCGGGATTGCCGCGTTGCAGTAGAATGGGGGCTTACCTGCGATGCTGACAATGAACGCCGATCTCCACTGCCATTCGAATGTTTCCGACGGGCTGCTTGCGCCTGCCGACGTCGCGCGCCGCGCGCATGCGGGCGGCGTGACGCTGTGGGCGCTGACCGATCACGACGAGGTCGGGGGCCAGGCGGACGCGCGCCGTGAAGCGGAAGCGCTCGGCATGCGCTATCTGACGGGCGTCGAGATCTCGGTGACGTGGGCGTCGCGCACGGTCCATATCGTCGGGCTGCACGTCGACACGGCCGACCCGGCGCTCGTCGACGGGCTGTACCGCACGCGCCACGGCCGTGCGGCCCGCGCGGAGGCGATCGGCGAGAAGCTCGCGTCGATCGGCATTCCGGGCGCGTATGAAGGCGCGCTGAAATACGTGTCGAATCCCGATCTGGTGTCGCGCACGCATTTCGCGCGCTTTCTGGTCGAGAGCGGCCACGCGCAATCGACGTCCGACGTGTTCGACCGCCTGCTCGGCGACGGCAAGCCCGGCTACGTGCCGCACCGCTGGGCGACGCTCGCAGACGCGGTGCGCTGGATCCGTGGCGCGGGCGGCGAGGCGATCGTCGCGCATCCGGGCCGCTATCGCTATACGCCGGTCGAATTCGACGCGTTCTTCGGCGAGTTCATCGATCTCGGCGGCCGCGCGATCGAGGTCGTGACCGGCAGCCATACGCCGGATCAGTATCGCGAATATGCGGACGTCGCGCGCCGCTTCGGCTTCGAGGCGTCGCGCGGTTCGGATTTCCACGCGCCGGGCGAGGGGCGAGTCGACCTCGGCAGCCTGCCGCCGCTGCCCGCCGACCTGACGCCGGTCTGGGAACGCTGGCTCTGACGTCGCCGCGTGCGCGGGCGGCGAGCGCCGCCTGGCATGCGCCCGTTCCCTCCATTACAACGTGCCCCCATGTCCCAATTTTTCAGGATCCATCCGGACAATCCGCAGCCGCGCCTGACCAAGCAAGCGGTAGAGATCGTCAACGATGGCGGCGTGATCGCGCTGCCGACCGATTCCAGCTACGCACTCGCGTGCCATCTCGACGACAAGGACGCGGTCGAGCGCGTGCGCCGGATTCGCGGCCTCGACGAGAAGCAGCATCTGTCGCTGCTCGTGCGCGACCTGTCGGAGCTCGCGAACTTCGCGATGGTCGACAACCGTCAATTCCGGCAGATCAAGTCGGTGACGCCGGGGCCGTACGTGTTCATCCTGCAGGCGACGAAGGAGGTGCCGCGGCGGCTGTCGCATCCGTCGCGCAAGACGATCGGGCTGCGCGTGCCCGACCACGCGATCACGCTCGCGCTGCTCGAGACGCTCGGGCAGCCGCTGCTCGGCACGACGTTGATCCTGCCGGGCGACGACGATCCGCTGAACGATCCGGACGAGATCCGCGGGCGGCTCGAGAAGCAGGTCGACCTCGTGATCGACGGCGGCGCGTGCCCGCGCGAGCCGTCGACCGTGATCGACCTTTCCGGCGACGCGCCGCAACTCGTGCGCGCCGGGCGCGGGCCGCTCGCGCCGTTCGGGCTCGACGCCGCGTGAGCGGCCCGGGCGGTTCCGTCGCCTTCCGTCACCTTCCGTCACCATGCAGCGCGCTTGTTACAATAGTCCGTTATGGATGCTTCCCTGATACAGACCATCGTCGTCTACGCGCTGCCGGTGATCTTCGCGATCACGCTGCACGAGGCCGCGCACGGCTACGCCGCGCGCCTGCTCGGCGACAACACCGCTTACATGATGGGGCGCGTGTCGTTCAATCCGATGCGCCACATCGATCCGATCGGCACGATCGCGATTCCGCTCGTGATGTATTTCCTGACCGGCGGCGCGTTCCTGTTCGGCTACGCGAAGCCGGTTCCCGTGACGTTCCGCAACCTTCGCGATCCGCGCTGGGGCAGCCTGTGGGTGTCGCTCGCCGGGCCGGCGTGCAACTTCGTGCAGGCGTTCGTCTGGGGTGTGGTGGCGATCGCGCTGCACGCGGCGGCGATCGACGAACCGTTCTTCACCGGCATGGCGCGCGCGGGCGTCAGCGCGAACCTCGTGCTCGGCGTGCTGAACCTGTTTCCGCTGCCGCCGCTCGACGGCGGCCGCATTCTGGCGGCGCTGTTGCCGCCGAAGCAATCGATCGCGCTGTCGCGCATCGAGCCGTACGGCTTCCTCGTCGTGCTCGTGCTCGTCGGGACGGGCGTGCTGACGAATTTCTGGCTGCGTCCGCTCGTCAACATCGGCTACGACGTGCTGAACGCGATCCTGACTCCTCTCGCTTCGCTTTTCTAACGACAATCATGTTCCCAGACCGTATTTTTTCCGGCATGCGTCCCACCGGGTCGCTGCATCTCGGCCACTACCACGGCGTGCTGAAAAACTGGGTGAAGCTGCAGTCCGAGTACCCGTGCTTCTTCTGCGTCGTCGACTGGCACGCGCTGACCACGCACTACGAGACGCCCGAGGTGATCGAGAAGAACGTGTGGGAAGTGCTGATCGACTGGCTCGCATCGGGCATCGATCCCGCGCAGGCGACGCTGTTCATCCAGAGCAAGGTGCCCGAGCACGCGGAGCTCGCGCTGCTGCTCGGCATGAGCACGCCGCTCGGCTGGCTCGAGCGCGTGCCGACGTACAAGGAGCAGATCGAGAAGCTGAAGGACAAGGATCTGTCGACGTACGGCTTCCTCGGCTATCCGGTGCTGATGGCGGCGGACATCCTGCTGTATCGCGGCTCGCTCGTGCCGGTCGGCGAGGATCAGGTGCCGCACGTCGAGATGACGCGCGAGATCGCGCGCCGTTTCAACTATCTGTACGGCCGCGAGGCGGACTTCGAGGAGAAGGCGAACGACGCCGCGAAGAAGCTCGGCGGCAAGCGCGCGAAGCTCTATCACGAACTGCGCAACGCGTATCAGCAGGAAGGCGACGACGAGGCGCTCGAGCAGGCGCGCGCGATGCTGCAGGAATCGCAGAGCCTGTCGATGAGCGACCGCGAGCGGCTGTTCGGCTATCTCGAAGGCGCGCGCAAGATCATCCTCGTCGAGCCGCAGGCGCTGTTGACCGCCGCGTCGCGGATGCCGGGCCTCGACGGCCAGAAGATGTCGAAGTCGTACGGCAACACGATCGGGCTGCGCGAGGACGCGGAGACGATCACGAAGAAGGTCCGCACGATGCCGACCGATCCGGCGCGCGTGCGCCGCAGCGATCCGGGCGATCCGGACAAGTGCCCGGTCTGGCAGCTGCATCAGGTCTACACGGACGACGCGACGCACGAATGGGTGCAGCAGGGCTGCCGCTCGGCGGGCATCGGCTGCCTCGACTGCAAGCAGCCGGTGATCGAAGGGATCCTGCGCGAGCAGCAGCCGATGCTCGAGCGCGCGCAGAAGTACATGGACGATCCGTCGCTGCTGCGCGCGATCGTCGCCGACGGCTGCGACAAGGCGCGCAAGTACGCGACGGAAACGATGCGCGACGTGCGCGAGGCGATGGGGCTGTCGTACAGCTGACGTGAAACGGCTCCCACGCTCACTTCGTTCGCTGTCCCCCGAGGGGGCGGTCCGGCGAAGCCCGACATGACGCACGAACCGGCCATCGCCAGTGCCGCCGCCGCGCACGGCGCACTCGCCGAGCCGTCGCGCTGGGTCGCCCGCTGGGCGCATCTGGTCGCGCCGGGCGGCGCGGTGCTCGACGTCGCCGCGGGCGGCGGGCGCCATGCGCGCTGGTTCGCCGCGCGCGGCCATCCGGTCGTCGCGCTCGATCGCGATCCGGGCGCGCTCGCGTCGCTGCGCGCGATCCCGGGCGTCGACGCGCGCGAGGCCGACCTCGAAGGCGCGCCGTGGCCGCTGCCGGCCGACGCGCAGGGCGTGCAGGGCGTGCAGGACGCGCGGTTCGCGGCCGTGATCGTCACCCATTATCTGCATCGCCCGCTCTGGCCCCATCTGATCGACGCGCTCGCGCCGGGCGGCGTGCTGATCTACGAAACGTTCGCGCGCGGAAACGAAACGGTCGGAAAGCCGTCCAATCCGGCATTCCTGCTCGCGCCGGGCGAGCTGCTGGACGCGGTGCGGGGCCGGTTGCGCGTCGTCGCGTTCGAGGACGGTTTCCTCGCGGCGCCGCGCGACGCGTTCGTCCAGCGGATCTGCGCGGTGCGCGCGCCGGCGGACGTTGCGGCGGGGGCGGGATTTCCGCGTTACGTACTGACTGGCTAATCCGCTACAATCGACATTTACCGGTTCTAAATCAATCGCTTTTCATGGCTAACGGCACCCAAGACGGCATTCAATTCCGCGGCAGCATGCCCGCGATCGTCACCCCGATGCTCGAAGACGGCAGTCTCGATCTGCCGGCATTCCGCAAACTGATCGACTGGCACATCGAAGAGGGCACCGATGCGCTCGTCGTGGTCGGCACCAGCGGCGAATCGGCGACACTTTCGGTCGAGGAACACGTTCTGATGATCGAGACCGCGGTCGAGCACGCGGCGAAACGAATCCCGATCATCGCGGGCGCGGGCGGCAACTCGACCACCGAGGCGATCGAGCTGACCAGGCGCGCGAAGGCGGTCGGCGCGGACGCGACGCTGCAGGTCGTGCCGTACTACAACAAGCCGACGCAGGAAGGGATATATCGCCACTTCAAGGCGATCGCCGAGGCGGTCGACCTGCCGGTGATCCTGTACAACGTGCCGGGTCGCACGGTCGCGGACATGTCGATCGACACGATGCTGCGCCTCGCGCAGGTGCCGGGCATCGTCGGCGTGAAGGAGGCGACGGGCAACATCGATCGCGCCGCGTGGCTGATCAAGGGCGCGCCGAAACATTTCGCGATCTACAGCGGCGACGATCCGACCGCGATCGCGCTGATGCTGCTCGGCGGCCACGGGAACATCTCGGTCACCGCGAACGTCGCGCCGCGCGCGATGAGCGAACTGTGCCGCGCGGCGCTTGCGGGCGACGCGAAGACCGCGCGCGAGCTGCACTTGAAGCTGCTGTCGCTGCACAAGAATCTGTTCATCGAGGCGAACCCGATCCCGGTGAAGTGGGCGCTGCAGGCGATGGGCAAGATGCAGGGCGGCATTCGCCTGCCGCTCACGCCGCTCGACGCGGGCTGCCACGAAGCGGTGCGCTCGGCGCTCGCCGAGGCTGGCATTCTTTGACCGATATCCGCGGCGGCCACGCCCGGCCGCCGTTCACCCCGCACGATCAACCCGCACCGCACCGGCCGGCTCTGTCCGGCGCCGCTCGTGACGAGCGTTCTAGCAAGACGAAGGACTCCATGAAACGTTTCGCCTTTTCCTCTCGCGCCATCCAGATTTCGACGGTGGCGCTTGCGCTGGGCGCGCTCGCCGGCTGTGACACGCTGAACGATTATCTGGCCCCGGACAAGGTCAACTACAAGGCGACCGGCTCCGCGCCGCCGCTCGCGGTGCCGAACGATCTGACCGCCGTGCCGCTCAAGCCGCAGTACGCGGCGCCGCCGACCGGCGCGGGGCTCGGCACGCTGCCGCAGCGCACGATGACGGCGGCCGGCAACGCGACGGAAGGCGCGCCGAGCGTGCAGGATCCGCTCGGCATGCACATCGAGCGCGACGGCGACCGGCGCTGGCTCGTCGTCGACGGCCGCACGCCCGACCAACTGTGGCCGCAGCTGAAGGAATTCTGGCAGGACAACGGCTTCACGCTGAAGACCGATGCGCCGGCGACCGGCATCCTGGTCACCGACTGGGCCGAGAACCGCGCGAACGTTCCCGACGACTGGTTCCGCCGCACGATCGGCAAGGTCGTCGACTTCGTCTACGATTCGGGCACGCGCGACAGCTTCCGCACGCTCGTGAGCCGCACGGCGGACGGCAACACCGACATCTCGATCACGCACAGCGCGATGGAGGAAATGATGGTCGGCCCGCAGGGCGGCACGACGTCGCGCTGGGAGGAGCGTCCGCGCAATCCGGTGCTCGAGGCCGTGTTCCTGACGAAGCTGACGCAAAAGCTCGGCCTGACCGAAGCGCAGGCGAAGCAACTGCTGACCGACGCGCGGCCCGCGACGACGCCGGCCCAGGTTGCCGACACGAGCGCCGGCGTGGCGACGCTGCAACTCGCCGAATCGTTCGATCGCGCGTGGCTGCGCGTGGGCATCGCGCTCGACCGCACGAATTTCACGGTCGACAACCGCGACCGCGAGAAAGGGCTCTATTACGTCCGCTATGCGGATTCGATGCAGGAACTCAAGCGCGACGGCCTGTTCGGCAAGCTGTTCTATAGCGGCCCGAAGGCCGCGAAGCCGGGCAAGGAGTTCATCGTCAACGTGCGCGGGGAGAACGGCGGCGGCACGCAGATCGCCGTCGTCGACGCGAACGGCCAGGTCGACAACTCGTCGGACGCCCAGCGGATCATTTCGCTGCTCCACGCGCAGTTGAACTGAGCGCGTGCGGTTCGCGAGCCTCGGCAGCGGCAGCGAGGGCAACGCGCTCGTAGTCGTTGCGTCGAGCGGCACGACCACGACGCGCGTGCTGCTCGACTGCGGCTTTTCCGCGAAGGAGGTCGAGCGCAGGCTCGGCCGTCTCCATCTTTGCGTCGACGATCTCGATGCGATCCTGATCACGCATGAACACAGCGACCACGTCGGCAGCGCGCTGACGCTCGCCCGGCGCGCGTCGCTGCCGGTCTACACGAGCTGGGGCACCGCGCGCGCGGTCGGCGCCGACGACGCGGGCGTCGATCTGCACGTGCTATGGGGCGACGAGACGGTCCGGATTCGTGATCTCGAGGTGCTGCCCTATACCGTCCCTCACGACGCCCGTGAGCCGCTGCAATTCGTCTTCATGGATGGCCGACACCGTCTCGGCGTGCTGACCGACGTCGGCACGTCGACGCCGCATATCGCCGAGGTGCTGAGCGGCTGCGACGCGCTCGTGCTCGAATCCAACCACGACGTCGCGATGCTGGCCGCGAGCCGCTATCCGAAGTCGCTGAAAGCGCGGATCGGCGGGAACCACGGGCATCTGAGCAACGACGCGGCGGCGGGCATTCTCGCGTCGCTCGACCGTAGCCGTCTTCGGCATCTGGTTGCCGCGCATCTGAGCCAGCAGAACAATCGTCCGGAACTGGCGTCGCAGGCCTTTGCGGCCGTGCTCGGCACGGACGGCAGCGACGTGATCGTGGCGTCGCAGGACGCGGGCTTCGACTGGCTGAGCCTCGGGTGAGGGGGCGCCACGGGCACTACGGGCCGCGCGACGGCCCGTAGCGCGCTTCGGACGGGTGTCGAAGCGCAGGACGTAAAAAAAACCGGCCCCTCGGGCCGGTTTTTTTTCAGCTTGATGCTGAGACTTACTGGCTCGCGCCCGAAGCCGGAGCAGCAGCCGATGCACCAGCATCGCTCGCAGCAGCAGCCGGCGCTTCGCTTGCAGCAGCCGACGAAGCAGCAGCCGTCGCGTCGCTCGCAGCAGCAGCAACCGACGAAGCAGCCGACGATGCGGCAGCCGATGCGTCGCTAGCAGCCGACGAAGCAGCTTGATCGGCGCTCTTGTTGCAAGCAGCCAGAGCAACAGCAGCCAACAGGGAAGCTACGAGGAGGGATTTCTTCATGATCACGTCCTTTTATGGTTAAAGGTAAGCAACAGCGCGAAACAATACCGGTAATGTGCTCCAACACCGACCTGGGCCGCTGGTGGAGACGCACTTCTAGAGCGTGAATCTTCCCTACGGCTTGGGCGGAAATTATATGCACTTTCCTATCGACCGTCGACCAATGCGGGGTCAATACGTTGTCTTTCCCATACAAATGTTGACTTGTATGGGCATACGGACCAAGTCACACTAATCCCGGTCACCGACCCGTATCCAGCCCGCACAATACCACTCGTGCAGCAAGGCTGTCACCGACGGAGCCCCGGATAGTGTTACAAAGCGTTTCGCCTCCATGCGGCGCCGATTGGCCAGATCGGGCAGCCAATCGGCCGTCCGGTCGAGCACATTCTCCTCGCCGTTGATGAAGTACGAGCGCGCGTTATACAACAATGCGGCGCGTCTGTCGAGCCGCAGGCCTCGCTTTGCCGCCTGCGCCGCGAATGCCTGGGCCGACAGCGCACGCGCCGGCGGCTCGAACACGACGTTCGGCTTCGGCTCGCTCAGGTAGCAGCCGAGGAACGCGGCGACGTCGCGCTTGCGCCACGCGATCTCGCCGACGATCGCCGCGACGCGCTCGACCATCGCCGGCGGCAGCTCGGCGGGCGCGGCGACGGCGGGCTGCTTCGGGTCGCGATACAGGTCGTCACCGAGCGCGCCGTCGCGCAGGTTGCCGCGCTCGGCGAGATGGTAGAGGAACTGCGCGCCCAATTCCCCGGCGGCCGGAGCCCTGAAGCCGATCGAGCACGTCATGCATTCGCCGTCGGCGATGCCGTCGTGCGCGATGTGCGGCGGCAGGTACAGCATGTCGCCCGGCTCGAGCACCCATTCGTCGGTCGGCTCGAAATGCTCGAGGATCTTCAGCGGCACGCCGGGCTTCAGCGACAGGTCGCGCTGCGCGCCGATGCGCCAGCGGCGCTTGCCGTGCACCTGAAGCAGGAACACGTCGTACGAATCGAAGTGCGGACCGACGCCGCCGCCGTCGGTCGCATACGAGATCATCAGGTCGTCGAGGCGCGCGTCGGGCACGAAACGGAACCTGTCGAGCAGCGCGCGCGCCGCGTCGTCGTGCAGGTCGAGGCCCTGTACGAGCAGCGTCCACGCGCGGCGCGTGACGGGCGGCAGCGCACCGTCGTCGAACGGTCCGTGCGCCAGTTGCCACTTGTTACGAAAATGCGTAATCAGACGCGATTCGGTGTCGAAATCGGCCGCGAGCGCGAACAGCGCATCGCGCGAGATCGGCGGCACGACGTCCGGAATCGCCTGGCGGATCAGCAGCGGCTTCTTTTGCCAGTAGCGGCGCATGAACTGGGCCGGGGTGAGGCCGCCGAGCAGCGGAGTCGGCATATCGGGCGGCGGCGCGCCGCACGCGGCGGATGCATCGGCCGACGGTTCGGCTTGGGACTTGCGCATCGTATAATGTGCTTTGTATTCGGGAGAGAATTGGATGAAGATCGCAAAAAACACCGTCGTTTCGGTCGCTTACAAGCTGTCGGATGCGCAAGGCAATCTGATCGAGGAAAGCGACGAGCCGATGGTCTATCTGCACGGCGGCTATGATGGCACGTTCCCCAAGATCGAGGAACAGCTCGACGGTCACGAGCCTGGCTATGAGGCGCAGATTCAGCTCGAACCGCAGGACGCGTTCGGCGACTACGATCCCGAACTCGTGAAGATCGAACCGCGCGATCGTTTCCCCGAGCCGCTCGAGGTGGGCATGCAGTTCGAAGGCACGCCCGAGGACGGCGACGAAGAAGTCGATGCGCTGATCTACACGGTGACCGACGTCGCCGAAGACAAGGTCGTGCTCGATGGCAACCATCCGCTCGCGGGGATGGCGCTGCGTTTCTCGCTGACCGTCAAGGACGTGCGCGAAGCGACCGAGGACGAGATCGAGCATGAGCACGCGCACGGCGCGGAAGGGCTCGAAATCGTCGACGAGGACGACGAAGACGAGGACGACGACAAGCCGTCAGGGCCCACGCTGCACTGAACTCGCCGGCACGCCCGGCGTCGGGGCGGACAGCGGTGCCGGCCCCGGCGCGGACGAGCCGCTGCTCGCTGCCGCGCCGTCGCCCGGCAGCGGCGGCGCGACCGACGACGAATCCGGCAGCGCGGGCAGCGCCGGGATTTCCGGCATCTGCGGCAGCGGTGTCTCGTCGCGCGGAACCGTCGGCAGGGTGGGCGGCACCGGCAGATTCCTCGGCACTTCCTGCAGGCTCACGTTGAACGGCGTTCGCAGCACCGGGTTCACCGCGATGCGTATCCACTGATTCGCGGGCTGACGCGGGCCGATCGCGATGCGCGTCACGTTGCCGACGAGTTCCCCGTTGTCGGCATGCAGCGGGCGGTCGATCGCGAAGCCGTACGGCAGCGTTTCGTTGTCCGCATGAATGATGACGATCGGGCCGCGGAAAATCGACGCGGCCTTCACCAGGCTCCGTTTCAATTCATGAAAGCCGTCGCGCCCTCGCGGCCGGCTGAAACGCAGCCATGCGAAGCGCTCCGCGCGCTCGTAGCGGTCGAACTGCGGATTCCCTTCGAAGAACATCACGAGTGCACGCGCGCCGCGCCGCTTCGCATATTCAGCCGAATGCTCGATCCAGAAGCCGTTCGCGATCACGCGATCCTCGAACTCGCCGTTGCGTCCGCCGGCGGTCAGGTAATGGTTGTTCGGCGCCGGCACGTTGAGCGCGACGAACACCGTGTCGTCGTGCATCCAGCGTGCATTCTCCCTATACGGATGGAAGCGGGGGACTTCGCTTTCCCGCGTGATTGGCGGCGCATTCGGATCCGGTGACGACGGATCGGTCAGCAGCGTCTGCCGCAGGAAATCGAGGCGCTCGACCGGATCGTACGAGCCGCCGGCGGCCGTGCCGCACGTGATCCAGTCGTCGTGGCCGGGAACGAACACGATCGGCACGCGCGATACCGCGAGGATCGCGCCGCGCTGCAGATACAGCGAATCGCGGCACGCTTCGTTCGGCCCTTTCAGATTCCCCGTGTAGACGACGAATGCGACGTTGCGATCGCGCGCGATCGCTTCGAACATCCGTTGCGCGGACGCTTCGTCGCCGGGCGATTCGATCGCGCCCGACACGACCGCGAACGAATAGCGCGTGTCGCTGCCGCGTGCGGGCGCGGCTTGCGCGCCCGACTGCGCGAGCGCGAACGACGCGGCCGCGATCAGCGCGGCCGCGAGCCGCGCCTGCAGGCCGACTGCCCCGCGCTCACGCGTGTTCGTCGGCATCGTGCGACTGGACGAGCGTGCGCAGTTGGTAGAGCAGGTCGAGCGCGTCGCGCGGCTTCAGATCGTCGGGATCGATCGCGCGCAGTTTTTCGAGCGCGGGATGCGGTGCGCTCGCGCGCGGCACGTCGTCCGCGCATTCGAGATCGTCGAGCACGGGCGGTGCGCTGAACAGGTCGAGCTGCGGCGTGTGCTGCGCGGCGGACTGCTGCTCGAGATGCGCGAGATGCTTGCGCGCCGCGCGAATCACCGGCGCCGGCACGCCGGCGAGCTGCGCGACCTGCAGGCCGTAGCTCTGGTTCGCGGGGCCTTCGTTGACCGCGTGCAGAAACACGATCCCATGCCCGTGCTCGACCGCGGACAGATGCACGTTTGCCGCGTGCGGGAATTCGCTCGGCAGTTGCGTGAGCTCGAAGTAGTGCGTCGCGAACAGCGTGTAGCAGCCATTGTGCGAGAGCAGATGACGCGCGATCGCCCACGCGAGCGCGAGGCCGTCGAACGTCGACGTGCCGCGGCCGATCTCGTCCATCAGCACGAGGCTCTGCGGCGTCGCATCGTTCAGGATCGCGGCCGCTTCGGTCATCTCGACCATGAATGTCGAGCGTCCGCCCGCGAGATCGTCAGCCGCACCGATTCGCGTGAAGATCCGGTCGATCGGGCCGAAGCGCGCGGACCGCGCGGGCACGTAGCTGCCGACGTAGGCCATCAGCGCGATCAGCGCGGTCTGCCGCATGAACGTCGATTTACCGCCCATGTTCGGGCCGGTGATCAGCAGCAGCTTGCGATCGGCGGTCAACTGGCAGTCGTTCGCGATGAACTGCTCGACCTGCGCCTCGACGACCGGATGGCGGCCCTGCTCGATCTCGATGCCGATGTCGTCGCTGAAGCTCGGCGCGACCCAGTCGAGCGCACGGGCGCGCTCCGCGAATGCGGCGAGCAGGTCGAGCTCCGCGAGCGCGGACGCGACGCGCTGGCATTCGGGGATGAACGGCAGCAGCGCCTGCAGCACGCCGTCGTACAGCGAGCGTTCGCGCGCGAGCGCGCGCTCCTGCGCGGACAGCGCCTTGTCCTCGAACGTCTTCAGCTCGGGCGTGATGTAGCGCTCCGCGTTCTTCAGCGTCTGACGGCGGCGGTAGTCGTCGGGGACCTTGTCGGTCTGGCCGCGCGTGACCTCGATGTAGAAGCCGTGCACCTTGTTGTATTCGACGCGCAGGTTCGCGATGCCGGTGCGCGCGCGCTCGCGCGCCTCGAGGTCGATCAGGAACTGGCCGCAGTTTTCCGAGATGTCGCGCAGCTCGTCGAGTTCCGCGTCGTAGCCGCACGCGATCACGCCGCCGTCGCGCACCATCGCGGCCGGCTCGGTGGCGATCGCGCTCGTCAGCAGATCGAGGCACTCGCCGGGCGGCACGAGCGCGCCATCGAGTCGCGCGAGCGAATCCGCATCGCCGACGATCGGCGCGATGCGCTCGCGCAGCGCCGGCAGCGCGGCGAACGTGTCGCGCAGGCTCGACAGATCGCGCGGCCGCGCGGAGAGCAGCGCGAGGCGGCCGGTGATCCGCTCGACGTCGGCGATCTGCCGCAGCGCGCTGCGCAGCGTGTCGACGCTCGCGTGCGCGGGCGCGTCGAGCAGCGCGCCGATCGCCTGCTGGCGCGCCTGCGCGGCGACCGACGCGCGCGGCGGATGATGCAGCCAGTGGCGCAGGAGCCGGCTGCCCATCGTCGTGCAGCAGGTGTCGAGCAGCGAGTACAGCGTCGGCGATTCAGTGCCGCGCAGCGTCTCGGTCAACTCGAGATTGCGGCGCGTGGCCGGGTCGAGTCCGATGTATTCGGTTTCGTTCTCGACCTTGAGGCTGCGCACGTGCCGCAACTGCTGGCCCTGCGTCGCCGCCGCGTACAGCAGCAGCGCGCCTGCAGCGCCGCACGCGCTCGTCAGCGAATGCGCGCCGAAGCCTTCGAGGCTCGCGACGTCGAGCTGATCGCACAGGCGCTGCGTGCCCGACGCGACGTCGAAGTGCCAGTCCGGCACGCGCCGGATCGTGCCGGTGCCCGGTGCAATCGCGTCGGCCGATGCGTCGGGCGTCAGGATCTCGGCCGGGCGGATGCGTTCGAGCGCGGCACCGAGCTGGTCGGGCGCGATCTCGGCGAGCCGCAGCGCGCCGCTCGCGAGATTCAGCCACGCGAGGCCGATGTTGACCGCGACGCCGCGCTTGTTGTGCCCGCTGCAGGTCGCGAGCAGGTAGACGTCGTTCTTGTCGGACAGCAGCGCCGCGTCGGTCAGCGTGCCCGGCGTGACGACGCGCACGACCTTGCGCTCGACCGGGCCTTTCGACGTTGCCGGATCGCCGATCTGCTCGCAGATCGCGACCGATTCACCCATCTTCACGAGCTTCGCGAGGTACTGCTCGACCGCGTGATGCGGGACGCCGGCCATCTTGATCGGATTACCCGCCGACGCGCCGCGCTGCGTGAGGGTCAGGTCGAGCAGGCGCGCGGCCTTTTCCGCGTCGTCGAAGAACAACTCGTAGAAATCGCCCATCCGGTAGAAGACGAGCGTGTCGGGGTGGTCGGCCTTGATGCGCAGGTATTGCTGCATCATCGGCGTGTGATTGCTGACAGCAGCTTCTGTCAGCTGCTGTTTTGATTTTGTGATTTCCTGCACGTCCTTATCCATCAACGCTTTCCGTCCATTCGAGGGCCTTCGCGATCGAACTCCCCCGCGTCGCGACATCTTGCTAAATTTCGTTCGTAAGCATAACTCTTCATATTTGTAAGACAAAAAAAGTTACGCCGGCATGCTACTGGCGTTAGCAGAAAGTTACGCCGAGGGCCGATGAGATTCGACGCACGCAGGGCAAAGCAGCTTTTGCCGGGTACATACATGAGCATCGACGGCTGTCCCGGGCTGCGCCTGAAAGCAACCCAGACTCGTTGGGCCTGGGTCTATCGCTTCAAGTCGCCCGTCGACGAACGGATGCGTCAAATCAAAATCGGCGAGTGGCCCGCGCTGTCGTTGGCTGCGGCCGTCGTTGCGTGGGAACACCTGAAAGATGATCGCAAATCCGGCAACGATCCGGTACTAGCCAGACGGCTAAGCAAAAGCACTGTCGGCGATATGGTACAGCAGGCGCATTCGCCGACACTGCGGCAAGTTTGTCGGGGCTATCTCGAGGGGCACGTCGAGCGGCACAGGAAGGCGAAAAACCGAGGAAACCTCAGACCTCTTGGAAGGCGAAATTTCTGGGGAAGCTCATAAGAGACGGGCGCGCGTCGCCAAGCCGCCCAAGCGTCGCGACGGTATTATGGGTCCGGGGTCGGTCAGTGTTGAACATTCGATTGTCAGGGCTGCAGCATTGGCGGATGTGCTGTATTCCATGCGTCGCCTCATAGAGACGCGCGGGGCCGCACGCATTTCGTTCAGGTCAAATGTGGTTTCCCATATCGGTCGAGCATGCTGCAGACTACTGCTAAGATATGGCGGCGTCTGGTTTGCGGCTGCGTGCCATGTGCCATCGGCCACGCGGAGAATCGTGCGGAGAGAATTGGTTGAATGAGGTTCGCCTATGCCCTACTACTGGCAACAGCTCTCGGGTCAATTCGATTTCATTGCCGTGCGAAAGTGGCGGCTCGGCAACGGCGACAAGCAATCGTCAATCGATGTCCAAATGGACTATTGGAACCTCGAAGTCAAGTGCTCGCTTGAGTATATTCATGCCATGGAGGTCGGCAAGAAGCTACTCGATGCCATTGCCAAGTCGGATCCTTCATCCCGCTTTCCAATCGAGACGGGAAACAATGTATTGGCGGCGGTTAAAGTGATGATCGAGCCTCGATATGGGGAAGGTGATCGGATCGACGGTGCAGATATGTTGCCGCCCGGCACGAGGCGTTGGTGCGGCGATGTCGAGCCACTTCCGAATGGAAAAGACCGCTACGATGCCTGGATGAAGGGTATGCAATCGATAAGCACAGACGAAAAATCGGCGGCGATTCGCTCGATGCGAAATGTGAATTCGTCGGAAGTCAGCAGCTCAAGCAGCGACTCCGCGTTTTATGCCGACGATGGTAAGGCCGGAGGAGGCGCGACAGCCATTATTTGTTGGCAGCCATCATTGGCTGCATTCGGGCCGAGTGGTGGGTATATACCGCCGCACGTAGGATTGGCTCACGAACTCATTCATGCACTGCACTATCTGACGGGAACCGCGATACGGACCAGGCAAGAAGAAGAAAACCTGACGGTTGGCTGTGGAAAAGTGGGAAATAAATCGTTCGATACGACGAACGTGGGCGATTTACCGGAGATTTGCGAAAACCGATTCAGGGCCGAATTAAAGCTTCCGCTCACCACCGAGTACAAGCTATAAAAATGTCGTTCGAGTGTTGGAGGGAGTGCCCCTTGAAGTTGACCCCTTTCCGTGAACGGTTGGGTAGTTAAATTTTAAGCATGTGGAGTGATGCACCGGGCCGGCTGTCGACTTGAATCAATTCGCATAATTGAAGGCCAAACGCGATCGATTGTTCAAACGATCGAGCGGCGGCCGATCCGCTTGGGGTATCGGTTCGCCGCCGCCAAAACGGCCCTAAAAAGCGATGTTGGCTATTTCATAGCAAAGCTGTTTGAGACAAAACAATCCGGCTGGTATGATTTGGCGACCCTATGGGAGACAAACAATGACATACGAAGCGCAAATCAGCCGCAACGGCCCGACCGCATTTTTGTTTGTCGTCGATCAGTCTGGCTCGATGTCGGACAAAATGTCCTCAGGCAAGAGCAAGGCGGAGTTTGTCGCCGACGCGCTCAATCGCACGCTGATGAATTTGGTGACGCGCTGCACAAAATCCGAAGGGGTTCGAGACTACTTCGACGTCGGCGTTATCGGATACAACGGCAACGGCGTGTCGAACGGATTGTCGGGCGCGCTCGGATCACAAATCCTGCATCCTATCTCGGCATTCGAGCAAAATCCGTCGAGAATCGAAGATCGCAAGCGCAAGCAGGATGACGGAGCGGGTGGCATCGTCGAAACGACGGTCAAGTTTCCAGTTTGGTTTGATCCGGTCGCCACGGGCGGAACGCCGATGCGTGCAGCGCTGACTCGGGCCGCCGAGGAGCTCGTCGCTTGGTGCGACGCTCACCCCGACAGCTACCCGCCGACGATCCTCCACGTGACCGACGGCGAATCCACGGACGGTGATCCCGAGGAGCTTGCCAGCCACGTTCGGCAAATCCGCACGAATGACGGCGAAGTGCTTCTTTTCAATCTCCACGCGAGCACGCTTGGGCACAACCCGATCAGCTTCCCGTCGGCTGAATCGGGGTTGCCGGACAGCTTCGCGAAACTGCTGTTCCGGATGTCGAGCCCGTTGCCCGACCACCTGATTCGCTTCGCGCAAAACGACGGCGCCGCAATCGCCATGGAGGCGCGAGGGTTTACTTTCAACGCCGAAGCTGCGGAGATTGTCCAGTTCTTCGACATCGGAACCCGCGCCGCGCAATTGCGTTGATATCACGATGAGACAGGAGTTCGCCGGCAGCGTTCCGAAGGAGCTCGGTAGCCCGGAAGCCAACGAAGACGCGCTCGCGATTCCGGTTGGCTCGAACCGCTTCGCGCTCTCGGATGGCGCGAGCGACTCGTTCGATTCGAAGTTGTGGGCCAAATTGTTGGCAAATCGCTTTGTCGATGATCCAGGCGTGAACCCGGCGTGGGTCGACGACGCTCTCGCGAACTACGAGGCAGCGCATGACTTTTCGTCGATGTCCTGGTCGAAGCAGGCGGCCTTCGAGCGCGGCAGCTTCGCCACCCTGTTGGGTGGCGAGTATCTCGCCGATCACCACGCCGTGGAGCTGCTGGCCGTCGGAGACAGCATCGCGCTGTTGATCGACGAAGATCGGCTGGTTTGCGCTTGGCCGTTCGACGACCCCGAGCGGTTTCAAGAGCGTCCGTCGTTGCTGTCGACCATCCGTCGCCACAACGGCTTTCTCGACGCGGGCGATTTCTGGACGCGGCATGGCACGACGCTCCACCTCGACAAATTGAACGTTCCTCGGCTCTTGTGCATGACAGACGCATTGGGCGAGTGGGCGCTTCGCTCGGCGCGCGAGAACTGCGACGGGCTTCTCGAACTGGCATCGCTGAGACGCGAGGAGCAACTGGCTGAATTGGTGTTGAGGGAGCGCGCAACGAGGCGCATGCGAGTCGACGACTCGACGTTGCTCGTTCTCTCGTTTGAACGCGAAGCGCGCGATGGCCTATCCGTCTCTCGAGCAATATAACAACGCCTTCAACAACCACTCGATGTGGCTGACCGACCCTGAGCTTAAAGGCGGGAGGGTGGGGACTACAGGCATGGGGCTTCCCCTTGCCATTAGCGGCGGATTCGCGCTGACCTACACCATCACGGCGGGGTCAAAAAAATACGCCGTGCGCTGCTTCCATCGAGAGTCGAAGGCGTTGGAACGGCGATACACAGCCATCTCCAAGCGTCTAGTTGCCATGCGTTCGCCGTATTTTCTCGACTTCCAATTCCAGCAAAAAGGAATCCGCGTCGAGGGCGGAGAATATCCGATCGTCAAAATGGCATGGGCGAAAGGCGAGACGCTCGGTGAGTTCCTCGAGGACAATCACGGGTCCCCGCAAGCCCTCGGAGCGCTTGCTTCTTCGCTTGAATCATTGTCCGTGTTTCTCGAAAAGGAGTGCATCGCTCACGGAGACATCCAGACGGGCAACCTAATGGTGTCCAGCGGGGGCATGAGCGTCCAACTGATCGACTACGACGGCATGTGGATTGACGAGATAAAGGATCTCGGCAGCGCGGAGCTCGGACACGTCAATTTTCAACACCCAGGCCGCAAAGACGCCAACCCGTTCGACTCGACGCTCGATCGCTTCTCGCTAATTTCCTTATGGCTGTCGATTGAGGCCCTCCGAACCGATCCGTCGATTTGGGGAAAGACGAACTCGGAAATCGACGCAATCGTATTTCGTGCGAGCGATTTCATTGATCCCAGTTCGTCGCCGGGGTTTGCGCTTCTCGCGTCAAAGGCGGGGTTGGCGCAAAAAGCCAAGGCGTTTGCTGCAATCTGCGCGTCGCCGATGCAGAAGGCCCCGACTTTGGCCGACTTCATCGCGGGCAGAAACATGCCGCCACTCCCGGCGAGCGTTGTACTCACCGGCAAGATGGCCGAAGGCAAGTCGAGGGTAGGATACATTGGGGCGTATGAAGTTCTCTCCGCGACCGAATACGAGGCTTGCTTGCTGCGGGTGGGCAACAAGGTCGAAGTGATTGGCAAGATCGTTGAAGTGAAGAATGATGTGGCGAGGAATCGCAAGCCCTACATCTTCGTAAATTTCGGACCATGGCGGGGCCGTATTTTCAAGATCGCAATATGGAGCGACGGCCTTGACACGCTGCGCACAAAGCCAGACGATTCTTGGGTTGGCAAATGGGTTAGCGTCATCGGCTTGATGGAGCCACCGTTCGAGAGTAAAAAATATCGCTATTCGCACGTATCCATCAACGTCACCGCAGTTGGCCAAATGACACTCCTTTCGGAAGCCGACGCGCGCTGGCGTCTGGCCGGACCGAAGGCCGGCGCGCCGGCCTCGCGAGACATTGCTGCCAATCGCGAGATCCTTGGCAAGGTCCAAGGCAGCTCGCGCTCGAAAGACGCAATGCAGGCGGCGCGGCCCTCGCTGCCGTCCTCATCGCGACCGACACCGCCGCGACCAGCTTCGCCGCCGGCGCGCGTTTCGCCTAACCAGAGCGTATTGAATGCCATCCGCGCATCTTCGGCTCCTCCGCCTACGACGCGCCCAACACCGCCGCCCGCATCGCCCGGCTCGCGATCGAAAGCGCCGACCAGCTCGACGGCTGGCAGATCCATCGGCGCCGGGCAGCGCCCGTCGCAGCGAGGGCTGCTTCAAAGGTTGTTTAGCTGGTTGTTCCGTTGAAAGTCCGCCACGGGTGATTGCGAAAATGCATTTGATTGGCGACGGCCGCACGCAGAATCTCGACGGATAGTTGCCGGCCTCACACGGATTCGCCATCGGACGGCATATGCGCAACGAGAGCTCTGTGAGGCTGGGCGCGGATTTCGGATGCCAATCAACGACGCGACACACTGTCGTCCGCATACCGCGCGAGCGCGCCGTAGCATTCCGGCCGCCGGTCGCGGAATACGCCCCAGCTCCGGCGCTTCAGCGCGAGCGCGTCCAGATCGAATTCCGCGGTCAGCACGGCGGATTCCGTCCGGTTCGCCTCGGCGATCTTCTCGCCGTCCGGCCCCGCGATGAACGAGCTGCCGTAGAACGTGATCGCGCCCGTTTCGCCATGCTCGGTGCCGATCCGGTTGCTCGCGACGAGCGGCATCACGTTCGCGGCCGCGTGGCCGCGCTGCACGTTCTGCCAGTGCTTGCTCGAGTCGATCGTCGCGTCGTGCGGCTCGCTGCCGATCGCGGTCGGATAGAGCAGGATCTCCGCGCCCATCAGCGCCATTGTGCGCGCGCACTCGGGGAACCACTGGTCCCAGCAGATGCCGACGCCGATCCGCCCGTACTTCGTGTCCCACACCTTGAAGCCGGTGTCGCCCGGCGAAAAATAATACTTCTCCGTATAGCCGGGCCCGTCCGGAATGTGGGTTTTACGGTACACGCCGAGCGCGCTGCCGTCGGCGTCGAAGATCGCGATCGAATTGAATTGCGTATTGCCCGCGCGCTCGAAGAAGCTCACCGGCAGCACGACGTCGAGCTCGCGCGCGAGCGCCGCGAAGCGGCCGAGCCACGGATGCCCGTCGTACGGGTGCGCGAGGTCGTTGTACGCGGCATTCTGGTCGATGCAGAAATACGGGCCGGCGAACAGCTCCTGCAACAGCACGATCTGCGCGCCCGCGCGCGCGGCTTCGCGCACGGTCCGTTCGGCGAGCGCGAGGTTCGCTTCGGTATCCCGGCTGATTGCCATCTGCGTGGCGGCGACGACGATTTTTCTCATCACGGCTCCTTCACCCTGTGTGGTCGACCGGAACGGCCCGGTCGATCGTCCGTATTGGTCCGGACAGCTTGTCTGTGATAATAAGTGAATAAATTCGACCCGAATTGTGCTTGTTTCGCACACCATTTGTGCGTGAAAGGAAAATATGAGGCGAATCGACATGCTCGCCGCGATCGAAACGTTCGTGTGCGCGGTCGAGGAGGGCAGCCTGAGCGGTGCCGCTCGCCGGCTCGCGAAAACGCCGTCGGCGGTCACGAAGGCGATCGCGGGCCTCGAGGCGTCGCTCGGCGTGCGGCTCTTCGAGCGCACGACGCGCACGCTCGTGTTGACCGAGAGCGGGCGGCTCTATCTGGCGACTGCGACCGACGTGCTGCAGCGCCTCGCCGACGGTTCGCGGCAACTGGTCGAGCACGACGACGAGCCGCGCGGGCTGCTGCGGGTGACGGCCGCGCATTCGTTCGGGCAGTCGGTGCTGGCGTCGCTCTGCGCGCCGTTCAGCCAGGCGTTTCCGCGGGTGCAGCTCGAGCTGTCGCTGTCGGACCGGTACGTCGACATCGTCGGCGAGGGCTTTGACCTCGCGCTGCGGATGGGCAATTACGAGCTGCCGAACCAGATCGTGAAGACGATCGGGGCGAACCGCAGCTTGCTGTGCGCGAGCCCCGGCTATCTCGCGCGGCGCGGCGTGCCGGCGGCGCCCGACGCGCTCGCGCACCACGACTGCATCGTGTATCGGCACCCGGCGCTGAGCAGCGTCTGGCATTTCGACCGCGCGTTCGGCGCAGCGGCGACGGTCGAGCCGCGCGGGCCGATCGTCACCGACAGCTACAACCTCGCGCGCGCGGCGGCCGTCGGCGGCGCCGGGTTCCTGCCTTGTCTGTACTGGAGCGTGGTGCCGGAGCTCGAAAGCGGCAGCCTCGTGCCGGTGCTGACCGACTGGCGGCTCAGTAGCGCGAGCTTCGGCGAGGATCTCATTTGCGCGGTGTATCCGGTCAGCCGGCGTGGCTCCGCGAAGATCCAGAAGCTACTCGAACTCGTGCAGGCGCGGCTCGCGGACGACGAGGCGCGCATCGCGGCGGTGACGTCGGCCATGCGCTGAGCGTGGCGGTTCAAAAGACGACGGCCCGACCCACTCGATGCGGGTCGGGCCGTTGGTGCGTCGGTCCGTCGGTCCGGATGAGCGGACGGGAATTTATTCCGCGGCCGGATGCAGGCGGCTGTAGCGGTTCAGGATCGGGATCATTTGCGCGTAGATCTTCGGGTTCGCGGCGACGATCTCGTTGCGATGGAGGAAATCGGCGTCGCCGGTGTAGTTGCCGACGAGACCGCCCGCTTCGGTGATCAGCAGGCTGCCCGCGGCCATGTCCCACGCGTTGATGCCCTGCTCGAAGAAGCCGTCGAGGCGGCCGGCTGCGACGTTCGCGAGGTCGAGCGCGGCCGCGCCCGGCCGGCGCAGGCCCGTGCACGCCTGCGTCATCTCGATGAACAGGCGCGAGTACGCTTCGAGGCCGTCCTTCTCGCGGAACGGGAAGCCGGTGCCGACGAGCGCGTCCGCGAGGCGGTCACGGCGGCCGACGCGGATCCGGCGGTCGTTCAGGTACGCGCCGCGGCCGCGCGTCGCGGTGAACAGGTCGTTGTTGTTCGGATCGTAGACGACCGCCTGCGTGACGACGCCCTTGTGCGCGAGCGCGATCGATACGCAGTAGTACGGGAAGCCGTGGATGAAGTTGGTCGTGCCGTCGAGCGGATCGATGATCCACTGGAATTCGGATTCGTTCTCCGACTCGCCTGATTCCTCGGCGAGGATCGCGTGGTCGGGGTAGGCGGTCTTCAGCGTCTCGATGATCGCACCTTCGGCGGCCTTGTCGATTTCGGTGACGAAATCGTTGTGCTGCTTCTTGCGGATCTCGATCAGGTCGAGATCGAGCGACGCGCGGTTGATGATCTGTCCGGCGCGGCGCGCAGCCTTGACAGCGATGTTGAGCATGGGATGCATGAGCTGGATCCTGTTGCTGGCGGCAAGAGCCCGCCACGAAAGTGAACGAACCGCACGAAGCACGCTTCGGCGACAGAGACGCGAATTGACAAAGAACGGGGCGCGCCGCAGCGGGCGGAGCGCGTTAAGGGCATGATTTTACCCGACTTTCGGCATTTTTTCGATGTGCCGATGCGGGGAAACCCCGATAGGCCATCCGGATAGGTGGGGCGTGCGCCGCGTTGGCGATACCATAGCGCCATTCAGACGAATCGAGTCGTATGGTGTTCGAAACCTTGCAAACCTCCGCCGCGCCGCAGCCCGCGGGCGCGGCCCGCGCGGCGGGCCCGCTGCGCGGCGGCTTCACGTCGACGCGCTTCGTGCTCGTCGAGCCGAGCCATCCCGGCAACGTCGGCGCGGCCGCGCGCGCGCTGAAGACGATGGGCTTCTCGCGGCTCGTGCTCGTCGCGCCGCGTGTGCCGCACGTGCAGAGCGATCCCGACGCGATCGCGATGGCGAGTGGCGCGGACGACGTGCTCGCGTCCGCGCACGTCGTGCCGACGCTCGGCGACGCGCTCACCGGCGTGCACTGGTCGATCGCGCTGACCGCGCGCACGCGCGAATACGGCCCGCCTCGGCTCGCGCCGCGCGAGGCGGCCGAGCATGCGTGCCGGCAGGTCGGCGCGGGCGACATCGCGCTCGTGTTCGGCAACGAGCGCACCGGGCTGGCGAACGAGCACGTCGAGCAGTGCAGCGCGCTTGCGCACATTCCGGCGAATCCGGCGTACAGCTCGCTGAACCTCGCGCAGGCGGTGCAGGTGCTCGCATACGAATTGCGGATCGCGTTCCTCGAGCACGCGAACGCGTCGGCGCCGGCCGTCGGCCACGACGCGGGCACGCTCGCGCAGAGCGACGAGATCGAGCGGATGTACGTGCATCTCGAGAACGCGCTGATCGCGCTCGATTTTCTCGATCCGCGCAACCCGAAGAAGCTGATGCCGCGGCTGCGGCGCCTGTTCGCGCGCACCGGGCTCGAGCGCGAGGAAGTCAATATCCTGCGCGGGATCGCGAAGCACATGCTGATGAAATCGCGCACGCCCGACGGCGACGCGTGACGGCGCACACCGCACACTGCGCGAATACCCTTGGTGCGAGCGGGGTGAACGGCGCGTGCCGTGCGGGCGCGTTCGAGTCGCCCTACAATCGCCGGACGTCATATGCAAATTCGCTGGCGCGATAAGGGCCAGCCAGCGCCGGCGATGTGCGCCGGCCATTCCTGATCCCCGGACCCGATCATGTTCACGAGACTGCGCGAAGACGTTGCCACCATTCGCGAGCGCGATCCCGCCGCTCGCAGCGCCTGGGAAGTGCTGACCTGCTATCCGGGCCTTCACGCGCTCGTGCTGCATCGTGTCGCGCATGCGTGCTGGCGCGCGCGCTGGCACTGGCTCGGACGCTTCGTGTCGCAGATCGCGCGCTTCATGACCGGCATCGAGATCCATCCGGGCGCGACGATCGGCCGGCGCGTGTTCATCGATCACGGGATGGGCGTCGTGATCGGCGAGACCGCGATCGTCGGCGACGACTGCACGATCTATCAGGGCGTGACGCTCGGCGGCACGTCGCTGACGCGCGGCGCGAAGCGGCATCCGACGCTCGAGGCGGGCGTGATCGTCGGCGCCGGCGCGAAGGTGCTCGGCAGCTTCACGGTCGGCACCGGCGCGAAGATCGGCTCGAATGCGGTCGTCGTGAAGCCGGTGCCGGCGGGCGGCACCGCGGTCGGCAACCCGGCGCGTGTCGTGATGCCCGCGCAGCCTAAACCGCAGGCCGCGCGTGCCGCGTTCAGCGCGTACGGGATCACACCGAACGCCGACGATCCGATGTCGCTCGCGATTCATGGGCTGATCGATCATGCGTCGAAGGAGAGCGAGCGGATCGACGAGATCGTCGCGGCGCTCGAACGGCTCGGCACGCATCTCGAATCGCTACCGGGCGCCGACGCAGTGCGGCTCGATCTGCGCCGGCTGTCGGCGGTGCTGGACGGCAGGGCGGTCGAACGCGAGTCTTGAACTGCGAGCCGCAGGCGTGCCAGGCGGCGGGGATCAGGCGAGCGGCGAGTCGAGCGGCAACGCGCGGATGCCTTCCGCGTCGACGCACAGATAGCCACCGCGCGGCTGCCCGTGGTCGAGATCCCAGTCCGGCAGCACCCAGCGCACGCCGCCCGGTTCGAGATGGCGCGCGGGGCGGTGCGTATGCCCGTGAATCATCACGCTCGCGCGGCTCAGCTTGAAGAGCGCGGCGATGCCTTCGCGTGTAACGTCGTAGCGCGGCGATGCCGGGCGCATCCGGCCCGCCTCGCTGTTCGCGCGCATGCGTTCCGCGAGCCGGCGGCGCCAGCGCAGCGGCCACGCGAGAAAAAGCCATTGCGCGATGCGGTTGCGCGCGAAGCGCCGGAAGCGCTGGTAGCCGTGGTCGGCCGTGCATTGCGCGTCGCCGTGCGCGAGCACGATGCGCTGGCCGAACGCGACGATCAGCGACGGGTCGGCCAAATGCCGCGCGCCGGCCGCCTTCATGAAGCGCCGGCCGAGCAGGAAGTCGCGGTTGCCGTGCATCACGTACAGCGCGATGCCGCGCTCGGAGAACGTGTGCAGCAGCGCGGCCATTCGCGCGGCGAACGGATCGACGTCGAGCATCCCGTCGCCGATCCAGTATTCGAACAGATCGCCGAGGATGAACACCGAATCGGCGCTGTCGGCGGTGTAGGTCACGAAATGCTCGAACGCGGCGACCGTCTTCGGAATCGCTTCGCTCAGGTGCAGATCGGACAGAAACAGGAACGGGCGTGCCGCGTGCGCGTACCCGCGCTCGCCCGGCACGCCCGCGGAGACGCTTCGCGGCGGTGTTTCCTGCAGCATCGAAGGGCCTCCGGCGCGTTTCGTCAGATGGCGACGGCCTTCTCGATCACGACGTCGTCGGTCGGCACGTCCTGATGGAAGCCCGCGTTGCCGGTCTTCACGCCCTTGATCTTGTCGACGACGTCCTGGCCTTCGACGACCTTGCCGAACACTGCATAGCCCCAGCCCTGCGGCGTCGGCGACGAGTGGTTCAGGAAGTCGTTGTCGTTCACGTTGATGAAGAACTGGGCGGTCGCCGAGTGCGGATCGTTCGTGCGGGCCATCGCGATCGTGTACTTGTCGTTCTTCAGGCCGTTGTTCGCCTCGTTCTGGATCGGCGCGTCGGTCGGCTTCTGCGTGAGGCCCGGCTCGAAGCCGCCGCCCTGGATCATGAAGCCGTTGATCACGCGATGGAACACGGTGCCGTCGTAGTGGCCCTTCTTCACGTAGTTCAGGAAGTTTTCCACCGTCTTCGGCGCTTTCGCGGCGTCGAGCTCGAGCTTGATGACGCCGTGGTTCGTGTGCAGTTCAACCATGATGATTCCTTCGATGAGGTGGGTTCAAATGGCACGCGGCCGGTCGGGCGACGCGGCCGCGTGATGTGCCGGAGCTCCGGCCAGGTTGCTTACTTCGAGACGATGCTCGCCGATTCGATCACGACCGGCTGCGCGGGCACGTCCTGCATCGGGCCGCGCGACGTGGTCGGCACCGCTTCGATCTTCTTCACGACGTCCATGCCCGACACGACCTTGCCGAACACCGCGTAGCCGTTGCCGTCCGGGTTCGGATAGTCGAGCCCCGCGTTGTCGACGGTGTTGATGAAGAACTGCGCGGTCGCCGAGTTCGGGTCGCTCGTGCGCGCCATCGCGATCGTGCCGGTCAGGTTCTTCAGGCCGCTCTTGCTCTCGAGCGGAATCGGCGCGCGGGTCGGCTTCTCGTCGAAGTTGGTCTTGTAGCCGCCGCCCTGGATCATGAAGCCCTTGATCACGCGATGGAAGATCGTGCCGCTGTACTGGCCGGCCTTCACGTAGTCGAGGAAGTTCGCGACCGTCTTCGGCGCCTTCTCCGGATAGAGCTCGACGCGGATGTCGCCGAGCGAGGTCTTCATCTGCACGACGGGATGCGCGGCGGCCGTTTGCGCGAAGGACGGCGCGTTCGCGACGAGGGCGGCGCAGCCAAGCGCCAGCAACAGACGTTTCATTGACGATCCTCAGGTTGGATGTATGACGGGGCGCGCGCCGCTCACTGCGACGGTGCGACGTACGGCGCGGCCATCGTGCCGGACGGCCCGCCGAACTGGAAGGTCGGCGAAAGCGGCAGCGTCGTCGTGGTGACGTTCTCGGCCGCGTGATCGGCATACGCGTTCGTGCGCGACACCGCGGCGCCCGCCGTGCCGCCCGCGGGCTTCGGCGGCGGCGACACGATCTTCTGCAGATCGGCGAGGCGCTGCGCGGTCGCGCCGCTCGTGTGGCCGAGCGCCTGCGCGCGCTTGTACGATTCGGCTGCGAGCCGCAGGTACAGGTCGCCGAGATTCTCGTACGCGAGCGTGTAGCCCGGATTCGCCTGCGTCGCGGTGACGAGCGCGGCGCGCGCGTCGTCGTAGCGGCCGTGCTTCGCGTACAGCGCGGCGAGGTTGTTGTACGGCTCGGGCAGTTCGGGATACGCCTGCGTCAGCGCGACGAACTGCCGGATCGCGTCGTCGTCGCGGTTCAGGCGCGCGAGCACGGTGCCGCGCTTGAACTGCGCCTGCACGTCGTGCGGATTCGCGGCGATGCGCGCGTCGAGCTGTGCAAGCGCCTGCTTCCACTGCTTGCCGGCGATCGATGCGTCGACGTCGGGCGTGCCGTCGGTGGTCTGCGTGCTCCGCTGCGCGTGGGCGGAAACGGCCGGCAGAAGCGCCAGCGCGGCGCCCAGGGCCGCCGTCGCAACGAGGGTCGCAGCGCTCGGCGCGCGGCCGCGGGGAGATTTCATAGGCGTAAATCGGAATGTTATACTCCGAGCCATTCTAACAAAACGTCTGCGCGTTCCGGCGAGCCGCAGACAGTCTTTTGCCTGACGTGGCCGTCACCGCCGTGCTTGTCGCCTGACTGCCGCATGCGATTGATGACGAGGATGTGCGCGCGGCACGATGCCGTGGCGCGTGGTCCGACGATTCGCGTGCAGGGCGAGCATCGCCAGGGCGGTTTCCTTTCGGCTCACGTTTCATCTCTATGGAATCACTGCGCATCTACAACACGCTCGCGCGTGACAAGCAAGTTTTCGTCCCGCGCCGCTCCGGCGAAGTGCGGATGTACGTATGCGGGATCACCGTCTACGACTATTGTCACGTCGGTCACGCGCGCATGATGGTCGTGTTCGACCTCGTGCAGCGCTGGCTGCGCGCGCTCGGGTTCAAGCTCACGTATGTGCGCAACATCACCGACATCGACGACAAGATCATCCGCCGCGCGGTCGAGAACGGCGAGACGATCCGCTCGCTGACCGACCGCTTCATCGCCGCGATGCACGACGATTGCGACGCGCTCGGCGTCGAGCGGCCGGACATCGAGCCGCGCGCGACCGCGTTCATTCCTCAGATGCTCGGGATGATCGAGACGCTCGAGGCGAACGGCTACGCGTATCAGGCGAAGGACGGCGACGTCAATTACTCGGTGCGCAAGTTCGCCGGTTACGGGAAGCTGTCGGGCAAGTCGCTCGAGGATCTGCGCGCGGGCGAGCGCGTCGCCGCGAACGATGCGAAGGAGGATCCGCTCGATTTCGTGCTGTGGAAGCGCGCGAAGCCCGAGGAGCCGGAAGGCACCGCGTGGGAATCGAAGTACGGCGCGGGGCGTCCGGGCTGGCACATCGAATGCTCGGCGATGGGTTGCACGCTGCTCGGCGATCATTTCGACATCCACGGCGGCGGCCAGGATCTGCAGTTCCCGCACCACGAGAACGAGATCGCGCAGAGCGAGGGCGCGACTGGCGAGACGTTCGTCAACTACTGGATGCACAACGGCTTCGTGCAGGTCGACAGCGAGAAGATGTCGAAATCGCTCGGCAACTTCTTCACGATTCGCGAAGTGCTCGAGAAGTATGACGCGGAAGTGATGCGCTTCTTCATCGTGCGCACGCACTACCGTTCGCCGCTCAATTACAGCGACGTGCATCTGGACGATGCGCGCGCGTCGCTGACGCGGCTTTATACGGCGTTGAAGGACGTCGCGCCGGATGCGGGCGAGCTCGACTGGAACGAGCCGCACGCGCAGCGTTTCGCCGCCGCGATGAACGACGATTTCAACACGCCGGTCGCGGTGGCCGTGCTGTTCGAGCTCGCGGGCGAGGTCAACCGCACGCGGGACGCGGTGCTTGCGCGGCAGTTCAAGCGCCTTGCGGGGTTGCTCGGGCTGCTTGGTCGCGAGCCGCGCGCGTTCCTGCAGCAGGCGGCGGGCGCCGCGCAGGCGAGTGGCCTCGCGGCCGACGAGATCGACGCGAGGATCGCCGCGCGCGGCGCGGCGAAGAAAGCGAAGGACTATGCCGAGGCGGACCGGATCCGGGCGGAACTGCTCGAAGCCGGGATCGCGCTTGAAGACAAACCGGGCGGGTCGACCGAATGGCGTCGCGTATGAACGCGGCGCGTGCGTTCCACTGATCGACTCGTCGGGCAGGAGGCAAGATGGCAACGGCCAGAAAAGCGCCGGTGAAGCGCGAGCCGGCAGCCGGTCGCGCGCCGGCGGCGAAGACGGGCGCGAAGACGGGTGCAACGCGCGCCGCGCCGAACGGCGCGTTGAACGGGCAGGCACAGGCGCCGGCGGCGAAGCCCGCGCGCGCGAAGGGTGTCGACGGTGCCGCGTACGACGGCGCGGCCGCGCCCGCTCGTCGCGCGCGCGCATCGGACGCCGCGGTGGAAGCGGCGGCGGAGGCCGCGGTGCCGGTGCAGGTGGGCGATGCCGACGTCGTCGTGCGGCCGCCGTACTGGGACAAGGCCTGCGCCGATCTCGTGAAGCGCGACCGCATCCTGAAGAAGCTGATCCCGAAATTCGGTCCCGCGCATCTGGTGAAGCGCGGCGATCCGTTCGTCACGCTCGCGCGCTCGGTGGTCGGGCAGCAGATCTCGGTCGCGTCCGCGCAGGCGACCTGGGAGCGGATCGAGACCGCGTGCCCGAAGCTCGCGCCGCAGCCGGTGATCAAGCTCGGCCCGGACAAGCTGATCGGCTGCGGGCTGTCGAAGCGCAAGACGGAATACATCCTCGATCTCGCGCAGCATTTCGCGTCGGGCGCGCTGCACGTCGACAAGTGGACGTCGATGGACGACGAGGACGTGATCGCGGAGCTCACGCAGATCCGCGGGATCGGCCGCTGGACGGCCGAGATGTTCCTGATCTTCAACCTGTCGCGGCCGGACGTGCTGCCGCTCGACGATCTCGGGCTGATCCGCGCGATCAGCGTCAATTACTTCAGCGGAGAGCCGGTCACGCGCAGCGAGGCGCGCGAGGTCGCGGCCAACTGGGAACCGTGGCGCACGGTCGCGACCTGGTACATGTGGCGCAGCCTCGACTCGCTCGGCGCCGGCGGCTGAGCGCCACTATCGAATTTTGATCACTCATAGTTGAGGGCGGGCTTCGACCGCCGCTCGCGCGGGTAGAATACGCGCTGCCGCAAGACCCAAGGATTCGAACACATGAAAACCACCTTTCTGGATTTCGAGCAGCCGATCGCCGAACTCGAGGCCAAGATCGAGGAGCTTCGATTCGTGCAGGACGAATCGGCTGTCGATATTTCGGAAGAAATCGAGCGGCTGTCGAAGAAGAGTCAGCAACTGACGAAGGACCTGTACGCGAACCTGTCGCCGTGGCAGGTGTCGCAGATCGCGCGGCATCCGCAGCGTCCTTACACGCTCGACTACATCGCCGAGCTGTTCACCGATTTCCACGAGCTGCACGGCGACCGCGCGTTCGCGGACGACCTGTCGATCATCGGCGGCCTGGCGCGCTTCGGCGGCCATCCGTGCATGGTGATCGGCCATCAGAAGGGCCGCGACACGAAGGAGCGCGCGGCGCGCAATTTCGGGATGCCGCGCCCGGAAGGCTATCGGAAGGCCGAACGGCTGATGCGTCTCGCGGAGAAGTTCGGGCTGCCGATCTTCACGTTCGTCGATACGCCCGGCGCGTATCCCGGTATCGGCGCGGAGGAGCGCGGCCAGTCCGAGGCGATCGGCCGCAATCTGTACGTGATGGCCGAGCTGAAGACGCCGATCATCACGACGGTGATCGGCGAGGGCGGCTCGGGCGGCGCGCTCGCGATCGCGGTCGCCGACACGGTGATGATGCTGCAGTTCTCGACCTACTCGGTGATCTCGCCGGAAGGCTGCGCGTCGATCCTGTGGAAGAGCGCCGCGAAGGCGCCCGAGGCGGCCGAAGCGCTCGGCCTCACCGCGCATCGCCTGAAGGCGCTCGGCCTGATCGACAAGATCATCAACGAGCCGCTCGGCGGCGCGCACCGCGATCCGAAGGGCATGGCCGCGCTGCTGCGCCGCGCGCTCGCCGATTCGCTGCGCCAGTTCCAGGGCATGAGCATCGACGCGCTGCGCGAGCGCCGCTTCGAGCGCTTGCTGGCCTACGGCAAGTTCAAGGAAACGACGCCCGGCGCATGACCGGCCGCATGATGCGCGCGCGGTTCGCCGCGCGTTCCCTCCGATCGTGATTCCCCCGAACACCTACTCCGCCGACCGCGTCGTGCTCGATGCGCTCGGCGTTGCGCTTTCCGGCGTCCCGCATGACGCGCGGATCGCGATCGCGTACAGCGGCGGGCTCGACTCGTCGGTGCTGCTCGACGCGGCCGTGCGCGTCGCGGGCGCCGCGCGCTGTGTTGCGCTGCACGTGCACCACGGGCTGAGCGCGAACGCGGATGCGTGGGCCGAGCATGCGGCGGCGCGCGCCGCGTCGCTCGGCGTCGCGTTCGATGCGATGCGCGTCGACGTGCCGCGCTCGAGCGGCACGGGTATCGAGGCGAGCGCGCGCGAGCGCCGCTACGACGCGCTCGAGACCCTGTGCGCGCGGCATGGCGCGACCATGCTGTGGCTCGCGCAGCACGCGGACGATCAGGCCGAGACGGTGCTGCTGCAACTCTTGCGCGGCTCGGGCATTGCCGGTCTCGCGGCGATGGCGCCGCGACATCGTCCGGCCGCGTCGTCCGTCGAGCGCGTGCGGCCGCTGCTGCATCTGCTGCGTGCGCAGCTCGAGCGCTACGCGGCCGAGCGCGGGCTCGCGTGGATCGACGATGAATCGAACGCGGACACGCGCTATGCACGCAACGCGCTGCGCGTCGACGTGCTGCCGGCGCTCGCCGTGCATTTTCCCGGATTTCGCGACGCGCTCGGCCGCGCCGCGCAGCATGCGGCCGCCGCGCAGCGTCTGCTCGACGACCTCGCGGCGCTCGATCTCGGCGCGGCCGCGCGCGACGACGGCCGCGCGCTGTCTCGCGCGGCGCTCGTCGCGCTCGACGACGCACGCGGCGCGAACCTGCTGCGCTACTGGATGCGCTCGCTCGGCCTGCCCGGCGCGTCGGCCGCGCGGCTCGCGAACATGATGCGCCAATTGCGCGACGCGCAAGACGCGCATGCGCTGCGCGTCGATCATGCGGGGCAGCGCCTGCGGCTCTATCGCGACGCCGTGTGCTGGGAGGCCGGCGACAGCGCGGATCCGCGCGACGACGACGTCGTGGCCGCGCGTGGGGTCGCGACGTGCGCATGGGACGGGCAGGAGGTCTGGCATCTGCCCGCGTGGCGCGGCACGTACGTGTTCGCGCTCGCGGCGCCGGGCGGCGCGGATGCGCTGCCGGAGGCCGCGTTGCGCGGCGCGCCGCTCGCGGTGCGCGCGAGAGAGGGCGGCGAGCGGATGCGCACGTCGCCGGGCGGCTCGGGGCGCACGCTGAAAAATCTGTTCCAGGAGCAGGGCGTGCCGGCCTGGCAGCGCGACGTGCCGCTGCTGTACGCGGGCGACCGGTTGCTCTACGTGCCGCGGCTCGGCGTGAATCGCGACGGCGCCGCGACGGGCGGCGATGCGCCGGTCGGCGCGCGGTGGCGCCGGATCGAATGGCGGCCCGATCTGCTGATCGCGTGACCGGCGTTCCGCTTCCGCGAACGGCCGCCGCGGGGATGGTTGCGTCACGAACGGCCGCTCCGCCAACAGTCGCCCCGCGAAGGGCCGCCCCGCGAACGGCCGCCCCACGGATGGCCGCCCCACGAATTTTCACGATTCGGGAAACGGGGAGGGAGTAGCGGGCGGCTTGTCAAGCGGACGTCGATCGGGTACGCTCGGACGTTTGCTCGGCTCGATTTTTGAGCGTCCTGTGCAGGTTTTCCGCGTGACGTACCCGGTTTGCGCGGCCCGATCCGCCTTCCGGGCAAATCCGCCACGCCCGTGCGCTGCGTCCCAGCCGTTCCTCTCGTCGTCCGTCCACAGCCACAAGCCGCGTGACTGAACGGCAACGCGGTCTGCCCAGCGCGCCCGTGCGGTCTTCCCTTCAGTTCAGAACGACAATGGCACTCATCGTACACAAATACGGCGGCACTTCGATGGGCTCGGTCGAGCGCATCAAGAACGTCGCGAAACGCGTCGCTAAATGGCATCAGGCCGGCCACCAGATGGTGGTCGTGCCGTCGGCGATGTCCGGCGAAACCAACCGTCTGCTCGGTCTCGCGAAAGAGATTTCGAGCCAGCCGAGCCCGCGCGAGCTCGACATGATCGCGTCGACCGGCGAGCAGGTCAGCGTCGGCCTGCTGTCGATCGCGCTGCAGGAGATCGGCGTCGAAGCCGTGAGCTATGCCGGCTGGCAAGTGCCGATCAAGACCGACAGCGCGTTCACGAAGGCGCGCATCCATTCGATCGACGACGAGCGCGTGAAGGCCGATCTCGACGCACGCAAGGTCGTGATCATCACGGGCTTCCAGGGCGTCGACCCGGACGGCCACATCACGACGCTGGGCCGCGGCGGTTCGGACACGTCGGCGGTCGCGGTCGCGGCCGCGCTCGGCGCGGAAGAGTGCCTGATCTACACGGACGTCGACGGCGTGTACACGACCGATCCGCGCGTCGTCGACGACGCGCGCCGCCTCGAGCGCGTGACGTTCGAGGAGATGCTGGAGATGGCGAGCCTCGGCTCGAAGGTCCTGCAGATCCGTTCGGTGGAATTCGCCGGTAAATACCAGGTGAAGACGCGCGTGCTGTCGAGCCTGACCGATCCGCTGATTGCGCTCGAAGACGAAATGCACTCGGGCACCCTGATTACTTTTGAAGAAGACGAGACCATGGAAAAGGCAGTCATTTCCGGCATCGCGTTCCAGCGCGACGAAGCACGCATTGCTGTGATGGGTGTGCCCGACAAGCCGGGCATCGCGTACCAGATCCTCGGCCCGGTCGCCGACGCGAACATCGACGTCGACATGATCATCCAGAACCAGAGCGTCGAAGGGAAGACGGACTTCACGTTCACGGTCGGCCGTGGCGACTATCAGCGCGCGATGGACATCCTGACGAACCAGGTGAAGGGCCACGTGAGCGCCGAGCAGGTGCAGGGCGACCCGAAGGTGTCGAAGGTGTCGGTGGTCGGCGTGGGGATGCGTTCGCACGTCGGCGTTGCGAGCAAGATGTTCCGCACGCTGTCGGAAGAGGGCATCAACATCCAGATGATCTCGACGTCCGAAATCAAGATTTCGGTGCTGATCGACGAGAAGTACATGGAGCTCGCGGTCCGCGCGCTGCACAAGGCATTCGAACTCGAACAGGCGTCGTGAAATTTTTCGTGACGCATCCGAGAAAATGCGTCGCGGAAATTGACCTTCGTCCCTAAACTCTATATCATCTTGGTTTCGTCGCGCTGCCTCCCTGGCGCGAGCGAAGGTTCGGGAGACGTGGCCGAGAGGTCGAAGGCACTCCCCTGCTAAGGGAGCATCTGGGCCAAAACCTGGATCGAGGGTTCGAATCCCTCCGTCTCCGCCAGTACGTCAGTATATGGCGGTGGAAACCCCGCAGAGTCTAGGCTCTGCGGGGTTTTTGTTTTGCGCCCAGCATTGGCGAGCGGGCAGCAATGTCCCATCGAGCATTGTTCGATAGCTCCGCTGACAGACACCCGTGAGGCGCGACAGATTGTGCTTGGACTGGTTGCCGGGCGCGGTATGCGCGATTCCGTCTATTCTGGAGTTTAGTTCATTGCGTTTGTTTCGTTAATTGCGTTTATGATGTGGCCGGCGTATTATGAGGTCCGTTACGAGGAACCTGTCATGAGCACCGCTACTCCTGATCGCATAGAGCTGACCGATGACCAGGCCGCGCTGCTTGCGAGCGCCAGTCGCCTGATGAGCGAAGCGCTGGATCACGCCCGCGCCGCGCGGGTGGCACTCGTGGAAGAGGGCGAGCATGGCGATGTCACGCGTATCGAGGTACCGCCTGCGACTCTACGCGTGCTCTCCAGAATACTGGCGATGATGGCCAGCCAACAGACCTTCCTGCTCTATCCGGCAGGCACCGAACTGACAACGGGGCAGGCCGCCGACATGCTTGGGGTGTCGCGTCCCTATCTGATTGCGCGGCTTGAGGCGGGCGATTTACCCTTTCGCAAGGTCGGACGGCATCGCCGAATCCGCATGGACGACGTTCTCGCTTACAAGGCGACCATGCAGGTGAAACGCAAAGCGGCACTCGATGAGATGGTGGCGCAAAGCGAAGCACTCGGCGGCTACGATCTGTGAGGTTGGAATTTGACCGTTTCACCGTGGTGCTCGACGCGTGTGTGCTATTCCCGATGTTCACGCGTGATGTGCTGCTGACGTTGGCCGATCACGGCTTCTACAATCCCAAATGGTCCGACAGGATCCACGCGGAGTGGACGGTGAACCTGATCTCTCGCCTTCAAGCGAGCGGCGTGGCAGTCAACCCGAGCGCGCAGATCGACGCTGTACGACGCACGATGGATCGGGCATTTCCCGATGCCTTGATTCGGAACGTGCCACCCGATTCCGGGGCAGTGCTGCCGGTGGACCCGAAGGACCGTCATGTCGTGATGGCGGCGGTCGCTGTTCGCGCTGACGCGATCGTGACCTTCAACCTGAAGGACTTCGCTGTCGATCACTTGCACGCGGAACTCTCGATCGAGGTCATTCATCCAGATTCGTTCGTACGTGATCTGATCGACTTGAACGAAACGCGTGCGGCCGGCGCGTTTCGCGAACTGCGTGCCCGCAAGCGACACCCCCCTTGGGAGGTCGGCGAACTGATCGAGCGAGCCCGGCGCTCGGGCCTGCAACAGACAGCGGCCTGGCTGGAAGGCGAAGACATCCGCCGGTTGTTGTGACGCCGTCAATCAATACGCCACCGTGCACTGGCGCTCGCGCCGCCCACCCGGTCAAACCGACAGACAAACCTTGCCGAAATGCTTGCCGGCCGCCTGGTGGCGGAACGCGTCCGCAATGTCGTCAAGCGGGAAAGTGCGGTCGATCACGGGCTTGATGCCGTTCGCGTCGATCGCGCGGATCATGTCGACCTGATGCTTGCGGCTGCCGACGATCAGCCCCTGCAGTCTCAGCTGACGGCGCATCAGGTCACGCGTCGGCACCGGCCCCGCACCGCCGGTCAATGCGCCGATCAGCGCAATGTGGCCACCGATCCGGCAGCATTGGATCGACTGGGCGAGCGTGCCCGGACCACCGACTTCGACCACGTGATCCACGCCGCGACCGTTCGTGACCTCGAGTACCTTCGCATCCCATTCGGCATCGCGCCGGTAGTTGATCAAGTGATCGGCGCCGAGCGCGTGGGCCTTCTCCAGCTTGTCGTCGGACGACGACGTCGCAATCACCGTCGCCCCCATCCGCTTCGCGAACTGCAGCGCGAAGATCGAGACGCCGCCGGTGCCTTGAACGAGCACGGTGTCGCCGGCCTTCAGCGCGCCGTCGACCGCCAGTGCGCGCCACGCGGTCAGGCCGGCCGTGGTCAACGTCGCCGCCTCCGCGTGGCTGAAGCCGCGCGGCGCGTGCGTGAACCCATGCGCGGGTCGCACGACGCGCTCGCACGCGTACCCATCGACACCGTCGCCCGGCGTCGTCGAAAAATCGGCGAGCGTCGGGCCACCGTCGAGCCAGCACGGAAAGAACGTCGAGACGACCGCGTCGCCAACCGCGAATTCGGTCACGCCGTCGCCGACCGCTTCGACGACGCCCGCGCCATCCGACATCGGAATGCGACCGTCATCGGTCGGCAGGCGTCCCATGACGACACCCAGGTCATGGAAGTTGAGCGAGCTCGCGTGGACGCGCACGCGGATTTCGCCCGGCGCCGGCACACCGGGATCGGCGAGATCCGCGCGTTCGAGGTGTTCCAGTCCGGCGGGACGGCGCAAGGTAATGGCTTTCATCGAAGCAACTCCAGAGGGTCGATTGACGGGCGCACGCATGCACGATGCGGCAGTGGCGTCGAAGTGTACCGAATGGCCATGCGCGTGGAGGGGGGTGTCATGAAAAGCCAAGTTCGAGACATCCCATGTAAAGCGGGAACCGACTCCAGGCCAGATGATTGAATCGTCGCGTCGGCATCGTATGCGGCGCTCAACATCACATTTCCACCTGGAGACCCATCGCCATGAACTTCCTCGACGGCCATCTGTATCCCGAGAACCAGCAGCCTCTGATCATCACGGCCGCGCCCTACGCACCGGGCTGGATTCCGTCGGACTTTCCGGAAGATATCCCCGTCACGATGGAGGAGCAGATTCAGAAGGCGGTGGATTGCTACGAAGCCGGTGCGACGGTGCTGCATCTGCATGTGCGCGAACCCGATGGCAAAGGCAGCAAGCGCCTGTCGATGTTCAATGAACTGATTGCCGGGGTGCGTGCCCGCGTGCCGGAAATGATCATTCAAGTGGGCGGTTCCATCAGCTTCGCACCTGAATCCGAAGGCGCGGCGGCCAAATGGCTCTCCGACGACACGCGGCACATGCTGGCCGAACTCGATCCGAGGCCGGACCAGGTGACGGTAACCGTCAACACCACGCAGATGAACGTGACGGAGCACGCGGGCGTCGATGACTTCAGGGGCGTGTCGCGCGGATTTCCGCACCTCTACGACACCTACAAGGACATGATCGTGCCCTCGAACCCAAGCTTTATCGAGGAGCACATCCGGCGCCTGACAGCCGCCGGCGTCCAGAGCGAGTTCCAGGTCTACAACATCAACAGCTTCGAAACGATCGAGCGCCTGATTCGCCGCGGTGTCTACAAGGGGCCGCTGGTGATGAACTGGGTGGCCATCAGCGGCGGCATGGATCAGGCGAACATCTTCAACCTGGCCAACATGCTGCGTGCCGTGCCCGATGGGGCGGTGGTCACGGTGGAAAGTTCGGTGCTCAATGTGCTGCCCATCAACATGATTGGTATCGCCCTGGGCCTGCATGTGCGGTGCGGCATCGAGGATGTGCTGTGGAACCAGCGCCGCACGGGGAAGATGAGCTCGGTGGAGCAGATCAAGCAATTGGTGCGTATCGCCGATGAATTCGGTCGCCCCATCGCGACGGCGAAACAGGCACGGGAAATCATGAAAATCGGGGTCTTCTACGACACCGCGGAAGAGACGCTTCACGCCAATGGTTTCGCGCCCAATCGGAACGGCGGCAACCAGGGATTCCTGCGCAAGCCGGACTAAGCAACGTTCATCATCCCCGCTTTACCTTGCGTGCCTCGCACTTGGCTTTTCATGACAGCGAGCCGTCAAGTCGACTCGGTATAAGTATTAATGTCGACATAAAAAATTTTGGCGGATGATGCGTGTAGTCGATGTTCGGTCAACAACCCAGGCATGCAGCATAAAAGAACGGAGGAGACGGCAATGAAGCTGAAGTGGAGCGGTGGAGCGGTTCTCGCAGTATTCGCATGCGCGGCGCACGCGCAGTCGTCGGTCACGCTGTACGGCGCGATCGATTCGGGGCTCGTCTATCAGAGCACGGTGGCCGCGTCGTTCGCGCCGAACGCGAAGAACCTCGGCCACGTGTTCGGCTACAAGGATGCGGGCATCTATTCGAGCTTCTGGGGGCTGAAGGGCACCGAGGACATCGGCGGTGGTTACAAGGTGAACTTTCGGGTGCAGGGCGTGTTCAACAGCGGCACCGGCAAGCTCGGGCTCGCGGACACGACGGGCGGCACCGCGGTGTTCAACCAGCAGACGACGGTCGGCATCTCCGGGCCGTTCGGTACGTTCGACGCGGGCCGGCAGTTCACGCCGATGATCTATGCGATGGCCGATACCGACGTGCGCAACGCGCAGTATTTCGGCAGCATCCTGAGCGCGTGGCTCGGGGTGAACCAGGCCGCCGGCTGGCCCGGCACGAACTCGAACGTGCCGATCGGCGCGCTGTACGACAGCAACGCGCTCGTCTACCAGTCGCCGAAGTTCTACGGCGCGTCGCTCGGGCTCGAGTATGCGCCGGGCGGCGTGCCG
>NZ_JACBNX010000079.1 GCF_013403875.1 Burkholderia guangdongensis | reverse complement strand
AGCAGTTCCGCGTCGTCCACCATGTCGCACTTGTTCAGGAACACGATGATGTACGGCACGCCGACCTGACGCGCCAGCAGGATGTGCTCACGCGTTTGCGGCATCGGGCCGTCAGCGGCCGAGCACACCAGGATCGCGCCGTCCATCTGCGCGGCGCCCGTGATCATGTTCTTCACGTAGTCGGCGTGGCCCGGGCAGTCGACGTGCGCGTAGTGACGGTTCGCCGTCTCGTACTCGACGTGCGCCGTGTTGATCGTGATGCCGCGCGCCTTTTCTTCCGG
>NZ_JACBNX010000078.1 GCF_013403875.1 Burkholderia guangdongensis | reverse complement strand
CGACGGCATTGGGAAGGTGCTGAAGCGGCTGCATTATCCGCTTGACGTGATTCTGCTGTGCGTGCGCTGGTGGCGTATTCGTTGAGCCTGCGCAACCTCGAAGAGATGATGCTGGAGCGTGGAATCGAGGTGGATCATTCAAGCGTGCACCGCTGGGTCATCAAAGTACTGCCGGTGTTTGAAAAGGCATTTCGCCGCCGAAAGCGCCCGGTGGGCAAGAGCTGGCGAGTCGATGAGACCTACGTCAAAGTCAAGGGTCAATGGAAGTATTTGTACCGCGC
>NZ_JACBNX010000077.1 GCF_013403875.1 Burkholderia guangdongensis | reverse complement strand
CCTTCGAGCGCTTTGTCGAGGAACGCGTCGTCCTGGTCGAGCACATCGGCGAAGAAGATGTTCGGGCTCTTGCCGCCGAGCTCGACCGTCGACGGGATCAGGTTGTCCGCCGCCGCGTGCAGGATGTGCTTGCCGACCGGCGTCGAGCCGGTGAACGCGATCTTCGCGATGCGCTTGCTCGTCGCGAGCGCCTCGCCCGCCTCCTTGCCGAAGCCGTTCACGATGTTGATCACGCCGGCCGGGAACAGGTCGCCGATGATCTCCATCAGCACGAGCACCGA
>NZ_JACBNX010000076.1 GCF_013403875.1 Burkholderia guangdongensis | reverse complement strand
GCGCGAGCAGTTGGTGAAATTCCGCACGATGCAGAGCAACGGACTGCGTGGATTGCTGGCGGAATACGGCGAGGTGATGAGCCGGGGACGAGCGAAACTGGACATGGAAATACTGGCGGCACTTGGCCGGCTCGCGGAGCGTCTGCCGGCGGCACTGATCGATACGTTGCGTGAACAGTGGAACGGGTTGGCGAGACTGGACGAGCAGATCGCCGGGATCGAACGCCGTATGCGTGAATGGAAGAAAGAAGACAAGGCGGTTGCCGCGATCAGCGAAATTC
>NZ_JACBNX010000075.1 GCF_013403875.1 Burkholderia guangdongensis | reverse complement strand
CGGATCGATCTCCCACAGCTCCTTGATGCCGATCCCGTACGCCTGCGGATCGGCGTTCGCGTTCAGCTTGAACTTGTCCATCAGCTGCCGGCCCAGATGCCCGCGGCAGCCTTCCGCGAACAGCGTGTACTTCGCGTGCAGCTCCATGCCGAGCTGGAAGTTCTCGGTCGGCTCGCCGTCCTTGCCGACGCCCATGTTGCCGGTCGCGACGCCTTTCACCGAGCCGTCGTCGTTGTACAGAATCTCGGCGGCCGGGAAGCCCGGGAAGATCTCGACGCCGA
>NZ_JACBNX010000074.1 GCF_013403875.1 Burkholderia guangdongensis | reverse complement strand
GAATCGAAGCTGGTGACGGTGTGGTCGGGGTTCTCGCTGAAGTGGTACGGGGCGCTGCTGCAGGACGATGAGCTGCTGAGCGCGGCGTGGCTGTCGCTGAAGATCGCGCTGATGACGGCGTGCGCGTCGGTGGTGATCGGCACGTGGGCGGGTTTCGTGCTGGCGCGGTTCGGCCGGTTCAAGGGGTTCACGTTCTACACGGGGATGATCAACGCGCCGCTGGTGATTCCGGAGGTGATCCAGGGGATCTCGCTGCTGCTGCTGTTCGTGGCGATGGAGCA
>NZ_JACBNX010000073.1 GCF_013403875.1 Burkholderia guangdongensis | reverse complement strand
CCGTCGACGGTCGAGCTCGGCGGCAAGAGCCCGAACATCTTCTTCGCCGATGTGCTCGACCAGGACGACGCGTTCCTCGACAAAGCGCTCGAAGGTCTCGCGATGTTCGCGTTGAACCAGGGCGAGGTGTGCACGTGCCCGTCGCGCGTGCTGATCCAGGAATCGATCTACGAGCGCTTCATCGAGAAGGCGGTCGCGCGCGTCGAGCGTATCAAGGCCGGCCATCCGCTCGACCTGCAGACGATGATCGGCGCGCAGGCGTCGCAGCAGCAGCTCGACAA
>NZ_JACBNX010000072.1 GCF_013403875.1 Burkholderia guangdongensis | reverse complement strand
AGCGAATCGAACGTATAGCGCAGCCCGACGGTCGCGCGCATGTCCTTCGCGAACGTGTTCCCGCCGGACGCGCCGACGAACTCGGCCACATTCAGCTCGTTCACGTTGTCGAAGCCCAGGCCGACACCGAAGGCCGCGCCGGAGTACGACAGGCCGACGCCATAGCCCGATCCCGCGGCGGCCGACCCGGCGCGCCCGCCGAACGACCAGTGCGCGGACACGTACAGCGGGCCGAACTGGCCTTCGTACTTCGCCATGTTGTTCTCACGGAAGTTCGCGCC
>NZ_JACBNX010000071.1 GCF_013403875.1 Burkholderia guangdongensis | reverse complement strand
GGGCTGTCGGCGGCGATCCGGCTCAAGCAGCTGGCGGCCGAGAAAGGCACCGAGATCGGCGTGTGCGTGCTCGAGAAGGGCTCGGAGATCGGCGCGCACATCCTGTCCGGCGCGGTGATGGATCCGCGCGCGCTCACCGAGCTGATCCCGGACTGGAAAGCGCAAGGCGCGCCGCTCGAGGTCGACGTGACCGAGGACCGCTTCCTGTTCCTGACCGAATCGAGCGCGAAGCAGGTGCCGAACTGGGCGCTGCCGGACAACTTCAAGAACCACGGCAACTACGTGAT
>NZ_JACBNX010000070.1 GCF_013403875.1 Burkholderia guangdongensis | reverse complement strand
CTTCAGTCTAACGATGACCGTACCGCAAACCGACACAGGTGGGCGAGATGAGTATTCTAAGGCGCTTGAGAGAACTCGGGAGAAGGAACTCGGCAAATTGGTACCGTAACTTCGGGATAAGGTACGCCCTTGTAGCTTGACGCCCCTGCGGGCGAAGGGTGAAGGGGTTGCAATAAACTGGTGGCTGCGACTGTTTAATAAAAACACAGCACTCTGCAAACACGAAAGTGGACGTATAGGGTGTGACGCCTGCCCGGTGCCGGAAGATTAAATGATGGGGTGCAAGCTCTTGATT
>NZ_JACBNX010000007.1 GCF_013403875.1 Burkholderia guangdongensis | reverse complement strand
CGTTCAACGTCACGCCGCTGGTCCCGCCGATCGAACCGCCGAACGTGCCGTTCGTCGCGTTGTTCATCGTCAACGGGTTCGCGCCGAGATTCACGTTCGTGCCGTTGACGCCCGACAGCGTGCCGATCGTCTGCGGCCCGCTCGCGCCGCTCAGATCGAACGTCGCGCCATTGCCCGCCAGATCGACCGAACCCGTCGATGCCAGGCTCCCGCCCGAGCCGATCGCCAGCGTGCCGCCGTTGATCGTCGTGCCGCCCGTGTACGTGTTCGCACCCGTCAGCGTTTCCGTGCCCGGGCCGCTCAGCGTCACGCCGCCCGTGCCGCCGATCGAACCGCCATAGGTGCCGTTCGTGGCGTTGTTCATCGTCAGCGCATTCGCGCCGAGGTTCACGTTCGAACCCGCGGCGCCCGTCAGCGTGCCGATCGACTGCGGCCCGCTCGCGCTGCTGATGTCGAACGTCGTGCCCGAGTTGGCCAGATCGACCGCGCCCGTCGATGCCAGGCTGCCGCCCGTACCGATCGCCAGCGTGCCGCCGTTCACCGTCGTGCCGCCCGTGTACGTGTTCGCGCCCGTCAACGTTTCCGTGCCCGGGCCGCTCAGCGTCACGCCACCGGTGCCGCCGATCGAACCGCCGAACGTGCCATTCGTCGCGTTGTTCATCGTCAGCGCATTCGCGCCGAGATTTACGTTCGTGCCATTCGCGCCCGTCAGCGTGCCGATCGATTGCGGCCCGCTCGCGCCGCTCAGATCGAGCGTCGCGCCCGAATTGGCCAGATCGACTGGACTCGTCGATGCCAGGCTGCCGCCCGCGGCAACCGCCAGCGTGCCGCCGTTCACCGTCGTGCCGCCCGTGTACGTGTTCGCACCCGTCAGTATTTCCGTGCCCGTGCCGTTCACCGTCACGCCGCCGGTGCCGCCGATCACGCCGCCGAACGTGCCTGTACCGTTGTTGTTCAACGCGAGCGAATTCGCGCCGAGATTCACGTTCGTGCCATTCGCGCCCGACAGCGTGCCGATCGTCTGCGGCCCGCTCGCGCTGCTGATGTCGAACGTCGCGCCGTTGCCCGCCAGATCGACCGAACCCGTCGATGCCAGGCTGCCACCCGTGCCGATCGCCAGCGTACCGCCGTTGACCGTCGTGCCGCCGGTGTACGTGTTCGCGCCGGTCAGCGTTTCCGTGCCCGGGCCGCTCAGCGTCACGCCACCCGTGCCGCCGATCGAACCGCCGAACGTGCCATCCGTCGCGTTGTTCATCGTCAGCGCGTTCGCGCCGAGATTCACGTTCGTGCCATTCGCGCCCGTCAACGTGCCGATCGTTTGCGGCGCCGTCGCGTTGCTGATGTCGAACGTCGTGCCCGAGTTGGCCAGATCGACCGCGCCCGTCGATGCCAGGCTGCCGCCCGAACCGATCGCCAGCGTGCCGCCGTTGACCGTCGTGCCACCGCTATACGTGTTCGCGCCGGTCAGCGTTTCCGTGCCCGGGCCGCTCAGCGTCACGCCGCCCGTGCCGCCGATCGAACCGCCAAACGTGCCGTTCGTCGCGTTGTTCATCGTCAGCGCGTTCGCGCCGAGATTCACGTTCGTGCCGTTGACGCCCGTCAGCGTGCCGATCGTCTGCGGCGTCGTTGCGTTGCTGATGTCGAACGTCGCGCCGGTGCCCGCCAGATCGACCGGGCTCGTCGATGCCAGGCTGCCGCCCGTGCCGATCGCCAGCGTGCCGCCGTTCACCGTCGTGCCGCCCGTGTACGTGTTCGCGCCGGTCAGCGTTTCCTTGCCGATGCCGTTCACCGTCAGCCCGCCAGTCCCGCCGATCACGCCGCCGAACGTGCCCGTGCCGTTGTTGTTCAGCGTGAGCGAATTCGCGCCGAGGTTCACATTCGAACCCGTGGCGCCCGACAGCGTGCCAATCGATTGCGGCGCCGTCGCGCCACTGATGTCGAACGTCGTGCCGGTGCCCGCCAGATCGACCGAACCCGTCGATGCCAGGCTGCCGTTCGGGCCGATCGCGAGCGTGCCACCGTTCACCGTCGTGCCACCGGTGTACGTGTTCGCACCCGTCATCGTCTCCGTGCCCGGGCCGCTCAGCGTCAGCCCGCCGGTGCCACCGATCGAACCGCCGAACGTGCCGTTCGTCGCGTTGTTCATCGTCAGCGCGTTCGCGCCGAGATTCACGTTCGTGCCATTCGCGCCCGTCAGCGTGCCGATCGTTTGCGGCCCGCTCGCGCCGCTCAGATCGAGCGTCGCGCCCGAATTGGCCAGATCGACCGGGCTCGTCGACGCCAGACTGCCGCCCGTGCCGATCGCCAGCGTGCCGCCGTTCACCGTCGTGCTGCCCGTGTACGTGTTCGCGCCCGTCAGCGTTTCCGTGCCCGTGCCGTTCACCGTCAGCCCGCCGGTGCCGCCGATCGCGCCGCCGAACGTGCCCGTGCCGTTGTTGTTCAACGCGAGCGAATTCGCGCCGAGGTTCACGTTCGAACCCGTGGCGCCCGACAGCGTGCCGATCGTCTGCGGCCCATTCGCACCGCTGATGTCGAACGTCGAGCCGGTGCCCGCCAGATCGACCGGGCTCGTCGATGCCAGGCTGCCACCCGAACCGAGCGCCAGCGTGCCGCCGTTGATCGTCGTGCCGCCGGTGTACGTGTTCGCGCCGGTCAGCGTTTCCGTGCCCGGGCCGCTCAGCGTCACGCCACCCGTGCCGCCGATCGTGCCGCCATAGGTGCCATTGGTCGCGTTGTTCATCGTCAGCGTGTTCGCGCCGAGATTCACGTTCGTGCCGCCGACACCCGTCAGCGTGCCGATCGACTGCGGCGTCGTTGCGTGGCTGATGTCGAACGCCGTGCCCGAGTTGGCCAGATCGACCGGGCTCGTCGATGCCAGACTGCCGCCCGTGCCGATCGCCAGCGTGCCGCCGTTGATCGTCGTGCTGCCGGTGTACGTGTTCGCACCGGTCAGCGTTTCCGTGCTCGGGCCGCTCAGCGTCAACCCGCCCGTCCCGCCGATCACGCCACCGAACGTGCCGTCCGTCGCGTTGTTCATCGTCAGCGTGTTCGCGCCGAGATTCACGTTCGTGCCGCCAATACCCGTCAGCGTGCCGATCGTTTGCGGCCCGTTCGCACCGCTCAGATCGAGCGTCGCACCGGTGCCCGCCAGATCGACCGGGCTGGTCGACGCCAGGCTGCCGCCCGTGCCCACCGCCAGCGTGCCGCCGTTCACCGTCGTGCCACCGGTATAGGTGTTCGCGCCGGTCAACGTCTCCGTGCCCGTGCCGTTCACCGTCAACCCGCCGGTGCCGTCGATCACGCCGCCGAACGCGCCGGTGCCGTTGTTGTTCAGCGTGAGCGAATTCGCGCCGAGATTCACGTTCGAACCCGTGGCGCCCGACAGCGTGCCAATCGATTGCGGCGCCATCGCGCCGCTGATGTCGAACGTCGTGCCGGTGCCCGCCAGATCGACCGAACCCGTCGATGCCAGGCTGCCGTTCGGGCCGATCGCGAGCGTGCCACCGTTCACCGTCGTGCCGCCGGTGTACGTGTTCGCACCCGTCATCGTTTCCGTGCCCGGGCCGCTCAGCGTCACGCCACCCGTGCCGCCGATCGCGCCGCCGAACGTGCCGTTCGTCGCGTTGTTCATCGTCAGCGCGTTCGCGCCGAGATTCACGTTCGTGCCGTTCGCGCCCGTCAGCGTGCCGATCGTTTGCGGCCCGCTCGCGCCGCTCAGATCGAGCGTCGCGCCCGAACCCGCCAGATCGACCGGGCTCGTCGACGCCAGACTGCCGCCCGTGCCGATCGCCAGCGTGCCGCCGTTCACCGTCGTTCTGCCCGTGTACGTGTTCGCGCCCGTCAGCGTTTCCGTGCCCGTGCCGTTCACCGTCAGCCCGCCGGTGCCGCCGATCGCGCCGCCGAACGTGCCCGTGCCGTTGTTGTTCAACGCGAGCGAATTCGCGCCGAGGTTCACGTTCGAACCCGTGGCGCCCGACAGCGTGCCGATCGTCTGCGGCCCGTTCGCACCGCTGATGTCGAACGTCGCGCCCGAATTGGCCAGCGCGACCGAACCCGCCGGCGCGAGGCTGCCGTTCGTGCCGAGCGCGAGCGTGCCGCTGTTGATCGTCGTGCCGCCGGTATAGGTCTCGGTCGCGTTCAGCGTCGTCGTGCCGGTGCCGCCCAGCGCGAGCCCGCCCGCACCGGCGATCGCGCCGTTCAGCGCGGAGAGGTTCGTGCTGTCGACCGTCAGCGTCGACCCGGAGCCGAGATCGATCGTGTTGCCGAGCGTCGTCGCCGGCGCGCTCGCGCCGAGCGTGCCGCCCGCTCCCGTGACGCTCAGCGTGCCGGTGCCGAGCGCGCCGCCGTTACCGATGACCAGCTCGCCGCCGCTCAGGTTCGTGCCGCCCTGGTACGTGTTCGCGCCATTCAGCGTCGTCGTGCCGGTGCCGCTCTGCGCGAGCCCGCCCTGGCCGGAAATTACGCCGTTCAGCCCGATATCGTTTGCGCCGTTGAGCGTCAGCGTGCTGCCGCTGCCGAGATTGACCGCATTGCCGAGCGTCGTCGCCGTGCTCGCGCCGAGCGAAGCCGGCCCGGTCACGTCGAGCGCACCGGTGCCGAGCGCCGAGCCGTTGCCGACGACGAGGTTGCCGCCGGTGAGCGTCGTGCCGCCCGAATACGTGTTCGCGCCGGTCAGCGCTTCCGTGCCGGTGCCGCTCAGCGTCACGCCGCCGGTGCCGCCGATCGCACCGGCGAAGGTGCCGTTGCCGGTCGAGTCGACCACAAGCGAGTTCCCGCCAAGGTTCACGTTCGTGCCGTTCACGCCCGACAGCGTGCCGATCGTCTGCGGCCCGTTCGCGCCGCTCATGTCGAACGTCGCGCCCGAATTGGCCAGCGCGACCGAACCCGTCGGCGCGAGGCTGCCGTTCGTGCCGAGCGCGAGCGTGCCGCTGTTGATCGTCGTGCCGCCGGTATAGGTCTCGGTCGCGTTCAGCGTCGTCGTGCCGGTGCCGCCCAGCGCGAGCCCGCCCGCACCGGCAATCGCGCCGTTCAGCGCGGAGACGTTCGTGCTGTCGACCGTCAGCGTCGACCCGGAGCCGAGATTGATCGCATTGCCGAGCGTCGTCGCCGGCGCGCTCGCGCCGAGCGTGCCGCCGGCGCCGCCCACGTTCAGCGAACCGGAGCCGAGCGCGCCGCCGTTACCGACGATCAGCCCGCCGCCGGTCAGGTTCGTGCCGCCCTGGTACGTGTTCGCGCCGGTCAGCGTCACCGTGCCCGTATCGTTGGCGGTCAGCGCGCCGGTGCCGCCGATCGGGCCCGACAGCGCGATGCCGTTCGTGCCGCCGACGGTCAGGCCGCCGTTGCCGAGCGTCACGTTGTTGCCGAGATTGAGCCCGGGGGCGCTCGCCGCGAGCGTGCCGCCGTTCGCGGTGATCGCGCCGGTGCCGAGCGACGCGGCGTTGTTGATGATCGCGGTGCCTTCCAGCGACGCATTCGTCGCGGTCGACGCGCCGCTGATCGCCCACGCGCCGCTCTGGACGTCGAGATTGTTGAAGCCGGTAAAGTCGTTGATCCCGATCGCGCCCACCGCCGGGCTGCCGGTCGCCGCGCTCTGCTGCAGATTCAGCGCACTGCCGGGCGCGCCGCCGCCGGTGACGGCTCCGGTGACCGACGACCCGGTCTGCGCGGTGAACGTGTTCGTGCCGGTCGGATCGAACGTCACGGCGCCGTTGATCGCGCCCGCGTTCGTGACCGAGTTCGTGCCGCTCCCGGTGAGCACGACGTCGCCGTTGATCGCGCCCGCGTTCGTGACGCTGGTCGCGCCGCCTACGCCGTTGTCGACCGTCAGCGCGGTGCCGAACAGCGGCGCGTTGATCGACGCGCCCGCCGCGTTCGTGACGGTCTCGGTGCCCGTGAGCCCCGAGCCCATCTGCACAGTGGTGCCCAGCGCGGTCGAGGTGATCGAACCGCTGTTGTTCAGCGTGTTGTTCGTGCCCGTCAGCGTCATCGCGGACCCGAGCAAGCCGTCGACGGCCGCGGCGGGCTCGACGGTCACGGTCAGGCCGCTGACGGCGCTCTGGTACGGCCCGCTGACCCCCGTGCAGTCGACGGTCGTGCCCGTCGCCGTGCAGGCCACGGCGTCGACCGGGACGATACCCGCACCGATCAGCGCGAGCAGCAGGCTCGTCGGCAGAACGGTCCTCGGAAAGCTTTCGCGGGTCTTTTTCTTGGCAGTTACGCGGCTCATATTCATTCTCGCCTGGTTGTTATCGACTGGGATTGCGGCCGGAGTAAGCGGCAACGACTAACGGCAATTGCAAGGACGAACGCTCCCGATCCGTTCACTCAAGGAAGGTGACGGACACATGGTTCGAATCGAAGGTTTTTAATGCGGAATCGCGGTGCGAAACACTTAATCGGACGGCGAAGTCATGTGTGCCCTCTCACGAAAATAATTGCTTATCTAATTTTTTAACCAATTTTGCACAAGACTATAACAAAGCTCGCGAATTTGCAAAACGTTGTAACCGGGCGAAACAGCGACATTCAGGACCTGTCAAATCGGCCACTTCGCCTTTTGCCACGGCCCTCTCACGGTCTCGGCAAACGTTTTCGATCGCTTCGAACAGCGTAATTTCAACATTTTTACCGGATGTAAAACGGTGAATTATTGAAACAATCCACCATTCCATTTCATCCGAATGCAATGCCGCGAACACCGTCGATTTGACGCGCACGCGCGCTGGAATCCGCGCTGGAATCTGCATTAATCGGCGAGCCGAAGGAAGCAATTGGATCGAGGCAGGCTCAACTGAATCGTCGGCCTAAAGCAATGAATTTGCAGAAATGTCAATTGGCATTTCTTTGCAATTTCGGGCGAATGGCCGAACCGGCCGGGACGGCGCGGGAAAAGCGGAATGGAACGCGGTGCGCGCGAGCCGCGCGCGTCAGCCTTCGAGCGCGATCGCGGCCACGCCCGCCGCGGCGGAGCGGATCGTCTCCATCGCGGCGCCGGCGCCGCGGACTGCGCACGTGAGCGGATCGTCCGCGACCCGCGCGGCAAGCCCCGTCTCGCGATGCAGGCGCTGGCCGAGATGCGCGAGCAGCGCGCCGCCGCCCGTCAGCACGATCCCGCGGTTCGCGACGTCGGTGACGAGCTCGGGCGGCGCGTTCTCGAGCACGCGCTTGACCGCGCTCACCACCTGGTTCAGCGGCGCGGCGAGCGCATCGGCGACGTCGTGATTGCTGAGCTCGATCGTGCGCGGCAGCCCGTCCACGACGCTGCGCCCGATCGCGCGCATCGATTCGCGCGGCACCGCATGGCTCGCGGAGCCGATCGTCTTCTTCACGTGCTCGGCCGTTTGCTCGCCGAGTTGCACGCCGTAGACGCCACGCACGTGATTGACGATCGCCGCGTCGAACTGGTCGCCGCCGATCCGCACCCCATCGCGGCAGACAATCCCGCCGAGCGCGACCATTGCGACCTCGGTCGTGCCGCCGCCGAGATCGACGACGAGCGAGCCGACCGCACCCGTCACCGGCAACCCCGCGCCGAGCGCGGCCGCGAGCGATTCCTCGATCAGCGCGACCCGCGACGCGCCGGCCGCGAGCACGGCCTCGCGGAGCGCGCGGCGCTCGACCGGCGTTGCACCGGACGGCACGCACAGCGTCAGGTCGACGCGCCGCCGGAACAGCGCGCGCAGGCCGGCCATGTCGATGAATTCGCGGATTGTCGACGGCGGCCCGCCCCGGATAACTGTAGGCGATCCGAACGAAAACTGCGCGACTGCGTCGCCCGACCGTGCGTTGCGGGCAACGCTCGCCGCCCGGCCGCGCAAAACACGTTAATCTCTCGCTTTGCCTGTTCCGCGCAGGCCAGACCGTCAGAACACGTACAGCCTCCAACGATGACAGTGTCCGTGACCGCGTCCCTTATCGCGTCCCTTATCGCGTTCCTTATCGCGTCCGCTCTGCTCCGGTGGCAGCGCATGCGCCGCCTGCTTCCGCTTTTCGCCACGCTACTCGCCACGCTCTGCTGCTGCGCCGCCTTCGCGCAGACCCGACCCGCGTCCGACATGCCCGCGACGCCGCCGGCCAGCGTCACGGCCGACGTCACGACCGGCGCGCCGGCGGCGCCGGCCGCCCCGGCTTCGCCGCCCGCGCCCGAGCCCCTGGCCGAACACGTGTGCCGGCCCGCCGGCGGGCCGGCCGGCCGCCCCGCGATCGGCCTCGTGCTGTCCGGCGGCGGCGCGCGCGGCTACGCGCATCTCGGCGTGCTCGAAGTGCTCGAGCAGAAACGGATTCCGGTCGACTGCATCGCCGGCACCAGCATGGGCGCGGTCGTCGGCGGGCTCTACGCGAGCGGGATGGCCGCCGACAACATGGAACGGCGCCTGTCGCAGGTCAATCTCGCCGACATCGCATTCGACGTGACCGAGCGCGCGGACCTCCCGCAGAGCCGCCGCGAGGACGAGCGCCTGTACGCGAGCGGGCTGACGGTCGGCATCGGCGCGAACGGCATCAAGGCGCCGGCGGGCCTCGTGCAGGGCAACCGGCTGCAGGCGCTGCTCGCGGACTGGACGGCGGCCGTGCCGATCAACCAGCCGTTCGACCGGCTGCCGATTCCGTACCGCGCGGTCGCGACCGACCTGCGGACCGGCCAGATGGTCGTGCTCGACCACGGCTCGCTGCCGCTCGCGATCCGCGCAAGCATGGCGATGCCGGGCCTCTTCTCGCCCGCCGAGATCGACGGCCGCACGCTCGTCGACGGCGGCCTCGTCAGCAACCTGCCCGTCGACACCGCGCGGAAGATGGGCGCCGACGTCGTGATCGCGGTCGACATCGGCTCGCCGCTGCGCCCGCTCGACTCGCTCGCGACGCCCGCCGACGTGATGCAGCAGATGGTCGGCATCCTGATCCGTCAGAACGTCTCGACGCAGCGCCGCGAGCTGGCGCCGCACGACGTGCTGCTGACGCCCGACCTCGGCGCGCTGAGCTTCACGGATTTTCAGAATGCAAGCCAGGCGATCGAGGCCGGCCGCGCCGCCGCGACCGCCGCGCTGCCGCGCCTGCGGCGCTACGCGCTGACGCCCGAGCAGTACGCCGCGTACCGCGCCGCGCACGCGCGCCCGGTGCCGCAGACGATCCGGATCACCGGCATCGACATCCGCACGAGCGGCGACGTGCCGGCGCACGTCGTCCGCCACGCGCTGCACGTGAAGCCGGGCGATCTGTACGATCCGCAGGCGGTCAGCCGCGACCTGCTCGCGCTGTCGACGAGCGGCAACTTCGAGAGTGTCACGCAGCAGGTCGTCACCGACGGCGATACGCATCGTCTCGTGATCGACGCGCAAGGCAAGCACTGGGGGCCCAACTTCCTGCTGTTCGGTCTCGGGATGTCGAGCAGCTCGACCGACGAAGGCGGCTTCCGGTTGCATCTCGGCTACCGGCGGCCGTGGGTCACGTCGTCGGGGCTGGAGTTCCGCGCCGACACGACGCTCGGCAGCGACCTGCAGTCGGCGCGCGTCGAGGTGCGGCAGCCGCTGTCGTCGACGTTCGGCGTGTACGTCGCGCCGTACGCGGAGTTCCAGCGCCGCTTCGCGAACGTCTATTTGGACGATGTGAAGCTGACGCAGTACCGGCTGCAGACCGAGCGCGCCGGCTTCGACTTCGGCCTGCCGCTCGCGCGGCTCGGCGACTTCAGGATCGGCCTCGCGTACGCGCACGGCACCGGCGTGCCGATCTACAACGTCCCGACCGCATTCAACGCGGCCGGCCAGCCGACCGGCCTGCTGTTCAGCGACCTGCGCGGCCGGCAACTGAGCGCGCGGGCGCGGCTCGAGATCGATCAGCTCGACGATCCGCTGTTCCCGCGCACCGGCTACTTCGGCGAGCTGAGCGCGGAGCGCTCGTTCGTGTCGAGCGACAACGCGCAGTACACGGAGCTGTACGCGAAGACGATGGTCGCGCGGCAGTTCGGGCGACACAGCGTCAGCGCGACGCTCGAGGGCGGCAAGAGCTTCGGCGGCGTGAGTCCGGTCAACTTCCTCGACTTCACGCTCGGCGGCTTCCAGCATCTGGCCGCGTACGCGGCCGACCAGCTGACCGGCAACGCGCTGCTGTACGGGCAGATCACCTATATGAACCAGCTGATGACGTTCAGCGCGTCGCCGGTGAAGGCGCTGTACGTCGGCGCGAGCGCGGAGCTCGGCAACGTGTGGTCGCTGAACAGCACGTTCGGCAGCGGGCCGCTGAAGCAGAGCTACTCGTTCTTCACGAGCCTGACGACGTCGTTCGGGCCGCTGTACGTCGGCGCCGCGCTCGCGCCGGGCGGGCGGTACAACCTGTACTTCCAGCTCGGGCGCACGTACTGACGGCAGCGGCTCGCACGGTCGAGCCGCATGCGATCACGGCCAGAGATTGTGCACCGTGTGCAGAATGTGGCTGACCAATTGCGGCTGCCGGTGCGTGTCGGTCTTGTCGAAGATGGCCGCAAGCTGCGCGCGCGCCGTGTAGTGGGAAATGCCCAGCGAGGCCGACGCTTCCTTCACGCTCTCCCCCTGCACCAGACGCGTGGCGAGCACGGCTTCCGCCCGCGTCAGCCCAAACAGTTCGATCAGCACGCCCGCCGAGATTTCGGGCCGCAGGTTCGCGTCGCGTATCAGCATCAGCACGGCCGCCGTGGTCTTTTCGCCCAGCCCCGCGCGCACGCCATAAGGCCGGCACAGCACGCTCCAGGACTGCGCGCCGCCGCCGCGGCTCGCACGGAACACCTGCGACGTGTGCCTCGATTCGTCGCCAACGGCCACCACCCTGGCGAGCGCCGTGCGCATCGACCATTCACTTCGCGCATCCGTGCAGTGAAGCATCCCTTCCCGGAGCGCAAAGCCATCCTGCTGCTCGATCCACCGGTCGGCCACCGCATTTTTCAGCAGCACGCGGCCGTCCTCGTTCAGCACCAGACATCCGACGGTCAATTGCTCCGCCGTGTCGTCGAGCACGCGCAACCGGTACTGTTGATGCGCGAGGCGCGCATAGATCGCGAACGCGGTTTGCAGGCGCGGCGCCAGTGCTTCCAGGAACCTGCGCTCCGCCTCCCCGAAACATGCCTCGCCTTGCAGGCGCGAGCCGCGCAAGCGGAAGATCATCCCCGTGGCGGGCTCCGCCAGATCGAGCCCGATCAGGTCGATCACGTCGCCGTACTCGTGAAGATACGCGTGGTAGACGGGGAAGCGCCGTGCCAGTTCGGTCCGGCTCATCATCTGGCTGAGGATGCAGACCTTGCCCGGCGGCAGTTCCAGAAACGGCGAATCCCGGAACACGCGCTCCTGCAACGCGACGATCGCATCGGTATGCGCGTCGGCCGACACGACGACGCCCGGATCGCCCGGTCGCGGCTTGCGCAAGACCAGCGTCGGGTGATGGCACGGCATGTAGCGCCCCATCGCCTCGAGGAACGCTGTCCACGGCGGGGTGTCCAGCGTGCTCGCGAACAGGGCATCCAGCAGGCGGACGAGGTTGTGTGCCATGGGCGGTAGCGGGGTCGACGCTCAATGGTGGCCGATGATCCCGCCGGCGGCATCGTCCAAGCGGAGCATGCGCGAAACGCGCGTTCAACGCCATCTCGCCTGATACGCAGCCTTCGCCTCCGGGTTGATCCAGCCTGACGGCCACTGGCCATCCAGCAAACGCAGGGTCTCCTGCCACGGCCGTTGCACCAGCGCGCGCATCGCTTCCGGCGATATCCCCGCGGAATGCGGTGTGATGACCACCTGATCCAGGGTCCACAGATCGTGCGACGGCGGCAGCGGCTCCGGTTCGGTCACGTCGAGCCCCGCGGCGGCCACCGTGCCCTCGCGCAAGGCGGCGGCCAGCGCCGCGTGGTCGATCAGTCCGCCCCGTCCCGTATTGATGACGATCGCCCCCGGCTTGATCCGCGCGAGCGCCGCGGCCCCCAGCAGATGCCGGTTATCGTCGTTCAGCGGCACGTGCAGCGACACGATGTCGGCATCGGCCAGCAGTTCGTCCTGCGAGACCGCCCGGACGCCGGCCAGCGCCATCGCGTTCGCGTCCACGTACGGGTCGCATGCGATGACGTTCAGGCCGAACCCCGCCGCGCGGGGGACCACTGCCCGGGCAATGGCGCCGAACCCGATCAGGCCGAGCGTGCGGCCGCGAAGCCGGCTCATGCGCGGCCAATGATGCCGGCGCAGGCGCTGGATCGCATCGTGGCCGCCCCCGTCGCGCGCCGCGCCATGCAACGCGACGATCCGCCGCGTGCAAGCCAGAATCAGCGCGAGCGTGTGATCGGCCACCTCCTCCAGGCAGAAGTCGGGAACGTTGGCCACGAGGATGCCGGCTTCGATCGCCGCTTCGCGGTCGAGGTTCTCGAAGCCGATGCCCATGCTCACGATCATCCGGCAGGCCCGAAGGGAGGACAGCACGCGCCGGCTGAACCGCTGGACGCTGCATTGCCCGAACACGATGTCCGCGTCCGCGCAGGCGTCGATCAGCGCATCCTCGCTGGTGCAGTGCACCACCCGGAAATCCGGCACCACATTCCTCGCCGCGAACGCCGGCAGGTAGTCCGCGGGCGCGACGCTCGCGCCATCCATCGCAAGGGTTTGCACGATCTTCAGCATGGGGGCGGTCTCCTGTGCCGGTTGGTCGGAGCACCATCGTCGCCCGGCGTCGTGCCGTTGCGCATCCACCAAATGCACTAAGCGGCGCACGGCCGGCCTAGTTCATTTGTCGGATGTCGGTCTCGCCGCACGCTGGCATTCTGGGTTCGCCTCCCAGTTGGGCCTAAATGCGGGCCTAAATGCGAGCCCCGATTCGAGCCCATTCCGGATTGACCCGCGCAAAGGACGTTCCATGTCGATCATGACCGGCGGCGATGCCGTCTACCACGCACTGAAGGCCGCGAACGTATCGTGCGTCTTCGGCATCCCGAGCCAGCACAACCTCGGCCTCTACGATGCGCTGTGCCGCCACGGCGACATTCGCGTGGTCGGCACGCGCCACGAGCAAGGGGCCGTGCATGCGGCCGATGGCTATGCGCGCGCGACGGGCGAGCTCGGTGTCGCGATCGTCAGCACGGGGCCGGGCACGGTCAATGCCGTCAACGGCCTGTACGAGGCCGGCTTCGCGTCGTCCCCGGTGCTGCTGATCACGACCCAGATCGATACGCGTTATCTCGGCAAGGGCAAGGGCTTCATCCACGATGCCGACCAGCAACTCGCGATGCTGCGCACGGTCACGCGGCGCAGCGAACGCGTGCTGCACGCGCGCGACATCGTCGCGACGATTCATCGCGTGATGGCCGACATCGGCACCGGCCGCCCGCAACCCGGCGCGGTGGAAATTCCGACGGATCTTCTGCTGGCATCGCTGCCACGACACGCGCATGACGCGCATGAATACGCGTCCCCAGCGCCGCTGCCGGCCGACGACGCGATGCTCGACGCCGTCGCGCGATGCATCGGCCAGAGCCGCAAGCCGTTGCTCTGGATCGGCGGCGGCTGCGTCAGTGCGAACGCCGCCGACGCGGTGCGCCGCCTGGCCGAACGCGTCGGCGCGCCGGTCGTGAGCAGCGTCAACGGGCGTGGCGTGCTCCCGGCCGGCCATCCGTTGTACGTCGGATGCCAGACCCATCTGCCCGCCTTCAACGACCTGCTGTCGCAAGCCGACCTGGTGCTCGCGATCGGCACGCGCTTCCAGGCGCTCGCCAGCCAGTACTGGCAACAGCCGATGCCGAAGAACCTGATCCACATCGACGCAGACGCGGGCGTGATCGGCCGCAACTATCCGGCGGCGCTCGCCGTCGTGGCCGATGCCGGACTCGCGGCCGAAGGCTTGCTGACGCGCGTGGCGCCGGTCGACGTCGACGGCGAATTTGCCGCGCTCGCCCGGCACGTGCGCGACGCGCTGGCACAAGCCGTGAGCCGGATGATCGGGCCCGACCACCAGCGCATCGTCAACACGATCGAGACCCTGCTCCCGGCCGACAGCCCGGTGGTCTGCGACGCCACCATCACCGCCAACACATGGGGCAACTACCTGCTGGCGATCCGCGGCCCGCGCATCGGTCACTACAGCACCGGGCTGGCGATCGGTCCGGCGTTGCCGATCGGGATCGGCGCGGCGCTCGGCACCGGCAAGAAGACGCTGGTCATTCACGGCGACGGCGGCGTGATGCTCAATCTCGCGGAAATCGCCACCGCCGTGCAAACGCGCGCGCCGCTCGTGCTGTGCGTGTTCAACGACGGCGGCTACGGCGTACTCAAGGGCCTGCAGCGCATCACCACCGGACGGCCGTACGCGGTCGACCTGCATACGCCGGATTTCGTCGCGCTGGCCGCGGCCATGGGCATGCCCGGCACGCGGGTCCGTTCGGCCGATGCGTTCGCCGACGCATTCGAAGCCGCGCTGGCGGCGGACGGGCCGTACCTGATCGAGGTCGACCTGGACAGCCTGGCGCCGATCCGCATGTTCGGCTGACGCTGACGAACCACGGGCACCGGCAGCCACGCCCGCCATCCTTGAAGGAGTCATTTGATGCAAACGACATTTCGCGTGCCGATCGTCATTCGCGGCCAGGTGCTGGACGACTGCACGCTGGAATTCGGCGGACGCCATGACGGCGTGCGCTTTACGGTGCCCGACGTCAGGCCGCACCTGTCCAGCCTGCTGCTGCGCAATCCGTCGCAGATGGCCGACCTGCATGCGCTGCGCTTCGCGGATATCGTCGCGTACCTCGCGCGCCTCGGCGAGCGCCTGGACATCCATCGCAACCCGCACCTGCAGGCCGCGTATGAATTGTCGCGACGTACGTCCGGCCTGTCGGAATCGATACTGCGCTATTTCTACGAGGCGATTCCGGCCTCCTTCCTGCCCGCCGTGGTACGCGAAACCGCCGACAGGCTGGTGGGGATCGACTATCTGGAAGGATGGGTGCCGCAACCGTCCACCGTGCATGCGGGCGAGCCCACGCGCATCCGCGCGTTCGGTGCGCGCTGCGTGCATGTGATTGCCGGCAACGTGCCGATGGTCGGCGTCGGCACGGTGATCCGCAACGCGTTCACGCGCTCGGACGCGATCGTCAAGACGCCGTCGAACGATCCGCTGACGGCGACCGCCATTGCGCAGACGATGGTCGACATGGCGCCCGACCATCCGCTCACGCGCCATCTCAGCAGCGTGTACTGGAAAGGCGGAGACGAGCGCGTGGAGCGGGACATCTACGATCCGCGCGCGGTGGAGAAAATTGTCGCATGGGGCGGTTTCGCGAGCATCAGGCATATCTCCGGCTACCTGCAGCCCGGGCTCGACCTGATCACGCTCGACCCCAAGCACAGCGCGACCATCATCGGTGCCGACGCGTTCGCCAGCGACGACACGCTCCGGCACGTCGCGCGGCGGCTCGCCCTCGACATCGGCGCGATGAACCAGGAGGGGTGCGTCAACGCCCGCGTCGCCTACGTGACCTCGGGCACGGACGACGCCGGGCTCGCCCGCATCGAGCAGCTCGGACGGCTCACGTTCGACGCGCTGCAGCAGTTGCCGCCGCACCTGAGCACGCCGCACAAGGCGTTCGACGCGGCGCTCAAGGACGAGATCGACGGCCTGCGCTACGCCAGCGACGAATACGTGGTATTCGGCGGCCGTCACAACGAAGGCGCGATCATCGTCTCGCGCACCGATGCGCCGGTCGACTTTGCCCGCGCGCTCGCGTGCCGGGTCGCGAACCTCGTGCCGATCGACGACGTGGACGTGGCCGTGCGCTCGGTCAGCGCGTACACGCAGACGATCGGCATCTACCCCGAATCGTTGAAAGTCCGTTTGCGCGACCGTCTCGCGTTCCAGGGCGCGCAGCGGCTCGTGTCGCTCGGCGCCGCCGCGATCTTCGAGGACGCCGCGACGCCCCAGGACGGCATCGAGCCGGTGCGGCGCATGTGCAAGTGGATCGTCGAGCAGACCAGCGACGCCGCGATGCTCGAGCAGCTCGCCGCCGGCGCCCATTCCTTGCAGGAGTCCTGATGTCTACTCTCTTCGAACACCTGACGCACGAACCGAAGTCCTACATCGACGCGCGCTATGACGACGGATTCCGGCTCACGCGCGAGCAGCTCGACGCCGTTCACCTGAAAGGCGCGCAACGGCGTTTCGATGCGCTGCGCGATCGCATTCCCGTGCTGCGCAAGCTCGCCGACGAACAGCGCGTCGCGCGCATCGCGTCGCTCGACGACGTGGTGCCGCTGCTGTTCCCGCATACGGTCTACAAGTCGTATCCGTTCTCGATCGTCGAGCGAGGCCAGTTCGACCGGTTGACGCGCTGGCTGGGCGGTCTCACCGCGTGCGACCTGAGCCGCGTCGATCATGCCGGCGTCGACAGCATCGACGGCTGGATCAAGCGGCTGGACGACAGCACGGACCTGCGCGTGCTGCACACGTTCGGCACGAGCGGCAAGCTGTCGTTCGTGCCGCGCACGGCATCGCAATGGATCGAAGCGAATCGCCTGACCACGCACTGCGTGCGCGACTGGCATGGCCCGGATTCCGGCCCCGACCTGCATGCCGCGCGGATGCCGATGGTCCAGCCGGGCTATCGGCACGGGGCGGGCGCGACCTATCGCGGCGTCGCGCAGATGGTCGAGCGGTGGGCCGGCGGCGACGACAATGCGCTGTTCCTGTATCCGGATGATTACTTCAGCGCCGACATCGCGTCGCTGGCGGGACGCCTGCGCGCCGCGGAAGCGCGTGGCGAGCAGGGCCGGCTGGAATTGTCGCCGGCGCTGCTCGCGCGTCGCGACGAATTCGCCGCGCGCGAACAGGCGCGGCCGCAGCGGATGAAGCAGTTTCTCGACATGGCGATCCGGCGCTTCGGCGGCCAGGACATCTGCCTGTTCGCCGTCTGGCCGATCCTGTTCGAGTGGGCCGACGAGGCCCTGGCCGCGGGCGTGCGCCACGCGTTCGGCCCGGGCAGCGTGCTGATGAGCGGCGGCGGCAGCAAGGGACGCGCGCTTCCGGACGACTACCGCGAACGGATCTTCACGTTCCTCGGCTTCGAGCGCGTGTTCGAGTTCTACAGCATGAGCGAACTGATGGTCAGTTGCCCGCGCTGCGAATACGGCCACTATCACGTGCCGCCGGTGCTCGTGCCGTTCGTTCTGGATCCCGAAACGGGTAAGGCCCTGCCGCGCGAAGGCCGCCAGACCGGCCGCTTCGCTTACCTCGATCTACTCCCCGACACCTACTGGGGCGGGCTGATCAGCGGCGACGAAGTCACGCTCGGCGGCTGGGACGAACCGTGCGAGTGCGGGCGTCACGGCCCGTGGATCGAAGGCACCGTGCGCCGCTACAGCGAGCAACAGGGCGGCACCGACAAGATCAACTGCGCCGGCGCACCCGAAGCACACGACCGCGCCGTCGAATTCCTGCTTTCGACGACGCAACCCTGATTCGAATCACACTTCAAAAGGACGAACGACATCATGACGCAAACCCTCCCCCATCCCGACCTGCGCATTGTCGTGCTCGGTGCGGGCATGTCAGGCATCCTGAGCGGCATCAAGCTGCTCGAAGCCGGATACCGGAACGTGACGATCTACGAGAAGGCCTCGCGCGTGGGCGGCACGTGGCGCGAAAACACGTATCCAGGGCTGACCTGCGACGTCCCCTCCCACGCTTACACGTACTCGTTCGCGCCGAATGCCGAGTGGACGCGCCAATTGCCGCCGGGCGCCGAAGTGCAGGACTATTTCGAGCGCATGACCCGCAAATACAGGATCGACGAACTGATTCGCTTCGGGCAGGAGGTGACCCGCTGCGCATTCGAAGACGGGCGCTGGCATCTGGAAACGGCCAGCGGCGTGCGCGACGAGGCCGACGTGGTCATCGCGGCCACCGGCGTGCTGCACCACCCGCGCACGCCGGACATTCCCGGCCTGAAGACCTTCGGCGGCCATCTGCTTCACAGCGCACGGTGGGATCACTCCGTGGCGCTGGACGGCAAGCGCATCGGCATCGTCGGCAACGGATCGACCGGCGTGCAACTGGTGTCGGCGCTGGCCGGCCGGGCCGGCAAGCTCAAGCAGTTCCAGCGCACCGCGCAATGGATCATGCCGGTCGAAAATCCCGCGTTCACCGAAGCGCAGAAGCAGGCGTTTCGCGACGATCCGGCGCTGCTCAAGCGCATGCAGAACGACGAGACCTACCTGGCGAACGTCGAGCGGTTCACGACGGCCGTGGCCGATGCGAGCTCGCCCGAAATCGCCACGATCGAAGCGATCGTGCTGGATAACCTCGAACGCAGCGTGCAGGATCCCGTGCTGCGCGAGAAGCTGCGTCCCAACTATCGGGCGGCGTGCAAGCGCCTGATCTTCTCGCCGGACTACTATCAGGCGATCCAGCACCCGAACGCGGAACTGGTGACCGACGGCATCGAGACCGTCACGAAAGACGGCGTGCTCACGCGCGACGGCACGCTGCACGAACTCGACGTGCTGGTTCTCGCATCCGGCTTCCACGCCGACCGGTTCATGCGGCCGATGCAGATCACCGGCCGCGATGGCCGGCGTCTCGACGACGTGTGGGCCAAGCGGCCTCACGCGTATCTGGCGATCGCGATCCCCGAGTTCCCGAACTTCTTCATGCTCAACGGCCCGACGAGCCCTGTCGGCAACTTCTCGCTGATCGACGTCGCGGAGAAGCAATGGGGCTACATTGCGCAATTGCTCGAATGGCTGCGCCGCGGGGACTGCACCGAAATTTCCGTGAAGCAGGAATCGCTCGATGCGTACGAGGCGGCGCGTCTTGCCGCCGCGAAGAACACGATCTTCGCATCGGGCTGCAACAGCTGGTATCTCGACGGCGAAGGCGTACCCGCGAGCTGGCCCTGGAACTATGCGCGCTTCAGGGATGTGATGGCGGCGCCGGATCTTTCCGCGTTCGAACGCACGCTCACGCGCGCTGAACAGCCGCTTCAGGGTTGATGTCGGGGCAAAGCGCGCGCGGATCGAGGCGGACGCCTCCGGCGCCAGTGGGGCGGATGCCCCCGGCGCCGGTGGGGCCGGGGCGTTGCGGTATCATCGCGAACCCCAGTGCTTTCAAAGGCGCGCGCGCATGACCGCCCCGGACTATCGAGCCATCCTCGAACGGATTCATCGCGACATCGAACCGTGGCGCACCGCCGGTCGAGTCGCCGACTACATCCCCGAGCTCGCGAAGGTGCCCGCCGACAAGTTCGGGATGGCGGTCGTCACGCTCGACGGCGCGGTGCACACCATCGGCGACGCGTACGAGCGCTTCTCGATCCAGAGCATCTCGAAACTGTTCGCGTGCACGCTCGCGTTCCAGTTGCTCGGCGACGCGTTGTGGGAACGCGTCGGCCGCGAGCCATCGGGCACCGCGTTCAATTCGCTCGTGCAGCTCGAGAGCGAGCGCGGCAAGCCGCGCAATCCGTTCATCAACGCGGGCGCGCTCGTCGTCACCGACGTGCTGTGCCGCCGCTTCGTGCATGCGGAGACCGCGCTCGTCCAGTTCGTGCGGCGGCTGATCAGCGTCGCGAACATCGACTACGATTCGCGCGTCGCGCAGTCCGAGCTGCGGCACGCGGAGCGCAATCGCGCGATGGCGCATTTCATCGCGAGCTTCGGCAACATGACGATGCCGCCCGACACGGTCGTCGACGCGTACAGCCGCCAGTGCGCGATCGCGATGAACTGCGTCGAACTTGCCAAGGCCGCGCTCTTTCTTGCGAATGGCGGCGTGGCGCCCGTGTCGGGCGAGCCCATTCTCGATGCGAGTTCGGCGAAGCGGCTGTCGGCGCTGATGCTCACCTGCGGCACGTACGACGCGGCCGGCGACTTCGTCTACCGCGTCGGGCTGCCGGCGAAGAGCGGCGTCGGCGGCGGGATCGTCGCGGTGCTGCCGGGGGAGATGGCGGTCTGCGTGTGGTCGCCGGGGCTCGATGCGAACGGAAACTCGCTGGCGGGCGTGCTGGCGCTGGAATGGCTGACGACCCATTCGGGGCGGTCGATCTTCTGAAGCGCCCAATCGTACCGGATGCACCGGATTGCACCGGACTGCACCGAATCGCACCAGTTCGCACCGGTTCACCAGCCCGATAGCGCCGCCGGAACCGTCATTGGGATCGTTGCGCCATCCTGCGCCGGTACTGGCGGGTCCGGCATGCATTCGCCAGTTGTTGCAGGATCAGCGCGCGCACCGGCGACACCTCCGGATCGGGCGTCCCGCCGAGGCTGAGTTTGCGCAGCTGGAACTTGACGGTGGCCATGTTCGCGAGCGACGCCAAGGCCTTGTTCTTCCACACGATCGGCGACAGTTGGGGCGCGTTGTTTTTACCGAGCCGCCAGTCGCGCGGCAGATTCGGGTCGAGGGCCAGCGCCGTGCCGATGCCGACCATGTCCACGCCGCTGTCGATCACCTGTTCGGCCACCGGCCGGCGGCGAATGCCGCCGGTCACCATCACGGGCATGTTGGCCACCGTCCGAATATCACGTGCGAATTCGACGAAATACGCTTCGCGGGCCAACGTCCGGCCGTCGCGTGCGTCGCCCTGCATCGCCGGCGCTTCGTAGCTGCCTCCCGAGAGCTCGACCAGATCGACGGCCCACTCGTTGAGCAGTTCGACCACCTGCCGGGCGTCGTCGGCGCTGAAGCCGCCGCGCTGGAAATCCGCCGAATTGAGTTTGACGGCCACCGCGAACCCGGGCGAAACCACCGCGCGAACCGCCTTGACGATCGCCAGCAGCAGGCGCGCCCGGTTCTCCAGGGAGCCGCCCCATTCGTCCGTTCTGCGATTGGTAAGCGGTGAAAGAAACTGGCTCAGCAGGTAGCCGTGAGCCGCGTGAATTTCCACGCCGGTAAAGCCGGCCATTTCACCCAGCCGCGCGGTGCGGGCAAAGCGCTGGATCACGTCGTCGATGACGCTTTGGGTCATCGCATGAGGCGTGTTGAAGTGCTTGGACATCTTGCCCAGATCCAACGGTACCGCCGAAGGCGCCCAGGTTTTTTGTCCGAGATTGGCCTGCATCTGGCGACCAGGATGATTGATCTGCAACCAGAATTGCGCGCCTTGGGATCGGCCGATCCGCGCCCAGCGCTTGAACTTGTCCAGTTGCGCGTCGTCTTCCAGCACCACGCCGCCCGGCCCCGTCATCGCACGGCTGTCGACCATCACGTTGCCGGTGACGAGCAACCCGGCGCCGCCATCCGCCCATGCCTGGTAGAGACGCAGCAGTTGCTCCGACGGGCCGTGGTCCGCGTCGGCCATGTTCTCTTCCATCGCGGCCTTGGCGATGCGGTTCGGAATCGTCGAACCATTGGGGAGCGTCAGCTTGTCGAACACGTTCATGGAAGCACCTCGTATGAGCATGTCGAGACTCTAAGGTTAAAGTCAACTTTAATGTCAACACCTTTTTCGAGGTGCGGAACGCGCGGTTTCGTGCCAGACGAGTTCGGCCGTCCGCCCGGCTTGGCGACGAACCGGCTCCAGGATTAAAGTTGGGTTCAATGTCAACACGCTGACGAGGCAGGCATGAGAATTGGGGAGCTGGCGAAGCTCAGCGGCCTGACGGCCTCCCGGATCCGCTTTTACGAGGCGGAAGGCCTGATCACGGCCGTCGAACGCAGGACGAACGGCTATCGCGACTACGCCGAGGACGCGGTGTGGATGCTCGAGATCATCTCCAGCGCGCAGCGCGCCGGGTTCTCGCTCGAGCAGATCCGCCATCTGCTGCCGGTGGGGGCCGGCAACTGGGAGCATGACGGGCTGGTGGAAGCGCTCGAACGGAAAGTCGCCGAAATCGACGCGATGCAGAAACGCCTCAAGGAGAACAAGGCGCAACTCCTCGTCGCCATCGACAGCATCAAAAACAGGCCGACCGACCTGAACTGCACCGAGCGGACGCGGTGGGTGATGGATCGGCTGCGCGATCACGGCGTGGTGGCGATACGGGGCAAGGGCCGCCGCTCGAGCACCGAATGATTCGAAGACGAGACGACAACCGACTCGTTCCTCTATCCGGACCCTTGACCTTAAAGTTGAGTTCAACCTTAAAGTGCTTGCGGACGGCGGTGAGTCAGCAGGCTTCGGGTGTTGCCTGCCACGGTCGATCACCGAGGAGGGGCAACGAACATGGACAGGCGGTTTACACAGGTCGAATTCGGGCCGCACAAGGTCGACGTGCCTGAAGGCGGATACTACGACCGGTTCCGGATGAATCCGAACCTCGACGAGGTGGCGCGGGATCCCGCCGCGGGGAACATCGATTTTTTCCGTCGGATACCGAAGCGTCTGGTTGCCTCGAGGGTGGGCCCGACATGGGCGCCGAACTTCTACTATCGTTCCAGCAACATCCAGCTGTTGTTCCTTGCGCCTCTCGAACGCTTGCGCGCCATGCTGCCGGCGCCGCTCGAGCCGCTGCGGGCGCTTCCGGGGCACGGGCTGGTGGCGCTGACATTCTTTTCGTATTCGGTCTGCGATAACGATCCCTATGACGAAGCGTCCGTCGCGGTGGTCATCCGCAGGCCCGGCGCGCGAGGGTCGCACGCGCTGGAGCTGATCGATTCCATGCGCCGCCGGAGCTTCTTTGCGCATGTGCTGGCGCTTCCCGTCACCACGGAAATCGCGCGGGTTCGCGGCGTGCACGGCTATCAGCTGCCCAAGTGGCTCGCGGATATCGACGTGAACATCGGCGCCGACGCACGCGCCCGCATCGCCGGCCCGGGAGGCCGGCCGGATCTGAGCTTGAGCGCGCCGCTGCCTGCGCTCAGCAACGTTGCGCCGCAATCGCGGATGGGCACGACGACCATGGTCAATCTCATCGACGGCGAATGGCACCAAAGCTCGGTGCAGACCAATACGCTGTCGTTCGCTCAGCGCCTGTTGCCGCGAGACGTCGAGCTGGTGCGGCATGGCGGCCCGCTGAGCCAGTTGCTCGACGGGCTGGGCGCATCCACCATCGTTCGTCTCGACGTGGTCAAGGACGCGCAGTTGGTCCTGAATCTGCCGACGCCTTTAAAGGCATTCGATGAACCCGGAAAGCAAAGGCAACGACGCTGATGCCCCCGACACCCCCACTCCAAAGGAAACGTCCATGACCACGCCGGCCTATGATCTCGTCGTGTTTGGCGCCACCAGCTTTGTCGGGCAGATCCTGACCCGCTACCTGTCCGAACACCTGTCGGGTGACGGCGAGACGCTGCGCTGGGCCATTGCCGGCCGATCGAAAACGAAGCTCGCGCAGCTCAGGGATTCGCTGGGCGCGGCGGCGCAGTCCTTGCCGATCATCGTCGCCGACGCCGCCGACGAAGCGCAGCTGCAGGCGCTATGTGCACAAACGCGGGTGGTCGTGTCCACCGTCGGGCCCTACGCGCTTTACGGGGAGCCGCTCGTCAAGACCTGCGCGGAAAGCGGCACGGACTACTGCGACCTCACGGGCGAGACCCAGTGGATCAAGCGGATGATCGAAAAGTACGAGCCAGCGGCTCGGCAATCGGGCGCGCGCATCGTCCATTGCTGCGGCTTCGATTCGGTTCCGTCGGACATGGGCGTGTTTTTCCTGCAGCAACAGGCCATGCGGCAATGGGGGGCGCCGGCCGCCCAGGTAAAGATGCGCGTCAGGACGCTGAAGGGCGGCGCATCGGGCGGAACGGTGGCGAGCGTGATCAACGTCGTTCGGGAAGCCGCGGCCGATCCCGCGTTGCGCAGGGAACTGCTCGATCCTTATTCGCTGTGCCCGAAAGGTCACGGCTTCACGGCACGCCAGCACGCCGTCAGATCGGCCGAATTCGATCGCGACTGCGTTGCATGGATCGCCCCGTTCGTGATGGCGGCCATCAACGAGCGTGTCGTGCATCGCTCCAATGCGCTCTCGGGCAATGCCTATGGCCGCGGGTTCACCTATGACGAAGCCATCATGACCGGCAGGGGCGCCAAAGGCCGTCTGGCGGCCCTGACGATGGTGGCCGGCCTGGGCGCGTTCATGGTGGGCGTCGTCGTCAAGCCGGTGCGCGGCCTGATGGAGCGCTTCCTGCTGCCGAAGCCCGGTGAGGGGCCGAGCGCCGAGGCCCAGTTGGCTGGCCGCTACGATTTGCGTTTCTTCGGCCGCGCCAGCGACGGGCGGACCTTGCGCGTGAAAGTCACCGGTGATCGCGATCCGGGTTACGGTTCCACGGGCAAGATGCTGGGCCAGGCCGCGATCAGTCTCGCGCTGGATTGCCGCAGGGACGGCGACAAGACCGGGCGCGGCGGCGGCTTCTGGACACCTGCCACGATGTTCGACGAGCGCTTTATCGAACGTTTGGTTCGCCATGCGGGGTTGGGTTTCGAGTTGATATGACCACGCAGATGAGTGCGCCCTGCCGGGCGCACAGAAAAAAAACGCCAACCGGTATGGGTTGGCGTTTTGCCTGGGGTATGACGGGTATCAGAACTGGTTCATCGTGTTGTCTTTACCCGCCGCCTTCAGGGCCGCTTCGCCGCTGAAATACTCTTTGTGGTCGTCGCCGATGTCCGAGCCGGACATGTTCTGGTGCTTGACGCAGGCGATGCCCTGACGGATTTCCTTACGCTGCACGCCAGCCACATAACCCAGCATGCCCTGGTCGCCGAAGTATTCCTTGGCCAGATTGTCCGTCGACAGTGCGGCGGTGTGGTAGGTCGGCAGCGTGATCAGGTGGTGGAAGATACCGGCTTCGCGCGACGAGTCGGCCTGGAAGGTCCGGATCTTCTCGTCCGCGAGCTTCGCCAGTTCGGTCTGATCGTATTCCACGCTCATCAGCTGGGCGCGGTCGTATGCCGACACATCCTTGCCCGCGGCCTTCATCGCGTCATACACCTGCTGGCGGAAATTCAGCGTCCAGTTGAACGACGGGCTGTTGTTGTACACCAGCTTGGCGTTCGGGATGACCTTGCGAATCTCGCTGACCATGCCGCCGATCTGCGCGATGTGCGGTTTTTCGGTTTCGATCCACAGCAGGTCGGCGCCGTTTTGCAGTGCGGTGACGCAATCCAGTACGCAGCGCGCTTCGCCCGTGCCGGCGCGGAACTGGAACAGGTTGCTCGGCAGGCGCTTCGGACGCAGCAGCTTGCCGTCGCGCTTGATGATGACGTCGCCATTGCCCAGTTCGTCGATCGACAATTCGTCGCAATCGAGGAAGGAATTGTATTGGTCGCCCAGGTCGCCCGGCGTGTTGGTCACGGCGATCTGCTTGGTCAGGCCGGCACCCAGCGAGTCGGTACGGGCCACGATGATGCCGTCGTCCACACCCAGTTCCAGGAACGCGTAGCGGACGGCGCGAATCTTGGCCAGGAAGTCCTCGTGCGGCACGGTGACCTTGCCATCCTGGTGACCGCACTGCTTCTCGTCGGACACCTGGTTTTCGATCTGAATGCAGCAGGCGCCCGCTTCGATGAACTGCTTGGCCAGCAGGTAAGTGGCTTCGGCGTTGCCGAAACCCGCGTCGATGTCCGCGATGATGGGCACGACGTGGGTGACGTGGTTGTCGATTTTTTCCTGGATGGCGGCCTTGGCGGGGCCAGTGGCCGCGTCCAGCTCGCGGAACAGGCCGCCCAGTTCACGGGCGTCGGCCTGACGCAGGAAGGTGTACAGCTCGCGGATCAGCGCGCTGACGGAAGTCTTTTCGTGCATCGACTGGTCCGGCAGCGGGCCGAACTCGGAGCGCAGCGCGGCCACCATCCAGCCGGACAGGTAAAGGTAGCGGCGTTCGGTGCTGTTGAAGTGCTTCTTGATCGAGATCATCTTCTGCTGGCCGATGAAGCCGTGCCAGCAGCCCAGCGACTGGGTGTACTTGGACGGGTCTGCATCGTAGGCGGCCATGTCGGCGCGCATGATCCCGGCGGTGTACTTGGCGATGTCCAGGCCCGTCTTGAACTTGTTCTGGGCACGCATGCGCGCGGCAGATTCCGGATTGATGGCATTCCACGCGCTGCCTTGTTTCTCCTTCAAACCGGCAACTGCCTTGATGTCGTCTTGATATTGGGCCATGTGACTCTCCTGAGAGCAAAGCGCGTTTGGATAAATGGGTCAGCGTGTCGCCACGTATGTCGAAGCGAACTGCATGACTGAATAGTAGCGCTGTTTGATGCTCCTGGGCGATGTCTTATATAAGACATAAGACATAATTTACGCTTATTTTTCAATGAGATATGACGCACATTTTGCAATGTGGAGCATATTTTCAAGCAGCAAAAAATTGATGTCGCATAGATTTGCAGCGGATTCCGCAATATGAAATGTGCTTTCAGCCCTTGGAGGCAGGACAAGCACGGATGGCTTGAGCGACTCCCACCTCCTCCAGATCGCGGTCGCGCCGGCGAACGTGCGCGAGTCCGCACGAGTCCCCTTTACGCGGCCGGCAGGCGGTCATTCGATTCGGCGCGCGTCGCGCGGCCGAGCCACACGAGCATCAGCGAGCCGGCGATCGCGACCGCGGCGAGACACAACATCCCCGCGCGCGGATCCGCGAACGCGCGCTCGGACCACGCCTTCAGGTTCGGCGCGACGAAGCCGCCGACGTTGCCGAGCGAGTTGATCAGCGCGATGCCGCCCGCGGCCGCGATGCCGCCGAGATAGTTCGTCGGCAGCGTCCAGTACAGCGGCTGCACCGCGACGAAGCCGCTCGCCGCGAAGCAGAACGCGATCAGCACCGGCACGAGGCTCGTGCCGAGCGCCGATGCGGCGATCCCGCAGCCCGCGCACGCGAGCATCGCGGCGGCGAGCCCGCGATGCGCGCCGGTGCGGTCGGCCGCGCGCGTGACGAGCCACGTCGCGACGAGCGCGCTCAGCCACGGAATCGCGGTCAGCCAGCCGACCGTGAGGCCGATCTTGCCGCCGAACAGCTCGGCGATCCGCGTCGGCAGATAGAACACGACGCCGTACACGCTCATCTGGATCGTGAAGTACACGACGCAGAACGCGAGAAGACGCGGGCTGCGCCACAGCGCGCTCAGCGACGACACGCCGTGCGAGCGCTTGTCATGCTCGTCGCGGCCGAGCTCGTCGAGCAGCGCCGCGCGCTCGTCCTGCGCGAGCCAGTCCGCCTTCGCGGGACTGTCGGTCAGATAGAAGAACGCGATCACGCCGACTCCCGACGCGAGAATCCCTTCGAACGCGAACATCCACTGCCACGGCTGGAGGCCGAACGGCGCATGCAGCTCGAGCAGCAGCCCGGACAGCGGACCGCCGAGCACGAGCGCGAGCGGCAGCCCGAAATAGAACGTCCCCATCGCCTGCCCGCGCACGCGCGCCGGGAACCAGTAAGTCAGATACAGGATCACGCCGGGAAAGAAGCCGGCCTCGGCCGCGCCGAGCAGCAAGCGCAGCAGATAGAACGCGGTCGCGCTGTGCGCGAACGCCATCGACGCGGACACGATCCCCCAGCTCACCATGATCCGCGCCATCCAGCGGCGCGCGCCGAAGCGATGCAGCGCGAGGTTGCTCGGGACTTCGAACAATGCGTAGCTGAGGAAGAACACGCCGGCGCCGAACGCGAACGCGGCGTTCGACAGCCCGGTATCGGCCTGCAGCGCGTTCTTCGCGAAGCCGACGTTCGCGCGATCGATGAACGCGATCACGTACATCAGCACGAGGAACGGAAGAAGGCGCCAACGGCACTTGCGCAGCGCCGACGCGCACGCGGCGACGGCGGGCGAGGTTGAGGACATGCAGTGTCTCCGGGTGTCTGACCGGCTCGGCGGCCGGCGTTGTCGATATCGCGTGGCCGTGCGGCTCGCTGGCTCGGAAATATAGAAGCGCGGGGAGATAAAATCGATTGACGTTTTTATATGCACCGATAAGAATTATTCATACCCCCTCCCTCCGCCCTCCCCTGTTCGTCCCGATGATTCCATCCGTCAACACGCTGCAAGGACGCTTGCGCATGCAACATCTGCGCCTGCTGCTCGCGATCGAGGAGCGCGGTTCGCTGCGCAAGGCCGCCGACGAGCTCGCGCTGACGCAGCCCGCCGTCACGAAGATGCTGCAGGACATGGAAGCGCTGCTCGGCGTGCCGTTGTTCGAGCGCCACGTGCGCGGGCTGCGCGCGACGCGCTTCGGCACCGCCGCGACGCGCTACGCGCGGCTCGTGTTCTCCGACATGGCCGGGCTGCGCGACGAACTGGTCGCGCTCGAGTCCGGCAAAATCGGCAAGGTCCGCATCGGCGCGGTGATGGCGCCGACGCCCGGGCTGCTCGCGGAAGTAATCCGGCGCCTGAAGCGCGATCATCCACTGCTCGACGTCAGCGTGCAGGTGGATACGAGCGACATGCTCGTGCCGCTGCTCGAGCACGACCAGCTCGACGTCGTGCTCGGCCGCGTGCCGGAAGGCTGGGACAGCAGCCAGCTCGAGTTCGAGCAGCTCGGCGACGAAGGGCTGTCGATCGTCGTGTGCCGCGAGCATCCGCTCGTGCGCCGGCGCCGCAAGCCGTCGTTCGAGGCGCTCGCGAAGTTTCCGTGGATCATGCAGCCGCGGCCGAGCCCGATGCGCGCGCTCGTCGACCGCTCGTTCGCCGACGCGGGCGTCGCGCCGCCGCCGAGCACAATCGAGACCGCCGCGGTGCTGATGACCGCGTCGCTGTTGCCCGGCAGCGAGCTGATCGCGGTGCTGCCGTCGTCGGTCGCCGCGTTCTACGCGCGCCTCGAGGTGCTGAAGGTGTTACCGGTGCCGCTGCCGCGCAAGCTCGATCCGTACGGGATCGTCACGCGCAGCGGCCGCCCGGTTTCCGCGTCGATGTCGCTGTTGCTCGACACGCTGCGCGCGGCCGCCGCCGACGGCCATGCGTGAACCGGCGGCCCGCGACCGAGTCGCGCAGGTTATCGGGTAATCCAGAAGACGGAGCCGCCGGGAGCCTGGTCAGGCGTCGTCCCGGTGGCTCCGTCGCATGCGGCTTCAGTGGGTGAACACGTCGGATCCGAACGATCGGAGCCCCGCGGCCCCCGCGAAGCCGAGGTGCCCCTTGCCGTCCGACCCACCGGTGGTGATACCGAGCAGGTCTTCGTAGCTGCGCAGAGCGGCGTAGTGGTTGTATGGGGTGTCGTTGACGCTGCCGGGGGCGATCCACTTCGAGTTCAGCAGCACGGCACCGATCCGGCCACCCCCGGGGTACGTGCCAGCCGGAGACGGGTACGGGTACCCATAGAGCTTGGCGATGAGGGGAGGCATTCCGGGGTTGGCGTTGTCGGGGCCGGGCTGCTCGTTGTTGCTGGCCGAGGTGTCGGAGATGCTGGCCTCATCGAAAGTCACGATCACGAGCATCTCGCCGGACATGTAGGCGGGCGAGTTCAGGATCAGCGGCATCCAGTGCTTGAGCCACAGGTCCGCGGCAACGAGGCCGCCAGTGTGGCCGCCTTCGGCATTGGTGCCCACGCAGGTTGCGTCGTGTCCGTCGTTGCAGACGTTTGGCGTGACGAAAGAGAACGCCGGGGTGGTGCGTGCCTGAGCGAGATCCTCGGCGAGGTGCCCGCTGAACGTGTCGCCGTGCGGGCCGGTCACGAAGCGGCCGAGCGGCACGACGTGATTGTTGCAGTACGCCTGATCGCCGGTGACGGACCGGAAGAACAGGAACGGGACGTGACGGATCGCGTACTGGTCCGTCGCTGTCGCGACATTGGGGAAGATGCCGTCGGTCGCGGGGTGGGCGCAGTCGGTGCCGCCCATCGGGTCGGGGGTGCCGAAGTCGCGGGCCGGCACGTTGCCCATGTCTTCGGCGTACTGACGCCAGGTCAGCGGCTGTTCGTGGGCGTAGCCATGGGTGAGCGCGTCGAGCTGGTTGCCGATGGTCTGCACGGACGACGGGTAGACGCAACCGCTGCCGTTGACCTGACCGGGGTACTTCGCCGGGTCCGCGGGCGTGCCGGGCGTGACGTTGGTGTACGTCGACGCGAGAGTCGTCATGTTCGTGATGCAGTCGGAGCCGGACACGGCGTTCGGCGCCTGGCCGGACACCTGGGCGAGGTAGTTGTCCGTGCTGGCGTGGCCGGTCGCGTGGTACTGGGTGAGCAGTTGACCCATGGGTACCAGCACGTCGTTGAGGTACTTCGCCGGGGAGAAGGGGCCAAAGGAGGACGCGTAGTCTTCGTTCTCCAGGTCGATGACCATGACATGCTTGATGGCGCCGTTCGGCAGCGAAGTCGCCGGAGCGGCCGTCTCCGCGGCTGCGGGGGCAGTGAGCGACACAATGACCGCCAGCGCGCCCGCGACCAGGGCGGCTCGATGAATTCGCATGTGAATCTCCAGGGGGAAGTCGGGTGGGGGCGACGCATTATCACGACCGTCGATGACATGGACGTGAACGAACGTTCATACGCGCTACGGGGCGAGCGGGAGAACGTGACGACTCGCGATGAAGTCCGCGAGCAGCGCGAGGCTGAAGCCCGCGCCGTCGCTACCGGCCCTGCGGCCGCTCCTGGGATCGGCCCTGCGATCGGCCCTGCGTTTGGCCCTGCGTTTGGCCCTGCGTTTAGCCCTGCGTTCGTCCGAGTTCGCCCGCCAGAAAATCGACGAACGCGCGAATGCGCGTCGACATCTGGTGGCGCTGCGCATAGACCGCGTAGATGTCCGCGCCCGGCGTCTCGTAGTCGGGCAGCACGACGACGAGCCGCCCGTCGGCCAGATATTCGTTGATGTCCCATTCGGCGCGCATCAGAATCCCGTGCCCGTCGAGCGCCCATTTGACCGCGATCTCGCCGTCGTTCGTCGTCAGGTTGCCGTCGATCCGCACCGCCTCGGTCTTGCGCGCCGCGCCGCGGCCGCTCGTCAGACGCCAGACGCCGTACCCTTCGTCGCCCTGCCGGATGCCGATGCAGTTGTGCTTCGTCAGATCGTGCGGCGCGGCCGGCGTGCCGCGCCGCGCGAGATACGCCGGCGCCGCGCACAGCAGCCGCCGGTTCGGCGCGAGGCGCCGCGCGATCACGCGCGTGTCCGGCGGCTCGCCGAAGCGGATGCACACGTCGAACGCGTCGTCGGTCAGCGGCGGCGGCATCACCGACAGTTGCAGCTGCACCGTCACCTGCGGATACTGCGCGACGAAACGCGAAATCGCTGGGCCGACGTGGCTGCGTCCGAAGCCGAGCGTCGCATTCACGCGCAGCAGCCCCTTCGGGCTTTTTTTCGCACTACCGAGCAATTCGCCGAGCTCGTCCATCTGATCGAGAATCCGGCGCGCATACGTGAGGTACACCTCCCCTTCCGGCGTCAGCATCATCCGCCGCGTCGTGCGATTGACGAGCGCGACGCCGGCGCGCTGCTCCATCTGCGTCAATCGCTTGCTGACCGCCGCCGCGGTCAGCCCGAGCTCGCGCGCGGCCGCGCTCAGGCTACCCGATGCGGCAAGCGTCGAGAAAAACCCCAGATCGGCGGGCTGAACGGCTTCGGCCACGGCGCTCACTTGTGAATTCAAGTTAAAGATGCTTTGAGTTTAGCACCGGTTTCCGCACCGTCGGTTGGGTAAAGTGCGCTCACACAGACCCACTTCCCAAGGACGGAGACAATGAAGACCTATCGCATCGCGACCATTCCCGGCGACGGCATCGGCAAGGAAGTCGTTCCGGCCGGCAAACAGGTTCTGGAGGCACTCGCCGGCACGACGCAACGCTTCGCGTTCGAGTTCGAGGATTTCCCGTGGGGCGCGGACTACTACCGCGAGCACGGCGCGATGATGCCCGACGACGGCCTCGACGCGCTGCGCGGCAAGGACGCGATCCTGTTCGGTTCCGCCGGCGACCCCGACGTGCCCGATCACGTGACGCTGTGGGGCCTGCGCCTGAAGATTTGCCAGGGGTTCGACCAGTACGCGAACGTGCGGCCGACGCGCATCCTGCCCGGCATCGACGCGCCGCTCAAGCGCTGCCGCCCGGAGGACCTGAACTGGGTGATCGTGCGCGAGAACTCGGAAGGCGAATACGCGGGCGTCGGCGGCCGCGTGCATCAGGGGCATCCGATCGAGGCCGCGACCGACGTGTCGATCCTCACGCGCGCCGGCGTCGAACGCATCATGCGCTTCGCGTTCCGTCTCGCGCAGTCGCGGCCGCGCAAGCTGCTGACCGTGATCACGAAGAGCAACGCGCAGCGTCACGCGATGGTGATGTGGGACGAGATCGCGACCGCGATCTCGAAGGAATTCCCGGACGTGACCTGGGACAAGGAACTCGTCGACGCGGCGACCGCGCGCATGGTCAATCGGCCGGCGTCGCTCGACACGATCGTCGCGACGAACCTGCACGCGGACATCCTGAGCGACCTCGCGGCCGCGCTCGCGGGCAGCCTCGGGATCGCGCCGACCGGCAACATCGATCCGGAACGCCGCTATCCGTCGATGTTCGAGCCGATCCACGGCTCCGCGTTCGACATCATGGGCAAGGGGCTCGCGAACCCGATCGGCACGTTCTGGTCGGTCGTGATGCTGCTCGAGCATCTCGGTGAAACGGAAGCCGCCGCGCGCGTGATGCGTGCGATCGAAGCGGTGACCGCGGACCCCGCGCGCCACACGCGCGACCTCGGCGGCAACGCGACGACCGCCGAGGTGACGGCCGCCGTCTGCGATCTCGTCGAGCGCGCGGAAATCCACGCGTAATCGCCGGCTCGCGGGGAACGCGCGCGCCGCCGGCGACGCGCGTCCGGATCGATGCGGCCATGCACCGCGCAACCTCCAAGGAGGAGACACACATGCAATCCGATCTCGAGCGCCGCGTATCGCGGAAACTGATGTGGCGCATCATCCCGTTCGTGATGCTGCTCTACTTCGTCAGTTTTCTCGATCGCGTGAACGTCGGTTTCGCCGCGATGTCGATGAACAAGGCGATCGGCCTGTCGCCGACCGCGTTCGGCTTCGGCGGCGGGCTGTTCTTCATCGGCTACTTTCTGTTCGAAGTGCCGTCGAACCTGATTCTCCATCGCGTCGGCGCGCGCATCTGGATCGCGCGCGTGATGATCACGTGGGGCATCGTGTCGGCCGCGTCCGCGTTCGTCACGGGCCCGACCAGCTTCTATGCGCTGCGCTTTCTGCTCGGCGTCGCCGAGGCGGGCTTCTTCCCCGGCATCATTCTGTACCTGAGCCTGTGGTTTCCGGCGAAGCAGCGCGCGGTCGCGGCCGCGTGGTTCATGGCGGCCGCGCCGATCTCGACCGCGATCGGCTCGCCGGTCTCGGGCGCGATCATGCAGTTGCCGCCGATCTTCGGGCTCGCCGACTGGCAGACGCTGTACGTGCTCGAAGCGCTGCCGGCGGTGCTACTCGGCTTCGCGGTGCTGAAATACCTGATCGATACGCCGTCGAAGGCGAGTTGGCTGAATGCCGACGAGCGCGACTGGCTGCTCGCGAAGCTGAAGGCCGAGGCGGACACGCGCCACGCGAACGCCGGGCATACGGCCGGCGCGCTCCATGCGCTGCGCGACGCGCGCGTGCTTGCGCTCGCGCTGATCTACTTCGGCACATCGGCCGGACTCTACACGCTCGGCCTGTGGGCGCCGCTGATGATCCGGCAGTTCGGCTTCAGCGCGTGGCAGACCGGCCTGCTCAACGGCGTGCCGAGCGTGGCCGCGATCGTCGCGATGATCGTCTGGGCACGGCATTCGGACCGCACCGGCGAACGCACGTGGCACGTCGTCATTCCGTGCGTGCTTGCGTGCGTCGGCTTCGCGTTCGCGGGTCAGACGAACACTGCGCTGCTGACGGTGCTGGCGCTGGTCGTCGTGAACGTGGGAATCAGCGCCGCGAAGGCGCCGCTATGGGCGATGCCGAGCACGTTCCTGTCGGGCACCGGCGCGGCCGCCGGGATCGCGATGATCAACTCGATCGGCAATCTGGGCGGGTTCGTCGGCCCGTTCGCGATCGGCTGGCTGAAGAACCGGACCGGCGGTTATGCGGCGGGGCTCTACGTCGTGGCCGCGACGCTCGCGTTGTCGGCGATCGTTACGCTGTTGCTGAGCCGGAAGACGGCGCCTCGGCGGACGGTTGCGTCGAACGTTCGGCACAATCATTGAGGCGCGGGGGCGGGTGGGCGAAGTTTCGCGCGGCATCGAGCGAAACCTTATGATCAACCGCCGTCGAAACCCGCCACCCGACGCATCTGCCGCGGCAGCACGACGTACATCCCGCCGAGCGCGAGCAGCACGATACGAACCGCTTCCGCCACCGGCCCCTGAAACGAAAGCAGCAGCGCGCCGATCAGCAACTCGGCGACGACACCCCAGAATACCGTTGTGCAGCCAAGCAACAACGCCTGCCGGAACGTCGTCGGCGCGGACGACGCGAGCGCATGTGCGCGAAACCCGCGCCGCACCGCGTATCCGGTCAACGGAACGAGCGCGACGAAGCAGACGATCCCGTCGATGAACAGCATCCGCCCGTAGGACTGCAGCATTGCCGGCGCCGCGGAAGGCGGCATGTCCCAGATGGCCCTGAGGCTCAGGCTCAGTAATATCGTTACGAGCAGGCCGAATACGTACACGGGCAACATCACGAGAATTTGCCGCCAGAGGCAAGACCAGAACAGAGACAAGCGTCGCCCCGCGCTCATCGGCGGCGTCATGCCGAACAGCAGGGTATCGCCCTTGCGCGCGGCCTGATACGCGACCAGCGCGGCGAGCACGCCGAGCGCCGCCAGCGTGTAGGGATTCCAGAAGTCGATGGGCGCCTGTACGTGCAGCGTCATCGACGAAAAATCCTGCAAGTGATGTGCGACGTAATTCGACGGATCTTCGGTGGGCATGCGTCGGCCATATCGATATGCGTCATCGCAAACGACTCGCGAAGCGATCCCCAGGATCGACGGACCTCGCGAGTCAAGCGCATGCGCGGATGAGGAATGAGCGCGTCCTGCATCGGATTGGACCGCAATAGCAAGCCGATACGGTCGATAACGTACTGCAATCGCTGGTTGTCCGACTGTCATGCCGGGCGATTGGGACGCCATTGTTGGTCACCGATTCGTCACCCTCCTTGATCAGATTCGGTTGACGTCCAGATGCTGAGGGCACGATACTTCATCGCCCTTACGAGCGACAATTGCATGCACTGCCCTATGCTACCGGCAAAGCTAGTCAGTCTCCTTGCCTCGAGCACGCATTTGTCCATCGAGCCAGAACGAAGGAACCTCTTTGATCAGTGGATCACCCCATTTCAGAGGAGTCCATGTCTTCCCGCCGTCCGATGAAAAAACAATCAATGGCCCCGCGTCAAGCGGAAGCCGACTATCAACCGCGGCCAACCAGATGCGCCGATCGTTTTCCACATAGGCGCTCATCAACTCGGAAACGGTATCGGGTAACGTCCTTGTAGACCAGTGCTCCCCATCGTTTGACAACAGCAATGTATTCTCAATCGACCCGACAAGCCACCAGTGTCCCGCTTCAGACCACCCAAGGTCGACCAGATTGTCAGGATTCCCGAGATCCGCGGACGACACGACACGGCACGAACCAACGGCAATCTTCACCGCGCGGTAACGGGTATCTGCCGGACTATCCCCCAACAACGTGATAAGGCCGACCAACGGTCCATTCGCATCGACAAAGCGAATCGACTCATTCTTCAGCAAATCCATCGACTGCATTCCGTCTCTGGTACGAAGGCCTAACTCGCTTGGCGTGAATACACAAGAGTGCGCTCCGTGCGTGATGTGAAGAACTTTACCGGCAGTATCGGGTTGAATCCGGTAGTGAGCCCCCAAGATCACAAGCCTCGCATTGTGCTCGTCGGCAACAAGTCGACCCGTGCGCGAAGATAGAATTTTGTCGCCGATATAGAACATCCCCTCACTATCAGTCGCGATTGGCGGCCATTGGGCCCCAGCTCGATCACCAACACGAACCGACTTGCCATCTGTCGTGTCGAACTGGATGAACGCGCCCTCTTGCTGACGAATTTTCAGTTTGCCGATTTCGAGGTGTAAAACCGGATTTGCAACTGACAGCGTCTGCCAGCACGCCAAGACGCAAGCCACCACCGCTCGGGCGGCAGACATCGTGTTACGGATTTGCATCGACCAACTCCTTGCCAGTACGTGACAGCCAGAATCGCGATCCACCAATTCGAATTCCCGCAGTTCCCGACCCGCCAGCACGGAAATTGTCGTACACATACTTCGAATTCGGCCCTGAAGCCATGAAGGACTTGATTGCGTCGATCGATTCCTGCAAGTCACTGCACTCTACTTTATTCATGTGCTTGTTTACGCCACTTGCCGATTTCGTGAGCTTGGGGCCGGTGTCTGCATCACCGATTGGAACTGATCATGCGGTCGCCGATGATCGCGCAAATCGTCGGCGAGCCGAGCGGTGCCTGCGCGGCAAGGCGGCGTCCGCGCGAACCAGCCAGAGGCCGCGAGCCTCCGCACCACTCAAACCCACCCGTTCGCCACCAGTTCCATCACCGAATGGATACGCGGCTCGAGATCGTGCCGGCACACCGCGTCGACGATCCGCGACACGCCGTCCGCATACGGCGACGCGCCATACACGCGCGTGTCCATCTCGATGCTGCCTGCACCATCCTCGATCCGGATTCGGTGAAACGCATGACGCGCGAGCTGATCGTCAGGAATTCCAAGTTGCTCGCGCTGAACATCCGGATTTCTGACGGATCGGATCTCATCATCGGCGAGCCCGAGCGAACGCGCGATGTCGACGGCCGTACCCGGCACCGACGTCTTCGACGCCTGATGCGATTCGACGACGCTGATCCCATAGCCGCGAAACAGATGCCCGCTCGTCTCGAGCATGTGCATGAATTTCAGCATCAGGATATTGGTGTTCGGGCACAGCACGACCGGGAAGTCAGGGCGCGCGCCTTCGATCGCCGAGCCCGTCGACAGCTCGACGAGCGTCGACGCGGTGGCCCGGCAAAACGCGACGACCTCGGACAGCTCGCGGCCCGAGCCCGCATGGACGACGATCGATCGTTCGCCGGCCGGCTTCTTGCCGGACCACGGCATCAGATCAAACGCGTCGCCCGGCTCGATCGAATCGAGCAGTTCGGTCGCGAGCTTGCCCGATCCTACGACGATGACTTGCATGGACCGCGGCTCCCCGTTGTGGTCGATTCGAACGTCGCGATACGCGACGCCGCGCGCTCAGCGCGGCGGCCGCTCCAGTGTCACCCAGCGCTGCACCGACGGCCGCTGCCACTGATGCTTCGCATAGTCCGCGAGCCGCTGCGGCACCGGATCGCCGTTCAGCACGAGACGGTTGAGCATCAGTGTCAGATCCGCATCGGCGATGCACCACTCGCCGAACAGATTCGTTTCGCCGGACGCTAGCAGCGTCTGGGCCGCCGCGAACAGCTTGCGGGCGGCGGCCTGCGCCGCATCGGACAGCGGCGCCGCCGGCGCTCCATAGAACACGACCTCCGTCGACCGCTCCGCGCGGACCGACATCAGGTCGCTGCGCAGCCACGCCTGAATCTGGCGCGCCCGCGCGCGTTGCTGCCGGTCGACCGGATAAAGGCGCGCTCCCGGAAACGTCTCGTCCAGATATTCGGTGATCGCGGACGACTCCGACAACGCGAAGCCGTCGTGCACCAACGTCGGCACGCGCTGTGTGAGCGACGTCGCCGCGTAATCGGACGCGTGATTCGCGCGTTGGTGCAGATCGACGGTCAGCAATTCGAACGGCAGCGATTTTTCGTGAAGCGCGACGAAAACCGACATCGCATAAGGGCTCGTGAATTGCGCGTCCACGTAGAGACGAAGATTGCCGTGCGCCAATGTGTTCTCCTTGTATTCGGTTGACTACGCGACCCCGGAATCGCGTTCGGCGTCACCGCATGCGCGCATGACGCCGACCCGTAATACTGCCACCGCTTCGGCCGTAGCGCCGGCCGGCCGCCGCTCAGTTGTACCCGAGAATCGCGACCGTCGCGACGTCCGGACGATCGCCCTGCCCGACGAGCGACGCGGTCGGCTCCTGCAGCGCCGCCAGATACGACGACAGTCGCGCGTCGTCGGCCGGCGCCGCGTCGGCGGGCCAGTCGCCGGGCTCGGCGAACACGTCGAAGAATTCCGGCTGGATCGGGTTGGCAATCATCGTTGCTCCTGGATGGAAACGGAAAATCGGGATGTCGAATCGTTCGTTTTAAGCGCCTGCCACATTGCATCAACGACAACGGCGGCATTCGCGAGCCGGAACTATCGCAGACACGCGCCGACAATAAAATCGCATAATACTGATCGTCGCATTCAGTTTTCCTGATACCCATGAAGATGCTCGATCATGACGTGCTCGCCACCGTCATCGCGGTCGCGGAGACCGGCAACATGAGCCGCGCCGCCGAAGCCGTGAACCGCTCGCAGTCCGCTGTCAGCATGCAGATCAAGAGCCTGGAGGACGCGCTCGGCCGGCAACTGTTCGTGCGGCGCCCGCGCAGCATCGTCCCGACGCGCGAGGGCGAGGTGCTGCTCGGCTTCGCGAGGCGGATGCTCGCGCTGCGCGACGAGGCGTGGGCGGCCGTCGTGCGGCCGGACGTGACCGGCAAGGTCGTGATCGGCGTGCCGGACGATTACGCGTCGTCGCTGCTGCCGTCCGTGCTGAAAAAGTTTTCCGCGTCGTATCCGAAGGTCGAGATCCAGGTGATGGGGCTGCCAAGCGTCGCGCTCGCGCCGCTGATCAAGAACGGCACCGTCGACCTCGTCTGCGGCACGCGCGTGAAGGGGCTGTCCGGCGAGTTCGTCCGCCACGAGCCGATGGTCTGGGCCGCGATGGCGAACGGCCCGCGCGTGTGGGAGGAACGGCCGGTGCCGATCGCGGTGTTCCTGCCCGGCAGCGTCGCGCGCGAGCACGCGATCCTCAGCCTCGAGCGCGCGAAGATCCCGTACCGGACGTCTTACGAGAGCCCGAGCCTGCTCGGGCTCGTCAGCATGGTCGAGGCGGGGCTCGCGGTCGCGCCGCTCGCGCGGTGCGCGGTGCCCGCGCAACTGACGGTGCTCGGGCGCACGCACGGGCTGCCCGACCTGCCGCCGCTCGAGCTGATTCTCGCGCGCAGCACGAAATCGAAGCGGCCGCCGTGCGACTTTCTCGCGGAGCAGATCATGGCCGATCTGCAAATGCGCGCATGAGCTCGATGGACGATACGCCCCGGCGCGGTTCGAACGACCGACAGAACGAGCAGCGGATGGCGATCGCGCTGCTCGTCGCCGGCGTGTTCTTCATGGAGAACCTCGACGCGACCGTCATCGCGACGTCGCTGCCCGCGATGGCGCGCGACTTCGGCACCGCGCCCGCGTACCTGTCGGTCGGCGTGTCCGCGTACCTGGTCGCGCTGACGGTGTTCATCCCGATCAGCGGCTGGGCCGCCGACCGCTTCGGCGCGCGCCGGATCTTCGGCGCCGCGATCGTCGTGTTCACGCTCGCTTCGCTGCTGTGCGCGGCAAGTCAGGGCCTGTGGAGCTTCACCGCCGCGCGCGCGTTGCAGGGCCTCGGCGGATCGATGATGGTGCCGGTCGGGCGGCTCGTCGTGATGCGGGAAACACCGAAGGAAGAGCTCGTCCGCGCGATCGCGATCCTGACCTGGCCCGCGCTGGTCGCGCCGATCCTCGGCCCGCCGGTCGGCGGCTGGATCAGCACGCACTGGAGCTGGCACTGGATCTTCCTGCTCAATCTGCCGCTCGGCGTCGCGGCGTTCGTCGCGGCGCTCGCGCTGATCCGCAACGGCCCACCGCAGCGGCAGCAGTTCGATCTCGCCGGCTTCGCGCTGAGCGCACTCGGGTTCGGGCTCTTCATGGCGGGGATCGAGGCGGTCAGCCGCGCGGACGTCCCGCACGCGCTGTCGCTCGGCGTGCTCGGCGCCGGCATCGCGTTGCTGCTGCTGACGGTGCGCCACCTCCGGCGCGCCACGCATCCGCTGTTCGGACTCGGGCCACTGGCGGTGCGCACGTTCCGCACCACCGCGGTCGGCGGCTCGCTGTTCCGGATCGCGATCAGCACCGCGCCGTTCCTGCTGCCGCTGATGTTCCAGATCGGCTTCGGCTACAGCGCGGTGCAGGCCGGCACGCTGCTGCTGTGGCTGTTCGCGGGCAATCTCGCGATCAAGCCCGGCACGACGTGGATCATGCATCGCTTCGGATTCCGTAACGTGCTGGTCGGCAACGGGCTGCTGGTCGCCGCCGGGTTCGTCGCGGTCGCGCAATTGGCGGCGTCGACGCCGCACTGGCTCGTCTGCGCGCTGCTGTTCGTCACCGGCATGACCCGCTCGATGCAATTCACCGCGCTCAACACGATCGGCTTCGCGGACGTGCCGCCGTCACAGGTGCGCGACGCGAACACGCTGTTCTCGGTGCTTCAGCAGATGAACGGCGGGCTGGGGATCGCGATCGGCGCGCTCGCGCTGTCGGTTGCCGAGCGGATGCGCGGCACCGCGGCCGGCCTCGCGAGCGCCGCGGATTTCCGGCTCGCGTTCTGGCTGATCGCCGGGCTGGCGTTGCTGGCCGTGGTCGACAGCGTGCTGCTGCCGGCCGATGCGGGGCATCGGGTGCTCGTCGGGCGGTGACGGCGGGTGCGCGCCAGGTGGTGACGGCGGGTGCTCGCCAGGCGGTTACGGCAGGCAGCGGCGGGCGGCGGCGGGCCGGCCGCCATCGCGCGCCCGGCGTTCGGCGGCCTCAGGCCTCTTCCGCCCACACCATGTTTTCGCGGGCCATCAACGCGGACGACGCGGCCGGCCCATACGTGCCGGAGATATAGCTGCGCGGCTTGTCGCCTAGCGCCTTCCAGCCGCTGAGGATCGGCTCGACCCACGCCCATGCGGCCTCGAGCTCGTCGCAGCGCATGAAATGCGTGAGGCGCCCGCGAATCACGTCGACGAGCAGGCGCTCGTAAGCCTCGGCCCGGCGCCCGGCCAGCGCCTGCTGCAAGTCCAGGTTGAGGCTCACCGGCAGCACGTGCATGCCGCTGCCCGGCTCCTTCGCGAGCATCTGCAACTGGATCGATTCCTCCGGCTGGAGCTGGATCACGAGGCGGTTCGCGTGCGCGTACGGCCCGCGCGGAATGATCGAGAACGGCATGTCCGCGAACTCGATCACGATCTCCGAGCGGCGATCGCGCAGGCGCTTGCCGGTCCGCAGAAAGAACGGCACGTTCGCCCAGCGCCAGTTGTTGAGCTGCGCGCGCAACGCGACGAACGTCTCCGTCACGCTGCCGGCCGGCACGCCCGCCTCGTCCAGGTATCCCTTGACCGACTCGCCGTCCACCGCGCCCGCCGCATATTGCCCGCGCACCGTATCGCGGGAAATCGTCTCGATCGTCATCGGCCGCAGCGAGCGCAGCACCTTCAGCTTCTCGTCGCGCACCGCATCGGGATCGAGCGACACCGGCGGCTCCATCGCGACGATGCACAGCAGTTGCAGCAGATGGTTCTGGATCATGTCGCGCATCGCGCCGGTGCCGTCGTAGAAGCCCGCGCGGCTGCCGACGCCGACCGACTCCGCGACCGTGATCTGCACGCTGCGGATGTACGGCGCCTGCCACAGCGGCCCGAAGATCGCATTGCCGAAGCGCAGCACCATCAGGTTCTGCACGGTCTCCTTGCCGAGGTAGTGGTCGATCCGGTAGATCCGGTCTTCCGGAAAGTGGCGGCCGACCGACGCGTTGATCGCCTTCGCCGATGCGAGGTCGTGCCCGAGCGGCTTCTCGAGCACGACGCGCGCGCGGTCGTCGATGAGCCCGCACGCGGCGAGGTTGTCGCACACGGTTTCGAACAGGTTCGGCGCGGTCGCGAGATAGAACACGCGCAGCGCATCGCCGCGCGTCTTCTCGGCGAGATGGCCGTACGTATCCGCGACGCTGATGTCGACGCGCGCATAGTCGAAGCGCGCGAGGAAGCTCTCCCACGCCTGGTCGTTCAGCGCGTGGTTGTCGACGAACGGCCGCGAGCGCTCCTCGACGAAGTTCAGATACTGCTCGCGCGTCCAGTCGGCGCGGCCCACCGCGATGATGCGCGTCTCGGCGGGCAGGCTGTCGTGCAGATGCGCCATGTACAGCGCCGGAAGCAGCTTGCGCGCGGACAGATCGCCGGCGCCGCCGAAAATGACCATGTCGAGCGCAGGGTCGAGAGCGGAGGAGGAAGCGGGAGTGATCATCGTGGTTCGGAGCATGTCGGGGTTGGCACGGCCGGGCGGCGCGAACGTGCATGATACCAACACGTTGTCGACGCGAAACAGTTGTAATCGTCTGTTAATGCGGCGTGCCGCCGTCCCGTTTTGACGACGGAAACGCCGTTCCGCTTTGGTACGATCGCGCCTTTTCCGTCAGCGCCCCGCCACCGTGAATCGCCGATACGTATCGTTGTTTCGTGAGCAATGCGCACGGTGGCTCGCCCGCATCCGACCGCTGGCCGCCGCCGTCCGCACCACAACCGGACTCGCCCTCGCCGGCGTGCTGCGGCGCGTGCGTCACCCGACGCGGCGCGGCATCGCGCTGACGCTCGCCGTGCTGCCGGCGTTGTTCGTCGCGTACGTGCTCGCGCTGATCCCGTTCACGCCGAGCATCGGCGACATCCGCAAGGCGCGTGTCGACCGGCCCGCGCTGATCGTGTCCGCGGACGGCAAGCTGCTCGACGAGTTCAAGCCGGTCAATCGCGAGTGGGTGCCGCTGTCGCGGATTTCGCCGTACATGGTCGACGCGCTGATCGCGACCGAGGACCGCCGCTTCTATCAGCATCACGGGCTCGACTGGAAGCGCACCGCGTCGGCCGCGCTGCACACGTTCTCCGGCGACCGTCAGGGCGGCTCGACGATCACACAGCAGCTCGCGCGCAATCTGTACCCTGACGAGATCGGCCGCGCGCCGACGCTCACGCGCAAGCTGAAGGAAGCGATCACCGCGCTGAAGATCGAAGCCGTGTACAGCAAGGACCAGATCCTCGAAACGTACCTGAACACGGTGCCGTTTCTGTACAACGCATACGGCGTCGAGATGGCCGCGCGCACGTACTTCGGCAAATCGGCCGATCAGCTCGACGTGCTCGACAGCGCGACGCTCGTCGGGATGCTGAAGGCCAACAGCGCGTACAACCCGGTGCTGAACCCGGAGCGCGCGCTGCAGCGGCGCAACACGGTGCTCGGGCAGATGAACAAGTACGGCAAGCTCACGCCCGCCGCGCTGGCGCGGTTGACGCGGCAGCCGCTGGACGTCGACTTCGAGCGGCAGACCGAGCCGCCGGGCCCGGCGCCGCATTTTTCCGCGCAATTGCGCAAATGGCTGATCGGATGGGCCGACCGCAACGGCTACAACATCTATTCGGATGGGCTCGTCGTGCGCACGACGATCGACTCGAGGCTGCAGGCGATGGCGACGCAGGCGATGGACTGGCAGACGAGCCAGTTGCAGTCGATCGCGAACGACGCGTGGAACGCGCGCACCGGCTGCTGGCCGGGTAACGGCCTGTTCCAGTCGTTCATCCGGCAGACGCCCGACTATCGCGCCGCGCGCGACGCCGGCCAATCGGATCGTGCCGCGCTCACGCAGCTCGGCACGAACGCGGCATTCGTCCAGGCGCTGTGCCGCGACAAGACGCGGATCCAGGCTGGCTTCGTCGCGATCGATCCGCACAACGGCGACATCAAGGCCTGGGTCGGCAGCCGCGACTTCGCCGACGAGCCGTTCGACCACGTGCAGCAGGCCCGGCGTCAGCCGGGCTCGACGTTCAAGGCGTTCGTCTACGGCGCCGCGTTCGCGGACGGCGCGCGGCCGACCGACACGATCGTCGACCGGAACGTCGCGATCCCGCTGTCCGCGCACGCGGTATGGCGACCGACCGACGCGGAGCCGGCAACCGGCCGGCCGATGACGCTGCGCGACGCGCTCGCGTATTCGCGCAACCGCGTCACCGCCCAGTTGATGGAAAAGGAAGGCCCCGCGAAGGTCGCGCGGCTCGCGCGCGCGATGGGCGTGCGCGAGAGCCCGCTCGACGCGGTGCCGTCGCTCGCGCTCGGCACGAGCCCGGTCACGCTGAAGGAGATGGTCTCCGCGTACGGCACGATCGCGAACCGCGGCGCGTATGTGGCGCCGCGCATGGTCACGCGGATCGAGGATCACGACGGCAAGGTGCTCGCCGAATTTCCGAGCGTCGCGCCGGAACAGGCGCTGCCCGCCGGCGCCGCGCAAACGCTCGTCGACGTGATGCGCGACGTCGTGACCCGTGGCACCGGCGCGGGCATCCGCACGCGCTTCGGCATTCGCGCCGACGTCGCCGGCAAGACGGGCACGACGCAGGACGACACGGACAGCTGGTTCATCCTGATGCACCCGCAATTGGTCGCGGGCGCGTGGGTCGGCTTCGACGACGCGCGCGTGACGCTCGGCGACGATTACTGGGGCGAAGGCGCGCACAGCGCGCTGCCGATGGTCGGCGCGTTCTACGACATGGCGCTGCGCGCGCGCGTGATCGACCCGCGCGCGCAGTTCTACCCGGAAATCCGGCCGCCTCGCGCAACAACCCATCCGCGGCGGCACCGGCGCTTCCTGTTCTGGCCGTTCTGATGCCGCCGGCGGGCGCGGGCGCCGCGGCTCACCCGCGGCTCACCCGCGGGCTTACTGCGGCGCGCCGCCCGCGATCGCGTCGATGATCGTCTCGAGCTGCGCACTCATCGGCAGGTCGAGGCTGGTGCCCGACGGCAGGCGGCGCAAGAACCAGCGTTTGTATTGACGCTCGATCTCGCCGTCCGCCGCGAGTTCCTGAAACGTATCCTTCACGACCTGCGCGAGTTGCGGATCGTTCTTGCGAAACATGATCCCGTACGGGTCGTACGACAGATAGTCGCCGACGACCCGATACTCGCCGCCCTTGCCGGCATTCTCGGCGATCAGGCCGTACAGCAGCACGTCGTCGGTGGCGAACGCATCGGCCTGGCCGCCGGCGACCTGCGCGAAGCCCTGCGCATGGTCGGCCACCACCTGCAGCTGGATCCCGAGCTTGAATCGGCGGTCCAGGTCACGCAGTGCCTTCTCGTTCGTGGTGCCGGCCGTCACCGCGACCTTCCGCCCCGCCAGATCGCGGAACGAAGAAATCGGCGAGCCCTTTCTCACCATCACCTTCGTGCCGGCCACGAAGATGATCGGCGAGAACGCGACGCGCTTCTGGCGCTCGAGGTTGCTGGTCGTGGAGCCGCATTCGAGGTCGATCCGCCCGCTGACCACCGCGTCGATCCGGTTCTCGGGCGTGACGGGCACCCACTGAATGGCCACGCTCTTGTTGATCGCGTCCTCGATCGCGGACACCAGCGCCTTGCAGAGCTCGATCGAGTAGCCGATCGGCTCCTTGCGCGCATTGAGATAGGAAAATGGAATCGACGCGTCGCGGTAGCCGAGCGCGATGGTGCCCGTGTTGCGCACCTTCGCGAGCGTGCCGGTCAGCGTGGCCGGCGCCGCGCGGTCGGCGTCCGTGCCGGAAGGCAGTGCGTCCTGCTCCTGCGCGCGCGCCGCGGAACCGGCCGCCAGCAGGCACGCGACGGTCAGCACCGACCAGAATCGCCGCATCTTCATCGCCCGATCTCCGCGTCAGGACCCAGCCGGATGCGCGAGCGACGCTTCGAGTTCGGCATCGATGCGCGCCGCGTTGGCGGCCGCTTCCTCGGCCGACATCAGCTCCCCTTCCCACTTCGCGACCACCGCGCTCGCGATCGAGTTGCCCACCGCATTGGTCGCCGAGCGGCCCATGTCGAGGAACGTATCGACGCCGATGATCAGCAGCAGCCCCGCCTCCGGCAGGTGGAACTGGCTCAGTGTCGCGGCGATCACGACGAGCGACGCACGCGGCACGCCGGCCATGCCCTTGGACGTCAGCATCAGCACCAGCAGCATCGTGATCTGCGTGCCGAGCGACAGGTGGATGTCGTAGGCCTGCGCGATGAACAGCGACGCGAACGTGCAATACATCATCGAGCCGTCGAGGTTGAACGAGTAGCCCATCGGCATCACGAAGCTCGAGATCTTGCGCCGCACGCCGAAACGGTCGAGCGCGTCGAGGATCTTCGGATACGCGGCTTCCGAGCTGGCGGTCGCGAACGACAGCATGAACGCTTCCTTGATCAGCGACAGCAGCTTGAACACGCGCGGCCCGAGAAACAGCAGGCCGGCGCCCGTGAGCACCGCCCACAGCAGGAACAGGCTGACGTAGAAGTCGCCCATGAACACCGCGAATTTCACCAGGATCGACAGCCCGTTGACCGCGACGGTCGCGGCCATCGCGGACAGCACCGCCAGCGGCGCGAGCTTCATCACGTAGCCGGTGATCTTCAGCATCACGTGCGACAGCTGGTCGATCGCGGCCACCAGGATCTTGCCCTTGTCGCCGAGCGCGGACAGCGCGATGCCGAAGAACATCGAGAACACGACGATCTGCAGGATCTCGTTGTTGGCCATCGCTTCGGCGAAGGATCGCGGCACCATGTGGCCGACGAAATCCTTCAGCGTGAACTTGGACGTCGCGAGGTTGGCCGACGCGCCGATGTCGGGCAGCGGCAGCCCGAGGTTCTCGCCGGGCCTGAGCATGTTGGCCATGAACAGGCCGAGCAGCAGCGAGAGCAGCGACGCGGTGACGAACCAGCCCAGCGCCTTCGCGAATACGCGTCCGACCGACGCCGCGTCGCCCATGTGCGCGATGCCGACCACCAGCGTCGAGAACACGAGCGGGCCGATCACCATCTTGATCAGCCGCAGGAACACGTCCGACACGAGCGAGATGTAGCCGGCGATTTCGGTCGCGGCCTTCTTGTCGGGCGAGTTGGTGAAGATCATGTAGCCGATCGCGATCCCGATCAGCATCGCGATCAGGATCCAGATAGCCGCGGCATTCTTCTTGTTCATCTCGAAGCCTCCAAGCACTGCGTGTCACTGCGGTTGGAACAGACGATACAAGATGCGACCGGCGCTACCGGGGACGGCCGCGCGGCTTTGAGCAGTCTCAAGCAGATCGCGCGGCATTGTCAAGGTAGCTATATTACGAATTCATTTCACGCAGCGCTCCCCTATTTGTCTGTCGACAACCCTAATTTCCCGAGGCCGGCCGCGAGCCTGAGGCGCGCGGTTCGCCATTTCGACACGGCGAGCACGCGCTGCTTGCGCGCATCGACGAACGCCGTCTGCGCATTCAGCAGTTCGGTGAAGCCGCCGACACCTTCGTCGTAGCGTCCGCGCGCGATGTCGAGCGAGCGCTGCGCGTCGTCCAGCAGCGCGCCGGACGTCGTCAGATTCGTCGTATCGGCCCGCAATTCCTGATAGCTTTTCCACACGTCGAGCGACACTTGCAGCTCGGTATTGCGCACCTCCGCCGCCTGCCCGTCGGCCTGCGCCTCGGCCTGAGCGACGCGATAGCCGGACGCGAAGCCCTCGAACAACGGAATCGTCACCTGAATGCCGATCGAGCTGCCGTGGCTGCGCGAGATCGGAAACGATTCGGGTTGCTGCTGGTACGACGGATTGTTTTGCGTCAGGCTGCCCGTCAACGATACCGTCGGCCGGCCCTGCGCGCGCGCGGCGTCGACGTTCGCGCGGGCCGCGTCCAGTTGCGCGCGTGCCGCCAGAAGTTTCGGATTGCGATCCATTGCTTCCGCGATCAGACGATCGACTTCAACGGCCTCGGTCTCGGCCTCGTCTGTCACGTTCCGAACGGACTGCGGCGCGGCGATCCGCACCGGCGCGTTCGCATCGCGCCCCATCGCGACCGCGAGCGCGCCCGCCGCCACGCGTGCGTCGCCTTCGGCGCTGACACGGTCGAGCACCGCGCGGCGATACAGCGTCTGCGCCTGCAACTGGTCGCTCAGCGTGCCGGCGCCGGCGTCGTGTTTCGCCTTGGTCGCCGCGAGGCTGTCGCTCGCGATGCGTTCCGCCTGCTCCGCCGCATCGACGGAGGCTCGCGCGCTCTGCACCGCGTAGTATGCCTGCGCGGCATCGAAAAATACCGTCTGCAATGCATCGCCCTGCGCGTCGTTGGCCGCCGCGAGCAGCGCACGCGCATGCCGCAGCGCGGCACCGCGCTTGCCGAAATCGAGCAGCACCCAGCTCAGGTTGAGCGTTCCGTACTTGCTGGTCGACTGCTGCGACTGGGTCTGCGAGCCGAGACCGAGCGCGCTGTAGTCGTAGGTCGTCGACAGCTTGTCGCGCTCAATACCGGCCGTCGCGTTCAGCGTCGGCAGATAGGCGGCCTCGGCGGCGCCGACGGCAGCCGCTTGTGCGCGCGCGTTCGCCCATGCCTCGCGCGCCTGCGGATGCGTGCAGATCGCCTGCAGGATCGCATCGTCGAGCTCGAGCGGGCGGTCGTCCGGTATCGGGCGGCACGACGCGTCGACCAGCAACGGGGTGGCGGGCCCGGCCGACACGTCCTCGCGCGTGCGGAATACGTCGAGCATCTGCGCGTCGGCAGCGGTTGCGCACATGATCGTGGCGAGCAGCAGCATGCGTTTCATCGGCCGGCCTGCTCCGCGATGATCGGGGACAAGGACGGAGATGGGGACGAAGGCGAAGGCGAAGGCGGAGTCGAAGTCGAAGTCGGCGCGCGCGGCGCCGTCGGCCGGTCGAGCACGATCCGGCCGCCGTCCAGCATCACGACGCGCTCGGCGGACGCGATCGTCTCCGGCCGGTGCGCGACGATCACGCGCGTCATCCGCAGCGCGCCGACGGCCGCGTTGACCTGTTGCTCGCGGTGCAGGTCGAGATGGCTCGTCGCCTCGTCGAGCACGAGGATCTTCGGCCGCTTGTACAGCGCGCGCGCGAGCAGCACGCGCTGCTTCTGCCCGCCGGACAGCACGGTGCCCATGTCGCCGACCAGCGTGTTGTAGCCCATCGGCATCGCGACGATATCCGCGTGCACCGCCGCGAGCTGCCCGCACTCGGCGATCCACCGCAGGTCGGCGTCCGGATCGAAGAAGCTGATGTTGTCGGCGATCGAGCCCGCGAACAGCGCGTCGTCCTGCAGCACGGTGCCCACGAGCGAGCGCAGCCGGTCGAGCCCGAGCCGGCCGACGTCGATGCCGCCGATCCGCACCTTGCCCGCCGTCGGGTCCAGCACGCCGAGCAGCACGTTGACGAGCGTCGTCTTGCCGCAACCGGACGGCCCGACGAGCGCGACCGATTCGCCGGGCGCGATCGCGAAGGATACGCCGTCGAGCACCGTCGGCTCGCCGTCCGCGTAACGAAACCCGATCGCGTCGAACTCGATGCTCGCCGCGAGATCGTCCGCTTCGCCCGGCACCTGGCGCAGGCTCGCGTCGGGTTCCGGTTGTTCGAACACGATGTCGGCGAGCCGCTCGCCCTGCAGTTGCAGCATCTTGACCTCGAAATACTTGTCGATCAGGCTGCCGACGCGGCCATCGAACTGCCCACGATAGGCGTTGAACGCCATCAGCACGCCGACCGTGAACTGGCCGTCCATCACCATCCGCGCGCCGAGCCAGATGATCAGCAATCCTTCGATGCCGAACAGCAGCCCGTTGAGCTGCTGGTAGAGCAGTTGCAGCTTCTGCGCGTGCAACCCCGCATTGACCTGCTCGACCAGCAGCGACAGCCAGCTCGCGCGACGCTCGTGCTGCCGGCCGAACAGCTTGATCGTCTTCACGCCGCGCACGGTCTCGAGGAAGTGACTCTGCTGCTTCGCGGCCCGCACGATCTGCTCTTCGGTCGCACGGCGCAGCGGCCGATACCAGAGCCAGCGCAGCAGCGCATACAGCGTCATCGCCGCGAGCGCGACGCAGCCGAGCACGCGGCTGTACACGAACATCATCGCGAGCGTGACGATCGTCATCAGCCCGTCGATCACCGCGGTGAGGAACGACGTGGTCAGCGTCTGCTGGATCGTATCGATCGAGCCGAAGCGCGACACGACGTCGCCGAGGTGCCGGCGTTCGAAATAGCGCACGGGAAGGCTCAACAGATGCGAGAAAACGTTTGCGCGCCATTGCACGTTGAGCATCGTGCCGAGGTACATCAGCGCCCACGCGCGGATCGCGCTCGTCGCCTGCTGCATCAGCAGCAACAGGCCGAAGCCGAGCGCCAGCACGGTGAGCAGGTCGCGATCGGCGCTGACGATCACCTCGTCGATCACCCACTGCAGGAAGAACGGCTGCACCAGCGCGAACACTTCGAGCGCGAGCGCGAGCACCAGCACCTGGCCGAGCGAGCGCGACAGCCCGGACACGGGGCCGAGCAGCGCGCGCAGCTTGACCGTGGGGGCCGCGTCGCGCGTCTCGAAACCGCTCGTCGGCCACAGCTCCAGCGCGACGCCGGTGAACGAACGCGACAGCACGTCGAGCGGCAGCTTGCGGATGCCCTGCGCGGGATCGTGGATCACCGCGCTCTTGCCGTTCACTTCCTTCAACACGACGAAGTGATTGAAGTTCCAGTGCAGGATGCACGGCATCCGCAACTGGCCGAGATGGTCGAGATCGAGCTTCAGCGCGCGCGTGCCGAGATCAAGCCGCTGCGCGATCTCGATCACGCGCGCGAGGCCCGTGCCTTTGAGCGACACCGGAAAGCGGCCGCGCAGCGTCGCCACGTCCACGTGATGGCCGTGGTAGCCGGCGATCATCGCGAGACACGCGAGCCCGCATTCGGTCGCTTCGGTCTGCAGGATCATCGGCAGCTTGCTGCCGACGCCGAACGAGAGACGGTCGAGGAAGGACATGATCGGTACGTTCAGAGTTTGCCGGTGAGGCTGTACAGCGGTTCGAGCACCCATTCAACCAGGCGCCTGCGCTCCTGCAGGATGTCGGCCTGCAGCGCCATGCCGGCCTGCAACGGCTGCGGCTGGCCGTAGGCCGTCACGTGCTGCGACGCCAGCGCGACGGTGATCCGGTAGAACGAGCCTTCGCCGGCCGCGGGCGCGCCGCTCGTCGACAGCTCGGCGGCCGACAGCGCGGTGCGCGCGATCGACGCTACGCGCGCGCGGTACTGGCCGAACTTCTGATACGGATAGGCCTGATAGCGGACCAGCACGGCATCGCCGACATGCACGAACCCGACCGCCGCGCTCGGCACGAACAGGTTCGCCTGCCAGCGCGCGCCGTCCGGCACGATGCTCGCGACCGGATGCGCGGCGTCGATCGTCTGCCCCGGCTCGGCGATCACGGCCGTCGCGACGCCCGTCTCCGGCGCGGTGACGACGATTTCGCGCTTCGCCTCGCTCTCGATCAGCGTCTGATCGACGTCGATCACGTTGCGGTCGATCTGCGACAGCTGGTTCTGCTGCTTGAGCGGCAGGCCGTTGAATTCGTTGGTGGCCTCGTCGAGCGCCTGCGACACGGTCGCGCGGTCGCGCTGCAGGCCCAGCAGCTTCGAGCGCTGATCGAGCAGATCGGCCTCGCGTTGCTGAAACTGGTCGGTCGAGATGTAGTCTTGCTTGAGCAGGCGCCGATAGCGCTCAACGCCGTCCGCGGCAAGGGACGCGCGCGCGCGTTGATCGGCGAGCTGATCGTCGATGCCCGCGAGTTCGGCGTGCAGGCTCGCGAGCTTGGCCCGTAGTGTGTCGCGCTCGTCCTGCTGCAACAGCCGCGTCTTGTCGATTTGTTGCAGCAGCGACGACTTGCGCTGCCGCGCCTGGTCGATCAGCGCGGCCTGCGTATGGCCTCCGGTGGCGCTCTGTAGGTCGGTGGAAACCGTATACAGCACCATCCCGCGCGTCACATGCTGGCCTTCGACCACGGCCTTGCGCAGCACGGTGCCCGACTGCTGCGCGTAGACCTTGACGAGGCCGGCATCGGGCACGACCACGCCGTCGACCGTCGTGCGGCGCGTATAGCTGCCGAACGCGAACAGCAGCACGACGCCGAGCGCCATGCAGACGGCCGCGGCCACCAGGAACGTGAACGACACGGGACGCACCAGCACGATCTCGCCCAGCGTCGATGCGCGTTGTGCTTCCCGGGCTTCCGGGCGGAAAAGATTATCGATCGCCATAAGGCAATGGCACTTCCCGGTTGATAATTATTGAATATTGATGAATTGAAATAGGTCGCCACGTAAAAATTACCCGAGAAATTCGTCGCGCAATTAATTTACGTAAAATATTCAATCCAACAGTCACTCATTCAATCACAAACCACGGGCAAAACCCAATATTTTTTCTCGACCCGGTCAAATCTTTCAGTGTTGAAAATAGTTATATAATTGTTAAGCCCCATGACATGCGGCTCCCACCCGGGGCATCACCCCCGACTCAGCCCCCTCCCGGCCTTTAGAAAGCCGTTCGTCACATTCAAACATTAAATCAATCCACAATAATATTTCCATAACCAACCACTCCAATCCCGACAAGAAAGACTTATAAAATTCTATAAAAATCAATTGATAATATCTTTCCATATATAGAATCTCTTCCTGTCACCACCGTTGATCCGGATTCCAGATATTGCGCAGCGCGACGGCACCCCGATGCGCCGACGTGCCGCGACACGCGAGATTGGCCGGCGACCGCGACGGTCCGGGCCGATAACCCTGCCAGAAGGGGCATCTGGTATGCATGCAACAAGAAAGGAATACTCATCATGCAAGAACTCAACATGCAGGAAGTGGACGCCGTGTCCGGCGCGGGCCTCATCGGCGCCGTTCTCGGTCTGGTCAACGGTGCGCAGGCGGGTGCGGTGAACACCGCCGCGCTGGGCGGCTGGATCACCGGCGAGTACGGCACGGCAGGCCTCGGCGCGCCGGCGACGTCGCTGGCGGGCTCCGTCCTCGGCTACCTGGCCGGCGGGGCTGTGGGTGGGGTTGTCGGAGCCGTCGACGGCTTCTTCTTAACGGGCGCGTAACTTCACGGTGCCAGTCGGTCGGACAGCGTTCGCGCTGTCCGATTTCGTTTTCAGGCGCATGCCGCGCCGACGGAATTCCCTCACGCGTCGCCGAGCGACGCAAGCGGATGCGCGTCGGGCTTCCACGGCGACGCGAGAAAGTGCCGGACTCGCTCGGCTTGCACCTCGGCGAGCGACATCGGCGCCCAGCGCGGCTTACGATCGTTGTCGACGAGATACGCGCGCACGCCTTCGCGGAAATCCCCTTCACCGATCGCGCGCGACACGATGCCGAGTTCCATCCGGAACGACTCGGCAAGCGTCGACTGCCGGCCGCGCAGCAGCGCTTCGCGCGTCACGCACAGCATCGTCGGCGAATGCGACGCGAGCGCATCGAGCGTCGCCTGCAGCCACTGCCGATGCTCGCGCGCGAGATCGTCGCGTGCGAGATCATTGCGCAGCGTCGCGGCGATCCGCTCGACGCCGGAACGCTTGTCGAAGTAACGGACGATCCACGCCATCTGGCCGTCGAGCGCCGCGTGCGGCACCACGTTGCACGGCGGTTCGAACACGCGCCGCAGCGCGGCGAGCACGTCGCCGTCCCATTTCACGCGCTCGAGGCGCGCGTCGAACGTGCGTAGCCATGACGACGGCACGCAACGATCCGCGAGCTGTGCGACGAGCGCATCGGCGCCCGACAGCGTGACGCCCGTCAGCCCGACATACAGCGCGAGCTCGACCGGCATCCGCGCGAGAAAATGCGTCGCACCAACGTCGGGCACGAGGCCGATGCGCGTCTGCTGCATCGCGATCCGGCTGCGCTCGGTCGCGACGCGCAGCGCAGCGCCCTGCGCGAGCCCCATCCCGCCGCCCGTCGTGATCCCGTCCATCAGCGCGACGACGGGCTTCGGGAACGTATGGAGCAGGTAGTCGAGCCGGTATTCGTCGACGAAGCACGGCAGCCACTCCGAGCCATGCTCGCCCGTCATCCGGTATAGCTCGCGCACGTCGCCGCCCGCGCAGAAACCCTTGTCGCCGGCGCCGCGCAGCACGACCGCGACGATCGCGTCGTCGTCGCGGCAGCGCTCGAGCAGCGCGGCGAGCGTGCGCACCATCCCGTGCGACAGCGCGTTCGCCACCGCCGGCCGGTTCAGCGTGATCACCGCGACGCGGTTCAGCACGCGGCACAGCACGTCCGGCGTGGAGTCGCGTGTCCCGTCGGGTGTCCCGTCACGCAGCGCGCCGTGCGGCGTCGTCATCGGTGCGCGCATCGCGACGGGCCGCGTTCGCGCATCCATTGCGGCGCGCGCGTCGACGTCGCGCACGCGATCGCGCCGTCGTCGCCACCGTCATCGGCATCGTCCGGCTCGATCATCACGCGTCCTTCTTCGGCGCCGATTGATAGAGACGGATCACCGCCGAGAAGTCGAGCAGCCCATCGCCGCGGCTGCTCATCGCCTGATAGAGCTGCTGCGCGAGCGCGCCGAGATACGCGGGCTGGTGCGCCTGCTTCGCGGCGTCGGTCGCGAGGCCGAGATCCTTCAGCATCAGGTCGGTGCCGAATCCCCCCGTGTAGCCGCGCGACGACGGCGCGGTCTCGATCACGCCCGGATATGGGTTGTACGTGTCCGAGCTCCAGCAGCGGCCCGTCGACGTGTTGATGATCCCCGCGAGCACCTTCGGATCGATGCCGAGCGCGGCGCCGAGCGCCATCGATTCGGACACCGCCGCCATCGAGATCCCGAGCACCAGGTTGTTGCAGACCTTCGCGACCTGCCCCATCCCGGTCGCGCCGCAGTGGACGATGTTCTTGCCCATCCCGGACAGCACCGGCTTCACGCGCTCGAAGTCGTCGTCGCTGCCACCGACCATGAACGTCAGCGTGCCCGCCGCCGCGCCGCCGGTGCCGCCCGACACCGGCGCGTCGACGAACGCGCCGCCGTGCTCGCGCACCAGCGCGCCGAACGCCTGCGCGCTCGCCGGATCGATCGTGCTCGAATCGATCACCATCGCGCCCGCGTCGAGCCCGGCGAGCACGCCGTTCTCGCCCGACAGCACCGAGCGCACGTGCGGCGCGGCCGGCAGCATCGTGATCACGAACGCGGCGCCCGCGGCCGCGTCGCGCGGCGAGCTCGCGGGCTGGGCGCCCGCCTCCTGCAGCACGCGCAGCGCGTCGGCGCTCAGGTCGAATACGTGGACTTGCTGGCCCGCCTTCAGCAGATTCAATGCCATCGGCGCGCCCATGTGGCCGAGACCGATAAATCCGATCTTCATCGTGACCTCCCGTCAGTGCAGACGAATCGTCGTGTTCACCGGGCCGGCCGTCGCGTCGTCGTCGAACCAGCGCGCGGTGACGGTCTTCGTCTGCGTGTAGAACTGCACGACCTGCTTGCCGTACGGGCCGAGATCGCCGAGCTTCGAGCCGCGCGAGCCGGTGAAGCTGAAGAACGGCACCGGCACCGGAATCGGAATGTTGATCCCGACCTGCCCGACGTCGATCTCGCTCTGGAACTTGCGCGCGGCCGCGCCGCTCTGCGTGAACAGCCCGACGCCGTTGCCGTACGGGTTCGCGTTGACGAGCGCGATCGCGTCGTCGAGCGAGTCGGCCGTCAGCACGACGAGCACCGGCCCGAAAATCTCGTGCGTGTAGATCGACATGTCCGTCTTCACGTCCGAGAAGATCGTCGGGCCGACGAAGTTGCCGTCGTCGTAGCCGGGCACCTTCACGTCGCGGCCGTCGAGCACCAGCGTCGCGCCTTCCTTCACGCCCGCCTCGATCAGCGACAGCACGCGCGCCTTCGCCGTACGCGACACGAGCGGCCCGACATCGGTGCCCGGCTGATCGCCCGCGTTGACCTTCAGCGCCTTCGCCTTCGCGGCAAGCTCCGGCAGCCAGTCGCGCGCGTCGCCGACGAGCACCGCGACCGACGTCGCCATGCAGCGCTGCCCCGCCGCGCCGAACCCGGCGCCGACGAGCGCATTGATCGTCTGCTCGCGGTTCGCATCGGGCAGCACGACCGCGTGGTTCTTCGCGCCCATCATCGACTGCACGCGCTTGCCGTGCTTGCTGCCGAGCTCGTACACGTGCGTGCCGACGGCGGTCGAGCCGACGAACGAGATCGCCTTCACGAGCGGATGCGTGCAGATCGCGTCGACGACCTCCTTGCCGCCGTGCACGACGTTCAGCACGCCCTTCGGCACGCCGGCCTGCACCGCGAGCTCGACGAGCTCCATCGTCGACATCGGATCCTGCTCGGACGGCTTCAGCACGAACGTGTTGCCGCAGACGATCGCCATCGGGAACATCCACAGCGGAATCATCGCGGGGAAGTTGAACGGCGTGATGCCCGCGCACACGCCGAGCGGCTGGCGCAGCGTGTACGTGTCGACGCCGCCCGCGACGTTCTCCGCGAACTCGCCGAGCTGCAGCGTGCCGACCGAGCACGCATGCTCGACGACTTCCAGCCCACGGAAGATGTCGCCTTCCGCGTCGGGCAACGTCTTGCCCTGCTCGGCGGTCAGCGTCTTCGCGATGCGCGTGAGGTTCGTGCGCACGAGATCCTGGAACTTCAGCATGATCCGCATCCGCGCGGCGATCGGCACGTTCTTCCAGGTCGCATAGGCGGCCTGCGCGGCGCGCACCGCGGCGTCCACCTCATCGACGGTCGCGAACGGCACGCGCGCGAGCACCTGCTGCGTCGCCGGATTGACGATGTCGCGCCACTCGCTCGTGCGGGAATCGACGAACTCGCCGTCGATCAGCAGCTTTACGGTCGGTACAGCCTGCCCCGGCTGGGGCGTCGAAGTCGCATTCATTGCAGAACTCTCCTATTTCAGTTCGGAGGCAAAATCCTCTTCCCAGTATTCGTCCGCCGCCCGTGCGGTCGCCTCGTCGCGGCGCTCGATCTCGCGCCGCCGCAGCTCGACGCGGCGGATCTTTCCGGAGATCGTCTTCGGCAGCTCCGCGAACTGCAGCCGGCGGATTCGCTTGTACGGCGCGAGCGTGTCGCGCGAAAAGCGGAAGATCTCGAGCGCAAGCGCGGCGCTCGGCTCGTAGCCGTCGCGCAGCATCACGAACGCCTTCGGCACCGACAGCCGCAGCGGATCCGGGCTCGGCACGACTGCCGCCTCGGCGATCGCCGGATGCTCGATCAGCACGCTCTCGAGCTCGAACGGGCTCAGCCGGTAGTCGGACGACTTGAACACGTCGTCCGCGCGGCCGATGTAGACGTAATAGCCGTCGTCGCGGCGCATCGCGATGTCGGACGTCCGGTAGTGGCCGTCGCGCATCGCGTGCGCGGTCGCGTCCGGATTGTTCGCGTAGCCGTTCATCAGCCCGACCGGGCGCGCGGCGCCGGCGCCGACCGGCAGCGCGATCTCGCCTTCGGTGACGCTCGCGCCGTCCGGATCGAGCAGCTCGATCCGGTAGCCGGGCATCGGCCGCCCCATCGCGCCCGGCACGACCGGCTGGCCGGGCGCGTTGCCGATCAGGCAGGTGGTCTCGGTCTGGCCGTAGCCGTCGCGGATCGTCACGCCCCACGCCTTCTTCACGCGTTCGATGATCTCCGGATTCAGCGGCTCGCCGGCGCCGACGATCTCGCGCAGCTTCACGTCGAACGACGCGAGCGGCTGCTGCACGAGCATCCGCCAGACGGTCGGCGGCGCACACATCGTCGTCACCTGATAGTCGACGAGCGCGTCGAGCACGACCTTCGGCTCGAAACGCGCGTAGTTGAACGCGAACACGCACGCCTGCGCGTTCCACGGCGCGTAGAAGGAGCTCCACGCGTGCTTCGCCCAGCCCGGCGAGCTGATGTTCCAGTGGATGTCGCCCGGTTGCAGCCCGACCCAGTACATCGTCGACAGGCTGCCGACCGGGTACGTACGGTGCGTGTGCTCGACGAGCTTCGGCTTCGACGTCGTGCCCGACGTGAAATACAGCAGCATCGGGTCGCTCGCGCGCGTAACGCCGTCCGGCACGAACGCGGCCGGCGACGCGTAGCCGTCGTTCATCGCGAGCCAGCCCGCGCGCGGCGCGCCGGCGACGATCTTCTGCGCGAGGCCGAGCCCCGGCTGCTCGAACTTCGCGGTCTCGTTCTCGTCGACGATCGCGAACGTCGCGCCGCCGATCTGCACGCGATCGCGCACGTCGTCGGCGGACAGCTGCGTCGTCGCGGGCAGCACGACCGCGCCGAGCTTCATCGCGGCGAGCATCGCGTCCCACAGCTCGACGCGGTTCGGCAGCATCAGCAGGATCCGGTCGCCGCGCGCGACGCCGATCCCGCGCAGCCAGTTCGCGATCCGCGCGGAGCGCTCCGACATCTGCGCGAACGAGTAGCGCCCGCGCCGCGGATCGTCGCCGGTCGCCGCGTCGACGATCCACAGCGCGGGCGCGTCGTTGCCCTGCGCGATCGCGTCGAAGTAGTCGAGCGCCCAGTTGAACGTGTCGAGCGCCGGCCACGAGAAATCGCGATACGCGGTGTCGTAGTCGATGCGATGGCGCAGCAGAAAGTCGCGTGCGTCCAGGAATGCCTGTGCCGTCATCGTGTCGTCTCCTGTCGTCGTCGTTCGCGCGTTCGTTACAGCCCGCGCGCAATCACCATCCGCTGCACTTCGCTCGTGCCTTCGTAGATCTGCGTGATCCGCGCGTCGCGGTAATAGCGCTCGACGTCGTAATCGGCGAGATAGCCGTAGCCGCCGTGGATCTGGATCGCGTCCGAGCACACGCGCTCGGCCATCTCGGATGCGAACAGCTTCGCCTGCGACGCCTCCGACAGGCACGGCAGCCCCGCGCTGCGCAGCTTCGCCGCGTGATGCACGAGCAGCCGCGCGGCGTTGATCTGCGTGGCCATGTCGGCGAGCTTTTCCGCGATCGCCTGATGCGCGTTCAGCGGCTTGCCGAACTGCACGCGCTCGCCCGCGTAGCGGCGCGCGCGGTCGAACGCGGCGCGCGCGATCCCGACCGCCTGCGCGGCGATCCCGATCCGGCCGCCCTCGAGGTTCGACAGCGCGATCTTCAGCCCGTCGCCGCGCTCGCCGAGCAGGTTCGCTTCGGGAAACGCGCAGTTGTCGAACGTGATCGGGCACGTGTCCGACGCGCGGATCCCCATCTTCTTCTCGGGCTTGCCGACGACGAAGCCGGGCGTGTCGGTCGGCACGATGAACGCGGAGATGCCGCGCTTGCCCTGCTCCGGATCGGTGAGCGCGAAAACGATCGCGACGCCCGCGCGCTTGCCGTTCGTCACGAACTGCTTCGCCCCGTTCAGCACCCACCGGCCGTCGCGCAGCTCGGCGCGCGTCTTCAGGTTGTGCGCCTCGGAACCGGCCTGCGGCTCGGTCAGGCAGAACGCGCCGATCGTGCGGCCGATCGCCATGTCGCCGAGCCAGCGCTGCTTCTGCTCCGGCGTGCCGTACGCGAGAATCGGCCCGCAGCCGACCGAGTTGTGCACGCTCATCAGCGTCGCGCACGCGGCGTCGCCGGCCGCGACTTCCTCCATCGCGAGCGCGTACGCGACGTAATCCGTGTACGCGCCGCCCCACTCCTGCGGCACAATCATGCCGAGCAGGCCCAGCTCGCCCATTTGCGCGACGACCTCGTCGGGCAGATGGGCGTCGCGGTCCCACTGCGCGGCGTTCGGCGCGAGCGCTTCCGTGGCAAAAGCGCGCGCGGCATCGCGGATCATCCGCTGGTCTTCGGTATAGAGATCGTCCATCTCGTTCGTCCGTCTCGGGGCGGCCGGGCTTGCCGCGGCCGCCTTGTCTGTCTCGATGGATAAAGTGTAGGCAAGCGCGCGCCGCGCATCGATGCTCGCGCCGCTCATTTACACTGAGCGTTTTTGCCACACACACCCGAAACGGATCCGCCGCCGATGACGCAGCAAGAGAAAGGAACCGTCGCGATCAGCCTCGTCGCATACAGCGTCGCGCTCGCGACGCGGCGCGGCATCGCGGCCGAGCCGCTGCTCGCGCGGGCCGGCATCGCGCCGGCGCTGCTCGGCCAGCCGCGCGCGCGGGTGTCCGCGCAGCAGTACGGCGCGCTGTGGAACGCGATCGCGCGCGCGCTCGACGACGAATTCTTCGGCCAGGACGGCCATCCGATGAGGAGCGGCAGCTTCATCGCGATGAGCCAGGCGGCGCTGACCGCGCGCGACGGGCTGCACGCGCTCACGCGTGCGGTGAACTTCATGCACTGCGTGCTCGACGATCTGCACGCGGAGATCGACGCGAACCCGCAGCGCGTGCGGCTGCGCTTCGTGCACCGCAACAACGCGCCGGTGCCCGCGATGTTCACGTACGCGACCTATTTCATGCTCGTGTACGGGCTCACGTGCTGGCTGATCGGCCGGCGCATTCCGCTGCTGCATGCGAGCTTTCGCTGCGACACGCCGCCGGTCGAGCACGAATATCCGTCGATGTTTTGCGACGACATGCGCTTCAACCAGTCCGAATCGTATGTCGATTTCGATCCCGAATTCGCGGCGCTGCCGGTGGTGCAGAACGCGCGGACGCTGAAGACGTTCCTGCGCGACGCGCCCGCGAGCTTCGTCGTCAAGTACCGGAATCCGAACGCGTTCGCGCAGCGCGTGCGCACCGTGCTGCGCAGGCTGCCGCCCGCCGCGTGGCCGGACGCGGCCGGGATGGCCGCGCGGCTGTTCGTCGCCGAGGCGACGCTGCGCCGCAAGCTGCTGGGCGAAGGCCACGCGTATCAGTCGATCAAGGACGCGCTGCGCCGCGATCTCGCGTTCGAAGCGCTCGCCGATCCGTCGCGGACGATCGCCGACGTCGCCATGGCGGCCGGCTTCGCGGAGCCGAGCGCGTTCTATCGCGCGTTCCGCAAATGGAGCGGCCGCAGCCCGGCCGAGTACCGCGACGACGTGCTGCGCGCGCACCCGGCACGCGCGAAGTCCTCGGAAACCACCTAATCTTTAAGCATCGGGCCAGCGCCCTTTTTTCGGTCCGCCTGGCGCGCGACCGCGCGTCGTGCGGACACCCCGATGCGCTTTCACCATCCCTCGCACTCGTCCGCGCGCGACGCGCCGGATCGTCAACCGCATCATCCGCTGCCGGCACGGGTCGCCCGAGCCGCGTTGCTCGTCGTGTTGCTCGTCGTCTGTGCGGCGGCCGCCGCGCCGATGCGCGCGATCGCCGCCGCTCAGTCGTCCGCTCAGTCGTCCGCTCAGTCGCCCGCCCCAGCGTCCGCCGCCCCCGCCGCCGACCGGCCGCCCGTCGTCGTGATCCCGATCAACGGCGCGATCGGGCCCGCGAGCGCGGACTTCATCGTCCGCTCGCTCGCCCGCGCCGCGAAGCTGCACGCGCCGCTCGCGATCCTGCAGCTCGACACGCCGGGCGGCCTCGACACGTCGATGCGGCAGATCATCAAGGCGATCCTCGCGTCGCCGGTGCCGGTCGCCGCGTTCGTCGCGCCCGGCGGCGCGCGCGCGGCGAGCGCCGGCACCTACATCGTGTACGCGAGCCACATCGCCGCGATGGCGCCGGGCACCAATCTCGGCGCGGCGTCGCCGGTCCAGCTCGGGATCGGCGGCGGCGGCGCGCCCGGCGGCACGCCGGCGTTGCCGGGCGCCGCATCGGGCACATCCGGCACATCGGGTGCCTCGGGCACGCCCGCCGCGCTGCCCGTCGACACCGCGTCGACGGAAATCCGCAAGGCGATGCAGGACGCGTCCGCGTACATCCGCGGGCTCGCGCAACTGCGCGGCCGCAACGCCGCGTGGGGCGAGCGCGCGGTGCGCGAGGCGGTCAGCCTGTCCGCCGACGAGGCGCGCGCGCAGCACGTCGTCGACCTGATCGCGGAGAATCCGGCCGACCTCGCACGCCAGCTCGACGGCCGCAGCGTCACGACAGCGGCCGGCGTCGTGCGGATCGCGACCGCGCACGCACCGCTCGTCGTCGTCGAGCCCGACTGGCGCAGCCGCTTCCTCGCGATCATCGCGGACCCGAACGTCGCGCTGATCCTGCTGACGCTCGGCATCTACGGCCTCTTCTTCGAATTCGCGAACCCGGGCTTCGTGCTGCCCGGCGTCGTCGGCACGATCTGCCTGCTGATCGGCCTGTTCGCGATGCAGCTGCTGCCGATCAGCTACGCGGGCCTCGCGCTCGTGCTCGTCGGGCTCGGCTGCCTGATCGCCGAGGCGTTCCTGCCGACGTTCGGCGTGCTCGGCTTCGGCGGCATCGTGTCGTTCTCGATCGGCGCGCTGATGCTGATCGACACCGACGTGCCCGGCTACGGCGTTCCGATCCCGCTGATCGCGGGCCTCGCGGGCTGCGGCGCGCTGCTCGTCGGCGCGGTGTCGAGCCTCGCGCTGCGCGCGCGGCACCGGCCGGTCGTGACGGGCGCCGAGGCGATCGTCGGCAGCATCGGCGAAGTGCTCGACGACGGCCTGAAGCCCGACCAGCCGCCGACGGCGGCCGGCCATCCGCCGTCGGCCGCCGGCTGGGCGCGCGTGCACGGCGAGCGCTGGCGCGTCGCGTGCGATGCGCCGCTCGCGGCCGGCTGCCGCGTGCGCGTGACCGGCCGCAGCGGGCTGATGCTGACCGTCGCGCCGCTCTACGACGCCACGATACCGGGGCGGCCACACGGAGAACAACGCGGAGAACAATCATGATGATCGGCTATACGTTCGGCTTCAGCAGCCTCCTGATCGTGCTCGCGGTGCTGCTCACCGCATCGGCGATCAAGATCTTCCGCGAGTACGAGCGCGGCGTCGTGTTCATGCTCGGCCGCTTCTGGAAGGTCAAGGGGCCGGGGCTCGTGCTGATCATTCCGATCGTCCAGCAGGTCGTGCGGATCGATCTGCGCACCGTCGTGTTCGACGTCCCTCCGCAGGACATCATCACGCGCGACAACGTGTCGGTGAAGGTGAACGCGGTCGTGTACTTCCGCGTCGTCGATCCGGAGAAGGCGGTGATCCAGGTCGCGAAATACTTCGAGGCGACGAGCCAGCTCGCGCAGACCACGCTGCGCTCCGTGCTCGGCAAGCACGAGCTCGATGCGCTGCTCGCCGAGCGCGAGCAGTTGAACGCGGGCATCCAGAAGACGCTCGACGCGCAGACCGACGCGTGGGGCATCAAGGTGTCGATGGTCGAGATCAAGCACGTCGACATCAACGAGACGATGATCCGCGCGATCGCGCGGCAGGCCGAAGCGGAGCGCGAGCGCCGCGCGAAGGTGATCCACGCGGAAGGCGAGCTGCAGGCGTCCGAGAAGCTGCTGCAGGCCGCGCAAACACTCGCGCGGCAGCCGCAGGCGATGCAGTTGCGCTATCTGCAGACGCTGACGACGATCGCCGCCGACAAGAACTCGACGATCGTGTTCCCGCTGCCGGTCGACCTGCTGACCGCGGTGCTCGACCGCTTCGGCGCGCCGCGCCAGTCCTGAACCGATCCATCCCCATAACCGGGCCGCGCGGCGACCACGCCGCGCATCCGGCTTCCGGCTTCCGGCTTCCCGCATCCGTACAAATCCCGATCCCGAAACGCTGGCATCTCCGGCTGAACCGTCTATGATTGTGCCATTGTTCAATGTCACATTTATAGCTGACTGAATAACCCAGCGGCCTCGGCGCGCGGCGGGCGTGTTCCGGATCAGCGACCAGGAGCTTGATGATGGCCGAGCATGCGCTACCCGAAGTCCGTCTGGAAGAACTCGCGCAGTTCCGCGCGCTGCAGCAGCTCGCGTACCGCTGCGTCGAAACGGTCGGCGGCATGCTGTATCCGGGCATCACCGAGAAGGCGGCCGCGCGCCTGCTCGCCGAATGGCTGCAGGACCACGGCGTGCGCGACTGGCTGCACAAGCCGTTCGCGTGGTTCGGCGAGCGCACCGCGTTCGAAGGCTTCTCCGGGCTGAAGCATATGGGCGGCTTCAATCTCGCGTTCTTTCCGGGCAATCGCCAGCTCGAGACCGACATGCCGGTGATCCTCGACGTCGCGCCGGTGCTCGACGGGATCGTCGCCGACGTCGGCTACGCATGCTGCCTCGGCGAGAACCCGATCCTCGCGCAGCTTCAGGACGACCTGATCGACCACCGCGAGCTGATCGTGCGGCTCGTGAAGGCGCGCCGCCCGATGGCCGAGGTCGCGCAGGCAGTCGACGCGCTGTGCCGCCGGCAAGGCGTCGAGCCGCGCCACAAGGCGTATCCGTTCAAGGTGCTCGCGCATCGCGTCGCGCGGATCGAGCATCCGTGGAAGCCGCACTTCGTCGCGCGCTTCGGGCTCAACGCGACGCGCAACCTGCTGCTCGACCAGGGGCGCGCCGGCAAGGCGCAGGGCTGGTCGCCGCTGTGGTCGATCGACCGCCGCTCCGAGCATGCGCCGGTGCCAGGCCTGTGGGCCGTCGAGCCGCATCTGGGCTTTTCCGGCGTCGGCGCGAAATTCGAGGAGCTGCTCGTGATCACCGACGACGACGCGTACTGGCTCGACGACGACCTGCCGCACGTGCGGCGCTGGCAGCAGCGTCAGGCGGCGCGCGCGGTCGCCGACGCGGCGGCCTGACGCGCACGCCTGACGGGCATGCCTGACGGGCATGCCTGACGCACGCGCATGCCGCGCACGCCGCCGATGCCGCGCGCGACATCCGGTCTCACGCTCACTTTCCGACTAGAAACGGACACCCGATGCAAGCCCTCTCCGACGAAGCGCCGCTGGCCCTGTTCGAATCGGTTCATGCCGAAACCGCCGTCGCATCCGGCGACGTGACGCTCGCGGTCAAGACCTGGGGCGACCCGGGCCACCCGCCCGTCGTGCTCGTGCACGGCTACCCGGACAGCAGTGAAGTCTGGCACGCGGTCGCGCCGATCCTCGCGCGGCGCCATTACGTGATCGCGTACGACGTGCGCGGCGCGGGCCTGTCGAGCGTGCCGACGCGCACGTCCGACTATCGCCTCGAAAAGCTGACCGACGATTTCGTCGCGGTGATCGACGCGCTGTGCCCGGGCCGCGCGGTACACCTGATCGCGCACGACTGGGGGTCGATCCAGAGCTGGGCGTTCGTCACCGAGCCGCGGCTCGCGGGCCGCATCGCGTCGTTCACGTCGTGCTCGGGGCCGTGCCTCGACCACGTCGGCTACTGGCTGCGCGAGCGTGTGCTGCACCCGACGCCGGCGTCGCTCGCGAAGCTCGGCGGCCAGCTCGCGCGCTCGTGGTACGTGTACCTGTTCCATCTGCCGTTCGTGCCCGAGCTGGCGTGGCGGCTGTGGCTCGGCCGCGCGTGGCCGAAGGTGCTGCGTCGCATCGAAAAGACGACGCTCGAGCCGCGCGCGACGCAGGCCGACGACGGCGCGCACGGCGTGCGCCTCTATCGCGCGAACTTCATCCGCTCGATCTTCGCGCCGCGCGAGCGCCACGCGCACGCGCCGGTGCAGGTGATCGTGCCGCTCAACGACCGCTACGTGAGCCCCGCGCTGTCCGAAGATTTGTCGCGCTGGGTGCCGCACTACTACCGGCGCACCGTCGCCGCGCGCCACTGGCTACCGATCGCCGATCCGGCGCGCTTCGCGGGTCTCGCGCAGGAGCTGATCGACGCGGTGGAAACCGGCGACGAGCCGCCGGCGCTCGCGAACGCGCGCCGCCGCCACACCAGCGGACGCTTCTGCGGCAAGGTCGCGGTCGTGACCGGCGCGGGCAGCGGCATCGGCCGTTGCGCGGCGCTCGCCTTCGCGCGCGAAGGCGCGACGGTCGTCGCGGTCGACATCGACGCGGCGAGCGCCGAGCGCACCGCGCTGCTCGCGCGTCTCGTCGGCGCGAACGCGCACGCGCGGCGCGTCGACGTCGGTGCCGCCGACGAGATGGAAGCGCTCGCGCGCTGGGTCGAAACCGACCTCGGCGGCGCCGACGTCGTGATCAACAACGCGGGAATCGGCATGGCGGGCGGCATCCTCGACACGAGCGCCGCGCACTGGGAGCGCATCCTGCACGTGAACCTGTGGGGCGTGATCCACGGCTCGCGGCTGTTCGCGAAGCAGATGGCCGCGCGCGGCATCGGCGGACACATCGTGAACACCGCGTCGGCGGCCGCGTTCGGCCCGTCGCGCGACCTGCCCGCATACGCGAGCACGAAAGCCGCGGTGCTGATGCTGAGCGAATGCATGCGCGCGGAGCTCGCGGACCACGGGATCGGCGTGACGGCCGTCTGCCCCGGCTTCGCGGAAACCGGAATCATGGCGTCGACGCAATACGCGGGCGCCAGCGCGCAGGACGAAGCCCGCCTGCGCAAGCGCGCGACGAAGCTGTACCAGATGCGCGGGCTGAAGCCGGAGGCCGTCGCGCAGGCGATGATCGACGGCGTGCTGCGCAACCGGCCGGTCGTCGCCATCGGCACGGAGGCGCACGCGCTGCGCTTCGTCGGCCGCTTCCTGCCCTGGCTCGGACGCGCGATCGCCCGGGTCAGCATGGCCTCGCACTGACGGGGGCCGCGATACCGCCCACGGAGACACTCACAGATGACCGCCACCGCCGACCACTATCCGATCAAGGCCCGCCACGTCAAATTCGACTTCAGCGACACGCCGATCACGTGGATTCCGAACGACCCGGGCAGCACGCACATCATCAACACGCTGAATCTGCTGTTCCCGGAAGGCGAACTATGGTTCTGCCGCGTGTACAACAAGGCGCTGCCGCACATCACGGACCCGAACCTGCACGCGGACGCCGACGGCTTCCTGCGCCAGGAGGCCGTGCACTCGCGCTCGCACGGCGGCGTGCTGAAGCACTACTACGAGCGGCACGGAATCGACACGAAGCCGTTCACGCGGAAGCTGAACCGGATGTTTACGGGCGCGCTCGGCGAGACGCCGTTCGGGCTCAAGATCGGGCATACGCGCTTCTGGCTGCGCCAGCAGCTTGCGGTGATCGCGTCGCTCGAGCATTTCTTCGGCTATCTCGGCAACTGGGTGCTCAACGCGGAAGCCCTCGACCGCGGCCACGCCGACCCGACGATGGTCGACCTGCTGCGCTGGCACGGCGCGGAGGAGGTCGAGCACCGGAACGTCGCGTTCGACATCTATCGGCACCTGGGCGGCAGCTACGTCGGCCGCTGCTTTCACATGACGCTGTCGATCGGGATGCTGCTGCACTTCATGACGACCGGCGCGCGATTCATGTATCAGCGCGATCCGGGCGCGGGCCGCTATCCGGGCTTCGTGATCGCATGGTGGCGCGGGTCACGGCGCGGCCATCTGCCGTCGTTCTGGAAGGTGATGGGCGCGGCGCTGCGCTTCTTCCTGCCGGGCTATACGCCGCACGGCGAAGGCTCGACCGAGCAGGCGCTCGCCTATCTCGCGCGCTCGCCGGCCGCTCAGGCCGCCGCGCACGGCGGCAACTGGGGGACGAGCAAAGCGGCGTCCTGACGCGCGCGGACCGGGCGGAATGCGTACAATCGCGGCTTTGTTTCCGCACGAGGTGCCGCGATGGCCATGAAGAAAACCGATCTCGAGAAAAACAAGGCGCTGAAGCTCACGCACGCGATGAAGCAGACGGCTTCCGCGCGCTTCGGCAAAGGCGCCGAAGATGCGAAGCTCGACCGCCGCGCGCAGCGCAAGCTCGACCAGGAGCAAGGCCTCGTGCCGTTCGCATGCAAGCTGAACGCGGACCTCGTCGAGCAGTTGAAGGCACGTGCGGCGACGCATCCGGAAGGGATGACGGGCCTGCTGACCGATCTGCTGAAGCAGGGGCTCGCACAGGCGGACGCGTAAGACGCCTACGCAGGCGCGTGCGGCACTGCGCATGCCGCGCGCGCGAACGGATCCGCCATCAGGTGCTGGCGGCGAGCCGCGGGCCCGCCGCGCGCGGCGCGGCCTCGAGCTCGGGCCGCAGCGACACCGATGCGCTCACCCAAGGCTCGATGCCCTGCTTCTGCACCTCCTCGAGGAACGACACCCGCGTGCGCCAGTAATCCGCCTGTAATTTCGCGTCGATCACGCGCTGCTCGGCAGTGAACAGCTCCATGCGTGCCGTCACCAGCATCGACGCGGCGGTTTTTTCCGGCGTAGGGGCGTGACGCATTGCCCAACGGCTGATCCAATTCAACATGCTGACCTCCGCGAAAACGGACGAACCCGCATTCGGGCATTCGTTCGAGCGCCGCGCGCCTGCCCGGGCACGCACGGCCGGTGTTCCTATCCTAGAAGAGTTGCCGGCTGACGCGATCCGGTCTTGCAATCTTTTACACACAAAAACCACAGTCCGATATGCCCGGATATCCGACAGTTGCGCGCCGTGCGGCTTCGGAGCAGGATAGCCGGATGCTCGCGCGGCGCCGGGTCGGACGGTTCCCGCGCATCGCCAGTCAACGCCGCCGGCCGTTCGTTGCATGGCTGCCGCCAGCATGCCGGCGTTCCATTTCAAGCGCGTGTCCGCGCCCATCCCCACCCCCTCCCGGTTGCATGCGCACGCATTTTTCGTGCTGTCACGCGTTTGCAACAGACGCTTTATCTCCGGATCGATCTACGCGATTACAATCCGCCGATAGCAGGCCGAGAAATACGACAACCAGACCGGAGAAACGCGCTCATGGAATCGATCAAACGGTATTTCGGCTTCGAAGAAGCCGGCACCGACCTCCGCACCGAAATACTCGCGGGCGTCACCACGTTCCTGACGATGGCCTACATCATCTTCGTGAATCCCGCGATCCTCGGCGACGCCGGCATGCCGAAGGAATCCGTGTTCGTCGCGACCTGCCTCGTGTCCGCGCTCGCGTCGCTGATCATGGGCCTGTACGCGAACTACCCGATCGCCTGCGCGCCCGGCATGGGCCTGAACGCGTACTTCGCGTACACCGTCGTCAAGGGTCTCGGCTTCACGTGGCAGGCGGCGCTCGGCGCGGTGTTCATCTCCGGGTGCCTGTTCCTCGTCGTCACGCTGTTCCGCGTGCGCGAGGCGATCGTCAACGGCATCCCGCATTCGCTGCGCGTGTCGATCACCGCGGGTATCGGCCTGTTTCTCGGGATCATCTCGCTGAAGACGTCCGGCGTGATCGTCGGCAACCCGGCGACGCTCGTCACGCTCGGCGACCTGCACAAGCCGACGACCGTGCTCGCGATCATCGGCTTCTTCGTGATCGTCACGCTCGATCATCTGCGCGTGCGCGGCGCGATCCTGATCGGCATTCTCGGCGTCACCGTGCTGTCGTTCTTCTTCGGCGGCAACGAGTTTCACGGTGTCGTGTCCGCGCCGCCGTCGATCGACGCGACGCTGTTCAAGCTCGACATCCACGCGGCCGTGTCGACCGGCATCATCAACGTGATTCTCGTGTTCTTCCTCGTCGAGCTGTTCGACGCGACCGGCACGCTGATGGGCGTCGCGAACCGCGCGGGCCTGCTCGTGCACGGCAAGATGGACCGCCTGAACAAGGCGCTGCTCGCCGACAGCACCGCGATCGTCGCCGGCTCGCTGCTCGGCACGTCGTCGACGACCGCCTACATCGAAAGCGCGTCCGGCGTGCAGGCGGGCGGCCGCACCGGCATGACCGCGCTGACGGTCGCGATCCTGTTCCTCGCGTGCCTGTTCATCGCGCCGCTCGCCGGCGTGGTACCCGCGTACGCAACCGCGCCCGCGCTGCTCTATGTGTCGTGCCTGATGCTGCGCGACATGGTCGAGGTGCCGTGGGACAACGCCACCGAAGCCGTGCCCGCCGCGTTGACCGCGCTGTTGATGCCGTTCACGTATTCGATCGCGAACGGCGTCGCGTTCGGCTTCATCGCGTACGGCGGCCTCAAGCTGCTGACGGGCCAGGCGAAGCAGGTGAAGCCGATCGTGTGGCTCATCGCGGCCGTGTTCCTGTTCCGCTTCTTCTACCTCGGCAGCGAGTGAGCGCGGGCGGCCAGCCGCAGGAATAAGCCATGCGCACCGAACGTTTACCGCACGTACCGTAGCATCCGCGACACGAAGCCTTCGTGCATCGCCGGGGGGACGCGCGTCCTCGCGCGTGCAGGCGACGCCGCGCACGACGGCGTGGCGGATGCCGACGGATCAACGTGTCGACGCAACGGGAGGCCGCCATGCGTGTCGCTTATCGTGTCACTCACCATCTCGCCATCATCGCCAACGCGGCCGTGCTCGGCATGGCCGCTCAACCCGCTCACGCGCAGCAGACCGTCGACGCGACGCTGCTCGCGAGCTCGATCGAACTCGGCACGCACAGCGTGAAGCCGGGCCGGGTCACGTTCGACGTCAGGAATTCGGCGGACAGCCCGATGACGCACGAGTTCGTCGTGCTGAAGACGGACCTCGCCGACGGCGCGCTGCCGGTTCGCGACGGGCAGGTGCTAGAACGGGGGTTGCGCAAGATCGGAGAGATCGAGGACATCGCGCCTGGCCAGAGCAGGCATCTGACGCTGACGCTCGCGCCCGGCCGCTACGCGCTCATCTGCAACATGCCCGGTCACTACGCGCTCGGCATGCATACGACGCTCGTCGTTGCGCGATGAGCCGAACGGGCCGATCGCAGCCAGCCCCCGCCGGGAACGAAAAACGCCACAGTCCGGGTGGCGTTCTCTCCGCGCGTTCCTTGCCTGGTTTACCGGCGCAACGCGCGTCCGACCACGCGGCGCGCGATCGTCTCGACCGCGCCCGCTCGCGCCAGTCTGGCCCTTCAGCGCCAGTTCGCCTCGTAAAACCGCACGTAGCCGCTGCGCAGCACCACGCATTGCGCGCGCGTCTCAGACAGCAGCCGCCGGGCGGCAGCCTCGATTCGTGTGCGGTGAGTGTCGAACGCGCCCACCATATCCTCGAAGCGCGGCGACGCCGCGCCGAAGTGATCTTCGAGCGCCTCCGCGGTAATGTGGCATTGGACCCGTTCGCCATTGATCAAGGCCGGGAACGCGAGCGTCAGTTCGCGCCCCGAATATTCGGGCGCCTCGTTCGGGAAATGAATTTGCATGCGCGCTGCCTCTACCGTCGTGAAAATACAGGGCCGCGCGCGTCGTCCGTATCAACTCGTCGGGCGAAGCGCGCGGGGCTGGCCGGTGGTCGCGTCGCGCGCTGAGTGTCGAGCGCACAATGCATAACCGGTTGCCTTCACTTTAGACGGTTTGGCGCAAGAGGCAAATTTTACGGCGGCGCCCGTTGCGGGCGACCGCTTTCGGCGCGCATCACGATCGATCCTTCGGCCAGACGGTCAGCTCGACCACGCAGGTCGTCACGCCGAGCGTGATCGCCAGCACGCCGCCGTACAGCGCGCCCGCCCGGTCGAACAGCAGCCCGTGAATCGCCATCGCAATCCCGGCCAGCACGACGAACGTCGCGATCGCCGCCACCACCACCCTGAGTTCCGCCCGAACCATCGCGCCTCTCCCGAACGGATGCATGTCGCGGCACATGCGTGTTGCGGTATGGAGCACGACGCGCGCGTGCTCCATTTCCATCATTGCAGGCGGCAACGCAAACGCAAGGGGATTTTTCCCCCGGTCGCGCGGCGCGGCCCGACTCGCGCTGGCGCCGACGCCGGCGCAGCGCGCAGCGCGCAGCGCGCGGCCGGCGGCCGGCGGCCGGCGGCCGGCGTCGTCGGGTATCCTTGATGGTTCGCCGCTTCGATATCCGGCATCCGGCCGCCCTTCATTCATGAGCGATACAGAATCGTCCCACCGCGTTCGCCTGGAGCCGCTCGGCGCCAGCTTCGACGCGCCCGAATCGTTGACGCTGCTCGAAGCGGCCGGCTTCGCGCACGTATCGCTGCCGCGCTCCTGCCGCAACGGAACATGCCGGACCTGCCTGTGCAGGATCGTCAGCGGCACCGTGCGCTACACGATCGAATGGCCGGGGCTGAGCCGCGAGGAAAAGGCGGAAGGCTACACGCTGCCGTGCGTCGCGATCGCGACGTCGGACGTCGTGCTCGACGTGCCCGACGCGACGCCGCTGTAGCCTGCAGGCACGACGCCAACGGTCTCGCCGCGCGCGCGACCGCGCAACGCCGTCCACCTCGAACGAGCCCTGGAGAAGCCGCCATGACTCGACAAGCCGAGCGCATCGACAAGCAGACACGGCTGGAGCCGGCCGCGCGAAATTTGTCAGACATATGAAATAATAGGCGCTCGCGTCAGCGATCCAGCCAGCCCTCATCGCGATTCGCGCTCGCCTCCGATGTATGCGCCGCTCCCCGCGTCGCTTCACGAGCGCCCCGCCCGCCAGCCATCGTCCGTTTGTCCACCCTCTCGCTCCGAAGGAAATCGTCGATGAAATCCCCCGTTCTCATTGCCCGCACCCTCACGCTCGCCTGCGCGGTCGCCCTGTCGAGTGCGTTCGCGTGGAGTCCCGATACGCAAGCCGAGCCCGTACCCGGCACCAGCGTCTTCCGAGCCGAAACCGACGCCGCCGGCGGCGTCCGCGCCGCGCGCGGCGCCAGTTCGGCCCGCTTCGCCGCGCCCGCCGCAGGCGATCCGTTCAGCACCGGTCTCGAACACGGCTCGCGCCCGATCGCCGCGCAACCGGCATCCGGCACGCGGCCCGGCCGCGCGCAGGACTGGCAGCCGAACCGCATCACGCTCGGCGACGGCGGCCCGGACAGTCTCGGCCGGACACTGCCCGAACACGAAACGCGGCTGCGCGACTGGGAGGCCTACCGCCAGCAGCACGAACGCCCCGCCGCGCCGAATCCGTATGATCCGTCGATGCAACAGGCCGAGACGCGCAGCTTCTACGACAACGGCTCCGGCTCGCGCTGCATCACGAGCCTGAGCCCGGACGTCGCGCGCACGTCGTGCAACGTCCGCTGACGGCGCGGTGCCGGTGCCCGGCCACGTTCCGGCAAGTTCTACCGACACCTTCCCCACAAAATGGCGTCGATTGTTTCTAAATCGGCAATAGGTAATTGGGTCCGCGCAGGATGTTATTTCCGATCGCGCGCGCTTACATTTAGCAAACCACACGGAAACCCCTACGGCGTCGGCGCCGACGCCGATGCCGCGCGAGCTTTAGGAAACGGCAAAATGAAATCGTCCCAACCCCTGCCTGCGCGCGATCCCGACGACGTCCACATCGAAATCCTCGAACGTTCCGACACGCTCCTCATCGTGCGCTGGGTCGAGCCCGGCCGCTGTCATTACGGCGAGCAGCGCTGGCGCCGCCGCTTCGCGCAGCGCACCGGCACCTGCGCGCTGTCGCGTCAGATCATCCACCGCGGCGACGAAGTGTTCCGCCCCGCCGAGCGTCCGTTGCCCGCGAACGCCGCCGCGATGATCTCCGCCGACGTGCTCGGCCTGTCCGGCGGCAAGTGAAGGCGCGCCGAATCGCTCGCGCGCTGCGTGATGGTTGTTGCGCAGCCCACAACGAAAGCTCTTCGAAAGATTAATTCCCCCGGCATTTTTACCACCACGGCAACAATCTTTCGCGCAAATCGGCGTTTACCCGCAAGTTCACGATGACTATGATTTAACCAATCGCTTAAGACATCGAGTCGAAGGCGCCCTGAACAAAATATTGGAGGTCATCATGAAGTCGCTCGTTACCGCTGTCGTCGCCGCTGCCGCTCTTTCCGCTTCGTTCGGCGCATTCGCTCAACAAAGCCCGGTCACCCGCGCTCAAGTGCGCGGCGAACTCGTCCAACTCGAACAGGCCGGCTTCCGCCCGGGCGAGGCGAGCCCGTACTACCCGGACAACATCCAGGCCGCCGAAGCGCGCGTGCACGCCGCCGACAGCACCGGCTACGGCGCGCAGCCGGCTCCGGTCGTCCATGCAGGCAGCCCGGTTGCCGCGCCGGCCGCCGCGCCCAACGCACGCGATTCGCTGTTCTTCGGTCACTAAGCCGGCCGACCGCGCCCTCGCGGGCGCCGCGCATCGCGCGTAGCAAGAAGCAGTACAGACGAGCCCGATCATCGGGCTCGCTCCGTTTTACCGGTCTCGCTTCTCATTCTTCTTTACAAGTCCGACATACCTCCGCCACCCCATCCGGGATGGCTTCGCCCGGGCGCCACGCGTCCGGGTGCTTTTTCAGCATCGGCGACACGCTTTCCGGTCACGCTTTCCGGTCGCGCCGTCCGATCACGCTGTCCGATCGCGTTTTCCAGCCGCCCCCTCACGCGTGCGGCGCCAGCAGGAACATCGCGACCTCCCGATGCAGCCGCGCGGCCTGCGGACTCGAATCGAGCGCGCGCCAGCAGCCGTGCACCAGCCCCTCCCCAAGCCAGAAACGCGCCGCGCCGCCCGCCGCGCGAATCCGCTCGACGTACACGCGCGCATCGTCGCGCAGCGGATCGTGCTCCGCCGCGATCGCGAGCACCGGCGGCAGGCCGTCGAAGCGCACAGCGTCGAGCGGCACCGTATCGCGCGGCGGCGGCCGGTCGCCCCAGTACAGCGCGCGGTATCGGTAAACGTCGTCGAGCGTCAGCATCGGCGCATGCGCTTCGGTGTCGCGCGCCGGACGCTGCGGCTCGACGCCGAGCATCGGATAGACGAGCGCGACGCCGTCGATACCATCGATACCATCGCGCCCCGCGTCGCGCAACGCGTCGCGCAGCGCGGTGGCGACCGCGGCCGCGAGCATGCCGCCCGCGCTGTCGCCGGCGAGTGTCAGCGGCCGCGCCGGCCGCGTGAACCCGTCGAACGGAAGCCGCGCGTCGAGCGCGGCTTCGGCGACCGCGAGCGCGTCGTCGAACGCGGCCGGCGCCGGATGCTCGGGCGCGAGCCGGTAGTCGACCGAGATCACGGCCAGCCCCGACTCCGCCGCGAGACGCGCGGTGATCAGCTCGTGACTGTCGAGCGAGCCGACGACGAAGCCGCCGCCGTGGAAAAACAGCACGGTGCCGCGCGACGGCGCGTGCGCGGGCCGGTAAATGCGCAGCCGAATCCGGCGGCCGTCCCGCGCGTCGAAAAAACCGTCCTCCCGCACGACGCCGGCCGGCAGCGCGGCCGGCGTCCACGCGGCCGCGAAACGATCGTAGAGCCGGCGCTGCTCGTCGGGCGAGCGCGCCGCCGCATCGGCCGGATACCACGCTTCGACCGCCGCGACGAACATCGCGATTTCGGGTTCGATCATCGGTCGCCCGCCCGCGCTAGCGCCGCGCGGGCAGCGCGATCACGCGCCCCGCGAAAGCCGGCGGCGCATGGTCGCGCTGCAGCGCATGCAGTGCGGCGACGTGCTCCGCGACGTCCGGATCGAACGCCGCCGACTTCGGCCCGTCCTGCGTCGCGACATGCATCAGCATCTGCTCGCTCGCCGACACCGGCCCATCGTGTCCGTCCGCGAACATTTCGAAATACAGATGCATCCGCTTCGCATCGTGCGCGAGCACGCGCGCGTCGACCCGCACGGGCGTCCCCTCCCGGATCTCGTGCAGATAGTTCACGTGCGCCTCGAGCGTGTAGACCGAGCGCCCACGGGCCTGGCGCGTCGCGTCGTCGAGACCGATCCGGTCGATCAGCGCATCGGTCGCGAAGCTGAAGATCAGCAGATAGAACGCGTCGCGCAGGTGCCCGTTGTAATCGACCCATTCGGGCCGCACGGTGTCGCGGTAGATCGTCAGCGGCGTGGCGTCGGTCATCGCCCTAGTCCTCGAATCGCATGCCGTGCCGCGCCTTCACGTCGCCGATCGCGCGCAGCACCTCGGTAATGCATTCGTCGCGATAACGCTCCAGCGCCTTGATGCTGCGCGCGCCCTGCTGCTCGGTCGTGCCTTCGACCACCCGATCGATCAGCTCATCGGTCAGCTGCGGCGCGACGAGCTTCGTCCACGGCAGTTCCAGCGCCGGGCCGAATTGCTGCATGAAGTGCCGCATGCCGGCGTCGCCGCCCGCGAGCGTGTACGTGAGGAACGTGCCCATGAACGACCAGCGGATCCCCGCGCCGAAGCGGATCGCGTCGTCGATCTCGCCCGTCGTCGCGACGCCTTCGTTGACGAGATGCAGCGCCTCGCGCCACAGCGCTTCGAGCAGCCGGTCCGCGATGAAGCCCGGCACCTCCTTGCGCACCCGCAGCGGGCGCATGCCGAGGCCGCTGTAAATCCGCATCGCCGCGTCGACCGTTTCCGGCGACGTCCGTTCGCCGCCGAGCACCTCGACGAGCGGCAGCAGATAGACCGGATTGAACGGATGCCCGACCACGCAGCGCTCCGGATGCGTCGCGCGCGCATAGAAGTCCGACGGCAGCAGCCCCGACGTCGACGACGCGATGATCGCGTCCGGCCGCGCGGCGCGACTGATCTGCTCGTGCAGCTCGAGTTTCAGCGCCTCGCGCTCGGGCGCGCTTTCCTGGATGAAGTCGGCGTCGGCGACGCACGCCTCGATCGTCGATACGAAGCGCAGCCGCGCCGGATCGGCGCCCGGCTTGAGCCCGGCGCGCTCGAGCGCGGGCCACGCGTTCGCGACGTTCGCTCGCAGCTGCTGCTCGGCGCCGGGCGCCGGATCCCATACCACCACGTCGAGCCCGTTCGCGAGCGCGCGGCAGACCCAGCCGCTGCCGATCACGCCGGTGCCGATCGCGGCGAACGTTTTGATGTCGGTCGTCACTGCCATGACAAATGCTTCCTTGAAATCGGGAGAGAATGCGGCCCGCGCACGTGCGCGGCCGCCGTCGTACGACAAAAGATCATGCGAACTCGGTCAGCACGCGGCGTTCGAGCGGACGCTCGCCACGCGCGGGCAGACCGAGCTTGCGGCGCCCTTCGGCCGGCGTCAGCACACGGCCGCCGAGCTTTTCGACGATGTCGCGCGCGCGCTCGACGAGCGAGCCGTTCGACGCGTGCACGCCGCGATCAAGCCACAGGTTGTCCTCGAGGCCGACGCGCACGTGCCCGCCGAGCAGCATCGCCTGCGCGACCATCGGCATCTGCATCCGGCCGATCCCGAAACCGGCCCAGTGCGCGCCGGGCGGCAGGTTGTCGACCATCGCCTTCATCGTCGTCGTGTCGGCGGGCGCGCCCCACGGAATCCCGAGGCAGATCTGGAACAGCGGCGGATCGTCGAGCAGCCCTTCCTTCAGCAGTTGCTTCGCGAACCACAGATGCCCGGTGTCGAAGATCTCGAGCTCCGGCTTCACGCCGAGCTCCTGGATCCGCTTCGCGCCCGCGCGCAGCTGCGCGGGCGTCGACACGTAGATGTAGTCGCCGTCGCCGAAATTCAGCGTACCGCAGTCGAGCGTACAGATCTCCGGCAGCAGTTCCTCGACGTGCGCGAGCCGCGTGAGCCCGCCGACGAGATCGGTGCCCTTGCCGAAGCGCATCGGATCCTCGCCCGGGCCGATCTCGAGATCGCCGCCCATGCCGGCCGTCAGGTTGATGATCACGTCGACGTCGGCCGAGCGGATCCGGTCGACGACCTCGCGATACAGGTTCGGATCGCGGCTGCCGCGCCCGGTTTGCGGATCGCGCACGTGGCAGTGCGCGACCGTCGCGCCCGCCTTCGCGGCTTCGATCGCCGCCGCGGCGATTTCCTTCGGCGTGACCGGCACCGCCGGATGCTTGCCGACGGTGTCGCCCGCGCCGGTGACGGCGCAGGTGATGATGATTTCGTGATTCATGCGGAATGCCTCGATTCGTTCAGTTATCCATTCGATCGGCGTGCGCCGTCACAGGCCGAGATATGCTTTTACGGCCGGCAGGCCGTCCTTGCCGTCGTAGGTTTTCACGCCCGCGAGCCACGGATCGAGCACCTGCGGATGCTGCTTCAGGTAGGCGCGCGCGGCTTCGGCCGGCTTCTCCTTGTTCATCACCGCCTTCATCAGCTCGTTCTCGAGCTGCGTCGAGAAGCGCAGATTGCCGACGAGCTTGCCCGCGTTCGGACAGCGCGCGATGAAGTCGGGCGACGTCAGCGTGTACACGCGCGCTTCGCCGTAGTTCGGCCCGAACGATGCGTCGCCGCCCGACAGGTAGTTCATCTTGATGTCGATGTTCATCGGATGCGGCTCCCAGCCGAGGAACACGATCCACTTCTTCTCGCGGATCGCGCGGTCGACCGACACGAGCATGCCCGCCTCGCTCGACTCGACGAGCTTGAAGCCGCCGAGCCCGTACTGGTTCGTCGCGATCATCTTCTGGATCGTCGCGTTCGCGCTGCTGCCGGGCTCGATCCCGTAGATCTTGCCGTCGAGCTCCGCGCGGTGCTTCGCGATGTCTTCGAACGTCTTCAGGCCCGCGTCGTACTCGTAGCCCGGCACCGCGAGCGTCGCCTTCGCGCCGGACAGGTTCGGCGGATTGAGCACCTCGATCGACTTGCTGTCGAGGAACGGCTGAAGCTGCTTCTGCTGCACCGGCCACCAGTAGCCGAGCGACACGTCGATCTGCTTGCTCTTCAGGCCTGCGAATGAAATCGGCACCGACGAGATCGTCGTCGTCGGCTTGTAGCCGAGCCCTTCGAACACGGTCGACGCCAGCGCGGTCGTCGACGTGATATCGGTCCAGCCGATGTCCGCGAAGCGCACGGTGCGGCAGGTCTCAGGGTCCTGCCCCGCACGCGTCACGGTCGACCACGTGGATGCAGCCAGCAGCGCCGCGCAGAGCACCGCGATCTTTCTCGACTTCATGATTCCTCCGGTTCGACGGTTCGGACAGGCGGTCAGCGGAATGCGTCCCGGCCTGCATCGTGGACTCAAAAGTAACGGTCCATATTTCGCGCAAGACGACCGCGCGCGACCCTTTCTTGACTGGATGCGACTATGCGTAAAAACCACTAGATGGCCGCCGAGCCTTGTGCAGAACGGATTTGATCGCGATCGGGCCGCGCACGTGCTTGCCCCGTTGCGTCGTAACCGTGTCGGCGGTACGCTCGTGGCGTTCGTCACGCCCGCCGCCCGTTCCGATGCCCGAGGATTTCCACTTCCTGCTGCTGCCCGGCTTCTCCGCGCTCGGCTTCATGTCCGCGGTCGAGCCGCTGCGCGTCGCGAACCGCTTCCGCGCGCAGTTGTACCGCTGGCACGTGCTGAGCCTCGACGGCGCGCCGGTCGCCGCGAGCAACGGGATTCCGATCGCGGCGGAGGCCGCGTGCGCGGACGTGGAGCGCGTCGACACGGTGTTCGTCGTCGCGGGCTTCGATCCGCTCGCGTGCTATACGCGCGCGCTCGCCGACTGGCTGCGCGGCCAGCACCGGCACGGCGCGACGCTAGGCGGGATCGACACCGGCAGCTTCGTGCTCGCGGAGGCCGGACTGTTCGCGCCGACGCATCGGCTGACGCTGCACTGGGAGGCGCTCGCCGCGTTCCGCGAGCGCTATCCGCGGTTGAGCGCGACGCAGGAGCTGTTCGAGACCGGCGAGCGGCGGATCACGTGCGCGGGCGGCACCGCGTCGATCGACATGATGCTCGACCTGATCGGCCGACGCCACGGCGCGGATCTCGCGGCCGCGATCTCCGAGCAGTTCGTCGTGAGCCGGATCCGGCAGCGCTCGGACAGCCAGCGGCTCGAGATCGCCGCGCGCTACGGCGTGCACAACCGCAAGCTGATCCAGGTGATCGGCACGATGGAGCGGAACATGGAAAGCCCGCCCGGGCCCGACGCGCTCGCGGCCGAAGTCGCGATCACGCGCCGCCAGCTCGAGCGGCTGTTCAGCACGACGCTCGACGACACGCCGACGCGCTTCTATCTGAACCTGCGGCTCGACCGCGCGCGAGAGCTGCTGCAGCAGACGGACATGAGCGTCGCGTCGGTATGCGTCGCGTGCGGGTTCGAATCGCCGTCGCATTTCTCGCGCACGTATCGCGCGCGGTTCGGCGTGAGTCCGCGCGGCGACCGGCGCGCGACGCGGTAACGGATAGAATCGCTGTCACCCTTGACCCACCGGCTGCCCGCGATGACCGACACTGCCCGCTCCCTCGACGATCTCACGCCCGATCGCGTGACGACCGCCTTCGACCTGCCCGGTCATACGATCGTGCGCCCGCTCGGCGTCGTGCAGGGCCTCGTCGTCCGCTCGCGCTCGATCGTCGGCTCGTTCGGCGCCGCGCTGCAGACGCTGTTCGGCGGCAACATCTCGCTCTATACGTCGATGTGCGAACGCGCGCGCCGGCAGGCTTACGAGCAGATGGTCGGAGAGGCGCGCCGGCTCGGCGCGAACGGGATCGTCGCGATGCGCTACGACTCGACCGAGATCGGCGCCGGCGTGACCGAGGTGATTTGTTATGGCACGGCGGTACGCGTGACACGCGACGCCTGAGCGCATCGGACAAACCGCATCCACGTCAGCGCCGACGTCCGGTCAGCCCTGTGCCATCAACACGGTCTTCGGCTCCAGATACGCGCTCATCCCCCACCGGCCCATTTCGCGCCCGAGCCCCGAATGCTTGAAGCCGCCGAACGGCGCACGTGGCTCATGGGCCAGCGTATTGATCAGCACGCGGCCCGCGTCGATCCGGCGTGCCACGCGCTCGCAGCGCTCGAGGTCCTGGCCGAGCACCACCGCGCTCAGGCCGTAGCGCGTGTCGTTGGCGATCGCAATCGCGTCGGCCTCGTCGTCGTACGGGATGACGGTCAGCACGGGGCCGAAGATTTCTTCACGCGCAATGCGCATCTGGTTGGTGGCATCCGTGAAGATCGTCGGCTTCACGAACCAACCCGCACGCAAGCCATCGGGCCGGCCTTCGCCGCCCGCCAGCAGCCGTGCGCCCTCCTCCACGCCGATGCGGATGTAGTGCTGCACGCGCTCCCACTGTCTGGCACTCACCATCGGACCGATGGCGGTGTCCGCATCGCGCGGATCGCCGGACTTGACGTGAGAGACGGCGTCCTTCGCGATCCGTTCGAACTCGGCCAGCCGCCGGCGCGGCACCAGGATGCGCGTGCCGGCGATGCAGGCCTGGCCGCTGTTCATAAACCCGGCCTGCAGCACCAGCGGCATGATGCCGGCGAAATCCGCATCATCGAGCACCACGGTAGGCGACTTGCCGCCCAGCTCCAGCGTCACGCGCTTCATGGTGGCGGCGCCGGCGGTCACCAGATGCTGGCCGACCGCGGACGAGCCGGTGAACGAAATCTTCGCAATGTCGGGATGGCGTGCGATCTCCTCGCCGACCACATCGCCGCGGCCATTGACGATGTTGAACACGCCGGCGGGCAGGCCCGCCTCGTGCAAGGCTTCGGTCACGATCCGCGTTTGCATCGCGCTCATCTCGCTGGGCTTGACGACGGCGGTGCAGCCCGCCGCCAGCGCGGTGGCGAGCTTGTTGCAGATGAAGCCGGCGTTGCTGTTCCAGGGCGTGATCAGGCCGGCCACGCCCATGGGCGTCAGGATCACGCGCGCGCTGCCCGCCTGCTCCTCGAACACGAACGCTTCCAGCGCGTCGATCGCCTGCGCGATGACGTCGGCCGGATAGGTCGCCATCCAGCGCCCGCGCTCCGAGGGCGCGCCGTATTCCATGACGATGGCGTCCATCAACTCGTCCTCGCGCGCAGCAACGGCCTTGTGCATGCGTTTGAGCGCGGCGATGCGCTCGTCGCGCGTCGTACATGACCAGGTTCGAAACGCCGCGCTGGCCGCCGCGATCGCGCGCCGCGCATCGTGCTCGTCGCCCAGGCGAACCTGGCCGATGACTTCCTCGGTGCTGGGGTTGTGAAGATCGAACCATTCCTGGCCGTGCGGCGTGACGAATTCGCCGTTGATGTAGACGTGTTCAATGCGTTGCATGACAGTTCCTTTGGGGTCGCTATGCCATGCACTCTACGGATGGTTTATTGTTCTGATAAGCCGTCTTTTTGATGATGACGCATCCGGATAATCAGGATAATCGATGCACCGCACCGGAATGACCGAACTGGAAGTGGTTCTGGCCGTCGCGCGCCGCAGCAGCTTTCGCGGTGCGGCGCTGGAACTGGGCATGTCCACCACGGCCGTGAGCAGCGCCGTGGCCGGGCTGGAAGCGCGCCTGAAGGTGCGGCTGTTCAACCGCTCGACGCGCAGCGTGGCGTTGACCGATGCCGGGCAGCGCTATGTGGAGCGCATCGCGCCCGCGCTCGCCGAAATCAGGAGCGCCGGCGAAGAAGCCGGCACCGGGCCCGACACGCCCAGCGGCACGTTGCGCATCAATGTGCCGCAGGGCGCGGCATCGCTGCTGCTGGAGCCGCTGTTCAGCCGGTATGCGCAGCGCTACCCCGACGTGCGCATCGACATCGTGAGCGAGTCGCGCCTGACCGACATCGTCGCCGAAGGTTTCGATGCGGGCATCCGCCTGGCCGAATCGGTGCCGCAGGACATGATCGCCGTGCCGCTCTCGCGTGACATCCGCATGCTCGTCGTGGCCACGCCCGAGTATCTGAAACGCCACGGCACACCCAGACATCCGCGCGATCTGCTCGAGCACCAGAGCATCGGCATGCGCATGGCGCACGGCGGCATCTATCACTGGGAGCTGGAGCGCAACGGTCAGAAGCTGCAGATGGATCTGCCCGTGCGCATCGCGCTCAACGAGTTGCCGGCGATCAAGCAGGCGGTCCTGCTGGGGCTGGGCATCGGCTTCATCACCGAATGGTTCATCACGGAAGAACTGAAGTCCGGTGCGCTGAAGCCCGTGCTGGTTCCATGGTGCCCGTCATTTGGCGGACTGAGGCTCTACTACTCGGGTCGCCGCTTCGTGCCGGCGCGGTTGCGCGCGCTCATCGACCTGATTCATGCGCTCCGTCTGGCCGAATCGTAAATAAAAAAAGCGCGAGCTTTCGCCCGCGCCCAACAGAGACTCGCTGAGAAACCTGCGCCGTCGCGATCAGAACGAATGCCGCATCCCGATCCGCACGTCGGCCTGCGTCTGCGTCGTCGACGGCGTGAAGCTGTAGCCGATCACCGCATCGACACCCTGCGACGCGCGCAGGTAATCGGCGGACACGTACACGTCCGTGCGCTTGGACAGCAGATAGTGCACGCCCGCCGAGCCCTGGTTCCAGTGGTGCCCTTCGAAGTTCGTGTACTGATAGCCGCCGATCAAGCTGAGCGCCGGCGTGAACTGGTACAAGCCGCCACCTTCATACACCTGCATATGCGACGACTGACCGAAGCCCTTGATCGTCGTGTACGTGAAGTTGCCCGACAGCGTCAGCTTGTCGATCGTGTAGCTGCCGCCGACGCCGAAGGTGCCCTGGCTGTCGACGTTCATCGACGTGTTCGAGAACAGGTCCGTCACCGCGCCCGTCGCCGGATCGACGCTGACGGTCGCCTGGCCGAGGAACGTGCGCGTGCCGATCATCGCGTACGGATCGAACCCGTAGATGCCGTTCGGGTTGTTCAGGCGCGTGTATGCGGTGGCGAGCGACAGGTCGCCGTGCGTGTAGCTCGCGCCGACGCTGTACGCGCTGTTCTTGTGGAAGTTGCCGGCGACGTTGCCGAACGAGTACAGGCCGCCGAACTTGAAGCCCGAGATGTCGTTCGACATGTACTTCACCGCGTTCGGCAGGCGGTCGCCGTTCAAACGGTCGAAGTCGCCCTGGTGGATCGCATAGCCGCTCGCCCAGCCGGAGATGTTGTAGTTCGTCATGAACTCGTTCGTCATGTCGAGCTGATCGCCGAGCGACAGCGTGCCCCAGTCGTTCTGCAGGCCGACGTAGGCCTGGCGACCGAACAGCGCGCCGCCGAAGCCGAGCTGGCCGTTGCCGAGGTGGAAGCCGCTCTCGAGCGCGAACACGGCCTTCAGGCCGCCGCCCAGGTCCTCGGTGCCCTTCAGGCCCCAGCGGTTGCCGTACGACACGCCGTCGTCGAACTTGATCACGTGCGACCCGCCGGTGTTGTTCACGTACGTGATGCCGGCATCGAGGACCCCGTACAACGTCACGCTGCTCTGCGCGTGGCTCGCCGCGGGCAAACATGCGCCCGCGATGATTGCGGCTGCTGCGGCAACTTTCGATTTCTGCATTGTCGACCACCCTCCCTGACCATCCGTTGGAAAAAGGACCGCGGGCTTCGAAGCGGCGAATTCGCCGCCATCACCCGATTCTCGCGTCCGTGTGGCTTCGGTATTTCGTTTTCCGCAATACCGAGCCATTAGCGGAAAAAATAACGGCCCATATTTCAGGCGACCCGTCTTAAGGCGACATCGACTGTGCTCGATGCGACCGACCCATGCGGGACGAGCGCGCCGCCGGTGTTCCGCCGACGGCGCGCTGACGCGCCGATACCAGCCACACGGCGGGTAAGTTCTATCCGCGCCGAATCTGGCCTGATTTACTTCAGCATCGCGCGTCGCCCGGCCGCGCGCGGCGTCAACATCACGCCGCCGCATACCTCATGCCGCGACCCGCCCACCAAGACCCGAGGAGCCCCATGACCGCCGCCCACCATCCCGAACAATTCGTCCTGACGCTGTCGTGCCCGAGCGCGGCGGGCCAGGTCGCTTCCGTCGTCGGCTTTCTCGACCGGCACCGCTGCTACGTCGACGAGCTGACCGTGTTCGACGACGATCTGAGCGGCCACTTCTTCGTGCGCTGCGTGTTTCATGCGACCGACGCGGAACGCGTGAACGTCGACGCGCTGCGGCAGGAGTTCGCGCCGATCGCGGCCGGCTTCTCGATGCAGTGGGCGATCCACGACGTGAACGCGCGGCCGAAGGTGCTGATCATGGTGTCGAAGCTCGAGCATTGCCTTGCGGACCTGCTGTTCCGCTGGCGGATGGGCGAGCTGAAAATGGACATCGTCGCGATCGCGTCGAACCATCCGGACTTCGAACCGCTCGCGCAGCAGCACGGGCTGCCGTTCAAGCACTTCCCGATCACGGCCGACACGAAGGCGCAGCAGGAAGCGCAGTGGCTCGACCTGTTCGAATCGAGCGGCGCGGAACTCGTGATTCTCGCGCGCTATATGCAGGTGCTGTCGCCGGAGACGAGCGCAAAACTCGTCAATCGCGCGATCAACATCCACCACTCGTTCCTGCCCGGCTTCAAGGGCGCGAAGCCGTACCATCAGGCGCACGCGCGCGGCGTGAAGCTGATCGGCGCGACCGCGCACTTCGTGACCGACGATCTCGACGAAGGTCCGATCATCGAGCAAGTCGTGGAGCGCGTCGATCATTCGTATCGACCCGAGCAACTGCTCGCCGCCGGGCGCGACGTCGAGTGCATCACCCTCGCGCGCGCGGTGAAGGCGTTCATCGAGCGGCGCGTGTTCCTGAACGGGGATCGGACGGTGGTGTTTCAGTAAGTCAGAAGTTTCGTGCCCGGAAGTCCGCGGGCACGCAGTGCGACAGCACGAGATCGACGTTCGGCAGATCGTTGCCTTCCATCTTCTCGCGCAACGCCGCACCGTCCATTCCGTAGCCGCGCCAGCGAGCGGTCAGCCGCTCGACCAGCACGTCGCGCGGCACGTCGAGCATCACGGTCACGTCGAAGCGCGCACGCAGCGGCGCCCACGCGGGATCGTCGAGCAGCAGGTAGTTGCCTTCAACGACGATCAGCCGCGCCGACGCGGGCACGATGTCCGCACCGGCCCGCGCGATCTCGATCGAGCGATCGAACACCGGCACCGCGATCTCGCTGCCGTCGTCCGCGCGTAGCCGGTCGAGCATCGCGGCGAGGCCGCCGACGTCGAACGTATGCGGCGCGCCCTTGCGCGCGCGCCAGCCGCGCGCATCCAGCACCCGGTCGTCGTAGTGAAAGCCGTCCATCGCGAGCAGATGCGCGAACCCGTGCGCGTCGCCGTTCAGTTGCGCGCACAACGGTTCGACGAACGTGCTCTTGCCGGCCCCCGGCGGGCCGGCGATTGCAACGATTCTGCGCGCCGCGCCCTGTGTTCGGCGCAGGTAGCCGGCCAGTCCTGCAAGATCGGTGGGTTGGGTGTCCATCCGCTAATGCTACCGCACCCACGCGAGGTAATACGGCACCCCGATCGCGAGCGCCGCCGCGACGAGCGTCGCATACGGCGCGAACGCGAGCCAAGGGCCGCGCTTCGGCACCTCGAGCTCCATGTCGCGCTGCATCTGCCCCGGGAACCGGCCGCGATCCTGCCAGTAGTGCCGATATACGAACACCGGCACGATCAGCAGCATCGCGATCAGCCCGTTGCGCAGCGTGCCCGCGCCCTGCAGGTCCGCGCCGGCGCCGACGTATACGAGGTTCGCAAAACCGCACAGCGAGCCGAGCACGAGCAGCCACGTCGGGCAGCGGAACGGCCGCTCCCAGCCCGGGCGATCCATCCGGTGAATCCAGCCCGACTGCAGATTCAGGAATACGAACAGCATGTAGCAGACGTTCGAGATCGACAGCACCGTCATGTAGTCCGACATCATCAGCAGCACGAGATTGAAGCCGAGATCGGTCCACATCGCACGCGTCGGCGCGCCGTGCTCGTTCACGTGCGACAGATACTTCGGCAGCCAGCCGTCGACCGACGCCTGGTACAGCGTGCGCGACGAGCCCATCATCGACGTCATCACGACGAGCAGGATCGACAGCATCAGCATCACGATGATCGCGTTCGCGACCCACGCGCCGCCGCCGACGATCTTCGCCATCGCGGCACCGACGCCGGTGCCGTCGCCGATCGCCGGATCGAGCATCGCGTTCGTGCCGAGCGCGCCCTGGAACGCGAGCGGCACGATCGTCATCACGACGAGGCACAGCGCGCCGGACCAGAAGATCGCCTTCGCGGTGTCGCGGCGCGGATCGCGGAATTCGCGCGTGTAGCAGACGGCCGTCTCGAACCCGTACGCGGCCCAGCCCGCCATGAACATCGCGCCCATCGCCATCACGGCGCCCTGCCCGTTCCAGTGGCCGAACACCGAAGCGGTCGGGTTGCCGTGCGCGTCGTGGCCGAGCGGCAGCAACGGCAGCAGATGCGACATCGGCACGTCGCCGGTCACGAACGGCACGATGCCGACGATCACGAGCGGCGTCAGCGACGCGATGCCGAGAATGCGCTGCGTGCGCGCGGCCTTCGACGCGCCGCTGTGCTGCAGCCGGAACGTGACGAGCAGCAGGATCGTCGCGACGATGAACGTCGCGTTGATCCGCAGCGACAAGCCGGGCTTGATGAAACCGAGATCCGCGACCGTGAACTGCCAGTGCAGCACCGCCGCGTTGGCGGGAAAGAGGCTCGTCAGCGCATAGCTCGCCGCGAGCCCGCAGCCGAGCGCGAGCATCGGCGACCACGCGAGCCAGTTGCACCACACGGAGACCGGCGCGATGAGCTTGCTGTAGCGCACCCAGCCGATCGCGCCGTACACCGACGCGCCGCCCGACTTATGCGGAAACAGCCCCGATATTTCCGCATAAGTCGCGCTCTGAATCAGGCCCATCGTGATCGCGGCGATCCAGATCGCCCACGCGGGTTGGCCGATCGTCGCGCACACGCCGCCGATCGTGAACAGCACGCCCGCGGGCACGCCGCTCGTCACCTAGAAGGCGTCCTTCCAGGTCAGGCCACGCTGCAGCGAGTGGCCGTTCGTATCATGTGAGATCGTGGTTCCGACTTGGCCGGTGCTGCGCGTGCGCAGTCCTGCTTGACTCATCCTACGGATCCTCCTTCAACGGTGCCGCACGAGGGCGGTAGTTTAACAACGGACGATTTTTTTTCGCAGCGCAAAAAAATTCGGGGCACGCCCGGTGCATTCCGAAGATGCTTCGGAATGCCACCGAACGTGCCCCGAATCCGTGTGCGCGCGTTTTCGTCCGATTAATTACTGCGCGCCGTCGACCCACGTGTTCACGCGATCGCCGTGCGCGGCGATCCACGCGTCGGCGGCCGCGTCGGGCTTCTCGCCGCTCTGGATCGCGAGCATCACGCTGTCGATCTCGCCCGGCTTCCACTGGAATTTCTTCAGGAACTCGGCGACCGGCTTCGCCTTCGTTTCGAGGGTCGGGTTCGCGACGCTATCCACGTGCTCCGAGCCGCCGAACACTTTCTTCGGATCGTCGAGGAAGCGCAGCTTGAACTTCGCGAACATCCAGTGCGGCGCCCAGCCGGTCACGATCACCGGCTTGTTCGCATGGATGTCGCGCGCGAGCTCCGCCGTCATCGCGCTGCCCGAACTCGGCATCAGCGTGTAGTCGAGACCGTACGCCTTGATGGCGTCGCCGGTCTTGCGCATCACGCCCGCGCCCGCGTCGATGCCGACGATCCGGCCTTCGAACGCACTCTTCTGCGCATTCAGGTCGTCGATGCTCTTCGCGCTCGTGTAGGTGGGCACGATCAGGCCGATCTTCGCATCGTTGAAGTTCGCGCCGAGATCGACGACCTTCGTCTTGTACTGGTCCCAGTACGCGCCGTGCGTGACCGGCAGCCAGGCGGACAGCGTCGCGTCGAGATCGCCGCGCGCGACGCCCTGCCACATGATGCCCGCCGCGACCGGCACGAGCTGCACCTGATAGCCGAGACGCTTCTCGATCACGCGCGCCGCGACGTTCGACGTCGCGACGCTGTCGTCCCAGCCTTCGACGTAGCCGATCTTCAGCGTGGGTTTCGCCGCATCCGCGAACGCGGACGACACACCGAGCGTCAGCAGCGCGGACAGCGCGCCGGTCAACAACAGTTTGCTGAGTTTTCCAACGGGCTTCATGATCGGTCTCCTGGGTGGGTAAGCGCGTATCGATACGCGACGCTTTAAGATTGATCAGCCACAATTCGCCGGTCTGGCGGATTTCCGACAAACGCTTGTTCAGCCGCGACGGCATTGCGTCGCGGCGTTGCCGTGGTCACTTGTCGATCACGAGATCCGAGCGCGGCTTGCTGCAACACAGCAGCACCATCCCCTGATCGATCTCGCGCTGGCGGATGCCGCCGTTGTGCTTCATCTCGACCTCGCCGGACACGAGCTTCACCTTGCAGGTGCCGCACATCCCCTGCGTGCACGATGCGGGCAGCCGCACACCGGACTGGCGCGCCGCGTCGAGCACGTGCTGCTCGGGACCGCAGACGATCTCGCGATTGCTCTTCGCGAAGCTGACCGTGAACTGCGTGCCGACCGACGCGTCGCCGTTCGTGTCGGCCACGGGCGCGAGCTCGCCGGCCAGTTCGGCCGACGCGGTTTCCGCGAGCGTCTCGAACGAGAAGCTCTCTTCGTGATAGTGCTTGCGATCGAAGCCGGCTTCGTCGAGCAGGTCGCGCACCGCCTTCATGTACGGCGCCGGCCCGCACGTGAAGACCTCGCGCTCCATGAAGTCCGGTGCGATCAGCTTCAGCAGCGGCAGCGTCAGGAAGCCCGTGACGCCCGGCCAGTTCGTGCGCGCGCCGACGCGCTCGACGACGAACGACGTGCGGAAGTTCGTGTGGTTCGACGCGATCAGGTCGAGCTCGCGCGCGAAGATGATGTCGTCCGGCGTGCGCGCGCTGTGCACGAACACGATGTCGCGATCCTCGGCGAGATCGTGATGCGCGCGGCTCATCGACATCAGCGGCGTGACGCCCGAGCCCGCGGACAGGAACAGATACTTGCGCGCCGGATGCCGCGCGCACGTGAATTCGCCGGCCGGCCCGAGCACGCGGATCGACGCGCCGGGCTGCAGGTTGTCGTGCAGCCAGTTCGACACCTTGCCGCCCGGCACGCGCTTGACCGTGATCGAGATCGTGTGCGGCCGCGCGGGCGACGACGAGATCGTGTAGCAGCGATTGATCGTCTCGCCGTCGATGTCGAGCTCGAGCGTGATGAACTGCCCCGGCTCGAACGAGAACGTGCGGCCCTCGGGCGAACGGAAGAAGAAGCTCTTCACGTCGTGCGTTTCCTGCCGCACGTGGCAGCACGTCAGCGTTTCCTCGACGTCGCTGGTCCAGCGCTCGGAGAGTCCGTTCCAGAAAGACGGGCGCGTGACCCGGCTGTCGGTCGGCTCGAATTGGGCCGCATCTCGCATCATCTCTTACTCCGCTCCACTTGCACTATCGCTATGCGCCGATCTTGTCGGCGAGCCGGCCGACATACCAGGCCGTGAATTTTTCGACGAGGCCCTCGGTGAACGGCGAGTACGGGCCCGGCTCGTACGCACTGCTCGACGCGCCGCGCTGCGAAAACTCGACGAGCGCGCGATCCTGGTCGTTGGTCGCGTTCCACACGGCGGTCAGGTTCTTCACGTCGTAGTCGACGCCTTCGACCGCATCCTTGTGCACGAGCCACTTCGTGCGCACGAGCGTCTCGCCGGCCGACAGCGGGATCACCGAGAACGTGACGATGTGGTCGCTCATGAAGTGATGCCACGAGTTCGGCTGCGTCCAGAACGACAGCCCGCCGAGGTCAGCCTGCTCGAACCCGCCGAGCAGCTTCTTCGATGCGACCTTCGCGTCGAGCGTCTGCGATTCGCCGCTGCGGTCGAGCGGCAGGCGCTGCGTGCGGAAGCCGGTCGTGTCGAGCAGCTGGTCGATCTCGGCCGACGGCAGGCCGATCTCCGCCCACTCCTTGCCGCGCTTGATGCAGGTCTCGGCGAATGCGTCCATGCCGTCGGCGTTCGCCGGCGAGCGCTGGTAGCCGAAGCCGTATTCGTACAGCGAAATGGTCAGCTCCGGATGGTTCGCGACGCAGTGATAGCACTCGCGGTTGTTCTCCATCGTGAGCTTCCAGTTGCCCTTCTCGATGATGTCGATCTGCGCGGCGATCTTCGTGTTCGGCAGATCGTGCGGCAGCAGGTACGGTTCCATCGCCGCGCGGATCGCCGAGAAATCGGGCGCTTTTTCCGCGGCGCACACGAAGATCAGGCCCGCGAGGTTCTCGACGTGCACGCTCTTCAGGCTGTGCTTGCAGCGATCGAACTTCTCGCCCATGTGCTCGGCGAACATCAGGTCGCCGTTCAGGTTGTAGGTCCAGCTGTGGTACGGGCACACGATGTTGCCGACCGTGCCCTTGTCCTCGTTGCACAGGCGCGCGCCGCGGTGGCGGCACACGTTGTGGAACGCGCGCACCTGCATGTCGTCGTCGCGCACGATCAGGATCGAATCGCTGCCGAGCTCGACGGTCACGTAGTCGCCGGGTTCCGGCACGTCCGGCTCGATCGCCACCTGAATCCAGTGCTGGCGGAAAATCGCCTCCATGTCGAGCGCGAAGATCTCCTCGCTCAGGTAGAAAGGCGCCTCGAGGCTGTGGCCCTCTTTGCGCCGTTCGATCAGCGCACGAACGTCTGCCGATACTTTCATCGTTTGCTCCGGATTCCTTGCGTCCCTGGGTTCTTGCCGACAGGCATTGAACTGAAAATCAATAATCGATGAGTTGATGCTCGCGCAAATACGCGAGGATCACTTGTGCTTTTTCGACCGAACTCCCGTCAATTACGACGTTTCCGCCGCGGCTCTCGGTCGTCACCGCCGACAGCATCCGGGCATGCCCGGAGCGCTTCTCGGCAGCGACCAGCTTCACGGGCTTGCGCTCGATCGGGCCGACCGTCCACGCGTCGGCGTCGCGGTCGATCGCGTGCGGCACGAGCACCGGCCGGATCGTGCCGGCGCGCTGCCGCGCGTACGCGTATTGCGGCTGCGCGTTCGCGAGCGGATGCACGGCGACGACGGCCGGCAGCGACGCGTCCACGCGCCGGCGCACGCCTTTCGGCAAAAATTGCCGAACCGCGACACGCCCGCCGGCCGCCGTGACGTCGACGGCCGAGCCGACGAGCGGATAGCCGAGCGCCGCCGCCACCCGATACGGCAGCATGCCGGTATCGAACGCGCCTTCCGCGCGGGTGCCGGTCAACACGAGGTCGTAGCCTTCGACGCGCGCGGCGAGCATCGCGGCCGCGTCCTCGCCGTCCCGGCACGCGAGCACTTCGACTTCGCGCGCGCCGAGCGCCAGATATTCGGTGAGCGCCTGATCGCCGGGCGCGCCCGCGTGAATCACGTCGAGCTTCGCGTGATGCTGCTCGGCGAGGCCGCGCGCGAGCTCGAGCGCGGCCGCGTCGTTGCGGCTGTAGCGCGGCACGCCGCTGACCGGGTGCCGGCCGACGGACACGAGCACCGCGATGCGTTGCAACTGGCGGGGGGCGTTCATGCTGCGACTCCTTCCGGTTCCCGCGCGCTCTGGGCGGGCTGTTGTCCGCGGGCCGCGCGCGCGGCCTGCACTTCGTCGATCAGCGCGGCGATCGTCGCCTGCGCGTCGCCGACGACGGTCAGGTTCGCGCGCTTCGCGATCGGCGCGCTGCCGTCGAGGTTCACCGCGATCACATGGCGGCAGTCCTTGATCCCCTGCAGATGCTGGACCGCGCCGGAGATGCCGAACGCGATGTAGACGCTCGCCTCGACCGTCTTGCCGGTCGCGCCGACCTGCTTGTCGCGCGTGAAATGGCCGTTGTCGACCGCGACGCGGCTCGCGGCGATCGCCGCGCCGAACGTGCCCGCGAGCCGCTCGAACGCGCCGATGTCGGCCACGCCGTTGCCGGCCGACACGATGAAGTCCGCTTCCTCGAGCGCAACCTGCGCGGCGTCGAGTTCCTCGAGGCCGAGATCGCGATATGTCTGCGTCGCGCCGCCGGCCGGCCGGATGAAATCGGCCGACAGCGGCTCGCCCGCGCCGACGAACGGCAGCTTCGCGTCGACCGCGTTCAGCGCGAGCAGGATCACGTCCGGCAGCGCGCGCGTCGCGAACGCGCGCTTCGCTTGCACGTACGCGCCGACGTGGCGCGCATCGAGCTCGACGACGTGCGTCGCGACGCTCGCATCGGCCAAGGCCGCATAGCGGCGGCCGAGATCGCCATCGCCGGTCGCGTTGTCCGGCACGAACAGGTGCTTCGGGGACAACGCGGCCATGCATGCCTGCAAGGCTTGCAACTCGCTTTCGGGTGCGAACGTACGGCGGTCGAATTCGGCGAGCTCGATCACCTTGTCGACGCCGAGCGCGGCCGCGTCGTCCTTCAGCTCGCCGAACACGAGCAGCGCGACTTCGGTGTGCGCGTCGGCGAGCAACGCGGCGGCGGCGATCGCCTGGCGCGCGTGATCGTCGAGCGAGCCGCGGTCGCTGTGCGCGGCGACGAGCAGCGTATGTTTCGGATCGCTGAGCGTGCGGCGCGGCTTCGCGGCCGCAGCCGCGTGGCCGTGCGCGGCCCAGTTCGCCGCGCTCGAGTCGGCGCTGCCGATTTCGCCGAGCGTGATGCGCTTCAGGCCCTCGGCCGTGATGACGAACGGCCGGCGCGGATCGATTCGTTTGATCGTGTTCATCGGTTCACTCCAGCGACGCGGCGACGAGTTCGGCGACATCGAGCACATCGGGGCGCGGGCCCACGACGCCTTCGAGCATCGCCGTGCAGTTCGGGCACGCGACCGCGACGACTTCCGCGCCGATCGCGCGCGCATCGGCGATGCGGATATCCGGAATCCGTTGCTTGCCCGGGATGTCGGTCAGCGGCGCGCCGCCTCCACCGCCGCAGCAGCGGCCGCGCATGCCGTTGCGTTCCATCTCGACGACCTGGATGCCGATCGTCTTCAGCAACTGGCGCGGCGCTTCCGTCTCGCCGTTGTAGCGGCCGAGGTAGCACGGATCGTGATACGTGGTCTTCTTCTCGCGCAGCGCTTCGACCGCCTTCGGCGCAATGCGGCCGTCCGACGCGAGCTCCGCGAGATACGTCGTGTGATGCTTGACCGTCACGCGCAGGCCCAGCGCGCGGTATTCGTTGCGCAGGCTGTGCATCACGTGCGGATCGGCGGTCACGATCTGGCTGAACGACAGCTTGTCGAGCGTGCCGATCAGGCGCTTCGCGAGCTGCTGGAACGTCGCTTCGTCGCCGAGACGGCGCGCGACGTCGCCGGTATCGGTTTCCGATGCGCCGAGCACCGCATAGTTGACGCCGGCCTTGTTCAGCACCTTCACGAACGCGCGCAGCGTACGCTGATAGCGCATGTCGAACGCGCCTTCACCCGCGACGAACAGCACGTCGACCTGCTTGCCCGGCTGCGCGACCGGCGCGCTCAGGTCGACCGACCAGTCGTAGCGCGCGGCCGTGTCGTAGCCGCCCATCGTGCCGGTCTCACGCAGGTTCGCGAGCACTTCGGCGCCCTTGCCTGGCACGGTGCCGTGCACGAGCGTCTGGTTGCGGCGCATGTCGACGATCGCGTCGACGTGCTCGATCAGCATCGGGCATTCCTGCACGCAGGCACGGCAGGTCGTGCACGACCACAGCGTCTGCGCTTCGATCAAACCCGACACGATCGGGTCGTTCGGCTCGCCGCGATGCTGGCCGACCGCGATGCCCGGCGTCGGGCTGCCCGCGTAAGCGGCATCGGTGCCGCCCGCCATGCCGACGACGAGATCCTGAATCAGTTTCTTCGGGTTCAGCGGCTGGCCGGACGCGAACGCGGGGCACGCGGCTTCGCACTTGCCGCACTGCACGCACGCGTCGAAGCTCAGCAGCTGGTTCCAGCGGAACTCGACCGGCTTCGCGACGCCGTATTCCTGCTGATGCTCGATGTCGGGCAGCTTCAGCGCGGTCGGCGGCGTGGCGGTGCCTTCACCGGTGTACGACGCACGCGTCGCCGCGAAACGCTCCTGGCGCGGATGGAACGCGAGATGCAGCAGGCCCGCGATCGCATGCTTCATCGGGCCGCCCTTCGCGGCGCCGACCGTCATCGCGAACGCGCCGGCGCCGATCAGCACCGCGCAGAACACCGCGAACGCGCCCGACATCGCGGACGCCGGCACGAGCATGTACAGCACGAGGCCGAGCGCGAACGAGCCGAGCAGCCACGGCAGCGTATTCCACGGGCCCTTCGACAGTCGCGCGGGCACGTCCTTCGCGTGACGGCGGCGCCACACGAACACCGCGCCGACCAGCATCGCGAGCGCCGCGAGAAAGATCAGCTTGTCGAGCCACGGCGAATAGATCGCGAGACCGTAGTTGATGAACACGAGCACGAGCGCGGCGATTGCGCCGCCGGCGGTCGCGACGTGCGTCTTCGCGATGTACGGATCGCGCGCGACGACGTGGTGCAGATCGACGAAATAACGCTTCGGAATCGCAAACAGGTTCGACAGGCTGACCGTGCCGGGCGCGGCGGCGCGCCCGAGACGCCAGTACGACGAACGCTTCGCGACCGCGAACGCGAGGCCCGCCACCGACAGCCACAGCAACGCGGTAATCAGAAAGGCCGGATTCATGGATCAGAAATCCTTCACGAGACGCAGCGCATCGTAGATCGCGCCGTGGATGTTGTGCATCGAGATGCAGTCGCCAACGCGGAACAGCAGGAAGCGGCCGTTGCCGAGTTCTTCGGACAGGCACGGCTGCGCCTCGGACGCGAACAGCTTGTTCACATCCACTTGCCCGTGGTTCACCGACTCCGGCTTCAGCTTCCAGTACAGCTCGTCGTTCGGCCGCGTGCCGTTTTCGACCACCACCTGGTCGACCACGCGCTCCTCGAGCTCTTCCGTGTACTCGTTGCGCAGCACCGCGATCTTCTTGCCGTCCTCTTCATAGACGCGATCGAGCCAGTAGTTCGGCGTCAGGACCGCGCCCACCGCGTAGAGGCGCCGATAGAAGATCGGGAACGTCGTGCCGCCGACGTCGTCGGCCACCTTCACGTCCGGCGTCACGATCTCGACCTTCGAGCCGCGGCTCGCGATGAAGTCCGCCACGCCCGAGCCCGCATGCGTGCTGATGCCGTCATAGACCAGCACGTTCTGCTTCGGCTCGACCTTGCCCGTCAGGATGTCCCACGCGCTGACCGCGAGGCCTTCCGCCACGCCCCAGCCCGGCACCTCCTCCGTGTAGCTGTGGCCGCCCGTCGCCAGCACGACGATGTCCGGCTTCTCGGCCATGATCATCTTCTCGTCCGCCGCGACGCCGAGGCGCCGATCCACACCGAGCCGCTTCGTCTCCATGTCGAACCAGCGCACGATGCCGGCCATCTGCTCGCGCTGCGGCGCTTTCGCCGCGATCATGATCTGGCCGCCGACTTCGGTGTTCTTCTCGAACAGCACGACGTCATGGCCGCGCGAGCGCGCGACGCGCGCCGCTTCCAGGCCCGCCGGGCCCGCGCCGACCACCACCACCTTGCGCTTCGGCCCGCGCGACTTCTCGATCACGTGCGGCATCGTCGCCTCGCGCGACGTCGCCGCGTTCTGCACGCACAGCACGTCGAGACCGTTGTACTGGCGATCGATACAGTAGTTCGCGCCGACGCACTGCTTGATTTCGTCCTCGCGCCCGTCGCGGATCTTGATCACCATGTGCGGATCGGCGATCTGCGCGCGCGTCATCCCGACCAGGTCGATCATCCCGTTCGCCAGCAGGCGCTCGGCCTGGCCCGCGTCACGGATGCTCTGCGCGTGCATCACCGGCAGCTTCACCACCGACTTGATGCCCGCGGCCAGGTGCACGAACGGCTCCGGCGGCAGCGCCATCGGCGGCATGCAGTTCACCAGCGTGTTGTGCGTGTCCGCACCCGAACCCACCACGCTGATGTAGTCGATCAGCCCGGTCGCTTCCATCGCATGCGCGATTTCCTTCGCGTGCTCGTGATCGATGCCGTTTTCATGGAATTCGTCGCCGCACATCCGCAGGCCGACACAGAAGTCCTTGCCCACGGCTTCGCGCACCGACTTCAGCACTTCGATGCCGAAGCGCAGACGGTTCTCGAAGCTGCCGCCCCATTCGTCGGTACGGAAGTTCGTGCGCGGGCTCCAGAACTGGTCGACCAGTTGCTGGTGCGCGGCCGAGATTTCGATGCCGTCCATCCCCGCGCTCTTCACGCGGATCGCGGCGGCCGCGAAGTCCTTGATGATCCGCTTGATGTCCTCGACTTCGATGACCTTCGCGTTGCCGCGGTGCACCGGCTCGCGCACGCCCGACGGCGTCACGAGGTGCGGCCAGTGCTCGCCGTGGTACGCATTGCGGCGCCCCATGTGCGTCGCCTGAATCATGATCTTCGCGCCGTGACGGTGCATCGCTTCGGCCAGGCGCGACAGCGGATCGATCACCTTGTCCGTCGTCAGGTTCACCGACTTCCACCAGCTCTGCGGGCTGTCCATCGACACCGGGCTCGACCCGCCGCAGATCGCGAGGCCGACGCCGCCCTTCGCCTTCTCCTCGTAGTAACGGATGTAGCGGTCGCCCGGCAGGCCGCCCGGCTCCGCATACACCTCCGCGTGCGCGGTGCTGACGATCCGGTTGCGCAGCGTCAGCTGGTTGAGCTGCAAGGGTTTGAACAAGTGGGGATAGCGCATCGCAGGCGACCTCTGGCGTTCGTATGTCTGGTATTGCGGTGTGATTCGGGGTCAGTGGGCGATCGGCGACACTTCGAAGACGCAGTGGTCGTGGCCTTCCGCCGCGCACTGCACTTCCTTCGAAAACGCGCGCGGCGCGCCCTTGCCTTCCGGCGTCGTGTCGTTGACCCAGTCCATCGCGCCGGCGAACCAGCCGGCGAACATGTAGCAGAGCTTGCCAACCTTGCCCGGCTGCTGGAGCACGAACGACGAATGGCGCAGTTCGATCTTCGCGTGCGCGGTGGCCGGATCGGCCTCGATGATCGAGAACAGCCCCCAGCCGCGCTGCGACAGGCGCTTCAGGTAGTGCTCGAACACCGCCATCCCGGTGAGGCCGTGCAGCTTCGCCTCCTTGTCGCACCAGTGGTACGCGGACTTGTAGCCGGCCTTGTACAGGATCTCGGCATACGTGTCGACGCCGAGCGCTTCCTCGACCGCAACGTGGTTGTTCGTGAAGAAATGGCGCGGCACGTACAGCATCGGCAGTGCGTCGGTGGTCCAGACGCCGGTATCGGGATCGACGTCGATCGGCAGTTGCGGTTGCATCGTGGTGACTCCGTGAGGAAAGTGGGCCGCTTGCGTCTTCGCGAGAGGCGCGGCATCGCCCGCGTGCCCGCGCGGTTCTCGCGGGCACGTCCGGTGTTTCGTTCGTGTTTAAGTGTCTAAGTGTCCAGGCGTGCGGGAGCGGCTGGCGGCTTACGCGCCCCAGACGTCCTTGTACACGCGCACCCAGTTCTCGCCCATCAGCTTGCGGATGCGCGACTCCGACCAGCCTGCGCGCTCCATCGCGGCGGTCAGATTCGGGAATTCGCCGATCGTCCGGATGCCTTCCGGATTGATGATCTTGCCGAAGTTCGTCAGTTGGCGATAACGGCCCTTGTCATGCGTCAGCATGTCGAAGAACTCCTTCGCGTAATCCTGCGTGAAGTCCGTGCCGATCCCCACCGTGTCTTCGCCGGCGATGTTCACGACATAATCGATCGCCTCGATGTAGTCGTCGATCGTCGATTCGATCCCGCGCTTCAGGAACGGCGCGAACATCGTCACACCGACGAAGCCGCCCGCGTCCGCGATCTCCTTGATCTGCGCATCGCTCTTGTTGCGCGGATGGTCCTTCAGGCCCGACGGCAGGATGTGCGAGTAGCACACCGGCTTCTTCGAGAAGGCGATCGCTTCCGACGACGTGTTGCCGCCCACGTGCGACAGGTCGACCATGATCCCGACGCGGTTCATCTCGGTGATCACTTCGCGGCCGAAGTCCGACAGCCCGCCGTCACGCTCGTAGCAGCCGGTGCCGACCAGGTTCTGCGTGTTGTAGCAGAGCTGCACGATGCGCACGCCCATGTCGGCGAACGCCTCGATGTAGCCGATGTTGTCCTCGAACGCATGCGCGTTCTGGAAGCCGAGGATCACGCCGGTCTTGCCTTCCTTCTTCGCGCGGAAGATGTCGTCCGTCGTGCGCACGAGCGTCAGCAGCTCGCTGTTGTCGCGGATCTTCTTCTTCATCACGCCGATGTTGTCGACGGTCTTCGTGAAGTTTTCCCAGACCGACACCGTGCAGTTCGAGGCGGTGATGCCTCCCTTGCGCATGTCCTCGAACACCGGCCGCTCGAACTTCGAGATGTTCAGGCCGTCGATGATGATGCTGTCCTGGTGCAGCGTGCTCATGGCTGTGTGCTCCAATGATTCTTGTCGGGTCGTCGTTCAATAGATCGGGAAGCGTTCGCAGAGCGCGAAGATCTCGCGGCGCACGCGCTGCTCGGTCGCGTGGTCGCCTTCGGGATTCGTGCGCAGCGCGTCGAACACTTCGAGGATCAGGCGGCCGATCTCGCGGAACTCCGCGACGCCGAAGCCGCGAGTCGTGCCGGCCGGCGTGCCGAGACGGATGCCCGACGTGATCGTCGGCTTCTCGGTGTCGAACGGAATGCCGTTCTTGTTGCAGGTGATGCCGGCGCGCTCGAGCGCCTGCTCGACCGGTGCGCCCTTCAGCCCCTTCGGGCGCAGATCGACGAGCAGCAGATGGTTGTCGGTGCCGCCCGTCACCAGATCGACGCCGCCGGCCTTCAGCACTTCGCCGAGCGCCTGCGCGTTCGCGAGCACGTTGTCGATGTACGTCTTGAAGTCCTGCGTCAGCACTTCGCCGAACGCGACCGCCTTGCCGGCGATCACGTGCATCAGCGGGCCACCCTGCAGGCCCGGGAACACCGCCGAGTTGATCTTCTTCGCGATGTCCTCGTCGTTCGTCAGCACGAAGCCGCCGCGCGGGCCGCGCAGCGTCTTGTGCGTGGTCGACGTGACGACGTGCGCGTGCTGGACCGGATTGTCGTGACGGCCCGCGGCGATCACGCCGGCGATGTGCGCCATGTCGACCATCAGCTTCGCGCCGACGCTGTCGGCGATCGCGCGGAAGCGCGCGAAGTCGAGCTTGCGCGGATACGCGGAGAAACCGGCGATGAGCAGGCTCGGCTTGTGCTGGTGCGCGAGCTCCTCGACCTGGTCGTAGTCGATCAGCATCGTGTCGCGGTTCACGCCGTACTGGACCGCGTTGAACCACTTGCCGGACAGCGCGGGCTTCGCGCCGTGCGTCAGGTGGCCGCCCGCGTCGAGCGACATGCCGAGCACCGTGTCGCCCGGCTTCGCCAGCGCGAGCATCACCGAGCCGTTCGCCTGCGCGCCCGAGTGCGGCTGCACGTTCGCGTAGCCGGCGTTGAAGATCTCCTTCACGCGCTCGATCGCGAGCGACTCCACTTCATCCGCGAATTCGCAGCCGCCGTAGTAACGCTTGCCCGGATACCCTTCCGCGTACTTGTTCGTCAGCACCGAGCCCTGCGCTTCGAGCACCGCGCGCGACACGATGTTTTCCGACGCGATCAGCTCGACCTGCGACTGCTGCCGCTCGAGTTCTTTCAGGAGTGCGCTGCGAACCGGCGCGTCGCGCTCGGCCAGAGGCTGCGAGAAGAAAGGCTGGGTGTTCGACATAGAGCGTCCGTGGCTGAATGAAATGGCTGCTTACAAGGCGGAAGGGCCGCCCCGCCCGGCTGGTGAAGCCTTGCCGGTCAAGGGCTCCCGACGGCTCTATTCTTGTCGTTCGGATTTCCGGTCGATTGATGAATTTAGACGCGTTCTTTGCCTTTTCCGCCATGCGCGTCCGTTTTATACAAGTGAACGATCGTGCGCTTTCGATCCGGATCCGGCTCGGCAGAGGATACGACCCCGCCGTGCGCGCCGCGTGGCGGCACTTTCACGGTGCGGGGACTGCCCGGGGAACTGGCGCCGGCGCACGCGCGCGGTGCGGTCTCCAGGCGCGGAGCACGGTGTGACAACGGTAACAGCTAGGGTTTAGCCGTATGGCACGCTTGTTGCGCCCGCTCCCACAATACGGCAGCCCAGTCCGTGCCCCTGGGCGCAGAAGCTATTAGATTCAAGGATCACTCCCCCATGTCGCCCGACCGCACAGCGTCGCTGTCTCACTTCGCGTTCATGCCGTTGCCGAATTTCACGATGATCGCGTTCACGAATGCGATCGAAGTGTTACGGATGGCGAACTATCTGAGCGGGCAAACACTGTACCGCTGGTCGGTCGTCAGCCCCGACGGCGGGCCGATCACCGCGAGCAACGGCCTCACCGTCGACACGAGCCCCGCCGACAGCATCGGGCAGCCCGACATCGTGTTCGTGTGCGGCGGCGTCGACGTGCAGCGCGCGACCCAGGCGGAGCATCTGTCGGCGCTGCGCCGCTTCGCGCGCTCCGGCATTCCGCTCGGCAGCCTGTGCACCGGCACGTACGCGCTCGCGAAGTCGGGCCTGCTCGCCGGCTATGCGTGCGCGATCCATTGGGAAAACATGTCGGCGCTGAAGGAAGAGTTCCCGGACACGCGCTTCCTGAAGGAACTGTTCGTGGTCGACCGCGACCGGATCACGTGCACCGGCGGCGTCGCGCCGCTCGACATGATGCTGAACCTGATCGCCGCGCGCGTCGGCACCGCGCGTGTCACGCAGATCGCCGAGCAGTTCATCGTCGAGCACGTGCGGGACACGAGCGCACAGCAGCGGATGCCGCTCGTCGCGCGCCTCGGCTCGGCGAACAAGTCGCTGTTCGAGGTGATTTCGCTGATGGAGAACAACATCGAGGAGCCGCTGTCGCGCGAAGAGCTCGCGCGGCTGGCGGGCATGTCGCAGCGGCAGCTTCAGCGGCTGTTCCGCGAACACCTCGGGATGACGCCGACGCATTACTACCTGACGCTCAGGCTGCGCCGCGCGCGCGAACTGTTGCTGCAGACCGACATGTCGATCATGCACATCACGATGGCGTGCGGATTCCAGTCGGCGTGCCATTTCAGCAAGAGCTATCGGGATTCGTTCGGTGTGGCGCCGACGCGCGAGCGGCGGCAGCAGGTCGCGCCGCTGGCGGCAGGGCCCGGGGGCTCGCCGCCGGTCTCGTCGTTGATGATGCACGCATAGGCGTGTGCGGCCAGCCCCCGAAGGGCTGGCCACTTCCCGTCACCTTCCCGCCAGGTTACGCCGCCTTCAACATCCCGTGCGGATCGATGACGAACTTGCGCGGTGCGCCGCCATCGAACTTCTTGTACCCATCCGGCGCCTGATCGAGCGAGATCACCGACACGTTGACGATATCTGCGATGGGCAGGCGGCCATGCAGGATCGCCTGCATCAGATTGCGGTTGTACTTCAGCACCGGCGTCTGGCCGGTATGGAACGAATGCGACTTCGCCCAGCCGAGCCCGAAGCGGATGCTCAGGCTACCGTGCTGCGCGGCGACGTCCTTCGCGCCCGGATCGTCGGTCACGTAGAGCCCCGGAATGCCGATCGCGCCCGCCGGCCGCACGATCTCCATCAGCGAGTTCAGCACCGTCGCCGGCGCTTCCTCCGCGTGACCCGACGCGCCGTGCCCGTGTGCCTCGAAGCCGACGCAGTCGACCGCGCAATCGATCTCCGGCGTGCCGAGAATTTCAGCGATCTGTTCGCCGAGCGTCGCATCCTTCGACAGGTCGACGACCTCGAAGCCCATCGCCTTCGCATGCGCGAGACGTTCCGCGTTCATGTCGCCGACGATCGTGCACGCGGCGCCGAGCAGGCGCGCCGACGCGGCGGCCGCCATCCCGACCGGGCCCGCGCCCGCGATGTAGACAGTCGAGCCCGGCTTCACGCCCGCGGTCACCGCGCCGTGATAACCGGTCGGCAGAATGTCGGACAGGCACGTCAGATCGCGGATCTTCGCCATCGCCTGATCGCGGTCCGGGAACTTCAGCAGGTTGAAGTCCGCGTACGGCACCATCACGTACTCGGCCTGGCCGCCGATCCAGCCGCCCATGTCGACGTAGCCGTACGCGCCGCCCGCACGCGACGGGTTCACGGTCAGGCACACGCCGGTGTTCTGGTCCTTGCACATCGCGCAGCGTCCGCACGCGACGTTGAACGGCACCGACACGAGATCGCCGACCTTCATCGTCTCGACGTCGCCGCCGACCTCGATCACCTCGCCGGTGATCTCGTGCCCGAGCACGAGGCCGACCGGCGCCGTCGTGCGGCCGCGCACCATATGTTGATCGGACCCGCAGATGTTCGTGGTGACGACCTTCAGAATCACGCCGTGACCGATCGAACGCCCAGTCGGATCGACCATCTTCGGATAGTCGATCTTCTGAACCTCGACCTTGCCCGGCCCCATGTATACGACACCTCGATTGCTGCTCATCGCTCTGTCTCCATGTCTCGTTGGATGGTGCTGCCGGCCGCGCCGAACGGCGTGGCGCAAGGCCTCAGCGGCGTCATCGAGAGTAGTCCGCAACGCGGTGCCCCCGGCGTTCAAAACCCGACACGCGCTTGATCGGCGCCGACATCGCCCGCTCGCCGCCCGTTCGCCGCCCGTTCGCCGCCGGTCCGGCGTCCGAATCGAACCCATTTTTTATTGATTGAACGGTCAATAAAAAAAAGATAAGCTTCGGGCTTCCGTTCACCTCACCCGCCGGGCGCGAAGGAGCCGTGATGCCGAAAGTCGGAATGCGCGAAGTCCGCCGTGCGCAGCTGATCGACGCGACGCTGCGCACGATCGACGCGGCCGGCCTGCCCGGCACGACGCTCGCATCGGTCGCGCAGCGCGCGAACATCTCGACGGGTATCGTGAGCCACTACTTCGGCGACAAGGACGGGCTGCTCGAAGCGACGATGCGCCACGTGCTGCGCGATCTGCGCAGCGCGACGACGCGCCGCCGGGTCGCCGCGCGCAAGGATCCGCGCGCGCGGTTGCGCGCGATCGTCGCCGCGAACTTCGACGATACGCAGACGAGCGCGCCGGTGATGAAGACCTGGCTCGCGTTCTGGTCGCAAAGCATGCACGAGCCCGCGCTGAAGCGGCTGCAGCGCGTGAACACGCGCCGGCTCTTTTCGAATCTCAGCGCCGAATTCGCGAAGGCGATGCCGCCCGCGAAAGCGCGCCAGTCGGCGAGCGGCCTCGCCGCGCTGATCGACGGCCTGTGGCTGCGCGGCGCGCTCGCCGGCGGCCCGTTCGACACGCGCGCGGCGCTGAAGCTCGCGAACGATTACATCGACCTGCTGCTCGCGTCGCACCCTTGACGCGCATCGCGGCGGCCCCTCAGGAGATCATCATGTCCGTATACGGTTTGCAGCGCCTCTACATCGGCGGCGGTTACGTCGACGCCACGAGCGGCAAGACTTTCGACACCTTCGATCCGGCGACGGGCGAACTGCTCGCGCAGGTGCAGCAGGCGAGCGCCGACGACGTCGAGCGCGCGGTCGCATCCGCGCGCGAAGGCCAGCGCGAATGGGCGGCGATGACCGCGATGCAGCGCTCGCGCATCCTGCGCCGCGCGGTCGATCTGCTGCGCGAGCGCAACGACGCGCTCGCCGAGCTCGAGATGCGCGACACCGGCAAGCCGATCGCCGAGACGATCGCAGTCGACATCGTGACCGGCGCCGACGTGATCGAATACTACGCGGGCCTCGCGACCGCGATCGAGGGGCTACAAGTGCCGCTGCGCGCCGACTCGTTCGTCTATACGCGCCGCGAGCCGCTCGGCATCTGCGCGGGCATCGGCGCATGGAACTACCCGATCCAGATCGCGTGCTGGAAGACCGCGCCCGCGCTCGCGGCCGGCAACGCGATGATCTTCAAGCCGAGCGAGGTCACGCCGCTGTCCGCGCTGAAGCTCGCGGAGATCTACACCGAAGCCGGCCTGCCCGCCGGCGTGTTCAACGTCGTGCAGGGCGACGGCTCGGTCGGCGCGCTGCTCACCGGCCATCCGGAGATCGCGAAGGTGTCGTTCACCGGCGGCGTCGAGACCGGCAAGAAGGTGATGTCGCTCGCGGGCGCGTCGTCGCTGAAGGAAGTGACGATGGAGCTCGGCGGCAAGTCGCCGCTGATCGTGTTCGATGACGCCGATCTCGACCGCGCGGCCGACATCGCGGTCACCGCGAACTTCTTCAGCGCGGGCCAGGTCTGCACGAACGCCACGCGCGTGTTCGTGCAGAAGGCGGTCGAGGCGGCCTTCGTCGCGAAGGTGCTCGAACGCGTGAAGCGGATCCGCGTCGGCCAGCCTTCGGCCCCCGACACGAATTTCGGCCCGCTCGCGAGCGCCGCGCAGCTCGACAAGGTGCTCGGCTTCATCGAGAGCGGCAAGAAGGAAGGCGCGAAGCTGCTCGCCGGCGGCACGCGCCTGACCGACGGGCATTTCGCGCGCGGCCAGTACGTCGCGCCGACCGTGTTCGGCGACTGCCGCGACGACATGACCATCGTCCGCGAGGAAATCTTCGGGCCGGTGATGAGCATCCTCGCGTTCGAGACCGAGGACGAGGCGATCGCGCGCGCGAACGCCACGCACTTCGGGCTCGCGGCCGGCGTCGTCACCGAAAACCTGTCGCGCGCGCACCGCACGATCCATCGCCTCGAGGCGGGCATCTGCTGGATCAACACCTGGGGCGAATCCGCCGCGGAAATGCCGGTTGGCGGATACAAGCAATCCGGCGTCGGACGCGAGAACGGCATCACGACGCTCGAGCACTACACTCGAATCAAATCGGTGCAGGTCGAGCTCGGCCGCTACAACCCGGTGTTCTAAAGGAGCGTACCGTCATGACGACGCGCGAATACGACTACATCATCTGCGGCGCAGGCTCCGCGGGCAACGTGCTTGCGACGCGCCTGACGGAAGACCCGGACGTCACCGTGCTGCTGCTCGAAGCGGGCGGCCCCGACTATCGCTTCGACTTCCGCACGCAAATGCCGGCGGCGCTCGCGTATCCGCTGCAGGGCCGCCGCTACAACTGGGCCTACGAAACCGATCCCGAGCCGCACATGAACAACCGCCGGATGGAATGCGGACGCGGCAAGGGGCTCGGCGGCTCGTCGCTGATCAACGGGATGTGCTACATCCGCGGCAACGCGCTCGACTACGACAACTGGTCGACGCACAAGGGCCTCGACGACTGGACGTATCTCGACTGCCTGCCGTACTTCAGGAAGGCGGAGACGCGCGACGTCGGCCCGAACGACTATCACGGCGGCGACGGCCCGGTGTCGGTCACGACCAGCAAGCCCGGCGCGAACCCGCTGTTCGAGGCGATGGTCGAGGCCGGCGTGCAGGCCGGCTATCCGCGCACGGACGACCTGAACGGCTATCAGCAGGAAGGCTTCGGCCCGATGGACCGCACCGTCACGCCGCGTGGCCGCCGCGCGAGCACCGCGCGCGGCTATCTCGACCAGGCGCGCGCGCGGCCGAACCTGACGATCGTCACGCATGCGATGGCGGACCGCGTGCTGTTCGACGGCAAGCGTGCGTCGGGCGTCACGTATCTGCGCGGCAGCGAGCGCGCGAACGCGCACGCGCGCCGCGAAGTGCTCGTGTGCAGCGGCGCGATCGCGTCGCCGCAACTGCTGCAGCGCTCGGGGGTCGGCCCCGGCGCGTGGCTGAAGGCGCTCGACATTCCGGTCGTGCTCGATCTGCCCGGTGTCGGCAACAACCTGCAGGACCACCTGGAGATGTACATCCAGTACGAATGCAAGGAGCCGGTGTCGCTGTATCCGGCGCTCAAGTGGTGGAACCAGCCGAAGATCGGTCTCGAATGGATGCTCAACGGCACCGGCCTCGGCGCGAGCAACCACTTCGAGGCGGGCGGCTTCATCCGCACGCGCGACGACGACCTGTGGCCGAACATTCAGTACCACTTCCTGCCGGTCGCGATCAATTACAACGGCTCGAACGCGATCGAAATGCACGGCTTCCAGGCGCACGTCGGCTCGATGCGTTCGCCGAGCCGCGGCCGCGTGAAGCTGACGTCGCGCGACCCGAACGCGCATCCGAGCATCCTGTTCAACTACATGGCCGAGGCGCTCGACTGGCGCGAGTTCCGCGACGGGATCCGCGCGACACGCGAGATCATGCGCCAGCCCGCGCTCGACCGCTATCGCGGCCGCGAGCTGAATCCGGGCGCGGACCTGAAGAGCGACGCCGAACTCGACGCGTTCGTGCGTGCGCGCGCGGAGACCGCGTTCCATCCGTCGTGCTCGTGCAAGATGGGCTACGACGACATGGCCGTCGTCGACAACGAAGGGCGCGTGCATGGGGTCGACGGCCTGCGCGTCGTCGATGCGTCGATCATGCCGATCATCACGACCGGCAACCTGAACGCGCCGACGATCATGATCGCCGAGAAGATCGCGGACAGGATCCGCGGCCGCAAGCCGCTCGCGCGTTCGAACGCGCGGTACTACGTCGCGAACGGCGCGCTGGCGCGCAACGTCGCGAAGGCGTTGCGGCAGCCGGAGACGGTCTGATAAGCGGCCTGAAAAACGCGGTCCCCACGCCGCACGCTGCCCGAGAACGCCGCCGATCTGCACAATCGGCGGCGTTTGTTCATCTGCGCCGTCTAATCCGCGTGCTTTCCGGGCGTCTGTTGGACGCGCCAGCAAACTCCACCAGCCATTGCTAAGATAGCGGTCCGCCCATTCCGGACCTCGCCAGTGAGCCCGCCACCGATCCTGTCCGTTTCGAACCTGTCCAAGACGTACGCCTCCGGCTTCCGCGCGCTGAAGCAGATCGACCTCGACATCCGCGCGGGCGAGCTCTTCGCGCTGCTCGGGCCGAACGGCGCCGGCAAGACGACGCTGATCAGCGCGATCTGCGGGATCGTCACGCCGACCGAGGGCCGCGTCACGGTCGGCGGACACGACATCCGCCGCGATTTCCGCGCGGCGCGCGAGATGATCGGCCTCGTCCCGCAGGAGCTGACGACCGACGCGTTCGAGACCGTCTGGGCGACGGTATCGTTCAGCCGCGGGCTGTTCGGCAAAGCGCCGAATCCCGCGCACATCGAGAAGACGCTGAAGGCCCTGTCACTGTGGGACAAGCGCGACAACAAGCTGATCACGCTGTCGGGCGGGATGAAGCGCCGCGTGATGATCGCGAAGGCGCTGTCGCACGAGCCGCGCATCCTGTTCCTCGACGAGCCGACCGCCGGCGTCGACGTCGAGTTGCGCCGCGACATGTGGAAGCTCGTCGACGCGCTGCGCGCGAGCGGCGTGACGATCGTGCTGACCACGCACTACATCGAGGAAGCCGAGGAGATGGCCGACCGGATCGGCATCATCCTCGGCGGCGAGCTCGTGCTCGTCGAGGAAAAGCGCGAGCTGATGCGCAAGCTCGGCAAGAAGCAGCTGACGCTGCAGCTCGAGCATGCGGTCGCGACGCTGCCGCCCGCGCTCGCGCCGTACGGGCTCGAGCTCGCGGACGGCGGCAACGCGCTCGTCTACACGTACGATTCGCAACGCGACGACGCGAGCATCGTCACGCTGCTGCAGGCGCTCGGCGCGGCGGGCGTCGGGTTCCGCGATCTGCAGACGACGCAGAGCTCGCTCGAGGACATCTTCGTCAGCCTGATCGACAACCGCCGCAACGACGACAAGCGAGGCGCAACGTCATGAGCATCGTGAATTTTCACGCGATCCGCGCGATCTACCGCTCGGAAATGCACCGTACGCGGCGCACGCTGATGCAGAGCATCATCGCGCCGGTGATCTCGACATCGCTGTACTTCGTCGTGTTCGGCTCGGCGATCGGCTCGCGGATCAGCGCGGTGAACGGCATCGGCTACGGCTCGTTCATCGTGCCCGGCCTCGTGATGCTGTCGCTGCTGTCGCAGAGCATCTCGAACGCGTCGTTCGGCATCTATTTCCCGCGCTTCACCGGCACGATCTACGAGATCCTGTCGGCGCCGATCTCGTACTGGGAGATCGTCGTTGCGTACGTCGGCGCGGCCGCGACGAAATCGATGCTGCTCGGGCTCATCATCCTCGGGACCGCCGGGCTGTTCGTACCGCTGCACATCCTGCATCCGCTGTGGATGATGCTGTTTCTCGTGCTCACGTCGGTCACGTTCAGTCTGTTCGGCTTCGTGATCGGCATCTGGGCCGACAGCTTCGAGAAGCTGCAGCTCGTGCCGCTCCTGATCATCACGCCGCTGACGTTCCTCGGCGGCAGCTTCTACTCGGTCGACATGCTGCCGCCCGCGTGGCGCATCGCGACGCTGTTCAACCCGATCGTCTATCTGATCAGCGGCTTTCGCTGGTCGTTCTACGGGCTCGCCGACGTGCACGTCGGCATCAGCCTCGCCGCCACGCTGCTGTTCCTCGCGATCCTGCTCGCGATCGTCGCGTGGATCTTCCGCACCGGCTATCGGCTGAAGAACTGACTTCAGGACTGCTTCGCCACCTTTATAACGATTTTGTGCTCTTTTTTTTCGATTGAAGCAGATCGTAGATGGCAGGCTTCAGGATCAAGCCATTGAAAACTGAAGTGAGCACAAAGCTTGACAAGATCGTAAGCAGCGCAGCGAGGCCGATCGAGGAAGGAACAATATTTCCGTCATTCCATTTAACGCTGACAAAAACAGGCATTCCTCCGAACAAGAGAAACGGACCAACCAATGCCGCAACGAATGCATAGCCGCCATAGCGCCTGATCCGAATGATGGATTGTTGGCGAGCCAACTCGATCAGCGAATCGAGCTGCGCGCGAGAAAGCCCTCGAATTTCCGGAATAACCCATGCAAGCGCGAATTTGAACGGGACAAGCATCTGGGCTCCTTGTCACATATTTAACGAATCAATTCCAATACATCTTGGCGACAGAGCTCCGTGATGACGCAACGCAATTTATCGGCATCCAGATCCGGATGCTGCTCAACCAGGTCAGCAGAGGTAATGCCCGGAGTCGACGCAATACTTTGGATGATTCGCCGCCCTTGTTCATCCAGATTCACTTTCGTACCATTAGCGATGATGCAATCTAGTGAGCGCCGAAAAGGAGAAGCATCCGATGCTATACGCAACCCAACATGCTCGCCGACGCCATCGATAGACGCATCCGCGAATATTTCAATGGCTAATGGCGACTCGACACGTGCCGCCCCGATAAACGAATCCATAAATCGATCGTAGTTCTCCCGATCGCGCAAGGATTCAGCGATCCGCCTCGCGAGCATGGAAACCGTATCTTCGTCCTGCCGCCAATCGAGAAGTGCTTTTCTTGCGGGAAGGAAGGCCGACATCTTACTTAGCGTCCAACCGAGATAGTCAACGGCATACGCGGGGAACGTCCCAAGTGCCAAATGAACACTGGCCTCGCCGAGCGGCAGCGGATTGTGCCACCAGCCGCGCGGAACATAGAGGACGTCCCCCGCCTCCAGGACGACATCCATTTTGGAATCCGGCGGGCATGGATACAGATGTTCGTAGTCTTTGCTTTGTTGCGTGTAGAGTGGGGCTTCGAGTGACGGCTCGTACAACGTCCAGCGCTTGCGGCCGATTAGCTGAACCGCGAAGACGTCACGAGTATCCCAATGACAACGATGTGAGCTCTTTGTCCCAAACGCCACATAGAGACTGCTTACCACGCGTCGATGCGTATAATCCGCAACGCATTTCGAGAAAGCATGAACCTTGGCCTCGTTACTGATCTTGTTCGCGATCAACGTCCCGCCCTTCCGTAGATAATCGTACACGACCGGTTTAATCAGACGATGCCGAAGCATTCCAACGTCCAAATAACTCTCGACATATTCTGCTTTCGGGCGCACCCCATCATAGGTCAATTTAAAATCCTCGGATGCAGGATCACTTCTCGCGATAATTTCATTGACATCGCACCACGAGAAACCCGCTGTGAATGCAGCACTCTTCATCAGCAAAGGTTTTCGCTCTTGGATATGCTCGATGAAATCACCAGATGGGACGCTGAAACGAATATTCATAGGACGCCTACGGTTATTGGTAACTGCAACCGCAATAATCAACACCAGTTGGTTCAATGCGCCCAAACGAGCCGCCAGATGCATCAAACATCTTTCCGGTGGCATATCCAGCCGCAGCGCCCGCGGCCGCACCGGCCAACCCGCCAAGAGGGCCGCCGACGGCAAATCCAACCGTTCCAGCAATTCCTCCAGCGCCCATGCTAGGAGCCCATGAAAGACCCCATTGCATCATTTCGCCAGCCCATCCGCCGGCTGCACCGGCAACGAGTTCCAAATCCTTGATTGTCAATTCACGCAAGGTATATCTCCGAGCAGTTGGGAAATATGCTTAGTGCGGCTCTCCAAAAAAGCAGACGGTTATCCTCTGCCCTAATATCGCATCGCATCAAAAAATCGATATATGAGATACAATGCACCTCACACTCGAAATAAAAAATTAATCTTCATTTAATTAAAATGAAAGATTTAATTTGATCACTCTTTGTTCCAGATCAATTTCCGACGAGATTCGCACCCCATCTACTAACGAAAACTCGTGCTTCCACGCAATTGCCCACACCACTCGTCAACTCCGCGTGGTGCTGTTTCTCGTGCTCGCGTCGGTCACGTTCAGCCTGTTCGACTTCGTGATCGGCATCTGGTCCAACAGCTTCGAGAAGCTGCAGTTCGTGCTGCTCCTGATCATCACGCCGCTGACGTTCCTCGGCGGCAGCATCTACCCGATCGACATGCTTCCGCCCGCGTGGCGCATCGTGATGCTGTTCCTCGCGATCGTCGCGTGGATCTTCCGCACCGGCTATCGGCTGAAGAACTGACGAACCGACGCGCGGGCGATGGCGCATTTGATCTAATCGATGGCGGGTTTTCTCCGATACGGCCCATTCTGATCGCGTCTACTGAAGCACCGGGGCCTCGAAGCATGTCGCTTCGAGGCCCCTTTTTCATTCAGGGAACGCCATGCCCGCCACCGCCTCCCCCGCGCACGCCAGCGCGGCCGCCCGCCTGGAACGCCTGCCGTTCTCCGGCTATCACCGGCTGATCTTCGTGATCGTCGCGATCGCGTTCTTCTTCGATTCGGTCGACCTTGGCACGATGACGTTCGTGCTCGGCTCGATCCGGAAGGAGTTCGGCCTGTCGACCGCGGCCGCCGGACTCGTTGCGAGCGCAAGCTTCTTCGGGATGGTAATCGGCGCCGCACTCGCCGGGCTGCTCGCCGATCGGTTCGGGCGCCGCCCGGTTTTTCAGTGGAGCATGGTGCTGTGGGGCACGGTATCGTATCTGTGCTCGACCGCGCAGAGCGTCGACGCGCTGATCGTCTGGCGCGTGCTGCTCGGGATCGGGATGGGGATGGAGTTTCCGGTCGCGCAGACGCTGCTGTCCGAATTCGTGCCGACCGCGAACCGCGGCCGGCTGATCGCGCTGATGGACGGCTTCTGGCCGCTCGGCTTCATCACGGCAGGCCTCGTGTCGTACTTCGTGCTGCCGCAGTTCGGCTGGCGCACCGTGTTCGCGCTGCTCGCGATTCCGGCCGTGTTCGTGCTGTTCGTGCGGCGCCTCGTGCCGGAATCGCCGCGCTGGCTCGAGCACGCGGGCCGGCTCGCGCAAGCCGACACGGTGATGCGCGACATCGAAGCGAAGGTGATGCGCTCGGCGGGCGTCGCGACGCTGCCTTTGCCTTCGCCGTCAATCGCCGCCGCCACGCCCGTGCGCGGCCGCGGCGCGTTGCGCGAGATCTGGAGCGGCGCGTATCGCCGCCGTACGACGATGGTCTGGCTGCTGTGGTTCTTCGCGCTGCTCGGCTTCTACGGGCTCACGTCGTGGCTCGGCGCGCTGCTGCAGCAGGCCGGCTTCGCGGTCACGCAATCGGTGTTCTATACGGTGCTGATCTCGCTCGGCGGCGTGCCCGGCTTCCTGTGCGCCGCGTGGCTCGTCGAGCGCTGGGGACGCAAGCCGACCTGCATCGCGTCGCTGGTCGGCGGCGGAGTGATGGCCTATCTGTACGGCCAGAGCGCGCTGCACGGCGGCAGCGTCGCGCTGCTCGTCGGCACCGGCCTCGTGATGCAGTTCTTCCTGTTCGGCATGTGGGCAGCGCTCTACACGTATACGCCGGAGCTCTACGACACCGGCGCACGCGCGACCGGCTCCGGCTTCGCGTCGGCGATCGGGCGCATCGGGTCGCTGATCGGGCCTTATGCGGTCGGCGTCGTGCTGCCGGTGTTCGGCCAGGGCGGCGTGTTCACGCTCGGCGCGCTGTCGTTCGTGGCGGCCGCGCTCGCTGTGGCGGTGCTCGGGATCGAGACGAAGGGGCTCGCGCTCGAAGCGCTGGCGTCGGACGACGACGGGCGCGGCGGCTCCGGCTATGCGGTGGCGGCGGACAAGGTGTCGTGACGCGCGATTGAGCCTCGTCCCAGCGTGGACGAGGCGAGCCAACGCAACACATCCATCGTCTGTAGGCCGAACGTCTGGCCGAACGTCTGGCCGTACGCGCCGACGAACTGCTTCGCCGCCTCGTTCTCGGCGCTGATCCAGTACGCGTCCCGGCCCGGGATGAATTCGACCGACGCATTGCGCCAATCCTCATCTATTTCATCGGCGAGCACCGGCGGCAATCCGGTGTAGCCCACCTACCCTACTTCCGCCTGCGACAAGCCGAAGATCGTCCGGCCGTCGGCGTCGATTCGTACCCAGTCATTGATCTCGCGCAGGCGCGCCTCGTCCCCCACATGTCGCGTCAGTGATCGCTCATCCCGAAAAGGGATCCGATCGTCCCAATTCATTGCGATCAAATCGAGAAACAGTGCTTTCATTTGGGATGATCGGCTACCTTTTTGATGATTTCGGAGGTTGATCCGGGAATTTGGGCGACAAAAAATGCGCAACCGGCTCTAGCACTGTTGATGCAACAAGGAGAAAAGAGATGTTGAGTCCCGAAAAGAACCAGACGCTGACGCAAGTGGGATCGGGTACCCCGATGGGCGAATACCTTCGCCGTTACTGGCATCCGATTGCCGGCGTCACCGAATTCGACGACAAAGCGGTGCGTCCGATTCGTTTGTTCGGCGAGGATCTCGTTCTGTTCAAGGATCTGTCCGGCAAGTACGGCCTGATTCAACGCCGCTGCCCGCATCGCGGTGCGGATCTCGCGTTCGGTTATGTCGAAAAGGAAGGCCTGCGCTGCGCGTACCACGGCTGGGAATTCGCGTCGGGCGGCCAGTGCGTGCACCAGCCCTACGAGGAGATCGTCGACCCGGAGGCCCGCCTTCGCAAGAAGACAGCGGTAAAAGCATACGAAGTGCGCGAGAAGGCCGGCATGTTGTGGGCGTACATGGGGCCGGCGCCGGCTCCCGAGCTGCCGGACTGGGATCTGTTCAACTACAGCAACGGTTTCGCGCAAGCGGTTTTCGCCGAACTGCCGTGTAACTGGTTCCAATGCCAGGAGAACTCGATCGATCCGATCCACTTCGAGTGGACGCACAACAACTGGACGGCACGCCAGCAGGACGACAACGCGGAATACGTCCCGACTCATCTGAAAACACTGTACGAGGAGTTCGAGTACGGCTTCGTCTACAAGCGGCTGCGCGCGTCGGAGAGCGAGCAAAACCCGATGTGGACGGTCGGCCGCGTGACGCTTTGGCCGAACGCGTTCTATCTCGGCCACCACTTTGAATGGCGCGTGCCCATTGACGACGAAAACACATTGAGCGTGCTGTGGGTATTCAGCCGCGTACCGAAAGAGCAGGAGCCTTATGTGCAGGACCGGATTCCGTCATGGTACGGCCCGCTGCACGACGAGAACGGCAACTGGATCACGAGCCACGTGGCGAACCAGGATTTCGCTGCCTGGGTCGGTCAGGGGCCCATCGCCGACCGTAGCAAAGAGACGCTGGGCGCGAGCGATCGCGGCATCGTGATGATGCGCAAACGCTTTTTCGACGAACTCGACGCGGTCGCGGGCGGCGCGCAGCCCAAAGGGCTGATTACCGACAAGGCCGCCAACAAGAACGTGCGCCTGCCTTCCGCTTGCCGGGAAGAAATGCTGAACGGCCTGCCGCGCGCGGAGCAGGACAAGCACCCGCTGCTCGGGCCATACCTGCGCGACTTCATCGGTCAGGCGGGGCAGCCGGAAGAAGTTCGGAGCAGCTATGAAAAAGCGATCGGCCAGAAGACCCAGCGCGCAAAATTTTTCGTGGTTCACGGTGCCGAAACCGACGACTAAGTATCACTCGAGCACTGATCCCAATGGTCATCAAGCGTGTGGAAATGGAAATCCGTCCCATGAAATACAAAATTATGCTGGCTGCGGCACTGGTATGTGCGAACACGTCGAGCTATGCGCAGAGTTCGATAACACTGTATGGTTTGCTGGACGAAGGGGTGACCTACGTCAGCAACGAAGCCGGCAAACGCTTCGTCGGTCTGGTGGCGGGCGAAAACTTCGGCAATCGCTGGGGATTGCGCGGCACGGAGGATCTCGGAAATGGATACAAGGCCATTTTCGATCTGGAAAGCGATTTCGACCTCAACACGGGATCATCGGTGGCAGGCATCGGTCCTGCATTGTTCGGACGTCAGGCCTACGTCGGAATCGCGAGCCCGTACGGTACGATTACCCTAGGTCGTCAGTACGATTTTGCGTGGGATTACATGACGCTCGGCTACTTCAGCCCGGCGGCCTATGCCCTTGCCACGGGCGGGCACATCGGCGACGTCGACCGGCAAGGCGGCGATCGCCTGAACAACGCGATCAAATACACGAGCCCTTCGTTCGGCGGCGTGCAGATCGGCGCGCTCTATTCCTTCGGCGGCGTGCCTGGACAGTTCACGAAGAGTAGCGCGTATAGCGTGGGAGCCAAGTACGACGGCGACAACCTGCACCTGGCCGCCATCTATACGAGCGTCAATAACCCGGCATTCTTCGATCCGTATGGGCAATTGGGCGTCTCGACCTTTCTCGGTCAGGCAACGACCCAGAACGGTCAGGATGCGTATTGGGAAGGCAATTTCGCACTCGATCGCCAGTCTTCGGCCGAACTCGGCGCATCGTATAAATTCGGACAGCTTACTGTAGCGGGCAACGTCACGGCGACGACGTTCAAGGGATACGACAAATCCCAGACACTTTGGATTTATGAAGGTGGTTTGATCTATTCGTTCACGCCGGAGCTTCAGGGCATCGCGGCCTACGAATATGAAAAGACCAACGACGTTCACTGGAACCAGCCGACTGTCGGCGCGTACTATTTCCTGAGCAAACGTACGAGCCTCTATGCCGCTGCCTCGTATCAAATCGCGTCGGGGCCGGTCGTCGCTCAGCAGGGGCAGGACTTTTACTGGTACACACCATCGTCGAATCACGAGCAGGCCTCGATGCGTGTCGCCATCATTCACAAATTCTGAACGAACGCGGCGGGAAAACGTCCGGACACGCCGTACAGGTGTCCCCCTGGAATAGATCGTCATGAAACATTCACCGATGTTGCAAGCCCGCGTACGTACCCTCCGTTACGAGTCGGAGCGGGTCGTCAGTATTGAACTCGTGCCGGTAGCCGGAAGCACTTTTCCCGAATTTACCGCGGGTTCGCACGTGGATCTGCATTTGCCGAATGGCATATCGCGAAGCTACTCGCTGCTCAATTCGACGAGCGATTCCAACCGGTACGTGCTCGGCGTGCTATTCGATCCGAATAGCCGGGGAGGATCGCGTTTCGTGCATGAAGAACTGCGCTGCGGTAGCGTGCTGACGATCAGCACGCCACGCAACCACTTCGAGCTCGACGAAACGGCCGATGAGACGGTGCTCATTGCAGGCGGCATCGGCGTGACGCCGATCCTGTGCATGTACCGGCATCTACGTGCACGAGGCAAGTCCGCGCGCGTGGTCTACTGTGCTCGGTCACGCAACCAGGCCGCGTTTCTCGACGAGTTCGCCGCGCTGGGCGGCGATGTCGAGCTCTGGTTCGATGACGAGCATGGTGGCCAGCCTTTCGATCTTCGGCAATTCTTTGCCGCGCAACCCAAGGACATCCACGCATACTGCTGCGGTCCACTGCCGATGTTGTCTGCGTACGAGGCAGCCTGTGCCGCGTGCGGCATCGCGCACGTGCATCTGGAACGGTTCGCCGCCGTCCCTGCGACGACCAGCGCTCCGGCGGGAGGGTATCGGGTTTACCTGAAACGCAGCGATCGAACGATCGAAGTGCCGGACGGCAGCCCTCTGCTGGATGCGCTGCTCGCCGCGGACATCGACTGCGAATATAGCTGTCGCGAGGGTCTGTGTGGAGCTTGTGAGACGGTCGTGCTCGACGGTGTTCCGGAGCATCGCGATTGCGTGCTCAGCGAATCGGAGAAAGCGGCCGGCAAGACGATGATGATCTGTGTTTCGGGATCCCGGAATGGCGGCAAACTGGTTCTGGACCTTTGACGGTACGGCCAGAAAAAGCTGGCGACAGGGTTCAGCTGGCGTGGGGCTCCTGCCGGCTCAGCGGCCGCTGCACATAGGTGCGGGGCGCGACGCCCGCCCAGCGCTTGAATGCGCGCGCGAAGGCCTTTTCGGATTCGTAGCCGATCTGAGCGGCGACCGCGGAAACGCGCGCCCCGGGGGTCGTCAAGGCCTTGACCGCCGCGTGCATGCGAACATGGGTCACGTGCGTCATGGGCGCAGTACCGACGATCGTCGTAAAGCGGCTCGCGAACCTCGAGCGCGACATCGCCGCCAAATCCGCAAGTCGTTCCAGGCTCCAGTCCTCTCCAGGCGCGCGCAAGATCGCGAGAAGCACAGTGCCAATTTGTGGATCGAAGAGTCCGGCGATCCAATTGGCATCGTTGCCCATATGCATTTGAATGTGGGCCCGGATCATCTGTATCAACAACACCTCGGATACTCGCGTTGCCGTAATGTGCCAACCGGACCGGCAAGACATCGATTCCTCGATGAAGGCCCGAAGCGTCAATTTGAGCCACGGCGAAATGGCGGGATCGTTGTCGCGAATGTGAATCAGTTGAGGCAGAATCGAAAACAGCGGGTGGCGCTCCTGATCGGGAAACCCGACAATGGCCGTATGCATTTCGCATACCCTGCCGCTGCCACCGGCTTCGAACTCCAGAGGCGTGTCATAGCGAGGCTGCACACCCTTTTCGGCGACGAGTTCGAAGAACGGCTTGACGGGACATTCAAGATCCGAGCCCATGCGATGCCGCGTACCGTGTGGAAGCAACACGACATCGCCAGGTTCGACCCAGACGGGTTCAAGGCCTTCCGGTTGCAGGTAGTACGGAGCGCCCTCGCAGATTCTAAAAGGCACGCCGTTCACCGCTTCCTTGTCGATGCCCCACGGTTCATGCAGCGTGAAATGCCCCGTGACCACCGCATTCGTATGAAAGTCAGATAAAAACTCGCTTAACGGGTCCATGTAGCGCAGGGCAAATCGACGGGTTGAGTTGATGATAATACTCCGCGACACCCAAAAACGCGCTATGCCGGCGCCACGACCGGCTCGGGCCCGCATCGCTACAGATCCGCATCAGCGTGCTTGTCCGGCGCCGCCTCGCGCTTCCTGGTCGGCGCGAAGCGCGCGCTCGCCGGGCTCCACACGCGGCGGAACTGCTCGAGCTCGTGCTCTTCGGCAAACACCGCCATCGACGGCTTGACCAGATCGTGCCGCGACACGATGCCGAGCAGGCGATACGTGTGCTCGTCGTCGACCACCGGCACGCGGTCGAGCCCCGTGATCGCCAGCCGGGCCGCGACGCTTCGGCACGTTTCTCCCGGCAGCGCGAATTCGGGCCGCGCCGCGAAGAACGTGCCGAGCGGCGCATCGCTTTTCTCGGGAGGAATCCGATCGAGCAGCGCCCGGTCGACCATGCCCACCAGCGCCCCGGACGAGACCACCGGATACGCGCGAAATTTCTGTCGTGATCCGAAATAATCGCGGAGCACGTCGGCCACCGTGGTCTGCGCATCGATCGCCTCGACCGAGCGGCTCATCACCTCGTCGACATAATGTCGTTCGAGCGGATCGATGCTGTACTCGCGGTAGATGTGATAGCCGCGCCGCGCAATCTTCTCCGTCAGAATCGAGCGGCGCATCAGCAGCACCGTGAAGCCGTATGCGACCGCGGCGGACGCCAGCAGCGGCAGCAACGCATTCGCGTCGCCCGTCAGCTCGAACGCGAACACTGCCGCCATCACCGGCGCGCGCATCATCCCGCCGAGCGCGGCGGCCATGAAGATCAGCGGCCAGACCGCCGGATCGCCGCCGGGCATGTACGGCGCGACGATCGCGCCCACGCCCGCGCCCATCATCAGCAACGGCGCCAGCACGCCGCCGGACGTGCCGGACGCGAGCGCGATGACCCAGATGATCGCCTTGATCACGACGATCGAGATCACCGCGTGCAGCGCAAGATGGTTTTGCAGCAGATCGCCGATCACGTCGTAACCGACGCCGAGCGTGCGCGGCTGAAAATATCCGCCGATGCCGACCGCGACCGCACCCAGCGCCGGCCACCACATCCAGTGGATCGGCAGCTTGCCGAATGCGTCCTCGACCTTGTAGAGCCACGTCGACAACCCCCACGACAGCGCACCGGCGATCACGCCCGCGATCGCCGACGACACGATGCCGATCGGACCGAGCGACGCCGTCTGCAGCGGAAACAGCGGGCCGCTGCCGAGCAGCAGCGGCCGCGTGAAGCCCGCGACGACGCAGGCGATCGCGACCGGCAACAGGCTGCGCGGCCGCAGCTCGAACAGCAGCAGCTCGATCGCGAGCAGCACGGCGGCGACCGGCGTGCCGAACACCGCGGTCATGCCGGCCACCGCGCCCGCGACCAGCAGCGCCTTCCGTTCGGCGCTCGTCAGATGAAAATACTGCGCGACGAGCGAGCCGATCGCGCCGCCCGTCATGATGATCGGACCCTCGGCGCCGAACGGCCCGCCGCTGCCGATCGCGATCGCCGACGCGAGCGGCTTGAGCACCGCCACTTTCGGCGACATCCGGCTTTTCCCGAACAGGATCGCCTCGATCGCCTCGGGTATCCCGTGGCCGCGAATCTGCTCCGAGCCGAACCGGGCGATCAATCCGACCAGCAGGCCGCCGATCACGGGCGCCACGACGACGAGCAGCCCGAGCGCGTTCCGCGACGGCGAATGGTTCGCGACGGATAGCGTCTGGAAGAAGAACAGGTTCGTGAAGAAGCGGATCAGGTGCAGCAAAAAATCGGCCGCGACGGTGCTCAATACGCCGCCGACCGCCGCGATCGCACTGATGCGCAGGAGTCGAACGTCCGTCGCGAAATCGCCCTTGTGCTCGCTCATGATTCCCCTTGTTCGGCAGCCAACGATCGGTAGCACCTGGAGCGTATATATATCACAATATGATGTAATTTGCCGAAGGGGCGCGTGTCGCGCCATGACCGGACTCAGAGCGTGCCGCGCACCGCCGCTTCGAACAGGCGTGCGTATTGCGCGGCGTCGAACGCGATCGGATTGGTGGCGGCCGACCCGTCGGCCACGGCCATCTCGCCGATGCGCCGCGCGTCGCCGGCGTCGATACCGATCTCGGCGAGCGTATGCGGAATGCCGAGCGACGCGCGCAGGCTCAGCACCCAGTCGAGGAAGCCCGCGAAACCGGCCGACGGCAGGCCGAGATAGCGCGCGAGCGCGCCGATGCGCTCGTCGATCGCCGCCGCGTTCGCGCGCAGCACGTACGGCATCAGGATCGCGTTCAGCATGCCGTGATGCGCGTCGTACAGCGCGCCGAGCGGATGCGCGAGCGCATGCATCGCGCCCAGTCCGCGCTGGAACGCGGTCGCGCCCATCGCCGACGCGACCAGCATCTGCTGGCGCGCGTCGAGATCGCCGCCGTCGGCGACGGCCCGCGGCAGATATTCGCCGATCATGCGCATCCCCTCCACCGCGATGCCCGCGGCCATCGGATGGTAGAACGGCGAGCAATACGCCTCGAGGTTGTGCGACAGCGCGTCCATGCCGGTCGCGGCCGTCAGGCGCGGCGGCAGGCCGACGGTCAGCTCCGCGTCGAGAATCACGACGGACGGCAGCATGCGCGCGTGAAAGATGATGCGCTTTACGTGCGCGGCCTCGTCGGTGATCACCGACGCGCGCCCGACCTCCGAGCCGGTTCCCGCCGTGGTCGGCACGGCCACGACCGGCACCATGCCGGCGACGTTCACGCGCAGATGGTTGTCGCCGACATCCTCGAAATCCCACAGCGGGCGCGTTTGCCCGGCCATCATCGCAACCGCCTTCGCCGCATCGAGCGCGGAGCCGCCGCCGAACGCGATCACGCCGTCGTGGCCGCCCGCGCGCAACGCGCGCACGCCGTCGTCGACGTTGCCGCCGGTCGGATTGCCCTTGATGTCGCGGAACAACCCGCACGGCAGGCCCGCCGCTTCGCACGCGGCGCGCACGGCCGACACCATCGGCAGGCCCGCGAGCCCCGGATCGGTCACGACGAGCGGCCGCGTCATGCCGACGCTCTTGCACCATTCGGGCAATTCGCGCACGCGCCCCGGCCCGACCTTGACGGCGGTCGGGTAGTTCCAGTTGACGGAAGCGGGAGTCATAGCGTCATCCTCGAGACGGAACCGCGCGTCACAGCGCGCGCAGATAGAACGATTTGGGCTGGGTCAGATGCTCGTAGCCGATCACCGATAGCGACGCGCCGCGCCCGGTATGCTTCACGCCGGTCCACGCAAGCGCCGGATCAAGATAGTCGCAGCGGTTCATGAAGAACGTGCCGGTCGCGACGCGCTCGCCGATCGCCACCGCGGCCGCTTCGTCGCGCGTGAACACCGCCGCGCTCAAGCCGTACGGACTGTCGTTCATCAGCGTCACCGCCGCGTCGTCGCCGCGCACGGGCATGATGCCGACGACCGGCCCGAAGCACTCGTCGTTCATCAGCGTCATGCCGTGATCGACGTCGACCATCAGCGCCGGCGCCACGTACGGCGTGCCCGCGCGGCTCGCCGGAAAACGGCCGGCGTCGATCAGGTCGCGCGCGCCGCGCGCGAGCGCGTCGGCGACGACGCCGCGCACGCCGTCGGCGGCCGAGGTCCGCACGAGCGGCCCGAGCGTGGTCTCGTCGTCCAGCGGGTTGCCCAGCACATAGCGATGCGTGAGCGCGACCGCCTGCTCGACGAACGCGTCGAACAGCGGCTGCGCGACGTAGATGCGCTGGATGCCGCAGCACGACTGCCCGGAATTGAAGAACGCGCCGTCGACGAGCGTCTCGACCGCGTGCTCGAGGTTCGCGTCGGCCCGCACGTAGGCCGGATCGTTGCCGCCGAGCTCGAGGCCGACGCCGATGAACCGCCCCGCCGCCGTCTGCTCGACCATGCGGCCGCCGGCGACCGATCCCGTGAACGACACGAAGCCGATCTCCGGCGCGCGGATCAGCCGCTGCGTCGTGTCGTGGTTCGCGTGCACGAACTGGAACACCCCGTCGGGCAGGCCCGCTTCCGTGAACGCGAGATGGATCTGCTCCGCGCACAGCGGCGTCTGCTCCGAATGCTTCAGGATCACCGCGTTGCCGGCCATCAGCGCCGGCACGATGCTGTTCACGGCAGTCAGCAGCGGATAGTTCCACGGCGCGATCGTCAGCACCACGCCGATCGGCTCGCGCCGCACGTATCGGGTGAAACCCGGCTGCGGCTCGACCTCGACCGGGCGCAATGCCGCGTCGGCGATCCCGATCATGTGGCGCGCGCGCGCCGCGAAGCCGTCGACTTCGCCGGGCGTGTAGCGCAGCGGCCGGCCCATCTGGCGCGTGATCGCTTCCGCGGCTTGCGCGCGCATCGCGACGAACCGGTCGACCGCCGCGCCGAGCAGCGCCTGCCGCTCGGCCAGCGGGCGCACGCCCCATGCGCGCTGCGCGGCCCGGGCTTTCGCGAGCGTGGCCACCAACTGGGTTTCGGTTGCATAAGGACGCCGTACGATCTCGCGGCCGTCGATGGGGCTGAGGGTGACGAGTTCCTGTGTCATGAAGGCCTTCGGGACTCAGATGATTTCGAAATAGCGCGCGAGCTCCCAGTCGGTCACGTGACGCCGGAACTCGCGCTCCTCCCATTCGCGCGTGGCCGCGAAATGCTCGACGAACGCATCGCCGAACAGCGTGCGCGCGGTGCTCGATTCGCGCAGCCGCTGCGCCGCGTCCCACAGCGTATTCGGCAGCTTCAGCGCGGGCTCGAACTGCTGCGCATACGCATTGCCCTCGACCATCGGCGCCGGCTCCAGGCCCGTTTCGATCCCGTACAGGCCGGCGCCGAGCGCGGCCGACAGCGCGATGTACGGATTCGCGTCGGCCGAGCCGATGCGCACCTCGACCCGCTGCGACTTGTCGGTGCCCGGAATCAGCCGCAGCGCGGTCGTGCGGTTCTCGATGCCCCACGTCGCGTCGAGCGGCGCCCAGTAGCCCGGCACGAGCCGCGAGTAGCTGTTGATCGTCTGCGCGTACATCGCCATGAACTCCGGCAGATAGCGCTGCACGCCGGCCATGAAGTTCGCCTGGACGCGGCTCATCCCATGCGGCTGGCTCGCGTCGAAGAACGCCGACTTGCCGGTCTTGCGCTCGCGCAGCGACACGTGGATGTGCCCGCTCTGCCCGGAATGCTCGTGCGACCATTTCGCCATGAACGTCGCCATCAGGCCGTTCTGCTGCGCGAGCGCCTTCACGAACGTCTTGAACAGGAAGCCCTTGTCGGCGGCGTCGGCCGCCCGGTCCACCGCGATCGCCGCCTCGATCACGCCCGGCCCGGTCTCCGTGTGCAGCCCTTCGATCGGCATGTCCATCGTCTCGCACAACGCGTTGAGCTGCCGGTAGAAGTCCGACGCGACGGTGCTGCGCAGCACCGAGTAGCCGAAGTTGCCCGGCGTCCACGTCTGCAGGTTGCGATAGCCCTTCTCGCGCACCGATTGCGGCGTCTCGTTGAACATGAAGAACTCGTATTCGAGCGCCGCGTACGCATCGAAGCCGAGCGCGTCGGCGTGCTGCAGCACGCGGTGCAGCAGGCGCCTCGGGCACACGGCCGCCGCGTCGCCGTCGAATTCCGCGAGGAAGAACAGCATCCGCTCGCCGCCCGGCCCGGTTTCGAGCGGCAGCCGGCGGCAGCTCTGCGGCACGATCCGGACCTGCGCGTCCGGATACGCGGTATGCCAGCCGGTGTACCGAACGTTGTCGTACAGGTGATCGTCGAGGTCCCAGCCGAGCACCACGTTGCAGAACGCGAACCCCGACTTCAGCGCGGACAGGAACTTGTCGCGGCGCAGATACTTGCCGCGCATCACGCCATCGATGTCCGACAGCCCGACCTTGATGTGCGTGAGCGCGCTGGCCTCGACCAGCGCGATCGCATCCTCCACCGTCTTCACTTCGCGTTCATGCATTGTCGTTCTCGCTCGAGGATCGTGGATCGTGGATCGGGCGCCGACCTTCAGCCTGCCGCGAACGTCGCGCGGAGCGCGTCAGACGCCGTTGCCGCCGACCGTCCGCAGACTCTTCCACTGCCCCTGCTGCACTTCGAACAGCGTGTACGGCGGCTTGATCAGGTCGCCGTTCGCGTCGAACGCGATCTTGCCCGTCACGCCCGACACGACGACCTTCGGGAACGCGGCCACGATCTTCGCGCGGTCGAGCGAGTCGGCGTCGTGAATCGCCTTCAGCATCGCGAGCGCGGCGTCATACGCGAACGGCGCGTACAGCTCGACGTCCTGGTTGAAATGCGCCTTGTAGCGCGTCGCGAACGCCTGCGCGGCCGGCAGCTTGTCGAGCGCCGGGCCCGGCTCGAGATCCTGCGTGCCGTTGCCCGCCGGCCCCGCGATCTGCAGGAATGCATTGCTCTTCAACGCGCCCGCGCCGAACAGCAGCGACTGCATGCCGAGCGAGCGCATCTGCTTGACGAGCATCGCGCCCTGCTCGTCGAGCCCGCCGAAGAAGATCACGTCGACGTTCTTCTCCTTGAGCGTAGTCAGGATCGCGCGGAAGTCAACGGCCTTGTCGTTCGTGAATTCGCGATCGACGATGTTGCCGTTCGCCTGCTTCGCGCCCTTCTCGAACGCATCCGCGAGGCCCTGGCCGAACGCGGTGCGGTCGTCGATGATGCCGATCCGCTTCGCCTTCAACTGCTGCACCGCGAACTGGCCGGCGATCACGCCGCCGACACCGTCGTGCCCCATCGTGCGGAACACGTTCTCGAAGCCCTGGTGGGTCAGCACCGGATTGGTCGAGCCCGGCGTGATCATCGCGACGCCGGCCTTGTGGTAGACGGCCGACGCCGGAATGCTGCAGCCGGAGTTGTAGTGGCCGATCACGCCGACCACGCCGTCGTCGATCATCTTCTGCGCGACCTGCATCGCGGTGCGCGGATCGGCCTGATCGTCCTGCACGTCGAGCACGTACTTGACCGGCTTGCCGCCGATCGTCGGGTGCCGCGCGTTTTCCTCGTCGATCGCGAGCTGCGCGCCGTTCTCCAGATCCTTGCCGACGCGGGCGACCGGCCCCGTCAGCGGCCCGACGAAGCCGATCAAGACGGTCTGGGGCTCCGCACCGTACGACGGCGCATGCGCACACAGAACTCCAACTGCAAGTGCGACAACCAGGTTTCGGCGTTTCATGATGTCCGTCCTCATTCGTGCAGAGTGTTGCGATGACTAAAAACGACGCGGGCTGTAGGGCTCGAGATCGATGGGGGAAGGACGGCCGGCGACGAGGTCGGCGACGACGCTGCCCGTCACGCCGCCCAGCGTGACGCCCAGATGTTGATGCCCGAACGCGTAGACGACGCGCGGCGACGCGCTCGACGCGCCGACGACCGGCAGCCCGTCGGGCAGGCTCGGCCGGAAGCCGAGCCACGTGCTGTCCGGTTCCGGCAGGCCCGGCAGCGCCTGCCGCGCGGAAGTCGTGATCAGGTTCAGCAGCGCCTGATTCTTTTGTAGCCCATATCCGCCCAGCTCGACCGTGCCGGCCGCGCGGATGCCGCCGTCCATCGGCACCATGTAGAAGCCGCGCTCGGCCCAGCCGCAAGGGCGCGAAATCAGCGACGACGTGCCCGGAAAACGCACGTGATAGCCGCGCTCGGTGTCGAGCGGCACGCGATCGCCGCACTGGCGCGCGAAGCGGCCGGACAGCGCGCCCGCGCAGACCACCACGTGCTCGGCGCCGTGCGTGCGCCCGGCTTCGTCGACGATGCGCACGCCGGCCGGCCGCGGCTCGAGCATGCGGATCGCGGTGCGCTCGTGCCGCAGGCCCTGGCCGATCAGCGACGCATGCAGCGCGCACAGGAAGCCGCATGGATCGCTGAGGAACCAGCTGTCACGGAACAGCGTGCCGTGCGCGAAGATCGGCGCGAGATTCGGTTCGAGCGCGCGAATGCCGTCGCGATCGACGTTCTCGAACCGCACGCCGAGCGAGCGACGCAGCGCCAGCGATGGCTGCGCCGCGTCGAACGAAACCGCGTTCGAATACAGGTACACGCACTCGCGCTGCCGAACGAAGCGCGACAGCGCGTCGCTCGCGAGCATCTCCCGATAGCCGTCGAACGCGCGCGACAGCATGCCGGCCAGCGCCTTCGCGCTGAGCTCGTAGCGCCCAGGCGTCGCCGCGAGCAGAAAGCGCGCGAGCCACGGCGCGAGTTGCGGCAGGTAGCGCCAGCGAATCCTGAACGGGCTCGTGGCCGAGAACAGCAGACGCGGCAGGCTGCGGAACACGTCCGGATTGTTGACCGGGATGCACCCGTAGTTCGCGAACGTGCCCGCGTTGCCGTAGGACGCGCCTTCGCCGGGGCCGAGCGGATCGAACAGCGTCACGCGATGCCCGTCGCGCATCAGCCAGTACGCGCTGGACAAGCCGACGAATCCGGCGCCGATAACAGCGACTTCGGCCATCATTTCTTCCAGTCGGCAGCGGGTGCCGGGAACGTGCGGCGCGCCACCGGCGCGCCACCACACAAACATTGAAGACATACTCACACAAAGTTTTTTTGTGTGCAATGAGTTTGTCTTTGTGTGAGTCTAGGTATTTTCCCCGGCGCGGCGGCGGCGCTGTTGCGGCGCAATGGCGCGCCCGCGCGCACATACCCGTGGCGCTTTGCTGCATAAAGGGTTTAGTATCTGACCGATACCCGTTCGTGTTGCATCGCGCGTAGCGGTTTGTGTGGCCTGACGAGTTTTTGTATGGAGTTATTACTTGAATGAAGATCGAAGCAAACCGCGCAAGCGGTGAAGACAATCTCCAGACAAAGGGACGCCAGGCGACCTATCTCGAAGTGTCGCGCAGCCTCGAGGAAAAGGTGCGCAACGGGTTTTACCCGCCGGGCAGCCGTCTGCCGCCGCAACGCGATCTGGCGCTGGAGCTCGGGATCAACGTGTCGACGGTGTCCCGCGCGTACAAGGAGCTGCAGGCCCGCGGGCTGATCGTCGCGAGCAAGCGGCGCGGGTCGATCGTCACCGGCGGCGCGATGCCGCCGGTTCACGCGCGGGCCGACGGCGGCGCGCTCGCGCTCGCGGCCGGCGGCGCGAACGCGGTCATCGATCTGACCGTCAATCGCCCGGCCACCGGCGAATTCCTCGCGCAGCTGACGCGCACGATGGCGAACCTCGCGCGCGACCCGCGCTATGCGCAGACGCAGGAGTACCAGCCGCCGCAAGGGCCCGACTGGGCGCGCGCCGCCGGCGCGCAATGGATCGCCGCGCCGGGTTTCGCGCCGACGCCGGACAACGTGGTCGTCACGAGCGGCGCGCAGCATGGCCTCTATGCGGTGCTGAGCAGCCTGATGGGGCACGAGGGCGTGATTCTGTCCGATCAGCTGACCTATTACGGGCTGAAGGCGCTCGCGCCGGTGTTCCAGTTCGAGCTCGTCGGCATTCCGAGCGATCACGAGGGGCTGCTGCCGGACCGGCTCGAGGACGCGTGCCGGCGCATGCGCGTGAAGGCGATCTTCACGGTGCCGAACCTGCAGAATCCGACCGTGGTCACGATGAGCCTCGCGCGGCGCGCGGCGCTCGTCGACATCGCGCGGCGCCATCACATCGCGATCATCGAGGACGACGTGTACGGCCCGCTCGTGCGCGCGCGCCTGCCGACGATCGCGAGCCTGTGCCCGGAGCTGACGTTCCACGTCACGTCGACGTCGAAGATCCTCGCGCCGGGGCTGCGCATCGGCTATCTGCTGACGCCGCCGCACGGCGCCGCGCTCGCGGCGGAGGCCGTGCGCACGACCGCCTGGATGCCCGCGCCGCTGTCGACGCTGATCGTCACGCGCTGGATCGAGGACGGCACCGCGCAGACGATCCTCGACGCGCAGCGCACCGAGCTCGACGCGCGCCAGGCGCTCGCGCGCGAACTGCTGCCGGCGGAGCACCTGGCGAGCGATCCGGCATGCATGTTCGTCTGGCTGAGGGTGCCGGCGCCGTGGCGCTCGGACGATTTCGCGGCCAACGCGCTCGCGCGCGGCGTCAACACGATGCCGGCGTCGGCGTTTGCGGTCGATCGCTCGACGGTCGAGCACGGCGTCCGGATCAACCTCGCGTGCGCCGAGTCGCGCGAACAGCTGACGCGGGCGCTGCAGATCCTCGCGCATACGCTGCGCGACCGGCCGCGCGCGCTGTTCGGCACGATCTAGCGGGAAGGCGGCTTCCGGTTCAGTAAAAATGATCCAAAGTGGATCTGTTGAATGAACCGGTTTTTCGCGATAATTTGCAACGATGCGTAGCAATATGCAGCAATGCGGAGCAACGCCCCCGGATGACGTTCGAGCCGGCGGGCCTGCGCCCCGCCCCACTCGCGGAATCGACATGTACATACCCGCCCATTTCAACGAACCCCGCATCGACGCGCTGCATGCGTGCATCGCGCAGCATCCGTTCGGCACGCTGATCACGCATGGGAAGAGCGGGCTGGACGCGAATCACCTGCCGTTCGAGCTGGCGGCGGACGAAGGCGAGTTCGGCGTGCTGCGCGCGCACGTCGCGCGGGCCAACCCGGTCTGGCGGGACGTCGCGAATGGCGACGACGTGCTCGTGATCTTTCGCGCGGGCGATGCGTACATCTCGCCGAACTGGTATCCGAGCAAGCATGAGACCCACCGGCAGGTGCCGACCTGGAATTACGTCGTCGTCCACGCGCACGGCCGCATCGCGATTCTCGACGACGAGCGCTACGTGCGCGGCGTGGTCGCCCGGCTGACCCGCACGCACGAAGCATCGCAACCGCAGCCGTGGAAGATGGCCGACGCGCCGAAGGATTACATCGACAAGATGCTCGAGTCGATCGTCGGTCTGCAGATCGACATCACGCGGCTGGTCGGCAAAAGCAAGCTGAGCCAGAACAAGGACGCGCGGGATATTCGCGGCGCCGGCGAAGCGCTGCTGGCGCGCGAGCAGGTCGAGATCGGCGATGCGATGCTCGCGCGGGCCGAGGAAAAACCGGAATAACCGCCCCATGTATGCTTTCACCTTTATTTTTCGGGCCGGTCAGTACGACGACGCATTCCATCGATATGGGGATGGCGGACTTGGGAAGGAGAACGAAGGTCCGCCTGCTTGAGCGGCGCCGCGCTCGCATGCTTGCGGCGGGGAGAAACCGCAAGGAGATATTCAGTATGACGAACGATCGATCACCGGCTCCGTGCGCTCCATGTTTTTCGTGCTGCGATTCCGCGAGCATCCCGTGGACGCCGTCTCGCTTCGCGCCGGGTGTCGACGTGAAAAACCTCGGTAAAGCCGACGGACGTGGGATGCAGCTCGTCAGGTTCGCGCCGGGCGCCGTCTTTCCGGATCACTTTCACACCGGTCCGGAATTCGTTTACGTGCTGGACGGCGAAGTCGTCCAGAATGGACGACGGCTACGGTCGGGATATGCGGGCGTGGCGGAAAGCGGGACGGTCGATGCCGGGTTCAGCAGCGCGACCGGCTGCACGTTTGTGCTGGTCTATGCGCTGGATCAGGTTTTCGATTCCGTCGAGCCGGTGGTACCGCCTGCGGTCAAAGACGCGTCGCGATGATTTCGGCCGCACGGTGAAGCATCATCGAGATGCATTCGTGGATGCACGACCGGCCGCAAGCAGGAGCTGGTCGACCAGTTCGAGCTGCAACGGATCGTTCGCGTCGAGCTTTTTTCTCTCGGTCACGTACTTCCAGCCATCACCGTTACCCGGGTTGCGGTAGAAAGCAACGATCGCGACATACTTCGTGTCGGGCTGCATCGGCTGCGTGAGGCTCGCGGACGCGCCCGGGTTCAAGACGGTTGCCATATTGGCCTGCAGATCCTGCGCGAGCACGGTCCGGTCGTTTTTCAGCAGGTCGTCATAGGAGGCGCCATCGAACATCTTGCGGCCCTTCAACTGATACACGCGCACCGCGACCGACGTCGGGCGGCCAGCGTCGTCCGGATTCAACGCTTCGCGCGCCGCAAGATCGACGTTGAGCCTCTTGACCTGCTTGAAAAAGACCGCGTGATAGGCGCTCGACGACGCATCGGAGACTGTCTGCCAGACGCCGCAGGCCGACAGCAGCAGGACGGACACAATGGTTGAAATGGCGAAGCGGATAGTCATGGATCTTCCCTGGTCAGGCAGGTTGAGTCAGGTGCGGATTGGGCCCCGGCGTGGGGAACGCTTCGTAGATACCCAGCGCAATATTGATCAGGCGCTCCTCGTCGGCGGGCAGCACGATCGTCCAGCCGAGGCGCGGCACCGGACCGGAATTCGCCAGACCAATCGCCGGTCGCGGCGCGAGTCGTGACGACACTTCCATGCGCAGGTGCACGTCGGCCTTGACACCGACATACAGCTGCACGAATGCCATCAGTTCGCGATGCAGCCATGCGCCAGGCAAAAGATCGTGAGCCTGCCGCACATCCGTCGGCCGCAGCGTCACGCGCACCGCACGGCCGCGATAGGCGAGTCGCCGGCCAAGCACGTAGCCACATCCGAGGCCCCGACGCGCCCCCACTTCCGATAAAGCGGCGCACTGGCCGGATGACGTCAGCGGCTGTGGCTGTCCGGCGCGCGTGGCGACCGGAAAGAACTCGTCGACGCGTACCCCGATACCAGGCACGGCAAGCGCGACGACGCCGGCGAGCCCTTCGGGCGTGCGCGTATGCTGAATCAGCAGCCCCAGCAGCGCGAGCAACCGCGAATCCGGCAGACCGGCGCGCCGAGGTTTGTCGCCCCAGCCGAACCCCGCCAGACACAACAGATTGCGAGAATGCGCGTCGCTGCCGGCCGGAAGGAAGCTTTCAGGGTAGCGGTACTTCTTCCACGCGCGGTACAGCAACGTGACGAAACGGTGATTGAACTGGTCGAGAAACGCTTCGACGACCTCGTGCCCCTCCTCGCGCAGCGCAATCTCGTCGATCATGTGCGACGGTAGCGCCGCGTCGACGCCATACAAACCCATGAAAGTCGTGCGCACAGTCGGTGGCGCATCGGGGCCGAATGCGCCAGACCCGTCGTCAAACTCCACCGCCGAGATTTCTCCCGCCGGAAAGCCCATGCGGGGCCGTGGCCGAAAGCGCACCCGTTCATGCTCGAGCGTGTCGCGCGTGCCGAAACCGGGGGCTTCCGGCACACGCGCCTCGAGCAACCGGCACAGCTGCATGAAGTTCATGCGGGGCGCACGGGCAAGCAGCGACGCGACGAGCGGCTCGAGATTCGGTAACGCTCGCGGCGTCATAGCGGTCCCCGTTGTGCCTTGCTGCGTGGCCAGGTCGTGCGGGTCTGCAACGGCAGGCTCACGATCGACAGCTTCGTGAACAGGTTGATCTCCGCGTACTGCGCGAAGAAACGATGCAGCAACTCGCCGAACAGCATCACGTCCCCCTCGCCCGCAAACGCATGCGAATCGAGCGTCACCTCGATCAATACGCCCCGCTCGACCGAACCACCCGACACCTCCTCGAGCAGTTCCTGCGACACCCACAGGATGCCCTCGAGCCGCCGGCGGTTCAGCTCGTCGTCGGTCCAGTCGTACAGCGCGAGCGCCCCCCGCAGCACCTCCGCATTCATCATCGACAGGAAGTTCGGTGCCAGGTGCGACAGCACGCGCCACTGGAAGCGGTCTTCTGTCGGCGGATACAGTGGCAATGTTGGCGACACCAGATTACGCACGCCCGCGACGTTCGGCGTGCTGGCCGCGAGCTCATCGAGACTGACTTCACGCAGCCCCTTGCGCGGCAGCAGGCCGTTGGTTCCCGTCACGCGCAGCGACAGACTTTCCTCGGGCAGCGTGTCCATCGTCTCCCATGCATGACCGCCGAGAACCACCCAGGTTTCGTGCAGCCCCGTCGCACCCGGTCGCACGCGCGTATGGAAATAGCGCTCCGGCGCCTCGTGCCGCAGCATGCCGCCGCGGTGCCGGAAGGTCGCGAACGGCACATATTCGTATCGCTGCGCCGTGTCGTGGTCGAACGTCGCGATCGCGTCGACCGAATAGGTTTCGACGTGCTCGCCCTGATGGCCGGCCGGCACCACGCGATACTCGGTTTCGTGGTGGTCGATCTCGATCGGTTCGGCATCCAGCTCGAACAGGTTGATCACCGGGCTGCAAAACAGCCGTACGTTCTCGGCGCTGAACCGCTGGTCCGACGGATAAGCATGCTTCAGCATGATTTCCAGCTCAAAGCGAGTGGCGCTTTCGGGCAGCCTCGTGATATCCAGTCCGCACAGGTCGACGAACAGGAATTTCTCGCGGAACGTGAAGTACTCGAGCAGCAACTGGTAGCCCGAGAATGCCGCATCGGCCTTTGGCCACAGTCGCTCTTCGGTCGAGAAGCCCGCCGGCTCGAACGTCACGCCGGCGAGTGGCACTGCTTCGCCGTCGCGGATGTGCGGAATGCGCCAGTGGATGGCATCGACCTGACGCGTAAGCGCGAGATGCATCGCGAATGCGGTCGGCAGATCCGCGCTCAGGTGCAGACGCAGCCGCGACAGATTCGTTTCCTTGCGGAGCGCCGATCCGTCCAACGCGAAGCCGAGCCGGATCACCGAGCGACCATCGTGACGCACGGCCGGCCCGGCATGGGTGATCGAGAGCGGTTGCAGTGTCACGGCCTGCGTGGTCCGGTACAGGCACCGCACGGTCTTCGGTGTCGTGCCTTCGGCGCCGGTCGCCGCTGGTGGCACGGAAATCGGCACGGAAATCGGCGCGGAACGCACCGGCACGCTGGCCGGTACCACTTCGGTCTTCTGCAGTTTTTCCGCGAGCGGAATCAGCTCGACCACCGACAGCGACGGAATCATCCGCAGGTAGTGCGGCCATAGCAGGCTCACGAGCCCTTCGGTGAGTTCCGGCAGTTCGTCGTCGAGCTTCTGCCGAAGCCGGCCAGTCAGGAACGCAAAGCCTTCGAACAGCCGCTCGACATAGGGATCGCGATCGCCGACGCGATCGAGGTTGAGCATGCGCGCCCGGTCGGGATGCGCCTTCGCGAATTCCTTGCCGGACTCGCGCAGGTAGCGCATTTCCGCTTCGTAGTAGCGCAGGATCGGATCGTCTTTTTCCATTGTTCTTCGTTGTTATGACAGGGTCAGCGCGCGCGCCGGATCGAGCACGGTCAGTTCCGCCTGCAATTCGCCGATGCGGCGTGCAAGCGCCGGCTTGTCGGCATCCTTGCGGTTGCTCATCGCCTTCAGCGCGCGAACCAGTTGTTGCTTGACCTCGAATACCAGTGCCGGCTCCCAGCGCATCAGCGGCAGCGATCGGGATGACGTATCGAGCTCGGCAAGGAGCGCCAGCGCGGTATCCGGGCGGTTGGTATGATCGGCAACGCGCACCATCACGAGCCGTTGCAGGTAGCGGTGGCGGTCGGTCTTGATACCGGGCAGCACGTCGAGCCACGCGAAGGCGGCCTCGACGCCTTCGCGTGCGGCCAGATCCCGCGCCTGCGCCTCGATTTCCGGCCAGTCGCCGGCGGCGTCGCCACCGCGCTCGGCCGACACCGGCAGCGGTGCGACGGCCTCGCCGGCTTCGAGGTCGCGCACGACCGCGTACCGCGCGATCCATTCGAGCGTCGTGTCATCGGCGAATGGCGTACCGTCGTTGAACGCCAGTCGCTCGATGCCCGGCAACCGTTCGACGAGCAGCGCGAAGTCCGCGCGCAGCAGTCCGCGCCATGTCGTGTACGGCGCACCGACGTGGTCGAGGGCGACGTGCTGGAAATACTGCAGGTCGAACCACAGGTGATTGACGCCTTCCATGAACGCGCCTTCGACGCGTTCGAGCAGTTCGTGCCACTGCTTCTGAAGCACGAGCCGTTTCATCTGCTGACGCAGTTCACTTCGAGGTGGCGCGAGGCGGGTATGCGATGCTGCGTCCGCCGGCGGCACCTCATGCAGCGTATCCCAGCGGACGCTGCGCACGAGCCGCACCGACGGCAGATAGCCGTTTTCCTGATCGCGAAGCCAGACTGCCATCGTGCGCGCCTGGTCCAGCAGATCGCGCGTGGAAGCGATCGCACCGGACGCACCCGATGCCGATGCGAACGAAGAGGGCATTGCAACCTCGGGTTCGCTCCCGCAGGTCGGCTCATCTTTGCGCTCGAAACGGGAAATGAGCGGCCGCAGGTTCGGGCGAGCCGCTTCCGGCCACGCGCCGGTGACGGCCACCAGCACATCGAGCGCGGTGAGCACCCGCTCGAGATCGGCGGACGCGAACTCACCTCGGTCGTCGAGCAACTCGAGAACGCGCGAGGTCGCCAGCATTTCGAGTGCGCCCTTCTTCGCTTCGGCGCGCACGGGCAGCACCGCCTCGCCGAACCGGTCGACGAGCGCGGCCGCCAGCTCGAGTCCGTCCGCGAAGCCGGCCGGACCATCCTGACGCAGCCGGGCGAACGCGAAGTAGCCCGCCAGACGCAGATCCTTGCCGATTTCCTTGGTCAGCTGTTCGCAGAACCTGACGATCAGTCCGTCATCGATGCCGGAAAGCTTCTGCGTTTCCTCCCGAAGCGCGAAGAACACGTCCTCGTAGCCGGGATCGCGGCCGACACCGCCGTCGCCGGCAAGCGGTAACAGCCATGCATTCCACGCGTCGAGCCGTGCACGCACCAGCTGCTCGGCGTCGTCGCGCGCCGGAAAGAGGCTCTTGAACAGTCCGCCCAGCATTACTCGACCTCCGGCAATGCGCCACGCGGAAGCGGCACTGCGGCGTGCTTCGCCGCCGCGATCATCGACGCCGGCAACGGCGGCGGATTGCTGGCCGAGAGCATCGGCCCCGACCGCGCCGAACCGGTCAGGAAAATCCGCGCGGGCAGCGCGAAGTGACGCAACTGCAGCACGTCGAGCGGCCCCGCGCCCGCCTCGCTGCGCAGTTGCACCCTGAGCGGAATCTCCTGGCTCGTGTCCGGCGTCCAGGTCAGCAGATAGCGCGCGCCGTCCTGCCGCGACACCTTCGCACGCTCGAGCAGACGAATCAGGCCGAGCCGGCCCGGCGAGTCGAGCGCCGTGCGCAGGCCGCCCTGCTCGGTCCGCCACTCGATGTGCGACAGGTTTTCCAGCGACTGGCCGGGCCACTCGAACGGCATCCATTCCTGCTTCTGGTTGAAATAGTGCAGCTCGCGTCCGGACAGCACGAATTTCATGTCGGTGACGCCCGGTGTCGGCACGGCCTGCAGCTCATACCGCACGCGCGCGTCGCCGGACGGGAACAGCACCGTCGAGACGCGCGTGAGCGTGTTCAGGCTGCTCAGGAACCCCGGATCGATCGTCAGCGCGCCGTGGTCGGCGCCCTGCGCGGCTACCCACCGGTCGCCGTGCCGCTCGACGACGCCGGCGAGCTGCGTCGTGACGAACTGCGTGATCACACCGTTGTCCGGCCGCATGAAGCGCGCCATTTCCGGGAGTGAGGCGTCGTTGTCGGAGTCCGCGAACGGATAGCGGCCGCCGAACGCCTCGTTCCAGTCGGCCACGATCGCGGTGCGCCAGATCTCGTTCAGGCTCGAGGCGGCCGGCTGCACGACGACCTGCCACGCCTGGGCGAACGGCGCGCGAAACAGCTCGCCGAAGCCCGACCACTGCTCACCCAGGCTCGCGGCCAAGCGGCTCGCGTAGTCGCGGCTGTCGGCGATATCGGACGTCTTGCCCTGCAGGACCGATTGCGCCGCCAGACGCGCCATCGCGTCCGGGTCGGCGCTGGAGGCGATCTGCGACGCTTTGAGGCGCATCGCCGTGACCCGTTCGAGGTAGCGCGCGAGACTCAGATCGCCCGTGGCAGCGAGCTGCGCGGCGGCCGTGCCGTTGGCGGGGACGCCGGAGACCAGATCGCTGCCGGTCAGGCGCAGGATCGGGCCGAAGGCCGCGGCAAGCGGTGCAGACTGCGGCCGGGCCTGCTTCGACGGATCCTTCCCGCCGGCGCCGACGAGCTGCTGCGCCTTGTTGATCAGGGTGTCCGACAGCGACTGGCCGGTCGCGCCCGCGCCGGCCTGGTAGACGATCGCATTCATCAGCGCGACGAGCGGCGAGCGCTGCGGATCGCCCAGCAGCGTCAACTGGTCGGCCGTGGCCGACAGCGTCGGCGCCGGCTGCCAGCGCAGGCTGTTGAGGAACAGCGCCCAGGCACGCGCGTAATCGTCGAAGTAGCGCTGGCGCAGCTCGGCCTTCAGCGTTGACGGTGCGGTCTGCGTCGCTTTGTCATCGGACAGCACCCAGTCTCCCGCGACGTTGTGCTGCTCGCTTGCGTCGTCGATCGCCTTCGAGATGCGCTCGTCCCACGCCGCACGCGTGAACACGCCCGGCACGGCCGCGGACGTATTGAACAGGCCGCGGCTCGTCGTGTCGCCCAGCAGGGTCGCGAGCAGGACGGGCGGATACTTGGCTTTCGCGTCATCGAGAATCTGCTGATAGACCGCGTCGGTCGAGTTCTGGATGCCGCGTACGCTGATGACCGTCTGACGCGTCGAGGCAACGAGCCCGAGATCCGGGGCGATCGCCGGCAACGCACCGCGGCCCAGATGGTCCGCAAAGAAGGCGATCGTGTGCTGGCGCAGGTCTTCCCACGCGCCCGACGGCAGCGGCGAGTTGGCCGGCCGCGTGGGTGCCGCCGTTGCGACGAGTTGCGGGGTCAGGAAGGCGGCGACCGCGCGTTCGGGCCTTGCGAGCATCAGGTAGGCCTTCAGCGTGTCGTAGGCGGCCTGCACCCGCGCATTACCGCCGATGGCGATTTCGGCGTCCGACAGGGACGCGAGCTGGTGCAGACGGTCTTCGAATTTGTGGTGAATCGGATCGACGAGAATGCGGCGCACGGCGTGCGCGTAGCCTGGCCACAGCGCGGCGAGCAGCGCGCCGTCGCGGTTCAGGCCGAAGCGCGTCAGCCAGGGCGCGCCGTCGTGCTGATGGACCTCGAGCGTGTCGATCTGTTTGTCGAGACCGTCCAGCGTCAGCATGGCCTGCGTGCGGTCCTGCGTTCCCGCCAGTTTCGTGAGCGTATCCCCGGCAGTCTGGATCGTCGCACGGTTCGTGAATCCCGATACCATCGTGCCGATGATCCACAAACCGATCAGGGTCGTGGTCAGCCACGCAGCCGTCGTCGACAGCGAGAAGCCGACTCGGCGGCCATGGATCTTGCGGCTGTGCTCGGCGACCATCTGCCAGATCGTCCGGTGTTGCGGGCCGGCCGGCGGCTCGCCGTCGTTCGCGTCGGCTGGCGGCGGCGCCAGATCCCGTTCCTTGAACAGCGGTGCGAAAAGAAGCCCGTGGACTGCGTGCCGCCAGACACGGGATTGGGCAGTTTGCACGACCAGACCCGACAGCGCATGACGAAGGTTCGAAATATGCTGCGACAGCTCGGCGGGATAGCGATCGTCTGCATTTTTCGTCAGGCGCACGACACCGGCATCCGCCAGGTTGTAGGTGAGGTCTTGCAGCGACGTGTCGATCTCGTCCGCGCTGACGCGCGCGTTGGACCACGTGAAGCCGATCGCCTCGTCGGGACTCGACGCTTCGCCGCCAAAGTCGGTCACGTTGAGCAGATACGCGGGCGCGGCCCAGCGCAGGGCACGGGCATGGCGCGAGAGACGTTGAGCGAGCCCGTCGGTGTCGAATGGCGTATGGGTCGAGCTGCGGTCGCGCGTCACCGCCACAATCGCATCGACCGGGCGACGGCGGCGCAGGCGGCGGATCTGGTCGAGCCATTCGGTCTCGAGCGTGTCGCGGGTTTGCTTCGCGTACAGCAGAACGGCATGGTCAGTGATAGCGTAACCGGAATCGATGAGGCCGGGTGCCAGGCGTATTACCGTAGGCTCGTCGCCGGTCACCAGCACCCATCGCTCGCGATATTGCCAGCGCCAACCGTGACGGTCGACAAGCAACTGCTTGAGCGCCGCCGCCCGCGACCGCGCCTCGTCAGGCTCTGCGGCCATCGACGCGGAACGATCATGAGGTCCACGGTCACGTGCCCATTGCCTGACGGCTCGCCACGCAATCGCGGGACGTGAGGAGTCGCTGAAGCTGAATGCGAGTAACAGCACAACGAACACGATACACAGGATGGCAATTGCAGGCCCACGATGCGCCGCCGAGATTCCCAGCCACTGTGGCCTCGCCCAGATAATCAGGCCGGGCAGGACGACACAAACAATTGTGCCGAAAAAGTCGATCTTGAATTTCCTGTTCATGCCAAAGCGCGTATGTCATTCAGTTCGTAATCGCCTGTCGTCGCCACGGCAACAATGGTCTGTTCATCGTTACGCTGTGCGACGAGCTGAGGAGACGTCGACGTGGCTGCGTGAAGCACGGCACAAGTCGCTGCGAGCCATCCGGCCGATTGACCTGCTCGCCCAACGGTCCGGTCGAGGTCGAATTCAGGAAGTGCGTCATTTCCCGGTTTGCCGGCCGCGACATGACTCATCGCGGTATGCAGCGGTCCGACCGTTTCTCCGTCAAACCCGGTCATCCATACCGATGCCAGAGAATTGAGGGTGACGTGGCCCCAGCGAAGGGCATAGGTCAGCGCCTGGTTCAGATTCTCACTGCTTGATCGCAACGGACGGTGGAGCGAGGCAACAGGGCACAACTCGTACCGGTCTGTGAGCACGGTCGAAGCAATGAGCAAGCCGACACCGGCCTCGGCCTCGCCTCGCGGCGGGTCTTCGTCGAGCACGGCGCTGAGCGACGCGGAGATGAGCAGGACGGCGGACCGATCTAACGATGGCGCCCCGTCCCGGCCGTCGAGCCATGCATCGATGCTCATCAGATCGAGCAACGCTGGAACCCGCTGAGCGCGCGCGTCCCTAAACTCATGATTGCGCCATTGCGCTTGCCAGAGATCAACGAGGTCAGCGTCCCCTACATAGCCGGACACGTCGAGTAGAACGCGAAGCGGAACCTCAGTTGGCAGCTTAGTGAGTGACTCGGTCAGATCAACCAGCAGCTTGTCGTAAAGCCATTCGAGAATCAGCGTGTGGCGTTCGGCTTCGTCCACGGCCAGGCGTGCGTCTAGCGGCTGAAACCAGCGTGCGGCAATCGATTCATCGGCCTCATGGTCGGACGACTTGGCGTCGAGCGTTAACGTTTGATCGGCAATTTTCTCAACGCGGTTGTCGGCGTCGGCTTCCGTCACGCGTATCGCCGCCCCCAGGATGCGGAGCGGAATGCTTTCCTTCGTGAACGCCTGCTCGGCAAATTGTTTGCACGCCGCATTCCACGCGAGTACATCGAGACGACGCCCCTCGTAGACGCTGAAGACGCGCGAGACAACGAATCCAGCGATACCCGCCGGATAGACAGTGATGCAGATCCAGAACCACGGCGAGTGTGTCGATTCGCCGGCCGGCCAGAGCATGAGAACAGCAAAAATACCGATCAGCGTCAGCACCAGGAACACCGCTGTCCACACAAATCGAGACGGCGGTGTAGCGGGAACTGGATCTTCCGGTGGAAGATTGTCGAAATCAAGCGCCATCGTTCAGCGGCGTCCGCTGTTCGGGAGCGAGGAAATCAGTCGGCATCCGCATTCGCACAGATCGCCATGCTGGGCGACCTCCACACCATCGTCGAATGCGCCGGACGTGGCGGTAGCGATCCGGTTGTCCCCATGCTTCGGGCAAGTGACGGGATCGTAAAGGCGCGCAATTGTGCGCCCCATGAAAAAGCGTTTCGCTGAGCCGGCCGAGACAATGCCCCCACCAGTGTGTCCGTCACCTACTCGAATGATGCCTGCCATATTGTTTCCCGTGTTGAACTGCCACCGCGCCTTCGATGAAGGTGCGTAGTTCAGATGCGCTCAAAGACGACCCGGTATCCGGGGGGCTGGCGTCATGGCATCGCCAATCTGCCTGCTGCGCTCCGCGGCTTTTTCGTCGCGTTTGCTCCGCTTTTCCTCCTTGACGTAGTCGCTCACGCCGAACGTATCGGTTGCGCGTTTCTGGAAGTAGAGGTTCGACGACAGCAAATGGTCGTGCCAGCTCGTCAGCATCGTGTCGTGAACCAGCATATCGAACAGCGCCATGACCTTGGGCGGGAGCGGATTGGATCCGTTCATGCCCATTTTCCATGCCTCGGTGAGCGTCTCCTGATCGGGCGACATCATCATTGCCTGTATCACGCCGGCGCTGAAGTCCGGGTCCGCATCCCAAGGCAGATCACTGCTCTGAGCCATGCCCTGCATCTTGTTGGCAGACTCCCGCAAACCAGCCTGTTTGGACGCGCGGCTCATCATGTCCTGAGATTCGCGCTGGATGCGCTCCCATATTCCCTCGGAAGGGCGGCGCTTTTCGATGCCCGCGTCGCGACCGGAAGCCATCTCGGGCATGATCGAGTTCTGCCAACGTGCCTGTGCCTTGGCGAGTGTTGCACTGTCCGCAGGTGGGGTCTGATTTCTGACGGCGATGTAAGCGGCCTCGGCGTCTTTGCTTTCCTTCAACAGTGCGCGATGCTGTGCATCCAGGGTATTGAAGCGGCTTGTCACGGTTGAACGGAACTCGGGAGACCGATATCGCACCGCCATCCAGCGCAGGAACACCTGCATGTGCTCGAGGAAATTCAGTCGGGCAACGTAGGGAACGATCTCCCGATACGCTTCGATCAACTCTCCAATCTTGTACGTCGTTTTGCCGTCGGAGATCGGGTGGGCCAACGTGAATTTTTGGAAAGTATCGGGCTTAGGGACCGCCATATCTTCCATCGTGTCGAGCTTCACCCCGTGCGAGATCGCTTCATTCAACATGTCCCGCAGCACCACCCGCTGCAATTCGGCACGGGCGCCCAGCGTACCGGCCGGCGCTCCGCCGGTAATGTCCTCGCTGGTCCCCGGATAGAGGTACTGAACGCCCCGTGTTTGCTCAAGGTTGTCGAGGCGCTGGTAGAAGCGCAGTTCGTGAGCGGCGGCGAAATGCACACACCGCTCGACCGACTCCGGCACGGCGAGTTTCTGGTCGCCGTAGTTCTGCTTGAACATGTTGAGAACCGGCACCATGCCCAGCACCTTGTTCTCGTCCATCAGCGACGACACGGCATCGAGCAGGCCAAGGAACTTGATCTCGATCGGTACGGCCGTGTGGTTCGGATCCTTCGGATCGACATGGGCGAGCTTCGCTCCACTCGGATGCTTGTACTTCTCCGTCAGTTCGTTTGCCAGCGCCCGCGCAAGCACGCCACCTCGGTCAGCGCCGAAGATGGAGACCTGAATCCGCTGGATCTTCGGCATCTTCAACTTCGTGTCTTCGATGGCCTTTTCGAACTGCGTCTTCGCAGCGGCGACGCGATCCTCCACGCCGGTTCCAAACAGGCGCGCCACCGCGCGGTTGTCGCGGCACCACGGAATTGAATCGAGTGCGACGCCGACAAATACCTCCTTGGCAACATCCCAACCCACTTTCAGCGGGTTCTTTTTCGCGTCGTAAAGAATCGCGCGCGCCGCTGCCCGCCCCCGTCGCACCCAGCGATCATCGCTTTCCAATGTCAGGACGCGGCCGACATTCTTCGGCGCGGACGTGACCTTATCGACCAAGTCATTAAAGGACTTGACGACCGGACGATAGGAAAAGTCCTCAAGCCCCTTCTTCACACCATCAGTAAGAGCGCTTTCCGGTTTGACTGAAAGACGGTCGACGCCGGCCACTTTCTTCCCAATATCGACCGCCTTTTTCCCTGCAGCCTTGGTGGCCTCCTTGCCGACCTTCAGGATCGCCGACGTCACCACTCCTTCCCTAGCGTCTTTGTTCAGGTCGGTACCAAGGCCAGAGTAATAGAACGGATACCAGAACTGGTTTGGTGTTTTCTCTCGCCACTTATCTTTGTTGTCTCGATGCGCTTCCCACAGGCGGCAGATATTCGAGTATCGCGACGTTGCAGGATCATCATGATCGCGGTGACGACCAAAACCGTCGAAGAAGAAACCGATATGGACCACTGCTCCGCATGGAATGCATGTGTCGCTGGGATACGCCTTGCGGTTTTCGCCGATTGCAGCCAGCACCCCACGGGGCGTTTGGTCAGCAGGATCGAGTTGAATCGGATCAGCCATGTTCGGCTCCTATCCGCTGATGGTCAAAACGGTTACTCTTAATTTCCTGAACCACGGTATCGGGCAGTTTCCGCATCGCTGCGCCGAATGCACCGGGCGTCCCCTTCGTTTCCTGGAGGATGCGTTGCACGGCCGCATGCTCGTCAAACTCCGGGTTGATGAGCAGCGTGTAGTACACGTATTGCTCCAGGTCTGCCGAGTCAGTCAGCCGGTATTTCAGCCAGCCTTGCGCCGCGACGCGCGCGGTTCTCCTGAACGCCGCGAACTCCTCGGAAACGTCAGGGTTGGCCACCTTCCCATATTTGGTTTGGAACCAGTAATCGACCGCCGAGTAATCGATTCGGCTACCGCTCAGGTCATTCCTAAATTCAAACTCAATGTGATAATCCGGGTAGAAGTGCACGGCCAACACCACATCCCCGGCACCACCGGATACTTTCGTCTTGGGGAAATGCACCTGTGTTGTTTTGCGAATTTTCTTGATGGGCGCATAAATATTTTTGACAGCTTCATCAGCATCGTAAATTTCCCAATCGACAGTGAAGTCTGTCCCTTTCAACTTGTAGCAACAGCTGAGCCGGCCCTCGCCAGCACCGGGCATGAGATCCCCGCCACCACTGGCGGTGTTGCCGTACTTGTCGTGAATCACGAATCGGGTGAGATTGAACGGGGTGTAATTCATCCCTTCCACGCTAATTCCGCTATAGGTCGGCTCAGAGGAAAACGCGTCGCAGCCAACCAGTGCCAACACCGTTAGCAGGAGGAGTATCCGTTTGGTCACGAACATCATGTCTAGCTCGCTTGTGAATTGGGTTGTTCATGCATGCGAGAAGCTTGGTGCAGTACCTCACGATCGATACCGGTCAAGGCATCGCGGTAAGTCGTCTCACCTTGCATCGCGCGTGTTAGTCGCTCCTGGATGAGCGGGTGTTCGTCAAACCACGGCGAAATTACAAGTCCCTTGGAAACATAGTTCAAGAGATCCTCGTCGTCGGCAATGCGGTATCGTGCGGCACGTCCAAGCTGTTCAGACACGCGGTGAAACAGTGTCGTGTCCGATACGCTGTCGAGGATCGCGCCATACATTTCTCGCAACTGCATCGCCAGCTTATCGGCCCGGCCGAGCTGGAGCAGGTTCGTATGTTGTTCGACCGTCAGACATTGCTCGTCAGGGATAGCGGCAACCCCGGCAGCAGCGTCGTCTCGCCAGACGACCTCGTTCAGGTCTCGATTGCGGTACCAGGCCTCTACACACGGCGACAGGAACGCACGTGCCTGCTCCGCGGCCCAGACCGCGCGCAAGCGCTCCAGGATGCGATTGTCATAGAAGTGCAGAAAGAACGCGCGCTTGTCTTGGGTTGTGTATCTGCAGTAGTGCCGAAAGTGCGAACCCAAAGACTCCAGTGTCAGCGGTGACCAGATCCACGTCAGCATGTGCAAATCGCGTGCTTCTTTCCAGAGGCGCCTGACCAGCCGGCTCTGGAGATCGCGCGGATCGCTGAGGGAGGTCCGATCGATCTGAATCAGATACGGCGCAATATCCGTATAGGATTCAAGTACCGAGTCCTGCCAAAGAGAAACCCATGCAAGACCCGGCACCTGAAGCAAAAGCTTGTCTACGCCGGGATTGGCCCGAGAATCAACAAGGACGTAGAGTTGTACTCGCTGTTCCTCGTCGGACAGTATTTCAAACTGCGCCAGCAGACGCTCGCGCCACTGTTCCCAGGCAGACTCAACGTCCTGAGCCGAAGCCGGTCTGACCAGGTCAGGCATTACGCGACCTCCGTCATCGCTTCCACACCTCGGTGGGCATCCAGCAGGCATTCCTTGCACGGTCCAATCGGCATCGCCGGCAAGGGAATCGACAGATTGCCGGGGCCGGTCCAGTGAAAGTTACCGCACTTAAGCGTGATATCGCCCGGGCAACCCAGTTCGATGTTACCGCCGTCGATCTTGATATAGGCTCCGCCGCTGGTCAGCGTCAGCGCGCCGCGCGACGCCGCGACGATCGAGCCTTCGACACTGCGCAAGTGCATGTCCTTCGATGCCGACAGGGCCACCGCGCCCGTCCGAGCCTGGACGACAACATCCTGCTTGGCCGCAATGACCCTCACTCCTTGCGCCTGTGCGAAGAGTGACACCTGTCGACCGGCCGCGACGGTAAAGTTCCGCATGATCCCGACGTCGAAGTTTCCACCCGCAGTGGCAATGAGGTTCTGGTCGGCGTTGACCTGCAGATGCTCACCCGACGTAAGTCCGATACCAGACGGAGCACTCATGAGAATTGCGGCCCGCTTCAGACCGTCGAGTGCTTCCGCATAAAGCGCTTTCTGCTTTTTCAATTCGGCTACCGTGGCTTCCGCTGCCTGCACAGCCTTGGTCAAAGAATCCATGCGATCAATCGCCCGCTGCAACTGCTCCTGGGCCCCCTTCATGTCGAGTTGGTGGCCCGACGCGCCGATCCGGGCTTCGGTGCTGAGCAACATGCCCTTTGGCCCGCGCGCAGCCAGGTGACCGTCGGTGCGCAATTCGGCGCCTTGCCCTCGTTCCTTGCGGTTCTCATCGACCATGTGCCCGAGATTGAGCTCGCTGCCCTGAAACGGCGTCATCAGGTGGACGTGCTCGACGCCTCCCTTGTCCTCCATCCGCTGCGTATTGCCCGCAGCCGTTACGATGAGATTTCGTGTGTGATTCAGGTTGTTGACGAGGTCCGGATGCAGGCTGTCATGCATGGCCCCGATGATCACGGGCCTGTCCGGATGACCATCGGTAAAGATGATGGCGACTTCCGCCCCGTCGATCAGGGGGAAGTGGTGACCGTAGTTGTCGCCGCTGTACGGCTTTGCAAACCGCACCGGCCGGCTCGTGCCGCCCGGACTCCACTCATCGAGGTCGAACGGCAGCTTGATCACGTACCAGCCCTGCTCGGTCAAGTACGCGTATTGGTAGTCGCCCGGCGACATAATGCGTGCCGGCAGGATGCCGTCGATGGCCGGTCGCTTGATCGAGGCGATCGGCGTACGCCAGACCCGGTCCGACGGAATCCCCTCGAAGGTCACCCAATACGATTCGCCACGGCCACCACTCGATTCAACCGCGGTGACAAAGATCCCGTGCTTCGCGTCGGACGGGTTCGGGTCGACGCGCATGACCTCGCCCGCCTCCAGCCAGAACGGATTGCCGGTGCCCTCGAAGGTGATCTGGTTCGCCAGATATGCCTCGTGGCGCCGACGGGCGATCTGCTTGCCCTCCTCGGGCGTCTCGTAATGCTCCCCCCAGCAGTAGTCGACCCCGTTCGTCGACTTGTCGGCGCGCGCGGCGTTTTCCTCGACGAGGAGCGATACGCCCGCCTGACGGTGGTTGTAGTCGTGCAAGCGCACCGCTTCAGGCACGCGCCGGGTCCGCTTCTCGAGCGTCTTGATCGAATCGGTACCGGAACTCTCAAGCCCCGAGTCACGCCGGTACGGGACCGTGCGCTGCTTGCGCGCGTACGCATCGAGATCGTCGCCGAACACGATCACGGCGTGATCCTTCCTCTGCTCCCAGCGGAACCAGATGCCCTCCTGCGCACAGAGGCGCTGGATGAAGGCAAACGTTGTCTCATGATATTGAGTAACGTATTCGTGTCGCTTGTATTGGCCGCGCAACTGGAACACAAAGTCGACACCCGCCCGATAGCCATAGTGCCGCAGCGTGTCGGTGATGATCTCCTCGACCGACTGTTTCTGGAACAGCCGGCTCGTGACGCCCCGGTTCAGGTCGGCAAGTACCGGCTCGAGCCGGACCCGGTAGCGCGTCTGGTCGGCCGACGTTGCGAACTCGTCGAATGCCGTGATGATGCCGTGGATCGTGTGCGTGGGCGGCATCTTGCTGAACTTTTCCGCGTTCTCGCCAAACATCCGGCGCAGATAGTCCATGTTTGGATCAACCGGGGTAATGATGAATTTCGCGGGTCGGCCGACCACCTGGTCCATCGGGATACCGGCCGTCGGACTGGTGAACTCGATGTCGTGGTGATACAGCTCGCTCACGGCATCCCGGCCGCTGAACTTGAGCACGGAGAACGGCGCCGGATGCGGCGCGAGCTTCAACTCGTAGGCCTGGGTAGGCAGGATCGACGACATGCGGAAAACTCCGTTGAGCGAGCGAGGAAAACGAATGGCGACGCCGGGGCCTCCATGACCCCGGCGGATGCGCTGAACCGATGTCGGATCAGTTCTTCGCCTTGGGCATCTGCGACACCAGAGACAGCCCGATGTCCATCCCTTCGACCTGGAAGTGCGGAATGATGAAGAGCTTGATGCGGAAGAAGCCCGGGTTGTCTTCGATGTCCTCGACGGTCACCTTGGCGTCGCGTAGCGGGTGCGAGGCCTGCAGCTCGTCACCTGGATCCTTCATTTCGGTCACCAGAGCCTTGATCCAGCTATTCAGCTCGAGCTCGAGCAGTCGCCGGTCCTTGGTCGTGCCGATGTTCTCGCGCTGGATCAGCTTCAGGTAGTGTGCGATGCGCGACAGCAGGAAGATGTACGGCAGGCGCGCGTTGATGCGGCTATTGGCCGTCGCTTCCCTGGTTTCGTACAGCGCCGGCTTCTGTGTCGAGCTGGCCGAGAAGAAGCACGCGAAGTCGTGGTTCTTGTAGAACGACAACGGGATGAAGCCGAGATTCGCGAATTCGAATTCGCGCGTCTCCGGAATCAGCACCTCGGTCGGGATCTTCGGCTGCACGCCGGTGCCGAGGTCATACAGATGCACCGGCAGGTCCTCGACCCTGCCGCCCGCCTGCGGGCCACGGATCTGCACGCACCAGCCGTTTTGCACGAAGCTGCGCACCATGTTGGCCGCAAAGGCGAACGACGCGTTGACCCACAGGTACTTGTCGTGGTCCGGACCCTTCACCGCTTCTTCGTAGTTGAAGGCGCGCACGGGCGTCGTGTCCTTGCCGTAAGGCAGGCGACCCAGCACGCGCGGCATCGTCAGGCCGACGTAGCGCGCATCGTCCGTGTCGCGGAAGCTCTTCCATTTGATGTATTCGGCGCGGTCGAAGTAGTTGCCGATGTCCTGGATCGCGGCGACTTCCTCCATCGAGTGCTTGCCGAAGAACGCGGCGCCCACCGAACCGATGAACGGCATGTGCGCGGCGGCCGCGACCTTCGAGATGTTGCGCAACAACGCGACGTCGTGCGGCGAATTCGCGAATTCGAAGTCGCTGATCATTGCGCTGATCGGCTGACCGCCTGGCGTGTCGTACTCCTCGATGTACGTGAGGCGGTACAGCCCGCTCTGGATCAGCTCGGGCGAATCCTCGAAGTCGCGCTGCAGCGCGTCTTTCGACACGTCGAGCACCTCGATCCTCGCGTTCTTGCGGAAGTCCGTGCGCGAGACAAGCATCTTCAGACCGCGCCAACGGCCTTCGAGCGCCTGAAACTCCGGCGTGTGCATGACGGCGTCGAGCTGACGGCTGATCTGCCGGTCGAGCTGGCCGATATGGAAGTCGAGCAGCGACTTGTCCAGGCGGTCGACCGGTTTGCTTTCCTTCGCGATCAGGTTGAGCAGCGCGTCCATGCCACGGGCGACGCGTTCGTCGGCCGATGCCTCCGACAGCGTATCGTTATCGCGAAACGCTGCAAGTGGCCGCGCCTCGGCGACCGGCTTCAGGTTGATCTTGTTGCACAGCGCGGCGTAGACGCTTTCGTTCTCGAGCACAACGGTCTCGGCTGCGCCCTGACGGGATTCGTTCTGTTTCATTTCTTATCCTGTCTGCGTTTGTAACGCTATCTGGTTGCGGAATGCGGTAAAGGCACGCTCGGGCCCGCCGCGCTCAGGCGTGGCCTTCCTGCTGCGTCGCCGCGGTGGCGATCTGCGCCAGTTCGCCGCGCAGCTTGTCGGACAGGCGCTTATCCTTCAGAACCTTCTCGAACTCACGGCGGAACGTGCCGTTGTCGAGCAGGTTGCTCTTCAAATCGCGCATCAGATTGCGCATCGCCAGCATCGCCTGCAGTTCCGGAATCTGGCGGGCGACCTGTTCCGGCTCGAAGTCCTTCATCGAGCGGAACGAGAGGTTCACCGGCAGCTCCGAGCCATCGCCCGCCAGCATATTTTCCGCGGCGACCTTCAGATCGGGCGCATAGTCCGCCAGGACCGCATCGAAGTTGTTCTTGTCGATGTTGATCTTCTTGCGCTCGGCCAGCGGCGCCTGTTCCCGGCCCGCGCTGAAGTCGCCCGCAACGAGCAGCTTCAACGGCAGTTCGACCTTCTTCTGGGCGCCACCCGTATGCAGATCCAGCGTGATCGAAACGCGACTTTTCGGAATTTCTCTCTGAAAGCTATCCATTCGTAATCCTTTTTTTAAAGCCAATCACGGAGCACGCGCACAACGCATCCGGCACGATTCCAACCCATTCGACACATTGCGCATGTGGGCGAAACACATGATTCGCAGCGCATCCCGATCGATATTTCATCGGGTGGCCTCCGTTCGTACGGCGAAAGCGAACGGCACTTATACATGGTAAACCCGACACTCGTCAAAGCGTGTTGCACATCCGAATCACATTAGAAAGTTAATCAAATGTTAAATTTCATAATTATTTATTTTGAGATTTGCTGTCTTCTTATTTCTACTTTTACACGCTTTGTCGTCACGTAGCAGGAGATCTTGCCTTGAGATCATCTCCAACCCCGTCCCTTAGGTACTGTCGGCGGGGTTGATGTGCGACTTCTCCGCTATCTCGAAAATCCTCCCCACGCCACAATCTCAACAATCCAAATATCAAGAAATTCGTCAATATAAATTTGATATCAACATCCATTATTAATATTTAATTTAGCAATCCAAATTACTTTTTTATTGCGCCGACCGATGAATATCGTGTATAGGTTTACGACCTTGCACCGATAACGAACAAACAGACCACACTTATGCGGATCGACAAACCGCTGTTCCACGAGGGGCTCATCCTGACGCAGCAGCATTTCCAGCAGCAGCAGCGCTGGGGCGAATTTGCGCTACATCAACTCGCCTCGGCGGCACTCGCTCAGCCGTGGGGCACACTTGGCGTTGAGATCGACGAGGAAGCACTGGTAACGGGACGCTTGAAGCTCACCCGACTCAAGTTGCGATTTCCGGACGGCACCCCGATCGATACGTCCATCGCCGATGCGCTGCCGCCCGCTCGCGATCTGACGCAAGGCGTGCCGGCCGATCGGCAGAGCGTCGTCGTGCTCGCCGCGCTCGCGCTGCCGGATGCCAACGGCAACAACTGCCGCTTCGACGAGGCCACGCGTGCGCGCCCTCGCCGCTCATACCGCGAATTCGTTACGGTTACGGACCTGAACGGAACCGGCGAGACCGAGATCGCGGCCGAACGCCACGCGGTGCGACTGCTGCTCGACTTCGAGTCGCATGCGGACGACACGGACTGCGTGATCGCACGGCTCACCCGTGCGACCAGCGGCCAGTTCCAGATCGATCACCGGTTCGTGCCGCCGTGCCTGACGCTTGGCAGCCACCCACTCCACCTTGAGCGGATCAATCGCCTGGCCGACATCCTGCATGCAAAGAGCCTCGCGCTCGGCGCGTGCCGCAGCGAGCGCATCGAGCGGGTCGTCGAATACGGTGTGGCCGACGTGCAGCTGTTTTGGCTGCTTCACTGCATCCATGCGGCGTGGCCGCAACTGCGACTGTTTGCCACGCACCCGAGCCGTTCGCCGGAGCATCTGTACGCCACGCTCGCGCAGTTGGCCAGCGCGCTAATGACCTTCTCGACTGCCGCGCAGCTCACGGACATTCCAGCCTACGACCATGGTCGAGCCGACGAGGTGTTCGCGAAACTCGAGTCGACGATCCGCGATCTGCTCGACGCGATCATTCCATCGCGGGTCGTGTCGATCGGCCTCACGCGCCAGACGCCGACAACGTGGACCGGGCAGTTCCTCGACACCCGTATCGTCGACGATGCGGTCGACTGGTACCTGTCGGTCAATGCGCCGATGTCCGCCTTCGAGCTCGTCGAGCAGTTCCCCAAGCTCTGCAAGATCGGCGCGCCGGACGACGTCGAGCACATCGTCAATTCCGCGCTGCCAGGCATTCCGCTCAATGCGGTGCAGCGCGTGCCGGCCGCGATTCCGGTGCGGCTCGACAACCAGTATTTCGCGCTCGATTCGAACGATCCGGCGCACGCCCGGATGCTCGCCTCGCGCGCCTGTCAGATCTACCTGCCGGCGTCAGTGCCCGACGCATCGCTCGAACTCTACGCGGTGCTGCGCGCATGAACGCCGTGACTCCCAACCGACACGAAGCTGCCCTCTTGCAGGGGGCGACGGGCGCCGGCCGCGTATCTGGCGACGGTATTCGCGACCTGCTGAGCAACACGGCGCTGCTCGTCACGACGCTTGCGCCGGGTGGGCAGACGCGTGATGCGGGCGCATTGCGCAAGCACTGCCGGCAGCTCATCGACAGTTTCTCGCTCGCGCTGGAGCGACGGGGTTATCCGGAAGACGTGCGCAACGAGGCGCTGGTCGCACAGTGCGGCCTGCTGGACGAAACGGCGCTGCGGTATCTGCCGACTGACAGCCGGTCCGGATGGGCCCTGAAGCCGTTGCAGGTCGAGCAATTCAACCTGCACGACGCCGGCGAGCGCGTGTTCGACCGGCTCGAAGCACGCATGCGTGAGACGCCGCCGCAGGTCGACCTGCTCGAGTGCTATTCGGCCGTCCTCGGGTGCGGCTTCGTCGGCCGATACGCCCGTTACGCGCGCGAGGGCGAAGCGAAGCGCGCCGCACTGATCCGCTCGCTGGATGCCCAGTTGGACAGGCTGCGTCCGTCGCGGGAGCAGCCGTTCAACGCCGATCGTGCCGAACGTCGGCTTTCCGACTGGTTTTATCGTCTTTCGCCTTGGGCGATCGCAGGTATCGGCTGCGTTGCCGCAGCGATCGTATGGGGTGCCTGGGCCGCTGGGCTCGACATGCAGGTCGAGCATCTCGTGCCGGCAAAGGTCGTTCAACCGTGAAGTCCGACGTCCCCGTCCTTTCTACTGCGTCAGCGCCGATGCCCGATCATGCTCACGAGGCGTTGGGCCACCCATATCCCGTCATGACCGTGTTCGCGACCGCGCTGGCGCTCGCGGTGATCTGGCTCGTGCTGCCGTTCGGCCGTGTCGCGGTCTGGACGCTCACGGCGAGCGTCGGAATCGTGGCCATCGCGCTCGTCGGGTGGCGCACTCGCCAACTTTTCCGCGCGCGTGAGCAGAGCGCGCACGCGCTGACTGCACTGGGCGCGGCGACGGCCGACATCCCCGTGAAGCTGCGCACGCGAATGCCGCTCGTGCTGGTAACCGGCGACGGCCTGTCTGCGCTGTTCGACCGGGCTGGGGAAGTACGGCATGCGCACGTCGGCGACGGCGGGATCTGGCTGCGCGTCGATCGGGTACAGGATCTGCCGCGACTCGCCGTGGCGGTCACGCAGTGGCACGATGGACGTGCGCCGGACGGCGTCGTGCTAACGGTCGCGCCCGCCCTGCACACGGGAACGGACATGCTGACGCAGCAACTGCGCTTCGTGCGACAGGCGGTCGCCGATGGCGCCCGCCTGCTTGGCGCGCGACTGCCGGGGTATGTCGCGGTCTACCAGCGGCTCACGACCGGCCCTGTCGGTCTCGCCGTGCCGCAATGGTACGGCGTGTCCTCCGCGACTCGCCTGGCAGACGCTGACCGTTTCAAACCGATGATCCGTGCTGCCCAGAACGAGGTGCAGCGCGCGGCCGGGGATCAGATCACGGCGGTCCGTGCCGCGGCCCTCGCGTCGATCATCGGATGGACGCAGCGGGTCGTGCTCGGCGCGCTCTCGGACCGGCGGCATCCGGCTACGCCCTGGGCGCTGTTCGGCACCGGCTGGATCGATTGCGGCCCCGCGAGCGGATCAGGAAGCCCGTGGGAGCGTGATGTCGAGATGCAGACCCGAGTGATGCGCGCGGATGCCAGCGCCTCGCCGTTGCCGTGGCCGCTGCCACAGCCGTTGATCGAAGCGATGCCCCGCCGGCACTGGATGTCCGCGCGCCGGACTGCCCTTGCCCATGCTCTGGCCTTGCTGGCCTGTGCGGCCGCCGTTGCATTCTGGGGCGCCGCGAAGAACAACGAGGCGCTGCTCACGCGTATCGGCGCGGATCTCAGCCGCTACTCGATGATCCCCGCCGCGCACGATGCCGCCAAGCGCGACGCGTTGCAGGCGCTCGTCGCCGATCGCGACCAGCTCGACCGGTATGCGCGCACGGGTGTTCCGCTGCGCCTGTCGTTCGGCATGTACCGGGGCGTGCGGCTGATGCCGGCGCTCAACGACGCGATTGCGTCCTATGTGCCGCCGCCCCTACCGCCCGCGGTCGTCACGCTCGACAGCATGTCGCTGTTCGACAGCGGCCGCGCGCAGCTGAAGCCCGGCTCGACGCGTGCGATGGTCGATGCGCTCGACATGATCAACGCGCATCCGGACAAGCGGATTCTCGTCGCGGGATACACCGACAACGTCGGCCATCCCGATAGCAACCTCGCGCTTTCGACGGCGCGCGCGGAAGCCGTGCGCGACTGGCTGATCGAGGCGTCCGGTATGCCGGCGACGCGGTTTGCGATTCAGGGATACGGCGATACCCGGGCGATCGCGCGTAACGACACACCCGACGGGCGCGCCAGAAACCGGCGAGTGGAGATCACGCTGGTTCCTGACGCGAGGAAGTAACGAACGGTTTTAACCCCCGAAGCCATCCGCTTCGGGATTCTGAAGCTCGGCGGCTGGCTCCGGGCGATTGTCGTAGTACGAAAATGGAGTGAAAGATGGCCATTCCGGCTTACATGTGGCTCAAGGACGATGGCGGCGCCGACATCAAGGGTTCGGTGACCGTTCAGGGCCGTGAAGGCAGCGTCGAGCTCGTCGAATTCGGTCACGGCGTGCACATCCCGACCGATGGCAACACCGGCAAGCTGACCGGCACGCGCATTCACAAGCCGATCACGCTGACGAAGGAAACCGATGCATCGACGCCGTACCTCTATAAAGCGGTAACGACCGGCCAGACCCTCAAGTGCGTCGAAATCAAGTGGTACAAGATCGACGACGCGGGCAAGGAAAAGGAATACTTCAACACGCGGCTCGACAACGTCAAGATTGTCGCGGTGAATCCGGTGATGCACGACATCAAGAATCCGGACTACGAGAAGCACAACCATCTCGAGAACATCGAACTGCGCTACGAGACGATCACCTGGTCCTACAAGGACGGCAACATCATCCACAAGGATACGTGGAACGAGCGCTCGTGATATCCAGACCACTCCATCATGACTCTTCGAAACACCACCCACCTGCTCCGTCGGCTCGATCCGCACTGCGCGAAAACGCTCGAGGCGGCCGCGAGCCTATGCCACGGACGACTTTCGGACGAGATCACCGTCGAGCACTGGCTGTTGAAGCTGATCGAAGCGGGCGACGGCGATATTCCGGCGATCCTGCGGCACTACGGGATCGACGTCGACGCGGCCTGGGATGCGCTGATCGCCGTGATCGAGCACCTGCCCCGCAATCTGCGCGGCAAGCCGGCTCTCTCGCCACAACTGGCGACCGTGCTTCAGGATGCGTGGTTTCGCGCGTCGCCGGACGGGAAGGACGCGTCCATCCGGTCGGGCAATCTGTTGCAGGCAATCGTCGATGCTCCGCACGTGCTGCGCGCGCAGCATGCATGGTCGCTGCTGTCGATCAGCAGCGCACAGATCGAGCGGCTCCTGCCGCGTCTCGCTCATCGCTCCTGCGAAAACGCCTCCGAAGAACCCGAAGCGGATGCCGGCAAGTCAGTCGTGTTGACGCCGGGCGATGCGCCGGCGGCCGCGCCCACGGCTTTGGAATCGCAAGCGCCCCGACGGACGACCGCGGGCGACGCGCTGGCCCCCTTCGCGATCGATCTGACCGACAAGGCCCGTCGTGGCGACATCGATCCTGTGTTCGGCCGCGATCGCGAGATCCAGCAGATGGTCGACGTGCTCGCCCGGCGGCGCAAGAACAATCCGATCCTGGTTGGCGAGCCCGGTGTCGGCAAAACCGCGCTCGTCGAGGGTCTCGCGCTGCGCGTCGCCGAACGGAGCGTGCCGAATGTGATTCGCGATGTGCGCATCCTCACGCTGGACCTGGGTTTGCTGCAGGCCGGCGCCGGCGTCAAGGGCGAATTCGAGCAGCGCCTGAAGAACGTCATCGACGAGGTACAGGCTTCGCCCGTGCCGATCCTGCTGTTCATCGACGAAGCCCACACGCTGATCGGCGCGGGCAACACCGCCGGTGGCGCCGACGCCGCCAACCTGCTCAAGCCCGCGCTCGCGCGCGGCGAGTTGCGCACGATCGCGGCCACTACCTGGTCCGAGTACAAGGAATTCTTCGAGCGCGACGCCGCGCTCGAGCGCCGCTTCCAGATCATCAAGGTCGACGAGCCCGACGACGACGCGGCGTGCCTGATGTTGCGCGGGCTCAAGAGCCGGTATGCGACATACCACGACGTCCACATCCGGGACGAGGCGCTCGTCGCCGCCGTCAGGCTCTCGCGCCGCTATATTCCCGCACGGCAGTTGCCGGACAAGGCGGTCGACCTGATCGACACGGCCGCGGCACGCGTGCGCATGGGCCTGGAATCGCCGCCGGCGGAGCTGCAGCGCGCCCGGGCCGAGGTCTGCGCGCTGGAACTGGAGGTCGAAACGCTTGAAGACGATCAGCAAGCCGGTATCGAGGACGCAGCAGCGCGCCGTGCCGAACTTGACGCAGCGCTCGCGAACGCGAAGGCAGCGCTGGCCGATCTGCGGACGCGCTACGAGCATGAACTCAAGCTCGTTCAGGCGCTGCATGAACAACGCTGCATCGATCCATCCGCGCGCGACGACGCCTCGCTGGCGCGCGCGCGCCACGCGCTCGCCAGCGCGCAGGGCAAGACGCCGCTGATCTTCGCCGACGTCGATGCACAAGCGGTCGCGCGCGTGGTTGCCGAGTGGACCGGCGTGCCGGTCGGCAATCTGGTTGAGGATGAACTGCAGAGCTTGCTCGCACTCGAAGCCCGGCTCGCCACGCGCGTGGTCGCACAGGACGATGCGCTCGCTTCGCTCGCCGAGAGTCTGCGCACCGCGAAGGCCGGTCTGAAGAACGAGCATGCACCGCTCGGCGTCTTCCTGCTCGCGGGACCATCGGGGGTCGGCAAGACCGAAACCGCGCTGGCGCTGGCCGACCTGCTTTTCGGCGGTGAAGCCGCGCTCACGACGATCAACATGTCGGAGTATCAGGAAGCGCACACGGTCTCACAATTGAAGGGGTCGCCGCCAGGCTACGTCGGCTACGGCCGCGGCGGCATCCTGACCGAAGCCGTGCGGCAACGACCGTACGGCGTCGTGCTGCTCGACGAAGTCGAAAAGGCGCACCGCGACGTACTCGACCTGTTCTATCAGGTGTTCGACCGCGGGATGATGCGCGACGGCGAGGGGCGCAAGATCGATTTCCGCCATTGCGTGATCCTGATGACGTCCAACCTCGGTAGCGTCCGGATCGACGAAGCGACGGCCAACGATGCCGAAATGTCGCAAGCCGACCTGCTCCGGGCCATTCATCCGCAACTGGTGTCGCACTTCCAGCCTGCCCTGCTCGCGCGCTTCCGGACGCTGGTCTACCGGCCGCTCGACGCAACCGCGCTGGCGTCGATCGTGCGTCTCAAGCTCGCGAAGGTCGCTGACCGCCTGCGCAGGCAGCATGACGTCGAGCTCACATGCGACGACTCGCTGATCGGCGCGATGGCCGAGCTTTGCCTCGCCCGCGAATCCGGCGCACGCAATGTCGATGCGTTCCTCGATCAGCGTATCCTGCCCACCGTGTCCCGCGAACTGCTGGCGCGCATGGCGGCCGGCCACGCACCGGCCAGGATCTCGCTCGCGAGTTCCGCCGAAGGCAACCTGACGATCGACTTCGTCGATCGCGACGAGGCGGTCGCCGGCAATCAGGCGCCTGCGCCAATCACCGCGTAACTGGAGCGACACCGTGCCGGCAGGCCCTTCCCTTTACGACATGCTGCTCGGGCAGATCGGCGGCGAACCGCTCGATGCGTACGACGACCGGACACTGGAATGCCTGAGCGTGCAGCAGAACGTGCGGCGCATTCTGAACGCGCGCGCCGGCGCGCTCAAGCATCTGCCCGACTACGGCCTGCCGGACCTGACGAACATCTACAAGGCGCTGCCGGCCTCCGCGCACATGCTCAAGGAGCAGATGGAAGCGACGCTGCTGAAATACGAGCCGCGCATCCATTCGATCGACGTCGAGATCCTCGAGAACGACGACCCGGGCGTGCTCGTGAGCTTCGAGATGACGTGCCATCTGAAGAAGGCCGGGCTCGTGCGATTCGGCACGTACTTCGAGCCGCCGGGTCGGATGCGGGTGACAAGGAGGATCAAGGAAAAGGAAGACGCGCACGCGAGTCGGGGTTTCTGATGGGAATAGGCAGCATGAGTCGCTTCTACTCGTCGCCGCCCCACCGCCACTTCGGCTTTTCGCCTTTCATCCAGCAAATCGCGACGAGAACCACGGACAACGCGAGCACGCCGATCCCAAACGCGCCCGGTGATTTCTCGGGCGGCAGCCACGTGACAATCGCGGCGATGCCAAGCGCGTACACGAACAGGACCACCCACCCCTGCCACGCAACCGGCAGCCCCCATCCCCAACCGTAGCGCTTGGCCCGGAACCAGATTTTCCTGTCGGTCGATTCCATGCGATCTCCCGTCGGTCGTGAATGAATGCGGCGATTGAATACAGCATAGAGCAGTCCACCGCCGAATTCAGCATGCCTATAATTTCAGCGGCACCGCTTTGCCCCGCCGCCAGAAAACCGCCCACGACGAAGAGACCACGATGAAAACCGCCACGCTTGCCGCAGCCGCGACGCTGCTCGCCGCCCTTTCGCTACCGGCAGCCGCGCACGCGGCCGGACTGCTGACGATCCCGAGCCGCGACGGCATCACCGAAAATATCTACGTCGACGCGGCGTCGCAGAACCCGCCGTGGGTCGTCGTGCTGTTCGCCGGCGGCGACGGCGCGCTCGGGATCAACGGCGGCGGCGCCGTCCGGATGGGCGGCAATTTCCTCGTGCGCACCGCCCCGTACTGGACGAACACCGGCGATGCCGCCGTGCTGTTCGATGCGCCGTCCGACCAGTCCGGCGGCATGAACGACGTGTTCCGCCTCAGCGAGGCCGCGCAGCAGGACGTCGCCGCGACGGTCGCCGAGCTGCGCAAGCGCTATCCGTCGTCGAAGATCGTGCTCGTCGGCACGAGCCGCGGCACGATCACGGTCGGCAACGTGCTGAAGCGCACGCCCGCGCTCGCCGACGCGTACGTGCTGACGTCGCCCGTCACGATCGCGAAAGGCGGGCAGGCCGGCCTGTCCGGGCTGAGCTGGGACGGTAATAGCGCGCGCGTGCTCGTGCTGTCGAACGAGCACGACGGCTGCGCCGTCGCGCCGTTCGATGCGGCGAAGCGGGTCGCCGACGCGAACCATTTCGATTTCATCGCGGTGTCGAGCACAGCCGGCGGCGGCACCGCGCGCGCCGAATGCGGCGCGCAGTCGCCGCACGGCTATCTCGGCATCGAGCAGCACGTGCTCGATGCGATTCACGGTTGGCTCACCGCCAGCGCGCATTGATCGCGCATTGATCGCGCATTGATCACGCATTGATCTCGAATCGCGCCCGATTCGCTTATCGGGCATGCGTCACGCGACCGCCGATCGATCGCGCATCGCCGCCGCGCGTCACGCGCTCCAGGTCGTCTGCGCGTCGAGCGGATAGACCGGCCGCGCGACGCGCTCGAAATGGAACAGCGCGTAGTCGGAGCCAGTCATGCCTCGGCTGTCGCATTCGACGAGCGCCGACGCGATCGGCACGAACACCGGGCGGCAGTACATCCGCGACTTCAGCCACAGAAAGCGCGCGCGCCGCGGATCGATGCCGACGCTCTCGAACACGCCCAGATCCCACGGCTCGTGCGTGCGCTCGGTGACGACGAGCGTCGCGCGTCCGATGTCGAGCACCGCCGCGCGCCCCATGCCGACGCGCTCGCCCGTGTAGGTCGGCCCGCTGATCACGTATTCGCCGTCGGTGATCGCGCGCACGATGCCGGTCGCGTCGAACGGTGCACGCTGCGCGCCGCCGTGCGACGGCTGCTTGTTGCCGAGCTTCACGGTCGCCGTCGCGCCGACGCCCGCCGCGATCAGCGCGGCGACTGCCTCCGGATCGCACAGCGGCCCGCCGACGATCCCGTCTAGCCCCTGCGCGAGCGCTTCCTCGAGCAGATCCATCGTGTCGCATGTGCCGCCGGACATGCAGTTGTCGCCGTGATCGAGCATCAGCACCGGCTTGTCCGCGCCGCGCGCGAGCGCCGCCGCTTGCGCGACCGATTCGGCGAGCGGCGCGCTGGGATAGACGAAGTCGCCGCGATCGTCCCAGATCTGCCGCGCGATCCGCTCGGCGACCGCATCGGCCGCGGCCGCATCGCCGTCGCCGACCACCACGACGCTGATGCACGGCGCCGGGATGTCCGCGAGCGAGAACCCCGCGAGGATCGACACCGCGAGCATCCCGTCGGCCTCGGCCGCGCGCGCGGCGTCGACCGCACGCCGCATCGCGCCCTCGGCCGTCGCGCTGTGGAGCGTCGACGTCATCAGCGGCGGCCGGCGCCATGCGAGCACCGGCCGCGCGCGGCCGTGAATGCGCTCGAGCAGCAGCCGCGCCGCGTGCTCGCCGGTCTCGTACATGTCGATGTGCGGATAGGTCTTGAAGCTGACGATCACGTCCGCGTGATCGATCATCTTTTGCGTGACGTTGCCGTGCAGATCGAGCGCGACCGCGATCGGCGCATCGGGCAATGCCGCCCGCACGCGCGCGAGCAGATCGCCTTCGCCGTCCGGCGTCTGCTCGGCGACCATCGCGCCGTGCAGATCGAGCATCACCGCGTCGCAGCCCGGCGCGGCCGCGACGATCGTGTCGCAGATCGCGTCGTACGCATCGGCCGCGACCGGTCCGCTCGGATACGCAACCGCCGAGATCGGCGTCACGATCTCGGCGCCTTCGCGCTCCGCCGCGTCGATGAACGCGCTCATCGCGGTGCGCATCCCCTTGTTCGCGCGATACGCTTGCTCGCCGTAGTCCGGGCCGTCGAGGCCGAACGACGCGAGCGGCGTCGCGACCGGAGAGAACGTGTTGGTCTCGTGACACATGCGGGCGATCAGGATTTTCATCGAGCGGATTCCGTGGCGGTTCACATTAGTCCGGCTGCCTCGTGTACTGCATCAGCAACGCCAGCGCCCGATCCGACAGGATCGCGTGCCCGTGCGGCGTCGGATGGAACGCATCGGACCAGAAGTACGTCTGCGTGGCATTCGGCGACACGAGCGTCGCGTCCGTGCAGAATACCGCGCTGTTCGTCGGCGTCGTGTTGTTGCAGGCCGGATCGGTGACGTTGACGAAGCCGTAGTTTGCCGGATTCGCGATCACGTCGCCGAATACGGCCGACGTATCCAGGTAGATCACGCCCGGCAGGTTCGCCACGCCGGCGGACAGGATCTGATCGAACTGCGTCGTCCACGCGGAGATCTGCGACGCCGGCACCGGCGTGTAGCACCCGGTGCTCTGGTACGCGCTCGACAGATACTGGCGGCCGAACGGGTTCACGCTCCAGTCGCCGGCGGACGCGACCAGCACGGCGCGCGCACCGTTGTTCACGATCTGCCTGACCAGCGCGACCTCGTCGTTCGCGGCCTTCGCGATCGCGGCCGTCGCGACGTCGAGCGTCGTGTTGCCGGCGCCGATACCGTTGTCGTCGGTCCCCCAGCACATCGCGCTGAACTGCGCATACGTGTCGTTCGCGCCGCCGTCGACGATCACGAGCGCGTTCGGCGAAAACGATCCGTGCGCGGCCAGGTAACGCGCGACCTGCTGCGTCACCGGCGAGACCAGCTGATTGTTGCCGACGCCGCTTTCGCTCGGGAGTTGCGACACGCGTGCGCCGCCTTCCGCATAACCGTTTCCGCCGATCACGGTGGCCGTACCCACTTGCGTGGTCGCGCCGCCGCTGGCGTCCTTGTCCATCGTCAGCGAACGGTTCGGCGTGACCGTCAGGCCGTAGAACGCGGCGACGTTCTCGACCCACACGTTGCCCGGATTCACGGTGAACTTGCCCGGATTCGCGGGATCTCCGGTCGCCGCGTGATACGTGCCCACGTCGCTCAGGCTGTCGCCGAACACCGTGACGGACCGGATCTCGGTCCGGTTGTCGCTCGTGCCGTCGCCGCACGCGGTCAGCACGCTACCCAGCATGACGAACATCGCGGATGCAATCCACGCTTTGGCCCACGTCGCTCTCAATTGTTTGTCTCCCGACTGTCGTTATCGATACCGGACCCCGCATCGGGTTCCGATCCGAATTTATCGACGGGCACGGGCCCCCGGCCATAGGGGAAAACGTGGGAGGAATAGGCGGATCGATTCAGAGAAACGCTTGCCGGATATCGACGCTCGATCGCTGGCCGACGTCATGGTAGTGCTTCGCGAGCCACGCATCGGCCTCGCGCCGCCCGCTGTCGCGCAGCTTGCAGAGGAAATCCCAATCCGCGTTGTACTTGCTCGACACGCTGAGCGCGCTCATCGTGTCGTCGGACCGGATCGAATGAATCAGCATCTCCTTCATCTCGCCGCGATCGACCTTGCCCTGCTGGATCAGCGTCGTCACGAACGCGATCGCGCGCAACTCGCGCATCAGCGACGAATTGAAGCTCACCTCGTTGATCCGGTTCAGAATGTCGGCCGCGGTGGTCGGCACGCCGCGCCGCACGACCGGATTGATGTGGACGATCACCACGTCGTGCGTATCGCAGTGGTAAATCAGCGGGAAGATCGCCGGGTTGCCCATGAAGCCGCCGTCCCAGTAGTGCTCGCCGTCGATCGTCACCGCCTGGAACAGCGTCGGCACGCACGCGGACGCGAGCACCGCGTCCGCGCTGACGTCGTCGCCCGTGAAGATCCGGATCTTGCCGGTCTCGACGTTCGTCGCGCACAGATAGAGGCCGATCGGGCAACGCTTGCGCAACGCGGCGAAATCGACCTTGCTCTCCAGCACCTCGCGCAGCGGATTCAGGTTGCCCGGGTTGAACTGATACGGCGAGAAAATGCGCAGCATCATGTCCGCGAACGCGTACATCGGCGAATGGTCGAGCCCGAAGCTGTGCGTGCCTTTCAGCCACGGTATCCAGCGCAGCGGGTTGTAGCGCTCGGCCGATTCCGCGACGGCCAGCCAGAAATCGTGCAGCGCGCCGCGCGCGCCGTCCGCGCCGCCCTGCTGCAACCCGTACGCGAGCACGACCGCATTCATCGCGCCGGCGCTCGTCGCGCTCACGCCTTCGACGTCGAGCCGGCCGTCCTCGAGCAGCCGGTCGAGCACGCCCCACGTGAACGCGCCGTGCATCCCGCCGCCCTGCAACGCGAGCGCGACCGGCTTGTGTTCTTCACGGCTCCGATGTCCGGTCGGGTTCGTTGCCATCTTCATTCTCCTCGTCGGTGCGGATCGGCGTCAGGCGAGCGCCTGCAATGTGTCGAGCAATGCTTTCGCTTCCCGTAGGTCGGCGGTGTCGAAGCCTTCCGTGAATGTGCGATAGACGTCGGTCAACCTCTGCCGCGCTTCGGCGGTCTTGCCTTTGCGCTGCCACAAATGCGCGAGGTTCGACGTCGCACGCAACTCGAACGACCGCGCGCGCTGATCGCGGGCGATCGCGATCGCGTTGCCGAAACAGCGCTCCGCCTCTTCGTCGCGCGCGGATGCGCGCAGCAGCAGGCATCCCTTGACACGATGCAGCTCGGACTCGTAGCAATGCTCGCCGGATCGCCCCACCATCGACATCGCTTCGTCGATCGCGCCGAGTCCGGCGTCGATGTCGCCCGCTTTCAGGTAGCGATCGGCGAGTATCGCCAGATACAGCGTGCGCTGCATCTCGGCGCCGGTCGCGTGGTAAGCGTCGAGCCCGTCGCGCATCTGCGCGATCCCGTCCTGCAGGCTGCCTTGCTCGGTCAGCGCCCAGCCACGCAGCGTCTTTCCCAATGCGAGCCAGACCGGAAATCCCTGCTCGGTCGCGAGCGTGATCACGGCCTCCGCGCTCTCGCGGGCCGGCGCCGCCTCGCCTCTCAGCACACGCATCAGAGCCGAGAACGTCAGCACCAGCGCGAGCGTCGGCGCATACGCGATTCGTCGCGCCAGCGCGAGCATCGCGTCGCACTGCCGCGCGCCCTGATCGGGGTAGCCGAGTTGCCACAGCAGGCCGCTCAGACAGTTCATCGCGCGAATGCCCGGATCCACGCCGGACACGTAGATATGCGTCTGGTGCTCATCGGGATCGTAGAGCGCTAGCGCCTGCTCCAGATGCGCGCGGGCGGCGCCGAGATCGCCGAGGAAGAACAGGTTCGTGCCGAGCGCGCCGTGCGCCTCGACGAGCAGTTCCGGATCGTTCGCCTGCTCGGCGATGCGGAGCAAGCGCCTGCTGATCTCGCGCGCGGTCACGTATTCGGCGCGCAGTTGATAGTAGGTTCTGAGCCCGAGCTGCACCGGAAAGACCTGCGACGTCTCGCCGATCTGCTCGCACAGCGCAAGCGCGCGCGTGTAGGTCGCCTCGACCTCCGACGACGCAAAACCGCGCAACACCATCAACGCCGGCCCGAGCGCCAGCAGCAGCGGCAACTCCTGACGCGCGCGCTCGGGCGTGTCCGGCAAGCGCTTGAGCAGATCGACCGCCACGCCGAGATGCCGCATCGCGTCGAGATGCGCGGAATGCCGAAGCGCCTGCTCCGCGCTGCGATGCAGATATTCGACGGCCTTCGGGATATTGCCGCTCAGACTGTAGTGGTGCGCGAGCTCGCTGCAATAGTCGGCGATCCGATTCGCGAACAGCGTCTCGATCGCCTGCGCGGTGAGTTCGTGCAGCGCCGCGCGCCGCTCCGACAGCAGCGAGTGGCCGGCGACTTCCTGCGTCAGCGCGTGCTTGAACGTGTACTCGACGTCCGGAAACGCGGGCCGCTCGTCGATGAACTCCGCGGTCTCCAGATACGCGAGCCGGCCGCGCAGCTCGTCGTCGGTGCGCGCGAGCCGGCCGCCGCAAATGCGCTGAACCAGACTGAACGGAAACGCCTTGCCGATCACCGCGAGAGTCTGCAGCAGCTCCTTTTCGGCGATCGGCAGCCGGTCGATCCGCGCGGCGAGCACGCCCTGCACGGTCGCCGGAATGTGCAGCGCGGCCGGCGTGCGCTCGATCCGGTAGCGGCCGGGCTCGCCGAGCAGCGCCTGCTCCTCGGCCAGCGTCCGGACCACCTCCTCGATGAAGAACGGATTGCCCTCGGTCTTCTCGAGGATCAGACGCGTGAGCGGCGCGAGCGTGCGGTCGTCGCCGAGCAGCGCCGCGAGCAGGCCCTGCGCATCGCCGGCGCCGAGCGGCTCGAGCCGCAGCGGCGCATGCGCGCCGAGTTGCGCCCATGCGGGCGCATACTCCGGCCGGTAGTTCACGAGCAGCAGAATCCGCGTGTCGGCGACGCGCTCGATCAGGTACGCGAGAAACGCCTCGGTCTCGCGGTCCAGCCATTGCAGATCCTCGAACAGCAGCTCGACCGGCTGATCGCGACTCTCGCGCGCGAGCAACTGAGCGATCGCGTCGAACGTCCGGTCACGGCGGATCTGCGGGTCCATGTCCGCGAGCGCCGCTTCACTGGCTCCTGCACTGGCTCCTGCACTGGCTCCTGCGCTGGCCCCTGCACTGGCGCCTGCACTGGCGCCTGCGCCGGCCTCTGCGCCGGCCTCTGCGCCACCCGCAGCGCCGGCGCCGGCGCCGACGCCGAGCAGATAGAGCAGGTAAGGCAGCAGCCCCTCGAACGCGCGATCAAGCGCCAGCACCTTGCCCATCACTTTTTCGCGGCAGCGGCGCGCGTCGTCGTGCGCGCCGATCAGGAAGTAGTTTCTCAACAGCTCGATCAGCGGCAGATACGCGAACGCCTTGCCGTGCGACACGGAGAACGTTTCCAGCACCAGGCAACCGCGCCGCGACCGCTCGACGAACTCGTGAAAGAGCCGCGACTTGCCGATGCCCGCCTCGCCGACGACGCCGACGACCTGTCCGCGCCCCGCCGCCGTCTCGCCCAGCGCGCGGTGCAGGTGCTCGAGCTCGGTCTCGCGGCCGACGAACCGCGCGAGGCCGCGACGCGCGGCGAGCTGAAGGCGCGTGCGCAGCGGGCCCGGGCCGAGCACCTCGTGCACGACGAGCGGCTCCGGAATGCCTTTGACCTGCGCGGCGCCGAGCGCCTTGAACTCGAAATAGCCGTCGGCGAGCCGGTACGTCGGCTCGCTGACCAGAATCGACGACGGCGCGGCGATGCCCTCCATCCGCGACGCGATGTGGATCGTGTGGCCGACCGGATCGTAATCGGTGTGCAGGTCGTCGGTGCGGATCGAGCGCACGACGACCTCACCCGTGTGGACCCCGACGCGAATCTGCAGCGGAATGCCTTTCTCCAGACGGATCCGGTCGCCGTGGCGGCGCATCGCGTCCTGCATCCGCAGCGCCGCGTACAGCGCGCGCTGCGCGTGGTCCTCATGCGCGATCGGCGCGCCGAACAGCGCGAGGATGCCGTCGCCGAGCGACTTCGCGACGTAGCCGTCGTAGTAGTGCACCGCGTCCATCATCAGCGCGACGACGGGCTCGATCAGATGCTGCGCCTCTTCCGGATCCAGGTTGTGAATCAGCGCGGTGGAGCCGGCCATGTCGGCGAACAGCGCGGTGATCGTCTTGCGTTCGCCCGCGGGTTCGCCGCGCGCCTGCATCGCCGCCTGCTCGGCGCGGATCCGGTCGGCGAGGTGGCGCGGCGTGTAGTGGACCGGCGCGGGAGACGGCCGCGTGACGAACGCCGGGTTCGGGGGGCGCGTGGCGTTTGCATCGGTCAGCGGCGCGCCGCATTCGCTGCAGAACTTGGCCGACGCGTCCGCCGCGTGGCCACAGCGCGGGCACGCGCGCGGCAGCGCCGCGCCGCACGACTCGCACGAGCCGGCTCCGGCCGGATTGTCGGATCCGCAGATTGCGCAGCGCATATGGCCCCATCCTTTGCCTGATACCTGCGCTTTAAACATTAGGCGCCGTATCAGCCGGCAGCAAGACGAGGCGGCGCTCGCGCCGACCGGCGGGGCCCGCCGCCATGCCCGGCCGAAGACCGGACGGTCAGCCGTGGACCGTCACGACCTGATACGCGAGCGCGGCGAGAACAGTCAGGTGGCCGAAAATCATCGCTAACCCATTTCAGTGAGTTGTCGCGAAGAAGCTGACAGTCCCCGCAATCAGGACACGTGCGGTGTCACTCCCAGTGTGCTCAACGCGCGAGCATCCACGCGGAGATCGCATTGACGACGGCCCCCTCTATGCCATTGAAGCCGTGATAGCCAAACGCTTCGCATGGGTCCCCTTGAGACATGCCTCCGGACACGATCATCAAGTTCGCTCTGGGCGATTGGGTCAACTTGCGCATGAGGGAATCCGTTTCAGACACGGGACAATACTTACAACCGTCTTCCTCGTGATGCACGACCAGCACCGGAATCTTGATGTCAGCGAGATTCATGTTCGTGACCGGATCGCCGCCCCTATCGTCTCGAAGGATGGTGGAGGTCAATACGATGCCGTCTACGCCGCCGCCGTCGGCTAGCGCAATGGCGATGGAAGCTACAGATTGTGTGCCGCGGCTGGTTCCGACAAGCCAGACTGGTACGTGCATCTGCTCCCTCAACCACGCGATGACGGCGCGCGCATCGTCGGCATGTTCCCGCGTGAGTCGAAAGCCGTTGAGATATGGCGCCGACTGCCTGTCACTCGGCGCGTCGATGACTGCTACGGCAATGCCATTGTTGACGAACAGCATTCTGGTACGCACGAGGAAGTTGTCTTCCCCCCAACCAAACTTTCCATCCCGGTCCAGTTGCAGGCCACCATGCCCTCCGGCGTAGAGAATTGCTGCCGCCTTTGGCGCTTCGGGCGAAATGAAAAGAATCCGCTGGGTGACACCGGGACGAGTAGGGAGGTCGACTATCTTCGGGAGGTTTTGTGCGCAAGCCGGATAACAGTACAGTGCCAGCACGATCGCGAGGAGCCACGCACCCGCGCATCGCGTCCGCGCAGCGGCAACACGGAAGCAAAGAAACCAGGGACGTGAGCTCATGACGGGATCAATCATGTGGTGGCGGCCACGGCCGAATCAAAGCTGTACCAGGCAACCCGACGCTGCCGACTGGAATGTGGCAGACCCTCTTCGTCAGCGTGGTCACCGTAGGGATACGCGTACAGAACTGTAGCCGCCCGATCCGTGGCCTTCCTCCCGGCGGGATTCAGTGCGATTCGACGAACTGGATTATCTCGCCGCTGTCGCGTTTGAGAAACAGGTCGTCGCCTTTCATGCGAACGTCGTTACAGGAGTAGGGAATCTTGTTGCCTTTGCTACAGATCTTGCCGTCCTTGGCCGTCCAGTCGCCGTGATCGGAAAATCCCTTGCTCGACTTGAAGTCGTAGTCTCCGCTTGCACCATATTGGACATGCCACATGGTGCCATCGGCAAGTTTGATGTCGAATGTCTTGCCGGAAAGGTGTTGTTGGATGTCGGACGCGCTCGGCGCGGTGGAACCTTCGGGAAACGTCGTTCCCTGTGCAAAAACGGCTGCGGGGATGAAGAGCAGGATGGCAAGCAGTTTGTTCATGGTCAGGCTCCTGATGTGCCGATTTATTTTCTTTTTAGGTCGGTACGACGGAAGTGCTCGGACGCGAGTGCGACAGCCTCGCGTCAGACGTGGACTACGGCCTTCTGCCATTTTCATTGTACGCTGATCGCGGAAATCGGATATGTGGCATGACGCACATAACGTAGAGGCCCGCTAATGGGTGTCGACGATCTACGCGGTGATGTCGACTGGCCGCTCCTGGCCGCTCTCAAGCGCGAAGGGCAAACTCCTACACTAATCGCAGATCCCACAATGCATCGAGTACATGTTGCGTGGAACGCTCGACGTGCCCCGCACGATGCGCAATGCCGAGCCGACGCCACAGCGCCGGACGCAGTGGACGCATGACAATGCGCCTGTCGGGTAATGGCGTAGTGGCCTCATGAGGCAATAGCGCCGCGCCATAACCTGCCGCTACCAGACTCTTGATCGCGTCGTTGTAATTGAGCTGAATGCGCGGCGCGGGATGGTGCCCTCCGGTCGCAAACCACTCTGCAGTCAGACGCGAGAGACGCGTGGTCGCATCATTGAGAATGAGAGGTTGAGCGGCGAGCCATTCAGGCGTAATGCGAGCCGGACACTGCCAATGCGCCGGCACAAAGGCCATCACGGGATCGCGGCGCCAAGGCTTTATCACGAGTCCAGCCACCGGAGGCTGAGGCAGTGCGACCAGCCCAATATCCAGCGTCCCATCCGCCAATCGGGTTAGCGTTTCATGCGAGGTGAGTACCGCGATCTGAATATCGATAGCGGGATGGTGCTGACGCAGCACTTCAAGCGCTTGCGGCAAAAGATGCGCAATCGCGCCCGTCGATGCTCCGAGCCGAACGCGGCCGACAAGCCCTTGAACCTGGCGGTGAACATCGTCTAACGCCTGTTCCGCGTCGGCCAACAGTCGACGTGCGCGCTCGACCAACAACTCGCCTGTTGCCGACGGCCGAACATGTCCACGCTTGCGCGACAGGAGTGGAGCCCCGATGCGCTCTTCCAGTTCAGCGATGTGGAGGCTGACCGTTGGTGGCGCCAGATGCAACGCACGCGCCGCATCGGCGAATGAGCCACGGTCGGCAATAGCGACCAGGGTGCGCAAGCGGTCCAGGCTGATCTCTCGCATGTCGACATCCCGATTCAGAAAAACTGAATGTTCAGGTTATGAAATTCAACTTTCGCTATTCTAGCGGTGTGCGGAAGATGACAGGCTCGTTCCACCCGTTACCAGTCACCGGAGTATCGCGCGCATGAGCTCTCCCCTTGTTTTCATCGACGGCGACCAAGGCACCACCGGGTTGCAAATTCACGAACGGCTTCGCGGCCGGACCGATCTGAAACTGGTCACGCTTCCCGCGGCGGAACGCAAGGATTCCAGGCGTCGCGCCGAAGCCATCAACGCCTGCGACATCGCCATCCTCTGCCTGCCCGATGACGCCGCGCGCGAGGCGGTGGACGCCATTGTGAACCCTGCCGTCAGAGTAATCGACGCAAGTTCCGCCCATCGTACACAGCCGGACTGGACATACGGCTTTCCGGAAATGACTCCGGGACAGGCTGAGCGCATTGCGACCGCACGTCGGGTCACCAATCCAGGTTGCTATCCGACCGGTGCAATTGGCCTGCTGCGTCCCCTGCTGCACGCCGGGCTCATTCCAGGGAACTACTCGGTCAGCATTTACGCGGTGTCTGGTTACTCCGGACGCGGGCGTGCCGGCGTGGAAGAACACGAGGGGCCGGGTGCTGTCAACGCACCGTCGTACCAGGTGTATGGTCTGGAGCTCGCGCACAAGCACACCCCGGAGATCCAGCAGCACGCCGGACTCGCGCGGCGTCCGATCTTCGTCCCTGCGTATGGTGGGTTCCGCCAGGGTATCGTGCTAACGGTGCCCTTGGATGCGCGGCTGCTGGCACCCAATGTAGACGGCGCCACGTTACACGCGTGCCTCGCACGCCACTATGCCGGGGCGGCCCATGTAGATGTCTTGCCGCTGCACGAATCGTGCGGTTTAAAGCAGCTGGATCCGCAGGCACTGAACGGTACGGACGATATGCGCTTAAGCGTGTTTCCTAATATGGAACACGGGCACGTTCTCCTATCCGCGGTTTTCGATAATCTCGGCAAAGGCGCAGCCGGCGCTGCGGTTCAGAACCTGAACCTGATGCTCGCGCAGTAATGGTGGCCGATGGCTTACGCTGATGTTCGGCTGCAACTATATGCCAACGATTGCTGGCAATCTGGTCGGGGTCGTCGAATGTTTCAAACTGGCCGAACTCCGTCGATGCGCGCGACCGGTTTCGGCTAGCCAATTGTTGCGATAGAATCCGCCGCCGTCTCGTCAGCGAGGCCGGTTGCCTCGTGCACCAGCGTGGCCCTCGCCGAAGTCCGCGTGACCGAGCACAGCCGCCCGACCTAGAGCCCGGTGCCGACGCGCGGCTCCCGCTCGCTGAAGGCCGGATCAAAGCGCATGTATTCCATCGGCGCAGCGTCGTCGAGCACGACCGACGAGTCGCAAAAATCGTGAGTAAACAGCACGCTACCCTCGGCTCCGGCCGCCGTCGCGAACCGGTCGAGAAAGACCCGCCATTTCGTCGGGGCCCATGCCACCACATAAACCAGATGAATCAACGTCGACAGCGCGTTTGCGTCGATGCCGTTCATGGCCTGCCCCGAGATCCGAGATGTGGTGTGCGCATCGCTCATCAGGAAAGTCATGTTCGGCAGCGCGAGCCAGTTTCATGCTAGGCTCGATGCGTAAGGGTCGCATGATCCAAGTGAGTTAGGCCTCCGTCGAACGAGGCAGACCGCATCCAAAAAATCGAGCACGTCGGAATGATTGAGCCCGGGGTGTCCACATGATGGCGCTTGATGAATTCAGCCGACTCTTAACTGAGCTTTACGGTGCCGCGATGGATGACACGCGGTGGAACGATGTCAGCCGCCTGATCGCAGAATCCTTCTCGACACACAGTTGCACGCTACAGGTCAGGAACGGCAGGGACGTTCGTGTCATTGGGATCACTGATAATGTCGAACCCTCGATGGTTGACGAATATCGTGAGCATTATCGGAGTGTCGATATCTGGTCGAATTATGCGCTCACGAGACCGTTCGGTCAGGCCTGGATTTCGCACGAGCTGATGACGGCCCGCGCGCTCAATCGCACTGAGCACTATGCGTTCTTCAGAAAGGCCGATATCGTTCATGTCGTGGCGTCTTCGATGTCGGTCGGCGAGAACGAAGTCGCGCTGATCGGCGTTCATCACAACGGCACGGCAGGCGAGTTCGGCGAACCCGAGAGGCGACATCTGCAACGGTTGATTCCGCATCTGCAGCGCGCGCTGCAAATGCGCTCGACGTTTCTCACACAGGCGATCCGGCGCGACATGGCACTCGCAGCGCTCGACAGCCTCGTCACGCCACTGCTGTTGACTGACGCGAGTGGCAAGGTGTTGTATGCGAACCGGCCAGCCGTCGAGTTGCTGCGCAGAGACCAAGGCCTGCTCGAACGTCAGGGGCGGCTGTGCTGCGAGTCGCCCGAAATGACGCATAAGTTGCTCGCGCGGATTGGTGAGAATTCCCGTCGCGAGATCATCTTCAGGCGCCCAAGCGAGTTGTGGGCGCTTGCAGTGCCGCGAGCCGGCGGCCGACCGCTCTCGGTGCGCGTTGCGCCCGTGCAAGCCGGCGAGCTAGGCGCCATCGCGAGCGTCCCGATGGCGATGCTACTCGTGTCCGATGGGGAACAAGGCAGCGCACAGGTCGAGTCATTGCAGGCGTTGTTCGGCTTGACGCCGGCCGAGGCGAGGCTCGCAAGCGAGCTTGCGAACGGCGACGATCTTGACACAATCGCGTTTCGCAAGGGTGTCAGCAAGCACACGATCCGAAGCATGTTGAAGACAGTGATGCTGAAGACCAGCACGCATCGCCAGGGCGAGCTCGTCTCGCTCGTGCTCAGGTACGCGATGGTGCCGCCGCCCTGAGTGTGTCGGTCCCAAAGACCTCATCGTGAGGTCGCGCAGCGCCTTGCGAGCGGTGCCGTCATTGGGCGGTACATCGCGCATCGAAATCAGGTCGACAATTCGCGTTAACACCGCACCGCATCGGCACGACGCGTGCGGGAGCGCATATCATGCGAATCCCTGACGGCTGTATTTCAAACAACCGACGCCATGTTGGCGAGCCCACGCAAACAGAACCGGATATCACGCCGCATCAGGACTTTTCCCCCCCGCAAATGAGGCATGACTCCCCTTCGATGCGGCGACTAGATTCAGAACTACGCGCATTGCACATCACGTCTGTATTTGCCTGATGAACAGGGGGAGTCATGTCTTACACCAACCAGTCACGCGGCACTCTGACCGCGATCGCGGCCGCCTGCATGCTCGTCGCGTGCGGCGGGGGCAGCAACAGCGGCGGCGGCTCGACGCCCGCGCAAAACGCATCGATCCAGGGAACGGTCGCGAGCGGCAATCCGGTCGCGAACGCGCTCGTCGCGGCGACCGACGTCAACGGCGCGACCGCCTCCGCCACTGCCGACGCGAACGGAAACTACACGCTCGACACGACGAAGCTGACCGCGCCCGTCGCGCTCGTCGCGACCGATCCGACCGGGCAGGTGAGCCAGCTCGTCACCGCCTTGCCGAGTTTGCCGGCGGGCGGCAGCACGTCGGTCGCGAACGTGACGACGCTGACGACCGCGATCGCCGCGCTGCAGACGCCCGACGGTAACGCGCTCGATTTTGTGACGCCGGGCGCGCCGGTGTCGCTGTCTTCGGTCACGTCGGCGAGTGCGCAGAAGGCATCGGCGACGCTCGACACGTATCTCGGGAAACTGCTCTCCGCGAACGGCGTGACGGGCACGTTCGACGCAGTGTCGACGCCGTTCACCGCGAACCACACCGGTGCCGACGCGGTGATCGATCTCGTGCAGATCGAGCAGCAGGGCGCGGCGACTTATCTCGCGAGCAAGCTGCCGCTGCCCGCCGGCACGACGCAGGGCGCCGGCTTCCTGACACTCAGCACCGCCGGCGCAAACAGCCCACCGCCGCCGATTCCAGCGCCATCCAGCGCGTTCGCGACGAACTTCTCGAACCTGTCCGCATACCTGAGCGCGCTCGCACCGGCGATGACCGCGTGCCTGACCGGCTCGAACAGCGCGGCCTGCTCCGAGGTGTTCGATGCCGCGTACATGGACAACGGCTACACGAACATCCAGCAGTTCGATACCGACCTGAAGTCGACGTCGCTCGCGCTCGGCACGCCGCAGATCGTTTCGATCGCCGCCGACGGATCGAGTGCGACGATCCGCGTTCCGTATTCGATCGGCAGCGGCTCGAGCGTCGCGCAGTACATGTTCGCGACGCGTGTGCAGGCGGTGCCGACGACGATCACGCTGCCGGGCGGCACGCAGGTCGCATGGGACGTGATCGGCAACCAGCTGAAGTACGACATCTCCGCGCAGACGCGCGTCACGCGGCGGATATTCTATGACTCATTCGTGAACAGCACCGGCAATCCGGACGTGAACTTCTATGATGCGGGCGTGAACCTGAACGTGAACCTGAATGGCCCGAACGGCACGAATATCTACTCGGCGCTCGTGACCGGTCCGGGGCTGCCGGCTGGCGGCCTGTACATGATGCGCTCGAGCGTCGTCGGCGACGACTCGCTGACGATTCCCGGCACGCAGCCGTCGTCGCCGCCGAAGAGCCCGGCGCTCGCCGGCGACGATACGAATGAGTTTCGCTGGTCGTGGGCGACGGTGTCGCCGTCGGCGACGTTCACGCCGCCGAGGCGAGGCTACTGGAGCGCGGCGCCGCTCGACGTGAGCACGTTGCCCGCGGATTCGACCTACACGTTCACGCTATACGACAGCAGCGGGAATCAGCTCGACCAGGTGAGCGTTGTCAACGTGACGCCGCCCGCCGACGCGACATTGGGTGCGCAGGCGCCATGGGCGACGCTTGGCTCGGACGTCGTGTCGAACTTCCTGAGCGCGAACGGCTCGGAAGCCGGCGCGGTCGCGTCGGTGCCAGTGGACTTCACGCCTGCGGTGGGGCAGCCGCCCGTGTCTGTAGCACTGGTCGAGACGGGCACGAACAGCGGCGCGTTGCTCAATACTGCGTCGGTGCCGGCCGGCGCAACGTCGGTGACGGTCAACGCGCCGTCGGGCAGTACATTCCAGGCGGCCAATACGTCCACGGGCACGTTCCGGCTCGTGCAGTTGCGCGACAGGAACGCGTACGGCGTGCGGTTCTGGGACAACCAGAACTTCCGCAACAGCATCAGCGCACCCGACTCGTTCTAGCGCGGCGGGTGGGTGCCGATAGGCGCACGCGGCCAGTTCCCTGATGGGACCGGCCGCGTGTATCGAGGTTCATCGACAAAAAAGCCCGCATCACTTGATCTGCTATAGAAATCCCGTCCTTATCTCGCACCGTTTCTTATCGTCGGTCGATTGACCTCGATCGCTCATCTCCGGGCCTATACTAGTTGGATTCTCGCGCAGCTTCAGGCTTTGGCTTTAGAGTATTGCCAAACATGAAAGCTCCGACAATACCATCGCAGCTATTGCGTTGAAGCAGGCCATCGTTTCATTACTGCTTTGTCTGATTGCACTACAGTTTTCGACACACGACTTTTCTGGGTTTCGGCCGTGGCGCTAGCGTTTAGCCAAATGCGACGGCTACTTTCGCCCGACGCGGCCGGCTGTAGACGACCCACTACCGCCGTTCAGGGCAGCGTTCGTTCGATGGCCGCTATTTAAGTGCAGCAGTCAGCCAGTATGATCGACCTTGGCGGCCTCGGAGCGTTGCTAATCAGCGGCCAATTTTGGCGATCAACGTTTGACGAAAGTGAAGTGTTTAGCTAGCTGGGCTGCCGAACTTCAATCATCATCGTCGTCGTAGCGCTGCGCATCTTTTTGAGATTGACATGATAAACAAAGCTCGCCGGTTACGACGCTGTACACGGGCTCGTCGTTTTCTGCTGCCTCTAGGTGCAGAGTGCAATAACACGCTGCACATTGATAGTGATAGGCCATGCAACCTCCTTGCTAGCCAACGTTTGACGTGAAGGACCGCCGTAGCGGCGAAGCCGCGAAGAGAGCCCACAAGCTGTTTGCGGGCCCTCTCGACGGAATCAAAAGGCCAAACCAGCGCCAAACCTACTTTTTGCCACCGCCGACTGGTGCATTGCTGCGCCCTCCGCCGGATGGCTTACCCGTTCCACTTGGCCATCCACCGCCATTCCCCTGGCCACGTCCACCACCGGTAGCCCCGCCACCATTACCGCCACCGCCGTGGGAACCACCACTACGGCCGCCACTACCGCTACTTTTGCTCATTTTTATCTCCTTGCCGGATCACTTGGGGTTGCATCACTCTCCGGCTTAGTGATGCGTTTGAAAGCTTGGCCTACATAGGACGTGCCGATGAAAGTCTGGACGGCTCAGCTTCGCAAGGCTTTTGCAAGTGCGTCGATAGCGCGGGTAATAGATTCAAACTTCCGGGGTGCCGTCACGCGGGGCATCAGAGTCACGGGGTCCCGGACGTGCTGTGGGATATAGCCGAGCATTGCCGCATAGGTCGCGGCATTCTCGCCCAAGCCTTCATAGAACCGCTCGAACAATTCCTCCTCGTTTCGCGCTGAATGCAGCCGATACTGCGACTTACAGAAGGCACAGACCTGGATGTAAAACGGGACGAATAGTGAACCCGCGGCGTACTTTGCCTGTTCAAGTGCTGAATTGAAGTGCGTGAGAGCCAGCAGGCCGTCACCGGCGAACATGGCATCCCGGGCGCGAGCCCATTCGTTGAGCCAGTTGGGGCCGTTTAGTAACGTTTCTGGCCAGGCCCCTTCGATGAACTGCCTATGTTCATCCCCGTAAACCAGGTCTAGGCTACCCGGAATGGCTACAGCGAGGTTCAGTGAGCCGGGTAAGCTCCTGATCCCGTCGAGCAGAGCTCGATAGCAGTAGCGTACCTGCTGAGCGAAGGCTTCATGATTGATGGAGTAGTCGTTGACCAGCCGATCAAGCAGGTCGCTACTGGGTACTGAATGACTGTGCGCAACTTGAGCGGCCGCCAGGCTCTCCCGCGTTGGAGGCTCGAATGGCCCGCAATCAGCCACATGGCCATTGAGGTTGTGAGCGATCATGGCCGAAAACGCGTGAATCGCAAATGCGTTTTCACGGGTAGCCTTCGGCAGGTGGTACGCCAGCGGTTGAAGGGTTGGATAAAAGGTTTCCCACTTCATCCGGCCGGGCTTACGTAGTCGTTCGATCACCTGTTTGGACCGAGTATTGACTTGCTGGGAAGTGAAGTCGCGAGACCATGCTTGCTCGTTGAGTGGCCCCTCCTGCTGAAACTCGTGGTACTGGTGAAGCTTATGCAGCGAGATGCCGCTGATCTGGCTAGCCGCATCAGCGAACCCCCTCAAAGGCCACGGCGCATCCGGTGCGGCATCCGGCCACGTGTCGTCTGGTAGCAACTCGCGGATCAGAGTCCTCGTCAGTAAGCGAAGATCTTGACTGAGAAAACACTGATAGCTGTACGTCTGACTCTGAGCATTGCAGGCGTGCTCTCTAACAAATTCCCGGTAGTGGGCGAGCGCCGACGTGTAAAATTTTACCGCCAGTCCCGATACGCCCCAGCGGGAGTAACGCTCAGCGAGCAACGTCTCAATGTACTGGCGTAACTCGTTGTACTCATGGACGGATTCAAAGTCGGTTTTGGACAGGTGATTGACATAGGCCTGGATTGTTCTGCTTTTTTTTACCTTCTGTGTGTCCTTTGGAGCCAACTGGGCAGCCACGACGATCAGATCGTCTAGAGTTCCATACACTCCATCATCTCTTTTGATTGCCTCGAAAGCCTGCCGCAACGCGATGCGCCGATCTTTCTCCGTGGCAGCCACGTGGAAGTTTATGTCTTCGTTATCGCTGTTCCATAGTCCCAGGCAGTCGCAGACGACTTTGTGCAGGTAGCCTAGGGTCGGCAGCTGGTTTATAGCGGGCCGCATGTTTTTCCTTGAAGAGAAGTTGCCGCTATCCTATGCGAGTGACAACTTTTTACTAGGTATCAAAATCGCGATAGGTTGTCGTGGCCTCCACGGTCGGATACCGTCGCACCGCTTCGAATGGGACATGGAGTAGGTTATGGACGAACAGACGAGGCACGAGTGTGCCTGCTCTTTAACCCCGTGCGCGTCACGATTGACTTGAATGCAACGGACCGTGACCGCAGGTCTTCGGGTCTTCGCGCATTCGCCGACGCCGGTTTGCGAATGGCAGCGAGATATCCGACAACTGCAGCACCGCTCTTACGCCGAACGCATCCTATGGTCAATAGACGCGAGCTGAGCATCCGGCCTATTTCGGGCTAAAACGGCCGCTCGAATGGCAGCGTTATACTCGAGGCGAGTGGCAAAAATTGGCCGGTCTGCGACGATCGCGACCGGCCGAACCCGACCCGTTGCTGTCATTCGAGCCAGCTGACATCAATGACGCCTCATCTGTAAGTAGCGGCCAGTTCTCAGCCAAATTGGCTGACACCTACTGTCCTCAGGGACCACACTTGAGACATCCGACCGTTCATTTCCTAAAGCCGGGGGGCAACCATATTGCAGGGGTAGTCTTATCTGGCGCAGATGAGACTACATTCTTCTTGGACGTAACTGCGTTCTTCGTCTTCCTCGCAATCCATTCGTCGTATGTATTTTTAGAAGCTAGTGCGTGCGAAAACGTGAAAGCAATTGAGAAGGAAACAAACTGGATGTCGTTGGCCACCAGAAGAGCCGCCTGAGCGCCCGCATCCAACGCGGAGCCTACGAGAATTCCCCGGACAAAAGACTCTGGATTTTCCTGGACCAGGGCACCCATGTAACTTTGCAATTGACCAACCGCATCACGGCTTGCTGTTCCCAGCTTTAACTCGATAACCACAAATCGATCCAATTTGTCCTTAGCAAGGATATCAATTCTTCCAAACGAGACCGGATATTCCGTTTGAATAAGAGTGAGTGGTTCACCAATAGACTCCGATAACGAATCAGCCAAAAATTCCTGTACGTCTCGTTCAAGAGGCGGTCGCCCCTCACGCGCTTCGAAGTTCCCATTGCTCATTGTAGATTCATCCATGTCCGCTCCATCCTGCTCGCGTCGATTGCGTTTGCCCAGCGTACAGTACGAATCCGGCCCCGGGGTGCAGGCCGGTCCGAGACGGAGCCGGCAGTGACCTAGTGTATGGCCGGCACGGGCCGTTTGTCTTCCTCTGCAGGGCTAGGTGGCTTGACCGAATCAGGCTAGGGGCCGATCCGATTAACTTCGCACCGTCTTTACCGGTATGCTCGTGTTGACCGTACTTGACCGGGCATAGGCTCCCTGTTTTCACCGAGGTTCCGGGAATGCTGAAATACATCTTTGAAACGCCAAGTGGCATCTTCAGCATTTACGTATACCACGGCGCAAGCCATTTGGCTTGGGGCGAAATGTACTATGGAAGCTATCCAACGGCTGAACTTGCGGCCAAGGCGTTGGCGACTAGTATTGGCTGGGCGAGAGAGAGGGAAAGGCCTCCCCATGCATCAACAGTCCCCGCAGACCTCTCAAAATGGCTCGGAATGTGGGTGCAGTACCGGTACTTGCCAGCTCTCCTGCTCGACGCGAAGGCAGCGAGGCTGATAGCCGAAACGCCTGCCGTGAATCCCGTGGCAGGAAGCCGATCAATGCGCTAAACTTTCTGGGCCATAAGCAGCGTCTTTTCGGGCAAACAATCAAAAGGAAAGTGGCGGCAATGAAAAAATGGGGCGCAACTAGTGCTTGCGTGGTGACACTGGCTGGGTGCGTTAGCACGTCAGATGTGCTGGAAGTTGGACGCGATACCTACTCTGTTTCCTCGACGTCCGATAGATACCGCAGTGCCGCCGCTGCGCGGGAACACGCATTTCAGGCTGGCGCGGCGAAGTGTAATGCTGAAGGCAAGCACTTCATATTAGTCAATGAGAGTACGGCTCGCACCAGAATGGGCATCGACACTACAACGAACGTGACTTTCCGTTGTCTCTCGACTGATGATCCAGCATATAGTCGTCCTGATGTGAGAGACGCACCGAACGTCATTATTGAAAATGAAAAATAATTCCGTTTGCGCACACTCTGGGGTGAGGATTTCAATCCGGCGAGCAAAAACTCTTGAAGGCGTTGTGGATCAGTGTCCAAGAGATTCGCTGGTTACTGTGCCGGATTTTATCGCGTACGAGCCAATCGATCGATTAAGTCGCGGAATGACCCATCGGGCGTCCAGTTCGCCAATTGCGGGCCGGAGCTCCATGACCGGGAGCGTGGGGCTTCCCGGCCATGTGTTTTACTAACAGCAACTGCATGCTGACAGGTGCACTGACAGGGGGTAGGCGCGATGCGCGCAAATCAGGGCGGTACGAAAATGTGGTGTCCAGCCTGCCGATCGATTACCGTTTGTATGGCTGTTGACCCTAGACTTATCGCCGACGAGTCAGGTCAACGTTGGACCAGAACCGTCCACAGTGATATCAATTGGTTCCGACGGGGCAGGGAGTGTCTGACCTGCAACCACCAGTTCCTGACCGCAGAAATTGACGAGGATTTCGTCGATGAGTTGGTGGAGTTGCGAGAAGCACTAACGGACATCAAGAAGAACGCAGAGGCGTATATAAGACAATCCGACGACGCCGCAAATTCGCTCGGGAAGCTGACGAAGGCGTTACGGGTGTTGCGCGCGCTAGATATCTATAGGAAAACATAAGGTTCGGCTTATATTGCAAGTCGATGTTTTTACTGAGGTAGCTGGTGGCGAGCTCACGTATTCACGAGTCTAGCGGCAGCTTTCCGGTGCTGAGGCGACGTTCGAATGACCGCGAGACTGCATCGGCGAATGTCGGCCGCTGGCCGATTGCTGCCCCATGCGGTCGGCCGCAGTCGTTGACCGTGAGCTGCCGTTCCGCCTCGGCCATCCGCAATGACTGATGTTCGCCTGGGAGCGGACTGCGACGGAATGTGTGAAACGGCTATACAGGCAATTCGGAGCTTACGCCGGTCGTCGGAGCAGCACTTGAAGCGCTGCATTCACGCAGTCCAGAATGAGCTAGCCCCACCGTGTAATGACCACCGTTCTCTTTTTTTAGAGCCAGAAGATCATATGCCTTTAACATGTCCAATAGCCCAGAATGTCCATAGTCAGCTGGTGAAAAGCCGGGATCGGTTCGCTTGAGGTATTGCCCTAACGCACCCAGGTGTACTTGACCTTCGGGTGTGTTACTCGCAAGCAATGCCACCGCGTCCACCACGAATTTCGGTCGTCGCTTGATCGCCGGTTGCTTTGAATTCTCTACTTTCGCCTGCGCCGGCGTATCAGTTGGAATCTCATCATTCGCAGTAGAAACTGGTGCCCACTCAAAAAATTGATCACTGGAATTGCGAAGCGCTTCCGGCGTCTTTGATTCTCCGACAATACACACTGTCGCTCCGCGCTCCCGTAGCTTCCGACAAAGATAGGCAAAGTCAGAGTCGCTGGTTACGAGGCAAAACTTCTCGGCCCGATGATCAAACATTGCTTCGAGAGCATCGAGCGCCAACGCAATATCGGAGGTATTCTTACCGGGAGCGTATTGATATTGAAGACATGGTGTAAAAGCCTGACGAACCAGCGCCTCCTGCCACGTCTTGCTGAGCGTGCTGTGATTACCATAGCCGCGACGGAGAACAACTCGGCCAAACTGAGCAACGACTCGTAGTGCGTATTCCAGTATCTCAGGACGAGTGTTATCGCAATCAACAAGTACGGCAACGCGAGGCTCATTAGGAATAACTGTCGCGCTCATGAATTGACCCCGTCGGGTTACAGAATGTCAACATAATAACGGCAGTTGGTTGGACGCCATGAAGGGTTGAACGGACGTATCGGGCGTCCCGATCTACTGAAACGATCGGCCGCTCCTAGTCGAACTGAAACGCCGCCAGCCCCGTCAGCCTCACGATTCCATAGCTCCACAAGTCGGCACATCTCGCGACTTCCGCATCAAGGCCCGAGCGCAATGCGACGAAGTGATAGTCAGGTCCTTGATTCTTGGCGGATCGCAGTCCCACTGATTCCGTTTCCTTGCGCCCGCGCCGCATACGACGAGACCGACCTCGCGAAGCCTCGGCCAACGATCAATGCGATCGCCCCGACGCGACCGCTCGCCGATCACCCAGCGCCCCATACCAAATCCGGATAACAACCGCGACTCAATCCCCGTGCAAATACGCGATCCCCGTCAGCTTCCCCTGGCCCTGAAACACGATCTCGCCAACCCCCGGCCGATCCAAGCTCACGACACGCAGATTCCCGCCAAGATCGCTAACGAACACGCGCCTGCGATCACGGTCGTAAGTCAGGCCAATCCCCTCGTCGAGGCCATGCAGCAGGATCTCGTGATCGACCGCCCGGCCGTCGCGGATCTTCGCGCGGTTCAGCGTGTTGCCGTCCGGCTCCGCGCCACGATCAGTCCAATAGAGCGTCCCCGACTCACCATCCCACTCAAGATCGATCGGCTCCGGCAGCCCATCGAACAACATCTCAATATCATCGCGCACCGCCGGATCCGCCGGCACGACATCAAGCGGCGCACGCAAGATCATCCCCTCGCCGCCCTTCGGCTTGCCCTTCTGCGTCCAATACAAATACCCACCGTCCCGATCGACAGTAACGCCTACGCAATGCCTGCGAGGCTCCTTCCGATGCTCGGCGGTCGTGCCGGTCCGCACGTGAACGGTCAGGTCCGAGCCGTCGGTGCGGCAGCTCAGCACGCCCAGCCCTTCGCGGTCGCACCAGTAGAGCCGGCCGCTCGCCGCATCGAACGTGATCTGCTTGCCGGTGTAGAACGTGCCGACCGGAACGATCACCCGGCGATCGCTGCCGTCGAGATTCGTGCGCTCGATATGGCCATCGGTCGCCCAGAAGTCGTCGCCGTCGCGGATCGCGCCCATGAACGACAGATACAGATGGCCGTTTGCCTCGTCGACGGTCACGCCGTCCGGCTTCGACTCGAGGCCGCCGATGAGGACTTTCACATCGCTGCCGTCGGGCGCGACGGACAGGACGCGGGATTCGCGCCCGAGGCTCAGGACGACGATTCGATCTGACGAGGTGCTCAAGGTGCGCTTCTCCCGTGAATTGAACGGCGACTGCCGCGCCGATATCGGGAAAATCTTTTCATATCGGCCGGGACACGGAAAGGTGAAAATAAGCCAGAACTGCAGGGCGTCCGTGTCGATCGCCACCCGGCGATCGCGCCGGCGAAGCTGACATCCCGTAGGCTTCGCCGAAATTTGGCTGTAAGTCCGCGTTGCTAGAGTCGTCCGACGCATGACGCGCGGGCAGCCGCCCGCCGCGCGCGCAATGAACACGACAACGACAATCGATGAAACCCGTGCGCGCCCTCCCGCTCATCTGGCTGCTGCTTTTCGCGAGCCCGGCCTGGTCGTTCCAGTCGCGGGTCGTCACGATCCCGAGCGCGGCGATGCGCGAATCGTTCGACGCGACCGTCGTGCTGCCCGACGACTACGCGCGCGACGATCGCGCGGCGCGCTATCCGGTCGTCTACGTGCTGCACGGTTCCGGCGGCAGCTACGCGGACTGGACCGCGAACACGCGGATCGGCGCGCTCGCCGATCGCTATCGCGTGATTCTCGTGATGCCCGACGGCGGGCACGAAAGCTGGTACATCGACAGCCCGTTCGACTCGGGCAGCCGCTATGAAACCTATGTTGGGAACGAAGTGGTGTCGTATGTCGACGCGCATTTCCGCACGATCGCCGCGAAGCAGGACCGCGCGATCACTGGGCTCAGCATGGGCGGCTTCGGCGCGCTGCGCATCGCGCTCGACCGGCCCGGCACGTTCGGCGCGGTCGGCAGCATCAGCGGCGCCGTCGATCCGCGCACGTGCGAGGACGAACCCGGGATCGATCACGTGTTCGGCGATCCGGTCCGCCATCCGTCGTTCTGGAATCGCAACGCGATCGTCGCGGATGCGGACACGTTCGAGCGCGAGCACATCGCGCTGACGATCGATTGCGGCGCCGACGACCCGTTCGTGCGATCGAACCGCACGCTGCACGACCGGCTCATGCAGCTCGGCGTGCCGCACGCGTACACCGAGCGCCCCGGCGGCCATACGTGGGATTATTGGCGCAACGCGATCCTGCGCCAGGTGCGGTTCTTCTCGAACGCGTTCCGCAAGCGCACCGACATCGCGAGCCATCCGGGCGACGGCGCGCGCGCGGGCTGAGCCGGCGCTTCGGTATTCCGTGTTCAGTTGCGGCGGCGGGCGTCGCGGCTGGTGATCCGATCGAAGACTTCCTGCGCGCGCGCAAGCTCGTCGAGCGCGCGATCGAGCCGCGACATCGCGGCCGCATATTCAGCCGTCGACGCTTCGTCGTCCGCATCGCCGCGCACCGCGCGAAATGCCTGATCGACGTTGCGCGTCGCCTCGACGAAGCGCTGCGCGGCCTGAGCCTCACGCGAACCGATATGAGTCGACATCGACACTTCTCCTTCTGGTAGCCGTCCGAAGCCAACCGACGCCGTGCGCACATCTCGCGCGAACGGCATCGGCGCGATCACCGCCTGCCCATCGATCGGCTGCCGCGCTTTGAGCCCGCTGTGAGCTCGCTTAGTGTCCGCTTTATGCCGATTGTCGCGCGCGACCCGACGGTCCGCGACGACGAGATTGCAACAATTCATTGCGCCGACCAACCGCGCGCTCGCCCATGTCGCCCGATGCGATCAGCACGCGCGCGACGGCAGCCCGAACGTCGCGCCACCGAACAGCGACGCCGTTTCGCCGGGCGCAAGCTCGAACATGTCGAGCGTGCGCCCGCGCAGATGCTCCATCGACGCGCGGTGGCGCAGCCGCGCCGCCTGCGCCGCGCCCGCATACGCGGTGGCCGCTTCACCGGGTGGCACGTCGAACAGGTCACGCGTGAAGCCTCGCGCCTGCTCGGCCGACGGCCGATGCCGCAGACGCGCGACGAGCTCGACGAACGTGCCGAAGTCGCCTTCGCGCGCCGCCTTGTTGACCGCCGCGAGATCGCGCGCCTTCAGCACGCTCGGCTGCGCGAGCCGCACGACATACGGCGCCTCGAGCTCGACCGACAACGCGAGCGGATAGCTCTTGCCCGACTGCTGCGCCGCGCGCGCGACGCAATCGACGACGACCGCGCGCTGCGCGGCGCCGAGCGGCTTGCCGGTGCTCACACTGCGCAGATGCTCGGGATACACGCGCAGCCGCGTGCCGATCGCGAGCTCGGTCGGCGACGCGCAGACGAGCGCGTAATGCTGCTGCCGCGGCCGGCCCGACGGCAGCGTCGCGCGGCTCGTGATGAACGCATGCTGCGGAAGCTGGCGCACCTGCCCGCTCGCGTCGATCCACGCATGCCAGAGCAGCATGTCCTCGCGCTTGCGATCGGCGGGCCGCGCGCGGCCGGCGGCCGGCGAGAACAGCGCGAGCAGCGAGCCGGTGCGATGCGCGGCAACCTGCGCGCTGCCGCCGAGCGACTGGCCGATTCCCCACAGGAACCGCCCGCCGCCCAGCCTGCGCTCCCATTCCTTGCGAAGCACGACGGTCGGCAATTCTTCGCCGGACTCGTGACCGATCTTGGTCCAGCAAAACGTGGGCGGCAGGTGTTTCAGTGTCATCAACTTTCTCGGGTGCTGCTGTTCGCCCATTTCGGCGAGTCATGCAATAGTCGTTACTGTATAGGTATAATGCATGACATGGAAGCCCCAGACACCGATTTTCCCGTTCAAGACCTGTTGCGCCGATTGCGGGCAGACACGCGCTCATCCAGCGAAATAGCAAGGCTCACCGGGGTCAGTCAGCCGACGGTCTCGCGCCTTCGCCTGTCCGATGGACGGCGAATGCGGCGCAGCGCACCATTCAATAAGCTATGCAGTTTCTATGGTGTCGACTTGCGTCCGGTGCGCGGGTGCGGTGGGGGCAGCTATAACGACCGGCTGCGGAACGCGATCGTCCAGGCGTGGGACGGCTCGGACGAGCACGGGCGCGCGCTGCTTGTCGTGATCGAAGGCTTGAAGGGATTGGCCGGCAGATCCGATAGCGGATGACGCCGCGCGAGTGCGTGAGTGGAGGGAGTGGGGAGAGGAGATGAGATCGCCCGGGACGCCGGGCGATTTTCTATCGATCAGCGCGACGCGACCCGCCGGGCCCGTCCGGCCCGCATCGCGCCGCCGCGACCGTCAGTGCGCGGCCGCGCCGCCGTTCAGCGTAACCTGCCTGACCGCGCTGCTCTGCAGCCCCCACTTCGCGACGATCGCGCTGTAGGTGCCGTCCTGCATCAGCTTTTCGAGCGCGCCGAGCACCGCGTCACGCAGCTTCGGATTCGACTTCGCGATCGCGATCCCTTCCGGCGATGCCGCGAACGGCGCACCGACCGGCCGATACGTGTTCGGCTCGAGCTTCATCGCGTACGGCAGCGTCTCGCTGCCCTGCACGCCGGCGACGATCCGCCCTTGCTTCAATTGCATCCGCGCGGCGGCCGTGTCCTCGGTGCCGACGACCGAGATCGCCGGCTTGCCCGCGGCCGCGCAGTTGTGCGCGCTCCACGTCGCGACGTCCGACGGGAACGACGTGCTACGGCTCGTGCCGACCGCCTTTCCGCACAGATCGGCCGGCTGCCTCACGTCCTTCGCGGCCGATGCGAGCACGTAGAACTGCGCGCCCGAATTCAGGTAGTCGATGAAGTCGGCCGCGTCGCGGCGCCCGGGCACGTCGCTCATCCCGCTGAGGATCATGTCCGCGCGCCCGGTCGCGAGCGACGGCAACAGCTGCTCGAACGCGGACTCCTGCCATTCGAGCTTCACACCGAGCACCTTCGCGAGCGCATTGCCGAGATCGACGTCGAAGCCGACGAGCTGGCCGCTGTCCGGATCCTTGTACTCCATCGGCGGATAGATCGAATTGACCGCAACCTTGATCACGCGCGTCTTCGCGATCGCGTCCGGCAGCGTGTCCGCACGCGCCGAAGTGCCGAACGCGCCGATCGCCGCGCACAATGCCGTCAAGCCCGCTACCGCCTGGAAAATCTTCATGGTTCCCATCCGTCGTTGAAGGTCGAAGCGGCGAGCCGGGCGCCGGCCCGCTCGCGATTGCACGAGATTGTCCGCTATCGGAGCAGCGCGCGGCCATCCGCGTCGCCGGCAAGCAGCCGTTCGAGGCCGCGCACGTCGGGCAGCGCGTCGATGCGCAGCACCGCGTCCGCGAGCGCGTCCGCCTGCGCGGCATCGATCGCGATGCCGGCCAGTTGCCGATACTTGTCGAGCAGCGCGGCGTCGGACACCGGATTGTGCGGATCGCCGAGCGGCACCTGCACCTGGGCCGCGCGCGTGTCGCCGTTCGTCAGCGTCAATGTGACTTCGGGCTCGTCGAGATCCGACATCGACGGATCGACGTCGAGCGCGATGCGCGCCATCACCTCCGCGATCCGCGGATCGTGCCGGCGCGCGTCGAGATACGCGCCGAGCGACGCGTCGCCGTGCACGAGCACCGACGCGATCGCATACGGCAGGCTCATCTGCGCGGACGCGAGCCGGCTCACGTCGCGGCCGCCGCACATCCCGTCGACGAATGCGCTGAGCCGCACGCGCACCGACTGCACGCGCTCCGGCGTGCCGCGCGCGTCGCCGGCGAGCGCGAGCGTCGCGTCGACCGCCGCGTGCGTGCTGCGGCACGACGCATGCGGCTTGATCGAGCAGCGCATGATCTTCCACGCGTCGCCGAGGCCCGCGAGCAGTGCGTCGGGCTCGCTGGTCTCCGGCGCGAACGCGTTGAAGAAGCCGCCCCAGACGTCCGCGAACAGTTGCGACGGCCCGGTCACGCCGCGCTCCGCGAGCAGCGCCGCGAGCAACCCGCCTTCGGCCGCGCGGCCGGTGTGCATCCGCTTCGTTTGCGACGCGTCGTGGATGAAGTTCCACAGCCCGCCGCTGAAGCTGCCCGCGTGGCCGATCGCGGCGGCGGTCCGCTGCGCGTCGAGGCCGAGCAGCCGCGCGGCGGTCGCGGCCGCGCCGAACACGCCGCACGTCATCGTCGAATGCCAGCCGCGCCCGTTGTGCGCCGAGTAGCCGCCGCACGCCTCGAGCACGCGGCGCCCGACGTCGTAGCCGAGCACGACCGCGAGCAGAAATTCGCGTCCCGACACTGGCCGCGTTGTGCACGCGAGCGCCGCGAACGCGGCGGGCAGCACGACCGCGCCCGAGTGATCGCAGCCGCCCGAATCGTCGAGCTCGAACGCGTGCGCGGCGACGCCATTCACGAACGCCGCGTCGCGCGCGCCGAGCGTGGTTGCGGTGCCCCATGCGGACGACGCGCCGTGGCCGCCGCCCGCGCGCGCGATATCGAGCGCCGCGCGCGTCTCCGTCGCGACCGCGCCCGCGAGCGCCGCGCCGAGCGTGTCGAGCACGTGGCGCTTCGCCTTGTCGACGACGTCGGCCGGCAGCGCGTCGTCGCGCGTGTCGGCGACGAACGTTGCGAGCCGCAACGACAGCGATCGCTCCAGCACGTTCGGCCCGTTCATCGCGCCTCCCGCCAATGCCGCGCGTAGACCTCGACCGGATGCCCGGCCTCGTTGCGCGCAACGCTGTCGCGCCACCACTGCGCGATCTGCGTGCCGGTCGCGAACCAGACGCCGCCGCGCGTGCGCATCTCGTCGAGCAATTCGCGCAGCAGGTCGATGCGCGCGGCGGTACCGATGATCTCCGGATGCAGCCGCATCACGTAGCAGAGGCCGAAGCGATGGAACGCGTCGAAATCGAGCTTCCAGTTGTTCAGCACCTCGCGATACGACGGAATCCGCGGCTGCCCGACCGGCACCGCCGGCGACAGGTTGTACACGAAGTACGGCTCGTCCTCGAGCTCGTAATGCAGCGGCAGCTCGACGAGCCGAGGCTCGCTCGCCCGCGCGCCGCGACTCGTCGATTCGCCGTCCGCGACGTGAAAGTACGGCAAATCATCGCCGCGCCACGACGACGACCACGTAACGCCCTCGCCGCGCAGAAAATCCGCGAAGCCGGGCGCCCAGTTGCCTGCGTGCGAGCGGAAGCCGACCGCGCGCTTGCCGATCGCGTCCTCGAGCGCCGCCTGCGCGGTGCGAAACGCGTGCTGCTGCTCGCCGAGCGACAGCGTGTCGAAGTTCTCGCAACGATTGCCGATGTTGCCGATCTCGTGCCGTTGCGCGTCGATACGCAGCAGCCATTCACGATGCGTGCCCGCGACGATGCCGGGCACGAACCAGCTCGCACGCACGTCGAATTCGTCGAGTGCGTCCAGCACGCGATCGACGCCGCGCTTCGCGCCGTAGCGCCAGACCGACAGCGATTTCTCGCGCCCGGCGATGCTCGGCTCCTGCGCGAGAATGCCGTGCACATCGTTGAAGTCGACCGTGATCGCGACCGCGCAGCGCGCGCCGTCCGGCCAGCGTGACGTCATGCTCATGCGTGCTCCCCGCGAAGCACATTGGCTTCGCCATGCTGATCGATCCACCATTCGGCGACGTCGCGGCAGGTCGCGAACCACACGTCGCGCTGCGCGCACATGTGATCGAGCAGACGTTCGAGCAGCGCGATCCGCCCGGGCTTGCCCGACACCTTCGGATGGAACAGCGTCGTCATGCACAGCCCTTCGCGATGCGAACCGTCGAATTCGCGGCGCCAGTTGTCGAGCGTCGTCTCGTAGCTCGCGATCCGGTCGAGGCTCGCCGGAAAATCGGGATTGCGGTGATACGCGAGCGACGCATAGTCGTCGAGCTCCCAGCGCCCCGGGATCTCGACCAACGTGCCGACGCGTTCCGCGTGCAGCAGATACGGCCGGTCGTCGCCGCGCATCGAGCTCGAATAGCGGACGCCCGCCTCGATCAGCACGCGGATCGTGTCCTCGCCCCAGTCGCCGGACGGCGTGCGAAAACCGACCGGCCGCACGCCGAGACGGCGCTCGAACACTTCGGTCGAGCGCGCCATCACGTCGCGCTGCTGCGACGTGCTGAGCGTCCAGAACGCTTCGTGCCGGTCGCCGTGATAGCCGACCTCGTGCCCGCGCTCGACGATCGCCGCGCACTGCTCGGGCCAGTTCTCGACGACCCACGTCGGCACGAAGAACGTCGCCGGCACGCCGCGCGCGTCGAGCACGTCGAGCAGCCGGCCGAGTGCCCGCCACGGCCCGTAGCTGCCGAGCGTGAAGTACGCGGGGTTCCGCCAGATCGAGCCGTCGAGCATCGCGTCGCCGGTCGGCCCGTCGAGGTCGAACGCGAGCGCGACGCACGAACGCCGGCCGTCGGGCCAGCGGGGCGAGCCCGCCGGCGCCGCGCGATGCTCAGTTGCCCGCATTGAGCATCGCCTTTTGCACCGCATGTTCCTGCAGCCCCCACTTCTTCAGGATCTTCTCGTAGGTGCCGTCGGCGATGATCTGCTCCAGCGCGTGCTGCATCGCGCCCTGCAGCGCGTGATTGTCCTTGCCGACGCCGATGCCCGTGTACTGCGCGATGAACGGCTTGCCGATCGGCGCGTACGCATTCTGCTCGACGCTGTTCTGGTACGGCAGCGTCTCGCCGCCCTGCACCGCCGCGTCGATCCGGCTCTGCTTCAGTTGCAGCCGCGCGTCCGCCGAGCCGTCGGTGCCGACCACGACGACGGCCGGCTTGCCGGCCTTCACGCAATGCGCGTCGCTCCATGCCGCGATGTCGGTCGGGAACGTGGTCCGGCGGCTCGTGCCGACGCGCTTGCCGCACAGCGCGTCCATGTTCGGGAAGTCGCCGGCCTTCGTCTTCAGCGTGTAGAACTGCGGGCCCGTCGTGATGTAGTCGACGAAGCTCACGGTTTCGTGGCGCGGCGCCGTATCGGTCATCCCGGACAGGATCATGTCGACGCGCTTCGTCGAGACCGCGCTGACCATCTGGTCGAAGCTCGTCTCCTCCCATTGCAGCTTCACGCCGAGCTTCGCGGCGAGCGCTTCGCCGAGATCGACGTCGAAGCCGGACAGCTTGTCCGTCGCCGGATCCTTGTATTCGAACGGCGGGTAGTTCGGCACGATCGCCGCGATGATCGGGTTCTTGACCGGCGCGGACGACTGCGCGAATGCGCAGGACGCGGCAACGCCGCAGGTCAGCGCGACGAGCGCGCGCGTGAGTTCGGAGATGCGCATGAAGAAAACCTCAGTAGAAAGAAACGAATGCGCGAGCGGACCGGACGATCCGCATCACGCGATGACGGCGGCGATGAAGTCCTGCGTGCGCTTGTGCCGGGGCCGCGCCAGCACCTGCTCGGGCGGACCGCTCTCGACGATCTGCCCGCCATCCATGAACACCACGCGATCGGCCACCTCGCGCGCAAACCCCAGCTCGTGCGTGACCACGATCATCGTCATCCCGCTCTTCGCCAGA
>NZ_JACBNX010000069.1 GCF_013403875.1 Burkholderia guangdongensis | reverse complement strand
AGGACGTTGATAGGTCGGGTGTGTAAGCGCAGTAATGCGTTCAGCTAACCGATACTAATTGCCCGTAAGGCTTGACTCTATAACCAGTCTGTTTTGCAGGCTGCAGAATTCTCGTGTGATACACACAACCCAAGATTACTGCTTCTTCCCGGATTGGTCGCCTCGCGAAGCGAGACGACACCCCCTTTTGCCTGATGACCATAGCGAGTCGGTCCCACCCCTTCCCATCCCGAACAGGACCGTGAAACGACTCTACGCCGATGATAGTGCGGATTGCCCGTGTGAAAGTAGGTAATCGTCAGGCTCCCCTTACTGA
>NZ_JACBNX010000068.1 GCF_013403875.1 Burkholderia guangdongensis | reverse complement strand
TGCGTCTTGTAGCGCTGGAATTCCTCGAACGGCGACAGGTACGGGTTCGAATACCCGAGCCCGACCACGAAGCCGACGACCACCTGGTTGTTGTCCATGTGGTACAGGAACGAGCCGCCGTACGTGTCCGGCTTCAGCGGCCAGCCGGCGGTGTGGATCACGAGGCCCGGCTTGTGCTTGGCCGGATCGATCTCCCACAGCTCCTTGATGCCGATCCCGTACGCCTGCGGATCGGCGTTCGCGTTCAGCTTGAACTTGTCCATCAGCTGCCGGCCCAGATGCCCGCGGCAGCCTTCCGCGAACAGCGTGTACTTCGCGTGCANCTCCATGCCGAGCTGGAAGTTCTCGGTCGGCTCGCCGTCCTTGCCGACGCCCATGTTGCCGGTCGCGACGCCTTTCACCGAGCCGTCGTCGTTGTACAGAATCTCGGCGGCCGGGAAGCCCGGGAAGATCTCGACGCCGAGCGCCTCGGCCGTTGACCCAAGCCAGCGCGTGACGTTGCCGAGCGAGATCACGTAGTTGCCGTGGTTCTTGAAGTTGTCCGGCAGCGCCCAGTTCGGCACCTGCTTCGCGCTCGATTCGGTCAGGAACAGGAAGCGGTCCTCGGTCACGTCGACCTCGAGCGGCGCGCCTTGCGCTTTCCAGTCCGG
>NZ_JACBNX010000067.1 GCF_013403875.1 Burkholderia guangdongensis | reverse complement strand
GATCACTTGGTTTCGGGTCTACGCCCAGCAACTGAACGCCCTATTCGGACTCGCTTTCGCTACGCCTGCCCTATTCGGTTAAGCTTGCTACTGAACGTAAGTCGCTGACCCATTATACAAAAGGTACGCCGTCACCCCTTACGAGGCTCCGACTGTTTGTATGCATGCGGTTTCAGGATCTATTTCACTCCCCTCCCGGGGTTCTTTTCACCTTTCCCTCACGGTACTGGTTCACTATCGGTCGATCACGAGTATTTAGCCTTGGAGGATGGTCCCCCCATCTTCAGACAGGATTTCACGTGTCCCGCCCTACTTGTCGTACACCTAGTTC
>NZ_JACBNX010000066.1 GCF_013403875.1 Burkholderia guangdongensis | reverse complement strand
CCGCCTGGGGAGTACGGTCGCAAGATTAAAACTCAAAGGAATTGACGGGGACCCGCACAAGCGGTGGATGATGTGGATTAATTCGATGCAACGCGAAAAACCTTACCTACCCTTGACATGGTCGGAACCCTGGAGAGATCCGGGGGTGCTCGAAAGAGAACCGATACACAGGTGCTGCATGGCTGTCGTCAGCTCGTGTCGTGAGATGTTGGGTTAAGTCCCGCAACGAGCGCAACCCTTGTCCTTAGTTGCTACGCAAGAGCACTCTAAGGAGACTGCCGGTGACAAACCGGAGGAAGGTGGGGATGACGTCAAGTCCTCATGGCCCTTATGGGTAGGGCTTCACACGTCATACAATGGTCGGAACAGAGGGTTGCCAA
>NZ_JACBNX010000065.1 GCF_013403875.1 Burkholderia guangdongensis | reverse complement strand
AGGAACGGGCTGAACTGATAGCCGAGCCCGCCCGAGATCATTTCGTAGTCCACTTTGTTCGAGTTGGCCGGGCTCTTGCCGAGCCCGTACGATGCCGATACCGACAAGCCGCTGAACGTGTACTTCGCGCCGAAGTAGTAGAAGCGGTTGTTGTCGAGGCTGGTCGGCGTCGCCGCCGCGGTGTTCGTATCGTGCGCGTTGTAGTAGACGGCCGCGAGGTTGAGCCCGTAGTTCGAATACCTGAGCACCGCCGATTCGCGCGTGCCGCCCTGGAACTGGCCCGGCACGCCGCCCGGCGCATACTCGAGCCCGAGCGACGCGCCGTAGAACTTCGGCGACTGGTAGACGAGCGCGTTGCTGTCGTACAGCGCGCCGATCGGCACGTTCGAGTTCGTGCCGGGCCAGCCGGCGGCCTGGTTCA
>NZ_JACBNX010000064.1 GCF_013403875.1 Burkholderia guangdongensis | reverse complement strand
CCCGTCAGCGTTTCGGTGCCCGGACCGTTCAACGTCACGCCGCTGGTCCCGCCGATCGAACCGCCGAACGTGCCGTTCGTCGCGTTGTTCATCGTCAACGGGTTCGCGCCGAGATTCACGTTCGTGCCGTTGACGCCCGACAGCGTGCCGATCGTCTGCGGCCCGTTCGCACCGCTGATGTCGAACGTCGAGCCGGTGCCCGCCAGATCGACCGGGCTCGTCGATGCCAGGCTACCGCCCGTGCCGATCGCCAGCGTGCCGCCGTTGATCGTCGTGCCGCCCGTGTACGTGTTCGCACCCGTCAGCGTTTCCGTGCCCGGGCCGCTCAGCGTCACGCCACCCGTGCCGCCGATCGAACCGCCGAACGTGCCATTGGTCGCGTTGTTCATCGTCAGCGCGTTCGCGCCGAGATTCACGTTCGT
>NZ_JACBNX010000063.1 GCF_013403875.1 Burkholderia guangdongensis | reverse complement strand
GAAGCCATCAATGCCGCGACGCTGGCGCTCAAGAAGGCGCTGATCGAGCGAGCGCTGGGCGGCGAGATGAACCACCATCTCGGCTATCCACCCGGTGCCGCCAAGCCGGTCAATGCCACGAATCAGCGTAACGGTAAAGGTGCCAAGACGGTCCTGACCGAAGACGGTCCGATCCGCATCGAGGTGCCTCGCGACCGCGACGGCAGCTTCGAGCCACTGCTGATCCCCAAACACGAACGACGCTTCACGGGCTTCGACGACAAGATCGTCGCCATGTATGCCCGGGGCATGACCGTGCGAGAGATCCAGGGCTTCCTGCTGGAGCAATACGCTACCGAGGTCTCGCCCGACTTCATCAGTTCCGTCACCGACGAGGTGATGGCCGAAGTCACCGCCTGGCAGGCCAGGCCGCTCGAACCGATGTATCCGGTGGTGTTCTTCGACGCGCTGCGGGTCAAGATCCGCGAGGACGCCGTGGTACGCAACAAGGCGGTCTATCTGGCGCTGGGCGTTCTGCCCGATGGGACGCGCGATATTCTGGGGCTGTGGATCGAGAACACCGAGGGCGCCAAGTTCTGGATGAAGGTATTCAACGATCTCAAGACGCGTGGCGTTCACGATGTTCTGATTGCCGTGACTGATGGCCTCAAGGGTATGCCGGAGGCGCTGGCGGCCGTGTTCCCGGCCACCACGCTGCAGACCTGTATCGTCCACCTGATCCGAAACAGCCTCGATTACGCGAGCTGGAAAGACCGGCGAGGACTGGCTGCGGCGATCAAGCCAATCTACACCGCGCCGAGCGCGGAAGCGGCTCAGGCCGAATTGGACGCGTTTGCCGAAGGCCCTTGGGGCCAGAAATTTCCGACGGTCAGCGCATCGTGGCGCAACGCCTGGGATCGCGTGATCCCGTTCTTCGCGTTTCCACCGGGTGTTCGGAAGGTTATATACACGACGAATGCCATTGAGAACATCAACTCGCAGTTGCGCAAGATCATCAAGACCCGGGGACACTTCCCGACTGACGACGCAGCGACTAAGTTGATCTG
>NZ_JACBNX010000062.1 GCF_013403875.1 Burkholderia guangdongensis | reverse complement strand
GTTCGTCGATCAGAAGGCGCTGAACGCCGAGGGTCCGCGCGTGATGGTGCGCGGCGAGGGCGTCTATCTGTGGGACAACGACGGCAAGTGCTACATCGACGGGATGTCGGGCCTCTGGTGCACGAACGTCGGCTACGGGCGACGCGAGCTGGTGGACGCGGCGACGCGCCAGATGCGCGATCTGTCGTACTACAACATGTTCTTCCACACCACGCATCCGGCGGTGGTGGAGCTGTCGGAGCGGCTGTTCGGGCTGCTGGGCGAGCGGTTCAGCCACGTGGTGTACACGAATTCGGGCTCGGAATCGAACGAGGTGCTGATCCGCACGGTGCGCCGCTTCTGGGACGTGATGGGCAAGCCGGAGAAGAAGGTGCTGATCGGTCGCGTGAACGGGTATCACGGGTCGACGGTCGGCAGCGCGTCGCTCGGCGGGATGGCGTTCATGCACGAGATGGGCGACCTGCCGATCGCGAACATTACGCACGT
>NZ_JACBNX010000061.1 GCF_013403875.1 Burkholderia guangdongensis | reverse complement strand
GTGATGGGCAAGCCGGAGAAGAAGGTGCTGATCGGTCGCGTGAACGGGTATCACGGGTCGACGGTCGGCAGCGCGTCGCTCGGCGGGATGGCGTTCATGCACGAGATGGGCGACCTGCCGATCGCGAACATTACGCACGTGGACGAGCCGTACTGGTACGCGAACGGCGGCGATCTGAGCCCGGAGGCATTCGGCAAGCAGGCCGCGCTGTCGCTCGAGAAGAAGATTCTGGAGCTGGGCGCGGACCGGGTGGCGGCGTTCGTCGCGGAGCCGTTCCAGGGCGCGGGCGGGATGATTTTCCCGCCGGACGGCTACTGGCAGGAGATCGAGCGGATCTGTCGGCAGTACGACGTGCTGCTGTGCGCGGACGAGGTGATCGGCGGATTCGGGCGCACCGGGGAATGGTTCGCGCACCGTCACTTCGGTTTCGAGCCGGATCTGATCAGCATCGCGAAGGGGTTGACGTCGGGCTACGTGCCGATGGGCGGGCTGGTGATGAGCCGCCGGATCGGCGAAGCGCTGGTCGAGCGGGGTGGCGTGTACGCGCACGGTCTCACGTATTCGGGGCATNGTATCTGCAGAAGGCGCTGCGGGATGCGTTCGCGGATCATCCGCTGGTCGGGGAGATCCAGGGCGTCGGCGCGGTGGGGGCGATCCAGTTCGCGAAGGACAAGAAGACGCGCGAGCGGTTCGCGAACGAGGCGGAGCTGACGTGGCACAGCCGCACGGTCGGGTTCGAGCTGGGCGCCATCGTGCGCTCGACGAACGGGCGGCTGATCGTTGCGCCGCCGCTGGTGATCGATCACGCGCAGATCGACGAGCTGATCGGCAAGATGCGCGACGCGGTCGACGCGACCGCGCGAACTTTGCAAGTCTGAATCGTCGCTGCCTGGAATATCTGCAATCCGAATTGAATAGAGGGTGAAACACATGCAATCGATATCCTTGTCGGGCGCCGGGGCGAGACTGACCGGCGCGTCGCGTGCCGGAAACGACGCGTTCGTCCGCATCGAAAACGTGGTCAAGAAATTCGGCGACAGCACGGCCGTGGACAACGTGAACCTGACGATCATGAAGAACGAGCTGTTCGCGCTGCTGGGCAGTTCGGGCTGCGGGAAGTCGACGCTGCTGCG
>NZ_JACBNX010000060.1 GCF_013403875.1 Burkholderia guangdongensis | reverse complement strand
GCGATCGGTCTGATCCACTCGCCGCTGCGGCTGTATCACAGCGACGCGGGGGTGTACATCGGGATGGTGTATTCGTACCTGCCGTTCATGGTGATGCCGCTGTACGCGCACCTGGTGAAGATGGACCTGACGCTGCTGGAAGCGGCGTACGACCTGGGGGCGAAGCCGTGGACGGCGTTCACGCGGATCACGCTGCCGCTGTCGAAGAACGGGATCATCGCGGGGAGCTTGCTGGTGTTCATTCCGGCGGTGGGGGAGTACGTGATTCCGGAACTGCTGGGCGGAGCGGACACGCTGATGATCGGGCGGGTGATGTGGGATGAGTTCTTCAACAACATGGACTGGCCGATGGCGTCGGCGGTGACGGTCGCGATGGTGATGCTGCTGCTGGTGCCGATGGCGCTGTTCCAGTACTACCAGAACAAGGAAATGGAGGGGGCGAAATGATCAAGCCGAGCAAACCCTTGTCGACGGCGGTGCTGTCGGCGGGATTTCTGTTTCTGTACATTCCGATCATCAGCCTGGTGGTGTATTCGTTCAAC
>NZ_JACBNX010000006.1 GCF_013403875.1 Burkholderia guangdongensis | reverse complement strand
TAACGTCGTTGCCAAGTGGACCGGCTCCCGGCACGATTGGAAAGGCGCGATGACGCAGTTTGCACTGCTTTACCCGGAGCGATTCAATATCGGAATCTGAGTCTCAACCCGCCTCACACACGAAATTCCGGATACCTCCAAACTGAGGGACGATTGGTTGAAACAGACCAATCCTCCACTGAAGCCAGCCAGCGTGGTGCGGCGCCTCGCTGTCCTCTCCCATGTCTTCAGCATCGCCCGGAAGGAATGGGGCATGGAAAGTCTGCTCAATCCCCTCGAGCTGGTGCGCAAGCCACCGCCCAACAATGCACGCACCCGCCGGATCGCTGCTCCCGAATCTGACACGGAGTCTGCTCGTCAGACGGAAGCCGGGGAGTTGGAGCGTGTCGTGGCGGCAAGTGGTTCGGACTTGCTGCCTGCCATTATTTGGCTCGCCGTCGAAACGGCGATGCGACGCGGGGAAATCGTCGATCTCCAGTGGGAGCACGTTGACCTACGCCGACGGGTCGCACACCTCCCGGAAACCAAGAACGGGAGTTCCAGAGACGTTCCCTTGTCGACACGTGCCGTCGAAGTGCTCAAGGAGCAACGAAAAGCTGCCAAGACGCGTAGCGGCGACGACAGGGTCTTTCCAATTCGCAGTGATGCGGTAACACGGGCGTTCGAACGTGCTGTTGAACGTGCGCGGTCTATCTACGTAACCGAATGCAAAGATGCTGGGACGGTGCCCAGCAAATCCTACCTCGAGGATCTCCGGTTCCACGATCTTCGCCATGAGGCAACTTCTCGCCTGGCGGCGATATTCCCAGTGCACGATCTGGCGAAGATTACTGGACATCGCGACCCGCGTATGCTCATGCGGTACTACCATCCTCGAGCTGAGGATCTGGCGAAACGGCTTAAGTGACTGTCGTGTTGCCCAGGCTCGGCAGTTTTCCGGGGCGGTTGATGTCACCGACCCGTGAGCGTAAAAGGTCCACGATGAATCCCGAACTAGCCGCCGAATTGGCTGACGAGGCGCAACTGAAGGCCGCTATACGCGAGTTGCGTAAGCTGCGAAAAGAAAGCGAGCCTCTTAACCGCGCATGGTCCGATACGCGGGTCGCCAGACTCAGGTACGAGCGGGAATACGTGTCCGTGGTCAAGCAGCTAAAGGAACGGGAGGACCGTATTATGGACGAGCTATGGCCCTATCTCGATAAGATTGAGGCACTAGAGAAACAGGTGAGGAAGCTAGATCGCAAGATGCGGAAAGCGCGGGCGTGATGCATGCCGCGGTGCGTGATGAGGTGTTTCGCGAGGCGTACGCCATCAAGTTTTCGCAACACGCTTTCGTGCTTTTTGCAGGCGCCTCCATCCCGTCCTAAAACGGAGTCAATTCGCATCAGCGGAAATTGGAGTGTCATAACCCGCCGACCTTGTTGGGTGCTACAGATGGTGCTGCGCCAAGGACACAAGCGCCGGGCAGGACCGTGCGCTTTCCTTGTCGTTTTGCTCGGCGACGGCAGCTGCAATGTGCAAAACGTATACGCAATTCGTATTGAACATGGTTTAGATTGAGGTTTTCAGCTATTCTTGAAACACTGGCGACCGCACAGTTACGGGGAAACAATGATCGAGTTCATCAAAAAAAACAATCGCGATACAGTTATATTATTCGTCCACGGTTTTACTGGTGGAAAAGAAACATGGAAGAACGCAGAGCATGGTTATTTCTTCGACCAGCTTTCGCAGTTTCCCTCCATCAGCGAGAATTTCGACATTGCCACATTCGAATATTTCACAAAGCTCTCGAGTCTCTTTGTGGAAATCAATTCGACAATTGGTCGATTGAAATCTCTTTTCACGAAAATTCAACCGAAATCAAAGAAAAATGTCAGTATCGAAGAAATTTCCGCTCTGCTTGGATCACAAATAAGATTCGCGTTGGCCGCGTATGACAATATTATTGTGGTAGCTCACAGTATGGGCGGACTGGTCACCAAGGCATGCATTTTGAATGATCTTCGTCAAGGTCAAGCGAGCAAAATTAAACTCCTCCTTTCGTTGGCAGTTCCCCACTTGGGGGCGAACCTGGCGACATACGGGAAGCTCCTTTCGAATAACAAACAGATAAACGATCTCGCGCCGCTCAGTGAACTATGTCCCACAATGAACAATGAGTGGGTTAAGTATAATTCGAAGCCGGCAATTAAATATTTTTATGGGTCTTATGACGATATCGTCACCAAAGAGAGTGCAATCGGGACCGACAACCTACCCCAAGATACAATAGCCTGCGATGATGATCATCTCAGTATTTGCAAACCTGGTGGGGCGTCAAGCATTGCCATTACTGCGACCAAACAATTTCTAGATGACTTTGTTAAGCAGAGGGAATTGGAAGCTGGATTAACTGCGAAGCGCTTAGTGGATCCAAGCCAATACAAAGACGAAACGTTTGTTCTTAAGCTCATGTTGGCGGATGTCCACAATGCCACAGTTAAGCACTCGAAAGAGCACTTTCTAAATGCGGAGTACGCAAGAAAGCTGTTCAGCAGCACTGCTGATCAGGAAAAACTTCGGTTGCTCTACGATAGAATACGCACGCTCTATCAGAATTGTTACGAAAGCTTTGTGAGTGGCAAGGGCGGAGATTCCACGTTATTGGTGAACGAGGTCCATCAAAAGATCGTATCAGAGGATGCCAACTACTTGAAGACAGCCTTGCCGATGCTCCAAGGGCTGCACAAAATGGGGATGCTCCACCAAATCGCAAATGATCTTCAGGACGACGTGTGGTGGAGCGAGGATCAGTCGATAGAGGCGCTTGAGGCCTTAAAAGTCGAACTTGAAAAAGACAGGTGATTTTCATGCGACCTTTACCCTACGTGGTTCCTGACAGCAGTAGATTTTTGAATGTTGGAATTTTGCTTTTGATGATAAACGTACTTGGGAAAAGTCAGCAGGGTAAAATATTGCTTAATAACGAGCGACTGTTGATTTTTATGTATCTTGTCAAGAATCCAGTCATCTTGGCGCAGCTTTTAATCCGTTTAGGTTCATCGAGGGTTGATTTGGCGACCGAAGACGTTCTCTCCGTTTCCAGTTTATCCGTCAACATGGACTCTTTGTTTGACCACCGCTGGATCAAAGGCTTGCTCAAGCACCTCGCATCTTTGGGTTTTTTGGCAGCAGATTACAGGAAGGCAGATGGGTTCGTTTATTCATTGACTGAGAAAGGAGAGCAGGCAGCTCAAGCATTGGTCGGGAACCATTTCGAGAAAGTACGCCGACTCCTTTACGCACTCGAGCCCGCAAAGACGCAGTCTACATCGTCCCTAAACAAAATCCTTAATGAAATATTTAGAAGGTGACGTCAGTGGAACAAAATAAACCCAGTCTCGTTATTAACCGACTTGTCCTCGTTGGAAGAAGAAAAAACTACGTTATCCCTTTTGCTGAGGGGGTAAATATCGTTTATGGCGACTCGACTACTGGGAAATCGAGTGTGCTGGAATGTATTAACTATCTTCTGGGCTCCTCGAAATTCGTCTACGATCGGGAAATTGAGCTGTCGGTCCGGTTTGTTATGATGGAGGCCAGATTAAATGATCTGCCATACGTTATTAAGCGGGATATATTCAAACCGAATGATCCAATTGAAGTCTATGCTGGCAATTTGGACTCTGTCGAATTGACTTTCCCGAAGAAGTTTACGCCTAATTTCGGCTTGCCGGAGTCTGCGGATGGATTCTTTTCGGATTTTATGATGATGGCTCTTAATATACCAAATATTAAGATGCGTCAAGCTCCATCGAAGGTCGACTCCGCAATGATTCGACTTAGCTTCCGAGATGTTTTCAAATATTGTTATCTCAAACAGGATGACGTAGGGAGCAAAGCGTTGCTGGGCGGTAGCAATTATGCCGTTGCAGTCAAAAACAAAGAAACGTTTAAGTATCTATTCAATCTCCTGGATACCAACGTTTCTGATGCTCACGAGGAACTTTCCAGTCTTGTTAAGCGACGAGATAATGTAAAGGAAAAGTACGATGTAGTATCCGACTTCTTGAGAGAAACCGAGTTTGAATCGGAGTCAAACCTTACTGACGCCCATGAAGCAGTCGCGCTTCAGGAGGAAACTCTGAGGCAGCAGTTGAATGGTGTGAACGCGGCAATGATCGCTGGCAGTGAAAGTTATTCATTTTTAAAAGAGACTCTCCTTGAGCTTTCGGCAAAAATTTCATTGGCGGAACAGGATAGAGCCGCTTCCGAGCGCGCCGTCGATCGCTATGTGAGACTTAGAAACGATTACCAAGTTGACATTGAAAAACTTAAATCGATACGGACGTCTAAGTCAGTTATCGGTGCTCAAGTCGACTCATTTTCATGTCCGCTTTGTGATAGCACTGTTATGTTGGGCGAGATTAAGGTGGAGTTTTCGATCGATGATGGTGATCGTGCGGCCCAAGAAGTGAATGTGCTCGTCAAACGAGTACGCGACCTGAAAGATCTCATTCAGGTCGAGCAAGACAAGCAAGGAATGCTGACGGCGGAGTTGAAATCGCTGAGTGAAGAGCGGGATCGGGCACGCCGACTTCTCGATGAAGAGACGGCAGAAATGATTACGCCGTATCTGTCAGAGCGTGATGGCTTGTCTGCTGAAATCGCCAAACTCGGCGAGAGCCGAAAGCAACTTCGCCAAGCAATAAAGGTGCGCAATCAGCAAAAAGGGATCCTCGCTGAAACCGTCGCTCTCGACGAACGTATCGTGGGGATGCAGGAGAAACTTGATCTGTTGAAAGCGGCAGCTCCCTCTATGGAAGGAATTTTGTCGAAGATCGGAGATTTTTTGAGTGCGTACTTGCGTAAAGTTAAGATCAAGGACCAGCGCGAGGTATCGATTAGTAAGCGGACAATACTTCCAGTGCTCCGATCGCGAGATTATAGTGACATCACCTCCGGCGGCCTTCGGACGATACTCTCCATCGGCTTCTATCTCAGCATATTGGACACGGCGGTTGATTCAACCTGTAATCTGCCGACCTTTCTAATGGTAGACACTGTCGGGAAATATTTGGGTAAGACCCAAAAGCAATATAACGAAACAAATCAGATCGAAGATCGAAGAGAAGAGGTATCCGATCCAAGCAAGTACCTCAACATGTACAGCTATATGTTTTCACTAGCAGATCGCGCGAAACAAAAAGGCGTTGCAACGCAAATTATTGTCGTCGACAACGATGTGCCGCCGGCAATCCAGACGCAGTTCGCAGATTCAATTGTCGCCCATTTCAGTAGTGAGGGGATCGATGGCCTTTCCCGCGGGTTAATTGACGACGCTCACCTGCTCAGTTACTAGAGCGACCTGCTGACTTGATCTTCTCCGATCGGAGAAGATCAACATGCGTCTGGCAATCGATATGGCGAGCGCCTGATAAGAACCTCGTACGGTTGGCGATAGGCAATTCCCGGGCGCCAGTGTCGACAGTGGGCGGTATTGTCTTGGCGTTTAGGTTCACCCCGCAGGTAGCGAGTGCCTGTCGGCGGCGTTGGTGAAATCCGGGTGTTAGAAGACTCGTATAACGCCGACGCCGCTGCGTATCCCGAGTCCCCAAAGCATGTGGTTCGGCAGCGTAGAAGCAATAAGCCATCCAACGCGGGTGGCCCGTGGGGCGTGTTACCTGGGGCGCGACTGGTGACGCTCTCTTTCGGCAATACGTATGGCTTCATCGCGTGCAACAGCGGCCTCATATTTCCGTTGAGTGTTAATCCTGCGGCCCATTTGAATCGCCCCTGCGCGCCAAGTAAAGCAAGAATAGCCGTTCCGACGAATGGTACCGGAACGTAGCCTGAGACTGTGCCGTTCACATCTATGGGCCGCGGCCAGACATCTGCTTCGGGTAGCCCGAGGCACTCGTATATCGCCGACGCTTCCCAAAATGCATAAATCTCGTCCGGCACCGTAACAAATTCCATGCGTATTTACGTACATACATATGTACACAAGTCATTGTTTTTAAAAGAATATTGACGGTATCGGACGCTCGTTCTAAATTACTCCACACAATTCGTGACGGCAATCTCGGATCGTTCGCCATGATGACACTAGAGCCGCTGGGCCAAGTCAGCGAAGAGATAACCCAGCATTAGGCGTCGGGAGTTAGCGAGCAGGGCGGATAACGCGCAAAGCCGCTGTGATCGCTGACTCGGTACTCCGCTAGTCACCCGAATAGGGTCCTCGCACGTGGGGAACGACACCCCACACGCGCTCTTGCTCGTGTATGAGAGGAAAACGTGAGCTCCCTACCAGCCACGGACGGCGGATCCCCGCGCGTCATATTCATCGAACAGCTTGCCGACCTGATCGGCAAAACTCCCGCCACCATTCGCACCTTTGTTTCGAAGGCGCAATATCGGCACCTCATCCCTGCTCCGTTCAAAATGCCGCACAGCCGCAGGCTGTGTTGGTACGAGCACGAGGTTTTCGCCTGGATTGAACAGAGCCATCGGGGCCAGCAATGACGCGCCTCGCTGATACCAACAAGCCGGCTCCTTCTGCCACGACAGGCGAAACCGAAAACACTGCGGTTCTGCTGTGGGCAAAACGCGGGTGGATGATCGCATTCGCTGCGTGCCTGACGGCCGTAGTTCTCATTCACCCCTTCAACTGGATTTGGCTGGCTTCGGCGGCGGTCTGCTTGGTCATCGCCTTGAGCACGCATGAGCGTCTCAACGCCGTTAGAGGCGCTCCGTGTAGGTGGAGGGACGTATTCGATTATGAAGACCCCCTCACTGCATGGCTCAACAAGCGAACTTCCAACTCCCGAGAGGACAAGTGATGGACATGAAGCAAACCGCAAAATCAGCCGGGGTTGAGATCGCAAAACGCCTCTTCCTTCCGTTCTACGCGTTTCGAAAGAACGTGCAATCGTTCAAGGCAGCAAAGCAGCAGCACGACGAAAACATCGTCTACATCAAGGAGCTGTACGCACGCGCGAAACGAAACGCTCGCGCCGAACAGCAAGGCGAAGGCGATACCGCTAAGGAGCAGGGGTTCGAGGAAATGATGCGCAGCCGGTCCGTCGGCGCACCAAGCATTGCTGACCTGCAGCGACGGTTTCTCTTTCAGAAACGTCTCGCCATTGGAACCGGCGCGGTTTTCCTCCTGATGGCCGTCTATGCCCTTTCACGCGGCAACTTGTTCGGCATCTTCACGCTAGTGGCCGGGCTGCCGGTGATGTTCATGGCCAGCCTGACCGCGCAATTCCGCCTGTGGCAACTGCAAAACCGGCGGCTGTCGCGAGCTGAGCGTGGCGGCCTGAATGACTTCATGCGAGAGCCCGGTTGGTTTGTCAGCGTCATCGATCCGGAGCTCTGGAAACAACGGAAAGGAGAACGAGCATGAAGCGCAAAGCAGCACTTTTCATTGCCGCGCTCTTGAACGGTTTGGTCACGTTGCCCGCATTTGCCCAAAGCACGTCACTTGGGGAGATCACGCAGGCTGCGCAACGCTCAGGTGATCTCAGCCGGCAAGCCCTAGTCGGCGTCTTCGGCAACGTGGTGAACAACCCGCTCGCAACAGGTGGAGCTGGAGGCGGCGATACGATCTTCGCGAGTCTGTTCCAGGTGATGAACGGTGGACTACTTGTCGTCGGGGCCTTCTTCGCCTGCTATACGTGGTTCAAAAGGCTCTCTCAAGCCGCTCATAGCGGAGCGGTCTACGGAGAAAACAAAGGCACCATGTGGGGGCCGATCCGCCTCGTGTGGGGATTGGCATCGCTGGTGCCGACGGCGAACGGCTGGGCACTCTCGCAACTGCTGATGTTATGGGCCGCTTCGATTATGGGTGTCGGTATCGCCAACATGGGGACCGACGCAGCAATCCAGGCCTTTTCGGACGGGAAGGGCATGGTGCTGCAACCGGCAATGCCCAACACGATACAGCTCGCGCGAGACCTGTATCAGGCGAACCTGTGTATGCACGCTTACAACGCAAGCCTCTCCATGGTCGCCGCGAACGGGGGCTTTCCGCCGGACCAGAAGGAATACGTGCAGATCACATCAGGCACCCAAGGCCTCGTATTGCGTAACTCCATCGGCACAAAATACTGCGGTGGTGCGGATATCGATACGTCGAAGCTGACTCCGCAAGACCAATCCACCAATTGGTTCAGCGGCACCATTGATACAACCACGCTGTACCAAGCTCACCTGCAGGCCCTCGGAAACATGGAAACCGCGCTGTCGCCGGCGGCGCAAGCATTCGTCAACGCCGTTATCGATCAGCAAACGAACGCCAGCGCCATCCTTCCGGATGCAGAGGTAGCAATCCAGTCGGCCGCGCAACAATATGAGGCCACGATTCAGAGTCAGGCAGCGACAAGCACGGGCAACATCAGCAGCCTGGCCGGTCAGCTCAGTAGCTCGATCAAGGAGGCGGGTTGGTGGTCGCTCGGCGCGTGGTATCAGACGTTTGCGCAGGCCAATAGCAAGCTCTCCGATGCGGTGTCAGCCGTCGCTCGTGTTTACAAAGAGAAGGCGGGAGGGGACGTAGGCGTTTCCCAGCTGCGCGACCAGGTCGACAGGGCGTTCCAGCTTCAAGAAGCCGGCTCGACGACAGCCCAGCCGTTGGGTAACGCGGGAAATGCCAGTGAAAAAGATGGTGGTAAGGCCCTCAGCCAGATCTTCTCGGGCTTTGGACAGAAGATCATTGCCGCGATGAACAGCAGCGGAGAGGCAGAGCGTGGCACCGTAAACCCACTCATCAAGATGAAAAACCTGGGGGACTATGTATTGGGGGGCGTTGACGCTGCTTTCGGTACGTGGGTAGGCCTGAACGTAATTGTCGCGGGTGCGAATGCGAGCATCTGGGGCACACTGGCGAACTTCGCCGCCGGCCTCGGTGCATCTGCCGGAGCGGTACTGCATGCGACGGAGCCGATGTTGTTCACGCTGCTCATTCCGCTCCTGTTCATTGGTGCCGGCTTGTCTCTGTACCTGCCCATGATCCCGTTCATCACCTGGTTCGGGGCCGTCATCAATTGGCTCGTGATCGTGTGCGAAGCCATCGTGGCCGCTCCTCTGTGGGCAATGACGCACCTGGGCGGTGAGGGCGATGGCATGGGTCAACGCACGACGCACGGGTATATCTTCCTGCTAAACGTGACGGTGCGCCCGATCCTGATGGTTGTTGGCTTCTTCTCCGGCGGAGCCGTCCTGGTTGAAGGCGGAACGGTACTCACGAAATTCTTTGGAATCGCGGTCGCGAACGCCCAATTCGATTCGTTGACGGGCATCGTTAGCGTCATCGGGTACCTCGCGATCTATTTCATGCTTGGCGCGAATCTGATTCACACGAGCTTTAGCCTGATCTTCGTTGTGCCCGACCAAGTGCTCAACTGGGTAGGTGGCGTGGCGACGGCGACACTCGGCCGAGAAACGACTGGCGAAGTGCGAGGCGCGCTCGCGGTGTTTTCTAGCAAGCTTGAACGAATCATGCCGAGCACCCCCAAGCGCACCCCTGATAAAGGCGGAAGCCGCCCAGGTCAAAGCGATGGAATGCACTCTTGAGGAAATAAGTTATGCTTAATTTATCAATCGTGTTGGTTCCGGTCGTGCTGGCCCTCGTGTCGATCGTAGGCCTCGTCTTCAGTGGAATTGGGCTGTTCGTGGGCGTAGGCGTGCGCGACGGCATGCCGTGGATCGTAACGTCCGGTGCCGGGCTGGTCATCGCCATTGTCTGGATCCGGATGTTCGCAAGCCATCTGGCCGCGAAACTGCAGCGACAGGTTCAACGCATCGCCCCTCCGGGTTTTCATCCGGCCGTCGAGGCCAGCGACCCGACCGAAGGTCAATACGTAGGGATCTCGACGGAGACCGGGAGCGTGGTAGTCGTTGACAAGAAGAAGGGCATCGCCAAGCAGATGCCGATCGACAAGGTGTCGCGGTGGGAATTCGAAGATGCCCAACGGGGCAGCACATACCTCGTGCTGTGGTTCAACGATCATGCGTTGCCATCGACACGGGTGCTTGTACCACGTCGAAGTGTCGATGACACGGCATCGCGGTTGCAGTTGACGTTGGGGTTCTAGCAAACAAGACCGGGCCTGATGGCCCGGTTTTTCTATACGAGCGTGGCGCGGATCTCGTGCAACTCAAAGATCTCATGCTCCGCCACGCCTCGCCGGTGCAGCTTGAGCGCGGCCGCCGATCGCAGCACCTTGGTGCTCGAGCTGCTGCTCGAGCAACGGGCCCAGCAGAATCACCTAGCCTTCGGCATCGAGGGCCCGGAGCTGCGTCGGGCTCTCGAACGCCCAGCGGTCGAGGATCTGCCAGCCGCGGTAATGGAACGCTGGCCAGCGTAGCCGGCGTCAGCACGCCGGCCGCGATCGACAGCGGCCGGGCGGGTTCGCATGGGCTCTCCAATCGATCGCAGATAGGTGATCATCCGCGTGTTGTTGCCGATCGACGTCGACGGGAAGCCGCCGTTCTTCCGCAGCTCATCGACATGTTCCGGCGAAAAACCCATGTCGGCCAAGGCCGCATCGTCGTCCTTCGCAAGCGCTTTGTTGGCTGCACGCATGAGGTCGTTTGCCGACTGCATACGTGCGATTTCGATCCGGATTGCATCCGGACTGATAGCATACTCAGTTGCCATGTCATCACCTCTAGTCTAGGTGGTGTTGTGGAAGTCCCGTCCGCGTGTTCCAGCACGCGGGCGGGGCGTCTGATCCGAATCAGGTAGACGGTGGGGCCTCCTGGTCCGGCTGCTGCTCGCCGAGCTCGGCGAGAATATCGGGCTGTAGCTCGAGCTGGCCAGCGTAGACCAGCGGTGTGCCGCAGCGAGTGTGATCGTCACTCATTGCCTTTCCTGATCCGTGCCTGTAGCTCGACTCGTTTCCTGGCAAAGCTAGCTTCTGCTTCTTCATTGGATACCCATTTGGTATTCGGATCGTCCGCCTCTTCAAGGCCCCTGCTAACCTCTTCCGAATACCACTGGTCATAGGCTGCTGCGTCGGCAAGCAACTGCAACGTAGGCTCGTGTCGAGTGGTGACCCGCTCGAGGATCAAGCAGTAAGCCTGCAGCGGCGACAGCCCTTGCTCGGCCAGAATGGCCGCCGCCTCGTCGTGGAGCACGTCGATCCGCGCCTTGGCCTCGTCGTCGGTCATGATCAATACCTCGCTTCCTTTTGGTGTCGGACGGTCAAGATTTGCCCAAGTCATGGCTTGCTGGGGCGGCGGGGCGTTTGCCGGTGAAACTGCTGCGCTGCGGCCGCTTCCCTGGCACGCCGCAGCGCTTCCTGCTCGGTGTCTCGGAGCCGGACCTCAATTCGACGTTCGACCATGATGTCGATCGCGCGTCGCTTGAATTCTTCGCTGCCCGTGAGCTCGAATGTGCCCCCGTACTTTTCCGCTGCCAATTGCAGCGCAGTCGTGATTGATACGTCGTCGCGTTTGCCTTTTGCGAGCACGTCAATACGTCGCCCGAGATCGATGAAAGCGTCGCGGCCGTCGTCCAACCGATAGATAACGGCTCCGTCCCGGCGAACGCGGAAATGCAGTCCATCAGCGACGCTTCGTGCAACCGGATCGACATCGTCAACATAAATGATGCCGTCGGCATCATCGTTGGCCAGCGCTCGCACCAGCTCTCGCGTCCGTCGCTTCTCACTGTAGACGAAGCCGCGTAGCTGGCCGATAGCCGCACTGTCGCCGGCGGCCGCCTGGCGCTCGACCCACTCGCGGTACGACAGTCTGCGATTCGTCGGGTCTGCGCATAGTGCCTCACGCTCCCTGCGGATCTCGCGTCGCAGCCGATCGCGGTCCCGCAGCGTCTCGAATGCAACGACGCTGTACAGCACCTTGCGGGCCGAAGCATACGGGACAGTCTCTCGGATCTCGAGCCTCTTCTGGCGGGCAGCTTCGCGGATATCCGAGAATCGCTGCCGCACGGTAGCCGGGTCGAGTCGGCGATATACGAACGCACTCTTGTAGTCACCGTATCGGGCGCGCAGCTCGCGTCGCGCTTGTGCGCGCTCCTGGCGCCGATCCTCCCGCATCTTCGGGTCACGTTTCGGCGGTCGATCCTTGTCGTAGGTCAGAACAGCACCGATCGTCGACGCGGACGGCTCGAACGGCCCGATCCGTTTGGTCAGCCGCGCTTTACCCAGCGCCTCGTGCATGTCGCTGGCCTTGATCGGCGTCGTCGCGACGGCCGCGAGATCATAGATGGCGAAGCCATGCCCCTTCTCGCGGATCTCGAGCCCGTACTTAGCGAGCAGATTGTGCAGTTGACGCCACGTCAGCTGGTCATTTTTCAGCGCGGCCAAGAGCGCTTTGCGCGGCTCTCCGCGCGCATAGGTAAACAGGCTTTCCTGATCAGCGTGCCGCTCCATGTCGGCCGCCGGCGTCGGTCGCTTGCCTTTCGTCGCAGGGTTTTTGCTCGCCCAGTCGATGACGAAGTGACCGCTGCGTTGAAAAACGGCGTAGGGGCCGTTGTCGTGCTGCCAGCCGTATCGGAGCTCGAGCTCGCGCATCGCGCGATCCAGCTTGAAATAGTCGCGCTCGGGATAGACCGCCGCGAACGTATCGGGATTCACGCGATTCACGGCAATGTGCAGGTGCGTATTGTCGGTGTCGCGATGCACGGCAAAAACGTACTGGTGATCCGCCATGCCGACGGCATCAAGCGCGTGTGCGCCACATTCGAACGCCTGTGCATCGGACGGTGATTCATTCGCCGGCCAAGACAAAACGACGTGGTACACGGCGTCCTTAACCCGGGCATTCTGGATCGCCACAGCCTCCATTTCAGCCGCAGCAGACGACAGTGACAAGCAATTGTGTTCGCACGCGACGCCAGTTGGCGTTACGAGACGTTCGGCTTGGCCGAGGAGTCGCCCGGACCAGAGTTCTGCGAGGGCTTCCGCTTCGGCCTGGCTATGCGCTGGCTGAATCGCTTTTTCCTCGAGCCCAAGAAGGGCACGCCGCGAACGTGCCTTTTGTTGGAAATCGCGATCAATTTTCGGCGACTGTCGAAGGTAGTTTGCTGCTGCCCGAAGATGCTCTCGAGCACGCTGAAGAGTCTTGAGATGTTTTTCCCGATCGAGTGGGGCGCTGGGATCAACTTCGTCGCCCAGATATTTCCTCTCTTCATCGCGATTGGTGATGTATTCCACCAAGTCCTTGAAACTCGATTTCAGGTCTTCTCGTCGCGGCGGGATTTTAGCCAACATTTTCAGTCACCGATGCGGGCAATTGCCTCACGAATTTTGACGAGGATGGCAGCGTATTCTTTCGACAGCACTCCGCCGCCTTCATTGAACAGATGCTTCTGCAGACCACCGAGGCGGCAAAGCTCGTTCAGGATGTGCGTATCGATCTTCGTGCGCGTGCGACGGCCAAGCGCTGCCGCGAGCACGAATTGGCCGACGCTCATGCCGCAATCGCGTGCCTTCTCCCGGACCGAAGCTTCCTCGTCTTCATAGCACCGAATTGGTGGAAGCATGCCGGTCCTCCTTCGTTGTTCGCTCGTACTCATTGTTACGCCCTCTCTCTCGAAGTCAGGGTCTCGGGGCGAAGCCCTGAGCAGGGACGGTAGGCTGCGCATAGGGAGTGAAACGACTGGTGCGCTGCCGGTTGGAATGGCGCCAATTTGGCGGTATTACAAACCCTACCCTGTCACCGAAGTTACGCTGTTGTTTGTGGAAGTTTGAAGGTAGCTCGCGTGAACAATTTTTTGAAGCAAAATCGAAGGGTGCGAAGAGGGACTCCGAATAGTTCAAAGCAACTCTTTTCGGCACACTACTCGGTGGATGAAAATGTGTTGTTTCTGCCAGACAAGTGCCAATCAATACGATGGCTTTCGACTGACACGCGAGTCGCGTTCGCGGCCGATACATTGCACACCAATGGAGATATGTCGATGAACATCACGGATCGAGCCGGTAGCGTCCCAAGCGGCGCATTGACGGACGATCAGCTAAGCGATCTCGAACTGGCAGAGGATCTCATCGACACGATGTACAGCATCGTATGGAGTCGCATCTGCAAACAACGCGCGATGCGCGAGCAGAGTGCAGCATCCATCGACGATTTGCGAAAGGTGCTGAGGCAGTGCGATCGCGATCGTCGTTTGCTGAGATTTCATCGACAAGATCTGGTTGCGATGCAAACAATCATCAAGCAATACGGCGCTGGAATACGCGATCAGTTGGCGATGCATTGAAACTTGGATGGAAGGTTGTCGAGGACGTAGACGATACGCGACGTGCCTGGAGCTATGCCGCTGCGGTAGACGCTGGCTTCGACCCTCGGTCGTGTGCATGGAGCGACGTTCCGGAGGGCTCGTGGGCGGCTCGTCTCGACCTAGCCAAACGAGAGCCGATAGGAACGCGGCCGAGTGCAGAAGCCGCCAAGAAAGGCGGATGCGAGAACGTGAGCGCCCAGAGGTTAAGGAACGCCTCAGACCCGGCTTTCTTGGGGAGGCTGCTGCTCGTGTACCCGCTCGCGCCCAAATGGCTTTGCGGGCGTTCGAATGCATAGGTCGGGCATCCTTCACACGCTGATGGGCTGAACCATCGGACGCAGCCTTTGGAACTCGCCAGCGTCGCCGCGGGCTTGGGGGCAGGGAAGGTGGCATAGGCCCGCTTCCTGATTCCTTTCGCTAAGGCTGCCTATTCCGCGCCAGTCAATGACCCCTTTGGCCGGTGCTCCCCCGTTGGGTGCTCGCCGTTCTGGCTGCATGTGGCTTCTGCGCCTGCCATTGTCAGCCTCTGCACGTGGAGCTACGCGCAACCAACGCTTAGGAAGGTTCGAGGCCGCTCCGGCGTTAAAGATTTTAAATATAGGGTTAAATCGCGCGCGCGTTACGGTTTTCCCAAACCAATGCTGTCGCGGGTCTCCGCGCAGGTTGTGCATCTAAATGCACGTACCGTGTGCATCTGAAAGCACGTGCTAATTCACAGGCCTCATGCATGTGAAAGCACGTGCCGATTCACAGAAACGGGTGAATTATCCACAGCCCGAAAGCACGTTCTTTCTCGGGCGTTTATGCTTTTTGATGCTACCTACGAGGTCGGCAATCTCGGCCTTGGCACCTTTCGGGCCGCGGGCGTAGAACGTTAGCGCGTCCGCGTCGGCGTCAAAGACCACCCGGTAGTCGGGCAACTCGTTGGACGCTGCAAGCTTCTTCACGTCTCCCCGGAAGTTTCGCAATTGCGCAGTGCTACCGCTCTTCTCGTGCAGGGTCTTGAGGCTCACGCGCCATTTGGGCTGTGCTCCGCAGTGCTTGCGGGCCAGCTCGTAGATGCGTCGGTCTATCGGCTTACGCAGGCGGAAATAGTCACGGCTGAGGGTCAATACGTGCATGGCTTCTACATTGCGAAACAGCCAGTCGGGCAAGGTCACCTCCATTGCCACCATGCGGCCGTCGCTGTCGCGTTCGACGACCTTTGCCGAGTCAACCAACCCAAAGAACCCGCGCTCCCGTCTGCCGGCCGTCTCGATGTTGGTCTCGATTCGCGTGCCGGTGAGCCGTCCAAGCATTTCGCCCATCCGCCTATAAGTAGTCCCACTGGCGCGACCCTTGGTGCGCCGGTTTGTCACGCGCAGGAAGTCGTATGCGGTGAAGCGCACCGTGCGCGTGATCTCGCGACCACGGTTCTTCGCTTCGACCCACTGGCTAACGCAGTAGATCCAAAGGTCTTTGTCGTGAATCGTTGCACACCCGTAGGTGCCCGGCATTACCTTGACGATCGTGCCGTTGCGCTCGTAGGTGCGCACTCGCATATCCCCCGCCTTCAGCGCGAACAGCGGATGTTCCATACTAGCCAGGTCATCCTTTGGCGCAGCATCGAGAATGTCGGCTACGAAGAAATCTCGCTGGCGTAGACGGTCGGGGGAAAGATGGTTCGTCCCTCGTTCCTTGAATCCTGAATGGCTGGGGTGGCCTACATTTGTGTGGAATTGACAGTCCGTTCTTGCCTCGGGCGCTGATCTCTGTACGCCCTGGTCGGATTCCGCCAAAACGCCGAGCATCCCTTGAAGACTCGTCATTGCGAACCTCCAAGGCTGTGCCCGAACCCCTGTCTCTTGGCGTCGCCCTCAATCCATCCCGAAAAGTACGAAAGTGGGTCGAGATTCTGCGGGCACGGAGTCATTGGGCGACCCGCCTCGCCGGCGTCAAATCCGGCTTGCCATGCCGATGGGTCGATTTGAACCATCATCGTCATTGCGCGCCTCCTGCCAACCCGAACGGGGATGTGGCTTGGGGCGCGTTTGCCTGAGTTTGCAGTTTCGCTACCTGCTGGACCTTCGTCGGCCGGCCTCGGCGGGGGCGCCGATTGGTGGGGTTGGACGGGTCATCAGCACATTGCCGATCGATGAACGCTGCAACATCAACCAGGCGGAAAGCGCGTTTCCGGCCGACTTTGAACGACGGGACAGGGTATGTGCCGGCGCTCAGCCGGTTACGGATGGTCTGGGGGGCTTCGCTGGTGATCTCTGCCACCTGTGCGACGGACAGGGCGGGCGGATACAGCGACGATAGATATGCGAGCGAGGTGCCAGCATGACTGGCGGCGGACAGAGGTTTGGAGCGTTGCATGGACGTACGCCTTCTGCAATCGCCCCATCGCCTGCCGTACGGGTCAGGTGGCAAAAGGAAACGTACGTATTCATCAACGGTGCCCCCGCGCCCAAGGGTATGTGCAGATGTCGCGGTGTGCGGCGCTGTGTGTTCGTTCCGGTCTTGCAGCTATCCTCTCAGGGAAGCGTCCGCGCGCGCATCTGTACATTGAGTCGGTACTCGCCATCGATCCGTTGATTTCTCGATGGTTTTCCTCGCAGGTTCTTCTTCGTTCCACCGGGGCCTGCTCCGACGGCAGAACGTCCTCAAAGAGGCATCAGTGCTCTGTCGCTGGCTCTGCCCGGAAACGTCAACCGGGGTTACTTCCGGTCTGACGGTCTGCTAACGCAGATTAGGGAGCAAGCTGGCCAATTAGCGACAGCCAAAGCGCTGACTAACCCGATTGTACCGGGCTGTACCGATATAATTCAAATCTCGCGAGATGAGAAGCGCGCCTGACGTGGTTTCGACGAACTATCCAGGGCGGACTGTCCGCCAAACCAACGGGCCATCTACGGCGGGAACAAATTCATGACCTCGACAGAAAATCAGATCGAACAGGACTTGATCACCAAGCTCGGCGACCTCAAGTACAGCTACCGGCCCGATATCCGCGATCGTGCCGCTCTCGAAGCCAACTTCCGCGCGAAGTTCGAGGCGCTCAACCGGGTTCGACTGACAGACAGCGAGTTTCAGCGCCTGCTCGACGGCATCATTACGCCCGACGTTTACAACGCCGCTCAGACGCTGCGCAACATCAACAGCTTCGAGCGCGACGACGGAACGCCGCTGAACTACACCCTTGTCAACATCCGCGACTGGTGCAAGAACGACTTCGAAGTGGTCAATCAGTTGCGTATCAACACCGACAACAGCCATCACCGGTACGACGTGATGCTGCTGGTCAACGGTGTGCCGGTAGTGCAAATCGAGCTAAAGACCCTGGACGTCAGCCCGCGTCGGGCCATGCAGCAGATCGTCGATTACAAAAGTGCCCCCGGCAATGGGTACGGCAAGACGCTGCTGTGCTTTGTCCAGCTCTTCATTGTCAGCAATCGCACCGATACGTGGTACTTCGCCAACAACAACGCGCGCCACTTCAGCTTCAATGCTGACGAACGCTTCTTGCCGGTTTACCAGTTCGCGAGCGAGGACAACAAGAAGATCACGCAATTGGACAGCTTTGCCGAGAAATTTCTGGCTAAGTGCACATTGGGGCAGATGATCAGCCGGTACATGGTGTTGGTGGCCAGTGAGCAAAAGCTGCTCATGATGCGGCCATACCAAATCTATGCCGTCAAGGCCATCGTGGACTGCATCCACCAGAATTGCGGCAATGGCTACATCTGGCACACCACCGGCAGCGGCAAGACGCTAACCTCGTTCAAGGCCTCGACCCTGCTCAAGGACAACCCGGACATCGACAAATGCTTGTTCGTGGTGGACCGCAAAGACCTGGATCGCCAGACCCGAGAGGAATTCAACCGTTTCCAGGAAGGCTGCGTCGAAGAGAACACCAACACTGAAACGCTGGTGCGCCGCCTGCTGTCTGACGACTACGCAGACAAGGTTATCGTCACTACCATCCAGAAGCTGGGTTTGGCGCTCGACGGCACCAACAAGCGCAACTACAAGGAACGCCTTGAGCCACTGCGCAACCAACGCATGGTGTTCATCTTTGACGAATGCCATCGCTCGCAATTCGGCGAGAATCACAAGGCCATCAAGGAATTCTTTCCCAACGCCCAGTTGTTCGGCTTCACCGGCACGCCCATCTTCGAGCAGAACGCGAGCTATCAACAAGTCGAGGGGCAACAGGCCAGCTACCGCACCACGGACGACCTCTTCCAGCGCTGCCTGCACCAGTACACCATCACCCACGCTATCGAAGACCGCAATGTCCTGCGCTTCCACGTGGACTATTTCAAGCCCGAGGGCAAGAACCCGCCTAGGCCTGGCGAAGGCTTGGCCAAGGCGAAGGTCATCGAAACTATCCTCGCCAAGCACGATGCTGCCACCAACGGGCGTAAGTTCAACGCCGTACTGGCCACTGCCCGCATCAACGACGCCATAGAGTATTTCGAGGCGTTCAAAACGCTTCAAGCCAAGAAGCTGGAAGAAGACGATACCTTCCAGCCGCTGAACGTCGCTTGCGTATTTTCCCCGCCCGCCGAGGGCAACAGGGACGTGCAGCAGATTCAGGAAGACCTGCCGCAGGAAAAGGAAGACAACCAAGAGGACCCGGAGGGCAAGAAGGCCGCGCTCACTCGCATCATTGCCGACTACAACGCTCGCGTTGGCACTAACCACCGTATCGGCGAGTTCGATCTGTATTACCAGGACGTGCAAAAACGCATCAAGGATCAGCAATACCCCAATGTCGATCTGTCGCATGCCCAGAAGATCGACGTCACTATTGTGGTGGATATGCTGCTCACTGGCTTCGACTCCAAGTACCTCAATACCCTGTACGTGGATAAGAACCTCAAGCACCACGGGCTGATTCAGGCGTTCTCCCGTACCAACCGCGTCCTCAACGACAGCAAGCCCTACGGCAACATCCTGGACTTCCGTCAGCAGCAAAAGCCCGTGGAAGAGGCCATTGCGCTCTTCTCCGGCGAGAAAATCGACAATCCGCGCGAGATCTGGCTGGTAGACCCTGCTCCCAAGGTCATCGACAGCCTGCAGACTGCCACCCAGAAGCTGGCCGACTTCATGCAATCTCAGGAGCTGGCCAATGCACCGGAGGAGGTGGCTAACCTCAGGGGAGACGCTGCGCGTAGCCAGTTCGTCAATCTGTTCAAGGAAGTACAGCGCTTGAACACCCAGCTCGACCAGTACACCGACCTCTCCCAAGAGCAAAGGACGCAGATCGCCGGAATCCTGCCGCCCGATCAGTTGCAAGGCTACAAAGGTGCGTACCTCGAGACAGCCAAGCGTCTCAAGGAGCAGCAGGACAACAGCGAGCAAGCCTTGCCCGAGGTGCAGCAACTCGATTTCGAGTTCGTGCTGTTTGCCTCCGCTGTCATCGACTACGACTACATCATGGGGCTGATCGCCCGCATGACGCAGCAAAAGCCGGGCAAGCTTACCCTCAGCCGCGAGCAGCTCATCGGCTTGATTCAATCCGACGCCAAATTCATCGGCGAGCGCGAGGACATCGCCGACTACATCCGTGGCCTGCCGGTAGGCCAAGCGCTGGACGAAGCCGCCATTCGCGCTGGGTATGAGCGCTTCAAGGCCGAGAAGAAGGCCCGCGAACTAGTCGACATTGCCACCAAACACGGGCTCGAAGGTGCTGCGCTGCAGGCCTTTGTCGATGAGGTACTTCGCCGCCGCATCTTCGACGGCGAACGCCTGAGTGAGCTGATGGTACCGCTCGGGTTGGGCTGGAAGGCCCGCACCCGGAAGGAACTGGCGCTGATGGAAGACTTGACGCCGCTGCTGCGCAAGCTCGCCCAAGGACGGGAGATTTCGGGACTGAGTGTGTATGAGCAATAAGGACAAGAGCGCGATGAGCGAAGAGAAAAACGAAAAGCGGGCGCTTGTGCCACGGCTCCGGTTTCCTGAGTTCCGGGATGCGGGGGAGTGGGAGACCGTGCCAATGGGGAGTCTGTTGGTGCGAAATCCAGAATATGGGGTGAATGCACCAGCCGCTCCCTATTCGGAAGATCTTCCAACTTACTTGAGGATCACCGACATTGACGATGATGGTCGTTTTCTCTCCGAGTCAAAAGTTTCGGTGGATATTGTTGCAACAGATGATAACTATCTAGAGTCGGGGGACATCGTCCTTGCTCGCACCGGAGCGAGTGTTGGCAAGTCATACAGATACCGAAAGGAAGATGGTAGGCTCGTGTTCGCAGGTTTCCTGATAAGAATTAGACCGGAACCGAAGAAGGTTAACTCTATATTTTTAGCCAATTTTCTCACCACACAACAATACTGGAGTTGGGTCGGTGTGACGTCTGCGCGAAGTGGTCAGCCTGGAATAAATGGGACAGAGTATTCATCGTTACCCGTTCCGGTGCCATCGAACGAGGCGGGCAATAACGGCTTATCAGAACAGCAACGCATTGCTGACTGCCTCTTTTCCCTTAACGAGCTGATCGCAGCGGAAGGCCAGAAACTGGGCACTCTCAGGACTTATAAGAAGGGTCTAATGCAGCAGCTTTTCCCTCGTGAAAGCGAGACCCTTCCCCGTCTGCGCTTTTCGAAGTTTCAGAACGCGGGGGAGTGGCAAAAGCGAAAAATATCAACCTTGCTCAATAGGTCGATTAATCCGGTCGATGTAGACGCAGGCGCAATGTATCAGGAAGTTGGCATTCGCTCGCATGGAAAAGGGATATTTCACAAAGAGCTTGTGAGTGGAAAATCGCTAGGAACGAAAAGGGTATTTTGGGTTAAAGAAGATGCTTTTGTCGTAAATATTGTTTTCGCTTGGGAGCAAGCTGTTGCAGTAACGTCAGCAGCGGAAAAGGGAATGATCGCCTCTCATCGGTTTCCTATGTATACGGCGAAACCAAACAAGACGAATGTCAACTTCATAAAGTATTTTTTTCTTACGAAAAAGGGGAAGGAATTGTTGGGAATAGCTTCCCCCGGAGGCGCTGGGAGAAATAAGACTTTGGGGCAGAAGGAATTTGAAAATTTGGAATTTTTGCTGCCGAGCACTGTTGAAGAGCAAAATGAAATTGCGAATTTTCTTTCTTCAATAGACACGCTGATTGCGATCCAAAGCCAGAAGGTCGATGCCCTGAAAAACCACAGGAATAGCTTGATGCAGCAACTATTTCCTATGCTGAATGAGGTGGGGGGATGACAACGGACCAAGCCTTCGCCGACTTGCCAGCCCTGTCTGCGCAATTGCGGCAGGTGTTGGAAGAAAAGAAGGCCATCCTGCTTTATGCCTACAACGGCACCGGCAAGACACGGCTGTCGATGGCATTCAAAGACATTGGCAAGGAGGGCGATGCACGCGACACCCTCTATTTCAACGCCTTCACGGAAGACCTGTTTCACTGGGACAACGATCTGGACGGCGACAGCGACCGCAGGCTCACGCTCAATGGCACATCGCGCTTCTTCGCCGGCTTGGCCGAATTGGAGATGGATAACCGCATCCGCCCGTTGTTGCAGCGCTATGCGGACTTCGATTTCCGCATCGACACGCAGGAGTGGGTAGTGCGTTTCTCGCGCACGGTGGACGGGCAAGTGATCGACAACATTAAGGTCTCGCGCGGTGAGGAAAACATCTTTGTCTGGTGTTTTTTTCTTGCCGTCGTCGAGCTGGCTATGGACTCGGAGATGGAGGTTTACCAGTGGGTCAAGTACCTCTATATCGACGACCCGATTTCGTCGCTGGATGAGCACAACGCAATTGCTGTGGCTAGTCACTTGGCTCAACTTCTCAAGCGGCCCGACAGCAAGCTCAAGACCGTTCTATCGACGCACCACACGCTGTTCTTCAATGTGCTGTGCAACGAGCTGAAGAATGCTAAGCGATATTTCATCAACAAGTGCTCAATCGGTGGCGGTTACGTGTTGCGGGAAGAAAAGGGGGACACGCCGTTCTTTCACCACGTCGCCGCCTTGGCCGAGCTGTATCAGGCCGCGCAGGAAGATCGGTTGTTCACACACCATTTCAACATGCTGCGCACGATCTTGGAGAAGACGGCGAGCTTTCACGGACACAAAAACTTCTCGGTTTGTATTAAGCGAGAAGACGACGATCCGGATGGCATCCTGCACACCCGCCTGATCAACATCCTGAGTCACGGCAATTATTCGCTCTACGAGCCGCAGCAGATGCTGGACGAAAACAAGATGTACTTCAGGAAGATCCTGCATGACTTCCTAAACCGGTATCCCTTCAATCCCGAACTATTCCCTCAGCCTGCTGAGGCAGCCGACGCGCCATGACCGAATTCGAAAAACAGAAACTGGGCAAGACCCTCTGGGCCATCGCCGATCAACTGCGCGGCGCGATGAACGCGGACGACTTTCGCGACTACATGCTGGCTTTCCTGTTCCTACGCTACCTGTCTGATAATTACGAGGCCGCCGCACAGAAGGAACTGGGGCCGGACTACCCGACCCAGCTCGACAGCTCGGTTTCCACGCCGTTGCAGCTTTGGTATGAGGGTAATTCGGAGGATGTGCCTGAATTCGAAAAGCAAATGCGTCGCAAGGTGCATTACGTGATCGAGCCGCAATACCTGTGGGGCAACATCGCGAAGATGGCGCGCGAACAGAGTAAGTACCTGTTGGACACGCTTCAAAAGGGCTTTGAATACATCGAAACAGAATCCTTCGCCAGCACCTTTCGGGGACTGTTTTCCGAGATCAACCTGGCCTCGGACAAGCTCGGGAAGAATTACGACGAGCGCAATGCGCGCTTGTGCAAGATCATCAGCGAAATTGCGAAGGGTCTGACGCAATTTTCCACCGACAGTGACGCGCTGGGCGATGCCTACGAATATCTGATCGGCCAGTTTGCCGCCGGCTCCGGCAAGAAGGCCGGCGAGTTCTATACGCCTCAACCTATCTCCAGCATTCTCTCGGCCATCGTAACACTGGATGGACAGGAGCCCGCCACAGGCCAGCGTAAGCATATGGACAGCGTGCTGGACTTCGCCTGTGGCTCGGGATCATTGCTGCTCAATGTGCGCCACCGCATGGGACCGCACGGCATCGGCAAGATTTACGGCCAGGAAAAGAACATTACCACCTACAACCTGGCGCGCATGAACATGCTCCTGCACGGTGTGAAGGATTCGGAGTTCGAAATCTACCATGGTGACACCCTGCTCAATGAGTGGGACATGTTGCGTGAGACCAACCCGGCCAAGATGCCGAGGTTCGACGCAGTGGTGGCCAACCCGCCCTTTAGCTACCGGTGGGAGCCCACCGAAGCACTGGCCGAGGACGTGCGATTCAAGAATTACGGCTTGGCACCCAAATCGGCTGCGGACTTTGCCTTCCTGATGCACGGCTTCCATTTCCTGAAGCAAGATGGGGTGATGGCCATCATCTTGCCGCATGGCGTGCTGTTCCGAGCTGGCGCGGAGGCGCGCATCCGCACCAAGTTACTCAAAGACGGCCACATCGACTCGGTGATCGGCCTGCCCGCTAACCTGTTCTTCTCCACCGGCATTCCGGTATGTATTCTGGTGCTGAAAAAGTGCAAGAAGCCGGACGACGTGCTGTTCATCAACGCAGCTGAGCATTTCGAGAAGGGTAAGCGGCAGAACCAGTTGCTGCCCGAGCACATCGACAAGATCATCGACACCTACAAGTTCCGCAAGGAGGATGCACGCTATTCGCGGCGGGTGGGTATGGAGGAAATCGAGAAGAACGATTTCAATCTGAACATCTCGCGCTACGTGAGCACCGCAGAAGCCGAGGAAGGGGTCGACCTCGCGGCGGTGCATTCTGAACTGGTTTCGCTGGATAAGAAAATCAAATTGGCTACCGAGCAGCACAACGGATTCCTCAAAGAGCTGGGACTGTCTTTGCTGCGGTGATTACCCACGGGCCGACGCTCCAAATCTGCTCCACTTGACTGCGGATTTTTTCGGTACGATACCAAATCCCAGCGTGTACTCGGATCTACCGAAATTTGTGCACGGCCCGAAATATTCGGCAACCAATTGATTTTCAAGGGTTTTGATCCGTTTCTGAAAAGCTCTTCGGAATCAAGACCTTTGCTCAGATGGAGCGAAGCGGGTTGAAACCTCATTCGCAATGCGAAGGTCGTGAGTTCGATCCTCATCCGCTCCACCATAAATTCCAGTAAAAACAACGCACTACGTCTCGCGATGTAGTGCGTTGTTTTGCTTTCGGGTGCAGAGTTTCGCGCTACGCGTGTGGCAAATTTTTGGCAGACCGCTCGCGCCGGAGCCTATCCGGAACCTTGTGTGTGAGGCATAAACTGATGGCCAAGGAGCCACTTTATGCCACGCAAACGCAAGGAAGAAGTGACGATTGAACCGGGCAAGGGCTTGAACCTTGACCCGGAGCTGATCAAGCAACTGGTGCCCGGGACGCTGGACCGGGCGACGCTCAACGAGCAGCTTGCCGCGCTCAAGAAGGCGATCTTCGAGCGCGCACTGGGCGGCGAGTTGGCCCACCACCTGGGCTACGAGAAGGGCGAAGCCAAGCCGGCTGGCAGTACAAACCACCGCAATGGCACGAGCCGCAAGCGCGTTGCGACCGACGACGACCTGCTCGACGTCGAGATTCCCCGCGACCGCGAAGGGACGTTCGATCCGGTGCTGATTGCCAAAGGCGAGCGGCGCTTCACCGGATTCGACGACAAGATCATCGCGATGTACGCGCGCGGCATGAGCGTGCGGGAGATTCAGGGCTTCCTGCTGGAGATGTACGGCATCGAGGTGTCGCCGGACTTCATCAGCACGGTCACCAACGCGGTGATCGACGAAGTCCGAGAATGGCAGCAGCGGCCGCTCGAGCCGATGTATCCGGTGGTGTTCTTCGACGCGTTGCGCGTCAAGATCCGCGACGAAGGCGTGGTTCGCAACAAGGCGATCTACCTGGCGCTGNCGACGACCTGCTCGACGTCGAGATTCCCCGCGACCGCGAAGGGACGTTCGATCCGGTGCTGATTGCCAAAGGCGAGCGGCGCTTCACCGGGTTCGACGACAAGATCATCGCGATGTACGCGCGCGGCATGAGCGTGCGGGAGATTCAGGGCTTTCTACTGGAGATGTACGGCATCGAGGTGTCGCCGGACTTCATCAGCACGGTCACCAACGCGGTGATCGACGAAGTCCGAGAATGGCAGCAGCGGCCGCTCGAGCCGATGTATCCGGTGGTGTTCTTCGACGCGTTGCGCGTCAAGATCCGCGACGAAGGCGTGGTTCGCAACAAGGCGATCTACCTGGCGCTGGGCGTGCGCCGCGACGGCACACGCGACGTACTCGGNGATTGCCAAAGGCGAGCGGCGCTTCACCGGGTTCGACGACAAGATCATCGCGATGTACGCGCGCGGCATGAGCGTGCGGGAGATTCAGGGCTTCCTGCTGGAGATGTACGGCATCGAGGTGTCGCCGGACTTCATCAGCACGGTCACCAACGCGGTGATCGACGAAGTCCGAGAATGGCAGCAGCGGCCGCTCGAGCCGATGTATCCGGTGGTGTTCTTCGACGCGTTGCGCGTCAAGATCCGCGACGAAGGCGTGGTTCGCAACAAGGCGATCTACCTGGCGCTGGGCGTGCGCCGCGACGGCACACGCGACGTACTCGGCCTCTGGATCGAGCAGACCGAAGGCGCCAAGTTCTGGTTGCGGGTCGTGAACGATCTGAAACTGCGTGGCGTGCAGGACATTCTGATCGCCGTCGTCGACGGCCTGAAGGGCTTCCCGGAAGCGATCAATTCCGTGTTCCCGGAAACGACAGTTCAGACCTGCATCGTGCATTTGATCCGGAACTCGCTCGACTTCGTGAGCTGGAAAGATCGCAAGGTAGCCGCCGCCGCGCTCAAGGAGGTGTACCGGGCGCCGACGGCCGAGGCGGCCGCCGTGGCGCTGGACGCGTTCGACGCCGGCCCATGGGGCACGAAATACCCGCCAATCGCCGCACTCTGGCGGCGAGCCTGGGAGCAGGTCATCCCGTTCTTCGCCTTCGCGCCGGATATCCGAAAAATTGTATATACGACCAACGCCATTGAGTCGCTGCACATGCAGCTTCGGAAGATCATCAAGGCGCGCGGTCACTTCCCGTCGGACGAGGCCGCGCTCAAGCTGATCTGGTTGGCCCTGCGTAACGTCGTTGCCAAGTGGACCGGCTCCCGGCACGATTGGAAAGGCGCGATGACGCAGTTTGCACTGCTTTACCCGGAGCGATTCAATATCGGAATCTGAGTCTCAACCCGCCTCACACACGAAATTCCGGATACCTCCCGAGCGACCAAAGAAAGGTGTGACCAAATACCTCCCCGAGCGTGATCGGGTCGTGTTCGCAAGAAATGACACCAACATGCAAGGTCTTTGTACAATCCATCAAGACACGCGATATGCCGCGCGTCAAGACTACAGCGAGCAGCGCTGTGCCGATTGCGCCACCGGCACGCTGTATCGCGTTCAGTCCACTCGTTGCCCTGGCAACCTCATGCTTTCTCAATGTGCCTAGTGCTGCGCTTGTTGCCGGCATCATCGTCGACCCCTTGCCAAGCCCCTCGATAAATAGCGCAACTTCAATGCTCCAGATTGGCGTTGTGTTGCCTATCATACTCAGGATTAGAATGGAAAGGGTAATACACCCGATTCCCACCAGAACGACTTTACCAGCGCCGATTTTGTCGGTGAGATAGCTCGCCAATGGCATCGACGTTACTGCTCCCAGTGCCTCCGCAGCCATCAGGACACCAGTGTCGAGGGCCGAATATCCGCGCACCATCTGAAAATACAGCGGGAGCAAAATCGAAATGCCGAAAACGGCCGCGCTCAACAGAAAGGTGGTGCAGGCGGCACTCGCAACGACCCGGCGACCAAACAGCCGTACATCAATCAACGCGTCGTCGCGGCGAAGAGCGTGCACAACGAATCCGCCGATCATTGTCAGACCTCCGATCACGCAGCCAGCGTCAATAAGCGACTTGAAGCCACCCGCAGATGTGGTTTGAGCAAGGCCATAGACAAAAATTGCGAGGCCTGGCGAAAGGAGGAGTACGCCGAGCCAGTCCAAAGTGTGGTGTGGTTTTGGCTCGTCATGGTCGAGCACGCGATGCGCGGCATATAACGCAACTACACCAACAGGAAGATTAAGGAAGAAGATCCAGCGCCAGGAAACATCATCAACCAGCCAGCCGCCCAAAGTCGGTCCCAAAATGGGGCCCAGCACAATTGGTACGCCTACGATGCCCATCAGGCGTCCCATTCTTTGCGGGCCGGCGATGTGGCTAAGGACCATCATACCGGTTGGCAGAATCATCCCGCCGCCCAACCCTTGTAGCACGCGGAACAGGATTAGTGTCGACATCGACCAAGCGGCCCCCGACAGGGCCGATCCGGTTACAAACACCAGAATCGAAGCCAGATAGAGGCGCTTAGTACCGAAGCGGTCGGCCGCCCAACCCGTAAGGGGGATGATCGTGGTGAGGGCCAGCATATAGCCGGTCGAGACCCACTGGGTCATTTCCAGCGGTGTCTGGAAGGCCTTCGTTAGTCCGCGGATTGCGACATTAACGACAGTCGTGTCGAGAATCGACATGAAGGCGCCCAGAACGACTACGCCAGCAACACGTAGCACATGCGCATCGAGTGTGTCAGACGATTGAGAATTCGAATGGGTGAGACGATAAAGAAGCTGCGCAATACTCACGAAACCTCCTCGAATTCGCGTCTCATCAATTCGCATTTGCGCTCGGCAGCGTTGACAGCGGCGGTCGGCTCTCCCATTTGGATGGCCTGGGCGATTTCCAGGCTGCAAGAGCGCATCGCTGATGCAATGTTGGATGAAAACTGCGCCATGTCCGCCAATGTTTTACTGAATACGGATTGCAGAGCAAAGCTTCGCACGAAGATGGCGAGAATCGGGTTGTCCATGATGTCGAGAAGTGCGTTCTCGATGTCGATAAGGTCGATCAATGTGGCAATTTTTTTTGAAGGAAGATCTTTGGTCGAAGAATGCGGGGTGCCGCTGTTGCGTTCGGCGGCCAGGCGGACCCCCTCTGTCACGAGTTTGCTCGCAAGCTCGAAGTTTTGCGCAGGAGAGATGCCGCGACTCGCGACACCGGAACTAATCAGACGGACGACGGCCCCAATCCTGGGCGGCGTGCTGATTACACCGCCGCTGCGTCCGCGGCAACACGCAACGATGCCGAGGTCCTCGAGAATCCGCAGGGCAGGGCGGACGATCTCCGCGGCGTAGCCGTAACGGGCACCAATGTCCCACTCCGAGCCGAGCTTGAACGATTCCTCTGTGCCGTGCGACAGAATTTCCTCGACGATCATGCCTGCCAATCGTCCGGATGACTTTTTCAGGTCGAGAAAGGTGGTTGTCTGGACGAAGCTGGTCTGATTCATCGACTGGCTCACTCCAAACCCGTCGAGCGGCTGTACGTGGTTCCGGACCAGGCGACACGCGGTATCCGCATCACCCGACCGGATCGCCTGGATGAAGGCGTTGTCCGGTGGCTCTGTGTAGATCTCAGCCGAAGGGGCTGCCTTCGCGTGATCGGCGGCAGCATAGCGTTGCTGTACGTCATCAAGAAGATCCATCAGGAAAGCAATCGTTTGATCGCCGGAGGCTCGCGCTAGTTGGCGGTAAAAGGCCGATTTCGACTCCTGGCGGGCAATTGGCTGCACATCGCGATACTCAAAATGCCCCCCTCCTCCGATCAGTGAGCGGACGGCAAGCTGGCAAACAATGATGCGAGCATCGCGCAGGGCGTGCAGCGGGGTGTGGCTGAGGGCCAGATACAGAATGAGCGCGTCAGTGGTGTCATTCAATCTTGGGCGGGAGACATATAGGCCGCCGCCGACGCCTCGCCGGACATCGATGAGCCGGCGCGTTTGCATGATGGTGATTGCTTCTTGGCAGGCCTTTCGGCCGACGCCGAATCGTTGACGCAGTTCGGAAACCGAACCTATCAGATGGCCTTCCGGCCAGTCACCGGCAGATAGATCTTCCATCATTGCAGCCACAGTTTCATGGGCCAGTTTACGTGGCCTGCTGCCGGGGCCGACGATGCGCTCACTAAACTCACGTCGAACGTCATTTCTAGGCCTTGAAAAGTTCATCACTTGTCTCCTGCTTTTATATATGCATGGACGCTCGGTCGAGCGTCCAGAATGCAATGCCACGGCCATCGTCGTGGACCGTAGCAGTACATCGTCCTGGATTTTTATCCAAGATCAGGAACGTCAACGCCGCGCTTGAACCCATCCTGTTCGGTAGGGTGGGTCCATTCGGACGGGTATTCCGGCAATAGAAACGCGAGCAGCACGGCCAACAAGGTTAGCGTGGTCAGCACACCGAATGGAACCGAGTAGCTGCCTGTCGCGGTTTGCATGGCGCTCACGAGAAATGGCGAGAGGCCGAGCGTAAGCGTCGAGATGGCGAGCGTCAGACCTTGGAGCTGGGCGAAGCATTTCAGACCAAAATAGCGGGAGATAAGAAACGGCCCCAGCGACGACTCTGCACCCGTCGCAAATCCGAGAAAAGCGGTGGAGACGAACAGAAGCGGGACGTTGCCGCGATTGAAGTAAGACAGCACTAGGCCGATCGGCACGGTTGCAAGTAGCGGGACGATGACCCACGGGCGGCGCGTTCGATCGAGAATCATGCCGCCGAAGAACAGACCGACGATCGAGGCGACGAACAACACGGATTGTGATACTGCGACGGTAGCCGGATCGAAACCACGCTCGGAAAAAAAATTCACCGCGTTCTGACGGACCGCCATGGGCCCAGCAGCCGCCAGTGCCAAGGAAAGAGCGATTAAGATCCAGGTGCGGCTCCGAAGCGCCTGACCCATCGGCACACCGGGAATGGCCTTCAGATTGACTTTGCTCAGCGGTTTGGGAAAGGCCGGCTCCGAAGTTTCGAGGGCAGGTTCAGAGAGCAGGAACAGCGCTGCCGGAACCGCAAGCAACGCAATTGCGGTCGCGACGGCATAGTAGGTACCAGCCCAGCCAAGGCCCGCGAACCCGGACTTATCGCCGTCAATCATCCATTGGAACAGTGGGGAGAGCAAGGCGCTCGCGAGACTCGACACCGTGCCGATCAGGGCGAAGCCGACACCGCGATGGCGTGGGAACCACCCTGTGACCACCTTAAAGACCACGGCGAGACTGGCCATGAAGCCAAATACCGATGCCAGCACGACAACGACGCCGAGTAGCCCGAGAGATGCGCTGCTGATTGGAACCAAAGCGGTAGCTACTCCATAGAGGATCGAGGCCGGGATGGCGACCCGCTTTGCGCCCCATCGATCCACCCACGCGCCGGCGATTGGCAGAACGAATGGCGAAATCAGCAGCGGGATCGCGACAAACAGCAGAATTGCCTCAGGCATTAACTTCCCGGTGTGACGCGCGAACGACGCTGTAATAAAGGGCATCATTGCCGAAAGGCCCGCTGGACTGAGCGTCATCAGGATGAAGCAGCCCGCGAGCGCTGCTTTTGCCCGGCCAGGTGCGCGCAGCAAATCAAGAAGGTAAACTTGCCATGTAGTTCCGGGCAGGTTGCGGCCGGAAAAAGAGGATTGGTCCATTGTCTCCATAGTCTTTCCAACGATATTTTTGCTGTTGAGGACAGGGTATCTTTGTATCAGCGCAGCCGCACGTCCCGTCGATGCGGCGAAACGGCGGGATGGCGCTACCCGTTATGGTTTCCGGAGTCCCGGCGGTTCCCCCGACGCAGGTCCTCGCGGCGGTCCTGGCGGTGCGCTTGACGAAGGTGTCAATGCGGCCATCATTGAAAACGGTTCCAGTCCGAAAATGTCGCGGCCGTTGATCTCGGCCATCGGATCTACGCGGAACGCACCGTGGGTCGCCAGTACATGGATGTCGCGGACGAAACGCTGGATCGGATTGCTCACGCTCACCGTCGAGGAACCCAGCGCCAGCTGGAGGCCGTCGATGGTCCTGAGGCATTCATGAATCTGGTGGACCAGATCCATGGTGATCGCCGGCTCGTCCGGCGGAAAGAAATCCTCGCCCGCGACCGCGCGGCGGTCGACTTCATCGGCATGACGATACAGGACGGCCTCGCACGAATTGATGACTGCGCGTGCCTTGCCGGCGATGACATGGATGCTCGCCATGTCCGACATGGTGTCATAGGGCACGTTGAACGGAGCCCGCTTCTTCGCTTGTTCGGTAAACGCAGCCAACGCGCCCCGGGCCATGCCCAAGGCCAGGGCCGCAAACGACACCGTCATCGCCACCATCGAGCCGATCGGGCTGTGCATGAAGGCAAGGCCCTCGTACTTGCCGCGCAAACCGTTGAGGTGTCCGATCAGTTCGTCCATCTGCACGACTCGATAGTCGGGCACGAAGATCTCTTCTTTGGCCTGCACGCTGTTGCTTGAGGTCGCCTTGAGCCCCATGACTTTCCAGTCATCGAGGATTTCGTACTGGTCGCGCGACAGAATGGCCATGGCGCGGCGCTGCGTGCCAGTGGTCGGGTCTGTGTAGGCGATGCCGACCGAGCCCCACGCGGCTATCTTGCAGCCGCTGCCGAACGGCCATTTGCCCTTAACCATAAAGCCGCCGTCGACCTTGCGGCCTTCGCCGACATGCGGCGCCAGTACAGTCGCGCCGAACATGAGCGGGCCGACCCAGCTGTCCACCACGCTGAACACCTCATTGCGCGCGCGCTCTGGGAAGGCGAGCGTGTTGCGGGCCGCGTTCGAGACGATCACCGTCCAGCCGGCGGAGGCGTCCACCTGCCCCAGCGCGGCAACGATCTCGGCGGTGTCGCGTGCGCCGAGCGCATAGCCACCGAGTTCGATCGGCAGCGTGATCTTGAACGCCCCTGCCTCATGCATGGCCTGAAGCGTAGCAGGGGCGAGTACCCCGAGTTCCTCGCCTTCGAGGGCATGCGCGCGCAGCAGATCCTGCTTCTGCACGATCGCATCCCTGATGCGCTTGCCGGTTTCGCTCAAGTGGGGCGACTCCGGAAACTTCGGTCCTAGCTTTGGAAAACCAAAATCCTTGTTCATGGCAGACCTCAGTCCTTTTTGGGTGGAAACGGATCGGCCATCTTCTTGAAGGTGCTCCAGTGTTCGCAAAGCTTGCCATTGCGGACGCGGAATACCGTGATCATGTACCAGTCGTAGGTCTGGCCAAGTGCCGTCGGATCCGGCTGCGGCTCCTTGAACATGATCGTGCCAAGCTCGCCCTCGACGATCACGCTCACCACAGGCGGCGGAGTGACGCCCACGAGCGGGACGCGGCGGAAATGTTCGATCAGCAGATCCCGGCCGTTGCCCGGAGCGTTGGGATCATGCTGGATATAGTCCTCGGCGATAAAGCGAGTCATCACCTCGACGACTTTTTCCTGCACCGTACCGTCACGCACCATGCGGCTAAGTTCGGCCTCGAACTCGATCAGCAGTCGCTTGATCGCGGTAACTTCCGGCGTGGGCGAAGCTGCCAGCGCATCGATATAGTCGGGGCGATCGAGCCAGGTTTTGTACAGCTCGGGATTGTGAATCTGGGCTACGCCATCAACGATGCTGAAATCGCTCATTTGTTCACAAGCTCCTTGGAAGATTGATTGCCGCGCGCCGGTACAGCGCCGCCGAACATCAGGAACGGTGCAAGTCCAAGGATGCGTCGGCCATTCTGTTCAGACTGTGGATCGACGCGGATTGCGCCGTGCGAGGTCAGAACCCGGGCGTCACGCGCAAACCGTTGGATCGGGTTGCTCAGCGATGCCGTCGACGAGCCGATGGTCTTCTGCACCAGTGTGATAGCGTCTTCGCAGAGATTGCCGGCATAGGCGAGGCTGAGACTGATTTCCGATTCCTCATCGACTGTGAAATCCAGGCCGGCCGCGGTACGCGCGTCGAGCTGGTCCGCCACCCCTTCGATCGTGGCAGCGGCCACCTTGATCATCGCCAGCGTCTTGCCTGCAGCCACCTGGACCGAGGCCATGTCGGCGATGGTCGGGTAGGGCAGACTGAACGGCTTGCGCTTCTTCGCCTGCTCGGCGAAGCACGAGAGCGCGCCGCGGGCCATGCCAAGCACGATGGCGATGTTGGTCAGTGTCACGGTGAGCAACTGAGCCAGGCCACGTTGCTGGAAGCCTGCTCCTTGGAAATGATCGCGGATCTGCTGCATGCGCAGAGGGAAATCGGCGAGATCGAGAAAGCGGTGATCCGGCACGAACTGCTCCTCGATGATTTCGAGACTGTTGCTGGCCGAGCCCGACAGGCCCATCACATGCCAGTCGTCGAGGATTTCGTACTGATCGCGCTGGGCAACCACCACGCCGCGACCCGAACCGCCGGCCACCGAGGCGTCGTATTCGATGCCGAGCAGGGCCCATTTAGCGTGCTTGCAGCCGCTGCCGAAGGCCCACCGGCCTTTCACCATCCAGCCGTCCTCGACCTTGCGGGCGTCGCCGACCTTCGTTGCGTACACCGAGGCGCCGACGATGGACGGACCTGCCCAGCCTTGCGTATCCGCACGCACTTCCTCGATGATCTCGGGTCCGAGCGCCAACAGATTCTTGAGACCCACGCCGACAAAGGCTGCCCAGCCGGCCGACCCATCGGCTTCGCCGAGCACGGTGATGACCTCGACCAAATCGCGTGCGCCAAGCGCGTAACCACCCCATTCGATCGGCGCGCTCATCTTGAAGATGCCGGCGTCGGTGACAGCCTTGAGGACATCCGGCGTCAGGCAGCCGAGCTTTTCGCCTTCGCGAGCCTGCTCGCGGATCAGCGGAATCAGCGCGCGCACCTTGGCGGCGATGTCGCGGCCAGTCTCGCTGAGCCACGGCGATTCGATCACGCCGGTCGGCGCCATCGGTGGCAGCGGCGGCATCGTCTGGCCTGGCTCGAGCGGCGGAAGTTTGCCGGCCTCCATCGGCGGAAACGGCTCGCTCGGTTCCATTGGCGGAAACGGCGCGTTAATGTTGGGGTGTGACATAATTAGTATCCTTAAGCGTTTTTAGTCGACATCGACTGCAGCGCGTAGTGTGCCGACGAGGTCGCAAATTCGACGACCTGGAGGCCGACCAAGCGTAACTGGTTGGCCGCGGCTTCGTTCTGGCAGGCACCTTCGAAGAAGATGCCGCCGCTGGTGTTGATCGCCGCGCCCATCGGTGTCGGCCAGCCGCGTAGCGCATGGACGATCGAGCGCAGGGCACCGAGCGTGCCGCCGGTCGCCTGCCAGCCGTAGGCGGTGGCGATCAGGCCGACCGGCAGTCCATCCAAATAGACGCGCTCGTCCTTAGCTGTTTCCTCGAGATAGTCGATGGCGTTCTTGACCAGGCCGGAGATGGTGCCGTGGTACCCAGGGCTGGCGATGATCAGACCGTTTGCATTACGAACCGCATCGATCAGCGCCTGTCCGTTACTGCCGTGGGCGACTTTGCCCGGGACGTAGTGAGGCAGCGCCAGCAGTTCTTCGCCGCCGAACAGCTGGGTGCGCGCGCCGGCCGCTTCCGCGGTCGCCAGCGCCAGGCTCAAAGCCTGTTCGGTGGAGGAGCCTTGGGCCGCTGTACCGCCGATGCCGACGATAAAGGGTTGGGTAGCGTTGGTGTTCATGATTTGAACTGTCCTTCCATGACCAGCTCTGAAACGGGGCGGCGGACGTTCGGTTGCTCGCGTTCCTGCAGGGGGGGCGGCAGCACGCTTTTATCGCCCTGACGACCGATGGCGATGACCGTTTCGACGCGATAACCTTCTGGCACGTTGAGTGCCTGATAGGCACCTTCAACATTGAAGCCGGCCATGGCGTGGGCTTGCCAGCCGAGGCGCGTGGCCTGCAGGGCCAGATAGCCCCAGGCGGCGCCTGCGTCGAGCGAGTGGCTGTACGACGGGATCGGGCCCGGCGCGCCCGGCGGCTGGGCGGTGGTGGCAGAGATCAACACGACCAGTGCCGCGGCGCGACCGGCCCAGCTTTGGTTCATCGGCACCAGCAGATCGAATAGACTCGTCCATTCCGGCGTATTTCTGCGCGCGTAGATGAAGCGCCAGGGTTGCGAGTTGAACGACGAGGGCGCCCAACTGGCGGCCTCGAAGATCGTCATCAATTCCTGTTCGGAAATGATGGCTTTCTCGTCAAAGGCACGCGGGGACCAGCGGTCCAAAAACAGCGGGTCGATAGAGTAGGACGACGTTCGATTATTCGAAGAGGTAGACATATAGAGTTCTCTCGTAAGGCTCATCAACGCTGGGCCAGACCGCCAGCGAACATGTTGAAAGGCGGAATACCTAGGACATGTCGTCCCGCGATTTCCGCCGCCGGATCCCGGCGGATGGCACCGTGGGTCAGCATCACGCGTGCATCGCGTGCGAATCGTTGGATCGGGTTTTTCAGACTCGCACTCGAGGAGCCGATGCATAGCTGCATCTCGTCGATCGCGTCGCCGCACAGATTGGCGGCGTAGACCAGGCTCATTGTGGCCAGCGATTCCTCGTTGGGTGCGAAGTCCTCGCCACGCAGGGTGCGCGCATCGACTTCATCGGCTGTCTGGGTGATGACCGATTCGGCGGCCTTGATCATGGCGTGGACCTTGCCTGCGACGACCTGGGTCGACGGCATGCTCGCCACGGTCTCGTAGGGCAAGTTGAACGGCATGCGCTTGTTGGCTTGTTCGACGAAGCAATCAAGGCAGCCCTTGGCCATGCCGAGTGCAATCGCGATATTCGCAAGTGCAGTGGACAGCATGGTTGCCAGGGGGCCGAGCCGGTAGGTGAGCCCCTCGTATTTCGTCGGCAGCGCGCCCAGTGCGGCAGGCAGATCGGCGTGACGGATCACGCGATATTCGGGAATGAAGATTTCCTCCCGGGCCGTGATGCTGTTGCTCGAACTCGCGGCCATCCCCGACACATGCCAGTCGTCGAGGATCTCGTACTGGTCGCGGGAAATCAGTGCCAAGCCGCGTGCGGGATGGCCATCCTCTTGCCATTCGATGCCGACTACCGCCCAAGCAGCGTAGCGGGCGCCGCTGCCGTACATCCACTTGCCGGTGGCCATGAATCCGCCGTCGGTACGTCGGGCCTGTCCGACCGTGCTGGAAAAGATCGACGCCCCGATCGCGACCGGACCGACCCAGTCCGTGATCTGTACGCTGACTTCCTCGACCGCCTTCGGGCTAAAGGCGAGGAGCAGACGCACGCCGGAAGCGGCGAAGCCGCTCCAGCCGGCCGATCCGTCGGCATAGGACGCGGCGGCGATGACCTCGACCAGATCACGCGCGCCGAAGGCCGAGCCGCCGAGTGTCTTGGGCAGCGTGGTGCGGAAGTAGCCGGTCTGATCCAGTGCCTGCAACGCTTCGGGTACGAGCGCCGTCGACTTTTCGCTTTCCCAGGCTGTTTCGCGCAGAAGCGGCGTCAATGCCCTGATCGCTTCGCGCATCTTTACGGCTTCCGGACTTGGCCCGGGAGCGCCGGCGAGCCGCGCATCGGTTCCGGTGCCGAAATCCAGCGGCTCCAGCGGCTTGCTGAGTTGGGTCATGGCGTTTTCGTTGTAGGTTGAACACGCTGCAACGGTACCGCCGGTCCAACAGGGCAACCAAGTCTCAGAGGGTTACGTACCGTCGACCGCTTTTTGAATTATTTCGGCTGCTGCCTCGGGCGAAATGTGTGACGTCTTGTGACCTATATGCGGCATGACCCTAATCGGCATAGCGCCATATATATGGATAGAATCAACGGGTTAGTCTGTAATGTCCGAGTAGAGTATGGTCCCAAGTGCCATCGCCCCCCACGAACTGCAAGGGGAGCACGTCACGGCAGCGCTTCACGCAGTGCTGGAAAGTGAAACCTTCCGGCGCGCGAAGCGCTTGCGCGAACTGCTGCAGCATCTCGTATCTGAAACGCTAGCCGGCCGTGGCGAGCGCCTGAAACAATTCACCATCGCCGTGGACGCGTTCGGTCGCGACGGCGCGTTCGACCCCCAGGTCGAGACCAGCGTGCGCACCGAAGCCTGGCGGCTCAGGGCGCGATTGGAACGCTATTACCAGACCGAGGGCGTGATGGATCAGGTGCAAATCTCCTTGCCGAAAGGGGGATTCACACCAAGGTTCCACTATCGAGTCAAGAGCGCCGGATCGCCCGCAATTCAATCAGCGATCCGCGAGGAGTCCCGCCCGCGGCTGTTGATTCTGCCGTTTTCGGGCCTGAATATCGACGATCCGGACATGGTCGCCGCGTTTCACGACGAGATCAGCCTTTATATCTCCAGTCTGCCGGTCGTGGCTGTTCTGTCGCGGAATTCCAGCCAGAGATTTGGCCAGATGGCGACGGAGCTGCCGCTGGTGGTTCGAGCGTCGCAAGCGTCCTACGTCATGGAAGGAAGCCTGTTCCGGCAGGGGAAGACCTATCGGCTCAATCTACGCATTGTCGACCCAGCCCGGGACGTGACGGTCTGGTCCGGACGGCACGAGCAGCAAGTGGAAGACATGATGGGATTTCAGCGGAAGGTCGCCACCGATGTCGCCGCTTCGGTGCAGTCTTGGCTCAGTTCCAGGCCGGCGACCATCATCATTGAGGATGAATTGGCGCCGCGTTACGTCATGCGGGACAACGTGCTGCTGAAGGAGTATCTGCGCGGTGCCATAAGGGACAAGACTGCTGGTGAGCAGGTTGCCCTTGGCGTGGGGCGCCTAACGTGCGGCCGTGCCGATGAGGCGGCATTGATGTTCAGCCAGGCGATCATGGCCAGCCCGGAGGACGGCCTGCCGCATACCGCCATGGGATTGGGACACCTTCAGTCAGGACGTTTGCGGGAGGCATTCGATGCCGCTGCGCGCGGAGTGGAACTGGCTCCACGTTCTGCTTTCGCGCTTTCCTCGCTGGCCGCGATCTGTTTACATATGCGTGATTACGACAGCGCGATCATGTTCGCGCAGAAGTCTGCGGCGTTGGCGCCAGAGTTCGATGCGGTGAAGTTGCTGCTGGGCGATTGTTTTCTTTACGCGGGTTTTCCCAACACCGCTATCGATCAATTGGAAGAAGCCTGTCGTCTGATGGACGAGCACCCGGTAGCCTTGGGGCATGTGGGTTACGCCTACGCCCGGACCGGTCAGCACGGCAAGGCAAGGGATCTTATCAAGACTCTACAGGAAGCAAGCGGAGCCACGGCAGGCCCTAACGCGGCCGCGATGACGCTAATTCACGCCGGACTAGACGACATCGAGCAGGCCTTTCAATGGCTGGATCGCGCACTGATGTCGCGCACGCATATCCAGGAATTATTGCTGCTTACGTCTCCTGCCTACGATGTTCTGCGCGCCCATCGAGACTTCGATGCGCTCGCCGCCCGCCTGAACGTTGCCTAGGCCTAGCTGTCAAGAAGTGACTTGGCGCGACCTGCTGTGACTTCCGTATACACGAGTAGGTCGGCCACACTCTCCATACAGAATCCCGATGTGCTGCAGTAGCAGGGCCGCCATGCCCTGCCGCTCGGCACGCTATGTGATGATCTGACACGGATGATGGAGACTATGGCTAACCCGATCGAATCGGTGGACCAAGCAGCGCGCAACCGCCAGCTTGTGATTGACTTTTACAGACATGTGTTCGATGCCCGCAACCCTGCGGCAGTGAAAGATTTTGTCACTGAGGATTACCATCAGCACGGTTCCCATCTGCCCAGCGGCCGCGCTGGCTTGGAAGCCTTCGTAACCGAAACCTTTCGCGGTCTGCCACCACAGCCCGTCAAGCCGGACCTGACGATGCCGCCGGCGCTTCTCGTGGCAGAGGGCGACATTGTGGTAATTGCGGGCGAGTTCCCGCAGCCTGAGCCGGGCGATCCGACGCGGACTTATCCCTTTTTTGTGTTCGATGCCTATCGCGTCCGTGATGGAAAGCTTGCCGAACATTGGAGCGGTATCAACAAGATCGCACCTCCCAAGCACTCTCAGGGCTGAAAGCGACAAATGTGTGCTGGTCAGATTGTGGAAGCGTTGGATGTAATCGGACCTGCATGGCGAGCTTTCTCTCGCGTGTTCCACGATGCGCGCTGCCGGCCCCGCGTCGGGCTACTGAAGAAACAACCCGTTGCCGAATGCTGCCAGACATCGCCCGTCCAGTTGGCCGTATGTGAGGCCCGAGTCAGCAAGCAAGTACTACTGAAAGGAAAGTGATCGTTGATGTGTGGGGCGCCTTGGTCTTTGTAGTAGAAATCTTTCGTGGTTCGCCTGCGGGCACGGCCCCGGACGGGTACCGTTTGGAAGACTTAAGCGGCCATTTTTTTAAATCCATTCGCCTCTATCCAATATCCGCTTTGGGCGGAAGCGAACCGGGCGGACGCTCATATTGCGCCCATCAGAAAACCAGGGGAGAAATGTGATCACCGTTGAGGACATCGGGTTTGTGCGCTACCAGGTTACGGATCTTGAGCGCATAGGACAGTTTCTGACCGATTTTGGTCTGCACACGGTTGCGCATACCGGCAGCACGCTGTACATGCGTACCGCCGGGGCAGTGCACCACTCGCATATCAGCGAGTTGGGAGTCACCAATAGAACGATCGGTTTCGGGCTGCTCGTACAGAAATACGAAGATCTTGAGCGCCTCGCGGCGCATCTCGGTGTGAGAGTCGAGGACAATTCTGAACCGGGTGGTGGCAAGCGTGTGCGCTTGACCGACCCTGCTGGGTTCGTCGTCGATGTACTACACGGCCAGGCGCGCCATGAACCGCTGCCGAGCCGCGAGCCGGTTGCGATGAATCCGACTGTGCGACGCGAGCGTTTCGGTAAAACAGTTCGTGTGGCGCGCGGACCGAGCTCGGTCGTCCGCCTCGGGCACGTCGCCGTGCTTGTCCCGAACTTTCAGGAAACGCTGGCGTTTTACCGTGACGTTCTTGGCTTTCGTACTTCGGATACCTACTGGGCCGGCGCCGAGCAGAACACGATCGCCGCGTTCTTGCACTGTGGCCTGGACGATCAGTGGACCGATCACCACACTATTGCGCTGGTGGCCACACAGGAAAGCGCTGCGCGCTTCGACCATGCGGCGTTCGAGGTGCTGGATCTCGACGACGTGTTCCAGGGCGGTGAACACCTACGAGCATGCGGTTACACGCACGCATGGGGCGTGGGCCGCCACGTTCAGGGCAGCCAGATCTTCGACTACTGGCGTGACCCGTTCGGCAACAAGATCGAACACTGGACCGACGGCGACCTCGTGAACGACAGCACCCCCGTCGGTCACGCTGAAATCTCCAACGACGAGCTCAGTCAGTGGGCGCCCCCACTGACCCCCGAGTTCTTCTTTTGATCGCCTTCCCGGATATTTTTTAAGGAAACCTTTGCATGAAACTTGCACGCTATACCTACCGAGGCGCCACGACCATCGGCGCGATCGCGAATGAACGCGTCGTGCCGCTGGCGATGCTCGATCCGATTGCGCCCACGACGATCCGCGAGGTGCTGGCTGCAGGGCCGGCTCTCATCGAACGATTGGCGGGAAAGCTGGTTGGCGCGACGGGAGGGGTACCGCTTGCAGAGGTCCGTCTAGAGGCCCCCATTCCTGATCCGCAAAAGTACCTCGCGATCGGGATGAACTATCACGACCACGCCGAAGAGGCGGCGCGCGCCGGCGTCGCTGTGCCAAAGGATCAGTTGTGGTTCAACAAGCAGGTCACCTGTATCACGGGCCCGTACGATCCGATCTACAAGCCTCGCGTGTCGGAGAAGATGGATTACGAAGCGGAGTTGGGCGTCGCGATCGGCAAGCGTTGCCGCTACGTGTCGATCAAAGAGGCGCCCAGCGTGGTTGGCGGGTATTTTGTCGCCAACGACGTGACCGCGCGCGACTGGCAATTCAAGAGCCCGACGTTCACGCTCGGAAAATCCTTCGACAGCCATGGACCGATTGGCCCCTGGATCACGACCGTCGACGAGATCGCCGATCCACACGCGTTGCAGATGAGCCTGTCGGTCAACGGCGAGCCGCGCCAGAGCGCGAGCACCGGCGGCATGATCTACAACATCTGGCAGCAGATCCATGAACTTTCGCAAGTGATGACGCTCGAACCGGGCGATCTGATCGCGACCGGAACGTGCGCGAATGTTGGCATCGCCCTCGGCAAGTTCCTGCAGCCGGGCGACGTCGTGCGAGTCGAAATCGAGCAGCTCGGCTACATCGAGAACACGGTCGCCGAAGAGCGCGTCTGAAGACGACGGGTGGGTCTCTGAAGCGCGTCGCAACGTGTTGCGCATATCTGTGACGGCCCTCGCTAATTTTAAATTCGCAGTACAAAGGATTCAATCATGTTCGAAGTCAATCTTCTGATAGACGGAAAGACAGTACCGTCGTCTTCCGGCGCCACTTTTGAGCGGCGTAACCCGCTTAGTGGCGAAGTCGTCTCTCGCGCCGCCGCTGCGACCATCGACGACGTTCGCGCCGCGGTCGATGCCGCCGCGCGGGCCTTTGTTTCGTGGTCGCAGGTCGGTCCCGGCGAACGCCGCGCGCGGCTGCTCAAAGCCGCCGATGCTGTCGAAGCCCGCGCAGGGCAGTTCATCGAAGCCATGGCATCGGAAACCGGCGCGAGCGCATCGTGGGGTGGCTTCAATGTCAACCTCGCTGCCGGGGTGCTTCGCGAAGCCGCCGCCTTGACCACTCAGGTCAGCGGCGAGGTGATTCCCTCGGATATCCCCAGCAGTCTCGCGCTCGCCGTTCGTCAGCCGGCCGGCGTCGTGCTCGGGATGGCCCCGTGGAACGCCCCGGTGATCCTCGGCATGCGCTCGATCGCCGTTCCGCTTGCCTGCGGCAACACGGTGGTGTTCAAGGGCTCGGAACTGTGTCCGCGTACGCAGGGGCTCATCGTCGAAGCACTGAACGAAGCGGGCTTCCCGCCGGGTGTGGTGAACTTCGTGGTGAGCGCGCCGGTCGATGCGGCGGCGGTGGTCGAAGCGATGATCGCACACACGGCCGTGCGGCGCGTGAACTTCACGGGCTCGACGCGAGTGGGCCGCATCATCGCCACCACTTGCGCGCAGCACCTGAAGCCTGTCGTTCTGGAACTCGGCGGCAAAGCACCCCTCGTCGTGCTCGACGACGCCAATATCGATGCCGCCGTTGATGGGGCGATCTTCGGTGCGTTCGCTAATTCCGGGCAGATCTGCATGTCCACCGAGCGCATCATCGTCGATGCGCGGATTGCGGATAACTTTGCGATCCGCCTCGCGGCTCGGGCACGTGCGCTGCCGCTCGGCGATCCGCGTGGCAAGGATCCGGTCGTGCTGGGGTCGGTGATCGATATGAGCACGGTCGCACGCTGTAACGCATTGATCGACGATGCCATCGAAAAGGGGGCGCGCCTGCTCTGCGGCGGTAAGGCAACGAGCACGCTCATGCCGGCCACCTTGCTGGATCACGTGACGCCGGACATGATGATCTACCGCGAGGAGTCGTTCGGCCCCGTGAAGCCCATCGTGCGCGTGCACGGCGTCGAAGAAGCGATCGCCTGCGCCAACGACAACGAGTACGGCCTTTCCGCGGCGGTATTCGGCAGCGATCTGGCGCGCGCACTGGAAGTCGCGAAGCGCATCGAATCGGGTATCTGTCACGTCAATGGCCCGACGGTGCATGACGAAGCGCAGATGCCGTTCGGCGGCGTCAAGGCCAGCGGTTTCGGTCGCTTCGGCGGTCGCGCTGGCATACACGAATTCACCGAACTGCGCTGGCTGACCCTGCAGACGACGCCGCGTCGCTACCCGTTCTGAAACTGATTGAATACAGGAGCACCTAAATGACAGTCGAATTCAAGCCCGGCATGCGCTATCGCATGCCTGCAGTGTTCGGGCCCGCACCGGGTCCGCGCCAGAAGGCCGACGGCACGATCTGGACGCCCGAAGAGGCGGGCACGATGAAAGCCCAGTGGATGACCGTGAGCTACCTCACCGAGCGCTCAAGCCTCGAACGTATCCTGCCGCCCGGATTCGAGTTGCGCGGCGAGCCGGAGGTCTATGTTTCGCTGGCCTTTTTTCACAATCTCTACTGGCTGGCAGGGCGCGGCTACGGCATTCTCAACGTCGAGGTGCCCGTCGTCTATCAGGGCAAGACGGAGAGGATCGAAGGCGCGTTTTGCCCGGTCCTGTTCGAAGGCGTTCCGGATGCGATCATGACTGGCCGCGAAGAACTGGGCTTTCCGAAGCTTTTTGCGGACATCCCGGACCTGCGTATCGATCACGCGGCGGGTAACGCAGGCGGTGAAGCTTCGTGGTTCGGCTTTCGGTTCTTCGAAATCGACCTGCACGGTCTCGCCGAAACCACGGGCGACAGAAAGCTGCCTGGTCCAGGTGGTGCAACGCTGTTCTACAAATACATGCCGCGAACTGGACCGTCGGGCAGTGGTGGGTGCGACATCGCCTATGCCACGACTTCGCAACCGTTGGCCGGCGCCGCAGGCGATACGTCGCCGATCAAATTCAGCGATGCGAATTTCCGCAAGTGGAAAGGCAAGGGCGGTTCGGTGAGGTGGAATCGCGCAACGTTCGAACAGTTGCCAACCACGTTCCACGTGATAAACGGCCTTGCGGATCTCGAGATCGTCGAATACCTGGGTGCGGAGATGATCGAATTCTCGGGACCGGGCGTTGCAGTCAGCGCCAACGTGATTCGCCCCGTGGAGCCTGCTGCCTGAACTGAAGCGTCTGTCGCGGAGGCCGTCGACAGACGCAATACGGCTCGTGCGGCGGGCAGAGGCATCGACATTAATGTCGATGCCCCGATTGCGAACCGTCAGTCTTTGCCGGAATCGGGTAAGGCGACGCACTTGACGATCAGGACGCGTGCAATAGCGGTTGGTTTTCGCGGCCTGTTATTGCTGTGCCGTGGGGCAATAGGCGTGCTCGGCTCCTATCAGAGCACGGTCGCACAAAAGGCAATGTACGAGAGCCATCTCACATCGTCGATCGCATTTGCACGGGCGGACGCTTCGTTTTCCCACGGTTATCTGGTTCTCCGTCACGTCGCGCTGGCGCCGGACGAGCCAGGCGGTGAAGAAGAGATCAGGCGAGCCCAGCTCATGTTCGACGAGTCGGACAACACTTGGAAGAGCTATACATCCATCACTTCAAGTAACGAAGAAAATCGGCTGGCGCAAGCGGTGGACATCAAGCGCGTCGCATTCTCGGACCGTGGCTATCGCCAGTCGCGCTCAGCATGGTCGGCGGGGCAGAAAGACAAATTTACGGCAATTGTGTCTGTCCAGAGCCCGACGCTTGCGTTCCGTAAAGCTGACGAGTGGATCTCCATGTGCTGGCACCCGAGATCGACGCATTCGTCTCTAAAAGTGCGTGTTTCTCGTTTCTCGGCCCTAATATTCGGTGGGGGGCGGAGCATGTCGCTAAGTCGTGTGCTTCGCTAGCGACCAGGCGTTATATGCGAAGTTGCGCCATCTGTGCGAAGTGTTAAATCTCGACCGAACCGCTTGAAAAGACAGCACCTTTAGTTCGTCGGGCTGTCGGGCGTATGCGTGCCTTGCCCCTTGCCTCCATGAAATTTACGTGATATTTTTTCATGAAATTTCACGCCATAAATTTCACCGGAGCATTCATGTTCGTGCAGTCGGCCCACCACGTCGCGAGCTACTACGCCGGCACCCACCCGGCGCCGATCCCGCTTCATCCCTCGCTGGACGGGCGGGTCGACGCCGACGTGCTCGTCGTCGGCGCGGGCTTCAGCGGGCTGCACACCGCGCTGCGGCTCGCGTCGGTGGGCAAGCGCGTCGTCGTGCTCGAGGCGAGCCGCGTCGCGTGGGCCGCGTCGGGCCGCAATGGCGGGCAGGCGCTGCTCGGCTGGTCGTGCGACATGCCGCCGCTGGAGAATTCGCTCGGTCGTGCCCGCGCGCGCGAGCTGTGGGACAGCATGCGCTGGGCCGCCGCCGAAGTCCGCGAGCTGCCGGTGCGGCACGGCTTCGACATCGACTACCGGCCGGGCAGCCTGTGGGCCGCGGTGCGGCCGCGGCGTGTCGCGCTGCTCGAACAGGCGCGCGACGAGGCGGCCGAGCGCTGGGGCTACGACCGCCTGCGCGTGATCCCGCGCGACGAGATGCCCGAATGGATCGGCAGCCCGCGCTATCTGGCCGCGCTTTACGATCCCGAGGCCGGCCACCTGAATCCGCTGAAGCTCGCGCTCGGCATCGCACAGGCGATCGAGCGCGCCGGCGGCCGCATCTTCGAGCAGAGCCGCGTGCTCGGCTATCAGGAAACGTCGTCCGGCTATATCGCGCGCACCGCGGCGGGCGAAGTGCGCGCGGACGTGCTCGTGCTCGCGTGCAACTCGTACATCGATCGTCTCGACCCCGCGCTCGCGCGGCGCATGCTGCCGGTCGGCACCTATCAGGTCGCGACCGAGCCGCTCGATCCCGCGCTCGCGCGCGCGCTGCTGCCGAAGAACAGCTGCGTGATCGACAACCAGTTCGTGCCCGACTATTTCCGCCTGAGCCCCGACAACCGGCTGCTGTTCGGCGGCGGCTGCACGTATCTCGGCGGCATTCCGGCCGACATCGCGGAGGCGACGCGCCCGCCGCTCGAGCGCGCGTTCCCGCAGTTGCGCGGCGTGAAGCTCGAGTTCGCGTGGGGCGGGCACATCGACATCAGCATGCGCCGCACGCCCGACATCGGCCGACACGGGCAACGCTACTGGCTACAGGGCTTTTCAGGGCACGGCGTGCTGCCGACGCTCGCGGGTGCGCGCGCGGTCGCCGACGCGATTCTCGGCGACGACCGGCTGCTCGCGCTGTATCGCGGTATCCGCAATCCGCGCTTCCCGGGCGGCGAGCGCTTCGCCGCGCCGCTGGAAGCGGTCGGCAAGGCCTGGTACCGTTTGCGCGATACCGTCTGACGCGACCCGTCCAGCGCGCCCCGGCCCGAGTGAGGAACACGATGAACGAGCAGGAAGAGATAGAAAGCCTCGCGATCCTGATCCGCGATCTGCGCAAGCATCGCAAAGTGACGCTGAACGACCTGGCCGACCGGATCGGCCGCTCGGTCGGCTTTCTGTCGCAGGTCGAGCGCGGGCTGTCGCGTCCGACCGTTGCCGATCTGACCGCGATCTGCGAAGCGCTCGACGCGCCGCACACGTACTTCTACAGCCTCAGCAAGCCGCGCTCGGTGCCGTGGGTCACGCGCCCCGGCGAGCGCCGCACGCTGTATTTCGCGGAGGGCATCACCGACGTGCTCGTGTCGCCGAACATGCGCGCGCGCTTCTCGATGCTCGAAAGCCATCTCGCGCCCGGCGCGAGCAGCGGCGAGCGTCCGGTCGACGACCGCGACGAGCAGGGCGGCTTCGTGCTCGAAGGCGAGCTGACGGTCTGGCTCGACGACAGCGAGCCGGTCACGCTCGGGCTGAACGACGCGTTCCAGGTGCCCGCGCATGCGCGGTTCCGCTACGCGAACCTCACCGATCGGCCGACACGGGTCATCTGGGTCTTCACCTGAGTGAGCGCGGGCGGCACGTCGCCGTCCCGCGCGAATCGAATCGTTTGCAGTCCGGATGGACGGGCGCCCGCGACGCGGACGGCCGTCGACGGAGTTCGTCCGGACGTTCCGGCGCCGCCGCGCGCCGTCGCCATTGGCATCGCCATCGCATCAGAAGGACAAGAATCATGAATGCTGCCGTTACCGATCTGGTCGCCGAGGTCCGCGCGTTTCGCGCCGCGCATCCGGAGATCCGCTACGTCGACCTGATCTGCCTCGATCTGCCCGGGCACTTCTATGGCAAGCGCTATCCGATCGACGCGCTCGAGAAGGTCGCGGCCGGCTCGCTGCTGAAGCTGCCGCAGAACTGCATCCTGCTCGGCACGCAGGGCGGGCTCTACAAGATCGGCGACTACTGCTTCAACGACGGCGATCCTGACGCGGTGCGCCGGTTGATCCCGGGCACGCTGAAGCCGGTGACCTGGGAGAAGCAGCCGCTCGGCCAGATGCTGATCACGACCGACGGGACCGACGCGCCGGTCGAGTTCGAGCCGCGCGAGGTGCTCGCGCGCGTGCTGAAGCGGCTCGCGCGGCGTGGCATCCGGCCGGTCGTCGCGTTCGAGCTCGAGTTCTATCTGTTCGACGCGCAGCTCGAGGACGGGATGCCGAAGTATCCGCGCGATCGCCTGTCGGACGATCGCGACGATCAGCCGAACATGCACATCGAGCGGCTGTCGCGCTTCTCCGACGTGCTGCACGAGATGGTCGACGTCGCGTGCGAGCAGGGTGTCGACGCGACGGTGATCACCGCCGAGCTCGGGCCGGGCCAGTTCGAGATCAACTTCGGCCATTGCGACGACGGGCTGCGCGCGGGGGACTGGTCGGCGATGTTCTGCCGCAGCACGCGCGGCGTCGCGCTGAAGCACGGCTATCGCGCGAGCTTCATCGGCAAGCCGTACCTGCACGCGCCGGGCAGCGGGATGCACGTGCACGTGAGCCTCTACGACGAGAGCGGCCGCAATCTGCTCGCGCTCGACAACCAGCGTCCGCTGCGTCACGCGGTGGCCGGCTGTCTCGCGCTGCTGCCGCACTGCATGCCGGTGTTCGCGCCGAACCACAACGCGTACCGGCGCTACGGCTCGATGGTGAACGCGGCGAGCCGCGCGAGCTGGGGCTTCGAGGATCGCGACGCGTGCATCCGCATTCCGGAGTCCGATGCGAAAAACCTGCGGATCGAGCATCGGCTCGCGAGCGCGGACGCGAACCCGTATCTGGTGCTCGCGGCGATCCTGACCGGGATGGAGCACGGCCTCGACGCGGGCCTCGAGCCGATCGCGCCGCTGAACGAGGATCGCGGCAGCGGGATCGATTTCCCGAAGGAGATGCTGTCGGCGGTCGCGGCGATGCAGGGGCATCCGGCCGTGTGCGAAGGGATGGGCAGCGAGTTCGTGATGGTCTACTGCGAGAACAAGCGGCAGGAAGAGCTCGATTTCAGGAACGAGATCAGCGCGCGCGAGTATCGATGGTTTCTGTGATGCGGCGCCGCGCGGCGTGACGTCCGCCGCGCGTCATTGCGGCGCGGTGCACGTTTCGATGCCGCCCGCGATTGCTTCGGATAGCTTCGCGATCGTGTCGGGCCGCGCGAGCCGCTGTTCCTCGTCCGGATTGACGATCACGCCGGCCTCGACGAGCACCGCGGGAATCGGCGCGGTGCGCAGCACGACGAGGTCGTCGAAGCGATGGATGCCGAGATGCGCGTCGAGCAGCGGGCGGTTCTCGCCGCGGATCGGCTGCGCGTGATAGAGCGACGGCGTCTCGCCGGACGCGACGAGCCGCTCGGCGATCGCTTTCGCGCAGCGCAGGCTCTGCGTGTAGTGCGGATTGCGTTCCGACACGAACACCGCGAAACCGTGGAATTCGCGTTGCCGGCCCGCGTCGATGAACGGCTGCTGGACCGAATCGTGATGGATCGACACGAACAGGTCCGCGTCGGGCGCCTGCGTCGAGCGCTCGGTCAGCGCGATCTCGCGGCCGTCGGCCGACGTGCGCAGCACGCGGTCGCCGTGCGCGCGCAGCCGTTGTGCGACCGCGGCCGACAGATCGAGGTTGTACAGATATTCGACGCGGCCGCTCGCACCGGTCGCGCCCGGGTGCGCGGGCGTGTGGCCGGTATCGACGACGACGTACGGCGCATGCCGCGCGCCGGCGGGACGTGTGTCGGTGGTACGTGCGTCGGCGGCGTCCGCGTGGGCGGCGTCCGGCGCGGACTGCGCGCGCAGCGCCGGCGCCGCGAGCAGCAGCGCCGCCCAGACGAGCGAGCGGGCGGCCTTTTGTCTCGGCGAAAGAGGCGGTGCGATCGTCATTCCTGTCGTTTTCGTCATCGTCGTGGACTGGGACATGCTTCGGCCTCGTTCGGCCCCGGGACGCGATCGTGACACGACGCGCGCGTGCTGTCCATCGCGCGCGCGAGCGCGTCGAACGTGGCGGGCCCGTTGCAGCGCGACACGTTGAAGCGCATGAATGACGTCGCGCTGCGCGACGCGCTGAACACGTCGCCCGGCGCGAGCACGACGCGCGCATCGAGCGCATGGCGTGCCACGCGCGCCGCATCGAGCCCGTCCGGCAGCCTGGCCCACACGAACATTCCGGCGCGCGGACGCGTCCAGACCTCGAGCCCCGCGCGCGCGAGCCGCCGCAGCGTGTCGCCCATCGCGTCGGCGAGCCGCGCGCGCAGGCCGTCCAGGTGGCGCCGGTACGTGCCCTCGACGAGCATCCGGTGCACGACGTTCGCGGCGAGCTGCGCGTTGCCGAACGACGTCGCGAGCTTCAGGTCGACGAGCGGCTCGATCCACGCGGGTCGCGCAGCGATGTAGCCGCAGCGCAGCGCGGCCGACAGCGTCTTCGAGAAGCTGCCGATCGACACGACGCGCGCGAGCCCGTCGAACGCGGCGAGGCGCGGCGCGGGCTCGGTCTCGAAATCCGCGAAGATGTCGTCCTCGACGATCAGCAGGTCGTGCTCGTTCGCGAGCGTCAGCAGCCGGTGCGCGACGGTCGGCGCGAGCGTCGCGCCGGTCGGATTGTGGAGCGCGGCGTTCGTGATGTACAGCCGCGGCCGGTGCGCGATCAGCGCCTGTTCGAAGCGTGCGAGATCGGGCCCGTTCGGCGTGTAGGGCACGCTGACGATCCGCGCGCGGTGCGCGCGCAGCAGCGCCTGGAAGTTGAAGTAGCACGGATCGTCGAGCAGCACGGTGTCGCCCGGCTCGAGCAGCATCCGACACACGAGGTCGAGCGCGTGCGTGCCGCCGTCGGTCAGCACGATCTGCGCGGGATCGGCGTCGATCCCGTGCTGCGCGAGCCGCCACGCGAGTTGTTGGCGCAGCGCGGGCAGGCCGAGCGGCGTCGCGTATTCGACGAGCGGATCGGGCGCGTCGCGCGACGCGGCCCGCAACGCGCGCCGCAGACTCTCGTCGGGCAGCCACGACGCAGGCAGCCAGCCGCAGCCGGGCTTCGCGTCGGTCGCGCCGGTTTCGAGCGACTGGCGCGTGAGCCACAGTGGATCGAGCTCGCGGTCGAGGCGCGGGCCGAGATCGGCGAGCGCGAGCGGCGGCGCGTGCCCGGACACGTAGAAGCCCGATCCGCGTCGCGCGACGAGCACGCCTTCGCCGGCGAGCCGCTCGTACGCGTCGACGACCGTCGACTTCGACACCCGCAGCAGATCGGCCATCGCGCGGATTGACGGCACGCGCGCGCCGGGCATCAGCGCGCGGCTCGCGATCCGCTCGCGCAGCGCGTGCATCACCGCATCGACGCGGGTGCGTGCCGGTGCGGACGGCGAAGGTGGCGAATAGGGCAGTGAATCAGGCAGTGAATCAGGCAGTGAAGCGTCCATCATGTGTCCGTGAACTGTACGGAAAGATGATCAGTACAGTTTTGCAAAATTGTATTGCTCCGTAGCTTACGCTTTTTCCGGCCGTGCCGGATCATTGGATTTTCCCTCCCACGGATGGACTTCCGATGCAAAAGACGACCGACGGATGGCTCAGCGGGATGCTGGGCGTTCTGATCTTCAGCGGCTCGCTGCCGGCCACGCGCGTCGTGGTGCAGAGCCTCGACCCGATCTTCGCGACGTGCGCGCGGGCGACCATTGCCGGCGCGCTCGGCCTGATCCTGCTGGTTGCGCTGCGCCAGGCGCGGCCGACCCGCGACGCGCTGATGCCGCTGGTGCTCGTCGCGCTCGGCGTCGTGATCGGCTTTCCGTTGCTGACCGCGCTTGCGCTGCGGCACGTGACGTCCGCGCACGCGATCGTGTTCGTCGGGCTGCTGCCGCTCGCGACCGCGCTGTTCGGCGTGTGGCGCGGCGGCGAGCGGCCGCGGCTGCCGTTCTGGATCTTTTCGGTCGCGGGCAGCGTCGCGGTCGGCGCGTTCGCGCTGCGCGCCGGCGCCGGCGCATCGTCGTCCGGCGACGCGCTGATGCTCGCGGCGATCGTCGTCTGCGGGCTCGGCTATGCGGAAGGCGCGCGGTTGTCGAGGGCGCTCGGCGGCTGGCAGGTGATCTCGTGGGCGCTCGTGCTGTCGCTGCCGGTGATGCTGCCGCTCGCGTGGATCGCGCGGCCCGCGTCGCTCGCCGGTGTCGATCCGGCCGCGCTGTGGGGGCTCGCGTACGTGTCGCTGTTCAGCATGCTGATCGGCTTCGTGTTCTGGTATCGCGGGCTCGCGCTCGGCGGGATCGCGGGCGTCGGTCAGCTGCAGCTGCTGCAGCCGTTCTTCGGCCTCGTGCTGGCCGCCGTGCTGCTGCACGAGCGGGTGCCGGCGTCGATGGTCGCGGCGACGGCGGTCGTCGTCGGCTGCGTGGCCGGTGCGAAGTATTTCTCGCGCGCGATGCCGGTGCGCCGGCCGGGGTAGGCGGCGCGGGGGGGCGCCGGCGCCGGGTTGACCGCTGCCGCGTTACACGTCGAGCTCGAGCGCGAGCAGCTCCGCGATCGTCTGCCGGCGGCGGATCAGCCGCGGTGCGCCGCGATCGACGAGCACTTCGGCCGCGAGCGGCCGGCTATTGTAGTTCGACGACATCGACGACCCGTACGCGCCCGCGTTCTGGAAATAAAGCAGATCGCCGATTTGCGGCTGCGGCAACTGGCGGTGCGTGACCACGCCGCCGGCATCCTGCGTGAACACGTCGCCGGATTCGCACAGCGGGCCCGCGATCGCAACGTCCGCGAGCGGCCGGCCAACGGGTGCCGCGCCGTCCGGCGTGTGGACCGTCACGCCGTGATAGCTGCCGTACATCGCCGGGCGCATCAGGTCGTTGAAGCCGGCGTCGATCAGCGCGAAATCGTGTTTCGGCCGGCGGTTGATCGACTGCACCTGCGCGACGAGCGTGCCGGCTTCCGCGACGAGGAAGCGGCCCGGCTCGATCTCGATCCGCACCGCGTGGCCGAGATGCTGTTCGATCCGCTTGCGCGCGGCGTCCCACAGGCTGAAGTAATGCTCGACGTCGATGCGCGATTCGCCGTCGCGGTAAGGCACCGACAGCCCGCCGCCCGCCGAGATTGCGTCGATGTCGTGGTCGAGCGACGTGACGAGGTCGACCATCGCGTCGCAAACCTGCGACAGATGCCCGTAGTCGACGCCCGAGCCGATGTGCATGTGGATGCCGACGAGCTTCAGCCCGTACTGGCGCACGATCTCGATGGCACGCGGCACGTCGCCGATCCAGATCCCGTGCTTGCTCTGCGGGCCGCCGGTGTTGGTCTTGTTGCTGTGGCCGTGGCCGAAGCCCGGGTTGATCCGCAGCCACACGCGATGGCCGGGCGACTGCTCGCCCGCATGTTGACCCGCATGTTTGCCAATACGCTCGAGCATGTCGAGCGAACCCGCGTTCACGGTCACGCGGTGCTTCAGCACGGTCGCGAGCGTCGGCAGGTCGATCAGGTCGGCGGTGAACACGACGCCCTCCGGCTCGCCGTCCGGCGAGAAGCCGGCCGCGAAGCTGCGCTCGATCTCGCCGCCCGACACCGCGTCGACGAGCACGCCTTCTTCGCGCATCAGCTTCAGGATATGGACGTTCGAGCATGCCTTCTGTGCGTATCGGATCGCGTCGAAGCGGCGCAGTTGCGCGATGCGGTCGCGGATCACGTCGGCGTCGTACACCCAGAGCGGGGTGCCGTATTGCTGCGCGAGCGACGCGAACTGGCGGGAGTCGATGGACATGGCGAGATCCTGGCTGGAACGGAATGAACGATGCTCGTGATGATGCGCCGAAACGGTCATGCCGTAAAATGCGGATTTGTCGACAATCAATTCATATTGGATATAGATGAATGGCCGCGCTCACGCATCGCCAGATCGAGGTATTCCGTGCGCTGATGCTCGCGGGCAGCGCGACGCGCGCGGCCGAGCTGCTGTATACGTCGCAGCCGACCGTGAGCCGCGAGCTCGCGCGGCTCGAGCAGACGGTCGGTTTCGCGCTGTTCGAGCGCGTGCACGGGCGGCTGCGGCCGACGATGGCCGCGCTGACGCTGTATGACGACGTGCGGCTCGCGTATGTGGGGCTCGAGCGCGTCGCGGCGACGGCCGCGCGATTGCGCGAATTCCGCGACGGCCAGTTGTCGGTGATCGCGCTGCCCGCGTTTACGCACGCGATCCTGCCCGGCGCGTGCCGGCGGTTTCATGCGGCGCACGCAGGCGTCAGCGTGTCGGTGGCCGCGCAGGAATCGCCGGTGCTCGAGGAATGGCTGACCGCGCAGCGCTACGACGTCGGGCTGACCGAGCACGATGTCGCGCCGGCCGGCACCGTGCTCGCGCCGCTGCTCGAAGTGGACGAGGTGTGCGTGCTGCCGGACGGACATCCGCTGCTCGCGAAGGCCGCGCTCGATCTCGACGATCTCGTCGCGCATCCGTTCGTGAGCCTGTCGCTGAACGATCCGTACCGGATCCTGATCGACGACGCGTTCGCGCAACTCGGCGCGGCGCCGCGCTCGGTGATCGAGACGCCGTCGGCGGTGTCGGTGTGCGCGTTCGTGCGACAGGGGCTCGGGCTCGCGATCGTGAATCCGCTGACCGCGCTCGATTTCGCGGGGCGCGATCTGCATATCCGGCCGCTGACGCGCTCGTTTCCGTTCCGTGTCAGCGTGATCGTGCCCGAGCATCGACCGAAGAATCTGCTCGTCGATGCGTTCACGGCCGCGCTGCACGACGAGGCGGACGCGATCCGGCAACGGCTCGCCGCGTATCTCGGCTGACGTCGTCGGGCGCGGCGCGCGGCTCTGCTAAGGTCGGGCGAAAGCGATCGCGATCGCTTTCGCCCCGGATCGAGGGCGAGCCGATCGACTCGTCCTCGATCCCGAGGGAAGGCGAGCGCACGATGCGCTCGCGCGTTACTGCGCGCTCAGGTGCTTGCGTGCCGCGAGCTTCTGCGCTTCCGCGTAATGCGCCTGCAGAATCGGCAGCGCCTGACGCGCGACGCTGGTCAGCTTCTGGTCGCGGCCCGACGCGATCTCGGCCTGGAACACCGACAGCGTCTTCTGCTCGCCGCTCAGCGCGACCTGCTCGATGTACGCCTTGTCGAACGCGTCGCCGCGCAGGTCCTTGATGCTGTCGAGCGCGGTCGGGTTCGGATCGTTGTTGGGCACGTCGACGCCGCGCGGGCTCGCCGCGCGCATCGCGCTGGAAATCTTTGCGTTGTCGGTGACGACGCGTTCCGCGAATGCCTTGACCTGGCTGTCCGACGAGCGCGAATCGGCGATGCGCGCCGCGTCGCGTTGCGTCGACACGGCCTTCGTGCCGTCGGTGATGAACGACTGGTCGGCCTCATGCAGCCGCACGTCGGTGGACGATTGCGCGGACGAGTGCATCGACGACTGACCGGACGGCTCCATTGACGAAGGCGCGGACGGCTGCATCGAAGAAGGCGCGGACGGCGTGGTCGACGACGGTGCGGTTTGCGCGGAAGGCGCGGGCTGCATCGGTTGCGCGGTTTGCGCGTTCGCCGTCGCGGCGACGAGAAGCAGACCGGCGGCAGACAGGGCAAGACGGGTAGCGATAGGGAAACGGGTCATGGGACCTCCTTTCAATCGGGCTCGGGTTGAAGGACGGAGAGCATGCGGCGCAAGCCGCGGTCCGTGGCAGTGAACGAGTCCGGGCATGGGCCCGGGCCGGCTCGACCGCCGCTCTGCCGCGGCGCCGATCGAAGCAAAGCCGGCACGATCGATTCTAGGAGAGGCCTTTCAGGGCAGGTGCTACGACGATGTCGCTTGTGTAACGGTTGGTAAGACGAATGGACGATGGTTGCCCGCATGCATTTTGCGCCATGCACGCGCATGCGTTGTCGACGTCATGTTTCTGTCAAACTGACGTCACGCAACGCGCGTAAATGCGATCGGAGAAAATGACAGGATACCGAAGTAATTCGACAAAAATCGAGCCGCAGCCGTGCAAGCTGCGGCCGCGTCGTCGAGCGAAACGTCAGACGGCCTGCCGCGCGTCGCCGCGGCGGCTGTACAGCAGCGCGGTTGCGCAGAACGCGCACGCGGCCGCGAAGCTCATCCAGAAGCCGGGCGCGGCCTTGTTGCCGGTCATGTGGATCAGTGCGGTCGAGATCGCCGGCGTGAAGCCGCCGAAGACCGCGGTCGCGAGGCTGTACGCGAGCGAGAAGCCGGCGACGCGCACCTCGACCGGCATCACCTCGGTCAGCGCGACGACCATCGCGCCGTTGTACATCCCGAACATGAACGACATCCACAGCAGCACGACGAGCATGTTGCCGAACGTCGGCGCATGCGCGAGGAACGTCAGCGCCGGGTACGCGGTCAGCACGTTCAGTGCGGTGACCGCGAGCATCACTGGGCGGCGGCCGATGCGGTCGGAGATGATCCCGCCGATCGGCAGCCAGATGAAGTTCGACACCGCGACGCACAGCGTGACGATCAGGCTGTCCGCGGTGCTCAGATGCAGCACGGTCTTGCCGTAGGTCGGCGTGTAGACGGTGATCAGATAGAAGCTCGTCGTCGTCATCGCGACGAGCATCATCCCGCCGATCACGACCGGCCAATTGCGCGTCAGCGTCGTGAACACCTCGCGCGTGCTCGGGCGATGCGAGCGATGCTGGAACGCCTCGGTTTCCTGCAGCTTGCGGCGCAGCATGAAGATCAGCGGCACGATCATGCAGCCGACGAGGAACGGCACGCGCCAGCCCCACGCGGCTATCTCGGTCTTGCTCAGCGATTCGTTCAGCACGTAGCCGAGCGCCGCCGCGACGACGATCGACACCTGCTGGCTGGCCGACTGCCAGCTCGTATAGAAGCCCTTCTTGCCGGGCGTCGCCATTTCCGCCAGATAGACGGATACGCCGCCGAGCTCCGCGCCCGCCGAAAAGCCCTGCAGCAGACGGCCGACCAGCACGAGGGCCGGCGCGAGCAGGCCGATCGTCTGATAGCCGGGCACGAACGCGATCAGAACCGTGCCGCTCGCCATGATTCCGAGCGTGACGATGAGCCCCTTGCGGCGGCCGACTTCGTCGATGTACGCGCCGAGCACGATCGCGCCGAGCGGCCGCATCAGGAAGCCCGCGCCGAACACCGCGAACGTCAGCATCAGCGACGCGAAATCGCTGCTCGTCGGAAAGAACACCGACGAGATCTGCGTCGCATAGAAGCCGAACAGGAAGAAGTCGAACTGCTCGAGGAAGTTGCCGGCGGTCACGCGGACGACTGCCGCGGCCTTCGAACGGGAGGAGGTGGCCACGGAGTCGGACATCGAGAAGTCTCCTGGAGAGTTCGTTGGTCGAATCGGGTCGGGCGTCGCGCGCAGCGCTCCCCGCAGCGCTCCCAAGTATGCGCTTTATTTTCGAGGTGATTGGCCCGAATATTCTTACCGGACATTCGCGTCACGGATGTTCGACGCGGATGCCCGATATTCACCGGGGCACGCGCACCGATGCGGTGCTCGGCGACCGTCGTGAAAGGTCAAAGAAGGCGCGCGGCCGGGTGCGATTTTCCTCGCGGGGCCGCGCCCACGGGCGCGACCCACGCATACAATAGGCGCTTCTCTCACGCAGCACGCACACCATGACCGAACAGGAAGCCGAACGGCTCGCGACGCATCGTCATTACAAAGGCGGCTTGTACCGCGTGATCGGCGTCGCCCGCCATTCCGAGACCGAGGAATCGCTCGTCGTCTACGAGCATTTGTGGCCGCATGCGCGCGGCCTGTGGGTGCGGCCCGAGGCGATGTTCAACGAATCGCTCGCCGACGGCACGCCGCGCTTTCGCAAGTTGCGCGACTGACGTCGCGCCTCACCGGGAGACGGACGATGAAAGCAGTGCGCCTGTTTGGAGTGAACGATGTCCGGGTCGTCGACGTCGACAGGCCCGTGCCGAAGCCGGGCGAAGTGCTGGTCAAGGTGGCCGCGGCCGGCGTCTGCCATTCGGATCTTCATCTGATCGAGCACGGCCGGCGCGCGCAGAAGCAGCCGTTCACGCTCGGCCACGAGAATGCCGGCTGGGTCGAGCAGCTCGGCGACGGTGTCGACGGCTTCGAGATAGGCGAGCCCGTGATGGTGTTCGGACCATGGGGCTGCGGCCATTGCGCGCCGTGCCAGGCGTCGTTCGAAAATTACTGCGAGCATCAATCCGAGTCGCCGGTGCTCGGCGGCGGGCTCGGGACCGACGGTGGAATGGCCGAGTACATGATCGTTCCGCATCCGCGCCTGCTCGTGAAGCTCGGCGATCTCGCGCCGGGCGAGGTCGCGCCGCTGTCCGACGCGGCGCTGACGCCGTATCACGCGATCAAGCGCTCGGCGGCGAAGCTCACGCCGTCGAGCTTCGTGTTCGTGATCGGGATCGGCGGGCTTGGACACATGGCCGTGCAGATCCTGAAGAAGCTGTATGCGGCGACCGTGATCGCGGGCGACATCGCCGACGACAAGCTCGACGTCGCGCGGCATCACGGCGCGGATCACGTCGTGCGCACCGATCGGCCCGACGCGGCCGAGCAGATCAGGGCGCTGACCGGCAGCAAGAAATGCGCGGTGGTGCTGGATTTCGTCGGCGCCGCGCCGACGCTCGCGCTCGGCGCGGCGACGGTCGGCCTGAACGGCGACTTCACGGTCGTCGGCCTCGCGGGCGGGCACATCGACTACGCGGCGGGCGTGGTGCCGTGGGGCGCGTCGCTGTGCGTGCCGTACTGGGGCTCGCGTGTCGAGCTGATGGAAGTGCTCGACATGAAGCGCAAGGGCATCATCGACATCGACTACACGACGTATCCGCTCGAGCGCGCGAACGACGTCTATCAGATGCTGCGCGAAGGCAGGATCAACGGGCGCGCGGTGCTGGTTCCGAGCCACTGAGCGCCGGGGCCGCCGGGGCCGTCAATGCGGCGGCGCGTTCGCCGGACGTCGCGCGCCGCGCGCCACTATTCGCCCGCCAACGCGTGCGCGATCGCCGGCGGCGCGTCGCCGACCCTGACGTCGGGCGTGTCGTGCCATGCGGCGAGCTTCCTGACCGCCTTGCCGAGATCGGCCGCGAGCCCGGCGCCCGCGCGCACGCCGGGTTCCAGATGCACGCGCTTCAGCTCGAACACGCGCTGCTCGCGATGCGCCTTCGCATCGATCCGACCGACGAGCCGCCCGCGATGCAGCACCGGCAGGCAGAAGTAGCCGTAACGGCGCTTGTGCGCGGGCGTGTAGCACTCGATCGTGTAGTCGAAGTCGAACAGCGCGGCGGCTCGCCGCCGATCCCAGACCACCGGATCGAACGGCGACAGCAGCGTCGTCACGCTCGCGCGCAGCGTGTTCGCTGCCGCGGCGGGCAGCAGCGCGTCGAGCGAGCGATGCACGTAGCCCGGCTCCTTCCAGCCGTCGACGGCGACCGGAATCAGCTCGCCGGCGTTCGCGAGCGCGTCGAGCTCCGCGCGGTACGACCGGCGCGGCAGCCGGTAGTAATCGGCGACCCAGTCCGCGCGCACGATCCCGAGCGCGCGGCATGTGAGGTCGAGCAGCGCCGGCAGCACGGCCTCGCGCGGCGGCAGGTCGCGCGCGTCGTTCCAGTCGGGCAGGATGCGCTCGGGCACGTCGTACACGCGCTGGAAGTTGCGCCGTTCGGCGACCATCAACTGGCCCGTCGAGAACAGCACTTCCAGGTGACGCTTCTCCGGCTTCCAGTCCCACCAGCCGTTGCCCTTGCCGCCGCTGCGCGTGAAATCGGCCGAGCGCACCGGCCCCGTCGCGCGGATTTGCGCGAGCAGGCGGTCGATGTCGTTGCGATGGCGCGCGTGCCAGTCGGCTGCGTATTTCCATCCCATCCCGGACGGGTCGAGCATCTTGTGCCGCATCAGGCCGAACTGCTCGATCGGCAGGAAGCACGCTTCATGCGACCAGTATTCGAACAGTTGCGCGTCGGCCAGATGCTCGTCGAGCCACTGCGCCGGATACGCGCCGAGCCGGCTGTACAGCACGAGGTACGGGCTGCGCGCGACGACGTGGATCGTGTCGATCTGCAACTGCGCCATACGCCGGATCGCGTCGAGCACGTCCGCCTTGGTCGCCTTGCGGCGCGGTGGCGTCAGCAGGCCCTGCGCGGCGAGGTGGAGCGCGCGGGCGGCGGCGGGCGAGAGCGTGAGCATCGGGGCGACGGCGTCAGGAACGGACGAGCGACACTGTAGCGTGAATGCGCGGCGCGCGCGCCGCGCATCCACGCCGCATCTGACAATGGTTGACAGATGAATCGCGAAAGTTTCCCTATAGTGATCTGCAAGCGCGCTTCATCGCGCGCACCGGTCCGCCTCCGACGCACGATATGTCTATGGCACGCAGGAGGCGAACCCGGCGCGCTCAACCCCCAATGAGCGCCCGGCACCCTGAGCGGGCATCCATACGGTTATGCAACCGGCCCCGTGTGGATGTCCGCTGATTTTTTTTCCGCTTCCGCTTCCGCTTTCTTTTCTTCGCTTCTTTCGTCGCTTTCCCTGCGACGCTTGCCGCGCGCGACCTCGTCGCCGGCATGGGGCGGCAGCCGCCCGGTGATCGGAATCGACGCGAACGAGAACAGTCCGACGACGATGAACGCCGGCCAGAAGTCGGACCAGACGATCGTCGGATGCCCCTGTATCCAGTGCGACAGATGAAGCACGAGCCCCGCGACGGTGACGCCGAGCCCGAGCGACATCTGCTGGACGACGCTACCGAGGCTCGTCGCGCGGCCCGCGTCGACGGGTGCGATTTCCGCGTAGATCATCGAATTGAGGCTCGTGAACTGCAGCGCCGGGAACACGCCGCCGACGAGCACGATCGTCCAGATCGCCCAGGTCGGCATGCCCGGGCGGAACGCCGCATATGCGGCGATCGCGAGCCCGGCGAACGCGGCGTTGTACATCAGCACGGTGCGGAACCCGAAGCGGCGCAGCGTGCGCGTCGCGGTGAAGCGGCTGACCGCGCCGCCGACGGCCGACGCGCAGGTGATCAGCCCGGAATGGAACGCGCTCATCCCGAGCCCTTCCTGCAGCGCGAGCGGCAGCAGGAACGGCACCGCGCCGAGCCCGATCCGGAACAGCGAGCCGCCGACGACGCTCGCGTGATAGGTCGGCAGCCGCAGGAACGACAGGTCGAGCACCGGCCGCGTCTTGCGGCGCGCGTACGGCACGTACAGCGCGATCATCGCGGCGCCGGCGACGCACATCGCGATCGCGTTCGTGCGCGACGTCAGCTCGCCGTCGATCAGCGTGAGGCCCATCAGCAGCAGCGCGGCGCCGGCCGCCGACAGCAGGAAGCCGAACGTGTCGAGCGGCCCCGGATCGGGCTCGTGCGTGTTCGCGATGTGCTTGTTCGCGAGATAGATCCCGTACAGGCCGATCGGCACGTTGATCAGGAAGATCAGCCGCCAGTGCAGATAGGTCGTGATGAAGCCGCCGACGAGCGGCCCGGCCGCGGGGCCGAACAGCGCGGGGATGCTCAGGTAGTTCATCGCGCGCACGAGCTCGGCGCGCGGCACCGCGCGGAAGATGATGATGCGGCCGACCGGCACCATCATCGCGCCGCCGACGCCTTGCACGAAGCGCGCGAACGTCATCATCGCGAGCGAGTTCGACGCCGCGCACATCAGCGAGCCGACGACGAAGATGCCGATCGCGGTGCGGAACACGGTGCGTGCGCCGAAACGGTCGGCGAGCCAGCCGCAGATCGGGATGAACACGCCGAGCCCGACCACGTACGCGGTGATCGCGATGTTCAGCGTGACGGGACTGTGACCGAAGTCGCGCGCCATCGACGGCAACGCGGTGACGATGATGTTCGCATCCACGCTTTCCATGAACAGTGCACAGGCGACGATCAGCGGTGCAATGAAGGCGTGGGCGGCGAGCGGCATGGGCGGGATGCGCGGCAAAGACGCCATTATGCAACGGCGGTCGCCGGCGCGTCACGCGTCGGCACGCGCTTTCGAAGCGACGCGGCGGGCCGGCACGATATTGCGCCGCATCGTAAAACCGCGCTCCGGTTAACTAAACAGTCCGCGTGGCGCGGGTCGGCGGCGGATCGCGATCGAAGCGGCGTGCGTCGCGTCGGGCATGACCGGTTGCCCGCATGTTGCGTTTCGTGCGACAGTTTCCGTTCGTATCGACACCACCGACGCGCATGGGTCGACGGCGATCGACGGCGATCGACACGAGCGCGCCGCGCGACAGGAGATCGTTCCGCCGTTCAACTCGCCATCGGAAGGAGGGAAGCGGCCATGACGCCGCGTTATGTCTTGTCTTCGTCGTCCGTCGCGAATCCGGTCCGCCGCCGGATGTCCGTATTCATGCTTTTCGCGTTCGCGGCCGCCTATTTCTGTACCGCCGGCTGTGTCGCGCACGCCGACGTCACTCATCCCGCCGCCGCGTCGATCCTGCCGCCGCCGAGCCGGCTCTACGGCGATCTGTTCGTCGCGGTGCAGACCGCGCAGATTTATCCGGATCAGAAAACCTTCGTCGACGCGATGCCGGACACCGATCCCGCGACGATCATCAAGTTGTACGCGCAACAAAAGAACCAGCCGGGTTTTTCGCTGAAACGGTTCGTCGATACTCACTTCGCGCCGCCCGTCGACCGGCCGGTGACGCCGCCGCCGAACCAGGGCCTGCGCGCGCACATCGACTGGCTGTGGCCGAGGCTCACGCGCACGTCGGTGGACGCGTCGCGATACGGTTCGCTGATCGCGCTGCCGAAGCCGTACGTCGTGCCGGGCGGCCGGTTCCGCGAAGGCTACTACTGGGACACGTATTTCACGATGCTCGGGCTGCAGGAGGCGGGCCACGAGGATCTCGTCGACGACATGCTCGACAACTTCGCTTTCCTGATCGATACGATCGGCCACGTGCCGAACGGCAATCGCACGTATTACGCGAGCCGCTCGCAGCCGCCGTTCTTCGCGTACATGGTGACGCTCGCGGCGCGCGTCGAGGGCGACAAGGTCTATCAGAAATATCTGCCCGCGCTGCGCCGCGAGTACGCGTACTGGATGGAAGGCGAGCGCACGACGCCGCGCGGCGGTGCCGCCGGCCACGTGGTCGCGATGCGCGACGGCGCGATCCTGAACCGCTACTGGGACGCGAGCGACACGCCGCGCGACGAGTCGTATCTCGAGGACGTGCGGACCGCGAAGGCCGCGCCTGATCGGCCCGCGCCGCAGGTGTGGCGCGATCTGCGCGCGGGCGCCGAAAGCGGCTGGGATTTCAGCTCGCGCTGGCTCGGCGACGGCAAGACGCTGACGACGATCCGCACGACGTCGATCGTGCCCGTCGACCTGAACAGCCTGATGTTCAATCTCGAAACGACGATCGCGAAAGGCTGCGCGCTCACGCGCGACGCCGCGTGCGTCGCCGATTTCCGTGCGCGCGCGCAGCGGCGCGCGGCCGCGATCAACCACTATCTGTGGAATCGCCACGGCTACTACGGCGACTACGACTGGCAGCTCGACAAGCCGCGCGACGACCTGACGGCCGCGGCGCTGTATCCGCTGTTCGCCGGCGCCGCGACGCCCGGGCGCGCGAAGGAAACCGCGCGGCACGTGCGCGACACGCTGCTGCAAGCCGGCGGCCTCGCGACGACGACGCTCACGACCGGCCAGCAGTGGGACGCACCGAACGGCTGGGCGCCGCTGCACTGGATCGCGATCGAGGGGCTCGACCGCTACGGCGAGACCGCGCTCGCGAACGAGATCGGTACGCGCTTTCTCGCCGGCGTGAAGCACGTGTACGCGACCGCGGGCAAGCTCGTCGAGAAGTACGTAGTCGAAGGCAGCGGCGCGGGCGGTGGAGGCGGCGGCGAGTATCCGCTACAGGACGGCTTCGGCTGGACCAACGGCGTCACGCTGAAGCTGCTCGATCGGTACGGAGACTGACGCGGGCCGCATCGGGCGGCCCGCGCCGGCATCCCGGCGTCAGAACGTGATCGTCGTGCGTGCACCGACGATCGTCTCGTCGCCGATGCGCGCGCCTGACGCGTTCGGGTTCGGAATGCCGCCCGACGGACGGAACACGTGCTGCAGGTCGGCCTGGATCTGCCACCACGGCGTGACCTGGAACTGGTACGTCGCCTCGACGACCGTCTCCGCGGTGCGCACCGGATAGCCGGGCGTCGTGTACGTGCCGATCGCGCCGTCGAGTGCGCGCGCATGCGAGCCGACCTTCGCATAGCCGACGGCGAGGCCGGCGACGTCGTTGTCGCGGCCCGCGAACGGCGCCTTCAGCGTGACGCCCGCGTTGACGCCGAGATCGACGAGGTTGCGGTCGCCCGGCGCGCCTATCACGCGCGCGAACACGCCGACCGCACGCGGGCTGTCGGCGGACGGGCGCCAGACCATCTGGTCGGCGACCGCGTAGAAGCCGTAGTCGCCGCGATGGCTCGCCGGGATGCCGTTGCTCGCCGGATTCGCGAGCGACGCGCCGTTCGTGTCGTTGCTCAGGTCGTCGAAATGTTGCGACTGATACCAGACGCCGAACTTGTACGTACCCGGCAGGCCCGCGGGCGCGGGCGCCTTCGGATCGGCGGGCGGCGCGTTCAGCGCGTACTGCACTTCGCCGATCACCAGCGCGCCGCTGCGCAGATCGAAGTTCGTGCCGTGCGCGTCGAACCTCTGCGGATCGCCGTCGCGTCGGCCGGCCGGATTGCCGTCGAACACGCCGGCCATCACGGTCCACGCATCGGACGGCTTCACGCGCAGCCGCACGCCGAGCGCCGACAGCGGATACGCGGGGCCGCCCGCCGGCATGTCGGCCGACGGCAGCACCGGCCAGCCGAACGTCGCGTTGACGAACGTCGCCGCGTACTGGCTCGTCATGAATTCCTGATCGAGACTCTGCTGGCCGACTTTCACGTCGACATTGCCGTTCGCGAACGCCTGCTGATACCAGAGCTCCCAGAGGCGTGTCGTCGCGTCGGCCTCGATGCCGCTCGCGGTCTGCAGCAGCGCGAGGTTGCGCTGCGTGAGGTTCGTGCCGTGGATGTTCAGCGCGGACACGTTGAACGTGCCGCCCGGCAGGCCGATCGCCTTGCTCGTGTCGACGCTGACGCCGAGCTGCGAGAGCCCGTCGTATGCGCCGCCGCGCCGGGTGCCGCCGGACACGTTGTTCAGGTACTCGCTCGTTTCCGTCAGATTCAGCGTGATGCCCGCGTCGCCGAGACGGTCGCGCACGCCGCCCATGTTGCCGAGCAGGTTCGAGCGGTCCCAGAAGCCGGTCGGCGCGGGGGCCGACGCGGGTGCGGTGGCGTCAGAGGCCGTGGCGGCCGGGGCGGGTGCTCCGGCGGCGCCGCTCGCGTCGGCGGCGGGTTGGGTGGCCGGTGCGGCCGGTGCGGCCGGCGCTGCCGTCTGCGCGAACGCCGGGCCGACCGCGCCGAGTGTCAACAGGATCGGCAGGCACGCATGCACGCGCACATTGCGCAGCGCGAGGTCGAATTTTTTCTTCATTGGATTCCCCTGATGTTGGTTTGTCATACGAAATAAAAGCGAAACGGCGGACGCCGGGCCGGCCGCGGTCACGGCAGCCAGCAGCCGACGCGCCATGCGTGCGAGAAGCCGAGCCGCGACGCGGCCGCGCAGAGCGCGGCGGCGAGCATCACCGCGACGGCCATCCCGCCGAGCACCGCGCAGTCGACGGGGCGCACGGCGACCGACAGGTGCGGCAGCGCGGCGTCGCGCCAGCCGTCGAGCGCGTGGGCGAGCGGCGAGAGCGCCGACGTCAGCGAGCGGTGGCACGCGAGGTGCGCGTAGCGCTTGAGTTTGAGCGCGAACGATTGAAGGAACATGACGAAGCTCCCGTCCGGTCCGGCGAAGCCGAACGACGTGAACGATCCGAGGCGCGCGGTGCGGCCTGCGATCGACGATTGAAACGTGACGGAGCGTGCAACGGACGAGCCGGCGATGGCCGGCCCGGAGAGAAGCGCGCTAACCCGATCGGTGCGAGTCAGCGGCTAAGGAGTGACCCTGGCGGCTATCTCGCGATACGGTGGCCGGCGTGTGCCGGCATCGAACTGCCACTACTAGGGTACGTGTCCACGAAAGGACTCCTCTGTTGAATTGCGGCGGATTGTAGTCGCGGCTTTTGCGGCGGTGCAAGTAAAAAATGCATAAAGATGCGGAGCCGTCACGGCGCGGCAATTGAGCCGCGACCGGGCCGCAACCGGGCCGCGTTAGCCGCCGCGAACCACCCTCCATCGCGCGTTTCGGCCGGCGGAAAAGTCGCGCGGGAGTGGCGTGCGCGCCACACGTGTAAGGTTCGGGCCCGGACTGCCGGAGCCAAAACTTTCAGTGTCCGAAACATCGAAAAATTTTTCGCGAACGCGGGTGTTCCGGGGTTGACTTTGGTTCTGACCGGTCACTAGAATCCGGCATCTTCACAAATGGGGCAGATGCCTTGGACGCTTGCAGTAGTCGATCTTCGACTGAAATTTCCGCCTGAGCGACAGACGTCCGCGCCTCTCTTAAGCCGCCGTCTGCATTCAGGCAGACGGTGCGCGCAGCAGTTCTCGCAGTAACACTCCTCGTGCACCCTTGATTTGCGCCCTATCGCGCTGTATTGCGCCGCACGTTCGCGCACGCTCGATTCGGCTTCGCCGCCGCCCGGTTCGCGGCCGCGCATGCGCACGCCTGTTCGCAGGCCAGCGCACGCACGGCCTTGTCCGCGCGGCGCTCATGACCGTGACGAACAGGAGCTGACATGACTGACAGTGACAGTTATCCCTTATGCCGCCTGACCCTTTCACCAACTTTGGGTCGCGAGGATAATCCAGCCGAATAAATAGCCCGACAGGGCTCGATGTTCCGGATTGGCCCGTGACCAGCAACGCGGCGAACTCATCGTGCCGCCGCCCGGAGCAAGATCATGAATTTCGGCCTTCTGCTGTCGCAACTCCCGCAAGTCAACGAATCGCGCGCGCATTACAACCACATGCTGGCGCTCGATTCCCGTCAGCCGGCGCTCGTCCGTTTCCTGCGCCAGTTGAAATCCTTTATTTCCTGAACCACCGAGCGTGCCTCGGCATAGGCAAGCGCGGCCGCCCGCAGGCGGTCGCCACGCGTGCATATACCGAGGGCCGGCGCTTGATCGATAACCTTTAGCAATACGGAATACGACATGTCCACGCCATCCAACGTTTCTCCACCAATCGCCGCACCGCGCAGCGCCGTCCTCGACGAAGCGCACGTCGGCGACATCCGCGGCGCGTTCGGTTCGATCGCGCACCACGACACCGCGCCGCGCAACACCTGGTGGGCGCGCTTTCGCACGCTGCTCGCGATCCTCGGGCCCGGCCTGATCGTGATGGTCGGCGACAACGACGCCGGCGCATTCGGCACCTACACGCAAGCGGGCCAGAACTACGGCACGACGCTGCTGTGGACGATGCTGCTGCTCGTGCCCGTGCTGTACGTGAACCAGGAGATGGTGCTGCGTCTCGGCGCGGTCACCGGCGTCGGCCACGCACGCCTGATCTTCGAGCGCTTCGGCAAGTTCTGGGGCGCGTTCAGCGTCGTCGACCTGTTCATCCTGAACGCGCTGACGATCGTCACCGAGTTCATCGGCATCACGTTCGTGCTCGATTTCTTCGGAATGCCGAAGGTCGCGGGCGTCTGCATTGCCGCCGCGCTGACGATGGCCGCGGTCAGTACCGGCGATTTCAGGCGCTTCGAGCGGTTCGCGGTCGTGCTCTGCGTGCTGAGCCTCGTGCTCGTGCCGGTGCTCGTCGCGATCCATCCGCCCGTCTCGCAGATGTCGCGCGATTTCTTCGTGCCGAACTGGCCCGCGCACGCGAAGCTGGCTGACGTGATGCTGCTCGTGATCGGCATCGTCGGCACGACGGTCGCGCCGTGGCAGCTGTTCTTCCAGCAGAGCTACGTGATCGACAAGCGCATCACGCCGCGCTTCATGAAGTACGAGAAGGCGGACCTGTGGATCGGCATCGTATTCGTGCTGATCGGCGCGGTCGCGATGATCGGCTTCAGCGCCGCGTTGTTCCAGGGTCATCCGGAATTCGGCAACTTCACCGATGCGGGCGGCATCATCGCCGGCCTCGAGAAGTACGCGGGCCGTACGAGCGCGACGCTGTTCGCGGTCGGCCTGCTCGACGCGAGCATCATCGGCGCGGCGGCGGTGTCGCTCGCGACCGCGTACGCGATCGGCGACGTGTTCAAGATCCGCCACTCGCTGCATCGCGGCGTGTCCGACGCGAAGGGCTTCTATCTCGTGTACTTCGGGATCGTCGCGCTCGCGGCCGCGATCGTGCTGATCCCGGGCAGCCCGCTCGGCCTGCTGACCGAAGCGGTGCAGACGCTGGCCGGCGTGCTGCTGCCGAGCGCGACGGTGTTCCTGCTGCTGCTCTGCAACGACAAGACGGTGCTCGGCCCGTGGGTCAACTCGAAGAAGCTGAACCTGTTCACGGGCGCGGTGATCTGGGTGCTGGTGATGCTGTCGATCATCCTGACCGCGTCGGTGATGTATCCGGACATCAGCGGCGAGACGATCATCGAGGTGCTCGTCGGCGGCACCGCGCTCGCGGTCGTCGGCTACGCGGCCACGATGCTGCTGCGCCGCGGCGAGAAAACCGACGCGGGCGTCGACCGCGCGCTGCGCGACACGTGGCGCATGCCGCCGCTCGACACGCTCGCGCCGCAGAAGATGACGCTCGCGACGCGGATCTGGATGGGCGTGCTGCGCGGCTATCTGGTGATCGCGGTCGGCCTTGTGATCTTCAAGGTCGTGCAGATGACGTTCTTCAAGTAAAACCTCCGCCGTCATGGTGCGCGTGGCGTGAATCACGCGGCGCGCGCCGTTCACCCTCCGTGCGCGCCGCGCGAGCTATCTCGCCACGATCCTGCCGTCAGACGTACTCGGCCGCCGTGATCTCGTGCCGTGTCACGCTGCTGCGCGCGACCGGCGCCGGCTCGTGGCGCTCGACGTGCGTCATCGCGGCGCCGAACAGCACGAGCCGATAGCCGACCGCGTAGACCGGGATGATCCGCATGTTCTTGTCGTCGTCCAGACGCAGCTTCGAGCGGATGCGCGAAATATGCGTGTCGAGCGTGCGCGACGACACGCCGAGCTCACGCCCCCAGACCGCTTCCTGGATTGCCTGCCGCGGCACGATCTTGTTCATGTTGTCGAGCAGGAACTCGATGACATCGAATTCGCGCGGCGTGATCTCGATCAGCGAGTCGTCGATCTCGACCGAGCGGCGCACGAAGTTGATTTTTATGTTGTCGATGTATAAGTATTTGCAATCCATGTTAGCCCTCGCGTTTCTTGGATGCTTGGTTTGTGCGAGGTATTACGAGCAAATTCCGGGCCACCCTGATGCCAGGGGTGTAAAGCGGACGCGGGTGCAACGCGCGGCCGGCGGCCGTTCATGCGAGTCTTGAATACAAAAGGATTTTTACGGACGGCGGCGGCGGGCGGAGGCGGCGATATAAAGGGGATCGAACGTCGCTGAAGGATTGTTACGTAGCATCCGCACGCGACGTTACGTCTGACGTAACGTTTGCGTACGCGGAGAAACAGGGCCGGAGCAGGGCGTATGCACCCCCGTTCCGGCCCGCCGGTCGTCAGGCCTGTTTCGCGCCGTCGGCGTCGAACGGCAGCACGTAATGGCGCTTGCCGGTCGCCGCGAACACCGCGTTCGCGACCGCCGGCCCGATCGGCGCGACGCCGGGCTCGCCGACGCCCGTCGGCGCTTCGCCGGACGCCACGACATGCACCTCGACCTTCGGCATCTCGGCCATCCGCAGCACGTGATAGCCGTCGAAGTTGCGCTGCTCGACCTGGCCGTCCTTCAGCGTGATTGCGCTGTGCAGGATCGCGCCGAGCCCGAAGCCGATGCCGCCCTCCATCTGCGCGACGACGATGTCAGGATTGATCGCGATCCCGCAGTCGACCGCGCAAACGACGCGATCGACCTTCACCTGGCCGTCGCTGTCGACGCTCACCTCGGCGACCTGCGCGACATACGTGTTGAACGCCTCGGCGACCGCGATCCCGCGGCCGCGGCCCTTCGGCAGCGGCTTCGCCGGATTCCAGCCGGCCTTCTGCGCGGCGAGATCGAGCACGCCCTTCAGGCGCGGCGCGTGGTCGAGCAGGCCACGGCGGAATTCGTACGGATCCTTGCCCGCCGCGTGCGCGGCCTCGTCGATGAACGCCTCGACCGCGTACGCGGTGTGCGAGCTGCCGACGACGCGCCACCACAGCACCGGCACGCTCGATTTCGCGGTGGTCAGCTCGACCGACACGTTCGGTATCGCGTAGCGGATGTTCGCGGCGCCCTCGACCGACGTCGAGTCGACCCCGTTCTTGACCATCACCGGCTCGAACGGCGTGCCCGCGAGGATCGACTGGCCGACGATGTGGTGATGCCAGCCGACGAGCTTGCCGTCCTTGGTCAGGCCCGCCTCGAGGCGGTGGAAGTACATCGGCCGGTAGAAGCCGCCGGTGATGTCGTCCTCGCGCGTCCACTGCAGCTTGATCGGCGTGCCGTTCGCGCCGAGCGCCTTCGCGATCGACACCGCCTCGACCACGTAGTCGGACCACGCGTTCGCGCGCCGGCCGAAGCTGCCGCCCGCGTACAGCGTGTGGATCCGCACCTGCTCCGGCTTGAGCCCGGCGGCCTGCGCGGCGTTGCCCTGGTCGACGGTCTGGAACTGGTCGCCGTTCCAGATCTCGCAACTGTCGGCGCTCAGCTTGACGACCGTGTCGAGCGGCTCCATCGGTGCGTGCGCGAGATACGGGAATTCGTACGACGCGCTGATCTTGCGCGCGGCGCCGGCGATCGCGGCGGCCGCGTCGCCGTCCTTGCGCGCGGGCAGGCCTGGCGTCCCGGCGAGCTGCCGGTATTCACGCATGATCGCGTCGGAGCTGCGCTTCTCGGCGTGCGTGTCGTCCCATTCGACCTTCAGCGCGTCGCGGCCCTGCTTCGCGGCCCAGAAACCGGTGGCGACGACTGCGACGCCGTGCGGCACCTGCACGACGTTCACGACGCCCGGCACGGCCTTCGCGGCCGTCGCGTCGAACGACTTCACGGTTGCGCCGAAGCGCGGCGGACGCTGCATCACCGCGACGAGCATCCCGGGAAAATGCATGTCGAGCGTGTACTGCGCGGTGCCGTTCGATTTCGCGGGGGCGTCGACGCGCGGGATCGGGTGTCCGATCAGCCGGAACTCGGCGGGCGACTTCAGCGCGACCTTGTCCGGCACCGGCAGCTTCGCGGCGGCCGGCACGAGCGCGCCGTAGCTTATGCGCTTGCCGCTCGCCGCGTGCTCGACGAAGCCGTCGCGCGTCGTCAGCTGGTCGGTCGGCACGTGCCACTGCGCGGCGGCCGCCGACACGAGCATCGCGCGCGCCTTCGCGCCGGCCTCGCGCAACTGCTGCCACGAGTTCGCCATCGCGGTGCTGCCGCCGGTGCCCTGGATCTTGCCGAACGCGAGGTTCGCGTAGCGCGTCGCATCGGCGGGCGCGCTCTCGACGCGCACGCTCGACCAGTCGGCGTCGAGTTCTTCCGCGACGATCGTCGCGAGGCCGGTGTAAGCGCCCTGGCCGACCTCGACGTGCTTCGCGATCACGGTCACGCTGCCGTCCGGCGCAACGCGCAGGAACGCATTCGGCGCGAACGCCGCGTCGGGCGCGGTCGCGGCGACCGCGCGCCGGCCGGGGCCGAACCAGTCGAAGCCGATCGTGAGCGCGACCGCGCCCGCGCCGGCTGCCTTCAGAAACGTGCGGCGCGACGGACGCACCGCATTCGGGGTATCGAATTCAGTGGTCATGGTCAGGCCTTCAGTGTGTCGGCGGCTTCGTGGATCGCCGCGCGGATGCGGGCATAGGTCGCGCAGCGGCAGAGATTGCCGTTCATCGCCGCATCGATGTCGGCGTCGGTCGGCTTCGCGTTCTGCTGCAGCAGCGCGGTCGCGGACATGATCTGCCCGGACTGGCAGTATCCGCATTGCGGCACCTGGACCTTGACCCATGCGGCCTGCACGGCCTGCGCTGGCTTGCCTTCGAGCCCTTCGATCGTCGTGATCTTCTTGCCGGCGATTGCGGCGAGCGGCAGGATGCACGAGCGCACCGCCTGGCCTTCGAGATGGATCGTGCACGCGCCGCACTGGGCCATTCCGCAGCCGAATTTCGTGCCGGTGAGGCCCGTGTGTTCGCGAATCGCCCAGAGGACGGGCATCGACGGATCGACGTCGAGCGTGACGTTCTTGCCGTTCAGGACAAACGAGGTGGGCATGGAGGATCTCCGTGGAATACCCGGCGCGCGGCCGGGACAGGCCGCAGTGTGCGCGCGCGCGAATCGATTGCGTCTACCCAATTCTGCAAATTTCTTGAACAATCCTGCAAATCGACGCCGATGCGCGCCGCGCGCGGTGCACTCCGTTTATGCTCGCGCGGCATCGGCAGACAGACGAAGCGAGCGAGGAAGCCCGAATGGACATGACCGAGATGGCGGTATCGCGCGAGCCCGCGCAGCGCGAGCTGGCGGCGCTGATCGGCCGCTTCGCGCCGGTCGACGGCGTGCATCGAACGGCGATTGCGTCGCTGTCGTTCTATAAGTACTCGCAGCCGGTCGACCTCGGCTGCGGGATCACGCATGCGGCGTTCGTGCTCGCCGCACAGGGCGCGAAGCGCGTGATGGTCGCGGGGCACGCATACGAATACGACGACCGGCGTTGCCTGATCGCGTCGGTCGACTTGCCGATGATGTCGCGCGTGACGAAGGCGTCGCCGGACGCGCCGTACCTGTGCGTGGTGCTCGCGCTCGATCCCCAGCGGATCGTCGAGCTCGCGGCCGAAATGCGGCTGCCGGAGCCGGGCGCGATGGCGGAAGGCGAGGGGATCGCGGTCGCCGACGTGACACCGACGGTGCTCGACGCGACGCTGCGGCTTGCGCGGTTGCTCGAAACGCCGGCCGATATCCCGATCCTCGCGCCGCTCGTCGAGAAGGAACTGCTGTACCGGCTGATGACGAGCGAGCACGGCACGCGGCTGCGGTACATGGCCGTCGCGGGCAGCCAGACGAACCGGATCGCGCGCGCGATCGAATGGATCCGCGATCACTACGCGGAGCCGATGCGCGTCGAGACGCTCGCGCAGGTCGTCAACATGAGCGTGTCGTCGCTGCACCATCACTTCAAGAACGTGACGACGCTGAGCCCGCTGCAATACCAGAAGCAGCTTCGGCTGCACGAGGCGCGCCGGCTGCTGCTCGGGCACGCGGGCGACGTCGCGTCGGTCGCCGCGCGGGTCGGGTACGAAAGCGCGTCGCAGTTCAGCCGCGAGTACAGCCGGCTGTTCGGCGCGCCGCCGCTGCGCGATGTCGTGCATCTATTGCGCAACGACTGGGCCGGCGGGATGCCGCGCGAGGAAGTCGCGCGGCGATAGGCGGGCGCTGTCGGACGTTCGCCGCGCGAGCGTGGGCGGCAGGCGCGCTCGCTGCGGCTAAACCGGATCCTTGCTCGGTGGCCCCTCCGGCTGCTGCGGATTGTCGTGATGGCCCGGCGACGGTGGCGTGAGCGGATCGCCTTCCGGATCACGGGTCGGATCCGCCGGCGGTTCGGGCAGCGGGGTCGTGTGGTCGAACATGGCGGGCTCGCGAGGTCGTCCGGCCGTCGCGCGATGCGACGGCGCATTCTCCTTTATAGGCAATCAGGCATGCGTTTGCCGCGCGTTTGCGGCCGCTGCCGGCACCGGGCACGGCGGCTGCGGCACCGCGGCATGGGTTCGCGGGCGCGGCGCTCAGCGTCCGTGGTGCGCGGCCGCGAGGTCGGCCGGCGTGTCGACGTCGCGCAGGATCGCCGGGTCGTCGATGTCGAGCAGCCTGACCGGCGCGTGCGCGAACAGCGCGCGGGCGCCGGCGTCGCCGTCGAGCGCCGCGAGCGCGTCGTAATGGCGGCTCGCGAAGCCGACCGGATGGCCGCGCGTGCCGCGATAGGCGGGCGCGACGATCGACGCGTCGTCGGCGTCGAGCGCGCGCGCGACCGCTTCATACGTCGACGGTGCGATCCACGGCATGTCGCCGAGCGCGACGATCCAGCGGTTCGCGTTGCTGCTCGCGCGGATGCCGGCGGCGAGGCTCGCGCCCATCCCGCGCAGCGCGTCGGGCGCGTAGACGACCTGGCAGCCGGCTTCGTTCAGCCGCATCGCGAGCGTTTCCGCGCCGGGGCGGACGACGGCGATCACGTTGGCGGTGGCCGCCGCGAGGCGCCGGGCGGCCGCGACCGCAATCGGCGTGCCGTCGGGGAGCAGGGCGAGCAGCTTGCTGTGCCGGCCGCTCGGATCGAAGCGCTGGCCCAGTCCGGCGGCAAGCAGGATGCCGGTGGCGAGCGACGGATAGGACATCGGCGGGATCGGAGGAGGAACGTGCTGCGATTGTGCGCGGGTGAGTGGGGTGAGGCAAGGGGCCAGCTGACGCACATTCATTTCAGTCTGCGGCTTGAGTGGAGTGCCACCACCGCTTCAACGACGTCGACGGGCCCAATATGCGAACGCGCCAAGCGCGGCCAACATCACAGCGTCGACGACGGCCAGGATCGGCCGTGGATCGGTCCACTTGTCCATGTTGGTCGTGCGCCCGTAGTAGGGCGCGCCGTTGCCGTACGCCTCGCTGAGGTTGATCACGTTAAAGGCGACGACGAGCGCCAGCGCGGCCAGAAGCGCCGCGCCGACCAGGATACGAATGAAACGTGATTGCATGTCAGTATTGAACCGTAAGCGGGATATAGCACTTCGGCGTCGCCTTGGTCGCCGCCTCAATGTCGCGCACGAAATCCTCCATCCGGGCATGGAGATTGATACAGCCGGCCGAGCCGGCGTGTGTGCCGCCGTGAATGAAAAAGCCGCCGCGGCCGAACGTCTGCGTGCCCGGCATAACGTGGATCGTCAATCGATGGTCGCCCCACGCGGCGCGCGGTGCGATGTTGTACCAGTTATTCGTCCACATCTGCGACGGTTGGACCCAGTATTGCCCCGGAGGAATTGGGCCCACGCTACCCATTTGCTGGCGAGTGGGAGAATAATCGAAGCCGCCCCGATCGTCCGGGCGGCCCGACACAGCAGGGTAGGTCTTCGTGGCTCCACCGATCATTATCAAGAAACGACCGTTGAAGCGCAGCGAGATGGAGGCGCGTGCACACGCGGGTACGCTCGGCTTGCCGCGTTCAGCGGCATATCGGTTCGGCATGGTTGTTCGCCCTCGGTTCGGGATTTTTTGCCGCACTATAGATAGATTGCGAAGCAGTGATCGACGTGCTTCCCGGCTTGCCTTGCTCGCGTCCATTCCGTGTCGTGCCGCGATCGCCAAGCCTGCATTTCGAAGACTCTTTGGAGAAATGGCACAAGCCCGCTACGCATCCGCCCACCGCCTCAACAGGTTGTGATAAACCCCCGTCAACGCGATCACCGCGTCATCCCCCGCCCCTTTCTCCGCGGAAAGCGCCTGAATCTGCCGATCGAGTTGAAACAGCAGCGTCCGATCCGCATCGTCGCGAACCATGCTCTGAATCCAGAAGAACGACGCGACTCGCTCACCGCGCGTCACGGGCGTCACGCGATGCAGGCTCGACGCCGGATACAGCACGAGATCGCCGGCCGGCAGCTTCGCGCGGTGCACGCCGAACGTGTCCTCGACGCACAGCTCGCCGCCGTCGTACGAATCCGGCTCCGCGAGAAACAGCGTCGCGGACAGATCGCTGCGCACGCGAAAATCCGTGCCGCGCAGCAGCCGGATCGCGTTGTCGACGTGCGTGCCGAACGTCTCGCCGCCCGCGTAGCGGTTGAACAGCGGCGGAAACACCTTCAGCGGCAGCGCGGCGGAGAAGAACAGCGGATGGCGCGCGAGCGCATCCTGGATCGCGTCGCCGACCGCGCGCGCCGCGGGCGACCCTTCCGGCAACTGCCGGTTGCGCTTCGCGAGCGCCGACTGCGCGCCGGATGTCGCGTTGCCGTCGGCCCATTCCGCGCGGTCGAGCACGTCGCGGCACTGCTCGACCTGCGCGCGCGTCAGCACGCCGGGGATGTGCAGCATCATCGGACGAACGCCCCGCGATCGAACGCCGCCGCGGCTTCCCGGAGCGCGTGGACCGGCGACGCTGCCAGATACGCACGCATCTTCGCGACGAACGCGGGCGTCGCGGTGTCCGGCACGCGCGCGAGCCACGCGAGCGCGTCGTCGACGCGGCCGCGCTCAACGAGCAGCCGCGCATAGTTGAACTGGCCGCGAAAATCTCCGGCTTCGGCCGCGCGCCGGTAATGCTCGAACGCGGCGGCGCGGTCGGCGGGCACGACCCAGCCGTCCTCGTAGAAACCGCCGATCAGGTTCGTCGATTTCGCGTGGCCGAGCGCGGCCGCGCGCCGGAACCACGCGAGCGCGCCGGCCCGGTCCTCGGCGACGCCGTTGCCGAGCGCGAGCGCGGTCGCATAGTTGTACATCCCCCAGTCGAGTCCCGCCCGCGCGGCGAGCCGGTACCAGTAGACGGCGACGGTCGCGCACGCGGCCGTGCCCCAGCCGAATTCGTAACAGCGGCCGAGCATGTTCATCGCCATCGGATGATCGGCGCGCGCCGCATGGCGGAACCAGACGAGCGCGGCGGCCGGGTCGCGCGGCACGCCGCGGCCGTCGAGCAGCACCTGCCCGTAGACGGCCTGCGCGTCGACGATCCCGTTCTCGGCCGCCGCCGCGACCCACGCGGCCGTCCGCTCCGGCGGCCCGGAGAGGATCGCGCGAAGCGCGCGCGGCGACGCGGCCGCCGCCGCGAGCGAGCGAAGCGAAACGGTTTCCATCGTCCGGCCCCGCTCAATAACGCGCGTTCAGCGTGATGAATGCCGAGCGGCCCGGCGCGATCGACGCGAAGTGCGCCGGATACGCCTGATCGAAGTACGTGCGGTTGAACAGGTTCTGCACGTTCAGCTGCAGGTCGAGCCGCTTGTCGATCCGGTACTGCGCCATCGCGTCGAAGCGCCAGTACGACGGCACCGCGCGCTCGTTCGCGGTGTCGCCGAACACCTTCGACATGTAGAACGCGCCGCCGCCGACCGTCAGCTTCGGCGTCACGTCGTAGTCGGTCCACATCGTGAAGCTGTGCTTCGGCGTGTTCGGGAACGCATGGCCGTTGTCGGCGGTGTTCTTGCCGTTGTCGCGCAATTCGCTCTTCATGTACGTATACCCGCCGAATGCGCGCCAGTGCGGCGCGATCTGCCCGGCGACGCCGAACTCGAGCCCCTGCACGCGCTTGTCGCCGACCATCGCGTACTGGTTGTTCGGCAACGTCACGCGCGCGTTCGTCGTGTCGATCTGGAACAGCGCGCCGGTCAGCGACAGCCGCTCGCCGAGCACGTTCCACTTCGTGCCGAGCTCGACGCTGCGGTTCTTCTCGGGCGCCATCTGGTCGGCATTCGAGCCGACGCCGCCGCGGCCCGGCGTCAGCGACTGCGATTCCGAGCCTTCGCCGAGCAGCATCCCGGCCGGCGTCGACGACGTCGCGTACGACGCATACACGCTGCCATTGCGCGCCGGCTTGAATACGAGCCCGAGCTGCCAGTTCACGAGCGTGTCGTCGCGCGTATAGGTCTTGCCGCCGTTCGCGCGCGTGTCGGTGAAGCGCGTCGAATAGTCGTCGAGACGCAGCCCCGCATTGATCAGCCAGCGTGGCGTCAGCTCGATCGTGTCGAAGCCGTAGACCGATTTCGTGACGGTGCGTGCGTGCGATGGATCGTTGTTGCGCGAGATCGAGCCGGCCCACGGATCGTTCGGGTTCGGCGCCCACAGGCTCGTGCAGTTGTAGCCGGACGCCGCGCCGATCCCCTGCTGGCAGCTCTTGCCGTTGCCGGCCGCGACACTGTACGTGTCGCGCTCGCCCCATTCGCGCGACAGCTCGATGCCGGTCGTGAAGCTGTGCTTCAGCGCGCCGGTGCGGAGTTCGCCGAACAGCTCGGTCTGGTTCGCGACGGCCTGTGCCGTGCTGTCGCGGTTGTTCGCGCGGCGCCAGACCTTGCCGTTCGCGACGTTGCCCTGGCTGTCGTCGGGCTGCGTCCAGATGTAGTCCTGCGTCGATCTCGTGTAACGCGTCGTGTTGCGGATCGTCAGCGACGGCGCGAGGTCGTGCTCGATCCGCACGGTGCCGACGTCGGACGTCGTCTTGCGGAAGTCGCGATCGACGAGCCCGTAGAAGTTGTGGCGGTTCACGCTCGCCGGATAGATCGTGTCGACGTTCGCGGGCTTGTTGCTGAACCCGTACAGATATGGAATCCCGCCGTCGGGCAGATCATCGGTCGCCAGATGGGAGTAGCTCGCGATCACGCGCGTCGGCGTGCCGAGCCCGAACGCGGCCGACGGCGCGACGCCCCAGCGCGCATTGTTCACCGCGTCGCGGCCGGCGACGTCGTTGTTGTGGCTCATCGCGTTCAGGCGGAACGCCGCGTGATCCGAGAACTGCCAGTTGCCGTCGGCCGTGAAGCGGCGGTAGCGGTCGGTGCCGAAGCCGGCGCTCGCGTCGGCGGACGTGCCGAGGTGCGGCGTCTTCGTGATCAGGTTGATGCTGCCGCCGGCGCCGCCGCGGCCGCCGTACGCGCCGTCCGAGCCCTTCGTGACCTCGACACGCTCGAGGTTGAAGATTTCGCGCGTCGTCGCGCCGATGTCGCGCATGCCGTCGATGAACAGGCTGCCCTGCGAATCGTAGCCGCGGATGAACGGCCGGTCGCCGAGCGGATTGCCGCCTTCGCCGGCGCCGAACGTGATGCCGGGGACGGTGCGCAGCGCTTCGGTCAGCGTCGTCGCGCCGCTGTTGCGGATCAGTGCCTCCGGAATGACGGTGACGGACTTCGGCGTGTCGACCAGCGGCGCGGTGAATTTCGCCGACGCGGAGAAATCGGCCTGATAGCCGTGCTCGGCCTGCCCGCTGATCTCGATCGGTGCGAGATGGCCGTCCGGGGAGGGCGGCGCGGGCGGCGCGACGCCGTCCGCGAACGCGGGGCTCGCGGCGAGCACGCTGCAAAGGGTGGTGAATTTTCCGAGCTTCAGCTCGTCGGCACGTGACTTCATCGAATCGACCTCGATTGGTGTGGCTGGCCGACCCGACGCGCATCGGAGGCGCGCGCCGGGCCACCTGGAACCTTACGAATTGTTTTCGACGAGCATTCTATGTAATTTTTTATTGAATGAGAAGCGTTCTCGTTTCAATTTTTGAAACGAGCGACGCTCATGTACATCGCCAAGTCGTTGGTAGCCTCTATTGGTACCCGGTCGGGTACGAGCGTCGTAGGCAGGCCGCATCTGTCGAGGATTCGTACCCGAGCGGAACTTTTCGACCGGAGTACGGCTACCATTTTGGTATCATGTACCCGAGCGGATACGAAGATGAGAGCCTATTGTGGACCAATCAGATTTCCCCATTACTGACATTGGGGCGCTTGCGAACGTCGTGCGTGCGGCACGCATCGCGCAGGGGCTCACGCGTGATGACCTTGTCAACGTGACAGGGCTGTCGCCCAAGTTCATTACGCATGTCGAGGCGGGCAAACCGACCGCCCAGATAGGCAAGGTTTTAGTCCTGCTCTCCGAACTGGGCATCATGCTGCGTGCTCAGACATCTGTTGCCATTTCAGCGAAGGTAGCCGAACAGGCCCGTCGCACGCGCAGGAGCCCGAATGCCAAATAGGCAACTTGTGGCATGGGCCAATGGTGAGCGCATGGGGGTCGTGCAAGACCTGGACGATATCTGGTCCTTCTCCTATGACGCATCATGGCTCGCTTCCAAAAACGCGTTCCCGCTGTCGCCGGCGTTCCCGCTACGGGAGGAGCCTTTCGTGGATGGGGCGAGCAACCGTCCCGTGCAGTGGTTCTTCGACAATCTGCTTCCTGAGGAAGGCATGCGCTCAGCGCTCGCGCGCGAGGCGAGGATCGACCGCGGTGACGCCTGGGGTCTTCTTGAGTACTACGGGCGCGAGTCGGCCGGTGTGCTCACGCTGCTCGCACCCGACGAAAAAGAGCCGCCGGGCGGATTGCGGCCGTTGCCTTTCGAGGATCTCGAGGCTCGCATTCGTGCGATGCCGCAACACCCGCTGACGGCGCATGCGCCCAAGTGCATGTCGGCAGCAGGGGCACAGCCGAAGCTCCTCGTGACGATGCTCGGTGAGCCGCCCGCCTGTGAACTCTTTGAACCCGAGGGCAGTGAACCATCGATGCAACTGCTCAAGCCGGACTCCCGCGCGGCAGGCTATCCCCACTCGGCGATCAACGAGTTCTTCTGCATGCGTCTCGCGCGCGCCGTGGCGCTGCCCGTACCCGCGACGTACTTCGTTCGTGCTCCGACGCCGTGCTACATCGTCAACCGCTTTGACCGGGATACGACGACGCAGCCCCCACGCAGGCTGCACGTCATTGACGCGGCTCAGCTGCTGAACTTCTCCAAGGATTTCAAGTACGACGGTGCCAACGCGCAAAGATTGCGAGAGGCCATAGAAAGCACCAATACCCGGGCCAATGCCCGTCTGGAGATTTTTCGGTGGGCCGTCTTCAACGTGCTTGTCGGTAATGGCGACGCGCACCTGAAGAACCTGTCGTTTTTCGTGACGCCCCTCGGCTACATGCTGGCGCCGTTCTATGACATCGTGAGCACGGTCGTGTATCACACCGGAACGTATCAGCCCGAGCGAGGAGATCAGTGGCCGAATTGCGAACTGACGATGTCTGTTGGCGATGCCACGCACTTCGCGGACATGTCCAGGCAGAACATGCTGAAGTTCGCGGACGAGCTTGGGCTACCCGCCCGGGGCGCGGAGCGCCTGCTCGACGCGATGCTCGAGTCGTTCCGCGCGCGTGTCGACGAGACGTTCAACGCAGTCGTGGGCATTGCGACGCCAGACGCGGGAGAGATGCGCCTACTCAACTCGATACGCGCAATGCCGATTGGTGAAATGTCGCGGGCACTCGCACGCTGAGTTGCGATGCATCGCAATAGCCGGCGCTCAGTTACAGGCGCGCGCGCCGCCGAAGGTCGTGCACTGATGCACCGACCAGTGGCTCGCGCCGCCGAGTCCGCCGAGTCCGTTGCCACCGCCGATGCCCCCGATGCCGGTCGCGGTCCGCGTCGGCCGGAAACGCATGTCGATCCGCGCGGGGCTCGGCGTCGGTGCGCTCGGCAGCGGCGACACCGCGGCGATCGAGCGTTGCACTGCGGCGTCCCAGGCCGGGTTGCCGCTCGGGCCGGCCGAGATCGACGCGACCGTGCCGTCGGGATTCAGGCGGATCGACACGGTCGCTTCCGGGTTGTCGGCGAGCTCGCGCCGGTCCGCGTGCAGGTTCCCGGCCAGCTCGCAGCCGACGTAACGCGCCCACTGGCGCGCGTTCAGCGTGCCGGGCGTCGCGGACGGCGCGTTCGCGACGCGTGCGAGGCAGCGGGTCGAGACGTCGGCGGGAGAGGGCGCCGACGCGTCGTTCGGCATGTCGGCGGCCGCGCTGCCGGCCAGCGTGGCGGCGGCGAGCGCGATGGCGACCGTAGCGGCCATGGCGGCCGCGAGGCGATGTTTGTCGTTCTTCATGTTCGCGTGTGGTGCGTTCGGGCGGCGCGTGGCCGCGTGTTTTCGGGTCTCTCAGCGGCGCTAGGATCGCACAAAGCCGATCCTGGCGGCGGTTTTCGTACCCGACCCGAGCGCCCGCGCGGAATCAGTCGATCCCGTGAAACACCGCGTCTTCCGGCCCGAGATACGTCGGCGGGCGCCACGTCGCGTCGCGCATCGAATGCTGGACGAGATTCTCGACGCCGAGCAGCACCGCGAAAATCGCCATTCGCACCGGAATACCGTTGTCGGTCTGACGGAAGATCGCGAGGCGCGGATCGCGGTTCAGGTCGGTCGACAGGTCGTTCGCACCGGGCCGGCTGTCGCGCGGCAGCGGATGCATGATCAGCGTGTCCGGCTTGCAGCACGCGTCGACGAGCGCCTGGTTGATCTGGAAGTCCGGCGTGTAGCCTTCGAACGACTCGTCGGTGAAGCGCTCCTTCTGGATCCGCGTCGCATAGACGACGTCCGCGCCCTTCAGCCCGTTCGCGAGATCGTGGGTCTGCTCGACGACGTGACCGTTCGTCGAGATCTGGTCGATGATGTACGCGGGCATCTCGAGCGTCGGCGGCGATACGAGCGTGAACTTGATGCCGCGATAGAGCGCGAGCAGCTTCACGAGCGAATGGACGGTGCGGCCGTACTTCAGATCGCCGACGAGCGCGATGTGCGCGCCGTCGACGATCTTGCCGAGCCGCGAGAACTCGCGCTGGATCGTGTACAGGTCGAGCAGCGCCTGGCTCGGATGCTCGCCGGGGCCGTCGCCGCCGTTGATCACGGGCAGGTTCGTCGCGCGCGCGAATTCGGCGACCGAGCCCTTCTCCGGATGGCGGATCACGAGCGCGTCGACATAACCCGCCATCACGCGGCTCGTGTCGTAAATCGATTCGCCTTTCGCCATCGACGAGAACGTGAAGCCGGTCGTGTCGCAGACCGAGCCGCCGAGCCGGCAGAACGCGGCGCCGAACGATACGCGGGTGCGCGTGCTGGCCTCGAAGAACAGGTTGCCGAGCACCGCGCCTTCGAGCACGCGCGAGATCTTGCGGCGGCGCGCGATCGGCTGCATCACGTCGGCGACGTGGAACAGCGCCTCGACCGAATCGCGCGAGAACTGGTCGACCGACACCAGTTGCGGCTTGCCCTCGAACAGGAACTGCTTCGCGAGCCCGTGCGGTTCTACGCGTTGCGCATATTGATCGGCCGGCTCCGCGCGCGTGACGATTTCCGACACGAAGCGCTCGACGATATCGGGCATCCCGCGCGATTCCTGCGAATCGTCGGGCAGAAGCCACGTATCGAGCGCGCGGCGGCTCACGCCGATGCGGTTCGCGAACGCTTCGCGCGTCATGTTGAGGCGGCGCATCGCGTCGCGGAGGAAGGCTTGCTGGGGAACGTTCATGGGGGGAGGCTTATCTTGAAATATATACGCGATGCGTATATTAATTTGACGATGGCCGAAGTCAAGAAAAACCTGTGTGCTCCCGCGTTTCGCGATCCGCATCGCGCGGCGGCCTTTCGGAAGGCGCCGCGCGATGCGTCGTGCGTCAGGCCGCGTCGCCGAGCGCCGGGTAGTCGGTGTAGCCGGTTTCGCCTTCCGCGTAATACGTGGCCGGCACCGGCTTGTTCAGCGGCGCGTCGAGCGCGAAGCGGCGCGGCAGATCCGGGTTCGCGATGAAGAGCTGGCCCCACGCGATCGCGTCCGCGTCGCCGCGCGCGAGCGCCTGCTGAGCGGTCTCGAGCGTGAACTTCTCGTTCGCGATGATCGGGCCGCCGAACGCTTCCTTCAGGCGCGGCGTCAGCTCGTCGCCGCGGAACGCTTCGCGCGTGAAGATGAACGCGACTTGGCGGCGGCCGAGTTCGCGCGCGACGTAGCCGAACGTTGCGGCCGGATCGGAATCGCCCATCGTGTGCGCATCGCCGCGCGGCGCCAGGTGGACGCCGACGCGCCCCGGGCCCCACACGTCGATCGCCGCGTCGACCACCTCGAGCAGCAGCCGCGCGCGATTCTCGATCGGGCCGCCGTATGCGTCGGTGCGGTGGTTCGTGCCGTCCTGCAGGAACTGGTCGAGCAGATAGCCGTTCGCGCCGTGGATCTCGACGCCGTCGAAGCCGGCGGCCTTCGCGTTCTCCGCGCCCTTCCGATACGCGGCGACGATGCCGGGAATCTCGTCGAGCGCGAGCGCGCGCGGCGTCACGTACGGGCGTTCCGGACGCACGAGGCTCACGTGGCCTTGCGCGGCGATCGCGCTCGGCGCGACCGGCAGTTCGCCGTCGAGGAAGAGCGGATCGGAGATCCGGCCGACGTGCCAGAGTTGCAGCAGCATGCGGCCGCCGGCGTCGTGGACCGCGCGCGTCACCTGCTTCCAGCCGTCGACCTGCTCGTCGGACCAGATCCCCGGCGTGCCGGCATAGCCGACGCCCTGCGGCGTCACCGACGTTGCCTCGCTGATGATCAGGCCGGCCGACGCGCGCTCCGCGTAATAGCGGGCCATCAGATCGTTGGGCAGGCGCGCGTCGCCCGCGCGGCTGCGCGTGAGCGGGGCCATCACGATGCGGTTCGGCAGCGTCAGGTCGCCGAGGGTAACGGGATCGAACAACGTGGACATGGCTTGGACCTCTTGAATGGGGCGCGGGGGATGCCCGCAGGGGCCGGGACGGCCCGGTGACTAGAGTTCGCGGCGCAGGGCGTCGAGAAACGCGTCGATGACCGCCTCGTTGCGCTGGAAGAACACCCACTGGCCGATGCGTTTCGACGTGACGAGCCCCGCGCGCTGCAGCGTCGCGAGATGCGCGGACACCGTCGACTGCGACAGGCCGCAACGCGCGTCGATCCGGCCCGCGCAGACGCCGTTCTCGTACGGCAGCGGCTGCCCGGGAAAGTGCGCGTCCGGTTCCTTGAGCCACGCGAGGATTTCGCGCCGGACGGGATTGGCGAGCGCTTTGTGGATCGCGTCGATGTCGATCGTCATGGGTGAGGTTCGGGCAAGACAAGGTGAATCGTCGTTGGTCGAATCATATATCGGAAAAAGGCGATGCATGCAAAGACACTGATCTCAATGGGGGCGATAGCCATCGAGATGGTCGAGGCGATCCGTGAAGGGATCGCGCGGACCCGGCGCGACGTCGAGCCGGCGCTCGGAATCACGATCGCATAGGGCCGCGTTCCGCTGCGTCCGGCCGCCGGCGCACGCGAGCCCGCCGGACGGCGGGCTCCGTCATGTCAGGGCGTGCGGCCGGTGCGCTAGCGCCAGGATCCGTCGACGTAGACCCAGGCCGGCCCCTGGCGCCGCCAGTATCCGGGCACCCAGCGCCGGCCGGGTCGCCGCGCGATCCAGCGGCCGGGAATCCACACGTACCGTCCGCGCTGCCAGCTCCAGTAGCCGTCGGTCCAGATGAAGCCGTGCGGCCTGGGCGGCGACGGCCGGCGCTCGCGGCGCAGCGCCGGCGGCGCGATGCCCGGACGATCGCCGAACGGCGGCCTGCCGGGCGGGCCGGGCGGCGGATATCCGGGCGCGGGCGGCTGGGCGGCCGCGGGGCGCAGCCCGCCGCCGATGCCGGCGACGGCGGCGACGGCGGTCAATCCCAGTGCGCGTAACAGCGAGCGTCGATTCATGCGGAACTCCATCTCGATGGGGGTTGATGTCGTTTACGTTGGTGCGAACGCGTGGCGTCGGGTCGGTTTACGCCGCTTTCGGGGTTGATTTGGGTAAAAATTACTGGTTTCCCCGAATTGCCGATCGCTGCTTTGTTGTTTCTTTGCAACCGTCAAGCGCCTGTCACGAACAAATGATGCGACGAAACCGGCCAAAAAGCTGCCGTCAAGATGCCAAAAATGGTCTTTAAAACAAAAGCTTATAAAGCGGCCCCATTTCTATTGTTTCTAGTTCTGGAAAAGCTTATTTCTTTATTTGCGAATGGCTGACTTAGGGTACACCCGTAAACTCACGATTCCCAGAACGGGCAACCATCCGGGCGCAGCCAGCAAGCAGAACCATGGCGCTTCCGGGCGGTTGCAGACCGTCTACTGAAACAAGGTCGCGAGACCTGCCTCTTTTTGGAAGGGAGCTCCTCGAATGAACAAGACTCTGATCGTTGCAGCAGTTGCAGCATCGTTCGCAACCGTCGCTCACGCGCAAAGCAGCGTCACGCTGTACGGCGTGGTCGACGCAGGCATCACGTACAAGAGCAACGTCGCCAGCAAGTCGCTGTGGTCGATGGGCAGCGGCGTCGACCAGAGCCGTTTCGGCCTGCGCGGTTCGGAAGACCTGGGTGGCGGCTTGAAGGCGATCTTCACGTTGGAAAGCGGCTTCGGCATCGGTAACGGCAAGCTCGCGAACGACGGCGGCATGTTCAACCGTCAAGCGTTCGTCGGTCTGTCGAGCAACTACGGCACCGTCACGCTGGGCCGTCAGTACGACTCCACGCAAGACTACCTCGCGCCGCTGTCGGCAACGGGCACCTGGGGCGGCACGTACTTCGCTCACCCGCTCAACAACGACAACCTGAACACGAACGGCGGCTACGCAGCGAACAACACCGTCAAGTTCGCGAGCGCGAACTACGCGGGCCTGCAGTTCGGCGGCACGTACTCGTTCTCGAACAGCCAGCAATTCGCGAACAACCGCGCGTACAGCGCCGGCGTTTCGTATGAATTCCAGGGCCTGCGTATCGGCGGTTCGTACGCGCAAGCGAACAACCCGGGTGCGACGGCGACGGGCGCGATCGACAGCCTGAGCACGGCAGGCCGTCTGCGCGTGTACGGCGCGGGCGCGAGCTACGCGTTCGGCCCGGCGCAAGTTGGCGCGGTGTGGACGCAGTCGCGTCTGGACAACCAGGCTAACGGCGCGAACGCGCTTCACGCGAACAACTACGAAGTCAACGCGAAGTACAACCTGACGCCGGCACTGGGTCTGGGCGCTGCTTACACGTACACGAACGCGAGCCAGGGTGGCGACAGCGCGCACTGGAACCAGTTCGGCCTGCAAGCCGACTACGCACTGTCGAAGCGCACCGATGTGTACGCTCAGGCCGTGTACCAGCGTGCGTCGAAGAACAACCCGCTGGGCGCGTCGGTCTACGACGGCAGCGGCGACTTCAACACCGTGAACGCGAGCTCGTCGATCAACCAAACCGCAGCGACGGTTGGTCTGCGTCACCGCTTCTAAGTGTGACGGCTGGGTCATCCAGCTTGAAAAGGCGCCTTCGGGCGCCTTTTTTTGTTTTCGGCGCGGGCGGTGCGAGAACGTCGCGCGTTTCGCGGAGGCGAAAAAAACGAGGCCCGATTGCGGCGCCTCGTTTTTCATTGATGGGGGGATCGCGCGTCAACGCGTGTAATCGCCGCTGGCCTCCGGCTGATAGACGATGTCGGCGATCTTCATCCGCTTTTTCGTTCCGTCCGGCTGCAGCACGTCCACCCGCTCGCCGCGATGCGTGCCGAGCAACGCGATACCGACCGGCGAGAACACGTTCAGGCGGCCTTGCTCGAGATTGGCGTCGCCCGGATACGCGACCGTCCAGGTCGTCTGGTCCTGCGACGATTCGTCGATCAGCGTGACGCGCGAATTCATCGTGACCACGTTGGACTTGATCGCGTCCGCCTGCACGATGTCGGCCCGCTCGAGCAGCGTGTCGAGCATCTGCTGAAAGCGCGGATCGTGCGCGGCGTGTTTCTCGAGGCGTGCGACGTCGAGTTCGGTGAGTTGGTAAAGCGGTTTCTTCATTGGGAATCTCCTGATGATCGGCATGGACAGGCGTGGCTTATCGATGAGGATCGCCCGGAGCCCGTTTGACCGCGCTCCGGGTGAGGAGAGGGGAGGGTCAGTCCGGGCGCCGGGCGGCGGCCTGCGTTGCCGAAGCCGTGCGTCGTGCGCGGCGCGTGGCGAGATGAATGCGCGCGCGCGCGCCGGCGGAGCCGGTCGGCGGAGAGGGGAAAAGCGTGCGTGCGCGCATTGGGAGTGGTAGGCGGCGTAGGTTGAAAATAACCTTACGATTATACAACAAAAACGACAGCATGCTTACGCCGGTGTCAGAATTTTGTCAGCTATTGTTGTCCAAAACCATGCCATTCGAATGCCATTCGCTCGGCATGGTTATAGATCGTTGCGTTCCATGCAACTCTGTATGTTCAAACTGAGGGTTTTCCCTTGGGCGTGTGGCGACTAGACTGGATTCATTCGCTCGAGACGAATCCGCCCGAAGCGATACCGACAAACAACATAGCCCGGAGGTTAGTCACCATGAAGTCGATCATCTACGCCGCACTCGCTGCATCGATTCTCGCCGCACCGCTCGCGTCGTTCGCGCAGTCGAACGGGCCGATCACGCGCGACGCCGTCAAGGCGGATCTGATCCAGCTCGAGCAGAACGGTTATCGCCCGAACGCGAGCGATTCGCAGTATCCGGCCAACGTTCAGGCTGCCACGCAGCGCGTCCAGGCCGGCCAGCAGACGCTGACGCGTGCCGACACCAGCGGCTACGGCTCGGTGGCGACGGGCGCGGCTCAATCGGGCCGTCCCGCGATGACGCCGTCGGCGGTCGACAAGCTGTATTTCGGTCAATAACGGAAACGCCGAGGGCTGCCCGGCCATTCGATAAAACGACGCGCTGCGTACTTGAAGCGCGCAGCGCGTGAGTTACGAGCAGAACCTCCGTCGCCGCGTATCGGCGGCTTGCGCCCAGACGCCCATCTTGCGTCTGGGCTTTTTTGCGCGTGCGGCGGTGGGCGGCGGGTCAGGCGGAGATGACGGCGGGTGTGCCGTGGATGTAATGCTCGAGCTGGCTGATCGTGAACTGCTGGTCCGCGATCACGCTTTTCACGAGGTCGCCGATCGACACGAGGCCGACGAGCTTGCCGTCGTCGAGGACGGGCAGGTGGCGCATCCGGTGCTCGGTCATCAGCGCCATGCATTCCTCGCTCGATTGCGACGGTTCGACGTAGCGCACCTTCGCGGTCATGATCTCCTCGACCCGCGTCGCTTTCGACGAGCGATCCTGCAGCACGATTTTCCGCGCGTAATCGCGCTCGGTGATGATGCCGGCGATGTCGTCGCCGTCGACGACCAGCAGCGCGCCGACGCCTTTTTCGGCCATCAGCTTGATCGCGTCGTAGACGAGATCGGCTTTCTTGACGGTATAGACGGTGCGGCCGGAATCGGGCTTGGTTTTGAGAATCTGCGCGACGGTCGTGCTCATACGCTCTCTCCGTTGGCTGGGCGGTGCGAGGAAGGCGGGGCGCGGCGCGCGGCCGCGATGAGGTCAAGTATAGATCGGGCGGCTGTCGGCAAGCGCGTGACGGAACCAGATTAGCGGTAAACTCCCGTCACTTGCCATCCAGAACATTCCTTAATCTCTCATCGTTCGATTCCTTTCATGACGTCTTCGGGTTCTCAATCGTCCCAGGCGGGCGACGGCCAGACCGGCGAGTGCGTGACGCTCGTCGCATCGGCGACGCTTCCGACGCGCTACGGCACGTTCACCTCGTACGCGTTTCGCGTGACGGGCAGCCAGGCCGAACATCTCGCGCTCGTGATGGGCGACGTGGCCGGCCCGCAATCCGTGCTGACGCGGTTGCATTCGGAATGCCTGACGGGCGACGTATTCGGCTCGTATCGCTGCGACTGCGGCGAACAGCTCGACCTCGCGCTGCGGTACATCGCCGCCGAGGGGCGCGGCGTGCTGTTGTATCTGCGTGGGCATGAGGGGCGCGGCATCGGCCTCAGCAACAAGATCCGCGCGTATGCGCTGCAGGAGCAGGGGCGCGACACCGTCGAGGCGAACCTCGATCTCGGCCTGCCCGACGACGCGCGCGAATACGATTCGGCCGCCGCGATCCTGCGGATGCTCGGCGTCACGTCGGTGCGGTTGATGAGCAACAATCCGAAGAAATTCGATACGCTCGCGCAGCATGGGATTCCGGTCTGCGAGCGCGTCGGGCTTGCGGTGCCGGTGCGCGAGGAGAACGAGCGCTACATTCGCACGAAGCAGGTGAAGTTCGGGCACTACTTCGAGGAGAATGAGTAGTTCAGCCCACCTGCCATGTTTGGACCCGCCGCGCCGGCGTAGCGATGTAAGGCGCGGACAATTCGATTGATGTCACCGCCTTGACCACCCTCGGACCGGAACGTCTGGCGACGTTGCTGGCCGGGGAACTCGATGCCCCATCTGTAACCTAGACCGACTGGCGATATTCGCATCGATGCCTGCTTCAAGCAGCGAGACGGACTCGCTCCACGTGCGGCACACCTTTCTGGCGAGCTTGCCAAAGGTCGTAGGCCGCTTGTTGGGCGATCCATAAGTCGGCACGCCCGCCATTTTCGATGCCCAGCCATTGCTCCAGGCGCAACGCCATTTCGGGCGAGATTGCCGCATGACCATTCAGCACGCGCGACAGAGCCGAGCGTGTCACGCCAAGCTGCTCGGCTGCTTCCGTGACCGTGAGCCCCAGTTCGGGCAGTACGTCTTCGCGCAGCGTCTCGCCGGGGTGCGGCGGATTGAAGATTCGGGTCATGCTTGCCTCAGTGATAGTCTTGGTAGTCCACCAGAATTGCATCGGCGCCGTCAAAGGTGAACGTCATGCGCCAGTTGCCATTGACTCTCACCGAAAAGTGGCCGGCAAGATCCTGCGCCAACGGATGCAGCCGCCAGCCCGGTACGTTCATGTCCTCGGGGCCGCTCGCCAAGTCCAGGCGAGTCAATTGGCGATGCAGCTTGTCGGCATGATCTGGCCGGATGCCTGTCTTGGAGCCTGTCTCGAAGAAACCCTGAAGGCCCTTTGCTTTCGCCATCCGGCGCAACCGCCGGGTGCCGACGAGGGCGGCGTGTTCTTGCCTCCATCCAATATCGTGCGCGTGCATCCCAATGCGAGTGCAACCGCGGCCCGCGCGTGGCACCGTGCCTTGCCTCCCGCGTCCGTCAAAGCACGACGAAACGAAGTGCTCGGATCCGCGATAACCGATACAGCCGCGGCAGCGCTCGAGGACAGGCGCGAATACTCGGAAACGGCAGCAGACAGGCGGTATGCGGGTCAGCCTTCTTGCAACAGGGGCAACAGCGCCCGAAGCGCGGCTTCCTCGTCGGGACCGGAGGCAAGCACTTGAGCCGACATGCCGACGCGCACCTGCAACGACGCGATTGCGATGCCGTCCTTCGCATCGCCGTGGTGCCCGTTTGCGATCAGCAGGATGTCGCTTTCGAAGCGGCGTGCCATGTCAACAAGCGCATCCCGGGTAGCGTCCGCGCGATTTCGGTTCCAGCCGGCGCCGATTTGAAAGTGCACAACGGTTGCCACGGTCTTTGCGAAGCCTATAGATAGATCGTTGGGGGCGGTGCGAAGTGTCGATCTGGCAGTGCGTCAGAAGCGACAGCAGCGCACGACATAACGCGAACATGTCGACATCCTCGGCAAAATTGCCTGCAAGCCCGCTGAAAGGCGGTGAGCGCCATATTATAATAGAACGGTAAGGGTAGGCATATTTCATTATAATAATGTGTGCGTTCCCGCATGCTGTAAATCCCTGCGCATTCCGAGAATGGACGAAGACCGAACTTCCTACGACGCGTTCGTCAAATTCCTGTCGACGCCAATGAATGATGGGCAACCCTTTGTGCTGGAGACGCAGCACGCCGTGTCGCTGCACTTCGATCACTCCGGCACGCAAAGCTTCATGTCGCTCAGTGATCCGGAAAAGCTCGCGCTCGGCTATACGCGCACGATGATGGGGTTTCTGCTGCTGCAGCCGGCTCCCGAGCACATCTGCATGATCGGGCTCGGCGGGGGATCGCTGGCGAAGTATTGCTATCGGCACCTGCCCGAGGTCGCGATCGACGCGGTCGAGATCAACCCCGAGGTGATCGCGCTGCGCGACGTATTCAGGATTCCGGCGGACGACGCGCGGTTCAAGGTGACTTGTGCCGATGGGGCGGACTACGTGACGAAGGGGAGGTTCCGGACGGATGTGATCCTGCTTGACGCGTTCGTCGCGGAAGGAACGCCGAGTCGGTGCGTGGACGTCGCTTTCTTCGCCGCCTGTCGCGAGCGCCTGGCCGAGAGGGGGGTGCTCGTGATCAACTTCACGGACGACGATCCGGCGCTACCGTTGCACCTCGAGCGGCTGAAATCCGTGTTCGGCGCTTCCTATGCGGTCGTTCGGTGCGGCGACGACAGCAACTTCGTCGCATTCGCCTGGAAGAGCGACTCTCGCCTGCCATCCTGGCGAGTCTTGTTCGAGCGCGTCGCCTTGTTTGCCTTCGCTGATGAACTCAAGCTGTCCGCCACCGCTCGGCGCCTGAAAGAGGGGGAGTGCCTCGACGCGAGGCGGCTGAACTGGCATGCGCAAGGGTGCGGGCACTGGAAAATCAGTGTTTGATCCGTGCCCGGCCTCAATCGGCGCTTCGTTTTACCCGCTTGCCGAGTGGGCTCTTGGTCTTGTAGGTCACGCCGTGATGCTCGAGATACTCGCGGATCAACTGCCGTACGACTTGTGACGGCGTCAGATCCTGCGCCGCGCAGAGTATTTCAAATGCTTCTTTCTTGGCGGGGTCGATCAGGACGGTCAGGCGGGCGGTTTTCGTTTCCATTGCGAGGACGGATCGGCAAATATGATAATGAAATTATAATGCATTTGCCTTCAACCGCACGGCGGGAAGCCGTCGCCCGGCCTCGTGCCCGGTCAGTGCCGGTGGTCGAGCCGATGGAGGTAGGTCAGCACATCGTCGACGACGGGCACGATCGCGAGTGTGACGAGCAAGCCTGCGAGCGGCACGGTCGACACGTATCCGACATGCTTGAAACCGACGGCGCCGGTCAGGCCGCCAACGAAGAATGACGTCAGCATCGTACCGTGGATCCTCAGCTTCGCGCGGTTTGCGATGACCGCGTGTGCGTCCGCACCGACATTCGACCTGTTCCAGTAAAAGAGCTTGCCCAGCTCGATGCCGAGGTCCGTCACGATGCCGGTCATGTGCGTCGTGCGGATTTCCGCGCCCGACAGCTTCGTGATCATCGCATTCTGCAGGCCCATGATAAAGCACAGCAGGATGACGGTCACGGGCACGAAGAACGCTTCCCATAGCGCGAGATGGCTGCCGAGCAGGCCGAACAGGAGCAGCAGCGCGGCCTCGACCAGTAATGGCAGCACGTACTGGCTTTGCAGACTGCGCCGCCGCCCCCAGTTGACGAGCACCGCCGAGCACCCCGCCCCGACGAGAAACGACGCCAGCGAACCGATGCTGGCCGACACGAGCCGGACGTCCCCGAGTGCCGTCTGGTCCGCGATCGCCGACACGATGCCGCTCATGTGTGACGTGTACTGCCTGACCGCAAGGAATCCGCCGGCATTGGTTGCGCCGGCGACGAAGGCGAGCGAAAACCCGAGCTGACGGTTCGAGGTCTCGCTGCGGTGTTTTCCCGTCAAGCTTCGAAAGTACTGCGCAGGCATAGGAGTGTGGCTCGTATGATAATGTCATTATCATATCCTGTTATCGAGATTGGCTTTCTGATGTCATAATATGGACGGAACGAGCCCGGAAAGCCGGGCTCGCTCCGTGTTCCTCGTCCAATCCGAGCGTACTGGAGACATTCCGGATGGCATCCATGCCGGTCGTCCATTTCGTCCTGCTGGCCACGGTCGCGTGGCTCGTCATCGGCACGCTGGGTCTCGGGGTTCTGCATCGCACGCGGTTCGTCGCGCACGGACTGTTTCCGCTCGGTGCGCTCGGTGGGCTGCTGCTGGCGGCGGCGGGACTGGCTGGCATCTTCGCCGAACCGTCTACCGAGGTGCTGCCGATCGGGCTGCCCGGGTTGCCGTTCCATCTGCGCGTCGATGCGCTATCCGGTTATTTCCTGTTCGTGCTCGGCGCCGTCACCGCGGGGATCGGCGCCTTCTCCGCCGGCTATTTCCGCAAGGGTGAAGGGGCTGCGCCCGGACTCATCTGCTTCGAATACCACGTTTGCATCGCGAGCATCGCGCTCGTGCTCATGGCCGACGATGCGTATGTGTTCATGGTCGCCTGGGAAATGCTGACACTGTCCGCGACGTTCCTCGTGATGACCAATCACCGGATCGGCGAGATCCGCCGCGCAGGCTACCTGTATTTCCTGATCGCCCACGTCGGCGCGCTCGCGCTGCTCCTTTGCTTCGGCATTCTGCAGGCGCGCACCGGCGACTACACGTTTGCCAACATGCGCGCGCAGTCGCCCGACGCGCTCTGGGCATCGCTCGCGTTCCTGTTCGCGCTGGTCGGGTGCGGCGCCAAGGCGGGCGTGTTCCCGTTGCACGTGTGGCTGCCGGACGCCCATCCCGTGGCTCCGTCCCCCGTATCGGCGCTGCTGAGTGGATTCGTGCTGAAGGTCGGCCTGTATGGCCTGATTCGCATCGTGTTCGATTTGCTGCGCGTGCAAATCGCCTGGTGGGGCGTGCTGCTGCTCGTGGTGGGTATCGGTACCGCACTGCTCGGCGTGGTGTTCAGTACGATCCAGGTCGACATGAAGCGTCTGCTCGCGTATTCGTCGATCGACAACGTCGGCCTGATGATTGTCTCGCTCGGGCTCGCGGTGCTGTTTCGCGCGTACGGGATGACGGGCTTGTCCGCGCTCGCGCTGACCGCGATGCTCTACCAGATCGTCGCGCATGCGGCATTCAAGAGTCTGCTGTTCCTCGGCACCGGGGCCGTGCTGCACGCTACCGGCGAGCGCAATCTCGGCAAACTTGGCGGCCTGATCCGTTTCATGCCGTGGACCGCGTGGGCCATGCTCACGGGCGTCGCAGCCAGCGCGGGCTTGCCGCCCATGAGTGGTTTCGTGGCGGAGTGGCTGCTGCTGCAGAGTTTCCTGTTCACGCCGGGTTTGCCGAATTCCGTGCTGGCGATGACGGTGCCGATTGCGGCCGCGCTGGTCGCGATGACGGCTGCCCTGGCCGGCTACACGATGGTCAAGTTTTTCGGCATCGTCTTTCTCGGGCAGCCGAGAGAAGTGAAGCTGAGTCGCGCACGCGACGCGAATACATGGGAACGGCTCGCGTTCTGCTGGTTCGCGGTGGGCGGCGCGCTGCTCGGGTTGATGCCCGCGCAGTTCGTCAAGCTGCTGGATCGAGTCACGCGTGCGCTCGTCGGCGCCGGAATCGGCGCGGAAAATCATGGCTGGCTGATGTTCGTGCCGGTGTCGACGGCGCGGGCGAGCTACATGCCCGCCGTGTTCATGCTGTTTTTCGTTGTCTGCTGCGGGTTCGCGTGGGTGCTGGTGAGACGCTTCTACCACGGCCGGCTGCGGCGCGCCGCGCCGTGGAGCTGCGGATTCCCGTTCACGAACGCGCGCATGCAGGACACCGCGGAAGGGTTCGGGCAGCCGATCCGGGAGATCTTCGCGCCGCTCCTGCGCATCGAGCGGCACGTGCCATCGCCGTTCGACGTGCAGCCCGCGTACCGGGTCTCGGTCGCCGACCGCACTTGGTCCGCGCTCTACGACCGTGTCGCGGCGCTGACGCAACGCATGGCGGAATGGGCAGGCCGGCTGCAGACGGGCAAGATTGCCGTCTACCTGACCTATAGCTTCGCCGTGCTGATCCTGCTGCTGATGCTGGTGAGACGATGGTGACCGTATCCGGCGTGATATCGCAAATCCTCGAGATCGTCGTGGCGCTGGTCGCCGCGCCGTTGCTCACCGGCTGGGTCAACCAGTGCCGCGCATGGCTGCAGAACCGGCGCGCGCCCAGCATCTGGCAGCCGTACCGGATGCTCCACAAGCTGTTCAACAAGGAGTCGGTCGTCGCCGATGGCGCAAGTCCCGTCTTTCGCGGGGCGCCTTACGTCGTGTGGGCCGCGATGACGCTCGCGTGTGCGATCGTCCCGACGCTGTCGACCGAATTGCTGCTGTCGCCCGCCGCGGACGCGATCGCGCTCGTCGGCCTGTTTGCGCTCGCGCGTGTCGCGCTGTCGCTCGCCGCGATGGACGTCGGTACCGCGTTCGGCACTCTCGGCGCCCGCCGCGAGATGCTGATCGGCTTCCTCGCGGAGCCTGCGCTGCTGATGGTGCTGCTGTCGGCCTCGCTGATCACCCGGTCGACGCTGCTCACGAGCATCGTCTCGACGCTCGGGCGCGGCGAACTGGCGATCTATCCGAGCCTCGCATTCGCGGGCATTGCGTTCACGCTGGTGTCGCTCGCCGAGAACGCGCGGCTGCCCGTCGACAATCCGACGACCCACCTCGAGCTGACGATGATCCACGAGGCGCTGATCCTCGAATATTCGGGGCGGCACCTCGCGCTGATGGAATGGGCCGCCAGCCTGAAGTTGTTCGCGTACTCGTGCATGGGTCTTGCGCTCTTCATCCCGTGGGGGATTGCCGAGGCGGGTAATCCGCTCGCGTTGGTGCTCGCGGTGCCGGCACTCTTCGTCAAGCTGATGGCGGGCGGCGCCGCGCTCGCCGTGGTCGAGACCGCCAACGCGAAGATGCGGATTTTCCGGATCCCGGAGTTCCTTGCAACCGCCTTCCTGCTTGCGGTGATCGGCATGCTCGTCCATCTGCTGCTGGGGGCATGAATGCACGCCTATGCGACGCAACTGATCAATTTCCTCGCGGCCGTGCTGCTCCTGTTGTCATTCGCGATGCTGAGCCAGCGCCGGGTCCTGTCGCTGATCCATCTCTATACGCTACAGGGCGTCGCGCTCGTGCTGGCCAACCTGATCCTCGCTTGGGTGTCGGGCGATTCGCATCTGTACGTGTCCGCCGGACTGACGCTGGTGCTGAAGGTCGGCGTGGTGCCGTGGATTCTGTATCGGCTCGTGCGCAGGCTCGACGTTCAGGCCGACGTCGAGCCGCTCATCAACATTCCGACGACGCTGCTGATCGGCATCGTGCTCGTGATCATCGCGTTCAACGTCGCCGCACCGATCAGCCAGCTCGCGACGTCGGTCGCACGCGGCACACTCGGGATTGCGCTCGCGTGCGTGCTGCTGTCGTTCATGGCGATGATCACGCGCGCGAAGGCGATTCCTCAGGTGCTCGGCTTCCTGTCGATGGAGAACGGGTTGTTCTTCGCCGCCACGGCCGCCACCAACGGCATGCCGATGATCGTCGAGCTCGGCATCGGGCTCGATGTGCTGATCGGGATCCTGATTCTGGGCGTATTCATGTTCCAGATCCGCGAGCAGTTCGACAGCCTCGACATCCACCACCTCGAGAAGCTCAAAGATGAATGACGCCCTCGTCGTGCTCGCCGTGCTCGGCATTCCGCTCGTGGCCGCCGCGTGTCTTGCGCTCGTGCTCCCCGGTCATGTCGCGCGGAGCCTGAACGTCGGCTTCAGCTTCATGACGTTTGCGGCAACGCTCGTGCTCGCCGCGCGCACCGTCGAACAGGGGCCGTCGTTCGCGCTCGGACGGGCATTCTTCGTCGATCCGCTCAACGTCTACCTCGTCGCGCTCACCGCGTTCGTCGGTTGGACGACGTCGGTATTTTCGCGGCCGTACATGCAGGTCGAGGAGGCCCGCGGCCGGATGACGGCCGGGCGGATGCGCCTTTATCACAGCATGTACCAGCTCTTCATGTTCGCGATGCTGCTCGCGCTTCTGACCAATAACCTGGGCGTGTTGTGGGTCGCGATGGAGGCCGCCACGCTTGCGACCGTGCTGCTCGTCAGCGTCTATCGGACCGCCGCGAGCCTCGAGGCGGCCTGGAAGTACTTCATCCTGTGCGGCGTCGGCATCGCGCAGGCCCTGTTCGGCACGATCCTGCTGTACCTCGCCGCGAGCCGGCATCTGACCGACGGCGATGCGCTGCTGTGGACGAGCCTTGCCGCGGTCAAGGCGCACCTCGACCCGACCATCGTATCGATCGCCTTCGTGTTCCTGCTCGTCGGCTACGGCACGAAGGTGGGGCTCGTGCCCATGCACAACTGGCTGCCGGATGCGCACGCCGAAGGCCCGACACCGATTTCGGCGGTGCTCTCCGGGTTGCTGCTGAACGTCGCGCTGTATGCGGTGCTGCGCTGCAAGGTGCTCGCGGACGGCGCACTCGGCAACGGGCTGCCGGGGCGGCTCCTGGTCGGTTTCGGACTCGTGTCGGTGCTGATCGCCACGTTCTCGCTGTTCCGCCAGAAGGACGTCAAGCGCCTGTTCTCCTATTCGTCGATCGAGCACATGGGGTTGACGACGTTTGCATTCGGGCTCGGTGGTCCGGTCGCGACGTTTGCCGGGCTGCTCCACATGACGGTCCATTCCCTGGTCAAGTCGGCGATTTTCTTCGCGGTCGGTCACGCGGCGCAGAAGGCGGGCACGCAGGCGATCGACGGCATTCGTGGGCTGCTGCAGGTCAGCCCGACGGTGGGTTGGGGAATGATGCTCGGCACGCTCGCGATTCTGGGCCTGCCGCCGTTCGGTGTGTTTGCAAGCGAATTCCTGATCCTGACGACCGCGATGAACACGTTACCGTGGACGGCGCCGCTGCTGTTGCTCAGCCTCGCGGTCGCATTCGCGGCGATTTTTGCGCGCGTGCAGCGAATGGTGTTCGGCACAGTGACGACGGCGAAGCCGCTCGAGCATCGGCCGGCGCTGCTCCCGGTTTTCGTCCATCTGGGTCTCGGCCTGATGCTGGGTCTCTACGTGCCGCCTTACCTGGTGATGTGGTATCACCAGGCCGCGACGATGCTGGCGGGGTGAAGCATGCGAATTGACTCGACACCGATCGACGGCGTGACCCGCCTGGGGCACGCGGCGGGTCGGATTCCCGCTGCCGTCGTCGATGTCGACGAAGCGCGCTGGCTCGAGCTCGCGCGCGCGGTGCGGTCCGCGCGGCGCCGACTCGTTGCAATGTGGGGCAGCGAAGCACGCGAAGGCGAGTTTTCGGTGAACGCCGCGTACGAATGCGACGACGGCATCCTGTGGGCGCGCGTCGCAATCGGGCGCAAGCAGGATGCCGGAGGGGACTATCCCGATCTCGCACCCGTTTTTCCCTATGCAACGCGCATGCAACGGGCGATCTTCGATCTGACCGGCTTGCGGGCTCGCGGCGCCGAGGATACGCGGCCGTGGCTCAATCACGGCAACTGGCCCAGCGATTATTTCCCGCTGCGCAAGCAGGTGACGGGCGTCGAAGTGTTCGAGTCGAGCGAGGCGGACTATCCGTTCGTGCAGGTTGCGGGCGATGGCGTGCACGAGATCGCCGTCGGGCCGATCCACGCCGGCACCATCGAGCCGGGGCATTTCCGGTTCTCGGTCGTCGGCGAGAAGGTGCTGCGCCTGGAAGAGCGTCTCGGCTATGCCCACCGCGGCGTCGAGCGGCTGTTCGAGCGCACTCCGGCGTCGCGCGGTCATCGGGTTGCCGCGAGAATTGCGGGCGATTCGACCGTCGCGTTCTCGTGGGCCTACTGCATGGCGCTCGAGCAGGCCTGCGGTGTGGCGTTGTCGAAGCGCGCACTTTATTTGCGTGGGCTGCTGCTGGAACGCGAGCGGGTTGCCAACCACCTCGGCGACCTGGGCGCGCTCGGGAACGACGCCGGGTTCGGGTTCGGACTCGCGCAGTTCTCGCGACTCAAGGAGGACTGGATACGGGTGAACGCTCGACTATTCGGGCATCGGTACCTGATGGACCGGATCGTGCCGGGGGGCGTGGCGGTCGACGTTCGCGCCGACGACGCGGCCGTCCTCGCGGAACAATGCGAACGCATCGGGCGCGAAGTCCACGTGATGCGGAAAGTCTACGAAGAGCAGTCCGGGCTGCAGGACCGATTCCTTGGCACGGGACGATTGACCGCGGCGGTGGCCGAGCATTTCGGCGTGCGCGGCATGGCAGCCCGCGCCAGCGGTCAGACGTTCGATGTGCGCGCGAGCTTGCGATCCGCACCGTATGACGACACGGGCGTCGACGCGGTCAGTGACGCGCGCGGCGATGTTGCCGCGCGCGTTGCGGTGCGCTTTGCCGAAATCGACGCATCCCTGCGCCTGATCCGCGCATGGCTGGCCGATCTACCGGAGGGCGCCATCGCGGTCGACATGACGACGGCGACGATGCCCTCCCGAGGCGTCGGTTGGGTGGAGGGCTGGCGAGGCGATGTGTTCGTGGCGCTCGACATCGCACCCGGTGACGCCATCGCACGATGTCATTGCCATGATCCGTCGTGGCAGAACTGGCCGGCGGTCGAGCACGCGATCATCGGCAACATCGTTCCCGATTTCCCGCTGATCAACAAATCGTTCAACCTGAACTATGCGGGGCACGATCTCTGATGTGGCAACTCCTCCGACAATTCGCGCGCACCGATTTTCCCGACGAACCCGCGCCGGCGGCGGAAGACGCCTGGCATCACGAGGAGCGGCGGATCCGTCGGGACATTCTCGATCTGCTCGGGCGGGCATTGTGCATCCGGCAGATCGACGCGGGCTCGTGCAATGGGTGTGAACTGGAGATCCACGCGCTGAACAACCCGTACTACAACATCGAAGGGCTCGGCATCAAGTTCGTTGCGAGCCCCCGGCATGCCGACCTGCTGCTCGTGACTGGCCCGGTGACGCTGAACATGCGGGCGGCGGTGCTCGCCGCGTACGACGCGACACCCGCGCCGAAACTCGTCGTTGCCGCCGGCGAATGCGCGTGCACGGGCGGCATTTTTGCCGACAGCTATGCGGTGTGTGGTCCCGTTTCGTCGATCTTGCCGGTCGACGTGACGATCCCCGGATGCCCGCCACCGCCCGTCGATTTGCTGAGAGGCATCCTGGCCGCTTGCCGATCACGCTGAGCGTGAGTGCAGTTCGCACCGCGCACGCAAATGAACCGCCATGCGGAACCCGTTGCAGATGCGGTGCGCAAGTCAGTGGAACAATGGCCCTCACCAGGGCAGCGGGATGTCGATTTTTTCCCGATTGTCGCCAAGGTACAGTGACGATAGAAATCGCGACAGGAACGTAAATTCGTTGTAGCAATGCATGAGCAGCGCACGCCCGAATTCGTCAGGGAATATTGCGCCAATCTCTTCCGGCGTTTTTCCCATGGACGGAAAATCCTGTCCGATATAGAAGTGACTGCGCAGCGCAAGGCCCCATGGCGTCTCTCGTCCGATATGAAGCAGGCGGCCGCCGACGACCTTGCCATCCGGCGTGCGTTCCGGATGCGTTCCGATGCCGACGTGGCCGCACACCGCGGCCGATATGCGCTGCTCCGCCCGTGCGACCTCGTACGCGTTCTCGTTGAAGAATTCCGACGCATCACGGAACTGGATCGCCAGCTTTTGGGCCGGCAACCCGGTAAAGCATTCGTCGACCAGATGGATCGAGCCGACGTGGGTATCGTCGGTCCCTTCGGCCCACTCGCTGCTGACATGATCGACCGGATGCCACCAGCGATAGTGGCGCGTGTCGGGGCGTGACCGGAACCACCACTCGAACATCTCGCCGGTGCAATTGTGCAGATCGGTTCTGCAGGCGACATGCAGTACGCCGTCGGGCAACCGCTCATATCCCGTTTCCAGGCGCAGTGGGGTCGGGTCGAGCAGGCTTTCCACTTCATCGAGTCTCATCGTCTTCTCCTGGTCAGAACAACGTGGTCACGCCCAGGCACCCGAGCGCCTGGGAGTGACTGCTCGAGGCGGCCGCAGGCCCGATGAGTCCGTTGATCCACGCACCCGTTGCGGGGTTGTCCCCGGAAGCGCGTTGATAGACCCCCTCCACATAAACCGACGTGCGCTTCGAAAACCAGTACATCAGTGATGCGGTGACCTGATGCGCCTTGTTATTCTGCAACGTGGCATTACCCTTCATGTACTCGTAGTTGCCCCCGAGCGTCCAGGCATTCGAAATAAACCAGTTCGCGCCGATCTGGCCCACGTCGATCCGGGCGCCGGTCATGGTGTTCTTCGTGTTCGTATAGAGTATGCTGGCGAGCACGCTGCCGAAATCGTAATGCGCGCCTGCGCCGTAGTTGCGGATGCCATCGTGCCCGTTGTTCATTTGAGGATATTTCACCTCCGTGTACGCGGCGCCGATCGCGAAGGGCCCATGCGAATAATTCGCGCCGAAGCTCACGGAACTCCCGGAAGAAATGTCGCCGGCAACCCCGCCAAACCCATACAACGCACCGAAAGTGAAGCCATGAAAATCCGGCGATTTGTACTTGACCGAGTTTGCAACGCGCGCCGAGCCCGCCACCCGGTCGAAATCGAACGAACCTGTCGGATTGTTAGGAATGCCAAGCGCAGAGAACGGCCCTTGCCGGAAGTTGTACAGCCCGCCGTAGGGCAGCGCTCCATCAAATCCGCCATTGCGGTCGTGAAATCCACCGAACAGCAGGGATTCCCACATGAAGTCTTGCTGGTTGCCTAAAGTGAGATCGCCAAACTGCGCGTTCGACAACCCCACCCAGGCCTGCCGCCCGAAGAGGGAGCCGGCATCGGGAATAGTGGAGCCGTTTGCAAGATCGAATTGATTTTCCAGCATGAAGATCGCCTTGGTGCCGCCGCCCAGATCTTCGGCTCCCTTCACGCCGAACAGGTTGGGAGCAAAATTGCCGGTCTCCATCATCACGTTGCCGTGTCCGCCCTGGTTGCTGACGTAGGTCACGCCGGCGTCGAGAAAGCCGAATAGCGTGACGGCACTCTGCGCGTGCGCGGCGACGCAGACGGTCGAACCTGCGATTGCTGCGATGATTTTCCTCATTACCTTGTCTCCTGTTTTATGTGGTTGGTTGCGTCGTCATTGCCGATAAGGCGGGTTCTGGTGGTGGTCAGTCCGCGGTCCCGATATAAAGGTGGCGCAGGCGTGGATCGTGACGAATCGAGGCGGTTGGCCCGGACAGCGCGAAGCGCCCGTGCTCCATGACGTGCACTTGATCGGCGAGGTCGAGCGCGCGTTCGACGTCCTGCTCGACGATCAGCATCGTCAAGCCGGACGCCTTGAGTGTGCGAAGCGTGTGGTAAAGCCGGTCCATCATCACCGGGGCAAGGCCAAGGCTGATTTCGTCGAACACGATCAGGCGCGGTCGCGCCATCAGCGTGCGACCGATGGCCAGCATTTGCTGCTGGCCACCCGACATCGACGTGCCCGAATTTCTCCTGCGAGCTTGCAGATCGGGAAATATGCCGTACACGTAATCAAGGCGCTCCCGGATCTCCTTCGCCGACACCCGTCGTGCCGCAAGCATGAGATTTTCTTCGACCGACAGCGAGCCGAAGATGCGACGGCCCTCCATGCATTGAGAGAGTCCCAATGCCGCGATGCGATGGGGGCCGTCGTCGTTGACGGCCTGGCCATCGATCCGGGCTTCCCCGGCCGTCGGACGAACGATGCCCGAAATGACATTCGCGAGCGTCGTCTTGCCGGCACCGTTGGTGCCCAGAACCGCGATGACTTCGCCGTTGTTCACTTTGAGATCGATGCCATTGAGGACGCGCGCCTGCCCGTAGCCGGCATGGATTCCCCTGAGTTCCAGCACAGGAACCGACCGCGCTGGTTCGACCGGACGGTCACGCCCGACGTCGCCCGGATGAGGTGACGCTGCCGATCGACTGGCAGCCGCGTCGGCCGAACCCTTGCCGTGCGCATGCGCGGTGCCGAGGTACACGGCGGCGACTTCGTCGCTGGTCAGGACCGCTTGCGTGGGGCCCTCCGCAAACGTGCGGCCGAAATTGAGCACGGCCAGGCGCTGGCAGCATTCGCGAACGATCCGAAGCACGTGCTCGATGATGATCATCCCCTGGACTTCGTGCCGCAGCGACTGGATCAGGTCGATGAGTTCGGTGATTTCGCTGTCGACCAGACCGGCGCCGACTTCGTCCAGCAGCAGAAGTTTGGGCTCGAGCGCCAGCGCCCGCGCAACTTCAAGTCGCTTGCGGCGCAGGAGCGGCAGTTGCCGTGCCGGCAGATCCGCCACGTCGAGCAATCCGGTCCGCTCGAGAATGCGGTCGCAAGCGTCGATCGCCTCGTGTTTCGTGGAAAACGAATCAAGGCTGTAACGCGCCGCGAGCAGGTTCTCCCGCACCGTGACGTTCAGGAACGGTCGCGGGATCTGATACGTCCGGCCGATGCCCAATCGTGCGCGCTCCGCCGCCCCGAGCGTGGTGATGTCGCGGCCGTCGAGCCTGACGGATCCGCCGTCGGCGCGGACGGCGCCGCCCAGAAGACCGATCAGGGTGGATTTGCCTGCGCCGTTGGGACCGACGATGCCGACGATTTCTCCCGCGTTGATCGTCAACGACACGTTGTCCGTGGCGACGAGGCCGCCGTAGCGTTTGACGAGATCCGTTGCTTCCAGCAATGGACGTGCGTTGCTCATGATTTGGCCCTGCCTTTGAAAATCGTCTGTCCGACGCCGGCCAGGCCTTGTGGCGCAAAGCGAATGACCAGGATGAGGATGGCGCCCGTGAGCGCCAGATGCAGGGCAGGCCAGTCCGCGAGCAACTCGCCCAGCGTGACCACGAAGAGCGCGCCGATGACGGGGCCTGCGCGCAATCCCTGGCCCCCGATGATGACGATCGACAACGCGCTGACCGTCCATTGCACGCCAAATGCGCCGTATGGCTCCACGGTGCCCAGTTTCAGCGCCTGAAGGCCGCCGGCCACGCTCGTCAGGAAGCTGGATACGACGAAAGCGGCCAGTTTGATTCGGAACGTCCGCACGCCCATCTGGGCCGCCGCATCCTCGTCGTCGCGCACCGCGCGCAACAGGATCGAAAACCGGGAGCGCGTCGCGAGATCCATGGCGACGACGGTCACGACGAGCAGGCCGATCGACATCAGAAACAGGGTGCGTAATCCCGGCGTATCCTTCGCCAGGAAAATCCCCGACGCGCCGCCGAATCCGCTGTAGTTGATCATGAACAGGCGGAGCGCCTCGGCAAGCGCAAGCGTGCCCACGGTGAAGTACAGTCCCCGCAAGCGGAACACCGCGCGCGAGACCGCGATGGCGAGACCTGCGCCGACCAGTCCGGTCAGCGGCAGGGCGGCCAGGAACGGGAGCCCCATGACGTTGACGAGACCCGTCAGTGCATAGGCGCCCGCGCCAAAAAATGCCGCGGTGCCGAGCGACACCAGGCCGCCGTAGCCGGCCATCAGGTTCCACGCCTCGGCAATCGCGATCAGCAACAACAGGCGAAAGCCGATTTCGAGCGCGTAATCACCCATGCGGGGAACCACGATGGCGGCCGCCAGCAGAAGTGCGCCGGCGACCAGGATCGGCATGGCATCCGCGGTGGCGGAATACCGCCTCGTGGGCTGCGGGTGTCGGGACTGTTCTCGTGAAACGGAATCGTTTGTCATTTGAGCCATCACCGAACTCCGGTAACCATGCCCTGCGGCCGCAGCGTCAGGGCGAGCAGAAAGAGAACCAACCCGACCAGGTCGCGGTAGCCGTCGCCGAACAGCAGCGCGCCGACGCTTTGAAGAAGACCCAGCGTGATCCCGGCGACGAGCGTGCCGAAGATATTGCCGATGCCCCCCATCACCACCACGGCGAAGCTCATGAGCAAATAGGTCGAGCCGGTGCTGGGCGTGAACGAGAACGCCGTTCCGATCAGGACGCCGCCCATCGCGGCGCAGGCGGCCCCGAGCGCGAACGTCAGCGCATGCACGCGGCCGACGTCGACACCCATGACCGCCGCCGCCGTCGGATCCGTGGCGGCCGCGCGCAAGTCCCGGCCAAACGCCGACCGGGTAATGAGGGCATGCACGCTCAGCGCAAGCAGCACCGACACGGCGAAACCGATCGCGTATATCTCGGGAACCGTGATGGGGCCGATCCGCAGCGGGTGCGCGGCGTAGGGCGTCTCGATCGCTCTCGTATCCGCGCTGAAGGCGAGCAGATACAGGTTCTGCAAGATGATCGAGACGCCGAACATCGTCATCATCGGCGCTTCCATGCCTTTACCCGCAAGCGGCCGGATCAGCACGCGATGAAACGGCAGGGCGATGGCCGCTGCCGCAAGCGCCACGAGCGGCAACCCCAGCAGCGGATCCACGCCGGCCACGTGAGTCAGGAAGTAGCCGAGATAGGCGCCTCCCACGAGCAGCTCGCCATGCGCAAGGTTGACGAGCTTCATGACGCCCAACGCAATCGACAGGCCCAACGCGGTCAACGCGAGCATGCCGCCGAGCAGCAGGCCTGACGCGAGGCTGCTCGTGACGACGGAGAGATCCGGCAATGAGAATCCTGACATGACTGTTCTCCTGTCATGCGTTAGCGGGCGGCAGGCAGCGGAAAGATCGGCTTCCCGTTTGCCCTGTCTTTGGGCCAGACGGTCACGGCCTTGCCGTCTTGCCACTGCATGACTGCGATCGGGATTCGCGACGTATGCGCGGCGTCGAACGCGACCGGCCCGACGACGTATGTCTTGTTCGTTTTCCCGATCGCATCGTTGATCTTGTCGCGGTCCACGCTGCCCGCTTTCGAAATGGCATCGAGGAGAACCTGCGCGGCCGTGTACGAGTCCGCGATGTGCTGACTTTGGGTCTGCTTCATTTCGGACTCGAAGCGCTTGCCGAGATCCGCCGCGCCGGGATACGGGAAGCTGGGATCCCAATAGCCGCCCACCAGGATGCCGTCCGACAACTTGCCGAGCGCGCGGGCAAACTGCTCCGGCTCGGCGCCTTTTTCCATCACCAGAATCTTTGGCTGGAAGTCGGCGGAGACCATCTGCTTGCGCATCGCGATCGCCTGCGGCGGAATCGCGTCCACCAGGACGATATGCGCGTCGTCGGCCTTGGCTTCGCCGATCATCGACGTGAACTGCTGGGCGTCCACGGGAAACGTGTTCTGCTGGGCGACGGTGAATCCGCCTTGCTTGGCCGCATTCGGCCAGATCAGGCCGCCGACCACTTTGCCGTCCGGACCATTATCCGAAAAGATGGCGATCTTCTTGTTCGTTTCCAGCCGGTAATCCGCGAGCATGCGGAACGGGGCGGTGCCCAGATCGCCCTCGTCGAAGAAGATGTCCCACGCGTATTTCCATTGGCGTACGGACTTGAACGCGCCCAGCGGATCGCAGCCGGACACGATCGGCACCTTCCGGCGCTCGGCGACGAGCGCGCCGGCGTTGACGAGCGCCGGCGTGCACGAACCGAGCATCGCGACCGCACCGTCCCGGGAGATCAGCGTTTCGGTATTGCTCGCGGTCGAATTGGGATCCGTCTTGTCGTCGCGGATGACGAGCTTGACCTTGTGCCTGACGCCGCCGACGTCGATGCCGCCGTTCTTGTTCACATCGTTGATCGCGGTCTCATAGCCCCACTTCTGATAGGCGCCGAAACCAGCGAGCGGACCGGACAGCGGCAAAGACGCGCCGATGACGATGTCGTCGGCGGCAAGGGCCTGGCCCGCCGACGCAAGAACGAGCGCCGCCGCCATCGCATGCTTTAATTTTGTCATCCTAATCATTTGTGTCTCCAGTATTCTTTTGAATCGTTCCGCTTCCGGTATTTCAAGTTCCGCGAATCAGCGTGACGTCAGCGCTATCTCGTTCGAGGCTTCGCTGTCAGAAGGCCACCGCGTCCGCGCCTTTGAGCTGCAGCATGTCTCTCGCTTCGGCGGGCGTCGCGACGTCAAGGCCGAGTTCGTCGAGGATCCGCCGGATCTTCCGCACCTGGGCCGCGTTGCTCTCCGCCATCTGCCCACGGCCGAGGTAAAGACTGTCTTCCAGGCCGACGCGCACGTTGGCGCCCATGACCGCGGCATGCGTCAGCAGACTCATTTGGTGACGGCCCGCCGCGAGCACCGACCATTGATAACTATCGCCGAAAAGGCGGTTTGCCGTGTCCCGCATGAAGGTCACGCATTGCGGGTCGGGGCCGATCCCGCCCAGCACGCCGAAGATCGTCTGAATGAAGAACGGCGGTTTGACCAGGCCAGCGTCGACAAAGTGCGCCAGGTTATAGAGGTGACCCACGTCGTAGCATTCGAATTCGAAGCGCGTACCGCAGCCGTCGCCGAGTTCGCGAAGGATGTGGCGGATGTCGCGGAACGTGTTCCGGAAGATGATGTCCTCCGTTCCTTCCACGTAGGGTTTTTCCCACGGGTATTTCCAGTCCTTGATTTTGCTTGCGACGGGATGGATCGAGAAATTCATCGATCCCATGTTCAACGACGCCATCTCCGGCTTGAAGCGCAGCGGCGGCGCGAGACGTTCTTCAAGCGTCATCTTCGTCGATCCGCCCGACGTGATGTTGATCACTGCGTCCGTGCCGGCCTTGATCGGGACGAGAATGTCGGCGAATACGTTCGGGTCGGCGCTGGGGCGGCCGTCGTGCGGATCGCGGGCATGCAAATGCAGGATGGCGGCGCCGGCTTCGGCTGCGTCGAGCGCCTGTTGTGCGATCTGCTCCGGGGTCAAAGGCAAATGCGGCGACATGGATGGCGTATGGATCGCACCCGTCACCGCGCAGGTGATGATGACCTTGCTGGATTTTTTTGCCATGGTTTTCCCTCTCAGCGGTTTTCAGCCGCGTTCATCTCGATCAAATGCGCCAGTAACCGGGCGCGAAGCGAATCCTGCTCTTCCTGGGGCCAGCGCCGGAATCCCTCGCCGGTTTTCATGCCGAGCCGGCCTTCCCGGACCAGCGATTCGAGGTAGGGCGAAGGGCCGGCGTGGCTTTCGATGTCGGGCAGGAGGACGCGATGGATGGCAAGCGTGAGGTCGGTGCCGACCAGATCCGCATTCTCGAGCGGACCCAGCACCGGCAGACGGCGACCGAAGCTGGCCTTGACGACGGTATCGACCGTTCGTGCGTCGCAGACACCGTTGGCGACCAATGAAATCGCCTCGCGCCAGAGCGCATGCTGGAGCCGATTGCCGATGAAACCGGCGATGTCCTTTTCCACCATCGCGGGCGTCTTGCCCGCGCGCGCCAACAGATCACACATCCGGTGCGCGTGCGCTGCGTCCGTATCCGGCGTCTTGATGACTTCGACGAGCGGGACCAGATAGGGCGGGTTCCACCAGTGAGTGCCCAGCGCGCGGTGTCCCGATACCAGCCGCTCCATGATTCTGGTGATCGGGATCGCCGACGTATTGCTTGCCAGAAGGGCGTCCGCGGGAGCGAGCCGCTCGAGCTGACCGAACAATGCCTGTTTCCACGCAAGATCCTCCGGGCCTGCCTCGAAAATGGCATCGGCATCGCATACCGTTTCGCGCAGGTCGGAAACAGGCGCGATTCGTTGTGCGGCGCGCTCGTCCTGCCCGAGGTCCACGAGGTTTCGTTCGGTGCGCGAGCGCAGGCTGTCCAGCGCGGCACGCTGAACGTCGTGAACCTTGACTAGATGCCCGGCCAGCGCAAAGACCTGCGCAATGCCTTGCCCCATCAGCCCCGCACCGATGACCGCGATTTTTTCCATGGATTGCCTCACCCGGCCGTATAGCCGCCGTCGGCATACACGGTATGGCCCGTGTGGAAATCCGACGCGCGGGAACAAAGGAACAGAAGCGGGCCGGCGAGGTCTTCCGGTTCACCGAGACGCCCCAGCGGCACGCGCGCCAGAAAATCCGCGCGCACCTTGTTGGCCTTCTCGTTGTCCTCGAACATCCACGCGGTCAGCGGCGAGCGAAACACCGTGGGCGCGATCGCGTTCACGGTGATGCCATGCTTTCCCCACTCGCAGCCCAACGCTCGGGTCAAGCCGTCCGTCGCGGCCTTCGATGCGCAATAGGCCGAATATCCCGCCGGATGCCCGAGCTTGCCGCGTGCGGAGGAAACCAGAACGACCTTTGCCTTCGTACCGCGCAGGATGGCGCGCCGGCCAAACGCCCGGCAAAGCAGCCAGGCGCCCGTGACGTTACCGTCCATCACCGCGTCAAAGCGCTCGGGCGACATGTCGGTGATCGGGCACGGATCGTTCATGCCTGATGCCACGACGAGAATGTCCAACGCGCCGTAGGCCGTCAACGCCGCGTCCATCACCGCTTCGCAGTCGGCTTCCGTGTTGGGCCTGCGCGCGACGATATGGACTTCCGCACCGAGTGCTCTGCACTCCGAAGCTGTCTGTGCGACGGTACTTTCGTTTCCGGCGGCCAGAACGAGTCTTGCCCCCGCACCGGCAAGCACTTTTGCCGCAAGACTTCCGAATGCGCCCGATGCACCCGTCACGACAGCGACTTTGTCGCGGATGTCGAAGAGCGAGCGTGGATCCTTCAACCAGTCCGGGTTCATGCTGTTGCCTCCGCATAAGGCATGACGACGATCATCGTCGCGACTTCATTCCCGTGATTTTTGACCTCGCGTATCTCGTCCGCGGGAATGGCGCAACTGTCGAATGGGCCAAGCACCACTTCCTTTTCGGCGGTTTTGACCGTCATCGCGCCGGCGAGGACCACGTACACCTTCTCCAGGGGTGAGCTGTCCGGACCCGCTCCACCGCCCGGCAGAAAATGCGACAGGCCGACCCAGAATTTTTCCGGACCACCGGGCATGAATCCCTGCAGGCGCAGGGAACGCATGTCGTAGTGGTTGGGGGCCGCATAGGGCGCGGCCTCGCCGAAACGCGTGACGTGCATGGTCAGGCTTCTCCGTTCTCGATGCGGTATTGACCGCTCTTGTCCACGATGGCCACGAGGCGAACGATGCAACCGTCGCCCTGCGTCCAGCGCCATGGGAACGCTGCGAACGTCACGCGTTTGCCGGTCACCTTGTCGATCTCGCCGCCGACGTTCTCGATGCCGCAGATGCCGGCGCTCAAGATTGCCTGGTGGCACGGCTCCCAGTCCGGAAAGTCCTCGATGACCTTGCGGCCCGTCTCGCGTTCGTATTCCAGGTTCACTTGCGGGAGCAGGCCGTTGGGCCAGCCGGGGCCATGCGGCCCGATCGCGGTGCCGAGCGGATGATCGAGCGCCTGGGTGTCCGTGCCGATCATCTTGACTTTCTTCTTCGCGAACCATTCGCCGGCTTCCTTGTAGAAGCCGGGCGAGTACGCGTAGTACATGCGGCTGTCGCTGTAGTGCTTGTGCCACCCGGTGTTGACGATGACGATGTCGCCTTCGCGGATCTGCGGGCTCGCTTTTTCAAGATCCTCCGCGGTGATGACTTCCCATTTCCCTTTCGGAATGGACACCACCACGCCGGTGCCGAAGAAATACGGCAGCGGTACTTCGTCCATGAACGGGGTGCCTTCGACCACGTGAGCGGGCGCATCGATGTGGGTGCCCGAGTGCATCACGGTCGTGATGCGCTGGGTCAGTACGCCGGACTTCGCCATGTTGTGAAGGCGCTCGATCTTGACGTCCTCGAAGTACGGCCAGCACGGCTGGCCGAGGCCCCACGGATGGCTGAGGTCGTAGAACTCCAGCCCCATGTCGTTTTTCAGGTTCTCCTGATAGTTCACACCGCGAACCGTAATAGTCATGAACCAGCTCCTTGCTTATGAAAAGGTCAGCGCGGTTGCGCTTTCTTGTGTACCGCAATACAGTACATGTGTATCTCTATGCGGTTGATGTGATCTTAGGACGTTGATCTCCGATCGTCATCGGTAGCTTCCCCATTGGGGATTCCCCTTGGTCGTGCCGACCAAGCGATCGTGTCGAAACGACTCGGATACCGCCGATCCGATCGGGTCTGGCAAACTGTCGAACCACAGCAGAGAGGAATTGACCGTGAACTTGCCGTCCCCCATCGAACCAGCAGGGCAGACCGACCGCGCAGCCGCCACAACGGATCGCTCGGGGGTTCAGGTGATTGCGCGGGCCGCGGCGTTGTTGCGTGCCCTCGGCGAGCACCCTGACGGGCTGACGTTGGGCGAGCTGGCCAAGTTGCTGACGCTGCCGCGCTCGACCGTGCAGCGGATCGTCGATGCGTTGCATGCCGAGAACCTGGTGATCGCCGCGTCGCTTTCGCGGGGCGTGCGTCTGGGCCCCGCGTTGCTTTCGCTGGCGGCAGCGGCACGCTTTGAAATTGCGGAACTCGCTCGGCCTACGCTTCAACAGATCTCGCGGGAATGCGGGGAGACAGTCGATCTGTCGCTGCTTGACGGCGACCGAGTGGTCTTCGTCGATCAGGTGGCGGGCGTGCATCGTTTGCGAGCGGAATCGGATATCGGCGTGTCGTTTCCGCTGCATTCGAGTGCCCCGGGCAAGGCGATCCTGGCAGCCATGGGCCAGGATCATCTGCAAAACCTTCGCCCAGGCTTGAGGCTCGCGCGATTGACGGACAACACGATTACATCGTGGCCCGTACTCGATGAAGTGTTGGATGCCACTCGGGCATCGGGTATCGGAACCGATCTCGAGGAGAATTCCCTCGGGATTTGCGCGGTTGCCGTGGCGCTTCGCTTGCCTAACGGAGACTTGGCCGCCGTGTCGATTCCGGTTCCGACACAGCGTTTCGCCGAGCTGCGCTCACACCTGGAAACATTGCTGCGAGAACACGCCAGCCGCCTCCAGCAGCGGCTGGGCGGCGGCCGTACCGCGCTTCATGTGTAATGCTTCAGCGGTCTTGGCACGTTGTTCTATTGGGAGTCCAGTTGACCGGGGAAAATCGGACACTGGATTCGCAATTAAATGTGTTTGTGTTGCCGCATCTCAATCATGTCGTATCTTGATCGTTGATCTCGCCGAAATATTCTGTTAGATTGCGCGGCATATGGGGTGTATGCGACGGAAATTAAGTAAAAGACTCTGATCCGTCGATCGTGGTTGCATTGACACTAATCAATAAGTTTCTTCCGAGAATATAAAACAACGAGAACGACAATGGCGGATTTGCGTTGGACCATGCCAATCGCCAGTTGGACGTCCATTTCGACCGAGGGGGTGCCGAGCGTCGAATTTGTCGATCCAATGGTGCGCCGCCGACTGAGCCGGTTATCCCGGTTCGCGTTACGGGCCGCTCACGATTGCGCGACCGATTGCCGAGCAGTGCGGATGGTATTTGCATCCCGCCATGGTGAATTGGCGCGCACGACCGGCATTTTAGAAGCTATTCAAACCGCCGAGCCCGTTTCTCCGACCGCATTCAGTCTGTCCGTCCTTAATGCCGCAACAGGCATTTTCGGCATCGCGCGCGCGGACCGGTCTCCCGCCACCGCGGTTGCCGCCGGGACGGAAACGCTGGGTTACGGGCTGCTGGAGGCGTTTGCGCAATGCGACGCGTCGCCATCGCCCGTGCTGCTCGTCTATGCGAACGAGCCGGCCGATCCCGTGTATGGCGACGTCGACCGGGAGCAGGCCAGCGAGGCACTGGCGATCCTGCTCGATGCGCAAGCGGCAACCGGCTATCTGACTTGCGAGGTCGCGCCACGCGCAGTCGGCGCCGGCTGCGAGCTCACGCAAAGCGCGGCGGTCCGGCGCTGCCTGACGGCGCGCACGGATGCGACATGGCAAGGCCGCGGTTCGTCCTGGCGCTGGAGCTGGCGTGATCATGCGGCTTGACTATGGCTGGCGGTTGATCGCGACCGGCGTCAGCCTGTCGTTCTTTGCGCTGTGCGGATCGGCATTCTCGCTGGCCGTCGTCGTGATCGGCGCGTTCTGGTCGCACCGGCGCTCGCGGCAGCGTGCGGTGACGTTCGTGATCCACCACTTCTTTCGCATGCTCGTCGCGGTGCTGCAGCGAATCGGCGTGATGAAGCTCGAGGTGACGGGTGCGGCGCGATTGCGCGAAGGCGTCCCGTCGATCGTCATCGCGAATCATCCGACCTATCTCGACGTGATGGTGCTGCTTTCGTTGACGCCGAAGGCGTGCTGCGTCGTCAAGCGTGCCCACTGGGGCAACCCGTGCTTCTGGGGCATCGTGCGCGCAGCCGAATACGTGAGCAACTCGGATCCCGTCGAACTGGTCGAGGCCGGCACGCGGCAACTGGCGGCGGGCTACACGATGATCATTTTCCCCGAGGGCACGCGCAGCCCCGGCGCGAGTCGCCTGCATGCCTTTTCGCGCGGCTTCGCGCATATCGCGCTGCAATCGCGCAGCCCGATTCAACCGACGCTGATCGATTGCGATCCCCCCGTGTTTACGAAAGCGCTGCGTTGGTATCACGTGCCATCGCGCGCGTTCCGGATGCGGATCGACGTGCTCGATCCGATCGAAGCGGGTCGCCTGTCCGGCGACCACGCGTCGCAGTCGCTGGCGGCGCGCACTATTGCCCAAGTCGTGGAAGCGCATATCACCCAACGCCTGTTTCAGCATGGATACTTTAAAGCTGCGAATTAAACAATTGCTGATCGAGATGCTCGATCTGCACGACATGACGGTCGACGATATCGATGACGACGCGCCTCTTTTTTCAACCGACGGCATCGGGCTCGACTCGGTCGACGCACTCGAAGTCGGCATCATGTTGCGCAAGGAATTTCAACTGACGATCACCGCGAACGACGAACGCACGCGGGACCACTTCCGCTCGATCAATACGCTCGCCGCGTTCATCGCTGGCCAGCAGTCGAATCAGGCATTGAACGAAGCCGCCACGGCAAAGGGGAGTGACTCGTGACTGATGCAGACATCCTTGATCGCATCCGCGTGATTTTCAACGAGAATTTCGCGATCGAGCCGGAACGCGTGACCCCTGACACTCATCTCTTCGAAGAGCTCGATCTCGACAGCATCGATGCGGTCGATCTCGCGATCAAGCTTCAGGAAATGACCGGGCAGCGGATCAAGCCGGAAGAGTTCAAATCGGTGCGTACGGTCGGCGACGTGATCGCCGCCGTTCACACGCTGCTCGCCCGTGCGAAATGTTGAGACACGCGATGAGACACGCGATGAGACACGCGCGCGAGTACGCGGTCGATTCGACATGGCGGCGCCGTATGCGCGTCGCGGCCAGGGTCGCGCTGATGCTGGCTTACCCGTTCGTGTTTTTGCTCGCCTGGCGCGGCATCGCGCCGCGCTACGTCGGCTGCATGCTGATCCTGCTGCTGTGGTTGCAACGCTGGATCGGGACGGGTTCGTTCGCGTCGGCGCTCAATCGGCTCACGCGTGTCGACTGGTGTGTGGCGCTCGTGCTGAGCGCCATCTCGCTGACGATCGCGGTGACCGACAGCGAGATGCTGCTCCGTTTGTATCCGGCGTTCGTCAGCGCCGGTTTGCTCGCCGCGTTCGGCGTGACGCTGTATCGCGGGCCGTCGATGATCGAGAAATTCGCGCGCACACGCGCACGCGACCCGAGCACGGCCGTCGTGCGGTATACGCGGCGGGTCACGCAGATCTGGTGTGCGTTCTTCGTGCTGAACGGCGCGTTTTCCGTCTATACCGCGATGTGCTGGAGCCGTGCCGCGTGGTCGCTTTACAACGGCGCGATCGTCTATGCGCTGATCGGCGCGCTGCTGGTGGGCGAGTGGATCTGGCGACAGTGGTTCGTCATGCCGCGGCACGGCGGAGCCGGGGCCGCATGATCGCTTTGCACGACCTCCTGGCCGCGAGCACGGACACCCGCGTCGCGGTCTGCCGCGACGGTGGCGCGCGTTTCACGCTGGCCGATTTCCGCGCGCGCGCCGATGCCGTCGCGCGCGCGGTGGAATCCGGCGATGCCCGCCGCGTCGCGATCTGCACGGACGATCCTTACGATTTCGCGTGCGCGTTCTTTGCGATCGCGGCAGCCGGGCGCGAAGTCGTCGTTCCGGCGAGTTCGGCGCCGGACTATCTGAGCGAACTCGCGCAAGGGTACGACCAACTGCTCGATGCGCGTGCGCTCGATGCGTGCGCGAACACCCGCTCGACGCCCGCTGCGCCGGCGCTGTCCCGGGCGATCGACGCCCGGGCCGCGATCACGCTCTACACGTCGGGCAGCAGCGGCGTCGCCAAGCCGGTGCGCAAGACGCTTGCGCAATTCGACGCGGAAGTCCGCACGCTGCAGCGAGAGTGGGGCGAATGTGTCGGCGGCGCGGTCACGCTGTCGAGCGTGCCGCATCACCACATTTACGGGCTGCTGTTCAGGATTCTGTGGCCGCTGGCGGCGGGGCGCGCGTTCGACCGCGCCTCGACGCTCGAGCCGCTGCAACTGCGGGACCGGTTGGCCGCTTATGGCGGCGGTGTCGTCGTGTCGACGCCGTCGCAACTGTCGCGCTGGCCGTCGCTGCCGGGATTTGCCGCGCTGGTCCCCGCGCCGCGCGCATTCTTCTCGTCGGGCGGGCCGCTGACGCCGGAGGCCGCGGCGGCGTACGCATCCGCATTCGGCATGGCGCCGCTCGAAATCTTCGGCAGCACGGAGACGGGTGGCATTGCGTGGCGTCGTCAGGATATGACGCGTGCGTGGCAGCCGATGCGCGGCATCGACGTGCGCTGCGAGGAGGACCGTGACGCGGGCCGTGACGCGGGCAGCGACGCGGGCGGCGCATTGTGCGTGCGCTCCGCGCATCTCGGGCACGATGAATGGCACCGCACCGACGATGCGGCCCGCTTCGACGCGGCCGGCCGCTTCGAGTTGACCGGTCGTCTCGACCGGGTCGTCAAGCTGAACGGCAAGCGCGTGTCGCTGCAGGAACTCGAGGCGCGCATCGTCAGGCATCCGTTCGTCGCGCAGGCGGCGGCGACGGTCATCGACGGCATATCGCGTGCGCGGGTCGGGGTGGCCGCGGTGCCGACCGACGCGGGGCGCCGGGCGCTCGAGACCGACGGGCGCCTCGCGGTCGCCGCGGCGCTGCGCCGCGATCTCGGTGCCTACTTCGATCCGGTCGCGTTGCCGCGTCACTGGCGCTTTCGCCGGGCGATGCCGTTCGATGCCCGCGGCAAACTGCCCAAAGCGGCGATCGAGAGCGTATTCGCGCCGACGCCCGAAGGCTTCGAGCTGCTGGCCGAATGGGGCGACGCGAGCAACCTGCATGCGGAGCTGCGCGTGCCGCCGGGGCTGGCGCATTTCGCGGGGCATTTTCCCGGACTGCCGATCCTGCCGGGCGTCGTGCAGATCGACTGGGCCGTGAGGATCGCCAGCCGGGATATCCCCGGCGTGCGGGCTGTCCGTTCGATCGAGCATCTGAAATTCAAGGCGCCGGTGCCGCCGGGCGCGGTGCTTGCGCTGAGCCTCGCGCACGATGCCGATCGCAGGCGCGTGCGCTTCACGTTCCGGCGCGGCGCACGGGAATGCACGTCCGGCGTGATCGCTTACGGAGAGGGCGCATGAAGGTCGGCATCTGCGTCGTCATCCCGATCTACAACCATCGCGACGCGATCGGCGGCACGCTCGCGCGGCTCGTCGTGCACGGGCTGCCGATCATCGTCGTCGATGATGGCAGCGATGCGCAGACGCAGCAGACGCTCGCCGAGCTTGCCGAGCGCCATCGCGCGTACGTGACGCTGCTGCGTTTGCCCGTCAACGGAGGCAAGGGCGCGGCCGTGATGGCCGGACTGCGCGCGGCGCGCGCGAGCGGATACACGCACGCGATTCAGATCGATGCCGACGGTCAGCACGATGCCGCCGATGTGCCGAAATTCGTCGAGGCCGCGCGCGCGACGCCGGACGCGGTGATTCTGGGCCGGCCGCGCTTCGACGAGAGCGTGCCGAAGGCCCGCCTGTACGGTCGCTATCTGACGCACGTGTGGGTGTGGATCGAAACGCTGTCGCTCGACATCCCCGATGCGATGTGCGGCTTCCGCCTCTATCCGCTCGACGCCGTATGCAGGCTGATCGATTCGGTCTCGATGCCCACGCGGATGGATTTCGACAGCGAAATCCTGGTCCGCCTGCACTGGCGCGGGCTGGCGTTCCGCACCATCCCGACGCGCGTGGTGTATCCGGCCGACGGGGTCTCGCACTTCGACGTGCTGTGGGACAACGTGCGCATCAGCGCCAGCCATACGCGGCTCGTCGCGGGCATGCTGGTGCGCGCGCCGCTGCTGCTCGCGCGCCGTCTGATGCCGTCGCGCGGCGCAACCGCCAAAGGCGAACGCGCGCGATCGTGGTGGCGCATGCCCGAGCGCGGCAGCCGCGCGGGGATGGCGCTGCTCGCGCTCAGTTGCCGCTGCTTCGGCACGCGGATCACGTCGGCGTGGCTGTACCCGATCGTCGCGTACTTCGTGCTGACCCACCGCTCGGCTCGCGTCGCGTCGCATGCGTACTTCACCCGGCTCGCGCGCGCATGCCCGTCGGCCGCGCAGTCGACACCCGGGTGGCGCACCGCCTACCGTCACATGCTCGAGTTCGCCCAGTCGGGCTTCGACAAGTTCGTCGCCTGGTCGGGCCGCACCGATCGCCTGCGCGTGCGGTTCGACGACGCGTCCGCGTTCGACGCGCTGATCGCGACCGGGCGCGGCGCGCTCGTGATCGGCGCGCACCTCGGCAATCTGGAAATGACGCGCGCGCTCGCGCTGCGCGACGCACGCACCAAAGTGACCGCGGTCGTCTATACCGAGCATGCCAAACGCTTCAACAGCGTGCTCAGGGGGGCAAACGCGGATTTCGCGAAGCAACTCGTCGAGGTCGCGGATTTCGGCCCCGAAACCGCGATGATGATGCAATCGCGCATCGACGCCGGCGAGCTGCTCGTGATCGTCGGCGACCGAGTGCCTCCGCACGACACCGGCAGGACCGTCGACGCCTGCTTTCTCGACGCTCGCGCGCCGTTCGCGCAGGGCCCGTACGTGCTCGCGCACGCGCTCGGCTGCCCGGTCTACCTGTTCTTCTGTCTGAAGGAAGACGGCGAGTACCGCCTTTACTTCGAACCCTTCGCCGAACGCATTGAGCTGCCGCGCCGCGATCGCGCCGCGCACGTCGCGCAATGGGCGCAGCGTTACGCTGCCCGGCTCGAACACTATTGCCGGAAGGCGCCGTATCAATGGTTCAATTTTTTCGATTTCTGGGCAGGCTCCGATGGAGGTCCGCGTGGCCGAGCATGACCTGATGGACGCGACCGCGGTCGCAAGGAACGATGCGGTGAACGCGACGGTCGTGATCGGCGGACGGCATCTGTCGATCGAGGACGTGCTCGCGATCGCACGCCACGGCGCCTCTGTTGCGCTGAGCGACGCGCCGGCGTGGCGGGCGCGGATCGAGCGCGGCGCCGCATGGTTGCGCGAGTACCTGGCGACAGGCGGCACCGTGTACGGCGTGACGACCGGCTACGGCGACGCATGCGTCGTCGACGTGCCGGCCATGCTCGTCGAGGCCCTGCCGCTGCAGCTGACGCGCTATCACGGGTGCGGGATGGGCGAGCTGTTCGACTCGCAACAGACCCTCGCGATCATCGTCGCGCGGCTCAACTCGCTCGCGTTCGGTTATTCCGGGGTACGGCTGACGTTGCTCGAACGGCTTGCGGATCTCGTCAATCACCGGATCCTGCCGCGGATTCCGTCCGAAGGCTCGGTCGGTGCGAGCGGGGACCTGACGCCGTTGTCGTACGTGGCGGCGGCGCTCGCGGGCGAGCGAACCGTGATGTTCGACGGCAGCGAACGCGCGGCGAACGGCGTATGGCGCGCGCTCGGCCGGGAGCCGCTGACGCTGGCGCCGAAAGAAGGGCTGGCGCTGATGAACGGCACGGCCGTGATGACGGGGCTCGCGTGCCTCGCATTCGCGCGTGCCGATCACCTGACTCGCCTGGCTGCCCGTTTGACTGCGCTGACGACGGTCGCGCTCGATGGCCGCGCGGGTCATTTCGATCCACTCCTGTTCGACGCGAAGCCGCATGCCGGGCAGGCCGACGCGGCGGCCTGGATTCGCGCGGATCTCGCCGGTCGCGACGAGCTGCCGGGGCGTCGCCTGCAGGATCGCTACTCGGTGCGTTGCGCGCCGCACGTGATCGGTGTCGTGCGCGACGCGCTGACGTGGGTGCGCCGGGACGTCGAAAACGAATTGAACAGCGCGAACGATAATCCGCTGATCGATCCGGACGCCGGCCGCGTGGTGCATGGCGGCAACTTCTACGGTGGCCACATCGCATTCGCGATGGACGCGCTGAAGACCGCGGTCGCGAACCTCGCCGACCTGATGGATCGGCAGCTTGCACTGCTCGTCGACGACAAGTTCAGCAACGGCCTGCCGCGCAACCTGACCGGCGCATCGCCCGAGCGCGCGCCGATCAATCACGGCTTCAAGGCGGTTCAGATTTCGGCGTCCGCGTGGACGGCGGAAGCGTTGAAGCACACGATGCCCGCGAGCGTGTTTTCCCGGTCGACCGAATCCCACAATCAGGACAAGGTCAGCATGGGGACGATCGCGGCCCGGGACTGTCTGCGCGTGCTCGCACTGACCGAGCAGGTCGCGGCCGCGCACGTGCTCGCGGCCGTCCAGGCGGTGCGCCTGCGGATGCGGGTCGATCCGGGCACGCAACTGTCGGACGCGCTGCGCGCGTTCGTCGACGATGTCGGCCGGCTGTCGCCGTTCGTCGATGAGGATCGGCCGCTCGAGGCCGAGTTGCGCGCGTTGACCGCGCGGATCGCGGCATGCGCGCCGATCGGCGCGATCCACGGCAAGGAGGTGGCATGAGCGCAGCGTTGTCCCGGCTGACGGCGACCGCGCGCGTCGAGGTGCCGTTCCACGACGTCGACGCGATGAACGTCTGCTGGCACGGGCATTATCTGAAGTATTTCGAAAGCGGCCGCGCGGCACTGTTGCGCGCGATCGACTATGACTATCCGGCGATGCGGGCATCCGGTTACATGTGGCCGGTCGTCGAGGCGCACCTCAAATACGTGCGGCCTGCGGCCTATGGCCAGCGCCTGGACGTGCGTACGACGCTGCTCGAATTCGAGAACCGGCTGAAGATCGGTTACGAGATTGTCGATAGCGAATCCGGAGAACGGCTGACGAAGGGATACACGATCCAGTTCGCAGTCGATGCGGTTACGCACGAGTTGCAGTTCGTCTGCCCGCCCGCGCTGACGGCGCGCGTGGAGGCACGATGCGAGTGATCGGGCGACGTTGGTGCGTGGCGGCGGCATTCGGCATGCTTGCCGTGAGTGCCGCTTGCGCGCAAACCGGCGCGGCCGCGTCGCCGGTTGCCGAGCGGCCGGCCGCCGCATCGCTCGTATCCGGGATTGCCGCGCGGCTCGCGCACGCGGGCGCGATTCGCGCCGGCTTCATCCAGACCCAGACCCTCGCGGCGATGAGGCAGCCGCTCGTCAGCAAGGGTTCGCTGGTGTTCGATCGTGCGGCGGGCGTCATCTGGCAGACGGACGCGCCGTACAAGGCGACCTACGTGATCACCGACGCGGGCGTGCGGGAAGTCGACGCGAACGGGCAGCTCGTTCGCGCGGACGCGGGCGGGCGCGGCGTCGCGCAGGTGTCGCGGATGATGCGCGGGATGCTGGGCGGCGATCTGTCGTCGCTTTACGCGCAGTTCGACGTCGAGGCGAACGGCACGCCGGATCGCTGGCGGATGCTGCTGCGGCCGAACCAGCCGCAGATCGCGCAGGCGATCCGCGAGTTGCGAATGAGCGGAGGCGCTTACCTCGAAACGCTTGTCATCGCGTTTGCGAACGGCAACGTCACGAAGCTCGAATTCGTGAATTCGGCCCGCGTCGATACGCTTGCGCCCGCCGAGCGGGCATGGCTGGGGGCGCGTTGATGGATGTGATGCGCGATTCGACGGATGACGCGGCGCGGCGCGCGCCGGCCTGGCTGCTGCGCGCGGCGTGGTCGCTGGTTGCGCTCGCCGCCGTCGCGTATTGCCTGTGGCGATTCGCCGGCCCGTCGCCACTGCAGACGAATCTGCTCGCGCTGCTGCCGGCGACCGAAGCGAATCCGGTCGCGGAAAAGGCTGTCGATGCGCTGAGCGATGCGCTCGGCGGCAGGACCGTCTACCTCGTCACGGACGCCGATGCGGCGCGCGCGAAGGCCGCTGCGAAAGCGCTGGGCGCGCGGCTCGCGCGAAGCGGCGCATTCCGGTCGGTGACGGTCGAGGTGCCGCCGTTCGATCCGTCGCAGATTGCGGCGACCTATCTGCCTGCACGCTTCGGTCTGCTGACGGACGTGGACCGCGCGTCGATCGAGCGCGGCGACAGGCCGTTGGCCGAATCGCTGGCGCGGCGGCTGTACGGCCCGCCGGTCGACGCGTTGCCGACGGCCGTTTCCGACGATCCGTTCGGCTGGCTCCAGCACTGGCTGGCCGGCTTGCCGCTGTCCTCGTCCGGCCTCGCGCTCGAGGATGGGATGCTCGTCTCTCACCGTGACGGTGCGACGGGCGTGCTCGTGATGACGTCGCTCGCCGGTTCGGCATACGAAACGAAGGTGCAGCAGGCCGTGCGGCATGCGACGGCCGATGCCGAGCAGGCGATCGCGGCGGGCTTCCCGGGGGTGCGGATCGACCGCACCGGCACGGTGTTCTACGCGGACGCGGCGCGCGCGAGCGCGGAGCGCGATGTGCACGTGATCGGTGTGGTGTCGTTGTGCGGCATTGCGCTGCTGCTGATGAGCGTGTTCCGATCCGCGCGCCTGCTCGTGCTTGCGTTCGTGTCGACCGCGTTCGGCATCGTATGCGCGCTGACCGTGACCATGCTGCTGTTCGGCAAGCTGCATCTGCTGACGCTGGTGTTTGGCGCGAGCCTGATCGGCGAGGCCGTCGATTATTCGATCCAGTATTTCATCGTGTACCTGTCGAGCGGCGCGCGCTGGCATCCGCGGCGTGGCGCCGCCGACGTGCGGCCGGCGCTGCTCGTCGCGCTCGCCACGAGCCTGCTCGGGTACGCGATCCTGATGTGGGTGCCGTTTCCGGCGCTCAAGCAGATCGCCTGCTTTGCGATGACGGGCATTCTGTCGGCGTTCGCGGCGGTCACGGGTTTCTTGCCGTTGACGCTTGCCGACGGGCCGAAACGGGTGCCGGTGCGTCTGTTCGCGCGGGTCGCGCGTGCGCTTGCCGTCTGGCGGTCGCTGCTGCGCGGCCGGCGCGCGGCGGTGGCGGCCATGCTGTTCGCGCTCGCCGCCGTGCCGGGCTGGATGCTGCTGACCAGCGACGACGACATCCATTTGCTGATCCAGCGCGATCCGGATCTCGCGCGCCAGGAGCGCGCGGTGCGCGACGCGATCGGGCTGGGGAACACGTCGCAGTTTTTCGTCGTCGAGGGCAGGACGCCGGAACAGGCACTGCGGCGATCCGAGAGGCTGACGGCGGCGCTGAATGCGCTCGGCGGCGATCAGCGCGTGGCGGGGGTGCAGTCGATCTCCGCGTTCGTGCCGTCCGCCGAGCGGCAGGCGCGCAACCGCGCGGCGCTGGCCGCGCGTGTATTCGCCGATCCCGCGGCATTGCGCGCGACGCTCGTGCAGGCGGGTTTTCGGGACGATGTCGCGCGCGCGTGGATCGACGCGTTCACGCACGGGGCGAGCGCGACGCTGTCGGTCGACGCGTGGCTGGCCGCGCGCTGGTCGGCGCCGTTCCGTCATTTGTGGCTGGGCCGGATCGACGGGCGCGAGCCCGTTTATGCGGCGCTGGCGATTCCGGGCCACGTCGACGAGGTGAACCTCGCGGCGCTCGACGCGATCGCGCACCGGATGCCGGGCGTGACGTTCGTCGACAAGGCCGCCAGCGCATCGAGACTGTTCGGCGCATATCGCGTCGATAGCGGCCTGTGGCTCGGCGGCGCGCTCGTGGTGGTCGCCGCGCTGCTGATGTGGCGCTACGGCGTGCGCGGCGGCATCGCGACGACGCTGCCGGTCGTCGGCGCGATCGGCCTGACGCTCGCTGCGTACGGCTATGCGGGCGTGCCGCTGACGTTGTTCAACTGGCTGGCGCTGATGCTCGTGCTCGGTGTCGGCGCGAATTACGCGGTGTTCCTGCGCGAAGGATGCATGCGCGACGCCGCGGATCTCGGCGCGGTCTGGACCGGCGTGCTGCTGTCCGCCGCGACGACGCTGCTGTCGTTCGGGATGCTCGGCGCAAGCGCGATGCCCGCGTTGCGCGCGTTCGGCACGACGCTTGCCCTCGGCATCGTGTTTTCAGTGCTGTTCGCGCCGCTCGCGGTGCCGTCGGGCAAGGAGAGCCGTTCATGAAGCATGCGCCCGTCTTTCTGCATGCGCTCGGCATGGTCAACGCGCTCGGCGGGACCGTGGACGAGATCGTCGACGCGCTCGACGCGCGCGTGTCGCCCGGGATGACGCGGGTGCCCACCCGGCTTGGCGACGCTTATGCCGGATGCGTCGGCACGCCGCTCGACGTTGCGCCGCCCGGTCCGCTCGTGCCTTTCGACTGCCGCAACAATCGCCTGCTGCTGGCCGCAATCGCGCAGATCGCGTCATCGATCGATGCGGCGATCGCGCGCCACGGGCCGGGCCGCATCGGCGTCGTGATCGGGACGAGCACGTCCGGCATCCGCGCGGCCGAGGAGGCATTCGCCCATCGCGCCGCGACGGGCGCGATGCCGCCCGCATTCGATTACCGGCAGATGGAAATCGGCACGGCCGCGCCGTTCGTGAAAGCGGCGCTCGGCGTGGCCGGGCCGGCCTATACGGTATCGACTGCCTGTACGTCGAGCGCGAAGGCGTTCGCCGCCGCGCGCCGCCTGCTGCGCTCGGGTGTCTGCGACGCGGTCGTCGTCGGTGGGGCGGACTCGCTCTGCGAGCTGACGATGCAGGGTTTTGCATCGCTCGAGTCGGTCAGCCCGGTGCGGATGAACCCGATGAGCCGCAACCGCCGCGGGATCAACATCGGCGAAGGCGCGGCGGTATTCCTGATGAGCCGCGACGACGGCGAGATCCGGCTCGCGGGCGTCGGCGAATCGAGCGATGCGCACCACATATCCGCGCCGGATCCGCAAGGGCGCGGCGCGGAGGACGCGTTGCGCGAGGCGATCGCGGACGCGGGCGTGACGCCGTCCGCGATCGGCTACGTGAACCTGCACGCGACGGCGACGCGTCACAACGACGCGATGGAGGCGCACGTGATGGCGCGCGTGTTCGCCGACGGCGTGCCCGCGAGCGGCACGAAGCCGTCGACGGGCCACATGCTGGGCGCGGCGGGCGCCACCGAGCTTGCGTTCGCGTGGCTGACGCTCGCGCGCGCCATGGCGTTGCCGGTACACGCGTGGGACGGCGACGCGGACCCGGCGCTGCCGCCGCTCGATCTCGTGCAGACGGCGCGCCGCCTCGGCGGCGACGCAAGGGACCAATACGTGATGAGCAATTCTTTCGCTTTCGGCGGCAGCAACGCCAGCCTGATTCTGGGGCGCTGAGATGAAACGATCCCCACGCGCACTACGTTCGCTGCCCCCCGTGGGGGCGCTCAATCTCCTTGGGGCGGCCCGGCGGAGATTGAGATGACACGCCCCCCATGTCCGCTTCACACGGAAATTCCGCTGCGACCGGTGCTCGACGTGCTGCCGCATCGCGGCACGATGCTGCTGCTCGACACGATCGAGGGCTGCACGGCCACCTGGATCGACGTACGCGCAACCGCGCGCCCCGACGCGTGGTACGCGGACGCGGACGGCGCGATGCCGGCGTGGCTCGGTATCGAGCTGATGGCGCAGGCGATCGCCGCGCACGTCGGCCTGCTCGCGATGCACGCGGGCGGTCGCGCGCGTCCGGGCGTGCTGCTCGGCACGAGCGGCTACCGTGCGCACCGCCCGGCGTTCGAATCGGGCGCCGCGTTGAGGGTCGAGGCGCGCGAGCTGCTGCGCGGCGACGAAGGGCACGGCGCATACGAATGCGCGATCCATATCGGCGAGCACTGTTGCGCGGAAGCTGTCGTCAAGGTGTATCAGCCGGACGATTTTCAGACCTTCATCGAAGAGCGTTTCAATTCATGACCCGACGAGTTCTCGTGACCGGCGCAAGCCGGGGAATCGGCCGTGCGGTCGCGCTGCGTCTCGCGGCCGACGGCTTCGCGGTGACCGTTCATTGCCGCAGCGGCCGCGACGAAGCGGAGTCGGTCGCCGCGGCGATCGCGCGGCAGGGCGGCACGGCGAGCGTGCTGCAGTTCGACGTGCGCGACCGCGCGGCATGCCGCGCGCAGCTGGAAGCGGACGTCGACGCGCGCGGCGCGTATTACGGAATCGTCTGCAACGCGGGCGTGACGCGCGACGGCGCGTTTCCGGCGCTGTCCGACGAAGACTGGGACATCGTGCTCGAGACGGGGCTCGACGGTTTCTACAACGTCGTCCATCCGCTGACGATGCCGATGGTCCGGCTGCGGCGCGGCGGCCGCATCGTGACGATCGCGTCGGTGTCCGGCGTGATCGGCAATCGCGGGCAGGTCAATTACAGCGCGGCCAAGGCGGGCCTGATCGGGGCGACCAAGGCGCTGGCCGTCGAACTCGCGTCGCGCGGCATCACGGTCAATTGCGTGGCGCCCGGCCTCGTCGATACGGGGATGCTCGACGACATGCCGCTCGAGCATGCGCTGAAGGCGGTGCCGATGGGGCGGGTCGGTCGTCCCGACGAGATTGCGTCGGCGGTCGGCTTCCTGATGTCGGATGCCGCGTCCTACATAACCCGGCAGGTGATCGGGGTCAACGGCGGGATAGTGTGATGAAGCGAGTCGTCGTGACGGGGATGGGCGGCGTGACCGCATTCGGCGAGACGTGGCCGGAGATCGATGCGCGCCTGAAGGCGGCGCGCAACGCGGTGCAGCGCATGCCGCAGTGGGATTGCTACGAATCGCTGCACACGCGGCTCGCGTGCCCGCTGCCGGACTTCGCGTTGCCGTCGCATTATCCGCGCAAGAAGACGCGATCGATGGGACTGGTGTCGATGTATGCGGTGCGAGCGAGCGAGCTCGCGCTGGCCGATGCCGGTCTCGCGGACGATCCGTCGATCAAGGACGGCCGCATGGGCGTCGCGTACGGATCGTCGTCGGGCTCGGTCGAGCCGATCCGCGCGTTCGGCGCGATGATCGAGACCGGCTCGATGCGCGACGTGACGTCGAACAGCTACGTGCAGATGATGCCGCACACGACCGCGGTCAACGTGAGCCTGTTCTGGGATCTGAAGGGGCGCATCGTGCCGACGTCGTCGGCGTGCGCGTCCGGAAGCCAGGCGATCGGCTACGCGTATGAAGCGATCGCGACGGGCAAGCAGCGCCTGATGCTCGCCGGCGGCGCCGAGGAGCTGTCCGGGCCGGCGGTCGCCGTGTTCGACACACTGTACGCGACCAGCACGCGCAACGACGAAGCCGCATTGACGCCGCGCCCGTTCGACGTCGCGCGCGACGGCCTCGTGGTCGGCGAGGGGGCCGCGACGCTGGTGCTCGAGGAATATGAGCACGCGCGCGCGCGCGGCGCGGCGATTCATGCGGAAGTGGTCGGCTTCGGCTGCAATTCGGACGGCGCGCACATCACGCAGCCGACCGCCGAAACGATGGCGGTTGCGATGAGGATGGCGCTCGACGACGCGGCGCTCGATCCCGCGGCAATCGCCTACGTGAATGCGCACGGGACGTCGACCGACCGTGGCGACGTCGCGGAAAGCCATGCGACGCATGCGGTGTTCGGCGAGCGCATGCCGATCAGCTCGCTGAAGAGCTACGTCGGACACACGCTCGGCGCATGCGGCGCGCTCGAGGCGTGGTGGACGATCGAGATGATGAAGCGCAACTGGTATGCGCCGACGCTCAATCTGTCGGCCGTCGATCCGGCGTGTGCGGCGCTCGACTACATCGTCGGCGCCGGCCGTGCGATCGACGCGGAGTACGTGATGAGCAACAACTTCGCGTTCGGCGGGATCAACACGTCGCTGGTCTTCCGGCGCGCCGGTTCGCGATGAACGGCGGGGGACCGTCGCGCGTCGTCGTCACGGGGCTCGGCATCGTGTCGTGCCTCGGCAACGCGCTCGCGGACGTGTCGGCGGCCCTGCGCGCCGGCCGATCGGCCGTGCGCCGCGTCGACGCATGGCGCGCGCGCGGCTTTGCGAGCCAGGTTGCGTGTGTCGCGACGGTCGACGCCGAGACGCCGTTTTCGCGCCGCCACGAGCGCTTCATGGGCGATACCGCGCGCTTTGCCGCGCACGCCGTCGCCAAAGCGATCGACGATGCGGGCCTCGATCCCGCGGCGTTACGCTCGCCGCGCGCGGGCGCGATCGTCGGCTCCGGCATCGGCTCGATCGCCGCATACGACGACGCGATGGCGATCGTGCACGCGCGCGGCATCGACAAGGCGCCGCCTTACGTCGTCCCGAAGGCGATGAGCAGCACGGCGTCCGCGTGCGTCGCCCAGCTGTTCGGGATCGAAGGCGTCGCCTATTCGCCGTCGTCGGCCTGCACGAGCTCGGCGCTCGCGATCGGGCAGGCGATGCATCTGATTCGCACGGGTGCGCAGGACATCGTGCTCGCGGGCGGCAGCGAGGCGCTGCACGACAACATGACGCTGATGTTCGATGCGATGGGCGCGTTGTCGCGCGGCTTCAACGACCGCCCCGAGCATGCGTCGCAACCGTACGGTATCGGTCGCGACGGTTTCGTGATCGCGTCGGGCGCCGGCATGCTCGTACTCGAATCGCTCGATCACGCGGTCGCGCGCGGCGCGCGGATTTACGCCGAGCTGACCGGTTTCGGTCAATGCACGGATACCACCGGGATGGCGACACCGCACGCGTCGGGAATCGCACGGGCGATGCGCATGGCGCTTGGCGCTACGCGGCGACGCCCCGATTACGTGAATGCGCATGCGCCGTCGACGCCGCTCGGCGATGTCGAGGAACTGCGCGCGCTGTCCGCCGTATTCGGCGACGACATGCCCGCGTTTTCGTCGACGAAGGCGATGACCGGCCATCCGCTCGGCGCGAGCGGCGCACACGAGGCGATCTATACGGTGTTGATGATGCGCGACGGCTTCGTGGCGGGGACGGCCGTCGACGGCCCGCTCGACCCGGCAGTCGGCCGTTTGCCGATCGTCCGGGCGACGCGCGATGCGCGCATCGATCGGGCGATGTCGGTGTCGTTCGGTTTCGGGGGCAGTTGCGCGAGTTTGCTGTTGGACGCCTGGAAAGGCGATTGAAGCTGATGTCGATGAACGATGACGACGACAACAACCATGAGGGCAAGAACCATGAAACATAAACGGCACCTGGCTGGCATGCTGATCGCGACGGCGCTGTTGACGGGCTGCGGCACCGTCGTGCGCTCGCTGCCGCTGCCCGCGGATGCGGCTCAGCCGGACGCGTCGGGCGTGAGGCTTTACTTCGGGGCGCTCGCGCATCCGGCGGTGAAAACCGATTTCGGCCAGCATGCGGCGTCGGCACGCGTCAAGCGCGCGGGCGCCGAGCAGCCGACGTGCGATCAGGCGCTCGGCGATGCGCTTGGCCGTCTGCGCGAATACGCGAAGAAGCGCGGCGCGAACGCAGTCGTCAACGTCAATACGCGCTTTCACGACAATCGCTCCGATTCGCAGACTGCCTATACGTGCGGCGTGAGCCCGAGCGCGGGCGCGATCACGGTATCGGGCGACGTCGTGCTGCTCGACGCGCAGTGATGCGGGGGCCGTGCGTCATGCGGGTTTGACCGCCGCCACGTTGACCAGCGTCTCGCGGCGCTTGCCGGGCTGCGGCCGATACAGGCCGAGCCGCTCGAACAGGCCGAAGTCCTTCGCGCGGCTCCACCACAGATACGGCAGCGATACGTTGCGCTCGTCGAACGCGAAACCGGCGTCGCGCAGCATCGCGAGGTAGCCGTTCGCGCTCTTCTGCACGTGCATCGGATGACGAAACAACAGCCGGATGATCCAGGATTTGATGTAGGCATCCGTCGATTCGGCGAACAGCAGCAATCCGTTCGGCTTCAGCACGCGATGGAATTCGGCGAGCGTGCGCTCCTGGTCGACGAGATGATGGAACGTCTGATGGCAGAACACGATATCGACGCTTTCGTCGGCCAGCGGCAGCCGCGCGCAATCGGCTTCGTGCAGATCGACGGGCACGCTACAGCGTTCGGCGGCAACGGCTGCGCAGGCGAGCGATTCGCGGTGGTAATCGACACCCACGATCCTGCCCGGCGAGAACGCGTCCTGCAGGAGGCGGAACGACTTTCCCTGGCCGCAACCCGCGTCCAGCACGACCGGCTCCGACGGCGGCGGCGTGGTGACGAGGCGCTTCAGGTCGGCGATCGCCACGCGCAGCACATGATGTTCCCAGGTGTGCGTGCGCAGGAACCAGATGCCGAATGCGGTTTCGGGGACGTACGTTGTCGCGGCGTGCGTACGGGGAGACGACATGATTTCCTCGGATATCTGTGTTATTTGTCGGTATTTATTGTAAATGGCATTGCGCCGTCGTGAAGTGGAAAGTTCGTACGCCGGATCAATACAAATGAGTCATGACATCATGAATGAAATGAATTTCCGCCGGGTTCGCGCCGATGTCGCGATCATCGGCGCAGGGCCGGCCGGTGCGGTGGCCGCGGCGTTGCTGCGCAAGGCCGGGCGCTCGGTGCTCGTTCTCGAGCGCCAGCATTTTCCGCGCTTTTCGATCGGCGAAAGCCTGTTGCCGCAAAGCATGCAGTATCTGGAAGAGGCGGGTATGTTGCAGTCCGTCGTCGAAACCGGATTCCAGTTCAAGAATGGCGCGTATTTCGTCCACCGCGATCGCGAGGTGCCGTTCGATTTTCGCGATAAATCGACGCCGGGCTGGGGAACCGCGTATCAGGTGGAGCGGGCGACCTTCGACGACGTGCTGATCCGGTGTGCCGCGCAGCAGGGCGCGGACGTGCGCTTCGGTCATTCGGTGCGCGCATTCGTGCCGGGAGACGCGCCGCAACTGGACGTGACCGACGACGCGGGCAACGACTATCGGGTGCAGGCGTCGTTCGTGCTGGACGCGAGCGGATTCGGCCGCGTGCTGCCGCGGCTGCTCGATCTCGAGGCGCCCACGTGCCTGCCGACGCGCGCGGCAATCTTTACGCACGTCGAAGATCGATTGCCGGCGGGCTCGACCGATCGCGACAAGATCTGCATCGCGGTGCATCCGACGCGGCGCGACGTCTGGTATTGGATGATTCCGCTCACGAACGGCCGCTCGTCGGTCGGGTGCGTGGCGGAAGCGTCATTTCTCGATGTGCCGGACGACCGCCGTGAATCGCTGCTGCGCGAACTGCTGCAGACGGAGCCGACGCTCGCGCGTCTCGTGGGTTCGAAGCCTTTCGTGATGCCGGTGCGCCATATCGGAGGCTATGCGTCGAACGTCGAGCGCCTGCACGGCCCCGGCTATGCGCTGCTCGGCAATGCGGGCGAATTTCTCGATCCGATCTTCTCGTCGGGCGTCACGATCGCGATGCGCTCGTCGCATCTGGCCGTGCGTGCGCTCGAGCGGCAGTGGCGCGGCGAGACCGTCGACTGGCATCGGGATTACGACGTCGCGCTGCGCAAGGGAATCGACACGTTTCGCGCGTTCGTCGAGCGATGGTATTCGGGCGAACTGCAGGACATCATCTTTCACGAAAGGAAATCGCCGGAAGTGGGGCGGATGATCTGCGCGATCCTCGCCGGCTATGCGTGGGATGAATCGAATCCGTTCGTGCGCGAACCCGCGCGGCGTCTCGAGGTGCTGGCCGAAATCTGTCGGGCCCGATGACGCAGGGCGGGCGACCAATAAAAAAGCCCGCTGCTGGAGCGGGCCGAAACCATGTTTGGAGACATGGAGGAGACAGATGCAACTTTAAGGGAAAACCCTAAACGTTGCAAGCGCTTTGTTGCAGCGAATGTTGCAGGGAAACCACACGTCGCGCGCTAGCCTCCCGCAGCGTCGCACAGCCGATACTCGCCGATCCACGCCTGCGCGAGCGGCAGTGCGTATTTGTCGCGCATCTCCTCCTCGATCCATGCGCAGGCGGCGCGCGCGCAGTCGTTCAGCGCGTGCCGCATCGTGTGGCCGTTCATGTCGTAGACGAACCGTATGCCGACCGTCGCGTCGGTCAGCTTGCGCTCGAGCCGTTTCAGCCGCAATTGCGGCGCGTGCTGTTGCGTGAGCGCGCGAAGTTCGTCGAAGTGATATTCGAGCCAGTCGGACAGGAACAGCGCATCGCCGCGGCAGGCCAGCCGGAACGCCGCGCCGCGCGTGACGCGCACCGCGGTCGGCATCCCGCACGTCAGCGCGGGGGGCGGCGCGGTTGCGTCATCGGATTCGTCGAAAACCGGCGCGAGCGGGCCGTCGATGCGCCGGTAGGACGGCCAGCTGCGCAGCGTGCGCCACAGCAGCTCGTCGCTCGCCGCGCACGACGGTTGCATCGTTACGTCGTGGAGATCGCCGTTCGATCGCGCGATGTCGCGGATCACCAGCCGCAACGAGCACGGCGGCGCGTCGTCGGCGAGCAGCGTCGCCACGCGCGGCAGGCCGTCTAGCGCCGGCAGCGCGCCGGACGCGCGGAACGCGAGGCCGTGCCGGTCGAGCCGCGCGAGCGCGAGCGGCATCGAAAACAGCGGGTGCGCAACCGTGATGCAGGCGCCGGACGTGCCCGCCGGCCCCGGCATCGCCGCGCGCAACATCGGTAATTGATTCAAGTCGACTCTCCTCGATGGCTGCGCCAGTCGCGCAGCTTGACGCGTACCCAGGCCGCCGGCGCGCGCCGCGACGCCCATTTCATGAGTGAAGGTCCCGTGTGGTCGGCGTGTGGGTATTCGCGCATTACAGCGGCGGGCGGAGAACTGGGAAACTGTCATTTCTGACAGGTGAGCTGGGCGACCGCGTGGAAATCCGGTGGGGAGCAGGTTTTTCCGTCCGGTTGCGGGAGAGGGCGCGCGGCTTGCGTGTAAAATGCTGCGGCGCGTCATCGCCGAATCAACGGGCCGAATCAACGGGCCGCATCACGGTGTCCGGGTGTCGGAGGTGTCGGGGTGTCGGAGAGTCGAATGGAAGTGCGCTGGCAAGACGTCTATCACCAACTCAATGCCGCCGGGGACGAGCAGCAGCTCTTCCGGCTGATCGCGGCCTGCGCGAAGCAGCTCGGCTTCGACTACTGCTGCTACGGGATCCGGATGCCGCTGCCGCTGTCGAAGCCCGCGGTCGCGGTCTTCGATACCTATCCGGACGGCTGGATCGAGCACTACCACCGGCAGAACTACGTCGACGTCGATTCGACGGTTCGCGACGGCGCGGTTTGCCGCGACCTGATCGTATGGCCCGACATCGACGACGTGCGCTCGCCGTTCTGGGAGGACGCGCGCGACCACGGGCTCGTGTTCGGCGCCGCGCAGTCGAGCTGGGGGCCGCACGGCGAGCTCGGGCTGCTCAGCTTCGCGCGCTCCGCCGAGCGGCTCTCGCGCGCCGAGACCGACTGGCTCCGGCCGAACGCGCTGTGGCTCGCGAACCTGTCGCACACGCTGATGAGCGGATTCGTCGTGCCGAAGCTGGCGCCGGAGGTGAACGCCGTGCTGACCGTGCGCGAGCGCGACGTGCTGCGCTGGACCGCCGAAGGCAAGACCGCGTGCGAGATCGGCGAGATCCTCGGCATCGCCGAGCGCACGGTGAACTTCCACATTCGCAACATCTTCGAGAAGCTCGGCGCGACGAACAAGGTGCAGGCGGTTGTGAAGGCGATGTCGGCCGGGCTGCTCGACACGCGGTGAACGCCGTCACTCCATCATCGGCTCCGCTTCCTTCGCGGTCCAGCTCACGCTCGAGATGCTCTTTTCCATGCTGATGCGGCTCGCGATCTGCTCGAGCTTCGGCTGATCCTTCGGATGCAGCTTCAGCGTCGCGGTCACCTCGAGCCGGTCCGGCTGGCCGGGGACGTCCTCGCTCGTCAGGCTCTGGAACGACAGCGGCTTCGCGTACATCGAGTTCGACAGCAGCGTGCGGATGTGCACCTCGTCGGCCGCGAGGCAGATGACCGTGATCTGGTATTCGCGGACCAGATCCGCGTTCGATACCGGCGTCGCGTTGATCGCCTGGCTGACGCCGCGCAGCAGCGTGTTCGTCAGCAGCACGACGGCGGTCCCGGTCAGCGCCGGCACGTAATGGCCGGCGCCCGACAGCACGCCGACCGCCGCCGAGCACCACAGCGTCGCCGCGGTGTTGATCCCCTGGATCGACCCCTTGTCGCGCATGATCACGCCGCCGCCGAGGAAGCCGACACCCGACACCACGTACGCGGCGATCTGCGTGACGCCGGCGACGCCGTTGCCGGTCAGCACGCCGAGCGTGACGAACAGGCATGCGCCGCTCGCGACGAGCGTGATCGTGCGCAGGCCCGCGGTGCGCTGCCGGATCTGCCGCTCGAGGCCGATGGCGACGCCGCACGTGAAGGCGGTGAAAAGACGGAGTGCGAATTCGAGAGTCATGTGTTGTCCTGCCGGGCTAGGGGCGCATGCCGGCTCGCGGCGCGCGCCCGATCAGGCGGCGGCGCACGAAAGCGTTGCCGCGCGGTACTGTACCGCGCGAACCGGTCATGCAATGTGAAACGGAGCGGCGTGCCGGACTCGCTGGAACGCGGGCCGGGGCAGGAGGGTCTGCGGCAGGCAGGCGTTCAGGCGGCAGGTTCGGCACGCATCGTGCTGCAACTGTCCACGGTGATTCCTGGAAGATCGAATGGGCGGGATTCTAGTGGGCGGCGCGTGAGTGCGTCAACGGGCATGTGAACGGGCGCGTCGCGGGCACGTCGCGGATGCGCGCGGCCGTGCCCGGACGGCCGCGCCGCTGAGCTCGCGTCGCCGCTCAGCTCGCGTCGCCGCGCACGAGCCGCACGTGCGTGATCTCCGACGGCGCGCCGAAGCGCTTCGGCGGCCCCCAGTAGCCGGTGCCTCGGCTCGTATAGACCCAGAGCCCTTCCCAGCGCGCAAGCCCGGCCGTAAACGGCTGCTGCAGCCGCACGAAGAAATTCCACGGGAAGAACTGGCCGCCGTGCGTGTGGCCGGACAACTGCAGCGTGAAGCCGGCCTCGGCTGCCGCCGGCGCGCTGCGCGGCTGATGCGCGAGCAGCACGCGAATCTGCACGTCGGCGGGCGCGCCGGCGAGCGCCGCGCCAGGGTCGCTGCGGTGCGCGGGATCGAACTGGCCGGCCGAGTAGTCGGTGACGCCGGCGATCACGAGGCGCGCGTCGCCGTGCTCGATCGTCCGGTGCTCGTTGAGCAGCACCTGCAGCCCGAGCCGGCGGAACGCGTCGATCCACTGCTCGGCGCCCGAGTAGTACTCGTGGTTGCCGGTGACGACGTACGCGCCGTGCCGCGCACGCAGCTCGCCGAGCGGCGCCGCGTGATCGGCGAGCTGCGCGACGCTGCCGTCGACGACGTCGCCGGTGACCGCGATCAGGTCCGGCTGCAGCCGGTTCACCGCCTGCACGATCGCCGCGACGTAATCGCGCTTGATCGTGGGGCCGACGTGGATGTCGCTGATCTGCACGATCGAGAAGCCGTGTAGCGCGTCGGGCAGGCCGACGATCGGCACGTCGACGCGCACGACCCGCGCGCGCCGCCGTGCGTTCAGAAAGCCGATCGCGCTGGCGACGAGCGCGAGCGCCGGCACCGCGGTCGCACTCGCGCCGCGCCAGTGCGCGAGCGACACCGCGTGCGGTGCGAGCGCGTCGACGGTCAACAGCGACGCGAGCAGCAGGTCGCGCGCGAACGTCAGCACGAGCAGCGACGAGAAGAAGCCCATCGCGAGCAGGCCGATCCACGCGATGCGGTCGCCGATCGAATGCGATTCGAGCCGGCGCGACAGCATCCCGAGCGGGATCAGCAGGCACGACGCGACGAGCCACAGCGCGCCGGCCACGCGCAGCGTCGGCGACGCGAAATCGGGAATCAGCCGGAAGCCGACGTAGGCGTGCAGCAGCACGCCGATCACGATCAGCCGGAGCAGGAAGCGGGAGATGCGTCGCATGAGGCGGGGCGGTTCAGAGTGGCGTGGTTCGGGGCGGGACGGCGCGCGCGGACGTGACGGGCGCGCGCCGCCGATGCGTCATTCGATGCGCGCGATCTCGTCGAACGCGAAGCGCGGGCTGCGCGGGAACAGCGCGGACGCGTCGCCGTAGCCGAGGTTCACGAGGAAGTTGCTCTTCACCGTCGTGCCCGCGAAGAACGCGTCGTCGACTTTCGCGTTGTCGAAGCCGGACATCGGGCCCGCGTCGAGGCCGAGCGCGCGCGCGGCCATGATCAGGTACGCGCCCTGCAGCGACGAGTTGCGGAACGCGGTCGCGTGGATCAGCGCATCGTTGCCGGCGAACCAGCTGCGCGCGTCCGCGTGCGGGAACAGCTTCGGCAGATGCTCGTGGAACGCGAGATCCATCGCGACGATCGCGGTGACGGGCGCGGCCATCGTCTTCGCGAGATTGCCCTCGGACAGCGCCGGCTTCAGCCGCGCCTTCGCTTCCGGCGACTTCACGAACACGAAGCGCGCGGGGCTCGAGTTCGCGGACGTCGGGCCGAGTTTCGTCAGATCGATCAGCCGATGGAGCAGTGCGTCGTCGACCGGCTTGTCGAGCCACGCATTGTGCGTGCGCGCGTGATGGAACAACTGATCGAGGGCGGAATCGGGTAGCGTCATGGTGGTGTCCGCAAATGGCCGTCGGGTCGTGCCGGACGGCGGGCAGTGGAAAGGCGGCGCCGCGCGTCGATGGCGCGGCGCACGGCGACACCCCGCGATGATAGCCCGATGCGCGCGAACGCACCTGGCGTGGCCGGCGGTGCGCCCGGCTGAGCGCTTGGGGGTGGGTGCCCGGCTGAGCGCTCGGGGTAGGTGCCCGGCTGGGCGCCCGGGGTGGGCGCGCGGGTGGCGCGGCCCGTCGATCCGTTTGCGCCGCGCGAGGCTGCGACGCTTTTCGCCTAGTATGCAGACATGCGGCGCTTTGCCGCCCGCCGCTTTCTTTGCACGACATGTCGACGTTCGATCTTTTCGATGACACGCCCGCGCCCGACGTGGACTGGTATCCGGACTGGCTTTCCCGCGAGCTGGCCGACCGGATGCTGACCGCGCTGATCGACGAGGTCGCGTGGCGCCAGGATGCGATCCGCACGCCGCGCGGCCGCATTCCGCTGCCGCGGCTCACCGCGTGGCAGGGCGAGCCGGACGCCGTCTACGTGTATTCGGGGATCCGCAACGTGCCCGCGCCGTGGACGCCCGCCGTGCTCGAATTGCGGCACGCGGCCGAGCAGATATGCGGCGTGCGCTTCAACAGCGTGCTGCTGAACCGCTACCGCAACGGCAACGACAGCATGGGCTGGCACGCGGACAGCGAGCCCGAACTCGGCGATGCGCCGGTGATCGCGTCGGTGAGCCTCGGCAGCACGCGCGCGTTCGATCTGCGGCATCGCGCGACAGGCGCCGTGCAGACGTATCGTCTGACGCACGGCAGTCTGCTCGTGATGCGCGGCAGCACGCAGGCGCAATGGCAGCACCGGATCCCGAAGGCGCCCGCGGTGCAGGGCGAGCGGATCAACCTGACGTTCCGCCGGATCGCGTCGCCGGCGCGGGCGTCCGGATAGCGGCGCGTGCTTCATCCGGACGGACTCACCGGGGTGCGGACGTCTCCGCCCAAAGCGCCTGCGTCTGCTGCGACGGGGCCGCGCCGAGCATGCTCTCGAAACTGTCGATCAGGCTGGAGACGGCGTATCGGGGCGACCACAGGCGATCCGGCTCGCCGTTGTCGCGACTGGTTTCCCACGCGGCCAGCGCGGCATTGCCGTAGATCCCCACCAGCGACAGCCGGTGATCGAGAATCCGGGGCGGAATCTCGGGCAGTAACGCTCGAATATGGGCGAGGCAACGCTGGTACCCGACGTTCCACTTGTTTTCCAGTGCATCGCGCAAGAAGGCGCGGTTATTGAGCTGCAGATTGGAAATCATCCGGATATACGTCGCCTGGCCCGTGCGGTCGGCGAGGCTCAGCACCGGAAACACCAGCGCTTCCAGCACCGCGCGGAGCGTGACCGCGTGCCCGGCCTCCAGCGCGTCGACGCGCGCCTGGCGTTCCTCATCGATCAGGCGTGCGCCTTCCACCACGAGCTCCCGGGCCAACTCGAGCTTGTTGCCGAAGTAATAGCGCAGTGACGCGCTATTGCGCTGCCCGGCAGCCGAAATGATGTCCTGCACGGACACACCGTCCACGCCCCGTTGAGCAAACAGCCGCTGGGCCTCTTCCTTCAGACGTGTCCGCGTTTCGGCGCCATCCGATCTCAGTGTTTTCCCTGATGTCATTGCTACTTTACCGTTTTCAGTTAATTAACTATAGTTGGTTAACTAACTCGATTGGAGAAACTTGTCGTGAAAATTGTCATTGTGGGTGGAGGCGTAGGCGGGCTGACGACAGCGCTGGCCCTACTGCATCACGGTATCGAGCCGATTGTACTGGAGCGGGCACCGCGGTTGACCGAGGTGGGCGCGGGGGTCCAGATCGCCGCGAACGGGACGATCGTGCTGCGGGAATTGGGGCTCGAGCCGGCGCTCGCGAAGATCGCAACGGTGCCCGAGCGCTTCGATTACCTGGAGTTGTCGACCGGGCGCCTGCTGTACGTCGCGCCGCTCGGAAAGGCGGCGCAAGCCCGTTACGGCGGGCTGCTGTACAACGTCCATCGCGCGGACCTGATCGACTTGCTCGCGAACGCGCTGCCGCCCGGCGTCGTGCGGCTGGGCGCGGAATGCGCGTCCGTGTCGCAGGACGATGATGGCGCCTGTGTGACGCTGCAGACCGGGGAAGTCATTCGCGGCGACGCGGTGATCGGCGCGGACGGCATTCACTCGGCGGTGCGGACCGCGTTGCGGGGGCCCGAGGAGAAGCAGTTCGCGAACATCCTGATGTGGCGCTCGCTCATTCCCGCGGACCGGCTCACGGGCCTGAAGCTGCCGGTCGCGGGCAACAACTGGTTCGGCGTCGGCAGGAATATCGTGTCGTACTGGGTTCGCAAGGATCTCTACAGCATTCTGGCGTCGGTGCCCGCCACGGAAGTGAGCCGCGAGTCGTGGACGCAGTCCGGCGACGTCGCGCAACTGCGGCGCTCGTTCGAGGGGGCCGAGCCGACCGTGCGGAAGATGCTGGAAGCCGTGGATTCGGCATTCATCACCGGGATGTATCACCGCGACCCGATCGAGCACTGGAGCGACGGCCGGATTGCGCTGCTCGGCGACGCGGCGCATGCGATGGTGCCGTATCTCGCGCAAGGGGCCTGCCAGGCGATCGAGGACGCGTGGGCGCTCGCGGTCTGCCTGCGGAACCATGGCCGGGCCGGCGTTCAGGACGCGCTGCTGGAATACGAGCAGCGCCGCCAGCCTCGAACCACGCGGATTCAGGCCGGCGCCCGCTTCGTCGTCGACTGGGCGCACGAGCCTGACGAGGCGCGCGTGCGTCAGCGCAACGGCCGCCTCAAGGGGCTCTCGCGCATCGATCCGCTGGCCGAGGCATCGTGGTCGTTCGCATGGGGGCACGACATCGTTCAGGCGGTCAAGTTGCCGCCCGGCGAGGTCGTCGGGCTCAGCGCGGCGCGCGAAGGCAAGCGCATGGCGCGTCCGGAGAGCCAGCGCGCGTTCGATCTCTGGAAGGGGGTGTTTACGCCGGACGATATCGCCCGGGGCGACCGGGGTCAGCGTGCCGCCTATGAACGGTTCCTGCTGACGCAGTTCCCGCCGCCGGCGAGCGCCGACGTATCGGACGTCGACCTGCACGGGGTGAGCGCGTTGCGGGTGACAACTGCCGGCGCCGCGCCACGTGCGACCGTGCTGCATTTCCACGGCGGCGGCTACGTGCTCGGTTCGGCGAAGAGTTCGGTCGAGTACGCCAGCCGTCTGTCGCGCGCGCTGAACGGCCCGTGCTACACGGTCGACTATCGCCTGGCGCCCGAGCATCCGTATCCGGCGGCGATCGACGATGCATTCGGTGCGTATCGCGGTTTGCTCGCGTCGGGCGTCGACCCTTCGACGCTCTTCCTGAGCGGCGAATCGTCGGGGGGCGGGCTCGCGCTGGCGCTGGCCGCCGCGTTGCGTCGCGCCGGTCTGCCGCTACCGGCCGGCGTGATCGCGATCTGCGCGCTCACCGATCTCACGCTCGGCGGCGCATCGGTTCTGGCGAACTCGGGCGACGACCCGGCCGCCAACCGGGAGACGCTGTCCAATCTCGTCGCGTCGTATTTCCAGGGGCACGAGCCGACGGATCCGATGGTGTCGCCGCTGTTCGCGAATCTCGCGGATCTTCCGCCGGTCTTCCTGTCCGCGGTGCACGGCGAGGTGCTGGAAAGCGATGCGACTCGCTTCGCGGAAAGCGCGAAGGCCGCCGGCGTGGACGTGCAGCTGCGGATGGTGTCCGATTCGGTTCACGTCTTTACGCTCTTCCCGTTCCTGCCGGAGGCTGCCGAAACGCTCGAAGAAATCGGTCAATGGAGCAGGAAGCTGCTGCGGACATGACCGGGCGCCTCGGCGCGCTCGCGATTCCGGCGTCATGCGTTCGACCCGGAGCAGCGGAGGGGGCGGCGATCCGTAGGTAGGGTGCGCCGCCGCTCGCCGGGTTGCGTGACAATGTAATCAGGGCATAATTAACTGCGCTCGAGCGGCCGCTTCGCGTTTGCCCGAAGTTAAAATTGTGAATCAACGGGATACGTTGATTGTTGAACCTCTCTCCACTTCAGGCGCACATGGCCAAAACAACGAAGGGCGACGCCGCGCAGGCGGCCGCCGACGCGAGCGGCGCGCGCCGCGCCGCGCCGGCGGACGATGCGCCGGAGCAGCCCGCCGCCGATGAATCGGCCGGCGGCGCGCCGTCGTATCTCGTGCCGGGGCTCGAACGCGGCCTGCGGATTCTCACCGAATTCTCCGCGCGCGAGCAGGTACTCGGCGCCCCCGAACTGTCGAAGCGGCTCGGCATTCCGCGCACGACGGTGTTTCGTCTGCTGCAGACGCTCGAATCGCTCGGCTTTCTTGAGCGGGTGAACGGCGACCGCTATTTCCGGCTCGGCGTCGCCGTGCTGCGGCTCGGCTTCGAATACCTGAACTCGCTCGAGCTCACCGATCTCGGCACGCCGGTCCTCGAACGGCTGCGCGACGCGACCGGCTTCACCACGCATCTGCTGATCCGCGACGAGCGCGATGTCGTGTTCGTCGCGAAGGCGCAGAGCAATACGTCGATGTTCGGCACCGTGAAGGTCCACGTCGGCACGCGAATGCCCGCGCACGCGACCGTGCACGGCCATGTGCTGATGGGCGACCTGACCCGCGACGCGCTGCGCCAGCTCTATCCGGAAAAGCGTCTCGAGCGTTTCACCGAGCACACGCCCGACACGGTCGACGAGCTATACGAGCGCGTGCGTCAGTACGCGCGGCTCGGCTACGCGATGAGCGAATCCGCGTTCGAGTCCGGCATCTCGGCCGTGACCGCGCCGGTGCGCGATCAGTCGGGCGCGATCGTCGCGGCGATCACCGCGACCGTGCCACGCTCGCAGATCGGCGAGGCGCGCGAGAAGGAGCGGCTCGTCGAGGGCGTTTGCGGCGCGGCGGTCGATCTGTCGCAGCGCCTGAACTACCGGCCGCTCGACAGCGATCCGACATTCGCGCATGCGCGGCGGCGGGTGGCGATGTTCTGAGTCGGCGACGCGGCGACGCAAGCACAACGCAAAAAAAGAGCGGCCGAGGCCGCTCTTGTCGTTTGCGGCAGCGCATGCAGGACATGCGCCGCGCGGTTCGTGTGCCGTCCACTCAGAACGAGTGATGAATCCCCGTGAGCACGACGACCTGGTTCGCGGAGCTCGACGTGCCCGCCGTGAAGAACGCCGCTTGCGCGCCGCCGCTCGCGTGCTCGTACAGCACGTTCGCGTAGAGCTGCGTGCGCTTCGACAGCGAGTAGATGTCGCCGAGTTCGAACTGCGTCCAGCGCTTGCCGGAGAGCGTCGACGTCGCCGCGCCGCCCGCGATCGTGTTGAACGCGCTCGTGTTCACGTTCGCGCCGGCGTCGTAGCTCTGGAACGTGTTCGAGAAGCCGTTCGACTGCATCTTCACGCGCGTGTACAGGCCGTGCACGAGCACCGGACCGAAGTTGTACGACGCGCCGGCGCCGATGTTCTCGACCTTGTCGGCCAGATAGCCGGCCGCCGTGTTCTGACCCTGGAAGCTCGCGATCCCGGTCTGGCTGATCAGGATCGAACGGTTGTGCTCATCCGAGTAAACGGCCGCGGCCTTGAACGGGCCGTTCGCGTAGCTGAGGCTCGCGCTGACCGACTTGCCGTTCGAGAAATTCGTCGTGTTGCCCAGCGCCATCTGCGCCGCGCCCGTGATGCCCCAGAAGGTCGGCGAGCGATATTTGACCGAGTTGTTGTACGGCACGTTGCCGGTCAGCGCGAGGCCGTCGATGTTGCCCGGATGGAACGCGTACCAGCTCATCGCGAGATACGCGGTGCTGAGCGGGCCCAGGGAGTCGAACGTCAGCGTGGACTGGCGGCCGAGCGTCAGCGTGCCGTAGGTGTCGGAGCTCAGGCCGACGAATGCGGCGCGGTTGAACAGCGTGTTCGCGGTCGACAGCGCGCCGGTGTTCGTCGCGAAGCCGTTTTCGAGCTGGAAGACCGCGGCGAGCCCGCCGCCCAGGTCCTCGCGCCCACGCAGACCCCAGCGGTCGGGCTGCGTGTTGCCCTGGATTTCCGACCATTTCGTGTGGCCGCCGACGTTGTTCACGTAGGCGACGCCCGCGTCGAGGCTGCCGTACAGCGTCACGCTGCTCTGCGCCCACGCGCCGGACACGGCGCCCATTCCGATGACTGCTGCTGCAATCGCATGCTTGACCATTTGATCTCCTGAATCTTTGCTAGATGAACACGGGGCGTGGCGCGCGAAACGGATGGCCGGCCGCGCCTGGTCGGTCGCGCGCTTTCTCACATTGTTGGGGGCGCTTTTTATGTTCCATATAAGGAACGACGTGCCTCTGGTGGAATGAAGTATAGAGGGCCGAAGACGGTGGAAAAAAATAAATTTTTCGGGTCAGAACGCTCGGGCACACGCGAGGCTGGCCATTGCCGGCGTGCGTGGAATCCCTTATAAACACGTGAAACATAAGAAAAATTCGGGATTTCGCCGATACTGGCGAACAACGCCCGAGCGCACAGTCGGTGTTTTCCCTAGGGCGTGCAGCTTTTCGTTTTTTTCCGTCGAAGTCGCTCCTATAATCACCATCCATAAACTGACGTTCCTAATATGGAACAAACGGAAACCGAAAGTCGATCTGAAGGAAGGGTGTGACATGTCAGAGCAATGGGTTTGCGCCGGACACGCCGGCGCGCTGTCCGAGGACACGCCGGTCGAGTTCAAGCGCGCCGACGGCGTCGAAATCGGGATTTATCGAGTCGGCGACGAGGTGTACGCACTCGAGAACGTGTGTCCGCACGCATACGCGCTGCTGACGCAGGGCTTCGTCGACGAAGGCACCGTCGAATGCCCGCTGCACGAAGCGGTGTTCGACATCAAGACCGGCGAATGTCTGAAGGGGCCCGGCGGCCGTGCACTGAAGCAGTACGCAGTGCGTCTCGCCGGCGAGGAAATCCAGATCAAGGTGGAATGACATGAAGGAAGCGACCGTGAACTTCAATCCGTATCTGAAGCCGTGGAAGGCGCCCGAGCCGAACAACGTCGCGGGCAAGGGGCAGATCGAGCAACCGGGCCAGGTCGAGAACCAGATCTGGCAGACCCGCAAGGCCGAGCCGACCCGGTACGAGAATGACTTCGGCGATGCGCTCGAGCAGGTGTTCGGCGCCGGCGCGACCGAACTCGCCGACGTGGTCGACGGGCTGAACCGTCTCGGCTTCCGCACGCCGGACGGTGCGTTGTGGACCACCGAGCGCTTCCGCTCGGAAGTGGCCTCGCTCGCGGAATGACCGCGCGCCCCGTCGACCCTGACCTCTACGCATCCGGAGCACACTGATGACGTCCCCCGCTCAATCGCATTCCTCCGCCGATCCGGTCCGCGCCTACCTCGACCGCGGCATCAAGAACTACTGGTACCCCGTTGCCCCGAGCTGGCAGGTCGCGAACGCGCCGATCGGCATCACGCGCCTGTCCGAGCAGATCGTGCTGTGGCGCGGTCAGGACGGCAAGGTCCACGCGCTCGAGGATCGCTGCCCGCACCGTGGCGCGCGCCTGTCGCTGGGCTGGAATCTCGGCAACAGCGTCGCCTGCTGGTATCACGGCATCGAAGTGAACGGTGAAGGCACCGTCGAACGCGTGCCGGCCGTCGCGAACTGCCCGATGGAAGGCACGACCTGCGTGAAGTCGTATCCGGTCGAGGAGAAGGCCGGCGCGATCTTTCTGTGGTTCGGCGACGACCTGCACAAGGAACCGGCGCCGCTCGTGCTGCCGGAGGAGCTCGTGTCGGACGAGCACGCGCATTTCCTCTGCATGTCGAACTGGAACTGCAATTACCAGTACGCGATCGACAACGTGATGGACCCGATGCACGGCGCGTACCTGCACGCGACGTCGCACTCGATGGCCGAAGGCGACAAGCAGGCCGACATGCGCGTGCGCAAGACCGAAAGCGGCCTGATGTTCGAGAAGGTCGGCCAGCGCGACGTGAACTTCGACTGGGTCGAGCTCGGCGAGACCGGCTGCCTGTGGATGCGCCTCGCGATTCCGTATCAGCAGAAGTTCGGCCCGGGCGGCAACTTCGGGATCATCGGCTTTGCGACGCCGGTCGACGACGACCATTGCCAGGCCTATTTCTGGCGCACCCGCAAGGTCAGCGGCTGGGAACGCGACGTGTGGCGCTTCCTGTACCGCAACCGCCTCGAGGGGCTGCACTGGGCGGTGCTCGAGCAGGACCGCTACGTGCTCGAAAGCCTCGCGCCGCACGCGCGCGATCACGAGAACCTGTATCAGCACGACGTCGGCATGTCGCGCGTGCGCCGGATGCTGCGCACCCGTGCGCAGGAGCATCTGACCGCGCTCGACGCGCACCGCGCAGCGCAGGCGGCCCAAGCGGCTGCATCGGAGCCGGCACATGGCTGAGCGCGCATCCGCTGAACGCGTGGCGGCCCGCACCGCGATTCCGCTTGCCGGACGGCGCGTGCTCGTCACCGGCGGCGCGCGAGGCCTCGGCGCCGCGTTCGTGAAGTCGCTCGTCGAAGCCGGCGCGCAGGTCGCGTTCGGCGACGTGCTCGCCGACGAAGGCCGCGCGCTCGCCGCGCAGCTCGCCGCCGACGGCCACGCCGCGCATTTCTTCGATCTCGACCTCGCGGAGCCGGCCAGCATCGACGCGTTCGTCGAGCAGAGCGCGGCTGCGCTCGGCGGCATCGACGCGCTGATCAACAACGCGGCGATCACGAACTCGGGCGGCAAGCTGTCGACCGAGCTCGCAGTGCCGACGTGGGACGCGGTGATGAACGTGAACGTGCGCGGCGTCTGGCTCGTGAGCAACGCGGCGCTGCCGCATCTCGCGAAATCGGGCCGCGGCGCGATCGTGAACCTCGCGTCGGATACGGCGCTCTGGGGCGCGCCGAGGCTGCTCGCGTACGTCGCGAGCAAGGGCGCGGTGATCGCGATGACGCACGCGCAGGCACGCGAATTCGGCGCGCACGGCGTGACGGTCAATGCGATCGCGCCGGGGCTGACCGAAGTGGAAGCGACCGCGTACGTGCCGGCCGAGCGCCACGCGTACTACATGCAGGGCCGCGCGCTGACGCGCTCGCAGGTGCCCGACGACGTGACGGGCCCGGTGCTGTTCCTGCTGTCGGACGCGGCGCGCTTCGTGACGGGACAACTGCTGCCGGTGAACGGCGGCTTCGTAATGAACTGATGGTTTCACTCTGAAGGAGAGGAAGATGGCGGACACCGCAATCGAGCGCAAGTCGTGGGATCAGCCGGACGGCGCGAGCTTCACGGACTGGATGGAAGGGCGCGTCGCGCGCTATGCGACGCGTCGGTACGACTGGGATGCGCTGAAGTTCCAGGCCGATTACGACCCGAAATACCGCCGTGCGCAGATGCGCTACGTCGGCACGGGTGGCACGGGCGTCGCGAAGGACGTCAACACGGTGCCGGCCGGCAACTTCACGTTCTCGACGATGGTGATTCCGGCCGGCAACATCGGCCCGAGCCACATCCACACCGACGTCGAGGAAATCTTCTTCGTGCTGCGCGGCAAGATGAAGGTGATCTGCGAGCGCGACGGCGAGACCTGGGAAGCGATCCTCGGCGAGCGCGACCTGATCTCCGTGCCGCCCGGCGTGTATCGCACCGAGATCAACATCGGCGAGGAAGACGCGCTGATGTGCGTGATGCTCGGTTCGTCGACGCCGATCACGCCGACGTATCCGCCTGATTCGCCGCTCGCGAAGATCAAGCGCTAAGCGGGAACGGGTGAAGCAATGAGTGTCATCGACAAACGCGAAAGCGACCGCATCGCGGCCTTCGTGGCGCTGCTCGAGAAGTTTCCCGAGCAGCGTGGCGAAGCCGGCGCCGCGGGCACGATCGGCTACCGCGAGGCCGGCGCCGCGCAAGCGGACACGCTGCCGGTCGTGCTGCTGCACGGCATCGGCTCGGGCGCCGCGTCGTGGGTGCGTCAGCTCGACGTGCTCGGCGCGTCGCGCCGCGTGCTCGCGTGGGACGCGCCCGGCTACGGCGCGTCGACGCCGGTGCACGGCGCGTCGCCGGTCGCCGCCGACTATGCGGCGTCGCTGAACGCGTGGCTCGATGCGCTCGGCATCGCCCGCTGTGTACTGGTCGGGCATTCGCTCGGCGCGATCGTCGCGGGTGGCTTCGCCCGCACGATGCCCGAGCGGATCGCGGGCCTGCTGCTGATCTCGCCCGCGGGCGGCTACGGCAGCGCGCCCGCCGAGTTGCGCGACGCGCGCCGCGACGCGCGGCTCGCGATGCTCGCGGAGCTCGGGCCCGCCGGGCTCGCGGAGAAGCGCAGCGCGAACATGGTGTCCGGCTTCGCGAGCGAGGACGCGCGGGCATGGGTGCGCTGGAACATGGCGCGGATCATTCCGCCCGGCTACGCGCAGGCGACGCATCTGCTCGCGAACGCGGACCTGGCGGCCGATCTTGCGGGCTATCGTGACTTCGGGGGCCGCGTCGCGGTCGCGGTCGGCGCGCAGGACGCGATCACGCCGCCGGAAGCCTGCGAACGGATCGCGGCGGCCGCGCACGTCGGGCTGCAGGTGATCCCGCAGGCCGGCCATGCGGGCTACGTCGAATCCCCCGATGCGTATACCGCGTTGATCGACGGCTTCTGCCGGCGGTGCGACACCGAGCGGAGGCACGGATGAGCGAGCCGGTGGCGAAGGAAGTCGAAGGCGCGGACGGCGCGGACGGCGTGAAAGCCGAAGCGAACTACGTGGTGCCGGGCCTCGAGCGCGGGCTGCGGATCCTCGCGGAATTCTCGCCGCGCGAGCCGGTGCTCGGCGCGCCCGAACTGTCGAAGCGGCTCGGCATTCCGCGCACGACGGTGTTCCGTCTGTTGCAGACGCTCGAATCGCTCGGCTTCCTCGAGCGCGCGGACAAGGACCGGAACTACCGGCTCGGCGTCGCGGTGCTGCGGCTCGGCTTCGAGTATCTGAGCTCGCTCGAGCTGACCGATCTCGGCCTGCCGGTGATCGAGAGCCTGCGCGATGCGACCGGCTTCACGACGCACATCGTGATCCGCGACGGCCGTGACGTCGTGTTCGTCGCGAAGGCGCAGAGCCAGGCGTCGGCATTCAGCTCGGTGCGCGTGAACGTCGGGACGCGGCTGCCCGCGCACGCGACGACGCACGGCCACGTGCTGATGGGCGACCTGTCGCTGAAGGAACTGCACGCGCTGTATCCGGAAGGCTGGCTCGACTGCGTGACGAAGATGACGCCCGAATCCGTCGACGCGCTGTATCAGGTGATCCGCGAGGACGCGTTGCGCGGCTACGGGATCGGCAACTCGGCGTTCGAGCGCGGCATCTCGGTCGTCACGGCGCCGGTGCGCAACGACACGCAGAAGATCGTCGCGTGCATCACGGTGACGGTGCCGCGCCCCGAGATCGACGACACGCTGATCGAGCAAGGACTGATCGACAAGGTGCAGCGCGCGGCGGCGGAACTGTCGCGGCGCCTGAATTATCGCTCTGACGAAGAGAGCACGTACTTGAAAGCATTAGGACTCCGATGATCCAGATCGATTTGACCGGCCAGGTCGCGGTGGTGACGGGCGGTTCGTCCGGCATCGGGCTCGCGACGACCGAATTGCTGCTGAGCGCGGGCGCATCCGTCGCGATCTGCGGCCGCGACGCCGCGCGTCTCGAGCGTGCCGAAGCGGCGCTGAAAGCGAAGTTCGCGGGCGCGCAACTGCTCGCCGCGCAATGCGACGTGCTCGACGCGGACGACGTCGCGCGCTTCGCGCAGACCGTGTCCGACCGCTTCGGCCGCGCGGACATGCTGATCAACAACGCGGGGCAAGGGCGCGTGTCGACGTTCGCGGACACGACCGACGACGCGTGGCGCGACGAGCTCGAGCTGAAGTACTTCAGCATCATCCGCCCGACGCGCGCGTTCCTGCCGCTGCTGCGCGACGCGCAAACGCCGACGATCACCTGCGTGAACTCGCTGCTCGCGCTGCAGCCGGAGCCGCACATGGTCGCGACGTCGTCGGCGCGCGCGGGCGTGCTGAGCCTCGTGAAGTCGCTCGCGAACGAGCTCGCGCCGCAGCGCATTCGAGTCAATTCGATCCTGATCGGCATCGTCGAATCGGGGCAATGGCGCCGCCGTTACGAGGCGCAGGCACAGCCCGGCGAAAGCTGGGAAGACTGGACGGGCGAACTCGCCCGCAAGAAGAACATTCCGCTGAACCGCTTCGGCCGGCCCGACGAGGCCGCCTGGGCGCTCTTTTATCTCGCAACGCATCTGTCGTCCTACACGACCGGCAGCCATATCGACGTTTCTGGAGGCTTTGCACGCCATGTCTAACAAAACCCGAACCACGGCTGGCGAGCTGATTGCCGCCTTCCTCGAACAGTGCGGCGTGAAAACCGCCTTCGGTGTGATCTCGATCCACAACATGCCGATTCTCGACGCGATCAACACGCGCGGGAACATCCGCTACGTCGGCGCGCGTGGCGAAGCGGGCGCGGTGAACATGGCGGACGGCCTCGCACGCGTGTCGGGCGGCCTCGGCGTCGCGTTCACGAGCACCGGCACCGCCGCGGGCAATGCCGCCGGCGCGATGGTCGAGGCGCTGACGGCCGGCACCGCGATGCTGCACATCACCGGGCAGATCGAAACGCCGTATCTGGATCAGGATCTCGCGTACATCCACGAGGCGCCGGACCAGTTGACGATGCTGCATTCGGTGTCGAAGGCCGCGTTCCGCGTGCGGACGGTCGAGACCGTGCTGCCGACGATCCGCGAAGCGGTGCGCATCGCGCAGACCGCGCCGACGGGCCCGGTGTCGGTCGAGATTCCGATCGACATCCAGGCTGCCCTGATCGACTGGCCGGAAGACCTGGCGCCCGCGCACGTGACGGTTCGCGAGCACGACGAAGCGCGTGTCGAGAAGCTCGCCGACGCGCTCGCGCAGAAGCGCCGCCCGCTGCTGTGGCTCGGTGGCGGCGCGCGCCATGCGCGTGAAGAGGTCGAGCGCCTCGTGAAGCTCGGCTTCGGCGTCGTGACGAGCGTGCAGGGCCGCGGCGTGCTGCCGGAAGATCACCCGGCGACGCTCGGCGCGTTCAACGTGCATTCGGCGGTCGAGGCGTTCTACAAGACGTGCGATGCGCTCGTCGTCGTCGGCTCGCGCCTGCGCGGCAACGAGACGCTGAAGTACAAGCTCGGCCTGCCGCAGCCGCTGTTCCGCGTCGATGCGGACGCGCTCGCCGACAACCGCGGCTATCGCAACGAGCTGTTCGTGCACGGCGACGCGAAGCGCGTGCTCGCCGAGCTGGCCGATCGCCTCGAAGGCCGGTTGAACGTCGATCCGCAGTTCGGCGCCGATCTGGCCGCCGCGCGCGAGCGCGCGGTCGCGGACGTCGCGGAGGGCCTCGGGCCGTACAAGCAGCTCGTCGACACGCTGCAGGGCGCGGTCGGCCGCGACTACAACTGGGTGCGCGACGTGACGATCTCGAACAGCACGTGGGGCAACCGCCTGCTGCAGATCTTCGAGCCGCGCGCGGGCGTGCATGCGCTCGGCGGCGGGATCGGCCAGGGGATGCAGATGGCGATCGGCGCGGCGCTGGCCGACGCGGCCGCGAAGACGGTCTGCCTGGTCGGCGACGGCGGCCTGATGGTCAACGTCGGCGAACTCGTGACCGCCGTGCAGGAAAACGCCAACGTGATGATCGTGCTGATGAACGACCAGTGCTACGGCGTGATCCGCAACATTCAGGACGCGCAGTATGGCGGCCGCCGCTGCTTCGTGCAGCTGCATCAGCCGGATTTCGCGCAGTTCTGCGCGAGCTTCGGCCTCACGCACCACCGAATCACGTCGCTCGACCAGGCGGAAGCGATCGTCCGCGAAGGGATCGAGAAGAAGGGCCCGGTGCTCGTCGAAGTCGACATGCTGTCGGTCGGCTCGTTCGCTTCCGCGTTCGCGGGCCCGCCCGTGAAGAAGGACACGCCCGAGGAGCGCCAGTATGCGTAACGTGCCTGCTCAAGCGCCGGTCGACGTCGCGATGATCGGCTTCGGCGCGATCGGTGCGACCGTCTACCGCGCGGTCGAGCACGACGCTGCGCTGCGCATCGCGCACGTGATCGTGCCCGAGCAGCAGTGCGCGGCCGTGCGCGACGCGGTCGGCGACGGCGTCGAGGTCGTGTCGTCGGTCGGCGCGCTGTCGCGCCGCCCCGAGTTCGTGCTCGAATGCGCGGGCCACGGCGCGCTCGTCGATCACGTCGTGCCGTTGCTGAAGTCGGGCGTCGATTGCGCGGTCGCGTCGATCGGCGCGCTGTCCGACCTCGCATTGCTCGACGAGCTGCAGAAGGCGGCCGAAGACGGCGGTGCGACGCTGACGCTGCTGTCGGGCGCGATCGGCGGGATCGACGCGCTCGCGTCCGCGAAGATGGGCGGCCTCGACGAGGTGGTGTACGTCGGCCGCAAGCCGCCGCTCGGCTGGCTCGGCACGCCGGCGGAAGAAGTGTGCGACCTGCGCGCGCTGGCCGAAGAGAAGGTGATCTTCGAAGGCAACGCACGCGACGCCGCGCGCCTGTATCCGAAGAACGCGAACGTGGCCGCGACGGTCGCGCTCGCGGGCCTCGGCCTCGACGACACGCGCGTGCGCCTGATCGCCGACCCGGCGATGACGCGCAACGTGCACCGGTTTACCGCGCGCGGCGCATTCGGCGAGATGTCGCTCGAGATGAGCGGCAAGCCGCTGCCCGACAACCCGAAGACGTCCGCGCTGACCGCGTTCAGCGCAATCCGCGCGCTGCGCAACCGCGTGGCCCGCTGCGTGATCTGACCTGGATCCATCATGACTGCATTCGATTCCTCTCTCGTGCCGAACGGCGAAATCCTCGTCGGCGGCGAATGGCGCAACGGCCGTGGCGCGAAGACGCCGAACTTCTATCCAGCCGACCAGTCGCTGAACGCCGAAATCCACATGGCCGACGCGGCCGACGCGACCGAGGCCGTCGAAGCGGCCGACGCTGCGTGGCGCAAGTCGGACTGGGCGGGCCTGAAGCCGCATCAGCGCGCGAGCGTGATGTACCGGATCGCGGACCTGATCAACGCGAACCACGAAGGGCTCGCGCAGCTTCAGCGCCGCGACAACGGCAAGCCGATCAACGAGACGCGCGCGCTCGTGACGAGCGCCGCGAACACGTTCCGCTACTTCGCCGCGTGCGCGGAGACGATGGAGGAAGAGCTGACGCCGTCGCGCGGCGACTACATGACGATGAGCGTGCACGAGCCGCTCGGCGTCGTCGCCGCGATCACGCCGTGGAACTCGCCGATCGCATCCGACGCGCAGAAGCTCGGCCCGGCGCTCGCCGCGGGCAATGCGGTCGTGCTGAAGCCGGCCGAGGTGACGCCGCTCGCGTCGCTCGCGCTCGCTCGCCTGTGCGAACAGGCCGGCGTGCCGCGCGGCGTGTTGTCGGTGATCCCGGGCAAGGGCTCGGTCGTCGGCGACGTGCTGGTTCGCCATCCGCGCGTGAAGAAGGTGTCGTTCACCGGCGGCACCGAAGTCGGGCGCGGGATCGCGCGCCTCGCCGCGGACAAGCTGATGCCGGTGTCGCTCGAGCTCGGCGGCAAGTCGCCGACGATGGTGTTCGACGACGCCGACCTCGATCACGCGGTCAACGGCGTGCTGTACGGGATCTTCAGCTCGTCGGGCGAATCGTGCATCGCGGGCTCGCGCCTGTTCGTGCAGCGCGGAATCTACGACGCGTTCATGGCGCGTCTCGTCGAAGGCGCGCGCAAGCTGCGCGTCGGCGATCCGACCAGCGAGCGCACGCAGATGGGCCCGCTGATCACCGGCCAGCATCGCGAATCGATCGAGCGCTACGTCGCGCTCGGCCGCGAGGAAGGCGGCCGCGTGCTGTGCGGCGGCGAGCGTCCGACCGGCGAAGGCCGCGACAACGGTTTCTTCTATCTGCCGACGATCCTCGACGGCCTGACCAACGACGCGCGGATCTGCCAGGAAGAAATCTTCGGGCCGGTGCTGGTCGCGATGCCGTTCGACGACGAGGCCTCGCTGCTGAAGGAAGCGAACGACAGCGTGTTCGGCCTCGCGGCCGGCATCTGGAGCCGCGACTACAAGCGCGCATGGCGGATCGGTCGCGCGCTGGAGACGGGCACCGTGTGGATCAATACGTACAAGCAGTTCTCGATCTCGACGCCGTTCGCCGGCTTGAAGGATAGCGGGATGGGCCGCGAGAAGGGCCGTCTCGGCATCCGCGAGTACATGCAGCAGAAGAGCCTGTACTGGGGTTTGAACGACGCGCCGCTGCCGTGGGCGAACTGAGCGAAGGGGATCAAGCAATGACCATTCTGGGTATCGAACAGATCACTTACGGCGTCGACGATCTCGCGACGTGCCGCCGCTTCTTCGCCGACTGGGGCCTGAAGGAAGTCGCGCACGACGATTCGCGCGTGCGCTTCGAGACGCTGAACGGCTGCACCGTGCTCGTCGTGAAAGCCGACGATCCGTCGCTGCCGCCCGCGTTCGAGGCGGGCCCGACGCTGCGCGAAGTGACGTGGGGCGTCGCGACGCCGGCCGAGCTCGACGCGGTGCGCGCGAAGCTTGCCGGCCAGCCCGGCTATTACGCGCAGGACGGCGCGGTCGGCTGCATCGATCCGAACGGGATGGCGATCCGCATCGAAGTGACGCGCAAGCGCGCGCTCGACCTGAAGGGCTCGCCGTCGAACGTGTGGGGCGACACGCCGCGCGTCGATACGCCGAGCCCGATCTACGAGCGCGCGGAGCCGGTCGAAGTTGGCCACGTCGTGTTCTTCACGAACGCGCTCGACGCGCAGGAGAAGTTCTATCACGAGCTGCTCGGCTTCGAGACGTCGGACCGCTATCCGGGCCGCGGCGCGTTCATGCGCTGCGCACCGCACGGCGGCCACCACGACCTGTTCCTGCTCGCGCTGCCTACGGCCAAACGCGGCCTGAACCACGTCGCGTTCACGGTGCGCGACATCCACGAGGTGTTCGGCGGCGGGCTGCACATCGACCGCTGCGGGTGGCAGACGCAGCTTGGGCCGGGCCGGCATCCGGTGTCGTCCGCGTATTTCTGGTACTTCCAGAATCCGGCCGGCGCGCTGATCGAGTACTACGCGGATGAAGACGTGCTGACGCCGGACTGGCAGCCGCGCGACTTCGAGCCGGGCCCGACCGTGTTCGCCGAGTGGGCGGTCGACGGCGGCCTCGACGGCAACACGCGCCGGCAGAAGAACGCCAAGGCGCCGGAAGGCAAGTTCATGACGGAGCGCAAATCATGACCGACGCAAACTCGCAGGACGGCGCGGCGCCACAGACGGTCGTCGTGATCGGCGGCGGACAGGCCGCCGGCTGGGTGCTGAAGACGCTGCGCGCGGAAGGCTTCGCGGGCCGTCTCGTGATGATCGCGGACGAGCCGCATCTGCCGTACGAGCGTCCGCCGCTGTCGAAGGCGGTGCTCGCGGGCGACGCTCACATCGAGACCGTGCGCGTCGTGCATCCGGAAGAGTTCGCATCGCTGAACGTCGAAGCGTGGCAGCCGGAACGCGCGGCGTCGATCGATCGCGCGCGCAAGGTCGTGCGCACCGAGAGCGGCCGCGAGATTGCGTACGACCGTCTGGTGATCGCGACCGGCGGCGCGTCGCGCAAGCTGCCGGATTCGATCGTGAAAACGCCGAACCTGCATTACCTGCGCACGCTTGACGAAGCGGACGCGCTCGGCGGCAAGCTGCGCACGAACACGCGCGTGCTCGTGATCGGTGGCGGCTGGATCGGCCTCGAAGTCGCGGCGACCGCGCGCAAGCTCGGCGTCGAAGCGGTCGTCGTCGAAGGCGCGCCGCGACTGTGCGGCCGCTCGGTGCCGCAGATCGTGTCGGACTTCCTGCTCGACCTGCATCGCGGCAACGGCGTCGACGTGCGCCTCGGCGCCTCGCTCATGTCGCTCGACCCGCAGCCGGACGACGCATCGAAAGTGCGCGCGACGCTCGCGGACGGCACGACGATCGACGCGGACTTCGCGGTCGCGGGGATCGGCCTCGCGCTGAACGCATCGATCGCGACCGACGCGGGCCTCGCGGTCGACGACGGGATCGTCGTCGACGAGTTCGGCATGACGAGCGACCCGGCGATCTTCGCGTGCGGCGACGTCGCGAACCATCACAACGCGTGGTTGAAGCGCCGCGTGCGGCTCGAGTCGTGGGCGAACGCGCAGAACCAGGCGATCGCGGCCGCGAAGGCATTGCTCGGCGTGCGTGCGCCGTACGCGGAGATTCCGTGGTTCTGGTCGGATCAGTACGACGTGAACCTGCAGATTCTCGGCGAGCTGCCGGCTGACGCGCGGCTCGTGGTGCGCGGCGATCTCGCCGCGAAGCGGGCGACGCTGTTCTTTATCGGCGACGGGCATGTGAGAGGTGTCATCGCCGTCAACAACGCACGCGAACTGAAGCTCGCGCGCAAGTGGATGAATCAGGGCCGTACGGTGGATATCGAAGCCCTGTCGGACACGACGAAAGCGCTGGCCTGACGGCCGCGGCGCGAGACTTACGGAGAGAGACACCTCATGAGCACACTTGACAACGTCGTGGCCGGCGGGGCCGCGATGGACGGCGCTGCGTCCACGCAGGGCGCGATCATCGCGCGACTCGAGCGGCTGCCGGCGAACGCGATGCAGATCCGCGCGCGTATTCTGATCGGCACCGCGACCTTCTTCGACGGCTTCGACGTGATCACGATCGCGGCGACGCTGCCGCTGCTGATCCACAAGTGGGGGCTGTCGCCGACGCAGGTCGGGCTGATGATCGCGTCGGGCGCGATCGGCCAGCTGATCGGCGCGTTGATGTTCCCGGCATTCGCCGAGAAGCACGGCCGCGTGAAGGCGATCGTGTGGAGCTCGGCCGTGATCGGCGTGACGAGCATCGCGTGCGGCTTCGCGCCGTCGTTCCAGGTGTTCGTGCTGCTGCGGATCCTGCAGGGGCTCGGGCTCGGCGGCGAGCTGCCGGTCGCCGCGACGTACATCAACGAGATCACGCGCGCGCATGGCCGCGGCCGTTTCGTGCTGCTGTACGAAATCGTGTTCCCGATCGGCCTGCTCGCGTCGATGGCGCTCGGCGCGTATCTCGTACCGCGCTTCGGCTGGGAGATCATGTATTACGTCGGCGGGCTGCCGCTCGTGCTGTCGCTCGTGCTGTCGCGTCTCGTGCCCGAGTCGCCGCGCTGGCTCGCGGCGCGTGGACGCCTCCCGGAAGCGGGGCAGGCCGTCGCGGCGTTCGAGGCGACGGTGAAGACGCCGCTCGCGCCGGTCACGCAGGCGGCCGAATTCGATGCGCTCGTGCGTCAGCATCCGAAGCGCAACATGTTCGACCTGTTCGGCCCCGCGTACCGCAAGCGCACGATCGCGGTCGCGACGCTGTGGGCGACCTGCGGCTTCATCCAGTACGGCCTGTCGACGTGGTTGCCGACGATCTACAAGAACTTCTATCACGCGCCGCTGCAGCTCGCGCTGAACCTCGCGGTGATCGGCTCGGTGATGGGCGTGCTCGGCTCGGCCGCGTCCGCGCTGTTCGTCGACATGCTCGGGCGCAAGCCGGTGATCATCTGGTCGTTCCTGCTCTGCGCGTTGTCGATGGCGCTGGCCGGCTTCTACCACGCGTCGTCGGTGTACGTGGTCGCGACGTTTTGCTCGCTCGCGCTCGGCCTGATGGCGTCGGGCTTCATCACCGCGTACGTGTATACGCCGGAGCAGTATCCGACGAGCATCCGCGCGTCCGGTTGCGGGCTCGCGAGCGCATGGCTGAAGATCGCGTCGTTCGTCGCGCCGATGATCGTGCCGCACGCGATCATCGGTGGCGACCTGAGCCCCGCGTTCTACCTGATCGGGGTCGTGCCGCTGATCGCCGCGATCACCGTGCATCTGATCGGAATCGAAACGAAGGAAACGGTGCTGGAGGCGCTCGAAGCCTGAGTGGCTTGTCAGGCCGGCTCGTCAGGCTGGCTTGTCAGGCCATTACGCCGGTCATGTCGCGCGATGCGCGGTGTGACCGGCGTTGTCGTTTGTGGGCGGGACGTCAGCGGGAAGCGGCGCAGCGCGGGTTCCGGGCTGCGCGGCGAAACGTCGGGGGGACGGCGGTCGGGCGGTCTCGGGCGGACGGCGGTCAGTCGGACAACGGCGCGGCGCGCCGCGTGCGCTTCGGCCTGGGCTTGCTGACCGGCGCGGTCAGCGCGGCCGTGCAGTAGTCGACGAGCTCCGCGATCGGCGGCTTCTCGGTGTCGCTCTGCCGCCGCCGGCTCCACTGCGCGAGCGAGTAGACGACGTTGTCGTTGAACCAGATCTGGCGCAGGCCCATGACCTTCTGCGGAATGTCGGGGAGCGCGGCCGCGATCATTTTGCGCACGCGCTTCACGCCCGAGATCGCGCTCGAGTCGATCATCTCCGAGTTCACGAGCTTCGGGCTGAACGTCGCCTGCGCGAGCACGGACACGTAATGCGCGCCCCAGGTCGTGTTGGAGATCGTGTCCGCGAGCGCGCTGATCGTCGCCTCGACGATCGCGCGCACGTCGGTGTCGAGGCCGGCCGCCTCGATCCTGTCGAGGTAGCGGTTGCGGATCGCATTGACGTGCGTGAGCCGCAGGTTCAGCAACTGGCTGACGAGCGCCTCGCGCGAGCCGAAGTGATAGTGCAGCGCGGAGCGGTTGCGCTGCCCGGCCTCGACGACGATCTGCCGCAGCGGCACCAGCTCGACGCCGTGCTCCGCGAACAGGCGCTCCGCGATTTCGAGCATGCGCCGCGCGGTGTCGTTCTCGAGCGTGTCGCTGACGGGGTTCATCAACGCGTCGAGGGTATGGTGGCGGGCCGGGCTCATGGGCGGACTGGAGTAGGAGTAATGGCGGTGATTATCACCGCACGGGCTTTTCGCGGGCAAGCCGGCGATTACGTCTGACCATAGAGGCGCTTCAGCGCGCGGGCGGGGTGCTGGCCGATCAGCACCGCGAGCGCGCCGACGATCATCACGCCGCCGCAGATCGCGAAGCCTTGCTCGAAGCCTTGCGGGCCGATGTGCGCGTGCGCCTGCAGCAGCCGGCCCATCACGACCGGCGCGATCATGCCGGCGCTCGTTGCGACCGCGACGGTCATCGCGACGACCGCGCTGCGTTGCGCATCGGGCACGATCTCGCCGACGATCGCCGGCCCGAGCGTGAACGCGGTCTGCGGCAGCGACACGGCGACCGCGATCAGCGCGACCTTTTCGAGCGGCGTGAGCGGCAGCGCCGGCAGCGCGATGAACAGCATGCCGCCGATGCCGACGCAGGCGGCGGCGAACACCGCCCGCGCGGCGCGCGACGACGCGCCGCGACGCAGCATCCGCTGCGACCATCCGCAGAGGCCGACGTTGATCGGCATCCCGATCGCGACGACGAACGAGAACATCCGGCCGGCGCCGATCGCATCGTAGCCGAGCCCGCGCTCGAGGTACGACGGCAGCCAGGTCATCAGCAGCGCGATGCCCCAGTACGCGGCGAAGCCCGCGAGAAAGCCGGTCCAGATGGTCGGGTCGCGCAGCAGGCGCAGATACGGAATGCGCACCGGCGCGTTCGCATTCGCGTTCGTGTGCGCGTGATGCGGCAGTTGCGTCGTCAGCGTGCCTTCGCGGCCGAAGCAGAGCCAGCCGATGCCCCACAGCGCGGACGCCACCGCGAGCACGACGAAGTTCGCGCGCCAGCCCCAGTCGCGCGTGATGAACGGCACGCCGAGCCCGGCGAGCAGCAGGCCGATCACCGCGCCCTGATTGATGATCGACACCGGCAGGTTGCGCTTCTCGTGCGGGAACCACTTGTACAGCGCGTGAACCGACACGGGGTAGCCGGGCGCTTCGCCGATCCCGAGCAGCACGCGCAGGACCACGAGCGACGTTGCGCCGGACGCGAGCGACACCGGGAACTGGATGACCGACCAGAACGCGGCCATGCCGAGTAGCAGCCAGCGCGCGGGCACGCGATTGCCGACGAAGCCGACGACGGCGGCGGACAGCGAGAACAGCCAGAAGAAACTGCCCGCGATTACGCCGAACTGCGTGGGGCTCAGGTGCAACTCGCGCATGATCGGCACGGCGACCATGCCGAGCACGACCTTGTCGAGGAAGTTGATCGCGGCCAGCGCGGTCAGCCAGATCGTGATCGCCCACGCCTTGCGGGGTTCGTACCGTTGCGCGTGCGTGACGCCCGGCGCGCGGGATTGCGCGCGTTGCACGGCGTCAGAGGTGGCGGGCGCTTCTGCCATCTTCAACACTCCTTCATAGGCTTCGTAGGGGCCGGATTTCGCGGGCATCGCGTGCCGCATGTGGCCGGATTTAATTCGACGTATTAGATTAAGCGACAGCTTATTTTCTCCGGATGCGGGCGAGTAGTGGGGTTTCCCCGGTCAGTAAGCGAACCGTGCAGGCCGCTTGACATTCGGATCGCTTCGGCTAAATTGATCGACTCGTGTAATCATGGGTATTAAATCGGGAGGCGAGATGGGGACGAATGAAGCGGACGTGGGCAGGAAGGAGCGGGCGAGCCAGGCCGCGGCGGATCATTCGCCGCTCACGAGCGGCGACGGAATCGAGCCGGTCGCGGACGGCGTGTGGCTGCTGAAGGGGCAGGGGCGGAGCTTCGTCGTCGAGATCGACGAGGGGCTGGTCGTCGTCGACGCGGGGCCGGGCGGCAGCGTGACCGCGGGGATGATCGAGCACCTGCGCGGCGTCAGCGCGCGGCCGGTCGTCGCGCTGTGCTACAGCCACGGTCACGGCGGGTACAACGTCGGCGTGCCGATGTGGCTCGACGATGCCGCGAAGCGCGGCCATCCGCGGCCGCGCGTGATCGCGCATGCGAACGTGCCCGCGCGTTATGCGCGCTACCGGCGCACGGCGGGGCTGCAGAACCGGATCAACGAACTGCAGTTCCGGCGCGCGGCCGGCGGCATGCGCTCGATGATGCAGTTGACCGACCCGGGCGAGACCTACACGGAGCGTCTCGTGATCGGCGACGGCGCGCGGCGCGTCCATCTGCTGTGGGCGCCGTCGGAGACCGACGACGTGACGGCCGTCTGGGTGCCGTGGGCGCGCGTGCTGTACGGCAGCGCGTCGATCATCAGCGGGATCCCGAACATCGGCACGCCGTTCCGCACGATGCGCGACACGCTGCGCTGGGCGACGACGCTCGAGCGGCTGATGGACCTGCGTCCGGTGACGGTCGTGCGCGAATTCGGCGACGTGATCGTCGGCGACGAAGACGTGCAGCGCGTGCTCGGCCATACGGCGGGCGCGCTGCGCTGGCTGCACGCGGAGGTGGTGCGGCTGATGAACGAGGGCCGGGGCGAGCGCGAGCTGCTGGCCGAGATCGTCTATCCGCCGGAATGGTTCGACGTGCCGTGGATGAGCCCGAACTACGGGGACCCGAGCTACATCGTGCGCGACATCTATCGCTCGGAGAACGGCTGGTGGGACCGCAACCCGACGAGCCTGCATCCGGCGTCGCCGGCGGCGGCGGGGGCGGAGGTGGCCGCCGCGATCGCGGACAAGGCCGCGCTGATCAGTCATGCGGAAACGCTCGCGGCGCGCGGCGAGCATCAGCTCGCGCTGCACGTGATCGACGTGCTCGCGACCGCGCCCGGCGACGCGCCGGAAATCGTGCAGGCGCGGCAGCTGAAGGCCGCTTGGCTGCGCGAGCGCGCGGAGCAGGTGCGCAGCTACGTGTCGCGCAGTATCTACCTCGGCTGCGCGGATCGCATCGAGGAGGGCACCGCGGCGGAGTTCGGTTTGCGCTGACGCGACGAGCGCGGGCGGCGATCGTAACGGCTACCGGAACAGCTACCAGTGCTACTGGTAGTGTTACCGGACCGCGGTGACGGGAATGCTCGAGATCCGCACGAGGCGATCGAGGATGCTGCGATGAAACACCGACCGCAGCACATGCAGCGGATCGCGGCGCGGCGCGACGACGACGATCTCGTCGCAGCCGTTCTCGGCCGCGCATGCGGCGATCGTGTCGGCGATCGGGCCGACTTTCATCGCGACGGTGTACTTGACGCCCGCGTCCTGCAGAATGCGTTTCGCCTGCGACAGCTCGCCTTCCGCCCATTCGTGCTCGATCCGGCGCAGCCGGTCGAGCGGATGGAACGCTTCGAGCCGCGTCGCTTCGAGCGGCGGCTGCACGTTGACGATCACGATTTCGGATGCGCAACGTTCCCGATAGAGGAAGATCGCATGGCGCACCGCCTGCAGCGAGCGCGTCGAGTGGCCGACCGGCACCAGCAGTTTCAGCATCGGGCGTGTTCCCGTGAACGAGATACCTGTAGCGTAGTCTCGGATCGGGGTGGGCGGGCTAAAGAGATGCGGCGTCGGTGTAAAAAGCCCGTAAACGTGCGAGGCAGCACGATGCAGACCCTGTATTCTAATAAGAAATATAAAAAATTTAAGTTTATGCGCATAAAGCGGCCCGGCGCGGCGCAGCCCGGGATTTAGTCGGTTCCCCAATGAATCCGCATGCAAAATATCCGAGGTCGCGCGGGCGAGGTCGCGTAGAGTAGAACGCACCGTCGCCGCGACGTCCGGCGCGCACCCCATCTTTTCAGGAGACTCCGCATGCCTCACGGCGCCCCGTCGCTTCTTGCTCCCGCATCCGTACCCATCGACCCGATCGTGCGTCTGTCGGCGGGTGAACTGGCGTCGGCGATCCGTCGCAAGGAAGTCTCCTGCGTCGACACGATGTCCGCGTACCTCGATCACATCGCGCGCGTGAATGGCGCGGTGAACGCGATCGTCGCGCTGCGAGAGCGCGACGCGCTGCTCGCCGAGGCGGCCGAGCGGGACGCCGAGCTCGCGCGCGGCGAATATCGCGGCTGGCTGCACGGGATTCCGCAGGCGCCGAAGGATCTCGCGATGACGAAGGGCCTGCGCACGACGTTCGGCTCGCCGATCTTCCGCGACAACGTGCCGGACGTCGATTCGCTCGTCGTCGCGCGGATGCGCGCGGCCGGCGCGATCTTCGTCGGCAAGACGAACTCGCCCGAGTTCGGCCTCGGCTCGCATACGTTCAACGAGGTGTATGGCGTGACGCGCAACCCGTACGACCTCACGAAGACGGCGGGCGGCAGCAGCGGCGGCTCGGCCGCGGCGCTTGCCGCGCGCCTGCTGCCGGTCGCCGACGGCAGCGACTTCGGCGGTTCGCTGCGCAATCCGGCCGCGTTCTGCAACGTGTACGGGATGCGTCCGTCGCAGGGCCGCGTGCCGCGCTGGCCGAGCGCCGACGTGTTCGTGCAGCAGTTCGGCATCGAAGGGCCGATGGGGCGCACCGTTTCCGACGTCGCGCAACTGCTCGCGATCCAGGCCGGCTTCGACGCGCGCGATCCGCTCGGGCTCGACGACGATCCGGCCGTGTTCGCGCAGCCGCTCGACGTCGATCTGCGCGGCAAGCGCGTCGCGTGGGTCGGCGACTGGAACGGCTATCTCGCCACCGAGCCGGGCGTGCTGTCGCTGATCGAGTCGTCGGGGCTCGCGACGCTGCGCGAGATCGGCTGCGACGTCGATGCCGCGCTGCCGGCGTTCGCGCCCGAGCGGATCTGGCAGATCTGGCTCGCGCACCGGCACCTCGCCGCGGGCGGCGGGCTGCTCGCGCACTATCGCGACCCGGCGCGCCGCGCGCTGCTGAAGCCCGAGGCGATCTACGAGGTCGAAGGGCTGCTCGCGATGTCGGGCCCGGACGTGTTCGACGGCAGCGTCGAGCGCAGCGCGTGGTATCACGCGCTGTCGAGCTTCTTCGAGCGCTACGACTTCATCGTCGCGCCGACCGCGCAGGTGTTCCCGTTCGATGCGGATGCGCGCTGGCCGAAGGAGATCGCGGGCCGCGCGATGGACACCTATCACCGCTGGATGGAGACGGTCGTGCCGTGGACGCTCGCGGGCTGTCCGGTCGTCAACGTGCCGGTCGGTTTCAACGACGCCGGCCTGCCGATGGGGATGCAGCTGATCGGCCGGCCGCGCGCGGACCTTGCGGTGCTGCAGCTCGCGCACGGCTACGAGAAGGCGCGCGACTGGGTCGGCACGCGGCTGCCGGGGTGGGTCGCTGCGTAACGAGCGCATTCGTCGCATTCGCCGCATTCGCCGCATTCGCGGGGATTGATGCGATTGATGCGAGGCAGGAACGAATCACGGTGCGCACGCGCGCTCGATCGAGCGCGCGTGCGCAATGCGCGCGGCCGCCGCGCATTGCGTGAAATTGGCAAGCGGTCCTGACGATCTATTTCGTTTCCAGGTGTTTCAGGCGTTGAGCCCGCCCGGGCCGGCTCCGACAATGGCGTCTGATCATTTGTCAGACGATGGAGAAACACATGGACACGATTCGCGCAGCCGGCAAACGACTCGCATGGGCAGCGCTCGGATGCTGCTCGCTTTGGGGCAGCGTCGCGTACGCGCAGCTCGATCTTCAATCGCTTGGCTCGCAACTGCTCGGCGCCACCGCGCAGCAGGCGCCCGCGCAGGGCGGCGGCCAGGGTGGCGGTATGTCGCAGCTTCTGCAGTCGTACGTCGGCGCGAATCAGCAGGTGCTGGCCGGGCAGTCGTCGCTCGCGTCCGCGATGGGGCTGACGGGCGCCGCCGGCCAGGCCCAGCAGGCGGCATCGCTGCTCGGCGGCGGCAACGCGTTGACGCCGGCCGCGCTGTCGCAGATGGGTGGCGCGCAGCAGTCGGTGTCGCAGGCGCTGGGCCAGGCGTTCGCGAGTAGCGGCGCGTCGCGCGGCCCGGTCGACAAGCAGGCGTTCAGCAACGGGCTCGCGTCGCTCGGCCAGGGGCTCACGCAATATTCGCAACTGCAGTCCGGTCTCGGCGCGCTCGGCTCGTCGAGCCCCGCGTCGCTGCTGCAGGCGGGCCTCAATCCGCAGAACATGCAGGCCGCGTCGTACATCGCGCAGAGCGCGCCCGGCCAGCTCCAGTCGCTGGCCGCGACGCTGAGCCAGGCAGTGCGGTTCGCGTCGAGCCAGGGCATTTCGGTGCCGTCGTCCGCATCGTCCGCGCTGAAGCTGTTGCCTTGACGAGACTGGCGCGCTCAGCCGATCACTTCCAGATGCCGGGCGCCGTTCGGCACCGCATCGGCCACGAGGCGCCGATCGAAGGTTGCCAGGGTGCCGTGATGGGCGCGCGCGAGGGCGAGCAGATAGGTGTCGGTGACCTGGCCGGTCGCCAGGAGCCGGCCGACGTCGACGTGCTGTGCATCGAGCAGGCTCACGTCGTCGGCCCAGAACTGGTGGCCGGGGTGCGCGCGGAGTTGCGCGACGAGCGGTGCGACCGCTGCTGGCGTTTCGAGCGTGTTCGGATAGCGCGGATGACCGATGATGCGCAGCACGCCGTTCTCGGTCAGTGGGCAGCTGGCCCAGGCCGCATGTCCGACCCGGCCAAACCATGCGTGCGCCGCTTCATGCTGCACGTGGCCGGCGTCGAGCAGTGCAATCAGTACGTTGACGTCGAGCAGGTAAACCATCACGGCGTCTCGTCGCGCAGCTGATTGACGAGTTCAGGCGTGACTGGGCGCGCGGTGCCGGCGTTCGGCAGCACGGGCAAGCCGTTACGCATGGCTGGGATGGCCGCAGCGGGCTGGAGTGCTGCGCGCGCGAGCATCGACAGCACGCGGCCGATCGACAGGTGCTCGCGCTCGGCTCGGGCGCGAGCGACCGCGAGCACGTCATCGTCAATATCGAGAGTGGTTCGCATGGAGATTCTCCGGCGTCATCACGCATCAAGCATCACATTGTAGCTGAGCAGCATCAAACATCAAGCATCGCCCATCACCCGAACCGATGACGTGCGCCGCCACCGCGACGGCGCGGCGCGCGGCTGCTATCGTGTGAGCGTCCTCGATTCCGCCGGCCGCCGCCCATCATGACCGCTTCCTTCGATCTGTCCTCGTATTTCGAGCGCATCGGCTACGACGGCCCCGTCGCGCCGACGCTCGACGTGCTGCATCGTCTCCACCTGCTGCATCCGCAGGCGATTCCGTTCGAAAACCTCGATCCGTTCTCGGGCGCACGCGTCGCGCTCGACGCGTCCGCGCTCGTATCGAAGCTCGTCGCGCGGCGCCGCGGCGGCTATTGCTTCGAGCAGAACCGGCTGTTCTACATGGCGCTCACGGCGATCGGCTTTCAGGTGACGCCGCTGATCGCGCGCGTGCGCTGGCAGCGGCCCGACGACGTCGCGACCCCGCTGACGCACATGCTGCTGCGCATCGATCTCGACGGCGACGCGTGGTTCGCGGACGTCGGCTTCGGCGTCGTCACGCTGACCGCGCCGCTTCACCACGCGCTCGGCGTGCGCCAGCCGACGCCGCACGGCGCGTTCCGGCTCGTCGCCGCGTCAGTGCCGGACGAGCTCGTCAGCGAGTTCGAGACGCCGCAAGGCTGGCAGCCGGTCTACCGGTTCGCGCCGAAGCGCGCGGAGTGGGTCGATTACGACGTCGGGAACTGGTACACGTCGACGCATCCGGAATCGGTGTTCGTGCACAACGTGATCGCGTGCCGCGTGCTGCCGGACGGGCGCGCGACACTCGTGAACGACATGCTGACGCTGCGCGACCGCGCGGGCGACGCGAGTGTCGAGACGCTGCGCGATGCGCGCGCGTGGGCCGCGCATCTGCGGGAGACGATGAAGATCGACGTCGACGGGTTCGACGTCGGCGCGCTGTTCGCGCGGGTGGCGGGGCTGGGCGGCGCGCTCGTCACGTCGTCCGCCGTGCGGGATCCGGCGCTTACCGCTCGTCAGACCACAGCTTTCCGCCCGTCGCCCAGTTTTCCTTCTTCACGTCGGTCAGGATGATGTCGACGGAATTCGGCTCGCAGCCGAGCGTCTCGCACGTGACGCGCGTGATCGCGTCGACGAACTGGCGTTTCTGATCGACGGTGCGGCCTTCGAACAGCTCGATGTGGAAAGTCGGCATGGCGGTGTGTCTCCAGGTTCTATGGAAGAAAATCAGTCGCGATAGGACGGGTCGAGCCGGTCGAGCTTGCGCAGCAGCGCCGGCCATTCGAGCTCGCCCTCGAGCGCGCCATTGTCGCGCAACTGCTCGGCGGTGCGGGTCGCGACGGCCTCGTTCGGCACGACGTACGGCGGGGCGCCCGCCTGCGCGCGCAGCTGGATCTCGCACGCCTTGATCAGCGTATCCATTCGCACGTACGCCTCGGCGACCGTGCGGCCGACCGTCAGCGTGCCGTGATTGCGCAGCAGCATCGCGGACTTGTCGCCGAGGCTCGCGGTCAGCCGCGCGCCTTCGGCCGGCGAGAACGCAAGCGCCTCGTAGTCGTGGTACGCGAGATCGCCGTAGAAGCGCAACGCGTGCTGCGACACGGGCAGCAGCCCGTCTCGCTGGATCGACACCGCGATCCCGTCGACGTTGTGCAGATGCATCACGCAGACCGCGTCGGGCCGCGCGACGTGCACCGCCGCATGCAGCGCGAAGCCGGTCACGTTGACCGCATGGTCGCCGGCGCCGATCCGGTTGCCGGCGATGTCGATCTTCACGAGGTTCGATGCGCATACCTCGTCGAACGCGAGGCCGAACGGGTTGATCAGGAAGCGGCCCGGCTCGCCGGGCACCGTCGCGGACAGGTGCGTGTAGATCACGTCGTCCCAGCCGTGCAGCGCGACGAGACGGTATGCGGCCGCGAGATCGACGCGGAGCTGGCGCTCGGCGTCCGAGATCGGGCCGTCGTCGAGGACGACGTCAGAGCGGTGAGCGAACGACGACATCGGATTCTCCCAGGGGGCGCCGCGCGAGCCGCACGACGAGCCACGTCGCCAGTACGAACGGCGCGGTCAGACACGTGAGCCCGGCGTGCATCGCGAGGCCTTGCAGCAGTGTGGCGGCGAGCGTGCCGGCGAGCGCCGCGCCGGCGCCGCGCGGCGCGAGCGCGATCGCGGTCAGCGCGCCGTTGAAGCCGAGCAGGCCGGCCGCGAATGCGTCGCCGCCGCCGGCGCCGAACGCGAGCATCAGCGCCGATGATACCGCCGCGCCGCCGAGCGCGAACAGTGCCGCGCGGCGCGACGACAACGCGAGGCCGGCGACGATCAGCGCGCCGGGCCACGCGCCTTGCGCGAATACGGTCTGCGCGACGCCGGCCAGCGCGGCCGGCCCGAACGCGGCGAGCGAGGCCGGCGCGGCGGCCGACACGGCGTCCGCATGCTGCAGCGCGACGAACGGCAGCCACAGCGCGGTGACCGCGAGGCACGGGCTCGAATACGGGGACTGACGCCATTGTGCGAGCGGCCGTGCGAGTGCGCGCTGGACGAGCGCGGCGCCCGCGGCCGCGAACGGCGCGAGCGCGATTGCGGCCGGCCACGGCGCGAACGTGACGACGGCGAGCGCCGCGAGCGCACCGTTGAAGCCGTGCAGCCCCTGGGCGACCTCGCCGCGATCCGCGCGCGTCAGCATTGCGGTGACGTTCGACGCGATCGCGCCGAGCAGCGCCGCGCACGCGAGCCGCGCGTCGGTCAGCGCGAGCGCCGCGAGGATGCACGCGCCGGTCCACGCATTGCCCTGAAGCACGATCTGCCCGATGCCGCGCAGCAGGATGCGCAAGTCGATCGGCGGCGTGTCGAGGGCGTCGGTGGACATGGCGGCGGCGAATGGGGGGAGAAGCGCGAAGCATAGAGCAGATCGCGCCGCTACGGCATAGCGGGCGGTTGATAGCCGGGATTTGCGTTTCGACGCCCGAAACGGGCGGTCACGCGCGTGCGGCGTCGGCAGGAACACGCGTGGCGGCGGTCGGCCGCGCCAGCGCGAGCGCCCGCCCGTCGTGCGCGGCGGCGAAACGGTCGATTCGCGACGCGATCAGGTCGGGATCGCGGAGCACGACCCAGTGTCCGCCGTCGATTTCCTCGCGCACGTAGTCGCCGAGCCAGCGGTCGAGGTCGAGCGACAGCTCAGGCGTCACGTAACGGTCGCGCATCGGCACGAGGATCTGCACCGGCGTTTGCGCGTAGCGGCCGCGCGGGTGCCGCGCGCGCGCGATGAAGTTCGCGCGGTAGAGGTTCAGCCCGTTCAGCGCGTTGCGCAGCTGCGTGGGGTCGCGCTTCGCGCGAATCCGCTCGGTCAGCCGCAGCCAGCGCGGCCACAGCGCGGCGCCGCCGAGCCGCCACGCCAGCGACGGCACGAGCGGCAGATGGAAGAACGCGATGTACCACGACTTCAGGCTCTGCCCGAGCCGCGGCTTCGCCCGGAACACGTGGTCGAGGCACGGGCCCGAAATCGACGTATACGACGCGAGCCGCTGGCGGAACGTCGGGTCGGTCGCGACTTCCCAGCACTGGATCGACCCCCAGTCGTGGCCGACGAGGTGAAACGGGCGGTCGGCGCAGGTCGCGTCGGCAACCGCCTTCAGGTCGTCGGCGAGCCGTGCGAGCGAGTAGTCCGCGCGGCGGCGCGGCGCGTCGGACGCGCCGGCGCCGCGCACGTCGTACGCGATCACGCGGTAGCGCTTCGCGAGGCGCGCGCGGATCGGCTCCCACACCGCCGCCGAATCCGGGTAGCCGTGCACGAGGATCACCGGCGGCGCGCGGCGCGGGCCGCTCACGTAGACGGCGAGGTTCACGTCGCCGGATCTGACGGTCAGCATCGCTTCAGGTGGTGGAATGCGCGGCGGGATGGGCGGGGGGATTCGCGGCCGGACTCGCGGCCGGATGCAGCGGCACCCGGCGCGGCGCGGCCTGCGCGGCGTAGCGCACGTTCGTCGCGTCGATCTTCGCGAGCAGCCCGTCGATCCGGCCCAGCACCGCGCGGTTGTCGTGATCCCACGGATGGAAGCCCGGCCGGAAAAAGCTGAGCCATTCCTTCGCGATGTTCGGGAACACGCCGTCGCGCGGGCTGTACAGGAACTTCACGAGATTCCACATCCCGCCGAACTTCCAGCGGCCGTGCCGGCGGCGATGCGCGAACATCAGCCGCACGTGGTAATCGAACACGATCAGCCAGAACAGCAGCGTCGTCAGCAGCATCGTGCCGGTGCGCATCAGGTAGCGCTTCGGGCCCGGCTTGATCACCGCGTTCCACACGTCGTACGACACCGACTTGTGCTCGGTTTCCTCGAGCGCGTGCCACAGCCACATCTGCGTGTAGCCGTCGACCGAGCCGTCGATCCGCTGGCCCGTGTCGGACAGCAGCGTGTCGGCGAGCATCGCGGTGTAGTGCTCGAGCGCGATCGTGATCGCGAGCTGAATCGACGGCGGCAGGATCTTGCGCTGGACGTTCAGGATCGCCCACAGGCGCTTGTCGAGCTTGTGCGCGGGCAGGCCCGCGGCCTGCAGCAGGTCGTTGTACTCGACGTGCTCGCGCGTGTGCATCGCTTCCTGGCCGATGAAGCCCATCACCTGCTTCTTCAGATCCGGATCGGTGATCCGGTCGCGGTAATGGCGGACCGAATCCATGAAGAAACGCTCGCCGGCGGGGAACAGCAGCGACAGCGCGTTCATGAAGTGCGTGACCGGCACGCCCTTCACGTGCCAGTCGCACGCGCGGTCCGGCGGCAGCGCGAAACGAATGTCGCGACGAATCGGCATCATGACGGTTCTCCCTGTTTGCCTGTGTTGTTGTACGTGACGGGGGCGGCGGCCGGCTCGCGCGCGGCGCGGCGGCGGGCCTTGCGGGCTTCGTGGCGCGTCGCGAGCACGACGAGCGCCTGGTATGCGGCGGGCAGGATGCGCGCCATCCAGTCGGCGGCGCGCGCGTCGCGGCCGATCAGCACGCGGCGCTTGTTCTTGCGCACGCCGGTGAGGATCGTGCGCGCGGCGTCGTCGGCCGTCGTGATGAAGAACTTCTCGAAGTCGTCCTTGCCTTGCTGCTCGCTTTCGAGCATGAAGCCGACCATGTTCTTCGAGATGCGGCTCGACTGCGCGATGTTCGTGCGGATGCCGCCCGGATGCACGCAGGTCGCGGACACGCCGCAGTGCGTCATGTCGAGCTCCTGGCGCAGCGACTCGGTGAAGCCGCGCACCGCGAACTTCGTCGCGTTGTAGCCGCTCATGCCCGGCTGAGCGAAGATCCCGAAGATGCTCGACGTATTGACGACGTGGCCGTCGCCCGCCGCCTTCAGATGCGGCAGGAACGCCTTCGTGCCGTGCACGACGCCCCAGAAGTTGATGTTCACGATCCACTCGAGATCGCTGTATTCCATCCCGTCGATCGTGCTCGACAGCGCGACGCCCGCGTTGTTGAAGATCAGGTTGATCTTGCCGTGCGCGTTCGCGGTGTCGTCGGCCCACGCGAACATCGCGTCGCGGTCGCCGACGTCGAGCACGCGCGTCGTCACGCGCACGTCCGGCGCGAGCGCGCGGACGATCCGCTCCGTCTCCGCGAGGCCGACGGCGTTCCTGTCGGCGAGCGCGAGGTGGCAGCGCGCCTGCGCGAGCTGCAGCGCGAGCGAGCGCCCCATGCCCGAGCCCGCGCCGGTGATCGCGGCGACCTTGTTGGCGAAATCTTTCATGCTGGCTGTCTCCGTTGTTGTGTCAGGCCGCTTCGGCCGATGCGGCCGACGCGTTCTGTGTGGTGGCTGGCCGCACGGCGGTTTCGTGACGCGGCGCCTGGTACGCGTGGTAGTCGGCCATCGAGAAGTGCGCGCTCGCCTGCCGGAAGCGCCAGGTGAAGCCCGGCCAGAGCGTCGTGTTCTTGCCGCTTCGCGGGTCGAGGTACCAGCTCTTGCAGCCGCCCGTCGACCAGATCGCGCGGGTGAGTTGCGACTGGATCCGGTCGTTGTAGCGCGCCTCGACGAGCGGGCGCACTTCGATCGCGTCGGCGCGCTCGCGGCGCATCGACTTCAGCGCGCCGAGAATGTATTCGACCTGCGACTCGATCATGAACACCATCGAGTTGTGGCCGAGGCCGGTGTTCGGGCCGACGATCATGAAGAAGTTCGGATAGCCGGGCAGCGACGTGCCGAGATACGCGTGCGCGCCGTCGCGCCACGCATCGACGATGTCGAGCCCGCCGCGGCCGACGATCGCGCCGCGCGGATACGGGTCCGCGACCTGGAAGCCGGTGCCGTAGATCAGGCAGTCGACCTCGTGACGCCGGCCGTCGGTCGTCACCACCGCGTTCGGCTCGATCCGCGCGATGCCGGTCGTGACCACGTCGACGTTCTGGCGCGACAGCGCCGGGTAGTAGTCGTTCGAGATCAGGATCCGCTTGCAGCCGATCGTATAGTCCGGCGTGACGGCCTCGCGCAGCGCCGGATCGGGAATCTGCCGGCGGATGTGGCGCAGCGCGAGCTTCTGCACGTTCTTCATCAGCGACGGATGCACGGCGAAGCCGAGCACGCGCGATTCGAGCATCCAGTACAGGCCGCTGCGCACGACCTTCTGCGTGAACGGCAGCGCGCGGAACATCCAGCGTTCGAGCTTCGTCAGCGCGCGGTCCGGCTTCGGCATGATCCACGGCGGCGTGCGCTGGAACAGCGCGAGATGCTTCACGCGCGGCGCGATCTGCGGGACGAACTGGATCGCGCTCGCGCCGGTGCCGATCACCGCGACGCGCTTGCCGTCGAGGTCGTAAGCGTGATCCCACTGCTGCGAGTGGAACGCGGCGCCCTCGAACGTGTCGACGCCCGGGATCGCCGGCAGCGCCGCGCGCGACAGCCCGCCCATCCCCGCGATCAGCACGCGCGCGGACAGCCGCTTGCCGTTCGCGAACGTGAGGCGCCACCGGTGCGCGGCTTCGTCGTAGGTCGCATTCGCGAGTGCGTGGCCGAAGCGCAGGTGCGGGCCGATCCCGAAGCGCTGCACGCAGTTTTCCAGATACGCGCGGATTTCCGGCTGGCGCGCGAACATGCGCGTCCAGCGCGGGTTCGGCGCGAACGAGAACGAGTAGACGTGCGATTGCACGTCGCATGCGCACCCGGGATAGTGGTTGTCGCGCCACGTGCCGCCGACCGACGCCGCCTTCTCGAGCACGACGAAGTCGGTCACGCCGGACTGCTTCAGGCGAATGGCCATCCCGAGCCCGGCGAAGCCGGTGCCGATGATGGCGATGTCGATCGATTCGTCGATGCCGTGCTGACCGAACGGGTCGAGGGGCAGGGTGCGAGCGTTCATCCGGGCGTCTCCGCTATGGCTCATTTTTAAATGTTACATTGAATGATGTAAAGATAGTGGGTGAACCTCGAAACCGCAAGAGGGTAGACAGTGGACTCTAAGCGGGGGAAAACCGGCGGGAAACGCGTGGGGGAACGGCGAAGCGATAGACCGGACGCGCGGTTCCGCAGGCGGAAACGCTTGTCGGGAGCGGGTTCGGCGGGAACAGGGCGGGCCGCCGGCGAACGGCCGCCCGGCGGCGTCAGGACCGGCCGCCTGCGGCGTAAGCGATCAGGGTCGGATCAGTTGCGGGGTCGTCTCATGGAAAACCCCGGCGACGATCGTCACCTGCGCGAGCGCATAAAGGAACCAGATCAGATAGTCGATGCCCGCGAACGCGTCGAGAAAGCGGCCGATGCCGATCAGCGTGTCGGACGCGACGAAGACCAGGCTGCCGAGCGCGATCCACGGGCCGCGCGTGCGTGCGCAGAGCGCGAGGGTCGCCATCGCGCACAGCACGAGCATGTAGACGGCGACGGGCGCCGCGAGCGGGCCCAGATGCGGGAGGAACGCCGCGTAGAACGCCGGCGCGACGACCCACAGCGCGAGCAGCGCGGCGAGCCGCCAGCCGTGCGGACGCGCGCGCCAGCGCGTGAACACCGCGCAGTAGCCGAGATGCGTGAGCAGGAACGCGCCGAGCCCGCCGATGAATGACGGCGGCCAGCCGGGCAGCGCGAGCAGCACGTCGCCGAGCACCGCGGCCGCGAGCGCCGCGCACAGCCACGTGCGCACGCGCGGCGCGGCGCACGTGAAGCCGGCGCCGAGCAGCAGCACGCCCATCGCGGCTTTCGCGGCGGCCTGGCCCGGATAGGGCGCGGCCGGCAGCGACAGCCCGTAAAGGATCGCGGCCGCGACGGCGAGCGGCCACAGGCGGCGGTAGGCGGCGGGAAGCGTGGCGGGACGTGTGACGATCACGGCGGGGCGTCTCCTGGAGCGTGGGGCGTGACCGTTACCGGTCGCGATCGTCTCGCAGTCTGGACCGCGCGAGCTCGATCGATTGATGCAGCTTGGCTTCGAGCGCTTCGCGCGGCGGCAACACCGTCAGGTATTCCGCGACGTGGATGCCGCTCTTGCCGAGTTCGAGCAATTCGATTTGCTCCTGCTTCTTGCCGGCGCACAGGATGATGCCGATCGGCGGCTGCTCGTCCGGCTCCTGTTCGTGCTTCGCGAGCCAGCGCAGATAGAGTTCCATCTGGCTCTTGTATTCGGCTTTGAATGCGCCGAGCTTCAGTTCGATCGCAACGAGTCGCCTGAGCTTGCGGTTGTAGAACAGCAGGTCGAGATAGAAATCGTCGTCGTCGATCGACAGTCGCTTCTGGCGCGCGACGAAAGTGAAGCCGGCGCCGAGTTCGAGCAGAAATTGCTCCATTTCACGGAGGATCGCGTCTTCGAGATCCCGTTCGAGATAGCGGTCGTTCAAGCCGAGGAAGTCGAGCACGTATGGATCTTTCAGGACGACGTCGGGCGTCAGCCGCTGTGCTTCCCGCAACTGCGCGAGGTCGCGCCGGATCACGTCGTCCGGCTTGTGCGACAGCGCGCTGCGCTCGAACAGCATCGACTGAATGCGCTCCTGCAATTGGCGGGACGACCAGCGCTCGAGTCGGCACATTTCGATGTAGAAATCGCGTTTGAGCGAATCGTCGATGTAGATCAGCGCCTTCAGATGGGTCCAGCTCAATTCTCTCCGCAATGCGGAGAGAATCGTTTCGTCAGCGAAAACCTCCGCCGCGCGCACGCAGTGCCTCAACTGTTGTTCGCTCCAGCCTCGGCCATACTCGGCCGTGAGCCGTCTGGCCAGTGCCGCAACGACTTCATGTCCGTATTCGGCCCGCGCGCCGCCCAGCACGTCGTCGCGGATACGACAGCCGACCTGCCAGTACAGCAGCGTGAGCTCCGCATTGACGGCCACGGCCGCGCGGGTGCGAGCGCTGTCGATCAGGTGTCGAACGTCGTCGAGCAGGGCGGTGGGAACCAATTCAGTCATGTGTCGGCGGCAGCCGGGGCTTGGGCCGGATGCGGATGGGCGAAGCGGTCACGTTACCGGAAACGTGGTGGTGACGGAACCATGTTGGTCGTTTGGCCAATTTTCTCCGCACCGCGGAGAAAATTGCCGCGCAATGCGCGATCAAGTGCCCCCGTGGGGTGCCCGCCGAACGCCCCGGTTAGCGCTCGCGCGGCGTGCCCCGCCTTGCTATCATCCGCCGCGGGATGCCTTTTCCCGCCCGGCTGCGCTACAGGATTCGCAAGCCAGCGCGACGGCCGCCGCACCGGCAGCGCCGCGCGTTCCCAATGAATCCGTGTCGGCTGCGTCCCCAACCCTCGACCCTCGGACGCGGCCGGCTTCTCGAAAAACAGGTTCGTCATGTCCGAACTTATCTATGGCGACGGCGCGATCCGTCGCGAGTCCCCCTACGGTTCGTCGATCGAAAACACCTACGCGGGCGTGCTGTCGTTCATGCGGCGCAAATACAGCCGCGACCTCGACGGCGTCGACGTCGCGATTTCGGGCGTGCCGCTCGATCTCTCGACGACGTATCGCTCCGGCGCGCGGCTCGGCCCGGCGGCGATCCGCGCGGCGAGCGTGCAGTTGTCGGAGCTGCATCCGTATCCGTGGGGCTTCAATCCGTTCGACGATCTCGCGGCCGTCGACTACGGCGACTGCTGGTTCGACGCGCACAATCCGCTGACGATCAAGCCGGCGATCGTCGAGCACGCGCGGACGATCCTGCGCTCGGGCGCGAAGATGCTGACGCTCGGTGGCGACCACTACATCACGTATCCGCTGCTGGTCGCGCACGCGGAGCGCTACGGCAAGCCGCTGTCGCTGATCCACTTCGACGCGCACTGCGACACCTGGGCCGACGACGCGCCCGACAGCCTCAATCACGGGACGATGTTCTACAAGGCGGTGAAGGAAGGGCTGATCGATCCGGCGACGTCGGTGCAGGTCGGCATCCGCACGTGGAACGACGATTTCCTCGGGATCAACGTGCTCGACGCCGCGTGGGTGCACGAGCACGGGCCGCGCGCGGCGGTCGAGCGGATCGTCGGGATCGTCGGCGAGCGGCCGGCGTATCTGACGTTCGACATCGACTGCCTCGATCCGGCGTTCGCGCCCGGCACCGGCACGCCGGTCGCGGGCGGGCTGTCGTCCGCGCAGGCGCTCGCGATCGTGCGCGCGCTCGGCGCGGTGAATCTCGTCGGCGCGGACGTCGTCGAGGTCGCGCCCGCGTACGATCACGCGGACATCACCGCGATCGCGGCCGCGCACGTCGCGTGCGATCTGCTGTGCCTGTGGCGGCAGAAGAAGGTGGCGGCGCGCTGAAACGCGCCGGCCGGCCGTCGTTGAAGTGGAACGCCCGCGCGTTTGTGCGTGGGCGTTTTGCGCGGGCGTTCCTGTTGAAGCGCGCCGTTCCGGGCGCGGTGCGCGTTACTTCGCCGCCAGTGCGGTCTGAGCGCGCTTGTCGTGCCACACGTTGTCGGCGACCGTCAGCTTCTGCGGGATCAGCTTCGCGCCGTAGAACGCATCGGCGACACCTTGCTGGGACGCGACGATCCTGTCGTCGACCGGCGTCGTGTCGTACGGCGCGCGCCTGACCCACGTGTCGACGAGCGGCTGACGGAGCCCGACCACCGGCGCGATCAGCGCGGCGGTCTCGGCCGGATGGCGATTCACCCACTGGCCGGTTTCGCGCGTCTGCTGCAGCACTGCGGCGACGATCTCCGGATGCTTTTGCGCGAAATCGCGCGTCGCCTCGTAGAAGCTGTACGTGTTCGACAGCCCCGTGTAGTCGGCGAGCGTGCGCGCCTTCAGCGAATCCTGCGCGGCCGCGTAGTACGGATCCCAGATCACCCACGCGTCGACGTTGCCGCTTTCGAACGCGGCGCGCGCGTCCGCGGGCGGCAGGTAGACCGGACGGATCTCGTCGTAACGCACGCCGGCCTTCCGCAGCGCCGTCAGCAGCAGATAGTTCGCGCTCGAGCCGCGCTGCAGTGCGACCTTCTTGCCGCGCAGATCGGCGACGTTGCGCAGCGGCGAATCGGCGCGTACGAGGATCGCCTCGCCGTGCGGCGCGCCCGGCTCCGCGGCGACGTACACGAAGCGCACGCCGCCCGCCTGCGCGAACACCGCCGGCGGCGCGCCGGTGTAGCCGAGGTCGATGCTGTTCGCGTTCAGTGCCTCGAGCAGCTGCGGCCCGGCCGGGAACTCGAACCAGCGGACGTCGTAGCCGAGCGGCTTCAGCCGCGTCTCGAGCGTGTGCTGCGCCTTGATGATCGCGAGCAGCCCGGCCTTCTGGTAGCCGATGCGCACGATCCTGTCGGGCGCGCTTTGCGCGAAAGCGGAAGCGGTCGACAGCGCGACGAGCGCCGCGGCGGCGGTTTGGGTGATGCGGCGGGTGATGCGGCGGGTGATGCGGCGGGTGATGCGGGGCATTCGGGCACTCTCCATGCGGCGTTCTTCGAAGGGCGGCGCGAAGGCCGTCCGGGTCGAAGCATCGTCGCACGGGCTCCGGCGCCCTCCAACGAAGCATTTCCGCTATGGATATGAGATGCGCCGGCCCGGCGCAAGCCCGTTACCCGTGCGAACAGGCCCTAAGCTTTGCCCGTTTCGTCGTCCGGCGACGGCTGGCGCGCGGCCTGATCGCTGAGCTTGCGGTCGAGGATCGTCGCGACGCGGCCGCCGAGGTATGCGCTTGCCGCGTTCTCGAGCGCGCGGTTCGTCTCGCCTTCGACGAACACGGCCGCGAGCGGGCGCAGCCGCCAGATCGCGTCGACGAGCGCGGGCACGTCGGTCGGCGGCGGCAGCGAGCCCTCGTCGTAACGGTCGAGCCGCTTCACGACGAGACCGACGAGCAGGCGCGCGATCGCGTCGAAATGCGGCCGCGCGAGGCCGAACACGTCGAGCAGCTCGCGCACCGGAATCCCTTCCTTGACCATCGCGGCCGCCGCTTCGAGCAGCGCCGGATTCTTCGCGACGAACGACAGCCCGTGTCGCTCGAGCAGTCCGAGATCGGTCACGCGCGTGATCGCCGTGGGCGAAACCGGCCCGAACATCTGCACGAGCGTCGCGAGCGAGTAGGTTTTCGGCAGTTCGTGCGACCAGGGGCCGCCGATCGCGTTCTCGAGGCCGAGGATCGAGCGAAGGTCGTGGCCTTCGTCGATCGCCATGATCAGATCCTGGATGTTCGACAGCGTGTAGCCGCGCGCGAGCAGATGGTTGACCAGCTTCAGGCGGGCGACGTGCGTATCGTCGTAGATGCCGACGCGGCCGCGTTTCTCGGGCGGCGCGAGCAGGCCGCGATCCTGGTACGCGCGGACGTTGCGCACGGTCGTGTCCGTCACGCGCGCGAGTTCGTCGACCGTGTACTCGTTGCGGGCCGCGTCCGGGGCGGCGTCGTCGGGTGGGGTGGGAGTCGGTTTGGGCATGCGGCCATTCTAGCGCGAGCCGCACCGCGCGGGGATGGCCGCGCCGTCACCCGCGCTTGCGCAGCGGCACGTCCTCGACGCGCCATGCGATCACGAACGCGATCGCGATCACGATCGCCGCGATCAGATAGACGACGTGCAGCGAGCCCGCGAACGCTTCGAGGTACGCATGGCGGATCGCGTCCGGCAACTGATGCACGGCGGCCGGCCCGAGCGCGGGCGGCAACTCGGCGTCGGGCGGCAGCGTGCTCGCGAGCCGCGATTGCAGGCCGTTCGAGAACAGCGCGCCGAACGTCGCGACGCCGATCGAGCCGCCGATCGAGCGGAACAGCGTCGTGCCCGACGTCGCGACGCCCATGTGCCGGAACTCGACCGTGTTCTGCACCGCGAGCGTGATCACCGGCATCACCATCCCGAGGCCGCAGCCGAGCAGCGCCATGTACAGGTAGATTCGCTCGAGCGGCGTGTCGAGCGACAGCGTCGACAGCAGCGCCATCGCGACGCCGCCGATCGCGGTGCCGGCGATCGGGAACATCCGGTACTTGCCGATCCGCGTGATCAGCCGCCCGCTCGCGATCGACGTCGCGATCATCCCGGCCATCATCGGCAGCAGCTGCGTGCCGGCCTCGGATGGCGTCGAGCCCTTGACGACCTGCAGATACAGCGGAATGAACGTGACCGAGCCGAACAGCGCGATGCCGACGACGAAGCCGATCAGGCTGAACAGCACGAAGGTCCGGTGGCGGAACAGGTGCAGCGGCATCAGCGGTTCGGCGGCGAGGCGCTCCTCGTAGATGAAGCCGCCGACCGCGACGACGCCGAGCACGAGCGTCAGCCACAGCTGCGCGGACGACCACGGCAGCAGCGTGCCGCCCTCGCTCGTGAACAGCACGAGGCAGGTGAGCGCGAGCGCGAGGAACACGGCGCCGAGATAGTCGATCCGGTGCTTCACGTGCGTGGTGTGCGGGCGGAACGCGACGCCGATCACCCCGAGCGCGGCGATGCCGAGCGGCAGGTTGATGTAGAAGATCCAGCGCCAAGACAGATGCTCGACGAGAAAGCCGCCGAGCAGCGGCCCGATCACGGTCGCGAGCCCGTAGACGCCGCCGAACATCCCCTGGTAGCGGCCGCGCTGGTCGGGCGGGATCAGGTCGCCGATCGCGGCCATCGTGATGACCATCAGGCCGCCGCCGCCGAAGCCCTGCAGCGCGCGCAGCACGATCAGCTGCGTCATGTTCTGAGCGACGCCGCAGAACGCGGAGCCCAGCAGGAACAGCACGATCGCGGCCTGCAGCACGATCTTGCGGCCGTACAGATCGCCGAGCTTGCCGTACAGCGGCAGCACGACGGTCGACGACAGCAGGTACGCGGTCACGACCCACGACAGCTGATCGAGCCCGCCGAGCTCGCCGACGATCGTCGGCAGCGCGGTGGACACGATCGTCTGATCGAGCGCGGACAGCAGCATCACGAGCAGCAGCGCGGCGACCGTCAGGCGGACGGACGCGTTCGGATGGGCCGCGTCGGCGGCCGGGGCGGGCAGGGCGGTGTCGGTTCGCATGGCGAGGTCTGACGGCGAGTGCAAGAGGCGTTGCCGGAAATGTATCGCCAAATGGTTGACACGTCAATTTGTGCCCGGGCAGAGAGATGTAACAGACGTGACCGGTTCTGACCGGTGCGGCCATGACCATGGCTGCGCGGCCGGACAGGCCGCACGCATCAAATTTTGGGGGCGGAACCGGGGGCGGAACCGGGGGCGGAACCGGGGGCGGAACCGGGGGCGGAACTATTGGGGGGGCATCAGTTGCGTCGCCGCGCGCTGCGACGCGACGAGCATCAGCTTCATCGTCGCGCGCGTCGCGCCGACGAACAGCTTGCGTGCGGCGCGCGCGTCGAGCGTATCGAAATCGATCTCGGTCAGGATCACGCACGGCGCCGACTGGCCCTTGAACCGGTAGATCGAGTCGAGCAGCACGTCGCCTTCGCGATACTCTGGATTCCCGAACAGATCGTATTTGCCGGTGAAACGCTTGATCCGGTGCGGCCCGAGCTGGTCGAGCGACGCGAGCGCCGAGCTTTCTCGCCCGCGATACGACAGCACCGCGATGTCCTGCTTGCGGAAGCCGAGCGCGAGCGCCTGCGTGATCGCGCGCTTGGTCGTGTCGATGCACGCGTCGATGCACGCGGCGGCCGGCGCGCCGGGCTCGCCGTACGCGGACACCGCGATGTCCGAGCCGTCGAACGGGCTGCCCGAGCGCAGCTCGGCCGCGAGCGGCTCGACGCGCCCGACGACGTCGCGCACGTAGTCGAGCAGATCGCGCGGGCTTCGGTAGTTCGTCAGCGCCTTCAGCGCGACCCAGCCCGGCAGCACGACCGGCTCGCGCATGTAGAGGTTCTGCAAAGGATCCTCGAGCCACCACCACGCGGCGTCGGCGGCCAGCAGCCGTTCGAGCGCGGCGGCCCACGGTGGATGGAAATCCTGCCCTTCGTCGACGATCAGCACGTCGAACCGCCAGCGCTCGGGCACCGGCGTATCCGCGAAGCGCGCCTCGAGCTTCGCGAACGCGTCGCTCGCCTGGAAGTCGGGCGCGTAGCCGCCGTCGCGCGCGACCCAGTCGCACAGCTGGTGATAGTTCGCGATCTTCGCGCCCGGCGGCGCGACGCGCGCGATGTAGTCGGCGAGCGGCCGGTTGAAGCACACGTACAGCACGCGGCGGCCGGCCGCGACCGCGTCGCGCATCACCTGCACCGCGAGCTGCGTCTTGCCGGAGCCCGCGGTGCCGATCACGCGCAGCCGGAACGGCGCGAAGTCGAGCTGCCGCGCCCACGCGGCGAGCCCGCCCGACAGCCGCGTGACGAGCGTGCCGGCCTGGCCGACGAGCGCGCTCGTGTCGGGCGTCAGCGCGAGCTCGTCCGCGAGGAAATGGTGGATTTTCGCGGCGTTCGCGAAGCGGGGCTCGTCGGCGGGCAGCAACTGCGCGATTACCGTGGCGAGCTGGGCCTTGCGCGTCGCGTCGACGATCCGTTCGGGCGCGACGCCCGCGATCGACGTCTGGCGGATCGTGTAGTCGGGGCAGTACAGCAGCGCGTCGACGCCGTACGTGCCCGCGCCGAACGCGACGGTCAGGCGGCGGTGCAGATTTTCCTGCGTGCGGGCGAGCTGGATCGACACGTTGCGCTCGGTCTGCAGATAGACCTTCACGAGCCCCTTCGGCGTCTCGCGCAGGAAGCCCGCCTTCTGCTCGATCAGCAGCACGCGCCCGGACGGGCTCACGACGACGAAATCGGCCTCGCCGAACACCGAGAAGCCGTGCTCGGCGCGCGTCCAGTGCACGCCGTGGTAGACGGTATACGCGTCCGGCAGCGCGTGCTCGAGCAGCGCGAGCGTTTCGCGCTCGCGCTCGGCCGCGCCGGTCGCGGCGAGATGCTTCCAGTCGTCGGGAATGATGCGGGCCATGTCGTCGGCGCCTTCGCGTTGAAAGGTCCGGCTATTGTACGCACGCGTGCGTGCGCGGTCCGTGCGCTAGTGACGCGCGAGCCGTTTCGCGAGATCGGCGCTGAGGATCGCCATCCGCGCGGGCTTTTCGTAGCAGACGACGTCGAACGAGCGGATCACGTCGCTGATGTCGGTTTCGCTCGCGCGGCCGGTCAGCAGGTCGCCGGTCAGCACGAAGATCGGCGCGGCGGGATTGTCCGACGTGCGCACGGCCTTGATCGCGGTCGCGGCCGTCGCGTCGTCGAACAGCCACTCGGTGACGACCGCGTCGAACGCCTGGTTCTGCAGCGCATCGACGAACGGCGTGAGGCCGTCGAACGCCGCGGTCGAGAAACCCTGCCGGTCGAGATAGCGGCACAGCTCGGTCGTGCTGACGCGATCGGGATCGACGACCGCGACGAGCAGCTTGTCGCTTTCCGCGCGGCGCGGGTAGATCTCGATCTTGTGCACGTCGAACGCGTTCTGGTACAGCACGCCGGCGTGGCGCAGCACGCGCCAGTGGCCCTGCTGCTGGTAGGCGACGAACTCGGGGCGCGAGCCCGTCTCGAGCGGCGCGCCGATCCACGCGGTGCACGGGATCTCGGCAACGCCCGCGTACAGTACCGCGTCCTGCGCGTAGGCGCCGACCATGCCCGGGTCGAGCGTCTGCGCGCCGAACAGCTGCGCGGCCGGCTCGCCGAATGCTTCGGCCACCTTCTTGATTTGCGCGAGGGTCCACGGACTGCTGCCGCGCAGCTTGCGATGCCCCTGGGAAAAGCTGAGGTCGAGGATGCGGCAGAGCTCGGTCGTCTGCTGGCGCTTGCCGATGCCGTTGCGGCTCATCAGTTCGCGAACGCGTTCGGCGACCGCGAGGGCATCCGTGGTTATTGCTTCATTGGTCATCAAAGGGAGCGGATCGGGTCGAGTGACGATCAGAACGCCGCGTCGCGGCGACACGATACGGAGGCTCCGTGGGAGCGTCCAGGGGGGCGAGCCGACTGGCCACGCAGAAAGATTCACTTTACCGCAAAACGGCAGGCTCGCCTGCGTAGTGGAAATACGCGGTTGCCGGAAAGTTGTATCTCTTTGTAGCACGCGAAACGCATGCCGAACCGAGGCTAAATGACGGGCATGTGTATCCGGGAAACGTTAGAGGATTTGCTCGGTTTCTACTTCACGCAGTCGAGCGTGTACTTGAGCGCGGGGCCGATGAGGCCGCGCCACACGTCCCACGTATGTCCGCCGTCGACGATGCGCAACTCGGCCGGATTCTGCGCGCGGCGCAGTTGCGTGTAGAGAGCGCTCGCTTCGGCCTGGATCGTCAGGTCGTCGTCGCCGGCCGCGATGAACATCGGCACGCGCCAGGTGCGCGCGAAGTAGCCGTGCCACAGCGCCGGATAGTTGAGCGCGTGCCACACGCGCGGATCGAACTGCCGGTCGCCGAACACGCCGACGTAGCGCGCGGCCGAATTGAGCGGCGGCTCGTTCGAGTAGATCGCGGGGCTCAGCAGCATCGCACTGCAGAACAGTCCGGGCTCGAGCAGCGCGAAACGCAGCGCGCCGAAGCCGCCCATCGACACGCCGCCGATCGCGCGGCCCGCGCGCTGGTTCGACACCGCGAAGTGCGCCTCGACGTCCGGCAGCAGATCGTTCAGGAATGCGCTCTGCATCCGCTCCTTGCGGTCGACGTACCAGTCGGTGCCGCCTTGCGGCATCACGATCACGACGGGCGGAATCTCGTGCCGCTCGATCAGCGCGTCGGCGGTGGTCTGCAGATGCCCCTGCGTGATCCAGTCGTTCGCGTTGCCCGCATTGCCGTGCAGCAGATACAGCACCGGATAGCGTGCGCCTTCCGCGTTGTAGCGCGGCGGCAGATACACCGTGTACGACCAGTCGCGCTGCAGCGCCGCCGAGCGGAACGTGCGGGTCAGGACGCTGCCGTCGTCGTCGACGTTCGCATGCGCGGACGCAACGAGGCCGAGGGTCAGCGCGGCGGCGAGCAGGAGGAGGAGTCGGCGCATGAGGACGAAAGCGGAAGGGTGTCGCGTATTCTGGCAGATCGCGCGGCGGGCCGGCGTGCGTCCGTCGGCCGCTAGCGTCGCGCGCGCAACGGCCGCCGCCGCATCAGCGGCCCGACCAGTTTCGCGACCAGATAGAGCAGCCCGATCGCGGCGGCGTCGCCGGCGAGGCCGAGCGGCACGTCGAAATAGCCGTCGGTCGCTTCGTAGAGCAGCGAATCGACCGCGAGCGAGATGCCGGTGCCCGCGACGAAGCAGAGCAGCCCTTGCCGCCCGATCGTGCCGATCCACGGCAGCGCGTGCGCGACTTTCTTCATCCAGCCGAGATGGACGAGCCGCGCCATCAGCCACGCGATCGCGACGAAATTCACGAGCCGTCCGGCGCCGAGATTCTGCTTGATCGACGGATCGGTCGGAAACGGCTCGATCCGCAGCCGGTAGTACGCGCCCGCCGCGACGATCGCGACTGCCGCGATGGTCACGAGCCGGCCGTGCGGCTTGCGCGCGAGCGTTGGGTAGACCGGCTGGCAGCGCACGATCGCCCCGAGCGCGAACAGGAACTGCCACGCGAACGGATTGAAGTCCCACGGCGTGCCGTCGACGGTCGGCAAGTAGCGCGCGACGGGCGGCGCGGCGGCCCACAGCAGCGCGCTCGGCACGAACAGCAGCCACGGCCGGCTGCGCGCGAGCGGCAGCGCGAGCGGAACGAGCAGCGCGAAGAACGCGTACATCGGCAGCACCGACGCGAGATACGGCTGGCGTCGCAGCAGCAGGATGTCGCGCAGCGACGCGAGCGGCGCGTGGACCAGGCCGTCGAGATCGTCGGTCGGCATGTTCGGCGCGTCGATCGCATACGCGCTCAGCACCGCGGTGATCAGCAGCATCAGCCCGGCCGTCACGACGAACGCGCGATAGATCTCGAGCGCGCGGCGCACGAAGCGCTGCCGCGCGGCGGCCTCGGTGTGCCGCTCGGCGAGCGAGTTGTAGGCGATCGCGGTCGCGAAGCCGCCGAGGAACACGAACACCTCGGCCGCGTCGCACAGCGCGTACGCGTGCAGCGTTACGCGCGACAGGATGCTGCCGCCGATGTGGTCGACGACGATCACGAGCAGCACGAGCCCGCGGAAGAAGTCGAGCTCCGCATAGCGGACGGGACGCGCGGCGGTCATCGGCCGGCCTCCGGGCAGGGGCCGCGCGCGCGGCAACGGCGCGCGACGCGGGAAATGCGGTGACGCATGGAGATGGCGTTGTCGGGAAAATGAAAAGAAGGCGTGCATTGTGCCACTGAAGTGCAACGCACCGGGTTTATGCCGATGGCATCGGCGCCGCGCCCGACCGGCAAGGCCGGCCTGCGGATCGTGCCCGCGCGCGAGTTGGCATTACACAACGCGGCCGGCGAAGGGCTGCCGGGCGAATGGACGTTTGGTTGCCGCCGTGACACCATTTTGTCCGTCACGCGGCGCGTCTGATGGATACGCGCGCGATCCTGCTTCCGGAGACCCGATAATGAAAAAACACATGATGTCCGCCGCCGCGCTGCTGGCTTTCGCCGCGCCGGTGATGGCGGAGAACAGCGTGACGCTGTACGGCCTGATCGACGAGGGGGTCAACTATACGAACAACGTCAGCGTGAACGGTCAGGGCAAGACCGACTACGCGCTCGCGAGCGGCTTCGCGCAAGGCAGCCGATGGGGGCTGCGCGGGGCGGAGGATCTCGGCGGCGGGCTGAAGGCGATCTTCACGCTCGAAAGCGGCTTCGACGCGAGCAACGGCCAGCTCGGCGAGGGCGGCCGGATGTTCGGCCGTCAGGCGTTCGTCGGCCTTTCGCAGTCGCAGTTCGGCACGCTGACGTTCGGCCGCCAGTACGACTCGCTCGTCGACTATCTCGCGCCGCTGACCGCGAACGGCAACTGGGGCGGCACGCTGCTGTCGCATCCGTTCGACAACGACAACACGGACAACACGTTCCGCGTGAACAACACCGTCAAGTACGCGAGTCCGGACTGGAACGGGCTGGCGCTCGGCGGCACCTACAGCTTCAGCAACAGCCCGCAGTTCGCGAACAACCGCCAGTACAGCGTCGGCGCGCAGTACACGCTGGGCGGGCTGCAGGTCGCGGCCGCGTACCTGCAGGCGAACGGCGCGGGCAACGGCTCGGCGGGCGCGATCGCGGCCGACGACGCGAACTTCACGGCCGACCGGGTGCGGATTTTCGGCGGCGGGGTCAATTACACGTTCGGGCCGGCGACGGTCGGCCTCGTCTACACGAAGACCGACCTGAAGGATCCGGTGTCGACCGTCTACCTGCCGGCCGCGACGTTCTCGGGCCTCGGCTTTACCGCGATGAAGTTCCAGAACGTCGAGGTCAACGGCAAGTATCAGCTCACGCCCGATTTCTTCGTCGGCGCGCAGTACGTGTTCACGAACGGCAAGTTCGACGCGCCGGCCGGCTCGATCAAGCCGAAATATCACACGGTCGGCCTGATGGCCGACTACAGCCTGTCGAAGCGGACCGACGTGTATCTGCAGGGCGCGTGGCAGAAGGTCGCGGGCGACCGGACCGGCACCGCGCTCGACGGCGGCTACCTGATCGGCACCGACGGGCCGTCGGCGTCGTCGAACCAGTTCGCGGTGCGCGCGGCGATTCGTCACCAGTTCTGAGTGCGCCGGGCCGGCCCGCGGTGCGTGACGCGCCGCGCGGCGGGGCTGCCCGGATACCGAGACAGCCGGCTTTCGGGCCGGCTTTGTTTTGTCGGGAAGTGGCGCGACGGGTGGGCTTGTTGCCGGATCTCAGTACGCAACTAACGGTCGAGTCCACCCCACGACCCGAAACGGCGATGCTCGCCGGGGTCGGATCGTCTTTCAGGTCAAGCCGTCCGCGGCCGATGGCCACGGGCGATTTCATCGCGCGCGCGTCGTGAGCGCAAGCAGCGCGCAAGGGCGCTCGTCGGGCGCGCGCGTCATCCGCCCCGATGGCCGAACGATCACGGCGCTGTCGGACGGAACGTCCTGCGTGATCACGCAGCGCGGTCCGATGAGCACGCCGTCACCGATCCGGATGTCACCGAGAAGGCGCGCGAATGCGCCGATCTGAACCCGGTCGCCCAGTATCGGGTGGCGCCTGGCGGATCGATTCCACGTGATGGCCGCCGCGCCGAGCGTCACGCCGCCGAGCAGATGGCAGTCGTCGCCGATGACCGTCGTTTCGCCGATCGTCGTACCGGCGCCGTGACCGAGCACGAAGCGTCGGCCGATCCGGGCGCGCGGATGGATGTCGGCGCCGGACAGCAGCTTGCTGCGACTCGAGATCAGATCGGCATAGCAGCCGATGGCCGACGACGGCTCGGCATCGTTGGCCATCGCGTGCGCGAGGCGGTATTGGAGGACGGCGTTGAACGACGGGTCGCGTTGCAGGATCGCCGACACGTCGCGGTGCGCGGCCGGATCTTTTTCGAAGCGCGCGCGTGCATCGTCGCGGGCGGCGGAGACGATTTCGACGAACAGCGGGCTGTCCGCGAGCGCGTTCGCGAACGACGGCGGACAGCATGCCCGGAGCGCGGATCGCAACTGGATCGCGATGATTTCGGTTTCTTGCACCTCGTGCCTCGATACGGTCAATGTCGTCAGGGCGCGGCGCATGACGGCGATGCGTTTGAGGCGGCCCTGCACGGGCCGATAACGGTACAGCGCCGGAGGCGGCGCGGACAACGCTGCGGCATGGTTGGCGAGGGCTTTCCGCGCGCCGTTCCGGTGCCGAGCGTATGGGCGACGCATGAGGGCCGAGTCAGGCCGTTCGGATTGGCCGCGGGTGGGTGAGGGTGGTTTATTTGCACGCGTTGATTGGGCGATTGTGTGCTTAATTTCGCGTATCTTCGCTCAAAATATGCGTGAAAGCGTTCCGCTGCATCCTCTGGCGAGATCGCCCGCGACCGCTCCGTGGCTTGGGTAATTTTTATATTCAGACTCCTGTTAACCGAAGTGTTCCCTCCCTTGTTTTCGCATTGAAGGATTGTTAAGAATCCTTGCATCCGGTTACATGTCGACCGTCCGGTTTTTGAGATGCTTGTCAGATTGTCAACCCGGAGTCAGGTCGAGCATGGAAAAGCGCGAGATTGCCCGCAAAGCGGCATGGCTGCCGGTCGCGGCCGCCGCCGTGGTCCTGGCCCTGGCTCTGGCCGGCTGCACGAGCGCGCCGCCAGCGCCGCCCAGCGACATGACCGCGAATGCGTCCTCCGCGCCGGCCGCCGCGTCCCAGCCGGCACTCGTCCAGGTCACGCGGCGCTATGTGGTCCGCCGCGGCGACACGCTGACGGCGATCGCGTCGGCCAACGGCTGCAGCACCGACGACCTGCGGACCTGGAACGACCTCGGCTCGCGCGGCCGGCTGCGTATCGGCCAGGTGCTGCGGATCGTCACGAAATCGTCGGTGGCCGGCGCGAACACTGCCGCGACGGCCTCGGCCTCCATTCCGACGCCGTCGGCCGCGAGCGGCGCAACTGCCGAATCGGCCCGGCCTGAATTCAGCGACCAGCAAGTCGTCAGCGAGACGAAGCGTCACGCGAGCCGCGTGTCGCTCGTCTGGCCCGCGCGCGGCAACGTGATCGAAGCGTTCAAGCCCGGCGCCAACCGCGGCATCCAGATCGCCGGTCACGCGGGCGATCCGGTGCGCGCGGCCGCCGACGGCCGCGTGATGTACGCGGGCGTCGGCCTCAACGACTACGGCAGCCTGATCATCGTCCAGCACAACGCGGATTTCCTGACCGCGTACGCGCACAACCGCAAGCTGCTCGTGAAGACCGGCGACATCGTCCATCAGGGTCAGGCGATCGCGGAAATGGGCGACCTCGACAACGCGCGCGTGGCACTGTCGTTCGAGGTGCGGCGCGACGGCAAGCCCGTGAATCCGCTGCCGTACCTTCCGTCGACGAACGGCTGACCCGCGCGCGGCGCACCGCACCGCGCGCGATCCAGTAGCGAGCGCGCGCCGGCGCTGCTACGCTGTCGGCACGCATCCGCGCGCGGCTGTGCCGCCGCTTCGCGCGATGCACGTCCCTCTCTCTCTCCGAACGTCATTCATGGATCATTCGTCGCTGCGCCGCTCGCTGCTGCTCGCCGCCGTCGCCGGGCCGTTCGTCGCCGCGTGTGCGCCCACCGGCGTCGCGCACGATCGCGCGCGGGCCGTGGCGCTTCAGCTCCAGGCGCTGGAACAATCCGCGCACGGCCGCCTCGGCGTCGCCGCGCTCGATACGTCGAACGGCGCGCGGCTCGCGTACCGCTCGCGCGAGCACTTTCCGCTTTGCGGCACGTTCACGGTCGTCGCGGTCGCCGCGCTGCTCACGCGTGCCGCGCTCGACCCGACGCTGCTGCCACGGCGCGTGCTGTATCGCCGCTACGATCTCGTGCCCGATTCGCCGGTCACCAACAGCCACGCGGATACCGGCCTGACCGTCGCGCAGCTCTGCGAGGCCGCGTTGCAGGCCGGCGACCAGTCGGCCGCGAACATGGTGATGGATCTGCTCGGCGGCCCGGCGGTCGTCACCGAGTTCGCGCATTCGATCGGCGACACGACGTTCCGGCTCGACCGCTGGGAGCCCGAGCTCAATACCGCGCGCCCCGGCGACCTGCGCGACACCGGGACACCCGTTGCGACGGCCGATACGCTGCGCCGGCTGCTGCTCGGCAACACGCTGCCTGACGCGCAGCGCGCGCAACTGCAGGCGTGGATGCTCGGCAATGCCGGCGGCGCGGCGGGTGGCGTGGCTGGCGGCATGGCCGGAATTCGCGCGGGGCTGCCGTCGGACTGGCGTGTCGCACACGTGTATGGCGCGGGCGGCTACGGAACGACGAACGACATCGCGGTCGTCTGGCCGCCGTCGCGTGCGCCGCTCGTGCTCGCGATCTACTTCACGCAGCCGGCCGCCGACGCGGCGCCGCACGACGATGTCGTCGCGTCGGCGGCGCGGATCGTCGCCGCGGGGTTCACCGGCTGACGCGCGGCCTCTCGCGCAACGCGCGCGTTTCGCTTATCGTGACGGTCAGTGCGCGCCGGCCGGCGGCGCGCCGCCGTTCATCCGCCGATTCCGTGGAGCCATGCGCCGACTTCCTCCGCTGCACGCGCTGCAGATTTTCGCCACCGTGGCGCGCCACCGCAGCTTCACGCGCGCGGCCGACCAGCTCTGCATCACGCAGGGCGCGGTGAGCCGGCAGATCCAGACGCTCGAGGCCCACTTCGGCTTCCCGCTGTTCAAACGGCATGCGAAGGGGCTGACGCTGACGCCCGAGGGCGAGCAGTTGCTGCCGGTCGTCAACGAGAGCTTCGCGCGGATCGAGGACATCTCGATGAAGCTCACGCGCCAGCGCACCGATCTCGCGCTGAAGGTGCCGACCTGCGTGATGCGCTGGATGCTGCCGCGGATCATGCGCTTCCAGGGCGAGCATCCGGAGCTGCACGTGCAGATCACGACCGCCTGGCAGCACGACGTCGATTTCTCGAACGAGCCGTTCGACGCGGCGATCGTCTACGGCACGTCGCCTGGCGCGGGCGTGTGCGCGCTGCCGCTGTTCGACGAGCGGCTGACGCCCGTGTGCGCGCCCGAGCTGCGGCAGACGAACCGGCTCGACGCGGTCGACGATCTCGCGCGGCATACGCTGCTGCACCCGACGCGTGATCATCGCGACTGGCGCGCGTGGCTCGCGCACGCGGGCGCGGGCGACGTGGATCCGGATCGCGGGCCGAGCTTCGACACGCTCGATCTCGCGACGAATGCGGCGATGCAGGGCTTCGGCGTCGCGATCGGCGACGTGACGCTCGTCGACGACGACGTCGGCGCGCGGCGTCTCGAGCGGCCGTTCGACATCGTGCTCGACACCGGTGCGCGTTATTTCTTCGTCTATCCGGAAATCATCGGCAATCAGCGGAAAATCCGCGCATTCAGCGACTGGATCGAATGCCATCGCGATTGAATGGCCGCGTGCGTCACCGCGCCGATAATGCGGCGATTTATTTATATGTGATGACCGCGATCATCGGCGCATGACGACCGGGCGGCCGATTCGGCAAATCGATCGATGCGGACGCTTGCGTGAACGCGACGGTTCGGATCGGTTGCTGCGTGGCCGCATCGACGAACGCGACGTTGCCCGAGGCCGGCCGCGGGCACGCCGGCTGAAGGTTTGCCGGCCCGACGTCGAATTCGCACGGCGGTTCGACGATCGTCCCGCTGAAGTGAATGATGCCGGACGGGCCGGCTGCAAAGGACGGCGACGCAAGCAGGCACGCGGCCAGCGTGAGCGATGCGGCGATCGAACGGTGCTTCATGGCGGGCTCCACAAGAAAAGGAATCGCGGCAGGGCACTCGAATGCCGTTCCGTTCACCGAATTTTGTTCAATAAAAAATCGAATGAAATCGGTTATTCGGCTTTCTTCCGATTAAATATAAGGGATCCGAACGAAACGGCAAGTCGGGGTAATCACCGGGCTTTTTTGCGTCATCGTATTGCCGGCCAGCCGCGTTATACCGTTTTTGCGCGCGCAAAAAAAGGCCGCTCGTCGCGAGCGGCCGTGCGATGCGCGTGTCCGATTCATGCGTCGAGCGTCGAATCGAGCCGATGGTAGCCTTCGGTCGCGCGCAGCAGCGTGCGCGTGTAGTCGCGTGCGACGCGGCCGGCGCGCACGTCGTCGATCGGCAATTGCTCGACGATCTCGCCGTGCTGCATCACCGCGACGCGCTGGCACAGGAAGCCGACCACCGCGAGATTGTGACTGACGACGATCATCGTCAGTCCGTGCTCGCGATGCAGCCGGCGCAGCAGGTTCAGGATCTCCGCCTGCACCGACACGTCGAGCGCCGACGTCGGCTCGTCGAGCAGCAGCACGCGCGGCTCGACGATCAGCGCGCGCGCGATCGCGACGCGCTGCCGCTGGCCGCCCGACAGCTGATGCGGATAGCGGAAGCGGAACGACGGCCCGAGCCCGACCTCGGCGAGCGCGCGCGCGATGCGCGCGTCGGCGTCGGGGATGCGGTGGATCGTCAGCGGCTCGCGCAGCGTCTCGTCGACGGTGAAACGCGGATGCAGCGACGCGTACGGATCCTGGAACACCATCTGCACGCGGCGGCGGAACGCGCGATCGAGCTTGCCGCCGATCGTCCGGCCGTCGATCGCGGCGCGCCCGGACGCGAGCGGCGCGAGCCCCGTCAGCGCGCGCAGCAGCGTCGACTTGCCGGAGCCCGATTCACCGACGAGCCCGAACGCCTCGCCTTCGCGCACCGCGAGCGTCGCGTCGCGCACCGCGTCGACGTGGCCGCCGCGGGTCGGAAAACGGATCGAGACGTGGTCGATGTCGATCATCGTGCGGCTTCCTCCAGCCAGGCCGGATCGCGCTGCAGCACCGGCAGTTCGTCGGGCGGGTGCGCGAGCGGCGGATTCGCGGCGAGCAGCCCGCGCGTGTACGGATGCGTCGCGTGCCGCAGGTCGCGCGCCGCGCACGTCTCGACGACGCGGCCCGCGTACATCACCGCGACACGGTCGCAGAACGACATCACGAGCGGCAGGTCGTGGCTGATGAACATCAGCCCGGTGCCGTGCCGCGCGATCATCGCGTCGAGCACCGCGAGCACCTGCATCGAGACCGCGACGTCGAGCGCCGACGTCGGCTCGTCGGCGATCAGCAGGCGCGGGCCGGTCGATACCATCATCGCGATCATCACGCGCTGGCCCATCCCGCCGGACAGCTCGTGCGGATACGCGTCGGCGACGCGCGCCGGATCGCGGATCTGCACGGCCGCGAGCGCATCGACGATCCGCTCGCGCAGCGCGCGGCCGCGCAGCCCGGGCTCGTGCAGACGGAACGCCTCGGCCATCTGCTTCGCGACCGTCATCACCGGATTCAGCGAATACTTCGGATCCTGAAGAATCATGCCCATCCGGCCGCCGCACAGCCGACGGCGCTCGCGCGGCGACAGCGCGAGCAGGTCGTGCCCCGCGAAGCGCATCGTGCGCGCGGACCAGCTCGCGGCGTCGGGCAGCAGCCCGAGCAGCGCGCGGCCGGTCAGCGACTTGCCGGAGCCGGATTCGCCGACGATGCCGAGCCGCTCGCCGGGCGCGAGCGTCAGCGACAGGTCGCGCACCGCTTCGGCGAGCCGGCCGTCGTGGCCGCGAAAGGCGATCCGCAGGCCGTCGATTTCGCAGAGGGGGGTGGGCGGGTTCGTGGTCATCTCAGCCTCCGCCGGGCCGCCCCAAGGAGGCTGAGCGCCCCCTCGGGGGGCAGCGAGCAAAGCGAGCGTGGGGGTCGTTTCATCTCATGTTCCATGACGCGGATCGAAGACATCCCGCAGACCGTCGCCGAGCAGGTTGAACGCGGCGCTCACGACCAGGATCGCGATGCCGGGCAGCGTCGCGACCCACCACGCGTCGAGCAGCACGTTGCGGCCCGACGCGACCATGAAGCCCCATTCGGGGCTCGGCGGCTGCGCGCCGAGGCCGAGGAAGCCGAGGCCCGCGACGGTCAGCACGACGCCGGCCATGTCGAGCGTCGCGCGCACGATCACCGACGACATGCACAGCGGCACGACGTAGCGCAGCAGGATCCGCGGGCCCGACGCGCCCTGCAGGCGCGCCGCGTGGATGAAGTCGGCCTGCGCGATGCGGATCGTCTCCGCGCGCGCGAGCCGCGCATACGCGGGCCAGGCGGTGATCGAGATCGCGACGACCGCGTTGATCACGCCCGGCCCGAGCGCGGCCGCGAACGCGAGCGCGAGCACGATCTTCGGGAACGCGAGCGCGACGTCGGTGATGCGCATCAGCACGCTGTCGACGAAGCCGCCGCAATAGCCGGCCGTCGTGCCGATCGCGAGGCCGATCGGCACGACGATCGCGACGACGAGCAGCGCGATGCCGAGCGTGAGCCGCGAGCCGCCGATCATTCGCGACAGGATGTCCCGGCCGAGCTGGTCGGTGCCGAGCCAGTGCGACGGCGACAGCGGCGGCTGCAGCCGATCGGCGAGCACCTGGCGCAGCGGATCGTGCGGCATCAGGAGCGGGCTCGCGATCGCGACCGCGATCAGCGCGACGAGGATCGCGAGCGCGAACAGGTTCAGCGGATTCGCGGCGAAGCGGCGCCAGCGGCGGTACGCGAGGCCGAGCGCGGCCTGCGGGCGGGACGCGGGCGCGTCGGACAGCAGCCACGCGCGCAACGTCGGGCGCTCGGCGTTCATGGTCGGGATTCCTTATGCATCGTGAAGCGGCCTTCAGCGCGCGCGCGGATCGAACACACGATAGAGCGCGTCGGTCAGCAGGTTGACGGTGATGAACATCGCGCCGATCACGAGCGTCGCGCCGAGCACCGCGTTCATGTCCGCGTTCAGCAGCGCGCCGGTCAGATACGAGCCGATGCCGGGCCACGCGAACACGATCTCGGTCAGCACCGAGCCTTCGAGCAGGTTGCTGTACGTGAGCGCGATCACGGTCACGAGCGGCACCGCGACGTTGCCGAACGCGTGACGCCAGATCACGCTGCGCTCCGGCAGCCCCTTCGCGCGCGCGGTGACGATGTATTCCTGGCCGAGTTGCTCGAGCATGAACGAGCGCGTCATCCGGCTCAGGTACGCGACCGAGTAATAACCGAGGATCGCGGCCGGCAGCGCGATGTGCGCGACCGCGTTGCGGAACACGTCCCATTCTTCGGCGAGCGCCGAGTCGATCAGCAGGCTGCCGGTGCGCGTGTCGACCATGCCGTCGAACGCGGGGTCGATCCGGCCCGGCCCCGCGACCCAGTGCAGCCGCGCGTAGAACAGCAGCAGCCCCATCAGCCCGAGCCAGAACACCGGCACCGAGTTGCCGATCAGCCCGACGAAGCGCGCGACGTGATCGATCGGCCGGTTGTGCCGGACCGCCGCCGCGACGCCGAGCGGCACGCCGACCGCGATGCCGATCAGCGTTGCGAGCGTCGCGAGCTCGAGCGTTGCGGGGAACACCCGCTTGATGTCGTCGAGCACCGGGTTCGACGTCAGCAGCGACACGCCGAGATTGCCGTGCAGCACGTCCCGCGCGTAGATCAGGAATTGCGTCGCGAGCGGCTTGTCGAGGCCGAGCGCGATGCGTTCGGCCGCGTACGCGCTCGCCGATGCGCGGTCGCCGAGCACCGCGAGCACCGGATCGATCGGCACCTTGCGGCCGATCACGAAGGTCAGCGCGAGCAGCCCGGCGAACGTGACCGCGAGCGTCAACGCCCAGCGCAGCGCGCGCAGCGCCCGCCGGATCGACGGGCGCCGTGCGGGCAGCGTGCGAATCTTTTCGAATGCGGTTTCGAAGGCGGGGGAGGACATCACATCTTCGTGTCGGAGGAGGCTATCGGCTTCGACGCGTGCGGGACGGGTCGAGCCCGATTGTATGTCACGCGCGGGGATTCCCGGGAAGAACAATTATTCTCATCGAGAATATTTCGCATATATGCTTGTGGAGAATAATTTGCATTTATTCTCCAGGGAAATATACTGCATATATTACCCTCAGGAATCCGCGCCGTGAACCTCATCGTCAACACCCCGGCCCAGCTGGGCGAGATCCTGTCGTCCGCGCGCCAGGCGAAGGGCATGACGCAGGCGGAGGCCGCCGCCCGTGTCGGCATCGGCCAGCCGCGGCTGTCGCTGCTCGAGACGAGCCGCACGGCCAGCCTGTCGCTGAGCCAGTTGCTCGCGCTGACCGCGCTGTACGGCCTCGAGCTGAGCGTGCGCACGAAGGGCGACGGTCCTGCGGTGGCCGACGTCGAGTGGTGATCGCGGAGCCACGCATGGGACGCAAATCGCACACGCGCGCACTGTCGATCTGGGCCAACGGCGTTCGGGTCGGCGTCTGGCGCATCCCGGCGCGCGGCGACATGGAGCTTCACTACGACGCCGCGTGGAAGCAGTCGGCCGCCGGGCGGCCGCTGTCGCTGTCGCTGCCGTTCGGCATCGGCGACGCGCCACTGCGCGGCGAGCGCGTGAATCACTACTTCGACAATCTGCTGCCCGACAGCGACGCGATCCGGCGCCGCCTTGCCGCGCGCTTCGGCGCCGCGACGCTCGATCCGTTCGATCTGCTCGCCGCGGTCGGCCGCGACTGCGTCGGCGCGGTGCAACTGCTGGGCGAGGACGACATGCCGGCCGGCTACGACCGCATCGACGGCACGGCACTGTCCGACGGCGACGTCGAACGGCTGCTCGATCAGGCGAGCGGCGCGGCCGCCGGCCTGCGCGGCGACGATGGCGATGACGACGACTTCCGGCTGTCGCTCGCCGGTGCGCAGGAAAAGACCGCGCTGCTGCGGCACGGCGGACGATGGATGCGCCCGCACGGCGCGACGCCGACGACGCATATCCTGAAGCTGCCGCTCGGTTTCGTCGGCAACAAGCGCGCGGATCTGACCACGTCGGTCGAGAACGAGTGGCTGTGCCTCGCGATCCTGCGCGCGTTCGGCCTGCCGGTCGCGGATGCGGAGATCGCGACGTTCGGCGCGCACAAGGTGCTGTCGGTCGCGCGTTTCGACCGCGCGCTCCATCGCGACGGCCGCTGGCTGATGCGCCTGCCGCAGGAGGATTTCTGTCAGGCGCTCGGCGTGCCGCCGCATCTGAAATACGAGGCGCACGGCGGCCCGGGCGTGCCGGATCTCGTCGACATCCTGCGCCGGTCGGAGGTGGCCGACGCGGATCTCGACACGCTGTTCGCCGCGCTGATCGTGTTCTGGATGCTCGCGGCGCCGGACGGGCACGCGAAGAATTTCAGCCTGCGCCTGCTGCCGGGCGGCCGCTTCCGGCTGACGCCGCTTTACGACGTGATGTCGATCTGGCCGGTCGAAGGCGACGGCGCGAACCAGTGGTCGTGGCACAAGGCGAAGCTCGCGATGGCGGTGCACGGCAAGCGCAAGCACTATGCGATGCGCGACATCACGCGGCGCCATTTCAGCGCGATGGCCGAGCAGTGCGGGCTCGGCGACATCGCGACGCCGATCGTCGAGCGCCTGGCCGCCGCGACGCCGCGTGTGATCGACACGGTCGGCGCGCGGCTGCCGCGCGGGTTCCCGTCGAGGATCGCGGAGCGGATCTTCGGCGGCCTGACGCGCGCGGCGGAGCGTCTCGACACGCCGTTGGCCCGATGAAGGTAGTCCGATGAAGGTAGTCCGATGAAGGTAGTCCGATGAAGCCGGCCCGCCCGCGCCGCCGCATCGCGAACGGCGCGGGCCGCCCGCGTTACTTCTTCAGCGTCCGATACGACACGAGATCGTTGATCGGCCCGATCTCCGGACCGGTCACGCCGGGGCGCGTCGCGACCTGCACGACCTTCTCGAACATGATCACGAACGGCGAATTCGCGAGCACTTCCTTCTGCAGCGCTTCGTAACGCTGCGCGCGCTTCGCGGGCGACGGCTCGACGAGCGCGGCCTCGGTTTCCTTCGTCAGTTGCGGAATGTTCCAGCCGTTGCGCCATGCGAGCATCTTGTACTGCGCCTGATCGGAATTGTCCGGATTCCACGCGAAGCCGCGCGCGTTGCTGTTCGGATCCATGTAGTCGGGCGACCACTCGCCGACGAAGATGTCGTGCTGACGCGCGCGATACTTGCCGATCACCTGCTTCGCGTCGCCCGGAATCAGCTTCACCTGAATGCCGCCCTGCGCGAATTCGGCCTGCAGCGCCTGCGCGATCTCGACGTACGGATAGTCGTTCGGCATGTCCATGGTCACCGTGAAGCCGTTCGGCAGGCCGGCCTTCGCGAGCAGCGCCTTCGCCTTCGCAACGTCCTGATGGTACGGCCGATCGTTCAGCGTGCCGAGGAAGCCTTCCGGCAGGAACGTCTCGTGCACCTTGTAGGTCGTGCTGACGATGTTGCGCTGAATGCCGTCGTAATCGACCAGCCACTTCATCGCCTCCTGCACCTCGGGTTTCGCGAGATTCGGGTTCTTCGTGTTCAGGCCGAGATACAGCAGCGCGGACACGGGCCACGTCGCGATCTGGATCTTGCCGGCCTTCTTCAGCGCGGCGAGACTGTCGGGGCTCAGGTTGCGCGCCGCGTCGACGTCGCCGTTCTCGAGCAGCAGCCGCTGCGCGGACGCCTCCGGCACGTGCTTCAGCACGATGCGCTTCATCGGATACGGCGTGCGGTACGCGTCGAAACGCTGCAGCACGATGCTGTCGTTCGGCGTCCACTTGACGAGCTTGTACGGCCCGGAGCCGGCGTCGTTCGTCTTCAGCCAGCCGTTGCCGAAGTCGCCATTCTGCTGGTGCGACAGCAGCAGCTTCTTGTCGAACACCGACGCCGGGCACGCGCTCAGCACGTTGAGCACGAAGCTCGGCGCGTACTTGCGGTCGGTTTCGAGCACGACGGTCTGCGGGTCGACCGCGCGAACCTTCTGCATCACGTTCGCTTTCGTGAGCCCGAGGTCGCCGAGCACGTCCGCGGGGCCCTTGCCGAGCAGCACCGTGCGCTGCAGCGACCACGCGACGTCGTCGGCGGTCAACGGATTGCCGGAATGGAACGCAAGGCCGGGGCGCAGCTTGAACGTGAACGTGACGCCGTCCGCGCCGACGCTCCACGATTGCGCGACGATGCCGTCGAAGCGCGTCGGATCCTTCAGGTCGACGCGCACGAGCCGTTCATACGTGTTCGCGACGTACTCGGACGGCACGAGCTCGTAGATTTCGCTCGGATCGAGCGTCGTGAACTCCGCGAGCTGGGTGGCGACGACGAAGATGCCGGGCGGCGTCGCGGCCTGCGCGGGCATCGCGGGGGCGAGCGCCACGAGCGCGGCACTGACGAACAGCGTGGACAGCAGAGGCTTCATGCGGGCTCCGTCGAAAGGGAATCGTGGTGTGCGATTCTCTCATCGACGGGCGCGCGGAAGAAAGAGGGGGCGTGGTGTTACTGGCCGATCTTGTGGCTGACCGCGTTTTCCTGCTGGTTCAGCACGTGCTGCTCGGGCTTCGTCAGATGGCTGCGGTCCTGCGAAGCCATGTCGCGCTCTTCCTGGCGGATCTTGCGGTCGTCGCGGTGCAGGCGCGCGGCTTGCGCATGCGACATCTCGCCTTCGCGCACTTCGCGGTGGACGCGCTGATTCTGCACGGCGAGACGATGGTTGATTTCCTCGCGGCGCGGATGCGCCTGCTGCCACGGCGTATCCGCGAATGCGGTGCCGGTCAGGATGGACATCAGGGCGGCGGCGACGGCGATTTTACGGGTGATGGCACGCATGGTTGTTCTCCGATGGCCGCCGGGAGGAATTCCCGGCGCTTGCTCGAAAAAACGCATCGGTCACGCGTGCTGTTGACGGTCGATCTGTATCGTTTGTGAGGGTTTATTACGTGTGCCGCAACGAACCGGCGCGCCGCGCGTGATGCGCGGCGCGCCGTGTCCGGCGTCACTGCATCGCGGCGTTCACCGCGGCGGCCGCGTCGAGAATGCCCGAGCCGGCCGGCGCCGACGTGCACGGCGTGCCCGCGGCGAGCTTCGACGCGCGCGCGCCGCCTTGCAGCTTCTGCTGAATCTGCGCGGGCGTCAGGTTGCCTTTCATCGCGAGCATCAGCGCGACGACGCCGGAGACCTGCGGCGCCGCGAGGCTCGTGCCGTCCGCGAGGCCGTAGCCGTCCGCCAGCGGCGTCGTCGTACCGGTGTTCGACGTCGACAGGATGTTCACGCCAGGCGCGCTCAGCGCCACGCCGGTACCGTAGTTGCTGAAGCTCGCGCGCATGCCGGTCGTATCGGTCGCGCCGACGGCGATCACGCCCTGGCAGTTCGCGGGCTGATCCTGCGTCGCGTTGACGCCCTCGTTGCCGGCCGCGACGATCACGGTCACGCCGAGCGCGGTCACGTCGTTGATCGCCTGCTGGAACGTCTGGCTGCACGCGCCGGGGCCGGCGAGACTCAGGTTGATGATCTTCGCGGGCGTCGCGTTCGTCGGCACGCCAGTGACCGCGATGCCGGCCGCCCAGCGCATCGCGTCCGCGATGTCGCTCGTCGCGCCGCCGCATTTGCCGAGCACGCGCACCGGCTGAATCTTGCCGAGCCACGAGATGCCCGCGATGCCGACGCCGTTGTTCGCGATCGCGCCGATCACGCCGGCGACGCGCGTGCCGTGCCAGCTGCTGTCGCTCGGCGCCGACTGGCAGTGATAGTACGGGCCGCTCGAATTGTCGAGCTCCTGCTGCGTGACCCAGTCGCCCGGATCGGTCGCGTCGGGGCCGCGCGTCTCGCCGTTGTTGCTCGTGTTCACGTTCGAGATGAAGTTGTAGCCCGACACGAGATTGTTCACGATGTCGGGGTGCGGGCGATAGCCGGTGTCCAGCACGGCGGTGACGACGTTCGGCGAACCCTGCGTGATGCTCCACGCGGCCGGCGCATCGATGCCGGCCGTCGGATCGGACAGGTTCCACTGCTGGTTGTAGTCCGGATCGGTCGGCACGTTGCTGATTCTCATCCGCTGGTCCGGCTCCGCGTACTCGATGTCCGAGTCGCTCGCGAACACCTGCGCGAGCGCGCTCGCGTCGGCCTGCGCGAGCGGCTGCCCGAGCTTCAGCACGGTCGCGCCGCCGGACATCGTGCGCTCGACGGCCGCGAGCGGCTGCGGCTGTGGCTGCGCGCTCGCATACGCATGCGCGCTGCCGCTCGGTCCCGCCTGTGTCGTCCATTGCGCGGATACGCGCTGGATCACGGCCGCGAGGCGCGTCGCGTCGTCGCCGCCGGCGCTCAGCGCGTGCGCGGCCGTCACGGTCGCCAGCTTCACGATCAGGTGATCGACGGGCGGCGCGCTGGCCGGCATGCTTTGCGCGGCCGTCGGCGAGGTCGTCGACGAGGTCGCCGGTGCCGCGGCCTGCGCCGCGGTGCAGGTGGTGCTGCTGTTGGACGACGTGGTCGGCGATGACGGTGATGTCGGGGCGGGGGACGCGGCGTTGTTGTCGCCGCCGCCTCCACCGCCGCCACCGCAACCGGAGAGCGGCAGAAGGGCAGCGGCGGACAGCAGGCAGGCGAGCACGCGCGCGTGCCCGATCCGCGCAACGGCGGGTGTGAAGCGCTGGGCTTTCATGAAGCTCGATCCTCGTATATGCCGCGTTCGCGGCATGGCCTTGGGACTGCAGATCGGCACCGTTGGCCGCGAAGACGCGGCGTCGGCGATCGATGTGCTGCAGCTCCTATTTCGTTGTGTCGGTACGGTCTGATACTTCCGTCACCCTTGTTTTCCTGGGTAACGGTTCGTGCGCCGGCATCTTGATACCACACTCAAAATAAAAATCAGGATCGCGTGCGATTCCGTGTGGACATGATTGACGCGACCGGCCGGAAACGTATAGGCAGCAAGGCTTTGCGACATGCGATCGTCAGCAACCTTACGGCTTCCATGATGCGGTTCCATTAATGGGCGTGCATCGACGCGGCACGTTTGAATTGAGTGCCACGTCGGAGAAGTCGATGCGGAAAGCCCACTCCGTGAATATCGTCAATGGGGCTGAATTCGCGCATGACAATATCGATGCGCAATTAACGTCGCGCGATTGAAACGGCTTCCGATGGATTTCGAAATGGGTGTTGCGTCATTCGATGTTCGGCACGCGCGAATATCGAATGAATCGACGTTCGCGTATCGTCGGGTTGTCGTATCGTCGACACAAATATACGGCGCAATGCAAGGCATTCGCGATGACGCGACAATTCGTCTAAAGTATTGTCCGATTGCCTTTCGGTGTTCGAGAGAGAGCGATGAGCTTGCGTTGCGTATCCTCGAAGCGTGAGGATGCTGTCGAGAGTCGATTAGGATATCAAAGAAATTTTGCGGGCCGGCGAACCGCTCGAAGCCGATGAGCCCGATGAGTCCCACGCACAGATCGCCACGGGTTCGTTCGACGTTGAGGACGTGGCATCGCGCCGCTTCTGGTGACACAATGCGCGAACCGGCGCGGCATCCACCGCCACGCCGTTTTTCGACCCCCCGGTGCGCGGCATGCACCGCCATCGATCCACGACTACGAGACCATGACACCGAACCAGCCTTTTCTCGCCTCTCAACGCAATCTGCTGCTGCTGATCGCGCGCATCTTTCTCGTGACGCTGTTCGTCATGTTCGGCTGGCAGAAGCTGATTCACTTCTCCGGCACGATCGCGTTCATGGGCAAGGAGGGCGCGCCCGCGCCGATCGTCGCGGCGGCGGTCGCGGTCGTGATGGAAGTGCCGGTCGCGATCGCGATCCTCGTCGGGCTCTGGACGCGCCCGCTCGCGCTGCTGCTCGCGATCTACTCGATCGGCACCGGACTGATCGGGCATCAGTTCTGGACACTGACGGGCGCCGAACAGATGAACAACATGATCCACTTCTACAAGAACATCGCGATCGCGGGCGGGTGCCTCGCACTCTGCGCGGCCGGGCCCGGGCGCTTTTCGTTCGATCGCGGCTGACGCCGCCACGCGGCGCCATGCGTCGTCACGCGGCGAGCCACGCCTCGGCCAGGCGGACCCAGTAGCTCGCGCCGATCGCGAGGATGTCGTCGTTGAAGTCGTAGCCCGGGTTGTGCACCATGCAGCCGCCCTTGCTGCCGACACCGTTGCCGATGAACGCGTAGCAGCCCGGACGCGCCTCGAGCATGAACGCGAAATCCTCGCTGCCCATCACCGGCAGCGTGTCGGTCTCGATGCGCGCGTCGCCGAGCATCTGGCGCGCGATCTCGGTCGCGAACTCGGTCGGCTCCGGATAGTTGACGAGCACCGGATAGCCGTGGTCGTACTGCACGTCCGCGGTAAGCCCGAAGCTGTCGGCCTGGCCTTTCACGAGTTCCTTGATGCGGCGCTCGATCAGCGCGCGCACGTCGGGGTTCAGCGCGCGCACCGACACCTTCATCTCGACCGTCTCGGGGATCACGTTGAACGTCTCGCCGGCCTGCACGCTGCCGACCGTGATCACCGCCGCGTCCTGCGAATTCACTTCGCGGCCGATGATCGTCTGCAGCGCGACGATGATCGTGCCGGCCGCCGACATCGGGTCGCGCGCCTTGTGCGGCATCGCGCCGTGGCCGCCGACGCCGCGCAGCGTGATCGTCACGCGGTCGAACGACGCCATCGTCGGGCCGCTGCGGAACGCCATGTCGCCGGCCGCGCGGCCCGGCATGTTGTGGATCGCGAAGATCGCGTCGCACGGGAATTTGTCGAACAGCCCGTCGTCGACCATCGCCTTGCCACCGCCGAAGTTCTCTTCGGCCGGCTGGAAGATCAGGTTCAGCGTGCCTGAGAACTGACGCGTCGCCGCGAGATGGCGCGCCGCGCACAGCAGCATCGCGGTGTGGCCGTCGTGGCCGCACGCGTGCATCTTGTTCGCGTGGCGGCTCGCGTACGGCAGGCCCGTCGTTTCGGCGAGCGGCAGCGCATCCATGTCGGCGCGCAGGCCGATCGTGCGCGTGCTCTGGCCTTCGCGCAGCACGCCGACGACGCCCGTCTTGCCGAGACCCCGATGCACTTCATAGCCCCATTCGGTCAGCAGCTCGGCGACGAGGTCGCTCGTCAGCGTTTCTTCGAATGCGAGTTCGGGGTGGGCATGAATCCGGCGGCGCACGTCGATCAGGTCGGGAGCGATCGCGGCGATACCGGGGATGACGGGGTTCACGGGCTGCATGTTGTCTCCAGAATGGGTGGCGCCGGGAGGGTTGGGGGAGCGCCGACGTGCACGAAGCATATAAATTTCTGTCGCGAACCAGAAGCTGATAAATTGCTTTGGTGCTTACCATGAGTTGCCTCTAGGGAATACCCTCGATCGCGCCGATGGCCCGGCGGCCCGCTTTTTCGCTTTCCCGACCCGCATTCCGATGAAATATCACCAGCTCAAAGCGTTCGTCACCGTCGCGGAGGAAGGCAGCATCCGCGCGGCCGCGCGGCGCCTGAACGTGTCGCCGGCCGCGCTGACGAAGGCCGTCAAGGAGCTCGAGCAGGCGCTCGGCGTGTCGCTCGTGCTGCGCACCGCGCGCGGCGTGCAGTTGACCGGCCTGGGGCAGCAGCTGAACGTGCGCGCGCGGCTCATCGTCGCCGAGATGCAGCGCGCGCGCGACGACATCGAGCAGGCGCAGGGCGCGGCGACCGGTGCCGTCGCGGCCGCGATCACGCCGGCCGTCGCGCTGACGATCCTGCCCGACGCGTTCCGCGCGTTCCGGCGCCGTTTTCCGGACGCGCGCGTGAACATCGTCGAAGGGTTTCCGGGCCTCGCGCTGCCGCGATTGCACGACGGCACGCTCGATTTCGCGGTGTCGGTCGTCGTGCCCGAGATGCTCGCCGCCGAGTTCGACCACGCGGAACTCTATACGAGCCGGCTGCTGATCGTTGCGCGGCGCGGGCATCCGCTCGAATCGGTGACGTCGCTCGCCGATCTCGTCGATGCCGACTGGCTGATGAACCCGTCGCCGGAAAGCTCGTCGCAGATGCTGTTCAACGTGTTCGGCGCGCTCGGGCTGCCGGCGCCGTCGCGGGTCGTCGAGTGCCCGAGCTATGCGGTCGGGCGCAGCCTGATGCAGGGCGCCGACCTGATTACCGCGATGCCCGAACAGTTGCTCGCGGTCGAATGGGCGCGTGACCGGCTGTCGGTGCTGCCGATTCGCGACGCGATTCCGCAGATGTCGGTGCAGGTCGTCACGCGGCGCGACAGTCCGCTGACGCCGGCTGCTTCGATGCTGCTGGATTGCCTGCGTGATGCGGCGCGGCGGCATGGGTTGCGATGAAATTTGACCGCCCGCGGGCGCATCACTAGACTGGCAGCAGGCGCCCGGCCGTGCGCCTGCTGCCGTGCCAGACGGCGGGCGGGCCGGCCGCGCGTGGATGCCGCGTCGCGGCTTCGGTCGACGGTCGATTTCCCCAAGAGGCCGGTCATGCACTTCGCGCTGCTCGTCTCCGCGCTCCCGCATCCTCTGGAATCGAGCGCGTACTACGAATCGCTGCTGTCGCACGGCGCGCACGTCGCGAAGCGCCACGGCGTGCTCGCTGCATGTATGAACGCGGTGATGCGCGTGCTGTCGCCGCAGGGCGGCGACGCGCCGCACGGCCAGGGCGACCAGGGTGGCCCGCACGGTCCGGGCAGCCCGTGCGACCCGGGCAGCCCGCGCGGGTAAGCGGCCGTCAGCCCGTCTTGCGCGGCGTACCGACGCGCCGCGTGTTCACCGGCACGATCGGGCGGAAGCGCTCGCGCTTGTGTTCTTCGTCGAAATGCTGCAGCGCCGGCTTGATCAGGTCGCTGCGCGCGACGATCCCGATCAGTCGCTGCGCCTGCGCGTTGTCGACGACCGGCAGCCGCTCGAGCCCGAGCACCGCGAGGCGGGTCGCGACGAGGCGGCAGGTTTCCTCCGACATCGCGACGCTCGGCTGGCGGTCCGGCAGCAGGCTCGCGATCGGCGCATCGGCCGCGTGCGGCGCGTCGAGCATCGCGCGGTCGAGCACGCCGAGCAGCCGGCCGTCGCGCACGATCGGGTACGCGCGGTGCGCCTGGCTCGCGTTGAAGTAGCGCGCTTCGACTTCCGCGGCGGACAGCGACGCGTCGATCGTGACGACCTTGCCCGCGGGCGTCATCACTTCGCCGACGTAATGCCGCTCGAGCGGATCGACGCCGTATTCGCGGTAGATGTGATAGCCGCGCCGCGCAATCTTCTCGGTCATGATCGAACGTTTCATCACGACGGTCGCGAAGCCATGCGCGACGAGCGTCGCGGTGAGCAGCGGCAGGAACGCGTTCGCGTCGTGCGTGAGCCCGAACGCGAACACGATCGCGGTCAGCGGCGCGCCGAGCGTCGCGCCGAGCGTCGCGGCCATGCAGACGAGCGGCCACAGCGCCGGATCGCCGCCCGGCAGCACCGGCGCGAGCACGGTGCCGAGCCCCGCGCCGAGCATCAGCAGCGGGGCGAGCACGCCGCCCGACGTGCCGGAGCCGAGCGCGATCACCCACATCACCGCCTTCACGAGCAGCAGCGCGAGCGCGACCTGCAGCGCGATGTGCTGGTGCAGCAGGTCGCCGATCACGTCGTAGCCGACGCCGAGCGCGCGCGGCTCGATCCAGCCGCCGATGCCGACCACGACCGCACCGATCGCCGGCCACCACATCCAGTGCACCGGCAGCTTGCCGAACCAGTCTTCGACTTTATAGAGCGCCACGGACAGCCCGCTCGCGAGCGCGCCGGACAGCAGGCCCGCGACCAGGCACGACACGAACGCGGACGCCGTCGGCACCGGAGTCGTCATCGGGAACAGCGGCCCGGCGCCGAACACGATCGCGCGCGCGAAGCCCGCGACCGCGCACGCGAGCGCAACCGGCAGGAAGCTGCGCGGGCGCCATTCGAACAGCAGCAGTTCGACCGCGAGCAGCACCGCGGCGACGGGCGTGCCGAACACCGCGGTCATCCCGGCGGCGGCGCCGGCGACGAGCAGCGTCTTGCGCTCGGCGGCCGTCACCTTCACGGTCTGCGCGAGCAGCGAGCCGAGCGCGCCGCCCGTCATGATGATCGGGCCTTCGGCGCCGAACGGGCCGCCGCTGCCGATCACGATGCCCGACGACAGCGGTTTCAGGATCGCGACCTTCGGCGACATCCGGCTCTTGCCGAACAGGATCGCCTCGATCGCCTCGGGAATGCCGTGCCCGCGGATCTTGTCCGAGCCGTAGCGCGCGATGAACCCGACGATCAGGCCGCCGATCACCGGCACCGCGATCACCCAAGGGCCGAGCGTGTTGCCGGCGGGCGATCGGTCCGCGAACGAGAACTGGTGGAAGAAGAACAGGTTCGTGAACAGGTGGATCAGACCCAGCAGCACGAACGCGGCGATCGTGCTGAGCACGCCGATGACGGCGGCGAGAAGTGAGATGCGAGGCAGGCGATCGTTGGTCGCGAAGTCGCGCTTGTGCGAGGCGTTCATGAGTGTGGGCGTGGCGGGGTCAGTAATCGAGTTGAGGAACCTGGAAGGCGCCCTTGAGCGACTTCAGTTCAGTATGGTGCATCGTCGCAAGGCGCGCGAGCAGCGTTTCGCCGGCCGGTTCGAGATGCACCTCGACCTGGCGGCGGTCCGTCTCGCTCGTTTTGCGCTTCACGAGATTCAGCGCCTCGCAGCGCGACACGAGCGCGACGACGCCGTGATGCTGCGCCTGCAGCCGCTCGGCGAGCTCGCCGACGGTCGCCCATTCGCGCTGCGGATAGCCCTTGATGTGCAGCAGCAGCAGATACTGGAGCGGCGTGATGCCCTCGCTCTGCGCGGCGCGCTCCGAGAAGCGCTCGAAGCAGCGCATCTGGTAGCGGAACTCGGAAAGCTGCTCGAAATCGGTCTTGCGCAGCGCGTGTCGGGAAACGGGCATCGTCGGTCGGAATGTCGCGGGTGAGTGGCGGGGAAATATATCACAAGTTGATATATTTCCCCGCGTGCTTTTTTGGCCGGAGCTTGGCCGGAGCCGGCAGCGGAGCGTCGCTCGGGTCGCTTGGGTCGCCTGTACCGCTTACGCGGCTTCGAGCATCTGCGTCTGGCGGTACAGCCCGCTTATCAGGTCCGTCTGGGTGACGATGCCCTTGACCCGGTGCATCGCGTCGACGACCGGAATGTGGTGGTGGCCGGAGTGCGCGAACAGCGGCACGAGCTTCGCGAGCGGCATCGTGTCGGGCACCGACGCGACGTTGCGGCTCATCACCGCGTCGACGTGCGCGGGCACGCCGGCCAGCCCGGTGATGCCGGACAGGCGCTGCGACATCCGCTGCCACAGCGTCGCCGGGCCGCGCACCGGGCGCGTCAGGTCGGCGCGCGTGACGATGCCGACGAGGCGGCCTTGCGCGTCCGCGACCGGCAGCGCTTTCACGTGGCGGCGGTCGAGCATCGTCAGCGCGGCGGTGATCGACGTCGACGGCGTGATGCTGGCGACGGGCTTCGACATCACGTCGGCGCTCGTGAGCTGGCCGAACGTGCGTGCGTACGCCTGCATCTCGGTTTCGCGCAGCAGCGCTTCGAGATCGTCGGGCGACACGTCGAGCCATTCGCTGCGGCGCTTCAGCACCGCGTCGAGGTCCTCGCGCGAGAAGCCGCCGCGCGCGGGGGCGGGTGCGGCGCCGGCCTGCGGCTTCTTCGCCGCGGGCTGCGCGCCGCCGTGCGGATAGCGGTGCCCGGTCAGCGTGTGATAGACGAGCGCCGCCGACAGCAGGATCGCCGATTGCAGCGCGATCGGTTCGAGCACGAATCGGAAGCCGAGCGCGTGGATCGCGGGGCCGCCGAGCACCGCGGTCAACGCGACCGCGCCGGACGGCGGGTGCACGCAACGCAGCGCGAACATCCCGGCGATCGCGAACGCGACCGCGACCGCGGCCGCGGTGATCGGATCGCCGATCCACTGCGCGCATGCGACGCCGACCGTCGCCGCGACCAGATTGCCGCCGATGATCGACCACGGCTGCGCGAGCGGACTCGCCGGCACGCCGAACAGCAGCACCGCCGACGCGCCCATCGGCGCGACGAGCAGCGGGATGAGCCCATGCACGCCCGGCACGATCCGCATCGTGACGCCGACCGTCGCGATGCCGACGAGCGCGCCGAGACACGAGCGCATCCGCTCGTACCAGCCAAGTGTCATCGGGATCGGAACGAAGCTGTGCAGCCATTGCCGCAGCGTGCGGCGCGAAGCGAGGGAAGCGGACATGGTGGAGCGGGGGACGGCGGACGTGCGCAAGTGTCGAGGTGGCGCGGATTATATCTCAGTGTGATATAAATTGTCGCGCTGCATCAAAGGGGTTGGATCGACGCCACATCGGTTTCATCTGATCAAATGGCGATCCCGGGTGCGGTAAATGACGATCCCAGGCGTGGTAAATGGCGATCCCAGGCGTGGGATCGGGCGCCCGGGATCGGTGTCCGTGCGGGATCAGTGCAGGGTCAGTGCGGGATCAGTGAGTAACCGACAGGAACAGATACGCGGCGAACAGCACCAGATGGACGACGCCCTGCATCACGGTCGTGCGCCCGGTGCTGAGCGTCAGCGTACTGACGAGCAGCGTCAGCGCGAGCAGCACCGTCTCCATCCCGCCGATGCCGAGCGTCAGCGGCTGGCCGGTCCACACGAACACCGCGGCGACGGTCGGGATCGTGAGCCCGATGCTCGCGAGCGCGGAGCCGAGCGCGAGGTTCATGCTGGTCTGCAGGCGGTTCGCGCGCGCGGCGGTGACGGCCGCGAGCCCTTCGGGCAGCAGCACGAGCGCGGCGATCACGATCCCGACCGCGGCCTCGGGCGCGCCGAGCCGCGCGACCGCATGCTCGACCGCCGGCGACAGCAGCTTCGCGAGCAGCACGACCGCGACGAGGCTCGCGAACAGGAGCGCGACGCTCGTCAGCGCGGTGCGGCTGCTCGGCGGCACCGCGTGCACCGATTCGTTCGCGCTGTGGTCGGCGAGGAAGTAGTCGCGATGGCGCACGGTCTGCACGAACACGAACATGCCGTACAGCACGAGCGACGACACGCCCGCGAACGCGAGCTGCGACGTCGACAGCACCGGGCCGGGCGCCGCGTTCAGATAGTTCGGCATCACGAGCGACAGCACCGACAGCGACGCGAGCACCGCGAGCGCCTTCGTCGCGCCGCGCCCCTGGAAGTCCTGCTCGCCGTGCGTCCAGCCGCCGACGAGCAGGCACAGCCCGACGATCCCGTTGCAGACGATCATCACCGCGGCGAACACGGTGTCGCGCGCGAGGTTCGATTTTTCGGGGCCGGCCGACAGCATCACGGAGACGATCAGCGCGACCTCGATCACGGTGACCGCGATCGCGAGCACGAGCGTGCCGAACGGCTCGCCGACACGGTGCGCGACGACTTCCGCATGATGGACCGCCGCGAACACGGCGCCGGCGAGCGCGGCGGCGAACAGCGCGATCACGACGCCTTCGACGGGGGCGACACGCGACAGCCCGAGCACGAGCCACGCGGCGAGCGGCGCCCAGAGCGTCCAGCGCGGGAGGGTGTTGGAAGAGATCGGCATCGTGGGTTTCCTTGTTCTGGGGTGGCGGCGCGCGACGCGCCGTCACGGGTTTTGTGATGAAGCCCGGCCGGGAGTTCCGACGATGGGGTGGATTCTAGCAGGGGGGACGCGCGCGGCTGCGCGCGGCGCGTTCGAGGACGAACCCTTTCATCGACCTTTCGTTTTCGTAAAAGTGCCGCGCGTTTTTCAATTTAGAATACGGCATGCCGATTTCATCCCAGTCCTTCGTCCACCGCGTCCGCAGCCAGCTCGAGTCCCTGCCGGCAACGGAGCGTCAGCTCGCCGACTTTCTTCTCGAGTTTCCCGGCGAGCTGGCCAGCTACACCGGCAACGAGCTGGCGGAGCTGGCCGGCGTTTCGCCCGCCACGGTCAGCCGCTTCATTCGCCGCATCGGCTACAGGAATTACGAAGCGGCCAGGCGTCACGCGCGCGAAGAGCGCGAAAGCGGCTCGCCGCTCTTTCAGGCCACCGCCGACGGCGGGGCGACGACCGACCCCGTCGCCGTGCACTTCCAGCAGTCTCAGGCGAACCTGGCGGCCACCTTCGGCCGCCTCGACGGCCGCCAGCTGGTCGAGATCGCGAGGACAATCGCACGCGCCGATCACGTGCTGATCTTCGGCAGCCGCGCGAGCCACGGCTTCGCCGTCTATCTGCGCTGGCAGCTCATCCAGGTGGTGCCGCGCGTGACCGCGATTCCCGGCGCCGGGGAGACGCTCGGCGAGCATACGGCGGCCCTCGGCCGCAACGATTGCGTGATCGTCTTCGGCACCCGGCGCCAGACGCGCCAGATGAGCGCGGTGATCCAGGCCGCCGTGCGCGCGCGCGCGAAACTGCTGTTCATCAGCGATCGTAGCTCGCCGGATTGCGCCGATGCCACCTGGTCGTTGCAGTGCGACTGCCGCGGCCCGGGCCGGCTGGACGACCATGCGGCCGTGATGGCGCTCTGCAACGTGATCGCCACGCGGGTGATCGAGGCGTCCGGCACCGCCGGCCGCAAGCGCCTCGCCGCGATCGAGCTGGCGCACGAGACGTTCGAAGAGCTCTGACGCCGCCGGCCGGCGGCCACCCTCCGACATGAAACGAACGCCGTATGGACGACACGCGGCATGCATGGCTCGCGGCGTCAGTTGAAATACTTATTTCAAATTTTTCGGTGATGTGAAATTATGGAGTCAACACATCGAACACGAAGCTCCCATTCACCGTTTTGATGCAGGAGAAGCGCGATGGCCGGTCCCATGCTGTCCTCTGGACCCGATTCCCCGAGGTTTGCCGAGCTCGACCACGCGCTCGACCGGATCGGCGTGACGTCGTCCCATTACACGATCATCTGGCTGATCCTCATCGGGTGCCTGGTCGACGCGTTCGAGCAGAACGCGGTGGGCATCGTCGGGCCGCTGCTGCACAAGCAGTGGGGGCTGACGCCGGCCGATATCGGCTTGCTCAACACCGTGACGTTCGCGTGCGCGGCCACGGGGCGGATCGTCTCGGGGCTGATCGCCGACCGCTACGGGCGCCGCGTGATGCTGTCGATCGATCTGCTGCTGTTCACGCTCGGCGCGGGGATCTGCGCATCGGCGCCGAACCTGGCGACGATGGCGCTCGGGCGCGCGGTCGTCGGCTTCGGCCTCGGCGGTGAAATCGCGATCGCGGTGACGATGCTGGCGGAGTTCTGTTCGACCAAGTTTCGCGGCACCGCGGTCGGGCTGGTGAACGTCGGCGCGGGCGGGCTGGGCAATTTTCTGGCGCCGGCATTCGGACTGCTGATCTTCTCGCTCTTTCCGGGCGACAACGCGTGGCGCTGGCTGTTCTGCGCGTTGATGTTGCCGGCGCTGCTCGGCGCGTTCTATCGCCGCTTCATTCCGGAAACGCCTCGCTTTCTCGTCGCGCAGGGCCGGATCGCGGACGCGAACACCGTGCTGTCGAGACTGGCGGCGGGCAGGCTGACCACGAAGCACGTGCCGATGCAGACGTTTCTCACCGACGACGGCCGCGCCGCATCCGTTGCCGCGAAGGTGAAGGTGGGGATCACCGACATCTTCCGCGGAGCGCTGGCGCGGCGCACGATCCCGCTGTGCGTGACGATCTGGATGGCTTACGGCGCGCAGATTTCGGTGCTCACGCTGATGCCGACGATTCTCGTCACGCTCGGCTATACGGTGTCGAAGAGCCTGCTGTTCACGATGCTGATGCAGGGCGGCAGCCTGATCGGCGCGGTGGCGGCGTCGCTGCTCGGCTTCAGTTTTCCGCGCAAGCGCGTGCTGACGGTCGGTGCGATCTGCGCGTGCGCGATGGCGCTCCTGATCGGCTTCGTCGCGAAGAGCATCGTGATGATCATCGCCGCGGGCGCCATTTTCCAGATCTTCGTGCTGCTGTTGAACACGACGATCTGGATCTTCGCGCCCGAGCTGTATCCGACGCGCGTGCGTGCATTCGGCACCGCATTCATTCTCGCGACCGGCACGGCGGCCGGCGCGTTCATGCCGCTCGTCGCCGGGCGTCTGCTCGAGCATGCGGGAATCGCGGGCGTGTTCGGGATGGTCGCGGCGATGTATGCGATTTTCGTCGTCAGCATCCAGAGCGTGCCGGAAACCTACGGCCAGTCGCCGGACGCCGTCCCGCTTTCGTCGGAGCCGCAGGCCGTGCCCGCGGCGCAATCCCGCACGCGTTGACCCAGATATTCTTCCATTCAGCATGCTCAACATTCTGCTCATCAATCCGAATTCGTCACAGGCCACGACGGACATGATGGTCCGCATCGCGCAGGCCGACGCGCCGGCCGGCTTCACGGTCGTCGGCGCGACGGCCGGCAGCGGCCCGTCGATGATCGTGAACGAAACGGAACTGAACGCCGCCGCGGACGAGGTCGAGCGCACCTGGCGCGGCGTGTCGGTTCCGCATGCGGGCGTGATCGTCAGCGCGTTCGGCGATCCGGGCGTCGCGCGCATGCGGGACGCGAGCCGGCCGACGCCGGTGATCGGCATCTGCGAGGCGTCGATGCTCGATGCGTCCGAAGGCGGGCGCCGCTTCGGCGTCGCGACGGTGACCCCCGATCTCGTCGACGCGATCGACGCGAAGGCGCGTGAGCTCGGCCTGGGCGCGCTCTACACCGGCGTGCGGCTTACGCCGGACGAGCCGCGCAAGCTGGCGGCCGATCCGCGCGCGCTCGAAGAGGCGCTCGCCGATGCGGTGCGCGCGTGCCTGCGGGACGGCGCGCAGGCCGTGATCATCGGCGGCGGGCCGCTGGGGCAGGCCGCGGTGAACCTCGCCCCGCGCTTCGACGTGCCGATCATCGCGCCGATTTCGGCCGCGGTGCGCAGGCTGAGCGAACGGATCGCGAATCGGTGACGTTCGCTTGCCTGTGATCGGGGGAGACTCGACTCAGATCTGCATGCCGCCGTGGCCGAGCATCCCGTGCGCTCGGCCGCCGTCCTTCCGGACGGCGGACTTCTCGGCGTTTGGGCAGGATACGCTTCGGGCGCTTATGCCGCGATGGAAGCGCGAGGGCGATGGACGATCTGGTTGTCCTTCCCCTGGACCAGCGGCGTCAGCGTGAGGTTGAACTCGATGTCCTGGTAGGTGTCGGCCTTCAGGCCCAGCGCGGCGCCTCCCGTCTTTTCCGTGACCGACGGAATCAGTTCCTCGCGGGTCGCGTAAGCGAAGTCGTCCCAGATCAGCGGATCGCCTTCGATGTTGAACTGCGTGGTCAGCTTGCGGTGATCGTCGCTGGTGACGAAGAAGTGCACGTGCGCGGGACGGTTGCCGTGGCGGCCGAGCGCGTTCAGCAACTGCTGCGTGGCGCCGTGCGGCGGGCAGCCGTAGCCCACCGGCATCAGCGTGCGGAATTCGTACTTGCCGTCGGATCCGGTGCGGACCGCGCCGCGCAGGTTGAATTCGGTTTGCGCGCCGGTCGGGTCGAAGTGCGAATAGAAGCCCTTGGAATTCGCATGCCAGCATTCGACGAGGGCGCCCGCGAGCGGTTTGCCTTGCAGATCGGTGACCGTGCCACGGATGACCAGCGGGCCGGCCTGCGCATCAGGATCGATGTCGATCCGTGATACGCCGTCGCGCGCCGGTGCGCCCGCGACATAGAGCGGGCCTTCGATGGTGCGCGGCGTGCCGCCTTCGAGGCCGACCGCCTTGTCCGCGGCGTCCAGGCGAATGTCCAGGTACTTCTCGAGACCGATGCCCGCGGCGAGCAGCGCGGCTTCCCCGTCCTGGCCCAGCTTGTTCAGATAGCTGACGCCCGCCCACACTTCGTCGGGCGTGATGTCGAGATCGTCGATGGCCTTGAACAGATCGCCCAGCAGACGATGGGCGATCTGCTGGAAACGGGCGTTGCCTTCCTTGCCGGCCAGGTTGGATGCGGCCGTCAGCAGGTCCTGCACTTCGTTGGTTTCGAATACCTTCACGTTCATGATTACTGTCTCCACTTGGCTCTACGGGGAACGGTCTTCGGGCGGGTTTGCCCGCTGCACAACATCGATCTTTTCGCTTCGGTGTACGGATTACTTCGTGACTTTCATCAGCCCATCGCGGGTGAATCGCCTGACCTTGTCTTCATCCAGTTCAATGCCCAGACCCGGGCCGTTCGGCACCGTGAGCTCGAAGTCGCTGTAATCCAGCGGCGTGGTCAGGATCTCTTCGGTGATCAGCAACGGTCCGAACAGCTCGGTGCCCCACTGCAGATTGGCGAAGCTCGCGAACAGATGCGCCGATGCAATCGTGCACACGGCCCCCTCGAGCATCGTGCCGCCATAGAGCTCGATACCCGCCGCATCGGCAATCGCGGCCACGCGCTGCGCGGCGAACAGGCCGCCGCTTTGTTCGATCTTGATCGCGAACACGTCGGCGCCTTCGTTCTTCGCGATCTCGAACGCGCTTTCCGGACCCTGCAGGATTTCGTCGGCCATCAACGCCACCGGGAAACGACGCATCAGGCGCGCGAGCGCGGCGGCGGAAGCGACCGGCTGCTCGACGAGTTCGCAGCCTGCGTCGGCCAGCGCCGGAATCGCCCATGCCGCCTGCGTCTCGCTCCAGGCCATGTTGACGTCGACACGCACCGCGGCCTGGTCACCGACTGCCCGTTTGATCTCGGCCACGTGCCGGATATCGGTCTCGAGTTCCCTGGCGCCGATCTTCAGCTTGAAGACCTTGTGCCGGCGCATGTCGAGCAGCGTCTGCGCTTCGGCGATGTCCTTCGCGGTGTCGCCCGAAGCCAGCGTCCACGCCACCGGCAGACGCTCGCGGCGGCGACCGCCGAGCAAGTCGCTCACCGGTACGCCGACGCGCTTGCCGTGCGCATCGAGCAGCGCGGTTTCGAGTGCGCACTTGGCGAAGTGATTGACCTTGACCAGCTTGCCCAGCCAGGCCATCAGCGCCTGGATCCGGGTGGCGTCCTTGCCGACCATCGCCGGGGCAAGGTAGGCGTCGATCGCAAGCTTCATCGCCTCGGGGCTCTCCGGGCCATAGGCCATCCCGGCAATCGTCGTGCCTTCGCCGATGCCGACGATGCCGTCGCTGCAATAGATCTTCACCAGCATCAGGGTTTGCCCGTGCATCGTGGCGACCGAGAGCTTGTGAGGGCGAATCGTCGGCAGATCGACGAGGCGGGTTTCGATACGTTCAATCGTCGCTGGGTTCATGGCGCAAGCTTGGTGATGTTCGTGGAACCAGACGGAAGGACGCCAGCGCAGGCGCTCGACCTCGGTGTCCGTCACACCGATGGGCGTTCATGGGGCTTCGATTGCATTAAATACCCGGGCCCGCACGGGTGCTATCCACCTACTCGAGACTCACTATCCGTTTTTTCCGGTTCGGGCGCGCCGCGCCCCCGCGGACTGCCGGCGGCGCGGCGTCGCCTGAACCCGTATGAGGGAGCGGCGAACAACCCGCATGGTGGAGCGGCGAAAAAAGCGGATAGCAAACGGCGACCAGGCGGATAGCACCCGGGCCGCATCGGGTATTCAATCCAGCTCATCAAGGACCCGGTCGCAAGACCAACCAACGGCAGGAGGAGAACCCATCGTGAGCACGGAGAAAATCACCCCGCAATGGCAGGAATTCATTGGCGGATGTCTCGACTTCCGTCCGGCTGAGGGCGTCTATCGCATTGCACGCGAGATGTTCACGGAGCCGGAGCTTTTCGATCTGGAGATGGAGTTCATCTTCGAGAAGAACTGGATCTACGCGTGCCACGAGAGCGAGATCCCCAAGCCGCACGATTTCATGACGATGCGCGCAGGGCGCCAGCCGATGATCATCTCGCGAGACGGCAACGGCGAGCTCAACGCGATGATCAACGCGTGCCAGCATCGCGGCGCGACGCTCACGCGAATGAGCAAGGGCAATCAGTCGACCTTCACGTGCCCGTTCCATGCGTGGTGCTACAAGAGCGATGGACGCCTCGTCAAGGTCAAGGCGCCTGGTGAGTACTGCGAAGACTTCGACAAGTCCACGCGTGGCCTGAAGAAAGCACGCATCGCGAGCTACAAGGGCTTCGTGTTCATCAGCCTCGACGTCGATGGGACCGACACGCTCGAGGACTACCTCGGCGACGCGCGCATCTTCTTCGACATGATGGTCGCGCAGTCGCCCACGGGCGAGCTGGAAGTGCTGCCGGGCAAATCCGCATACACCTACGAAGGCAACTGGAAGCTGCAGAACGAGAACGGCCTCGACGGGTATCACGTGAGCACGGTGCACTACAACTACGTCGCCACGGTGAAGCGCCGCCAGGAAACGAATGCGAAATCCGGCGACGCGGCGAACGGCACGCTCGATTACAGCAAGCTTGGCGCGGGCGACGCCGAGACCGACGACGGCTGGTTCGCGTTCAAGAATGGCCACAGCGTGCTGTTCAGCGACATGCCGAACCCCAGCGTGCGTCCCGGCTATGCGAGCGTGATGCCGCGCCTCGTCGAAGCGTACGGTCAGCAGAAGGCGGAGTGGATGATGCATCGCCTGCGCAACCTGAACATCTATCCGAGCCTGTTTTTCATGGACCAGATCAGCTCCCAGCTGCGTATCGTGCGGCCGGTCGCCTGGAACAAGACCGAGGTCATCAGCCAGTGCGTCGCGGTGAAGGGCGAATCGGATCAGGATCGCGAGAGCCGCATTCGGCAGTTCGAGGACTTCTTCAATGTGTCGGGCATGGGCACGCCGGACGATCTCGTGGAGTTCCGCGAGCAGCAGCGCGGCTTCCAGGCGCGCCTCGAGCGCTGGAGCGACATCTCGCGCGGGCATCACAAGTGGGTGGCGGGCGAGACGGCGAATACGCGCCTGCTCGGCATCGAGCCCGTGCTGTGCGGCACGGAGCTGACTCACGAGGGCCTTTACGTCAACCAGCATGGCGCGTGGCAGGCGTTCCTGATGAACGGTCTCGCACGGCAATCGAACGGCAAGAAGGAGAATGAAATGAACGCGTCCCACCCGAAACCGTGAGAGCAGAGGAAGGGGTGGATCCTCACGGGCCAACGGCATCGAAGTGCCCAGGTGGAAAATGCACGCATTTCCCGGCAACCGGAGGATCCACGATGAACAGTA
>NZ_JACBNX010000059.1 GCF_013403875.1 Burkholderia guangdongensis | reverse complement strand
GGCGCCGTCGCGTTGCTGATGTCGAACGTCGTGCCCGAGTTGGCCAGATCGACCGCGCCCGTCGATGCCAGGCTGCCGCCCGAACCGATCGCCAGCGTGCCGCCGTTGACCGTCGTGCCACCGCTATACGTGTTCGCGCCCGTCAGCGTTTCCGTGCCCGGGCCGCTCAGCGTCACGCCACCCGTGCCGCCGATCGAACCGCCGAACGTGCCGTTCGTCGCGTTGTTCATCGTCAGCGTGTTCGCGCCGAGATTCACGTTCGAACCCGTGACACCCGTCAGCGTGCCGATCGACTGCGGCGTCGTTGCGTTGCTGATGTCGAACGTTGCGCCGTTGCCCGCCAGATCGACCGGGCTCGTCGATGCCAGGCTGCCGCCCGTGCCGATCGCCAGCGTGCCGCCGTTGATCGTCGTGCCGCCCGTGTACGTGTTCGCACCCGTCAGCGTTTCGGTGCCCGGACCGTTCAACGTCACGCCGCTGGTCCCGCCGATCGAACCGCCGAACGTGCCGTTCGTCGCGTTGTTCATCGTCAACGGGTTCGCGCCGAGATTCACGTTCGTGCCGTTGAC
>NZ_JACBNX010000058.1 GCF_013403875.1 Burkholderia guangdongensis | reverse complement strand
ACCAGCCCGCGACCCTTCGGCCAACCCAGCATCTGCTCCATCGCCACGAACAGCAGCAGCAGCGAGATCCCCTGGATCACCTCCGGAATCACCAGCGGCGCGTTGATCATCCCCGTGTAGAACGTGAACCCCTTGAACCGCCCGAACCGCGCCAGCACGAAACCCGCCCACGTCCCGATCACCACCGACGCGCACGCCGTCATCAGCGCGATCTTCAGCGACAGCCACGCCGCGCTCAGCAGCTCATCGTCCTGCAGCAGCGCCCCGTACCACTTCAGCGAGAACCCCGACCACACCGTCACCAGCTTCGATTCGTTNCCCAGCATCTGCTCCATCGCCACGAACAGCAGCAGCAGCGAGATCCCCTGGATCACCTCCGGAATCACCAGCGGCGCGTTGATCATCCCCGTGTAGAACGTGAACCCCTTGAACCGGCCGAACCGCGCCAGCACGAAACCCGCCCACGTCCCGATCACCACCGACGCGCACGCCGTCATCAGCGCGATCTTCAGCGACAGCCACGCCGCGCTCAGCAGCTCGTCATCCTGCAGCAGCGCCCCGTACCACTTCAGCGAGAACCCCGACCACACCGTCACCAGCTTCGATTCGTTGAACGAATACACCACCAGGCTGATGATCGGAATGTACAGAAACAGAAATCCCGCCGACAGCACCGCCGTCGACAAGGGTTTGCTCGGCTTGATCATTTCGCCCCCTCCATTTCCTTGTTCTGGTAGTACTGGAACAGTGCCATCGGCACCAGCAGCAGCAGCACCATCGCGACCGTCACCGCCGACGCCATCGGCCAGTCCATGTTGTTGAAGAACTCATCCCACATCACCCGCCCGATCATCAGCGTGTCCGCCCCGCCCAGCAGTTCCGGAATCACGTACTCGCCCACCGCCGGAATGAACACCAGCAAGCTCCCCGCGATGATCCCGTTCTTCGACAGCGGCAGCGTGATCCGCGTGAACGCCGTCCACGGCTTCGCCCCCAGGTCGTATGCCGCCTCCAGCAGCGTCAGGTCCATCTTCACCAGGTGCGCGTACAGCGGCATCACCATGAACGGCAGGTACGAATACACCATCCCGATGTACACCCCCGCGTCGCTGTGATACAGCCGCAGCGGCGAGTGGATCAGACCGATCGC
>NZ_JACBNX010000057.1 GCF_013403875.1 Burkholderia guangdongensis | reverse complement strand
AGCTCGCGCCACACCCTTGAATTCCGCGCCCGGATTTGCCTAAGCGCCTTCTCCAATGCAGCGACCGGGACTTCCAACACCCGGACAACCTTCCGCGATCCGTCCCCCCATCGCATCTAACAATGGTGCAGGAATATTGACCTGCTTCCCATCAGCTACGCATTTCTGCCTCGCCTTAGGGGCCGACTCACCCTACGCCGATGAACGTTGCGTAGGAAACCTTGGGCTTACGGCGAGGGGGCCTTTCACCCCCTTTATCGCTACTCATGTCAGCATTCGCACTTCCGATACCTCCAGCACGCTTTTCAACGCACCTTCGCAGGCTTACGGAACGCTCTCCTACCATGCGCACTTACGTGCGCATCCGCAGCTTCGGTATATGGCTTAGCCCCGTTACATCTTCCGCGCAGGACGACTCGATCAGTGAGCTATTACGCTTTCTTTAAAGGGTGGCTGCTTCTAAGCCAACCTCCTGACTGTTTTAGCCTTCCCACTTCGTTTCCCACTTNATTTCTGCCTCGCCTTAGGGGCCGACTCACCCTACGCCGATGAACGTTGCGTAGGAAACCTTGGGCTTACGGCGAGGGGGCCTTTCACCCCCTTTATCGCTACTCATGTCAGCATTCGCACTTCCGATACCTCCAGCACGCTTTTCAACGCACCTTCGCAGGCTTACGGAACGCTCTCCTACCATGCACATTACTGTGCATCCGCAGCTTCGGTATATGGCTTAGCCCCGTTACATCTTCCGCGCAGGACGACTCGATCAGTGAGCTATTACGCTTTCTTTAAAGGGTGGCTGCTTCTAAGCCAACCTCCTGACTGTTTTAGCCTTCCCACTTCGTTTCCCACTTAGCCATATTTGGGGACCTTAGCTGGCGGTCTGGGTTGTTTCCCTCTTGACACCGGACGTTAGCACCCGATGTCTGTCTCCCGTGATTGCACTCTTCGGTATTCGGAGTTTGCTATGGCGGGGTAATCTGCAATAGACCCCCCAACCATGACAGTGCTCTACCCCCGAAGGTGAGACACGAGGCACTACCTAAATAGTTTTCGGAGAGAACCAGCTATTTCCAAGTTTGTTTAGCCTTTCACCCCTATCCACAGCTCATCCCCTAACTTTTCAACGTTAGTGGGTTCGGACCTCCAGTACGTGTTACCGCACCTTCATCCTGGCCATGGATAGATCACTTGGTTTCGGGTCTACGCCCAGCAACTGAACGCCCTATTCGGACTCGCTTTCGCTACGCCTGCCCTATTCGGTTAAGCTTGCTACTGAACGTAAGTCGCTGACCCATTATACAAAAGGTACGCCGTCACCCCTTNCGAGGCTCCGACTGTTTGTATGCATGCGGTTTCAGGATCTATTTCACTCCCCTCCCGGGGTTCTTTTCACCTTTCCCTCACGGTACTGGTTCACTATCGGTCGATCACGAGTATTTAGCCTTGGAGGATGGTCCCCCCATCTTCAGACAGGATTTCACGTGTCCCGCCCTACTTGTCGTACACCTAGTTCTTTCATACTGTTTTCGCCTACGGGGCTATCACCCGCTACGGCCGCACTTTCCAGAGCGTTCGGCTAACAATACAAATAAAGAGTACAGGCTCTTCCCATTTCGCTCGCCACTACTTTGGGAATCTCGGTTGATTTCTTTTCCTGCGGTTACTTAGATGTTTCAGTTCACCGCGTTCGCTTCNCGAGGCTCCGACTGTTTGTATGCATGCGGTTTCAGGATCTATTTCACTCCCCTCCCGGGGTTCTTTTCACCTTTCCCTCACGGTACTGGTTCACTATCGGTCGATCACGAGTATTTAGCCTTGGAGGATGGTCCCCCCATCTTCAGACAGGATTTCACGTGTCCCGCCCTACTTGTCGTACACCTAGTTCCTTCATACTGTTTTCGCCTACGGGGCTATCACCCGCTATGGCCGCACTTTCCAGAGCGTTCGGCTAACAATACAAATAAAGAGTACAGGCTCTTCCCATTTCGCTCGCCACTACTTTGGGAATCTCGGTTGATTTCTTTTCCTGCGGTTACTTAGATGTTTCAGTTCACCGCGTTCGCTTCTCATAGCCTATGTATTCAGCTATGGATACTCCAGAAGGAGTGGGTTTCCCCATTCGGACATCCCCGGATCAAAGCTTGTTTGCCAGCTCCCCGGGGCTTTTCGCAGGCTACCGCGTCCTTCATCGCCTGTGATCGCCAAGGCATCCACCACATGCACTTGTTCGCTTGACCCTATAACAAGTCTGTCTCTCGACACGACTGCTACAGGTTTGAGTTCTCGCGTTGTGCCGTATTCCAATTGAGCCGAACATAAGTTCGAATCATCTTGAGATACATCGATACAATCACAACCCGGATAACTTCCACGTCCATCTCAAGACGCTTCCGCTATCCAAATTACTTACTTCTTCCAGATTGTTAAAGAACGACAGCCGATATCATCTGATATCACTCTGACTGGCTCAATCGCCAATGCAAAACACTCACTCGAGTGTTTTGCATTGAGGATTGGTGGAGGCAGACGGGATCGAACCGACGACCCCCTGCTTGCAAAGCAGGTGCTCTCCCAGCTGAGCTATGCCCCCATGTACAGAGACACCCCAGGGTAACCGCCAGACAATGGTGGGTCTGGTTGGATT
>NZ_JACBNX010000056.1 GCF_013403875.1 Burkholderia guangdongensis | reverse complement strand
ACGAACGTGAATCTCGGCGCGAACCCGTTGACGATGAACAACGCGACGAACGGCACGTTCGGCGGTTCGATCGGCGGGACCAGCGGCGTGACGTTGAACGGTCCGGGCACCGAAACGCTGACGGGTGCGAACACGTACACCGGCGGCACGACGATCAACGGCGGCACGCTGGCGATCGGCACGGGCGGCAGCCTGGCATCGACCAGCCCGGTCGATCTGGCGGGTAACGGCGCGACGTTCGACATCAGCAACGCAACGACGCCGCAAACGATCGGCACGCTGACGGGCGTCGGCGGCACGAACGTGAATCTCGGCGCGAACACGCTGACGATGAACAACGCGACCAATGGCACGTTCGGCGGTTCGATCGGCGGCACGGGTGGCGTGACGCTGAGCGGCCCGGGCACGGAGACGCTGACCGGCGCGAACACCTACACGGGCGGCACGACGGTGAACGGCGGCACGCTGGCGATCGGTACGGGCGGCAGCCTGGCATCGACGGGCGCGGTCGATCTGGCCAACTCGGGCACGACGTTCGACATCAGCAACGCGACGGCGCCGCAAACGATCGGCACGCTGACGGGCGCGAATGGCACGAACGTGAATCTCGGCGCGAACGCGCT
>NZ_JACBNX010000055.1 GCF_013403875.1 Burkholderia guangdongensis | reverse complement strand
CTATATGAACGCGTCCCGTTTGCAACAGTTTTCGTGTGTTCCGACAGACAGGATGGGCTGCAGCTCTATATCCGGCCTTGTTGCAGGCGGTCGTGCCGCTGCGGGCCCGTATGAAATCCGCTGACTCGCACCTCATTCTCCTGACGAGCTCGACGCTCTTCGAATCATTCAGGTTTAGCGAGTCCCGGTCCTACCTGGCTTGTCATCACACTCGATTGCTGCGCAACCTTTCGACGTTCACCCTGTATTAAACGTTGATCTTCTACCTCGCGTGGGCCGTTCAATTCATGCCGGCTTCACGCTCACGTAGTCCTTCCGATACGGCCGGCCGTGCGCGAGCACCGCCCAGATCGTCCGTGCCATCTTGTTGGCCAGCGCGACGATCACGACATTCGTTGGTCGTCGCTTCTTCATCTGCTCGACCCACTCGCCGGGCTCTTTCACGTGGGTCAACACGCTTCGCGCGCCGTGAATCAGCAGCGTGCGCAGATATGTGTCGCCGCGCCTGCTGATCCCGTGCAGTATCACCTTGCCCCCCGAGCCCGTCTGCTTCGGTACAAGACCGGCCCACGCCGCAAATTCCCGCCCCGAACTGAATGCTTTCGGATCGCCCATCATCGCCACCGCTGCCGTTGCCGTCAGCAGCCCCACGCCCGGAATTTCGCTGATCGCGGCAACCGCCTTGTCTTCTTTCTTCCATTCACGCATACGGCGTTCGATCCCGGCGATCTGCTCGTCCAGTCTCGCCAACCCGTTCCACTGTTCACGCAACGTATCGATCAGTGCCGCCGGCAGACGCTCCGCGAGCCGGCCAAGTGCCGCCAGTATTTCCATGTCCAGTTTCGCTCGTCCCCGGCTCATCACCTCGCCGTATTCCGCCAGCAATCCACGCAGTCCGTTGCTCTGCATCGTGCGGAATTTCACCAACTGCTCGCGCATCCGGTGCAGCGCCAGCATCGCCTGCTGCATTTCCGTCTTCACCGCCACCGGCTTGCCCGGCTGCTGCACCGCCAGCCAGATCGCCCGCGCGTCCGCCGCATCGTTCTTGTTGCGGATGTTGAACGCCTTCACGAATTCCGCCGGTATCAGCCTGACCTCGTGACCCAACCGCGTCAGTTGCCGCGCCCAGTGGTGCGCTCCCCCGCACGCTTCCATCCCGATCAGGCACCGCGCACGGTTCGCGAAGTGCTCGAGGAACTTCCCTCGCTTGAGCGGCTTGTTGACGATCTCTCCGGTTACCTGATCGACGTAATGCACCTGGAATACGTGCTTGGCGATGTCTACGCCCACTGCCATACTGTTCATCGTGGATCCTCCGGTTGCCGGGAAATGCGTGCATTTTCCACCTGGGCACTTCGATGCCGTTGGCCCGTGAGGATCCACCCCTTCCTCTGCTCTCACGGTTTCGGGTGGGACGCGTTCATTTCATTCTCC
>NZ_JACBNX010000054.1 GCF_013403875.1 Burkholderia guangdongensis | reverse complement strand
TGATGATCGGAATGTACAGAAACAGAAATCCCGCCGACAGCACCGCCGTCGACAAGGGTTTGCTCGGCTTGATCATTTCGCCCCCTCCATTTCCTTGTTCTGGTAGTACTGGAACAGTGCCATCGGCACCAGCAGCAGCATCACCATCGCGACCGTCACCGCCGACGCCATCGGCCAGTCCATGTTGTTGAAGAACTCATCCCACATCACCCGCCCGATCATCAGCGTGTCCGCTCCGCCCAGCAGTTCGGGAATCACGTACTCCCCCACCGCCGGAATGAACACCAGCAAGCTCCCCGCGATGATCCCGTTCTTCGACAGCGGCAGCGTGATCCGCGTGAACGCCGTCCACGGCTTCGCCCCCAGGTCGTATGCCGCTTCCAGCAGCGTCAGGTCCATCTTCACCAGGTGCGCGTACAGCGGCATCACCATGAACGGCAGGTACGAATACACCATCCCGATATACACCCCCGCGTCGCTGTGATACAGCCGCAGCGGCGAGTGGATCAGACCGATCGCCATCAGCGCGTGGTTCAAGAGGCCGTCGTCCTTCAGGATGCCGATCCATGCGTACACCCGGATCAGGAACGACGTCCAGAACGGCAGCATCACCGCCATCATCAGCACGTTGCGCCGCGCCGGCTCCGAGCGCGCGATGTAGTACGCCATCGGATAACCGATCAGCAGGCACAGCACCGTCGAGATCCCCGCCATCTTCAGCGAGCTCAGGTACGTCGCGATGTACAGGTCGTCCTGCAGCAGGAACGCGTAGTGCCCCAGCTGCAGCGCGAAGTGCACCATCCCGTCCTTCATCTCCATCAGGGACGTGTACGGCGGGATCCCCATCATCTGGTCCGCGAAGCTGATCTTCAGCACCAGCACGAACGGCAGCGCGAAGAACACCGTCAGCCACGTGAACGGCACCCCGATCACCACCGTGCGGCCCTTCGGCAGGAAACGCGCGAGCCACGCGAAGCGGCTCTCGCGCCGCTGGGCCGGCACCCCGGCCGGCGCGCCGGTCGACACCGGCGCCGTTTGGGTAGGAGCAGTCGTTCTCATTGCGTCAGCACCACGCCGCTCGCCGGCGACCAGGAGACGAACACGTCGTCGTTATAGGCAGGCGCGCCGTCGTGCATCAGGTTCGCGCTCGACAGGTTCGACATCACCGTCTTGCCGCTCGGCAACCGTACGTGGTACAGCGAGTACGCGCCCATGTACGCCACGTCCGTCACCACCCCGCGCGCCCAGTTGTGCGCCGTCGTCGGCTTCTCGCGCGACACCCGCACCCGCTCCGGGCGCACCGAGATCCCCACCGGCATCCCCATCGGCCCCGTCACCCCGTGGCTCACGTACATCCGCGTCTCCAGATCCTCGCTTTCCACGAAGATGTGGTCCGGCTCGTCCTCCACGATCCGCCCTTCGAACAGGTTCGTCGAGCCGATGAACTCCGCCGAGAACCGGCAGTTCGGGTATTCGTACACCTCGCTCGGCGCGCCGATCTGCATGATCTTGCCTTCGCTCATCACCGCCAGACGGCTCGCCATCGTCATCGCCTCTTCCTGGTCGTGCGTCACCATCACGCACGTCACGTCCACCTTCTCGATGATGTTCACCAGCTCCAGCTGCGTCTTCTGACGGATCTTCTTGTCCAGCGCCGACATCGGCTCGTCCAGCAGCAGCAGCTTCGGACGCTTCACCAGCGAGCGCGCCAGCGCCACCCGCTGCTGCTGGCCGCCCGACAGCTGGTGCGGCTTGCGCTGCGCGTACTTGCTCATCTGCACCAGCGCCAGCGCGTCGCCCACCCGCTCCTTGATCTCGTTCTTCGGCGTGCCTTCCTGCTTCAGTCCGAACGCCACGTTCGATTCCACCGTCATGTGCGGGAACAGCGCGTACGACTGGAACATCATGTTCACCGGCCGGCGGTACGGCGGCAGCGTCGCCAGATCCTCGCCGTCCACGAAGATCTTGCCCGACGTCGCCGTCTCCAGGCCCGCCAGCATCCGCAGCAGCGTCGACTTCCCGCAGCCCGAACTGCCCAGCAGCGCGAACAGCTCGTTCTTCATGATCGTCAGGTTCACGTTGTCCACGGCCGTGCTGTCGCCGAATTTCTTGACCACGTTTTCGATGCG
>NZ_JACBNX010000053.1 GCF_013403875.1 Burkholderia guangdongensis | reverse complement strand
TTACTCGATGATCTTGGCGACGACGCCGGCGCCGACGGTACGGCCACCTTCGCGGATCGCGAAGCGCAGACCTTCTTCCATCGCGATCGGCGCAATCAGCTTCACCGTGATCGACACGTTGTCGCCCGGCATCACCATTTCCTTGTCCTTCGGCAGCTCGATCGAGCCCGTCACGTCCGTCGTACGGAAGTAGAACTGCGGACGGTAGTTGTTGAAGAACGGCGTGTGACGACCACCTTCGTCCTTCGACAGCACGTACACCTCAGCCGTGAAGTGCGTGTGCGGCGTGATCGAACCCGGCTTCGCCAGAACCTGACCACGCTCCACGTCTTCACGCTTCGTGCCGCGCAGCAGGATACCGACGTTGTCGCCGGCCTGACCCTGGTCCAGCAGCTTGCGGAACATTTCCACGCCCGTGCAGGTCGTCTTCACCGTCGGCTTGATACCGACGATTTCGATTTCCTCACCGACCTTCACCACGCCGCGCTCCACACGACCCGTCACCACCGTACCGCGGCCCGAGATCGAGAACACGTCTTCCACCGGCATCAGGAACGCACCGTCCACCGCGCGCTCCGGCGTCGGGATGTACGTGTCCAGCGCATCCGCCAGGTTCATGATCGCCACTTCGCCCAGCTCGCCCGTGTCGCCTTCCAGCGCCAGCTTCGCCGAACCCTTCACGATCGGCGTGTCGTCGCCCGGGAAGTCGTACTTCGACAGCAGCTCGCGCACTTCCATCTCGACCAGCTCGAGCAGTTCCGCGTCGTCCACCATGTCGCACTTGTTCAGGAACACGATGATGTACGGCACGCCGACCTGACGCGCCAGCAGGATGTGCTCACGCGTTTGCGGCATCGGGCCGTCAGCGGCCGAGCACACCAGGATCGCGCC
>NZ_JACBNX010000052.1 GCF_013403875.1 Burkholderia guangdongensis | reverse complement strand
ATCGTGATGCCGCGCGCCTTTTCTTCCGGTGCCGCGTCGATCTGGTCGTACGCCTTCGCTTCGCCGCCGAACTTCTTCGTCAGCACGGTCGTGATCGCTGCCGTCAGCGTCGTCTTGCCGTGGTCGACGTGACCAATCGTACCTACGTTCACGTGCGGCTTGGTCCGCTCGAATTTACCTTTGGCCATTTTCGACTCCCGAAAGGAATTTCACATGTTGCGCCGCGCGCAAACAGACACTGACAACTTTTGGTGCCCATGGGCAGGATCGAACTGCCGACCTCTCCCTTACCAAGGGAGTGCTCTACCACTGAGCCACATGGGCGCTTCTACGCTTCAAACTTCACGAACTGGAGCGGGTGAAGGGGATCGAACCCTCGTCGTAAGCTTGGAAGGCTTCTGCTCTACCATTGAGCTACACCCGCACGGGCCACTAACGATTCCCTACCGCTCGCTGCGTTTATGTCTTGGTGGAGGAGGTTGGATTCGAACCAACGTAGGCGTAAGCCAACAGATTTACAGTCTGCCCCCTTTAGCCACTCGGGCACCCCTCCGTAGAGAACTGACGATTATGGATGCACATCTTGCCTGTGTCAAGCACATCGAGAGATTATTTTCATTCTCTTGATGCTCACATCCTCGTCAGATTCCGCGTCCGGCGCGATGCACTGCGTGCGCCGGAAATCAGAAGACCGCCATCATACGGCGTTCCGGCCGCGGAGCCAAGGGGGCAAGACGAAAATTCCGGCAAATTTCATGCCGAGTGACCGTATACCGCGGTTTTTGCTTGCCCGGGACAGCTTTTGCTGCCGTGGGCAGGGAGATATGGCGGGGAGTTGCCCTGGATCACAGAGGCGCGTTACGGGCCCGCTGGCGGGCCCAGCGGCGCTTCGGAATGCTTCGGGCCTGGACTTGCTCATCCGGCCCCAAGAATCCCGTCATACGCGTCTCCACCGCGGTAGATCGATGATCCTCGACACCCGGCCTTGCAGGCTTTCGGAGGCCTGCAGCTGCAGTGGCTGAAATGAAGCGAGGTGGCTTGTTCCGCGCCCCAAAGCAAAAAACCCCCGCCGGTTGGGCGGGGGTTTTTCAGTAAGGGGAGCCTGACGATTACCTACTTTCACACGGGCAATCCGCACTATCATCGGCGTAGAGTCGTTTCACGGTCCTGTTCGGGATGGGAAGGGGTG
>NZ_JACBNX010000051.1 GCF_013403875.1 Burkholderia guangdongensis | reverse complement strand
AATGTCCCCGCTAAGTTCAATTGTCGTGCTTCCAGCTAAATTGAAATGTCGCGGTGTTTGGGCTTTGTCTTGTCCTTGTTTATGGTGTTGGGGTGGGGCGGCGAAGCCGCCCCCCGTTCCCTGACTCCTTTGGCGCTGACTTCGAGAATGGCTTGATTTAGGTCGGCAACCTCGAGTGCACGCTGCTTCTTCAGCCCGATGAGCGCCTTCTTCGCTCGAACCTCTTCACCGCTATGGGTGCGGGACGGTGAACCGGATGCACGGCGATCGTCACGGATGGTCTGGACGCGCCGGGCGACTTCCAGTGCGCTGGCCAGCCGCTTGTTCTCAACCTCTGCGCCTTGATCGATGCACGTGATGCGATCGTATTGTCGGCACGGCAGCACCACACCGTTGGCCTGTACCTCGATCACGCCATCGGGATATTCGACGACCTCAACGTATTCGCGCACGAGGCTGCGATTGGCCGCCGAATCGGCTAGCAGGTACATCACGCGGTCATACTGCACCGTCAACGCATTGGATACTCTGCGCGGCACGCGATAGGACAGTATCTGCCTCAGATCTTCGTCCGCGCGCAGCGACCGATGTGCATCGTGATCGCTCCTGGGCGGCTTGCCGAAGCGCCGATTGAAGTCAGCGATGAAGGAGGGCGCATATGCATTGGCTGCCTCGCGCGTGCTGATTCCGCGCAGCCTGAGTTCCTTGACGAGCCGGTCCTGCAGTGTCAGGTTGGCCCGCTCCACGCGCCCCTTGGCTTGACTCGTGTTTGCGCAAAACGCGTCGATATTGAGCTCGTACAGAGCCCGGCCAAACTGCGTGACGCCTTTGCCCGCAGTCTCCGAGCGTTTCCTCACGTAAAAGACGCTCGCCTTGTCGCTGTAGAACGCCACCGGCTTGCCGTGCGAACTCAAATACTTTGACAGCGCCTCGAAATAGCTGAACGTCGACTCGTTCGCCGTGAAATGCAGCGCCATCAGCCGTCCGGTTGCATCATCGATGAACACCAACAGCGTACACGCGGGCGCACGGTCCTCGAACCAGCGGTGGTCGCTGCCGTCGATCTGAATCAGTTCGCCCAGGCACGCGCGCCGATTCCGCGGCTGGTAGACCTTCGGCGGGCGTTGTTTGCGCGGAATCCACAGACCGGAGGCCATCATCAGCGTACGAACCGTTTCGACGGCCAGATCGATGCCGTGACATTCGCGCAGCTTCTCGCACGCCAGCGTTGGTCCAAAATCCGTGTAACGCTCGCGGATCAACGCCAGCGCCCGCTGCGCTTTGCCAGCAGGCAACTGGTGATTGCTCGGGCGCCCACGCTTGCCCGACACCAGTCCCGCCACGCCGGCCGCGCGATAGCGCAGCACGAGGCGCTCAACCTGCCGCACGCTCAAACTCAGCCGGTCGGCTGCCTGGCCGGGCTTGAGTCGACACTCGGCCACTGCCTCAATGACCTTCAGCCGATCTACTTCATGCATCGTCATCGTGATCGTCCCAGTCGCGTTCATCGCCGGCGCTCCCTGAGGGGTGTCGGCGATCAACCTACAGGCCAAAACACGACATTTTTATTTAGCGGAAACGCGACATCTGAACTTGGGACCTACACA
>NZ_JACBNX010000050.1 GCF_013403875.1 Burkholderia guangdongensis | reverse complement strand
TTCCCCAGCACCATCGCCTTCGCCGGCCGCAACATCGGCGCCAGCTATCACTTCGACAAGTTCACCGTCAAAGCCGCCTACACCCTCTACAAGGTCGCAGGCTCCTTCGACAACCGCGTGATCTCCGGCGGCGTCGACTACGCGATCACCCCGTCACTCGCGCTCGACAGTGGCGTCTACTACACCCGCGACGGCAACGACTCCAACAACCACTCGATCCTCGGCTCCGTCGGCCTCGATTACTCGCTGTCCAAGCGCACGATGCTCTATTCGCAGATCGCCTACGTGAACAACCACGGTCTGATGGACACCGGCCTCGCGATCAACGGCGCGCCGTTCGGCGTCACCGGCTCGCAGTTCGCCGCCGACATCGGCATCCAGCATTCGTTCTGATGACGAAGTAAACGGCAACGGCCGGCTTCAAAGCCGGCCGTTGCCGTTGTCCGTCCCGACTCAGCCGCCTGCCGTCACGATGACGACGACGGCTTGAACCCATCGCGCAATTCGCGCTTCAGCACCTTGCCGATCGCGCTGCGCGGCAGCGTGTCGACGACGACGACTTCCGCGAGTCGCTGCATCTTGCCCAGCCGCTCGTTCGCCCATGCGATCAGCGCATCCGCCGACGCCGCCGAAGCCGCTGCATCGGCCTTCAGCGTGACGAACGCGACCGGCGTCTCGCCCCACTGCTCCGACGGCACGCCGACCACCGCGACCTCGGCGACGTCCGGATGCCCGACCAGCACCTGCTCGAGATCGCTCGGATAGATGTTGAAGCCACCGGAAATGATCATGTCCTTCCTGCGGTCCATCAGCACGAGAAAGCCGTCCTCGTCGAAGCGGCCGACGTCGCCGGTGCGGATGAAGCGCCGCCCGTCCCGGTCGTACCATTCCGCTTCCGCAGTCTTGTCCGGCTGCCGGTAGTAGCCGGTCATCATCGCCGGCGAGCGGCCGACGACCTCGCCGATCCCGCCCGGCGCGACTTCGTTGCCGTCCGGATCGATCAGGCGCATCTCGTGGCCCGTCACCGGGCGGCCGACCGTGTGCAGCTTGTTCGGGAATTCGTCCGCGCGCAACTCGCACGACGCGCCGCCTTCGGTCATCCCGTAGTACTCGGTCAGCTTGCCCGGCCAGCGGCGCAGCACGTCCGCCTTCAGGCTCGCGGCGAACGGCGCGCTCGTGCAGAACTTGCCGCGAAAGGCCGACAGGTCGTAGCGATCGAAATCCGGATGCGCGAGCAGCCGCTGATACTGCACCGGCACGAGCATGCTGTGCGTCGCGCGATGACGCTGCGCGAGCTCCAGATAGCGCGTCGCATCGAACTTCGGCATCAGCACGACGGTGCCGCCGAGCGCGAGCGTCGGGAAGAAGCTGACGAGCGTCGTGTTCGAATAGAGCGGCGTCGAGATCAGCGTGACCGCGTCGGGCCCGTAGCCGCGATCGAGGCTGCGCTGCGTATACGCGTAGCGCATCGCGTGCGACTGCACGATGCCCTTCGGCATCCCGGTCGTGCCCGACGAGTAGATGATGTTGAATGCCCATTCCGGCCGGATCTCGACCGGCCGCGCGACCGCGCCCTCGGGCGCGAGCCACGCGTCGTAACCGTCGGCCGCGTCAGCCGTGTCAGCCGCATCGAACGCGATCGCGCGGACCCGCGGCGGCGTCTTCGCGGCGGCGAGCAGCGCGCGCGCCGGCGCATCGGCGAACACGATCCGCGCGCCGGCGTTGTCGATCATGCCGGCGAGACTGTCCGGATGCGATGCCGGCGACAGCGGCGCGACCGCCGCGCCCGCGCGCAGCGCGCCGAGGAACGCGACCACGTAGCGGATCGAGCCCGTCGCGCAGATCGCGACGACGTCCTCGGGCTCGATGCCGTCGCGCTGCAGCGCATGCGCGAAGCGTTCGATCATCGCATCGAGCGCCGCGTACGAGATCGTCTCGCCGTCGCAGACGAGCGCGGGATGCTCGCCGCGCTCGACGGCCGTCATGTGGATCAAGTCGGTCAGACTGATGAACGGCGCGGCGGCGATCACAGATATCAAGCTCACGATTTACGCCTCCGGATGCACGACAACCTTGCCCTTCACCTGCCGGTTCGCCATCCGCGCGATCGCGTCCGCCGCGCGCGCGAGCGGCACGCGCTCCGTGATCGCCGGCTTCACCTTCCCCGCCGCGAACCACTCGCCGAGCAGGCGCATGTTCTCCATGTGCTGCGCCGGGTCGCGCCGCATCGCGTCGCCCCAGAACACGCCGAGGATGTCCCGCTCTTTCAGCAGCGCGAGGTTCAACGCGATCTTCGGAATCTCGCCGGCCGCGAAGCCGACCACGAGGAAGCGCCCGCGCCACGCGGTCGCGCGCAGCGCCGCCTCCGTGTACTTGCCGCCGACCGGGTCGTACACGACGTCCGCGCCGCGCCCGCCGGTCAGCTCGTCCACGCGGCGGCGCAGATCCTCGGTCGAATAATTGATCGTCTCGTCGGCGCCCGCTTCGCGGCACAGCGCGAGCTT
>NZ_JACBNX010000005.1 GCF_013403875.1 Burkholderia guangdongensis | reverse complement strand
CCGGTCACCGTGTTCAGGACGCCTTGCACCGGACCCGTACCACCGCCAACGCCAACGCCACCAACACCGCCCAGCGTACCGGTCACCGTGTTCAGGACGCCTTGCACCGGACCCGTACCACCACCAACGCCACCAACACCACCCAGCGTACCGGTCACCGTGTTCAGGACACCTTGCACCGGATCCGTACCGACGCCAACGCCACCAACACCGCCCAACGTGCCGGTCACCGTGTTCAGGACGCCTTGCACCGGACCCGTACCGACGCCGCCAACGCCACCAACACCGCCCAACGTACCGGTCACCGTATTCAGGACGCCTTGCACCGGACCCGTACCGACACCACCGACACCGCCAACACCACCCAGCGTACCCGTCACCGTATTCACGACGCCCTGGACCGCACCCAGCGGCTGAATCCCCCCACTGCCGGCACCACCCAGCGCGCCCGTCACCGTATTCAGAACGGTCGCCGGGTTGCTCACGGTACCGACGGCGGAGCCCAGAATGCCCGCCGCGCCGCCCACGACATCGCTCGCACCTTCGCCGATTTCGCCGAGCCCGACCTGAACCGCCGTCGGCAGGCTCATGCCGCTGGCACCACCCAGCGCGCCGGTCACCGTGTTCACCACGCCCTGCACCGGACCCACCGGAACCACCGCGCCGCCTACGCCGGCACCGCCCAGCGCGCCAGTCACGCCACCCACCGCGCCCTGCACCGCACCAAGCGGAATCGCCACGCCGCCGTTGCCGCCCAGCGCGCCGGTCACGCCACCCACCGCGCCCTGCACCGCACCGAGCGGAACCGCCACGCCGCCGTTGCCGCCCAGCGCGCCGGTCACCGTGCCCACCACACCCTGCACGCCCTGGATCGGCCCGCCCGGATTCACCACGCCGCCGCCCAGCGCACCCGTCACCGAATTCACCGCGCCGTTCAGCACGGCGCTCGGAGCGCCGAGGGCGCCCGACAGCGTCGTCACATTACCCGCGCCCGACCCGGTCACGCCGATCGAACCCGCGGGCGTCGCGCCATTCACGTTCACCGACACACCGCCGCTCGGCGGATTGCCGACGACCACGATCGGCAGCGCATCCAGCGGCCCCGCCACCGCCGACGCGGAAGCAAGTGCCCCGAAAACTGTCGCAACCGACAGCGCTGCACCCGTCAATTTGAAGTTCTTTCGCATCATGACCTCGTTGTTGTTGGCCCTACATTGATCAAGCCCGAGGACATGGAGCACGATTCGTGCCAAGCCTAATTTTCTGGTATTTCCATATTTTTATTGCGATGCGGTAACACTCTATTAATTGATTTCATTGGGAATTGAGCGTGGCTCCGCATTCATTGGCATGAAAAATGATCGGAATCCATGCGGGACGTAACGTAACGTTTGCGAGCCCCGCAGTAACGTGTTCCGGTACATCCGCTCGCACGTAACGGAGCCGTCCAAGAGGTGAAAAAAGGACAGCCAGGACGGCTAAAAAACTCTAATGACGAAGATATGAAAATGAAGAAAAAATTTGCCATCCAATTTATTTCTTCATTCGATTTTTCTTTCCAAATTGCTACGCCGAACACAGCGAATCCTGACGCAAATCGCCAAATCGACAGCTATTGGAAAAATTATGAAATCCTGTGAAATGCGCGCCGGAACCCGGCGGCGCGGGCCGCCCCGGGCCGCCGGCAGTCGCGTTGCCGCTCGCTCAATCGAAGCGTTCGGCGCGGTACGGATGGGGATCGATGAACGTCGGCGCGCCGGTCATCATTTCGGCGAGCAGGCGCCCGGTCGCGGGCCCGAGCGTGAGCCCGTGATGACAATGGCCGAACGCGAACCACAGATGCGGATGGCGCGGCGCGGGCCCGATCACCGGCCGCATGTCCGGCGTGCAGGGGCGCATCCCGAGCCACGGCGCCGGATCGAGCCGCTCGCCGATCCCGAACGCGTCGCGCGCGAGCGGCTCCGCGCGCGCGAGCTGGATGCCGGTCGGCGGCGCGCCGCGCCGCGCGATCTCGACGCCGGTCGTCAGCCGCAGCCGGGCGCCCTCCATCGGCGCGACGACGAAGCCCTGCTCGGTGTCGCAGACCGGCAGTGACAACGCCCCGCGCGTCGGCCTGTAGTGCATGTGGTAGCCGCGCTTCGCGCGCAGCGGAATCCGGTAGCCGAGCGGCGCGAGCACCTGGTCGGACCACGGCCCGAGCGCAATCACGACGTCGCGCGCCGCCATGCGCCCATGCGCGGTCGCGATGCGCCAGCCGTCGCCGGCCCGCTCGAGCGTCGTCGCGTCGCCGTTCGCGAACGCGCCGCCTTCGCGCTCGAACAGGCGCGCATAGGCCTTCGTGAGCCCGCCCGGGCTCGCGACCGACTTCGGATCCTGCCAGTGGAGTGCGCCGCAGTACGCGTCGCCGATGCTAGGCTCTCTCGCACGCAGTGCGGCCGCGTCGAGCACGGCCATCTTCAGCCCGTGGTCGCGCGCGACCCGTTCCTGCATGCGCCGCTCCGCATCGAAGCGCGCGGGCGAGCGGAACGCCTCGATCCAGCCGCCGTCGCGCACGAGCGGCGCGGCGTCGGTGCGGGCGAGCAGCGCGTCGTGCTCGTCGACGCTCGCGGCGATCAGCGGCAGCATGTCGCGCGCGGCGACGTCGAGCCGCCGCGGCGACGACTCCCACCAGAAACGCGCGAGCCAGCCCGCGTACGCGGGCAGCGCCTTGTAGTCGTAATAGAGGTCGACCGAGCGGTTGCGCGCGTAGCGCAGCAGCGTGCCGAGCCCGCGCGGAAACGCGTACGGCACGACCGACGAGCGCTCGATCAGGCCCGCGTTGCCGTGGCTCGTTTCCTCGCCGGGCCCGCGCCGGTCGACGAGCGCGACGCGCCGGCCGCGATCCTGCAGATGCAGCGCCGACGAAACGCCGACGATGCCCGCCCCCAGGACGATGACGTCGAAATCCATGCTTCCTCGTATCGTGTCGATCGATCATGCGCCGGGCGACGCACCCGGGCCTCCGACCGCCAAGCGCGACAGTTTAATCTCCGTGCCTCGACCTCCGACCGCCGGGCGCGACGGTTTAACCGCCGCGCCCCGACCTCCGACCGCCGAACGCGACGATTTAACCGCCGCGCCCCGACCTCCGACCGCCGCGTGCGACGGTTTAACCGCCGCGCCCCCCGACCTCCGACCTCGGCGCACGACGGTTTGACCGCCACGCCCCGACCTCCGACCTCTGCGCACGCCGGTTTGACCTCCACACCCCCGACCTCCGACCTCGGCGCACGACGGTTTGATCTCCGCGCCCCGACCTTCGACCTCGGCGCTCGCCGGTTTGATCTCCGCGTCCCGACCTCCGACCTCGGCGCACGACGGTTTGACCGCCACGCCCCGACCTCCGACCTCGGCGCACGCCGGTTTGATCTCCACACCCCCGACCTCCGACCTCGGCGCTCGCCGGTTTGATCTCCGCGCCCCGACCTCCATTGCGCAAACGACGCGCGTTCATATAGAAGCCCCGATAGCGCGTTGCCGGCATGGCGTTCCGGCGAAAAACCCCGATATAGTGGAGGCCAATGTGCCTAGCCTCCCCCAAACATGCCGATCGCCCTTTCTCACGCACGCCGTCCGAAGCTTTCCGTTGAAATCTGGTCCGACCTGATCTGTCCGTGGTGCTGGATCGGCAAGCGCCGCTTCGATGCGGCGCTCGCCGCGTTCCCGCACGCGGACCACGTCGACGTCGTGCTGCGCGCGTACCGGCTGATGCCCGGTCACGCGCCGGAGCCGGTCGAGACGATGCTCGCCGCGAAGTACGGGCTCGCGCCCGCGCAGGTCGACCGGATGCTCGCGCAGGTGACCGACGCGGCCGCGAGCGTCGGGCTGCGCTACGACCTGCCCGGCACGTTCGCCGGCGATACGCTCGACGCGCACCGGCTCGTGAAGCTCGCGGAAACGACCGGCCGCGCGCACGCGCTGACCGAGCGGCTCTACCGCGCGTACTTCTGCGAGCACGGCTCGCTGTTCGACCATGCGGCGCTGCTCGACTATGCGGTCGAGGTCGGGCTCGAGCGCGCGGCGGCCGAATCGCTGCTGGGCAGCGACGCGTTCCGCGACGAAGTCGACGCCGACGGCGAGCGCGCCGCGCGGCTCGGCGGCCGCGGCGTGCCGCTCTTCGTGTTCGGCGGCCGCTACGCGGTGTCGGGCGCGCAGCCGGCCGACGCGTTCGCGCAGGCGCTCGACCATGCATGGCGCGACCGCGCGCACGCGCCGTCGCCGGGCGGCGCCGAGGCCGGCGCATGCGGCCCCGACGGCTGCGCGCTGCCGCCGCACGCGTGACGGCCGCGACGGCATCGGCGGTATCGGCGGTATCGGCGGTATCGGCGGTATCAACGGCGTCAACGGCCGCGACGGCATCGGCAGGATCAACGGTCTCAGCGACGCACCACTCCGGTGCATCCCGACCGCGCCTTTAGCACGCCCACGCATATCGTACTTACGAATCCATCGTAAGGCGGGCGGCAAGTTTTGCGACAATGACCCACCTTGATACCCCTACCGTGCGGCCCTACCGCCAGACGGTCCGCATCCGATGCCGCTTCCTCATATCGATCTGCTGTACTCCGTGTCCGGCCTGTTCGTCGGCTTCCTCGTCGGCATGACGGGCGTCGGCGGCGGCTCGCTGATGACGCCGATCCTCGTGCTGCTGTTCAACGTCCATCCGGCGACGGCGGTCGGCACCGACCTGCTGTACGCGGCCGCGACGAAGGCGACCGGCACGCTCGTGCACGGCCTGAAGGGTTCCGTCGACTGGCGGATCACCGGCCGGCTCGCGGCGGGCAGCGTGCCGGCGTCCATGCTGACGCTGTGGTTTCTGCATTCGTACGGGCTCGGTTCGCCCGGCGCGTCGCGCCTGATCCAGTTCGTGCTCGGCGGCGCGCTGCTGCTGACGGCGCTGTCGCTGATCTTCCGCCCGCAGCTCGCCGCGTTCGCCGCGCGCAATCCGTTCGCGCCGCGCCCATCGCAGACGCTCGCCGCGACCGTGCTGACCGGCGCGGTGCTCGGCGTGCTCGTGTCGCTGACGTCGGTCGGCGCGGGCGCGATCGGCGTGACCGTGCTGCTGCTGCTGTATCCGGCGCTCAAGACGACGCGCATCGTCGGCTCCGACATCGCGCACGCGGTGCCGCTCACGCTGATCGCCGGAACGGGCCACTGGATGCTCGGCTCGGTGAACTGGGCGATGCTCGTGTCGCTGCTGCTCGGCTCGCTGCCCGGCATCGTGATCGGCAGCTACCTGTCGACGCGCGCGCCCGAGCGGCTGCTGCGCAACATGCTCGCGGCAACGCTCGTCGCGGTCGGCACGCGGCTCGTGCTCGCGTAAGCGCCGCTCCCGCATACGAGAACGCCGCCCGGCTCGTCGCCGGGCGGCGTTTTTTCTTGCTGCGCCGGCCGCGCGCCTGCGCGGCCGCGCGGCGTCACGCGCTCACCGCACCTGCGTCCCCTTCAGCTGCGTCGGGATCCGCAACCGCGGCACACGTGCGCCGCCCGGCGCTTCACTGCTGCTGGACCGTCAGCTTGTTGACGACGGACGTCACGCCCGGCACGGTCTTCGCGGCCGCGGCCGCCTTGTCGATCTGCGACGTGTCGGGCATCGTGCCCTGCAGCGACACCACGCCGCCCTTCGAGCGGACGACGAGGTTCGACACGTCGACGCCGCTCTGCTTCGAAATCGCCTTGCGCACCGCGTAGCCCAGCTTGCGGTTCGCCTTGCGCGCGGCCTTCGCGTCGGCCTTTGCAGCGGCCTTCCCGCCGCCGTTCGCGGCGGCCGGCGCGGACACGGCAGCCGCGCCCGTATCGCTCGCCTGCGCATACACGTTGCCGGACAGGCACACGGCGACGGCGGCCGCACCCAACGCTCTCAACACGATCGACTTCATGCTTTCTATCTCCTTGTGACTGCGTGAACGGCCGCGCGCGGCGGCGCGGCCGGAGGACACCCCCAAACGGGCTGCCGCCCGGCTGCGCGAGCGCAACCGGCCGACGGTGATTCCACGGCGATGCGAGAGAGGCGAATGGACGGCCGGGCGTACGCGGGACGCGGGTTCCCGCGCGAGCCTGCCGGGCAGCCACCGGATCGGGGCGCGCCCGGTCTGATCGAAGTGCCGGGTCGCGCCGCGCGGCAAAAACGCGGCTGCGCCGCACAATGTAATCCAGCGCCCGCGGATTCGCAAAGACTTTGCCGACAGACTTTGCCGAAGTACGCGTCGCCCGAATGCGCGGCGCGCGGCGAACTCGGTTACCATCGCCGCGAGTGCATCCGCACCTTCGCACCCATACTCGCCCCGTACTTCGTCCGGCGTCACGCGCGCGACCCGCGCAATGCCGCCGGCTGCCGACCATGAAGCCAAACCCGCGCCGCCGCCAGCCGCCCCGCATCCTCGCCCGCTTCGTCACCGTGTCGTGGCGCGACCTCGCGCTGTCGATCGGGCCGACCCTGCTGCTCGCGGGCGCCGCGATCTGGTTCGCGATCGCGCTGATCCAGCCCGCGCCGCCGTCGAAGCTCGTGATCTCGTCCGGCCCGCCCGGCAGCACGTACTGGAACGCCGCGCAACGGTACAAGCAGATCCTCGCGAAGAACGGCGTCACGCTCGACGTGCTGCCGTCCGAAGGCTCGGCCGCGAACCTCGCGCGGCTGTCCGATCCGAACGCGCACGTCGACGTCGGCTTCGTGCAGAGCGGCGTCGGCCCGGCCAAGCGCGACGACCATCTGATCGCGCTCGGCAGTGTCGGCTACGTGCCGCTCGCGATCATGTATCGCGGGCCCATCGTCGAGCGGCTGGCTGATTTCAACGGCAAGCGCCTCGCGCTCGGCCCCGAGGGCAGCGGCGCGCGCGAGCTCGGGCTCGCGCTCTTGAAGATGAACGGCATCACGCCCGGCGGCAAGACGCAGATCCTGCCGACCACGGGCGAGGACGCCGCGCACGCGCTGATCGCCGGCAAGATCGACGCGGCGTTCCTGTCCGGCGACTCGACGCAGATTCCGGTGATGTCGAAGCTGTTCCGCGAGCCCGGCATCCATCTGTTCTCGTTCGAGCAGGCCGAGGCGTACACGCGGCGCTTCCCGTACCTGACCGAGCTGACGCTGCCGATGGGCGTCTACGATCTCGGCCAGAACCTGCCGCCGACCGACATCCACATGATCTCGCCGACGATCGAGCTCGTCGCGCGCGACTCGTTGCATCCGGCATTGTCCGACCTGCTGATCGAGGCCGCGCGCGCGGTGCACGGCCACGCGACGATCCTGCAGCGCGCGGGCGAATTCCCGTCGTCGGTCACGCGCAGCTTCCCGCTATCCGACGATGCGGCGCGCTACTACAAGTCGGGCAAGACGTTCCTGTACCGGAGCCTGCCGTTCTGGGTCGCGAGCCTCGTCGACCGGCTGCTGTTCATCGTCGTGCCGCTGGTCGTCGTGCTGATCCCGGGGCTGCGGTTCGTGCCGGCGCTGTACGGCTGGCGCGTGCGCTCGCGGATCTACCGCTGGTACGGCGCGCTGATCGCGCTCGAGCGCAACGCGCTCGGCGAGCACACGCCGGAGGAACGCGTCGAGCTGCTCGACCGGCTCGACGACATCGAGGAATCGGTGAACCGGATGAAGATGCCGCTCGCGTACGCCGGCCAGTTCTACGTGCTGCGCGAGCACATCGGCTTCGTCCGCGAGCGGCTGCATGCGCACGATCACGAGCACGGCCACGAGCACGGCCACGAACACGTCCATCCGCACGCGCACGACGCGCCGGACGACGGCGCGCCCCGGGCCACTCCCGGTTCCGCTTGAGCGGCCGATCGGCGATCATGGAGGTGGCCTCGCGCGCGTGGCCCTTCCGCCCGCGCCCCCTGATCGACAGGAGATTGTCATGACAACCGGACTCGACACCACCCAGCCAGTCTGGTTCTACGATTTCCTGTCGCCGTTCTCGTATCTGCTGCTCGAGCAGCACGACAAATGGCCCGACGTGCCGTTCAAGCCGGTGCCCGTGTCGCTGCCCGACCTCTACCGCCACTGGGGCCATCGCTCGGGCGCGGACGTGCCGTCGAAGCGGATCTTCACGTACCGGCACGCGCTCTTTCGCGCGGAACAGCTCGGCATCCCGTTCAAGATGCCGCCCGTCCATCCGTTCGACTCGAACAGCGCGCTGCGTCTCGCGATCGCGCTGCGCGCGGACATCTCGGCCGTGCGCGACATCTTCCGCTTCATCTGGCGCGATGGCCGGGATCCGTCGACGCCGGACGGCTTCGCGAAGCTGTGCGAGCGCGTCGGCGTCGGGCACGGCGAAGCGCTGATCGAGTTCGAGGAGACGGTCGCGCAGTTGCGCCGCAACACCGACGACGCGATCGCGCTCGGCGTGTTCGGCGTGCCGACGTTCTGGATGAACAAACAGCTGTTCTGGGGCGAGGACGCGCTGCCGATGGTGCTCTACTGCGCGCGCACGCCGAACTGGCTCGAATCGCGCGAGGTGAAGCGGATCAGCACGCTGCCGCGCGGCGACGTGTAAAGCGATACCTGCTATTCAATGGAATACGACGACGACGACCGTACCGCCTCGCTCGATATCTGGCTCGTGCGCGTGCTGCGCACGCTGCTGCTCGAGCGCAGCGTCACGCAGGCCGCGCTGCGGCTGAACCAGACGCAGCCCGCGATCAGCACCGCGCTGCGCAAGCTGCGCGAGACGCTGAACGACCCGATCCTCGTGCGCGGCAAGTCGGGGATGGTGCCGACCGAATACGGCACGTCGCTGCTCGACGCGGCGCAGCAGGTGCTGCGCGACGTCGACTTCATCGCGACGCCGCACGGCGACTTCGATCCGGCGACGTCGCGCCGCACGTTCCGGATCGCCGCGCCCGACTACCTGAACGACTTCTTCATGCCGACGCTGATCGCGCGCTTTCGCGACGCGGCGCCGGACGCGCATCTCGAGCTCGATTCGCTGAACCCGACGCTGGACCACGCGAGCGCGCTCGAATCCGGCGCGCTCGATCTCGTGATCGGCAACTGGCCGAAACCGGACCCGCGCTTCGCGCGCGACGATCTGTTCTCCGACACGATCGTCTGCATGATGCGCGGCGATCATCCGCTCGCGCGCGCGCCGCTCACCCGCGACGCGTACGCGGCCGCCGCGCACCTCGCGCCGACGCCCTATACCGGCGACAAGCGCAATGCGATCGAGATCGGCCTCGCGCGCGCCAAGCTGTCGCGACGCATCCTGACGACGATGCCGTACTTCGGGCTCGTGCCGCAGGTGCTGCTGCAGTCGGACCTGATCTTCACGACGACGCGCCGCTTCGCGATGCACTACGCGCAGATGCTGCCGCTCGTCGTCATCGAGCCGCCGGTGCCGTTTCCTCGGATCAGAAGCTATCTGCTCACGCATCCGCAGCCGGACCGGCCGACCGACATCGCGTGGCTGCGCGGGCTGGTGCAGAGCGTGTCCGACACGCTGACCGCCGCGCGCGGCAAGCGGCGCTGATTCCGCGCTGATCCCGTGCCGATTCCGCGCTGATCCCACGCTAACGCCCGCGCGCGGCTCACGAAGGCGCGGCTCACGCGGTACAGAACTTCACGCGGTACAGAACGTTTCCTGCAGATGCAGCCAGCGCACCGCGCCGTCCGCGTCGCGCGCGAACACCGCGGTCGCGCGGCGCGCGGGCAACGCGCCGGTCGACGCGTGCTGCGATTCGAGATAGGTGAGCGTCACGTGCGTGCCGGTCGACGCCAGCACGCGGACTTCCGACAGTGCGATCCGCAGCCCCGGCTTCGCGCCGGCGATGTGCCGGAACAGCGCGCGCAGCCCGTCGCGATCGATCGCGCGGCCGTCGGTCAGGATCATCGTGTAGTCGGGAGAAAACTGCTCGATCAGCGCATCGAGCGCCGCCGGCGCGGAGTCGGCGCCGGACAGCCAGCGCTCGATATCGACGATGGACGCGTGGAGCGCGTCGAGAAAGACGTCGGACATGGTCACCTGCACGGAAAGAAAAGCGCGGCGGCGTGCCGCGCGACCCATGCAGTGTAGAGAAAAGCGCCGCGCGGCGTGACCTGGCCGAACGGATAACGAACGACGGCAACGCGTGCCGTCACCGGCGAGGCATTATTGCGACGAATTCAGGCCGAAACATGCGCGCCGGAACGCGCCGCCACGCAAGACACGACATCCGCCGACACTTGCACTTGCGCCTTCGCGTGAGCGACCGCCATCCCCGCGCGCGCCTGCATCAGCTCCGCGCACACCGCGACCGCGATCGACCACGGCGCCTTGTCGACGATCCCCGCGACGCCGATCGGGCACACCATCTCGGTCAGCCGCTCTTGATCAACGCCGCGCGCCGCAAGCCGGCGCTCGAACTTCACGCGCTTCGTGCGCGAGCCGATCATTCCGAAATACGCGAAATCGCGGCGCCGCATGATCCGCTCGGCGAGCGAGAAATCGAGCGCGTGATTGTGCGTCATCACGAGGAAGTACGCGCCCGGCGGCGCCGCGTCGACGTACGCCTCGGGCGCGTCGGTCGGCTCGGGCTGCACGTTCGGCGGACACTCGTCCGGAAACAGCTCGTCGCGCGTGTCGACCCACTGCACGACGCACGGCAGCGCGCCGAGCAGCGTGACGAGCGCTTCCCCGACGTGCCCCGCGCCGAACAGCACGATGTGGATCGGCGCGCGCGCGTCGACCGCGCGGTTGCGCCGGCCGGTGCCCTCGCGCAGCTTCAGTGGTGCCATGTCAGCTCCCGCCGGGCCGCCGCGTGTTCCGAAGGACGCGCTTTCGGGAGATGGGGGGGCTGCGCCCCCCCACGCGAACGAAGTGAGCGTGGGGGTCATTTCACCCCACCTTCGCCGCGCGCACGGCCTGCACCGCGCGCAGGATCGACTCGCCGGTCGCCGGCGCGTTCAGCGGCGGGTTGATCTTGTAGTCGCCGATCGCCGCGATCGCGTCGCGCACCGCGAAGAACACCGAGAACGGCAGCAGCAGCGGCGGCTCGCCGACCGCCTTCGACCGGTGGATGCTGTCCTCGACGTTGCGGTTGTCGAACAGCCGCACGTTGAACTCGGGCGGCGTGTCGTTGACGGTCGGAATCTTGTACGTCGACGGCGCGTGCGTCATCAGCTTGCCGCCCGCGTTCCACCACAGCTCCTCGGTGGTCAGCCAGCCCATCCCCTGGATGAACGCGCCCTCGACCTGCCCGATGTCGAGCGCCGGGTTCAGCGACGCGCCGACGTCGTGCAGCGCGTCGACGCGCAGCGTGCGCATCTCGCCCGTCAGCGTATCGACGACCACTTCGGACACCGCCGCGCCGTACGCGTAGTAGTAGAACGGCCGGCCCTGCAGCTTCGACTGATCCCAGTACAGCTTCGGCGTCGCGTAGAAACCGTCGGACCAGAGCTGCACGCGCGCGACGTACGCCTTCGCGACGACCTCGCCGAACGGCACCTCGGTCGCGCCGATCCACACGCGGTCGCCCGCGAAGCGCACGTGCTCGACGTCGACCACGCCGTCGCCGTAATGCTTCGCCGCGAACGCCGCGAGCCGCTCGCGCAGCTGCCGCGCGGCGTCCTGCGCGGCCTTGCCGTTCAGGTCCGAGCCGGTCGAAGCGGCCGTCGCGGACGTGTTCGCGACCTTGCTCGTGTCGGTCGCGGTCACGCGGATCCGCTCGAAGCGGATGCCGAGCTCCTGCGCGACGACCTGCGCGACCTTCGTGTTCAGGCCCTGGCCCATCTCGGTGCCGCCGTGGTTCACGAGCACCGAGCCGTCGGTGTAGATGTGGACGAGCGCGCCCGCCTGGTTGAAGTGCGTGACGTTGAACGCGATCCCGAACTTCACCGGCGTCAGCGCGATGCCCTTCTTCAGCACCGCGTTGCGCGCGTTGAACTCGCGCACTTTCGCGCGCCGCGCGCGGTAGTCGCTCGACGCCTCGAGTTCCGCGAACAGCTCGTGCAGCACGTTGTCCTCGACCGTCTGGCCGTACGGCGTCACGTTGTTCTCGGTCTTCCCATACAGGTTCGCATAGCGGACGTCGAGCGAATCGCGGCCGAGCCCGCGCGCGATGTCGTCGATGATGTATTCGATCGCGAACGCGCCCTGCGGGCCGCCGAAGCCGCGGAACGCGGTGTTCGACTGCGTGTTCGTCTTCCCGCAGTAGCCGGCGATCGCGACGTTCGGCAGCCAGTACGCGTTGTCGAAGTGGCACACCGCGCGCGTCATCACCGGGCCGGACAGGTCCGCCGAGAAGCCGCAGCGCGACGTCATGTCGAGCGACACGCCGTCGATGCGGCCGTCGTCGTCGTAGCCGACGTCGAAGCGGTAATGGAAGTCGTGCCGCTTGCCGGTGATCATCATGTCGTCGTCGCGGTCCGGGCGCAGCTTCACCGGGCACAGCAGCTTCCACGCGGCGAGCGCCGCGCAGCTCGCGAACAGGCCCGACTGCGATTCCTTGCCGCCGAAGCCGCCGCCCATCCGCCGGCATTCGATCAGCACGTTGTGCGACGCAACGCCGAGCACGTGCGCGACGATGTGCTGCATCTCGCTCGGGTGCTGCGTCGAGCAGTACACGTGCATCCCGTCGTCGTCCTTCGGCACCGCGTACGCGATCTGCCCTTCGAGATAGAACTGCTCCTGCCCGCCGAGCGTCATCTCGCCGGCCTCGCGGTGCGGCGCCTGCGCGAGATGCCCGGTCGCATCGCCACGCGCGAGCTTCATCGGCGGAATCACGAACGACTCGGCCGCGCGCGCGTCCTGCGCGGTCAGGATCGCCGGCAACTCCTCGTATTCGACCTGCGCGCGGCGCACCGCGCGGCGCGCGGCCTCGTGCGACGTCGCGACGACGATGAACATCGGCTGGCCGACGTACTGGACGACGCCGTCCGCGAGCACCGGATCGTCGTGGATGATCGGGCCGCAGTCGTTCACGCCGGGAATGTCGTCGGCGGTGAATACCGCGACGACGCCGGGCGTTGCGCGCACCGCGTCGAACTTCATCGACACGATCTTCGCGTGCGGCTTCGCCGACAACCCGAGCGCCGCATGCAGCGTGCCGGCGACGAACGGAATGTCGTCGGTGTAGGTCGCGCGGCCGCTCACGTGCAGATGCGCGGACTCGTGCGGACGGGAAATGTGGACCTGCGCGCTGTCGGCGTTCGCGTCGAGCGTGGTCAGGAACGGTTCTGTTTGCTGGTTCATCCGAATTCTCCGTAACCTTTCGATCGTCAGACGCGCGCCGATTCGGCGGCGACCTCGCGCACGCTCAGCGCCTGAGGCGGCAGCGGATCGTGCGGGCGCGTCTCGAGCCAGAAGCGGTAAAGCAGGTTCTTCGCGGTGTCGAGCCGGTAGACGTTCGTCGCGCGCATGTCGGTGAGCGGCTGGTAGTCGCGCTCGAGCGCCTGCATCGCGGCGAGCGCGGCGGCCTCGTCCCACGTCGCGCCGTCGAGCGCGGCCTCGGCCTCGGCCGCGCGCTTCGGCGTCGCGGCCATCCCGCCGAACGCGACGCGCGGCTCGCGGATCGTGTCGCCGTCAGCAATGAACGCGAATGCCGCGCACACCGCCGAAATATCCGAGTCGAAGCGCTTCGCCAGCTTGTACGTGCGGAACGTCAGGTTCTTTCTCGCGCCGGTGCGCAGCGGCACCTTCACCGACACGACGAACTCGTGCGGCGCCATGTCCTTCTGCTGATAGCCGGTGTACAGCGCCTCGAGCGGCATCTCGCGGACGACGTCGCCGCCGCGCAGCACGACGCGCGCGCCGAGTGCGATCAGGCCCGGCATCGAGTCGCCGATCGGCGAGCCGTTCGCGACGTTGCCGCCGAGCGTGCCCGCGTTGCGGATCGGCAGCGACGCGAAGCGCTTCCACATCTCGGTCAGCTCCGGGTATGTGTCCGCGAGCGCCGCGTAGCCGGCCTCGACCGTCACGCCCGCGCCGATCTCGATCCAGTCGTCGCCGCGCACGATCCGCTGCAGCTCGGGAATCTGGCCGACGTAGATCAGGTCGTCGAGCACGCGCATCTGCTTCGTGACCCACAGACCGATGTCGGTGCTGCCCGCGAGGATCCGCGCGTCGGGCCGTTCGAGCTTCAGCGCGGCGAGCGCGTCGAGGGTGCGCGGCGCCGCGAAGCGCGCGCCATCTCGCTCGTAGTCGAACGTGTCGTCGCGCCGCAGCGACCCGAGCGTGCGCGCGAGCGCGGCCGAATCGACCGGTGCGTTCGGCCCGGGCATGTCGAACATCTGCACCGCCGCATCGACGATCGGACGGTAGCCGGTGCAGCGGCACAGGTTGCCGGTCAGCGCGTCGGCGATCTCGGTGCGCGACGGCACGTCCTTCGCCGCGCACGCCTGACCGCAGGTCTCGTGGCCGTGCTTCTCGTACAGCGCCCACATCGACATCACGAAGCCGGGCGTGCAGAAGCCGCACTGCGAGCCGTGGCAGTCCACCATCGCCTGCTGGACCGGGTGCAGCGCGCCGTCCGGCTGGCGCAGGTCCTCGACGGTCAACAACGCCTTGCCGTCGAGCGTCGGCAGGAACTGGATGCACGCGTTGACGGCCTTGTACTCGACCGTGCCCGCGTCGGTCAGCTCGCCGACGACGACCGTGCACGCGCCGCAGTCGCCTTCCGCGCAGCCTTCCTTCGTGCCCGTGCAGTGCGCGTCCTCGCGCAGGTATTGCAGCACGGTGCGGGTGACGTCCGCGCCGTCGACTTCACGGATCGCGTGGCGATGATAGAAACGAATCGGCTCACTCATGTCTCGAATCTTCTTCAAACGGGTTTGGGCGGGGCCGCGCGCCTCGCGCCGGCTGGTGTTCTCACGACAGTTTGAACGCTATCACCGTCAATATCCGCAACCCATAGCCCATCACGCATGCAACCCATATAACTGCGGCCATATGTCGATTCGAATGGTGAATTGAACTATTTGGTCCATGCGAAAAAACCGGTTCCATGGGAAAATCGCGCTTCCGCCCGGCCATTCTCCGTTATTCATCCGACCCCATGTCAACTGATTCCGCCCCATTACCGCAAAGCGGGTTCGCCGTCACGCTGCAGATCATGTCCGTCGTCCTGTTCACGTTCCTTTGCTATCTCGTGATCGGGTTGCCGCTCGCGGTGCTGCCGGGCTTCGTGCACGGCGACCTCGGCTTCTCGACCGTCGTCGCCGGCGCGGCGATCAGTGTGCAGTACGTGTCGACGCTCGCGTCGCGCGCGCTCGCCGGGCGCTTCTCCGACACGATCGGTCCGAAGCGCACCGTGATGCGCGGGGTCGTCGCGTGCGGCGCCAGCGGCGTGCTGCTGCTCGTCGGGCTGCTGTTCGCGCGCTGGCCGGTGACGAGCGTGTCGCTGATCGTCGCGAGCCGGCTCGTGCTCGGGATCGGCGAGAGCCTCTGCGGCACCGGCGCAATCCTCTGGGGAATCGGCCGAGTCGGGGTCGCGAACAACGCGCGGGTGATCTCGTGGAACGGGATCGCGACCTACGGCGGGCTCGCGATCGGCGCGCCGCTCGGCGTGATGATCGAGCACGCGGTGCATCCGGCGCTGATCGGCGTGCTCGCGATCGCGCTCGCGGCCGGCGGCTACTTCGTCGCGCGCGTCGTGCCCGCGGTGCCGATCGTGCACGGCGAGCGGATGTCGTACGCGAGCGTGTTCACGCGCGTGCTGCCGCACGGCATCGGCCTGTCGCTCGGCGCGGCCGGCTTCGGCTCGATCTCGACGTTCGTCACGCTCTACTACGCGGTGCGCCACTGGCCGAACGCGGCGCTGTCGCTGACCGTATTCGGCACGATGTTCATCGGCGCGCGGCTGCTGTTCTCGAACATGATCCCGACGTACGGCGGCTTCCGCGTCGCGATCGTGTCGTTCGTCGTCGAATGCGCGGGGCTCGTGCTGCTCTGGCTCGCGCCGGTGCCGCACGTCGCGCTCGTCGGCGCCGCGCTCACCGGCTTCGGCTTCGCGATGATCTTCCCCGCGCTCGGCGTCGAGGCGGTCGCGCTCGTGCCGCCCGCGAGCCGTGGCGCCGCGCTGTCCGCGTACTCGGTGTTCACCGATCTGTCGCTCGGGATCACCGGGCCGCTCGCCGGCTACGTCGCCGGCGCGTTCGGCTATCCGCAGGTGTTCCTGTTCGCGGCGATCGCCGCGGGGCTCGCCGCCGTGCTCGCCCTCGTGATGCACCAGCGCCAGACGCGCGTCGCCGCGGCCGGCGTGACGGCCGCCTGAACGGCGCGCCGGCATCGCTCGACGCCCGCCTCGCGCGGGCGTTGTTTCATCCGGGAATCGACACGCGGCATCGCCCGCGCCGGCCCCCGGATCGCCGGCCGCTCAATCCCCTCGCCGCGACAGCTCCTGCTCGAGCGCGGCGACACCCGCCGGCAGGTCGACCGGCACCTTCAGGTCGACCATCGTCCGCCCGAACGCATGCAGCGTGCGGAACAGGTTGTGCTCGCGGCACTGCTCGCCCATCTGCCCGATCCGCACGATCGGCAGCCCGAACGAGCCCGAGATCTCGACCTGGTACTGCTTCGAGATGTGCCCGCAGATCATCCCCGGCGTCAGCCCCGCGGGCGTTTCGATCCCGACGACCGAATTGAGCCGGCACGTCTTCGGCGCATACAGCGCGAGGCCCATCGCCTCGACGCCGGCCTGCAGCGCGAGCGAGCAGCGCAGATGGCGCGCGAAGCGGCTCTCGAGCGTTTCCGCGCAGACGAGCCGCAGCGCCTCGTGCAGCGCGAGCACGCCCGACACCGGCGCCGTGTAGTGATAGCCGGCGTTGTGCCAGAAGTTCTCGGCGAGCGCCATGTCGAGACACCAGTGCGCGTTCGGCTCCGTGCGCGCCTTCATCCGGTCCCACGCGGCGTCGGAGAACGCGATCAGCGACACGCCCGGAATCGACGACAGCCCCTTCTGCCCGCCGGTGATCACCGCGTCGATTCCCCACGCGTCCATGTCGAGCGGCATCGTCGACAGCGTGCAGACCGCGTCGACGACGACGAGCGCGCCCGCCGCCTTCGCGAGCGCCGCGATCTCCCGCAGATCGCGGTTCCAGACCGTGTTCGACGTTTCGCCGTGCACGATCGTGACGATCTCGGGCCGCTCGCGCGCGATCGCGTCGGCGACTTCGTCGAGGCTCGCGACCGAGCGGTCGGCGACGTCGAGCACCGAGACATCGGCGCCGACGCGCGTGGCCATCTCGGCCATCCGCGCGCTGAAGAAGCCGTTCTTGATCGACAGCACGCGCGTGCCGCGCCACGCGAGGTTCGAGATCGCCATCTCCATCGCGGCGGAGCCGGGGCCGGCGACGCCGAGCACCCACTTCGTGCGGGTCTGGAACACGTAGCGCGCCATCTCCTTCACCTGCTCGATGATCTTCGCCATCGTCGCGCCGAGATGGTTGATCACGATCGTGTTCGCCTTCGCGACGGCGGCCGGGATCGGGACCGGGCCGGCCCCCATCATCAGCAACGGTTCTTCGGGGAGGATCGCGTCGAGCGGCACGACGACGGGACAGGGAATCGGCGAGTAATCGATGGACATGGCGGGCAAACGTGGACGAAGGAACGAAGCGTGGACGAAGGAACGGAGACGGCCCGTCGCGCGCGGGCGGCGGGTCAGACGATGATTCCGCGTTCCGCGGCGGCGCGCAAGGGGAAACGCAATGGCATGCGCAGCGCCGCCGGCGTGAAAAGGCCGGAAAACACGAATCCGGACGCGATTGGACGGCGGCGACGCGAATGGCGCGATTGCGCAACATACCCTCCATTTATTCAAGAAAATGTCCTTAATCCTTATCCGACTTATTCCATATTTCGGCCGGATATCTCGATATATATCAATAAACTGCCAGTTTCCAATTGCGATCCCGGTTTCGCGAACGCCCCACACCCAACCCGTTATGAGTCGCCTTTCGATTTCCCGACATTCGATTGTTTTTCGGGTTGACGAATATCTCGACATTATTTAACAATTGCCGTCGTCCATCGAAATGCGATTTTCAATTCAACGGAGAAATTGGGCAGATTTTTTCATATTTGCATTTCCGGATGCGTAATGAAAAATCACAAACATAATCACTCAACCGGGCCAGGCATACGCAAACCATGAATCAGATCCAGACCATGCGCGTGTTCATCTGCGTCATCGAGCAACAGAGTTTCCGGCGCGCCGCGCGCACGCTCGGCGTGTCGAATGCGCGCGTCACGCGGTCGATCGCGGCACTCGAGGGCCACCTGAACACGCGGCTCATGCATCGCACGACGCGCAGCCTGTCGCTGACCGAGGCTGGCGTGCGCTATCTCGACGGCTGCCGCGCGCTGCTCGAGGCGTTCGACCATCTCGAATCGTCGATCGTGCATGCGACGCGCGAACCGGTCGGCACGCTGCGCGTCGTCGCGTCCGGCAGGCTGTCGCCGCGCGCGCTGACGCCGCTCGTCGACGGCTTCCGGCGCCACCATCCGCAGGTACGCGTGCAATTGACGATCGCCGACGCGCCGATCGACGCGCTCGACACCTGCTACGACGCGGGCATCGTCACCGGCGACCGGCTCGACGGCCATCCGGCGCTCGTCGGCCATGCGCTCGCGCCGGATACGCTGGTGCCGTGCGCGTCGCCCGCCTATCTCGCGCGGTGCGGCTTGCCGCGAAGGCCCGGCGATCTGAGCCAGCACGCGTGGATCGCGCTCGCGCCGCACGAGCCGTCCAGCACGTGGCGGATGGTCGACCCCGACGGAGTCGCGCATCTGGTGCCGATGCAGCCGAGCTACACGGTCAACCGGCTGTCGCTCGTGCGCGAGGCCGCTGTGGCGGGCAGCGGAATCGCGCTGTTGCCCGAGAGCTTCGCGGCCGATGCGCTCGACAGCGGCGCGCTCGTGCCGGTGCTCGCCGGCTACCGGGCCGACGATCCGGACGCGCGGCGCACGCTCGTCTATCCGGACCGCCAGTTCGTGCCCGCCCGCACGCGCAGCTTCGTCGAATACGCGCTCGCGCATTTCGGCAGGCGCGCCGGGCGCGACGACGAGCGTCACGCGCCGCCCGACCGGACGGCGCCGGCCGAGCGCGCGGACACGGCGCCGAACCTGCAGTGAACCGCCGCCACCTGTCGCCCGCCGCCCGCCGCCTGTCGCCGCCGCCCGCCACCCGCCGCCTGTCGCCCGCCACTTGTCGGCGCGCGCGGGCGGCGCACGCGCGCCGCGGTCTGCTATCGTGGCGGCCGTGCTCCCTCACTGGTCCCGATCATGCGTTTCGACGATCCCGCCATCGCCGCCGTCTACCGCGCCATCCACGAGCGGCGCGACATGCGCCACTTCACGCGCGCGAGCGTCGATCCGGCGGTGCTCGCGCGGCTGCTGCGCGCCGCGCACCATGCGCCGAGCGTCGGCTTCATGCAGCCGTGGCGCTTCATCCGCATCACCGATCCGGCGCTGCGCACGCGCATCCACGCGCTCGTCGAAGCGGAACGCCGCGCGACCGCCGACGCGCTCGGCGAGCGCCACGACGAGTTCATGCGGCTGAAGGTCGAGGGCGTGCGCGAGTGCGGCGAGTTGCTCGTCGTCGCGCTGGCCGACGGCCGTGAACGCCACGTGTTCGGCCGCCGCACGCTGCCCGAGATGGATCTGGCGTCGGCCGCATGCGCAATCCAGAACATGTGGCTCGCCGCGCGCGCCGAAGGGCTCGGGATGGGCTGGGTGTCGCTGTTCGACGTCGACGCGCTGCGCACGCTGCTCGGCATGCCCGACGGCGCGAAGCCGATCGCGGTGCTGTGCGTCGGGCACGTCGACGCGTTCTACGCGAAACCGATGCTCGAGGAGGAGCGCTGGGCCGCGCGGATGCCGATCGAAGCGTGCGTGTTCGAGAACGGCTGGGGCGGCGCCACCTAGCCCGCCGTCGCATTCCGGCAACATCCGATCCGGCCCCCGACATAAGGGTTTTCACTGGCGTAGAATCGGCGGCTGATGTCCCCCGTCCGCCCGCGCCGCGCATCCCGCGCCCGCCCGGCGGCGCCCTTCCGTCAGGCCACCCGCGATGCCCTTGCCCCTACTCGCCCTTGCCATAGCCGCGTTTGGAATCGGTACCACCGAGTTCGTGATCATGGGCCTGCTGCCCAACGTCGCCGCCGATCTCGGCGTGTCGATCCCGGCCGCCGGCATGCTCGTGTCCGGCTACGCGCTCGGCGTGACGGTCGGCGCGCCGATCCTCGCGATCGTCACCGCGAAGATGCCGCGCAAGCGCGCGCTGATGGGGCTGATCGGCCTGTTCATCGCGGGCAACCTGTTCTGCGCCGTCGCGCCCGGCTATGCGGTACTGATGGCCGCGCGCGTCGTCACCGCGTTCTGCCACGGCGCGTTCTTCGGGATCGGGTCGGTCGTCGCGAGCAGCCTCGTCGCGCCGAACCGCCGCGCGCAGGCGATCGCGCTGATGTTCACCGGCCTCACGCTCGCGAACGTGCTCGGCGTGCCGCTCGGCACCGCGCTCGGCCAGGCGTACGGCTGGCGCGCGACGTTCTGGGCGGTGACCGGCATCGGCGTCGTCGCGGCGGCCGCGCTCGCGGTCTGCCTGCCGAACAACCTCGCGATGCCTCAAACCAGCATCACGCGCGAATTCAGCGTGCTCAGGCACCCGCAGGTGCTGATGGTGCTCGGGATCAGCGTGCTCGTGTCCGCGAGCCTGTTCAGCGTGTTCACGTACATCACGCCGATCCTCGAGGGCGTCACCGGTTTCTCGCCGCATCAGGTCACGTACGTGCTGCTGCTGTTCGGCGTCGGGCTGACCGTCGGCGGCACGCTCGGCGGCAAGCTGGCCGACTGGCGGCGGATGCCGACGGTGATCGTGTCGCTCGCGGCGATCGGCGTCGTGCTCGCGATCTTCGCGGTGACGATGCACGAACCGCTCGCCGCGCTCGCGACGATCTTCGTGTGGGGGATGCTCGCGTTCGCGCTCGTGCCGCCGCTGCAGATCATGATCGTCGATCGCGCGAGCGACGCGCCGAACCTCGCGTCGACGCTGAACCAGGGCGCGTTCAACCTCGGCAACGCAACCGGCGCGTGGCTCGGCGGGATGGCGATCGGCGCCGGCGTGCCGCTCGTGAAGCTGCCCTGGGTCGGCGTCGCGATGGCGGTGGCCGCGCTCGCGCTGACGCTGTGGTCCGCATCGCTCGAGCGGCGCCCGCTCGCCGGGCCGACCGAGTGCGCGTAAGCGCCAATCCCGCCCGGCCGCACGCGCGCAGCGAACAACCCTGTCACGAATAACCCTCCGTCGCGCCCCTGTTCGCCGGAACGCGCAGCTGGCCGTAGTACGATGCGGCCGATGAAATCGATCCTTTCACGCGACTTTCTGGCGCTGGTGCTGAGCATTGCCGTCGTCGGCCTCGGCACCGGCGCGACGCTGCCGCTCACCGCGCTCGCACTGACGGACGCGGGCCACGGCACCGATGTCGTCGGGCTGCTGACCGCCGCGCAGGCGTTCGGCGGCATCGCGACCGCGCCGTTCGTCACGGGCATCGCGCGCCGCTGCGGCGCGCGCCGCGTGAACGTCGGCTGCGTGCTGACGACCGCGGTCGCGATCGCGCTGATGCAGGTCACGTCGAATCTCTTCGTCTGGGGCGCGCTGCGGCTCGTCTGCGGCGTCGCGCTGATCATGCTGTTCACGGTCAGCGAAGCGTGGGTCAACCAGATCGCGAGCGACGCCACGCGCGGCCGCGTCGTCGCGATCTACTCGACCACGTTCACGCTGTTCCAGCTCGCCGGCCCCGTGCTCGTGAGCCAGATCGCCGGCCTCACGCATCTGCGCTTCGCGATCTGCGGCGCGCTGTTCCTGCTCGCGCTGCCGTTCCTCGCATCGATCCGGAGCACGCCGCTTTCGGGCACCGATTTGCACACCGACTTGCACGATGGGCTGCACGACGCGCACGACGACTGGCACCGCGTGCTGCCGCGGATGCCCGCGCTCGTGATCGGCACCGCGTTCTTCGCGCTGTTCGACACGCTCTCGCTGTCGCTGCTGCCGATCTACGCGATCGAGCGCGGCGTCGCGCGCGAGGCCGCGGTGCTGCTCGCGTCGATCATGCTGGCCGGCGACACCGCGCTGCAATTCCCGGTCGGCTGGCTCGCCGACCGGCTCGGCCGCACGCGCGTGCACGTCGGCGCCGGCTGCGTCGTGCTTGCGTTGCTGCCGCTGATGCCGGTCGCGATCAGCCATCCGTGGTTGGGCTGGCCGTACCTGTTCGTGCTCGGCGCGGCGGCCGGCAGCATCTACATGCTGTCGCTCGTCGCGTGCGGCGAACGCTTTCGCGGCGCGGCGCTCGTCACCGCGAGCTCGCTGACGGCCGCGTCGTGGAGCGCCGCGAGCTTCGGCGGCCCGCTCGTCGCCGGCGCGCTGATGCAGCAGCTCGGCGGCAACGCGCTCGTCGGCGTGCTGATCGCCGGCGTGCTCGCGTTCCTTGCGGCCGTGCAATGGGAGCGGCGCGCGCTGCCGCGCGGCGCGGAACCGTCGGCGTCCTGAGCATCGCGCCGGCGCCCCACGCCGTTCGCATCGCCCAGCCCCCTGCGCGTTCGATAACCACCGGCTATGTGTCGCTCAAATATTTTCATTAGACCCATATAAACGAGCGCCTCGATACTCCGTCGCACCCTGGCGCCACGAAGCGCGCGCATCCGACGCGCGCCGGCCTGGGCGCCTTGCATGAGGCCGGACTACGCGCCGAAGCGCCGACACCGGTCGACAGGAGACGACATGCCCATACCCCAATCCGGCGCGGCCACCCCGGCCGCCGCCGCAGCCGGCGCGAGCCGCGAAGACCTGCTGTTCCGCAAGATCGCGCTGCGCATCCTGCCCGTCCTGATGCTCGGCTACCTGGCCGCGTCGATCGACCGCGTCAACATCGGCTTCGCGAAGCTGCACATGGCGCAGGCGCTCGGCCTGTCCGACGCGATGTACGGTTTCGGCGCCGGCATCTTCTTTCTCGGCTACTTCGTGTTCGAGGTGCCGAGCAACCTGATCCTGCACCGGGTCGGCGCGCGGCGCTGGCTCGCGCGAATCATGGTCAGCTGGGGCCTCGTGTCCGGCCTGACGATGTTCGTGCAGACGCCGATGCAGTTCTACATCGTGCGATTCGCGCTCGGCGTCGCCGAGGCGGGCTTCATCCCCGGCGTGATCTACTACTTGACGCAATGGTTCCCGTCGCACCGGCGCGGCCGCGTGATGGGCGTGTTCTACATCGCCCTCGCGCTCGCGGGCCTGATCGGTGGCCCGCTGTCCGGCTGGATTCTCGAGACGATGAAGAACGCCGGCGGGCTCGCCGGCTGGCAGTGGATGTTCCTGATCGAAGCGATCCCGACGCTCGTCGTCGCGTGGCTGATGCTCACGACGCTCGACGACCGCGTGCAGGACGCGCGCTGGCTCGACGCCGACGAGCGCGCGATGCTCGAGCAGTCGATGCGCGACGACGCGCGGCAGAAGTCGCACCTGTCGCTACGCGATGTCGGGATGAACCGCCATCTGAGCGCGATGTGCATGATCTTCTTCGCGGACATCTTCGCGATTTACGGCCTCGGTTTCTGGATGCCGACGCTGATCAAGAGCATGGGCGTGTCGAGCGACTTCTCGATCGGGCTCTTGTCCGCGCTGCCGAGCCTATGCGCGATCCCGGCGATGGTGCTGTTCGGCCGCAGCGCGGACCGCCGCCGCGAGCGCCGCTGGCACCTCGCGACGCTCTTTCTGCTCGGCGCGCTCGGGCTCGCGCTGACCGTCGTGTGGCAGCACGACGTGACGCTGGGCGTCGCCGCGCTCTGCATCGCGAACTTCGGCATCCTCGCGATTCCGGCGCTGTTCTGGAGCCTGCCGACCGCCGTGCTCGGCGGCGCGGCGGCGGCCGCGGGGATCGCGGTGATCAACTGTCTCGCGAACCTGTCCGGCTTCCTCGGCCCGTACATCGTCGGCTTCGTGAAGGAATGGACCGGCAGCAGCGAAGCGTCGATCTGGCTGATGGCGGCCGTGCTCGTCGCCGGCGCGCTGCTCGTGCTGTCGATTCCGGCGCGGCTCGTCAACCGGTAATCCACGTCGTGCGGCGCGAGCCGCATGTTGACGGGCGACGGCCTCCCGGCCGCCGCCCTTTTTTCACCCGTTCAAATCGACGCAAATCAGACCCAATCAGCGCGACCGCGCCGGCAGGATCTTCCCCGCGCACGCGCCGAAGCCGACGCGATAGCCGTCGCGCTGGCACCAGCCGGTGAGCGTCAGTTCGTCGCCGTCCTCGATGAACGCCCGCGTGCCGCCGCCCGTGAGCGCGAGCGGTTCCTTGCCGTTCCACGTGAGCTCGAGCAGGCTGCCGAACGAGTCCTTCGTTGGGCCGCTGATCGTGCCCGAGCCCATCAGGTCGCCGACGCGCGCGTTGCAGCCGGCGACCGTGTGATGCGCGAGCTGCTGCGCCATCGTCCAGTACATATGCCTGAAGTTCGTGCGGCAGATCGTCGTCGCCTGCGCCGCGCCTTCGGCGCGCAGCGTCACTTCGAGCTCGACGTCGAACGCGTGCTCGCCCGCGTGGCGCAGATAGTCGAGCGGCTGCGGCGACTGCTCCGGCTGCGCGCAGCGGAACGGCTCGAGCGCGTCGAGCGTGACGATCCACGGCGAGATCGTCGTCGCGAACGTCTTCGCGTTGAACGGCCCGAGCGGCACGTATTCCCACTGCTGGATGTCGCGCGCGCTCCAGTCGTTCAGCAGCACCATCCCGAAGATGTGCGACTCCGCGTCCTCGCATGCGATCGGCTCGCCGAGCGCGTTGCCGCGGCCGACGATGAAGCCGGTCTCGAGCTCGATGTCGAGCTTGCGGCACGCGCCGAACACCGGGCGCTCCTGATCGGGCAGTTTCAACTGCCCGCTCGGGCGCCGCACCGGCGTGCCGCTGACGATCACCGACGACGCGCGGCCGTTGTAGCCGATCGGCATCTCCGACCAGTTCGGCAGCAGCGCGTTCTTCGGGTCGCGGAACATCGCGCCGACGTTCGTCGCGTGCTCCTTCGACGAATAGAAATCCGTGTAGCCGGGCACGTCGACCGGCAGATGCAGCGTGGCGCCGTGTTGCGGCACGAGCGCCTGCGCGCGCAGCGCCGCGTCGTCGCGTAGCCGCGCGTCGTCGCGCGCGAACAGCGCGGAAAGCTGCACGCGCACGCTGCGCCATGCGTCGCGGCCGAGCGCGATGAACGCGTTCAGCGACGCCAGCTCGAACACCGCGCCCGCGCCGCTCGGCAGCGTGACGAGGCCGGCGCGCGCGAGCGCCGCGAGATCGACGATCTGGTCGCCGAGCGCGACGCCCGCGCGCGGCGCCGGGTTCTTCGCATCGCTGAAGATGCCGAACGGCAGGTTCTGGATCGGAAAATCGCACGCGGGATCGTTCGCCGATTCGACCCAGCTCCTGAGAGCCGGATCGAGCGTCGCGCGCCAGTCGGGGGTTGCGTTCATCAACGTTGCTCCGGGTTGAAGTGTTTTTTGATGCCTTGCCAGCATTCGAAGTAGTTCGCCTGCAATTGCGCGGTGTCGAGCGCGTGCCGGGTCGGACGGATCAGCGTGCGCGTCTCGAACATGAACGCCATCGTATCGGCGACCTTGTTCGGCTTCGTCGTGTCGCTCGCGGACGCCTTCTCGAACGTATCCGCGTCCGGCCCATGGCCGGACATGCAGTTGTGCAGGCTCGCGCCGCCCGGCACGAAGCCTTCGGCCTTCGCATCGTACTCGCCGTGCACGAGCCCCATGAACTCGCTCGCGACGTTGCGGTGGAACCACGGCGGCCGGAACGTGTTCTCGGCCGCGAGCCAGCGCGGCGGGAAGATCACGAAGTCGATCGCATCGACGCCCGGCGTGTCGGTCGGCGCGTGCAGCACGAGGAAGATCGACGGGTCCGGATGGTCGTAGCTGATCGAGCCGATCGTGTTGAAATGGCGCAGATCGTACTTGTACGGCGCGTAGTTGCCGTGCCACGCGACGACGTCGAGCGGCGAATGGCCGATGTCCGCGCGCCACAAGCGCCCGTTCAGCTTCGCGACGAGTTCGAACGCGCCTTCGCGGTCCTCGTACGCGGCGTTCGGCGTCAGAAAATCGCGCGGATTCGCGAGGCCGTTCGAGCCGATCGGGCCGAGGTCCGGCAGGCGCAGCAGCGCGCCGAAGTTCTCGCAAATGTAGCCGCGCGCGCGGCCGTCCGGCAGCGCGACCGTGAAGCGCACGCCGCGCGGGATCACCGCGATCTCGTGCGGCTCGACGTCGAGCCGGCCGAGTTCGGTCGCGATATGCAGGCGCCCTTCCTGCGGCACGATCAACAGCTCGCCGTCGGCGCTGTAGAAGAAGCGGTCCTGCATCGAGCGGTTCGCCGCGTACAGATGAATCGCGCAGCCGTTCATCGCGGCCGCCGAGCCGTTGCCGGCCATCGTCACCCAGCCTTCGACGAAATCGGTCGGCTCGGCCGGCATCGGCAGCGGATCCCAGCGCAACTGGTTCGGCGGCGTCGGCGGCACGTCGACGGAATCGGCGAACTCCGCGACGAGCCGCTGCGCGCCCGAGAACGGCTCGAACGGCTGATGCACGGCGGCCGGACGGATCCGGTACAGCCACGAGCGGCGGTTGTGGCTGCGCGGCGCGGTGAACGCGGTGCCGGACAGTTGCTCCGCGTAGAGCCCGTAAGGCGCACGCTGCGGCGAGTTGCGGCCTTCCGGCAACGCGCCCGGCAGCGCCTCGGTCGCGAACTCGTTCGCGAAACCGCTCAGATAGCCGGCGGTCGCCGGTTTCGACAAATCAAGCGTCATCGTTCAGGTTCTCCCATTCATAGTCAGGCTGCGCTCGACGCCGCGGTCATTGCGCGTCCCCGGCGGCCGGATTCGAGGCCGGATTCGAGGCCGGATCCGAGGCCGGATGCGCCGCCGGCGTGACGCCCTGCCGCGCGAGCGCCATCGCGTCGCGCAGCACGTCGGCGTCGCCGATCTGGTTCGCGAGCAGCAGGATCAGTTTCGCGTTCACGAGCTGGCTGTCCGCATCGGACAGATCGCGGTGCATGTCGATCAGCGCTTCGTAGAACGCGTCGGGATCGGCGAGCCGCGAACGGGTGTCGAGAGTCATGGCTAGGTCTCCGTGAGTATGACGAGCAGCCGGGATCAGGCCGCGCAGATCGCGCGTGCGACGGCGTCGCCGATCGCGCGCGGGTCCGGCGCGCGCATCCGCGCGCACACGTGCTGGTCGGGCCGCAGCAGATAGAACGTGCCGGGCCGCGCGTCGTAGCGTTGCGCGGCGAGCCCGTCGACGTCCTCGAGCACGTCGACGCCCGGCACCGGCTGCGCGTGGCCCTTCGGCACGACGAGCACCGGCCTCACCGGCAGCGCGTGGCCCGCCAGCGCCGCGACGAGCGCCGCGCCGTCGCCGGGCAGGCCGAACAGCACGCCCGCGAAACCGTCGCGCAGATGCGCGAGCAGCCAGCCCGGCGCGCCGTGCGCGCGCACCGGCGCGTCGGCGGCCGCGGCGCCGGGCCGCATCGCGCCCGCGAACGCGTCGTCGGCACGATCGGGCGTGTTCAGCGGCGAATCGACGAGCACGGTCGCCGTCGACAGCCGGCCGCTGTTCACGAGCTTGCGCGCGAACTCGCAGTCGCGCGCGAGCTTCAGCGTCGCGTCGCGGAACACGCGCGAAATCGCGCTCTTCGGCGTGATGAAATCGGTCGAGCGCGTCGAGTGGCGGATGTTCTCGTCGGCCGCGAACTCGCGCTCGCTCGCATACGTGTCGAGCAACCGGTCGGACGCGGCGCCGTCGAGCACGAGCTTCAGCTTCCACGCGAGGTTGTCCGCGTCCTGCACGCCGCTGTTCGCGCCGCGCGCGCCGAACGGCGACACCCCGTGCGCGGCGTCGCCCGCGAACAGCACGCTGCCGTGGCGGAACGCATCCATCCGCTGGCAGCGAAACGTGTAGACGCTGACCCACTCGAGCTCGAACTCGACGTCCGCGCCGAGCAGCGCGCGCACGCGCGGGATCACGCGCTCGGGCGCCTTCTCGGCGACCGGATCGGCGTCCCAGCCGAGCTGGAAGTCGATGCGCCACACGTTGTCCGGCTGCCGGTGCAGCAGCACCGACTGGTTCCGGTGGAACGGCGGATCGAACCAGAACCAGCGCTCGGTCGGAAACTCGGCCTTCATCTTCACGTCGGCGATCAGGAAGCGGTCCTTGAACGTGCGGCCGTGGCTCTCGAGGCCCATCAGCGCGCGCAGCGGGCTGCGCGAGCCGTCCGCGGCGACCACGTAGCGCGCGCGCAGCGTCTCGTCGCCTTCCGGCGTCTCGACGGTCAGCGTCACGCCGTCGGCCGTCTGCGCGATGCCCTTGACCTGGTGCTTCCAGCGGATGTCGAGGTTCGGCAGCGCGAGCGCGCGCTCGGCCAGGTAGCCCTCGACGTAGTACTGCTGCAGGTTGATGAACGCCGGCCGCGCATGGCCGGCTTCCGGCAGCAGATCGAACGCGTAAAGCTGCTCGTCCTGCAGGAACACCTTGCCGACGTGCCAGCCGACGCCCTTGTCGACGAAGCGCTCGCCGCAGCCGAGCCGGTCGAAGATCTCGAGCGTGCGCTTCGCGAAACAGATCGCGCGCGAGCCGGTGGACAGCGTGTCGTCGTCGTCGAGCAGCACGACGGGCACGCCCTGCTGCGCGAGATCGATCGCGGCCGCGAGGCCGACCGGCCCCGCGCCGACGACGATCGCCGGGTGAATCGCCGCATCGGCCTTGGCGCCGCGCGCCGCCCGCGGCCGGTATTCGAACTTCAGATGCTGGTAATCGACGCTCATGTCTCCATCCACTCTCAATCTTCGTGACGCTCAGCTCAGGATTTACGAATAGTAAAACTAATTACGCATAGTGAAATCAACGTAAACCCTGAGTGTTGCGAAAATCGAGATATCGATAGATGCAGATCGCCAAGCCGGGCGCGCCGCGCGCTGCTACTATCGATAAATGCGGCGGACGTTCGCGCCGCGCGCCCATTCGTCCAATCGATGCTTCCGCCTACCATTCCCGAGCTGGTCGCCCGCGCAGGGCAGTTGCCGTTCCTGCAGGATCACGTCGCGCTCGACGCATCGGGCGCCGCGTGCGCGCGCCTGCCGGACCTGACGCTCGGCAGCGCATACGAGCCGATCTACGACGTGACGATGCCCGGCGCGCCGCAGCTGACGTCGTTCGCGGACACGATCGAGCGCTACGGCGACGAGCTCGGCTTCCAGGCGGTCACGCAGATCGGGGGCACGACGGTCGATCCGTTCGACGCGGTCGCAAATTGGGATTCAAGCGCGGTCGCGGACGACCAGGCGCTGGTCGCGCTCGACCGGCTCGCGCGCGCGCTGCACGCGATCAACTTCTTCGGCGCGCAGCGGCACGGGCTGCTGTTCCTGCGCGTGCACGAGCGGCTCGTGAAGAGCGTGAAATACGACCACGGCAAGCATTTCTCGGCGGTGCTCGCGCGCTTCGGGCTGCCGGCCGAGCGGGTCGTGATCGAGCTGCCGAGCGCGGCGGTCGCGCACAAGACGTTCCTCGGCTACCTGACGCGCAGCTATCAGCATCACGGCTTCAAGGTCGCGGACAAGCTGCCGGATCCGGGGCGGATCCTCGCGGTCGAATCGGAGATGGCGCGGCCCGACTACATCAAGATCGATGCGGTCGTCGCGCTGCGCGCGGGGATGGTGAAGGCGCTGGTCGGCTATGCGCAGCGCGTGCGGATTCCGCTGATTTTCGATGGCGTCGCCGACGAGACGCAGTGCGATCTGCTGCGCCAGCACGACGTGCGGCTGATGCAGGGGCCGGTGTTCGCGAAGACGATGCCGGTCTGAAGCACTACCCGACCTGCCCGAGCCGCTGCGCAAGCGCCCTCAGTCGCGGCCCCACGACGCTCCTGAACACGTCCTCCCCCATCGACGACGCCGGCCCGCTGCTGCTCAGGATCAGCCAGCGCCCGTCGCGCGGCTCGCGAAACGGCACCGCCGCCGCGTTCACGTCGCCGTGCCAGTCGCGGAACGAATAGCAGCAGCCGCCCGACGCGTACTCGTCGACCGAACGCAGCGTCGCATCGACGAGCGCGTCGGCCGCCTCGCCGCCGCCCGCCACATCGCGCAATTCGGCGATGAGCGCGCGCCGCGCGTCCTCGGGCTGCACCGCGAGATACGCACGCCCCATCGAGCTGGTCAGCATCGACAGCCGCGAGCCCGGCGCGAGCCCGAGCGTCAGCGCGGTCTCGCTGCGAATCGTCTCCAGATAGATCATGTCGAGCCCGTCGCGGCAGCCGAGCGACACCGCCGCGCCGATCTCGCGCGCGAGCGCCTGCATGTGCGGCCGAGCGAGCTCGAGCGTCGTCGTGCCGGCGAGCAGCGCATAGCCGAGCGACAGCACGCCCGCGTCGAGCGCGTACTTGCCGAGCATCTCGTCGTAGCGCAGGTAGCCGAGCGTCGTCAGCGTATACGCGAGCCGGTTCACCGTCGCCTTCGGCAGCCCGGTGCGCTCGACGAAGTCGCGATTGCCGAGCATCGTTTCGCCGGAACGGAATGCGCGCAGCAGCTCGAGCCCGCGCGCGAGCGCGACGACGAACTTGCGCTCGTCGATATTTTGTTCATCAGTGGTCGTCATCGTCGTCTAGTGCTACACTTGGATCAATCTGCAAAACATTGTTCCGCACAGCGGAACATCAGTCAAGTCAATTCGAGTGAATCAAGTGAGGAGATGACACGATGAGCGCTGCAACTTTTCATTGGGACGATCCGCTGCTGCTCGACCAGCAGCTCACCGAAGAAGAACGCATGGTGCGCGACGCCGCGCGCGCGTACTCGCAGGACAAGCTTGCGCCGCGCGTGATCGAGGCGTTCCGCCACGAGCGCACCGACGCGGCGATCTTCCGCGAGATGGGCGAGCTCGGCCTGCTCGGCCCGACGATTCCGGACCAGTACGGCGGCCCTGGCCTGAACTACGTGAGTTACGGCCTGATCGCGCGCGAAGTCGAGCGGATCGATTCGGGTTACCGGTCGATGATGTCGGTGCAGTCGTCGCTCGTGATGGTGCCGATCTTCGAATTCGGCTCGGACGCGCAGAAGGAAAAATACCTGCCGAAGCTCGCGACCGGCGAATGGATCGGCTGCTTCGGGCTGACCGAGCCGAACCACGGCTCCGATCCGGGCAGCATGGTCACGCGCGCGAAGAAGGTGCCGGGCGGCTTCTCGCTGTCGGGAGCGAAGATGTGGATCACGAACTCGCCGATCGCCGATGTGTTCGTCGTGTGGGCGAAGCTCGACGAGGACGGCCGCGACACGATCCGCGGCTTCATTCTCGAGAAGGGCTGGAAGGGGCTGTCCGCGCCGGCGATCCACGGCAAGGTGGGCCTGCGCTCGTCGATCACCGGCGAGATCGTGCTCGACGAGGTGTTCGTGCCGGAAGAGAACATCATGCCGAACGTGTCCGGCCTGCGCGGCCCGTTCACGTGCCTGAACTCGGCGCGTTACGGGATCGCATGGGGCGCGCTCGGCGCGGCCGAATCGTGCTGGCACACCGCGCGCCAGTACGTGCTCGACCGCAAGCAGTTCGGCCGGCCGCTCGCCGCGAACCAGCTGATCCAGAAGAAGCTCGCCGACATGCAGACCGAAATCACGCTCGGCCTGCAGGGCGTGCTGCGCCTCGGCCGGATGAAGGACGAAGGCACGGCGGCCGTCGAGATCACGTCGATCATGAAGCGCAACTCGTGCGGCAAGGCGCTCGACATCGCGCGGCTCGCGCGCGACATGCTCGGCGGCAACGGCATCTCGGACGAGTTCGGCGTTGCGCGCCATCTGGTGAACCTCGAGGTCGTGAACACGTACGAGGGCACGCACGACATCCACGCGCTGATCCTCGGCCGCGCGCAGACCGGCATCCAGGCATTCTTCTGATCGAACGGGGCGCCGGCCGGCGTCCCGCGTCCGATCGAAACAAAACGGGCCGCCCGGTGTTCGCCGGGCGGCCCGCTTTCATTGATGCGCGGTTGATGCGCGCGGCGACGCCGCCGTGCTTACTTGTTCGGCTGCGGCGTGAGGCGCAGATACGGGCGCACCGCGTTGAAGCCCTTCGGGAAGCGCTTCTTCAGCTCGTCCGGATCCTGCAGCGACGGCACGATCACGACGTCGTCGCCGTCCTTCCAGTTGCCGGGCGTCGCGACCTTGTAGTTGTCGGTGAGCTGCAGCGAATCGATCACGCGCAGCACTTCGTCGAAGTTGCGGCCGGTGCTCGCCGGATACGTGATCGTGAGCCGCACCTTCTTGTTCGGATCGATCACGAACAGCGAGCGCACGGTCAGCGTCTCGTTCGCGTTCGGGTGAATCATGTCGTACAGCTGCGAGACCTGGCGGTCGGCATCGGCGATGATCGGAAAGCCGACGCTCGTCGCCTGCGTGTCGTTGATGTCGTTGATCCAGCCCTTGTGCGACTCGACGCTGTCGACCGACAGCGCGATCACCTTCACGTTGCGCTTCTCGAATTCGCCCTTCAGCTTCGACGTCAGCCCGAGTTCGGTCGTGCAGACCGGTGTGTAGTCGGCCGGATGGGAGAACAGCACGCCCCAGCCGTCGCCGAGCCACTCGTGAAACCTGATACGGCCGAGGCTCGAATCCTGCTCGAAATCCGGGGCGATGTCGCCGAGACGCAGACTCATGGTGTTCCCTCCTGGAACGATGCGGGGTGAAGCGGCCGCGCGGCGCGCGGACGAGACCGGTAGCTTACGGGAACAGGAAAGACAAGCGAACGAATATTCCGTTCGATATTCATTTATTTTTGTCATTTTTGACGTCGGGCAGCCCGTGCCGGAAACTTTCCCGCGCGGCATCGGCTCTGCATTACATTACGGTCGTGTGCCATGCGGTCATGCGCGACGCGCGTTTCCCGGCTCGCCAGCGCGAGGGCGTTTCGCTACGATGTGAACGTGTAGCATGACGAGCATGAGGGGAGTCGCAATGTCGGAAATCAACAAGGAGAAGCTGATGTCGGATATCAAAACCGTTCTCGCGGACGCCGAAGACCTGCTCAAGCAAGCGGCGAGCAGCACCGGCGACCGCGCCGCCGAACTGCGCGAAAAGGCGTTGTCGCGTCTGAAGCAGGCGAAGGACAAGGCGGCCGACGTTCAGGTCGTCGTGGTCGAGAAAGGCAAGAAGGCCGCGCGTGCGACCGACGACTACGTGCACGAGCATCCGTGGACGTCGATCGGCATCGCCGCGGGCATCGGCGTGGTCGTCGGCCTGCTGATCAACCGCAAGTAACGCAACGCCTGCGCCCATCCCGCGTCGCGAGCCGCCACCCGCGGCTCGCCGACGCCGAAGCTGACTGGCGATACCGCGCCGGTCGGCTCTGCCCTAGCCGCCTTCACGCGCACGCATACCACTCATGACGACAGACAACACATCGCCGGAGTCGAACCACGGGCCGTTGCGCCGCTTCGTCGGTTCCGCGCTCGGGCTGCTGCACACGCGCCTCGAGCTCGTCGGCATCGAGCTCGCCGAGGAGAAGGAGCGCCTGATGGGCGTGCTGTTCCTCGGGCTCGCCGCGATGATGCTCGCGACGATGGCGCTCATCAGCCTGACCGTGCTGATCGCGATCGCGTTCTGGGACACCTATCGCTGGCAGTCGCTCGCCGCGGTCACCGCGCTCTACGCGGTCGCCGGCCTCCTGTGCGCGCTGAAGGCGCGCGCGAGCCTGCGCACCGCGCCGACCGTGTTCGAAGCCACGCTCGCCGAGATCGAGAAGGATCGCGAGCTGTTCCGCGGTAAATCGTGAACGCGCACGCGTTCGTCCTGTTCATCCTGTTCATCCATTTCGCCGACGCGCCATGAGCAAGAACGTCACCGGCAGCACGACCCGCTTCGCCACGTCGCATCCGCATCTGAACGCCGCGCAGAATCGCGCGATCCGCAAGGAGCTGCTGATCATGCGCTCGGAAATCGAGCGCATGGAGCTGGCCGAAGCGGGCTCGGAGATGCGGCAGACCGTCACGCACTTCCGCTGGCTCAAGGTATTCGTGCCCGGCCTCGGCGGCGGCGGGCTCGGCAAGTCCGCGAAGGGCATCAATGCGACGCTGAACCAACTCGTCACGCAGTATCCGATGCTCAGCTCGGTCGCGTCGCTCGTGCTCGCGAAGCCGGTGCGCTCGCTGCTGAAGTCAGGCACCGGCCCCGCGTTGAAATGGGGCGCGCTGGGCTTCGCCGCGTGGGAAGTCTACCGGACCGTGAAGCAGAATCGCGAGGAACGCAAAGCGCGAGCCGCGAGCGGAGATTGATGCGCGAAAGCGGTGAGCGTCGTGCACGCGGTAAACACCGCGCTTCGTCATGCGCGGTGCTGCGTCAACGCACGCCCCAGCATGCCGGGGTCCATTCGCTCGCGTTGTTCCCGCGCGCGTTTCCTTTCGTTCCGTCCGCGCTCAGCGTGAACACGCCGCATCGATCGTCGCGCATCGGGCCGGTGTCGAGCGGCGTCGCTTCGAGCAGGTAGGCATTGCCGTCGTCGTCCGGGCGCGAGAGCGCGATGCGATAGACGGCGCGCCCATCCGCCGGCGCACGGGCAAGCGCATCCGGCAATGCGACCGGCGGCTTGCCGTCGAGTGTCTCGAGATACTGCGCGGCACGGTAAAGCGCGGCGACGACCGCAGCCCGATGTCCGTGCGCGACGTGTTGCCGATACGACGGAATCGCGAAGCCCGCGAGCACCGCGACGATCGCTAACGCGACCATCAGCTCCAGCAATGTGAATCCCGAATCGCGCATGCTCGCCTTTCATTCGCTTCAATCTGTTGCTTCAACCTGTCGTTTCAACCCGCTGCTTCAACTCGCTGCTTCAACCCGCCGCGGCGACGCGCCGCCAGCGTCGCGCGACGATGCGCCCCTCGCGCATCAGGATCTGCATCTGCAGCCACACGGTCGTCGACGCATGCGATCCGACACCGCGCGCGGTCACGAGATAAGCCCGATCGCCTGCGGTGCGCCGTAGATCCCATGCTTCGATCAGGCAGCGCGGCGGTTGCGCAGCCATCGGCCATGCGGCGAACGGCTCGATCGCATCGGGCATCGCGAGCGCGGACGCACGACGCCAGGCACCGGGCTCGGTACGCGACGTCGGGCCGAGATAGCGCGCGGTTCCGTGCTGCAATCGCGTCACACACACGGCAAGCGCCGCATCGGCCGCATGAAATGCGATCAGTCGATCGGAAAGCGCGCGCGTGCGGCGCGCCTCCGTCAACGCAGCCTCGAACCACGCACCGGTCAGCGCGGCAATCGCAGCACCGACCGCCACAACGGCCGGCAGCACCATGCCTGTCGCGCGACCGACATGCGAGCGTCGAACGCCACGCACGCGCGATCCCGTGTGCAGCATCATGATCGAACGCCCCGTTCGTGCTTGCGCTCGGGCAGTTCGTCGTCGGGTACGTTTCGCAATGCGACGACACGGTGCATCACGACCCGTGCCCGGCCGTCGCGTGCGATCGCATCGTTACCGTCGCAGTCGACGTAGCGTGCCGCGTCATGCGTGGACGCTCCACGTACCTGCACGCATAAATGAACCGCAGTGACCGACGCCCAATCGTCGACGCGCATCGCATCGCCGTCGACGAACCGCGTTGCGCCGCGTCGCCAGTAACGAAAACGCAGCCGCTCGACGCCCGCGACCAGCGGCTGCGGCACGCGCGGCCGGCCGCTGCCGTCGCAATAGAGCTCGGGCTCGCCGGTAGACGGACTCACATGCGCGTCGAAGCGATTCGACACGAGCGGACGATCTGCCGACGCGCCGACGCCCTGCCCGAGACAATCCGATGCGCTGCCGTTCGCGGTCGGCCACGTCGACACGGTATCGGCGACGTATCGCACCAGCAGCGCATCGGACGCGCTCCGAACCGGATCGCACGACGGCCGCCCATCGGTGCCACGCAGCGCGGCCGACGCGCAGCCGAACAGTGCCGGCGAACGCAGGTCCGTCGCGGCATCGAGCGGACGAAAACCCGCCATCTGGATCTGCTGCCCGATCAACGTCAGCGCGGTACTGGCGGCGTCCCGCATCCGGAACAGATCGTCGGCGCGCCGCTGCGCGACGCGTTGCGCGTGATACAGCATGCCGACGGCCGCGAGCACGAGCAGACCGACGGACATCGCGATCAGCAGCTCGAGCAACGTATGCGCGCGCGTGTTCGAACTACCGATCATCGACATGTGCCTCCATGAACGGCATCCGCACGCACGTCGCGAGGTCCGCCGATAAACTAAACGAAACGGACCCGTCGCATCGCGCACGCGCGCCCGCATCGCGATCGCGCCAGCCGACGATCACAACCGTCGATCCGGCATGCGCTGCATCGACCGCCAGCGTACCGCCCGGCAATCCTGCGGCCACGAGCGCCGCCAGCCCCGGATCCGCGGCCGGCGAAACGCGCGCGCCTTCGACGCGCGCATCCGCGAACCAGAGCGCGCGCTCGCGCCAGATCGCCGTTCGCTGCGCGCGCATCATCGCGAGCTGACTGCCGGCGACGCCGAGCATCACCATCGCGAGCAACGCGACCGCGACCATCACTTCGATCAGCGACGTGCCCGCGATCACGCGACGCCCTTGCATCACGCGGCTTGGCAACGGCCGGCCGCGACGCGCGCGCGTCCGCCCGCCGAAATCCGGATGCAGCGCGCGGCACGCGCGTGATCTTCCGCGAACGACGGATTGCGCGGATAGAGTTCGAATCGGCGCATGCCGCCGGTCACCTGCCCTGCCGGCGGCGCAAACGCAAGCTCGTGCAACGCGCCGGCGACGACGACTTCGCGATCGCGCGGATAACGCCGCAGCACGCGCTCGCGTTCGATGAAATGCGCCCGCACGGCCCAATCGCCCGACCAGTCGGCCGTGCCACCGCCGTGCTCGGCGCGCAGGCATTCGCCGCCCGTCCCCACTCGACACAGCGCGACCCGCACGCCGAGACGCGCGGCCTCCGCCCGCGCAAACGCGAGCGCGCCGAGCAGCATGCGAGAACGCGCATCGACACGCTCGCGCATGCGCCACTGCTCGAAAGCCGGTGCCGCGGCCACCCCGAGCCCGGCGAGCAGCGCGAGCACGATCATCAGCTCGACGAGCGTGAAGCCGCGCACCTCGCGCCCGGCGATTGCGGTAATTGCGGCCATTTCAACCATTTCGACACCCGACATCGTCGCTCTCCGCATACACGATGCGACGACTCTAGCTGCGCGCGCCGCGCTGCGCCATCCGCCGAACGGCCAGGTGGCGCGACGCACTCACGCCCGCCACAATCGACGCGACATGAACGAACCGGAGAAAATGCGATGAACGGATGGCGCAGCGCTTCAGCGCTTACGAGAGGGCTTCGCGGGAGACGCGCGACGGAACTCTTCGATCACGTCGGCAAATTCGGAGACGTCCTCGAACCGGCGGTACACCGATGCGAAACGGACATAGGCGATCGTATCGAGGCCGCGCAGCTCGTTCATCACGAGCTCGCCGAGCTTCTCGCTACGCACTTCGCGCTCGCCGGTGGCGAGCAATTGATATTCGATACGGGCGACCGCCGCGTCGATCGCGTCCGCCGCAACCGGCCGCTTGCGCAGCGCGAGTTGCATGCTGGCGACGATCTTGCGACGGTCGAATTCCGTGCGGCTGCCGTCCTTCTTCACGACGGCCGGCAACGCCAGCTCGACCCGCTCGTACGTCGTGAAACGCTTGTCGCAGGCCGAGCAGCGGCGGCGCCGGCGAATCGCGGCGCCGTCCTCGGACACGCGCGAATCCACCACTTGCGTGTCGTCGTGCCGGCAGAACGGGCAGCGCATCGACGGTCAGTTATAGACCGGGAAACGCTTGGTCAGCTCGGCGACCTGCGCGCGCACGCGCTCGATCGTCGCCTGGTCTTCCGGGCTCTCGAGCACGTCGGCGATCAGGTTGCCGACCTGCTCGGCTTCCGCCGCGCCGAAACCGCGCGTCGTCATCGCCGGCGAGCCGAGACGCACACCGCTCGTCACGAACGGCTTCTCCGGATCGTTCGGAATCGCGTTCTTGTTGACCGTGATGTGCGCCGCGCCGAGCGCCGCTTCCGCCGCCTTGCCGGTGATGTGCTTCGCGCGCAGGTCGACCAGCATCACGTGGCTTTCGGTGCGGCCCGACACGATGCGCAGCCCGCGCTTCACGAGCGTCTCGGCCAGCACGCGCGCGTTCTCGACCACCTTCTGCTGATACGCCTTGAATTCCGGCGACAGCGCTTCCTTGAACGCGACCGCCTTCGCGGCGATCACGTGCATCAGCGGGCCGCCCTGGATGCCCGGGAAGATCGCCGAGTTGATCTGCTTCTCGTACTCGGCCTTCATCAGGATCACGCCGCCGCGCGGGCCGCGCAGGCTCTTGTGCGTGGTCGTCGTGACGAAATCGGCGTGCGGCACCGGGTTCGGATAGACGCCCGCGGCGATCAGGCCCGCGTAGTGCGCCATGTCGACCATCAGGTACGCGCCGACCGACTTCGCGATCTTCGCGAGACGCTCGAAGTCGATCTTCAGCGCGAACGCCGACGCGCCCGCGACGATCAGCTTCGGCTTGTGCTGCTGCGCGAGCTGCTCGGCCGCGTCGTAATCGATGTCTTCGGCTTCGTTCAGGCCGTAGCTGACGACGTTGAACCACTTGCCCGACATGTTGACCGGCGAGCCGTGCGTCAGGTGACCGCCGTGCGCGAGGCTCATGCCCATGATCGTGTCGCCCGGCTTCAGCATCGCGAAGAACACGCCCTGGTTCGCCTGCGAGCCCGAGTTCGGCTGCACGTTCGCGGCTTCGGCGCCGAACAGCTGCTTCACGCGCTCGATCGCGAGCTGCTCGACGACGTCGACGTATTCGCAGCCGCCGTAGTAGCGCTTGCCCGGATAACCTTCCGCGTACTTGTTCGTGAGCTGCGAGCCCTGCGCGGCCATCACGGCCGGGCTCGTGTAGTTTTCCGACGCGATCAGCTCGATGTGATCTTCCTGGCGGCCGTTTTCCTGCTGGATCGCTTGCCAGATTTCGGGATCGACGTTCGCAATGGTGCTTTGGGCTCTGTCAAACATACGGGTTCCGTTAAGTGTGTACAGGTTGACCGAGGGCGGCCGTGTACATTGCGCTGCTGGCAGACCAGCTCGACATGGCGGAAGAGTCCGTATGACGCGAGGCAGGACAGCCACCAGCAATGCACGCGACGGCGCACGACGGCTGCCCAGGCGAACGGCAAAAACGGCGCCCTGCGCTTCACGGTGGGACACTCCACCTTGAACCCCAAGGGTTCTATCGCCAGTCACGCAGGGGTGATGAGCGCGTTAGTTTATTGGATGCGTCATGAATAGGCAACCGCGGGCAACCGCGCCGGCGGCGCCCCAAATAATTGGGGGCACATATTCCGGACGGCCGCCGGACACGGTTCGCCCGCCGTCTTGCCGCAGTGCGTCAATCTCAGTACGCTAACGGGTTTTCCATTCGTCCCACTTTCGACCAGGAGCAGCAATGATCGTGTTCGTCACAGGCGCGTCCGCCGGCTTCGGCGCCGCCATCGCCCGTATTTTCGTCAAGGGCGGCCACCGCGTCGTCGCGACCGCGCGCCGCAAGGATCGCCTCGACGCGCTCGCGGCCGAGCTCGGCGACGCGCTCCTGCCGCTCGAGCTCGACGTGCGCGACCGCGCCGCCGTCGAGGCCGTTCCGGCCATGCTGCCGGCCGAGTTCGCCGCGCTCGACGTGCTCGTCAACAACGCCGGCCTCGCGCTCGGCGTCGAGCCCGCGCACCGCGCGAGCCTCGACGAATGGCGGACGATGATCGACACGAACTGCACGGGCCTCGTGACCGTCACCCACGCGCTGCTGCCCGGCATGGTCGAACGCGGCCGCGGCCACATCTTCAACATCGGCTCGGCCGCCGGCACCTACCCGTATCCGGGCGGCAACGTCTACGGCGCGACGAAAGCATTCGTCAGACAATTCAGCCTCAACCTGCGCGCCGACCTGCTCGGCACGCCGCTGCGCGTCACCGACATCGAGCCGGGCCTCTGCGGCGGCACCGAATTCTCGAACGTCCGCTACCGCGGCGACGACGCGAAGGCGGCTACCGTTTACTCGAACGTCCAGCCACTGACGCCCGAGGACATCGCCGATACGATCTACTGGGTCGCGACGCGCCCGGCGCACGTGAACGTCAACGCGATCGAGGTGATGCCGATCGCGCAGGCGGCGATCGGCACGACGGTCCATCGGGGCTGACGACGGCCACACCCCCGCCGCCGCCCTGTCAGGGCCGCGTCGGGGCCTGGCCCGCAGCCTCCCGCGCCGACAACATTCGGTTACGAATCGGGCTGGCCGCTTCCGGTAGAATGCGCGCCATGAATCTGCCTACCCGTCCGCCCGAAGCGGCCTCCGACTTCGCCTGGCCGGTTCGCGTGTATTACGAGGACACCGACGCCGGCGGCATCGTGTTTTATGCGAACTACCTGAAATTCTTCGAGCGAGCGCGCACGGAGTGGCTGCGTGCCTGCGGCATCGACCAGCAGCGCATCGCCGACGAAACCGGCGCGATCTTCATCGTCCGCAGCACCGCGCTCGACTATCGCGCGCCCGCGAAGCTCGACGACACGCTGACGATCACGAGTCGCCCCGGCCGCATCGGCCGCGCGTCGATCGAATTCGCACAGGAAGCATGGCGCGGCGAGACGCTGCTCGTCACCGGGCACATCCGCATCGGCTGCGTCGACCGTGCGACGATCCGGCCGGCGGCGATCCCGCCCGACGTGCTCGACGCGATCGAGCGCGGCCCCGGCGCCCCGGAGCCCCGGTACGCACGGACGACTGTCAACGGGGTCCGCATGAACGCCCGTTAGATGCAGCCAATGAACTCGCTCGCTTCAATCGATACTAAGCATGGTTCGGCGTCGGGCGCCGCTGCGGCAGCCCGGCCCGCCGGCCGGCGCACCGTGCGAGACGCACGCCGGGCGCCCCCGATGGGACGTTAATCAAAACTTTATGAACACTTCTCAAGACCTGTCGATCATTACCCTCGTCCTCCACGCGAGCGTGCTCGCCCAGGCGGTGATGGCGCTGCTCCTCGCGCTGTCGCTGATGTCGTGGACGTTCATCTTCCGCAAGTGGTTCGCGATCCGTCGCGCGCGCGCGCAGACCGAACGCTTCGAGCGGGATTTCTGGTCGGGCGGCGACCTGCAGGCCCTGTACCAGAGCGCGGCGAACAACCGCCATACGATCGGCGCGCTCGAGCGGATCTTCGAATCGGGGATGCGCGAATTCCTGAAGGCGAAGGAAAAGCGCATCAGCGATCCGGGCCTCGTGCTCGACGGCGCGCGCCGCGCGATGCGCGCGTCGTTCCAGCGCGAGATGGACGTGCTCGAGGCCAACCTCGCGTTCCTCGCGTCGGTCGGCTCGGTCAGCCCGTACATCGGCCTGTTCGGCACCGTCTGGGGGATCATGAACTCGTTCCGCGGCCTCGCGAACGTGCAGCAGGCGACACTCGCGAACGTCGCGCCGGGCATCGCCGAGGCGCTCGTCGCGACCGCGATCGGCCTGTTTGCCGCGATTCCGGCCGTCGTCGCGTACAACCGCTACGCGCACGACATCGATCGCCTCGCGATCCGCTTCGAGACCTTCATCGAGGAGTTCTCGAACATCCTGCAGCGTCAAGCCCAGTAAGGAGCGCGCAATGGCCGGCACTCCCATCCGATCCAGCATGCGCGGCGGCCGCTCGCGCCGCGCGATGGCCGACATCAACGTCGTCCCGTACATCGACGTGATGCTCGTGCTGCTCGTGATCTTCATGGTCACGGCGCCGCTCGTCGCCCCGTCGATCATCAACCTGCCGACGGTCGGCAACGCGGCGCCGCAGGAGCAGACGCCGCCCGTCGTCGTCAACATCAAGGCCGACGGCTCGATGAGCGTCAAATACAAGAGCGACGCGGGCGTGACCCAGGAAGAGTCGATGTCGAAGGCCGATTTCGACAGCTTCATCGCGGGCCGCCAGGCCGATCACCCCGATCAGCCCGTCGTGATCGCGGCCGACAAGACTGTGCAGTACGATGCTGTGATGACGGTGATGTCCGATCTGAAGGCGCGCGGCGTCAAGCGCGTTGGTCTCCTCGTCAAATCGCAATGAAACAGCAAGCCCCGCGCAACGCCTATCCGCTGCAGCCGCCTCGCGAACGCGGCACCGGGCGCGCGTTCGCGCTCGCGGCGCTGATGCACGTGCTGCTGCTGCTGTTCCTGTATCACGGTATTCAGTGGCAGAACAGCACGCCGGCCGGCGCCGAAGCCGAGCTGTGGACGGCGACGCCCGAAGCGCCGGCGCCGCAGCCGGTCGTCACGCCGCCCACGCCGCGCATCAAGGTCGCGCCGACACCGCCCGTCAGGAACGAGGAAGCGGACATCGCGCTGCAGCAGAAGAAGCGCCAGCAGGAAGCCGCCGCGCGCGAAGCGCTGCTCGACGCGCAGCGCGCGCAGCAACTGAAGGCCGAGCAGGAAGCGCAGGCCCGGCGCGCGCAGCTCGCGGCCCAGCAGGCCGCGATGCTCGCCGAGCAGAAGGCGGCTCAAAAGCAGGCCGAGAAGCAGGTTGAAAAGCAGGCCGAGAAGCTCCGGCAGCAGCAGCTCGCCGCGCAGCAGAAACTGGAACAGCAGAAGCTCGAGCAGCAGCAAAAGCTCGCCCAGCAGAAGCAGGCCCAGCTCGAAGCGCAGCAGGCCGCCACGAAGGCCAAGGCGGAAGCCGCGGCAAAGGCGAAGGCCGAAGCGGTCGCCTCGGCGAAGGCGGAGGCAGCCGCCGCGGCCAGGGCCAAGGCGGCGGCCGCGGCGAAGGCGAATGCGAAGCTCGACCAGGAGCGGCGCACGCGTCTCGCGCAGATGCAGGGCCTGGCCGGCGGCGGCGGCGATAGCAGCGGCGAAGGTCTCGCGAAGAGCGGCACCGGCTCCGGTTCCGGCGGCAACGCCGCATCCCCGGGCTATCCGGACAAGGTCCGGCGCCGCGTGAAGCCGTTCATCACCTTTGCCGGCGATCGCGCCGGCCTCGTGACGGTCGTCGCGGTCCGCTGCACGCCGTCGGGTGACGTGCTGAGCGCGTCGGTCACCCGCTCGAGCGGAAATTCAGGGTGGGATCAATCCGTGGTCGAAGCGATCCGCGCGGCGGTCCCACTGCCCCCCGATGTTGACGGTCGTACCCCGCCGAACATTACGATTACCTTCAAGGGCTCGTAGCGAGCGCAAATGCGCGTACACTCCGGGCGTCACGGTGCGACGGGAACGAATCGGGTTTTTTGGAGTCTTTGCGGTTGCGCCGCGTTACACATGGGAATCAAGAAGCATGAGTTTGATGACGAAGCTAGGTTTCAGGGCACTCGTGGCCTCGTGTCTGATCACGGCGGGTAGCGCCGCGAACGCGCAAGTCAACGTGCTGATCACCGGCGTCGGTTCGACCCAGTTCCCCATCGCCACAGCCAACTTCGTGAACGAGTCGAACCTGCCGCAGCAGGTCACGTCGATCGTTCGCGCCGACCTCGCCCGCAGCGGCAAGTTCACCAACATCGACGCCGGCAGCACGCCGGTGTCGGAAACGGCGTCGGTCGATCTCGGCGCATGGAAGGCCAAGGGCGCGAACGCGTTCGTCGCGGGCAGCGTCAATCGCGAGTCGAACGGCCAGTACAAGGTCAACTTCATGCTGTACGACACCGTCAAGCAGCAGAGCCTCGGCGGGCTGTCGCTGACCGCGACCGACGGCACGCTGCGCATGGCCGGCCACAAGATCGCCGATTACATCTATCAGAAGCTGCTCGGCACGCGCGGCGCGTTCGCGACGCGCCTGTCGTACGTGATCCGCACCGGCAACCGTTATCAGCTCCAGATCTCCGATTCGGACGGCCAGAACCCGCACATCGCGTTGTCCAGCACCGAACCGATCATCTCGCCCGCGTGGTCGCCGAACGGCACGAAGGTCGCGTACGTGTCGTTCGAGCGCAAGAAGCCGATCGTCTATATCCACGACCTGCCGACCGGCCGCCGCTACATGGTGTCCGACCAGAAGGGCAACAACAGCGCGCCGGCGTGGTCGCCGGACGGCGCGACGCTCGCGGTCGCATTGTCGCTGACGGGCAACACGCAGATCTACTCGGTCAACGCGAACGGCGGCGACCTGCGGCGCCTGACGCGCAGCAGTTCGATCGACACCGAGCCGTTCTACTCGCCCGACGGCCGCTGGATCTACTTCACGAGCGACCGTGGCGGCGCGCCGCAGATCTACAAGATGCCCGCGCAAGGCGAAAGCGCCGGCGCCGCGCAGCGCGTGACCTTCACCGGCAGCTACAACACGAGCCCGCGCGTGAGCCCGGACGGCAGGCTGCTCGCCTACATCTCCCGCACCGGCGGGGGCTTCAAGCTGTACGTTCAGGATTTGCAGACCGGCGCGGCGAACGCGATCACGAATACGAGTCACGACGAATCGCCGAGCTTCGCCGCCAACGGCCAATACGTTCTGTATGCAACCCAGGCGAACGGACGCAGCGTACTCGCGGCCGTTCCGTCGGACGGCAGTGCGCCGCCTCAGATTCTGTCCGTCCAGGGCGGCTCGGTTCGTGAGCCGTCGTGGGGGCCCTTCATGCAATGACGAAAAGGAGAGTAAACATGGTGTCGAAAAAAGTCCGTCTGGCACTGATCGCGATGATGGTCGGTGGCCTGGCCGCCTGTAGCTCGGGCGTGAAGCTCGACAAGAATGCGCAAGGCGCGAACGGCGCGCAGCCGAACCCCGAGAACGTCGCTCAGGTGAACGTCGACGATCTGAACAACCCGAACAGCCCGCTCGCGAAGCGCAGCATCTACTTCGACTTCGACAGCTATTCGGTGAAGGACGACTACCAGCCGCTGCTGCAGCAGCACTCGCAGTACCTGAAGAGCCATCCGCAACGTCACGTGCTGATCCAGGGCAACACCGACGAGCGCGGCACGAGCGAGTACAACCTTGCGCTCGGCCAGAAGCGTGCGGAAGCGGTGCGCCGCGCGATGTCGCTGCTCGGCGTGCCCGATTCGCAGATGGAAGCCGTGAGCCTCGGCAAGGAAAAGCCGGTCGCGACGGGTCACGACGAAGCCTCGTGGGCGCAGAACCGCCGTGCGGATCTCGTCTACCAACAGTAAGCAGTCAGTCACGGATGAACGCTGTATGACGCATCGTGTTACCTGGCTGCGCGTAGCCGCAGCCGTCTGCGTGGCTGGCGCGGCGCTGTCCGCCGCGCCGGCGCACGCCGGCATGTTCGACGACAACGAGGCGCGTCGCGCCGTGCTCGATCTGCGCAGCAAGTCCGACAATCTGTCGAGCCAGCTCGCGGCTGCCCAGCGCACGATCCTCGATCAGTCCGCCCGCCTCGACCAGCTCAACCAGCAGGTCGCGACGCTGACCGGCCAGAATGAGGATCTGACGAACCGTCTCACGACGCTCGAACGCCAGCAGAAGGAGTACTACACCGATCTCGACACGCGGCTCAAGAAGTTCGAGCCGCAGCAAGAGACGGTGGACGGCGTGCAGGGCACCGTGCAGCCGGGTGAGACGGATGCGTTCAGCGCAGCGCAGCAGCAGTTCCGCAACGGCAACTTCAAGGCGGCGGCGGCGGCGTTTCGCAGCTTCATCGCGAAGTATCCGCAGAGCCCGTATCAGCCGAGCGCGCAGTACTGGCTCGGCAACGCGCAGTACGCGTTGCGCGATTACAAGGGCTCGACGGCGACGTGGCAGAACATCGTGAGGAGCTTCCCGCAGCATCCGCGTGCGGCCGACGCGCTCGTCGCGATTGGCACGAACCAGCTCGAGCAAGGCCAGAAGGCGGCGGCGAAGAAGACCTTCGAACAGGTCGTTTCGCAGTTCGCCGGTTCGAACGCCGCGCAAACCGCTCAGGGCAAGCTGGAATCGATCAAGTGAGGTTTTTGACGGCGGATTGTTGACAGGTTGATGGTTCCCCGCTATAGTTTCGCCTCTTTGAGTCGTTAGCTCAGTTTTCTGAGGACGTGGGGTGGTAACTCAGTTGGTTAGAGTATCTGACTTTTAATCAGAGAGTCGAGGGTTCGAGTCCCTCCCACCCTACCATCTACTCTCGGATACAAAAAACCTCCCATGTGGAGGTTTTTTTGTATCGAATGCGATCCGGCCGCCATGTCCGTTCGGGCACGGCAGCCGCCCACACGCAAACACGCAACACACCCGAAGCTAGCGCCGGGCCTTCGACTGGTTCAAGGTCACCGCGGCGCGAATGAGCGCCTTCAGCGCGTCCTCGTTGATCCGCTCGCCCTCGCGAAAATCGATCGCGCGCCTCGTGTTCCCGTCGAGACTCGAGTTGAAGAGGCCCGAAGGATCCGCCAGCGTCGCCCCTTTCGCGAAGGTCATCTTCACGACGCTCTTGTAAGTCTCGCCGGTGCAGATCAATCCGTCATGCGACCACACCGGCACCCCGCGCCACTTCCACTCCTCGACGACGTCCGGATCGGCTTCCCTGACCAGGGCCCGGAGCCGGCCGAGCATCTCGCCCCGCCAATCGTCCAGTTCCTCGATTCTCTCGTCGATCAGTTGGGAAGGGGATTTGCTTTCCTGCTGATTGCTGTCCTGCGGCTCGCTCTTCTTCATAGCGGTTTCTCCTCGAGCCCGAACGGCCCGAACGCTCGGCCCACGACGCGAAGCGCCGTTTCGAATGGCGCCCCGTCCAGCTTCACTCCACCCGCGCCAGCACGCTCTCCAGAGCGGCAAAGAACTTTTGCCACCCGTATTGAGCGCCCTGGTACGCCTGCTGCTGATCCGGCCGGAAGCCGACCTGCTCCATACGCAGGTGAGTACCCGTGCTCGTCGGCGTGAGCGTCCACGTGACGACACTCTCGAGACCGTACGCCGCCCATGTGTAAGACAGCGTCTTGTGCGGCTCGACGGCCAGCACCTGACAGTCGACCGCGCCTCACTCCGCACTCAGATTGAAGCGGTGGTTCACGACCGGCTGAAAGTCGTTCTTCATCAGCCATTCCTCGATCAGGTGCGGCTGCGTGAGCGCGCGCCAGATCTTTTCCGGCGGAAATGGCACCTCCCGCTCGACGACGACGGAACGCGTTTCGGTCGAAGTATTGCTCATAGATCCATCCTCTTCAGTAGATCTTCGAGATGATCGAACCGGCTTTGCCAGAAGCTCGTCATCTGGCTCGTCCAGTCGATCAGCGGAGCCAGCGCGTCGAGCTGCGCGCGGTAATGCGTCTGACGGCCTTCGTGGCGGTCGCGCACGAGCCCGGCCTGCTTCAACACGCCGAGATGCTTCGAGACGGCCGGCTGCGAGACGCCGGCCCGGGCCGTCAACGCCCCCACCGTCTGCTCGCCTTCGCGGCACAAACGCTCGAAGATGGCCCGCCGGGTCGGATCGGCGAGCGTTCTGAACAGCATGTCGTGAGCGTTCTGCATGTGGAATCAATAACCCGCTGGCTATTGATTAACCATAACCGCTCAGCTATGGATGAGTCAAGCGGAGATGCCGGGCCGCATCGCACCGGCCCGGTCCGTGCGGACGCGACCCTATTTCGCGAACAGCTGGCCGATGTCCCTGAACGCCTTGAATTCGAGCGCGTTGCCGCACGGATCGAACAGGAACATCGTCGCCTGTTCGCCGACCTGCCCCTCGAAGCGGATATACGGTTCGATCACGAACTTCGTGCCGAACGACTTCAGCCGCTCGGCCAGCGCTTCCCACTGCGCCCACTCCAGCACGACGCCGAAGTGCGGAACCGGCACGTCGTGTCCATCGACGGCGTTCGAGTGCGCGCTGTCCTGCGACGCGGTTTTCGGGTGCTCGTGAATCACGAGCTGATGCCCGTAGAAATTGAAGTCCACCCACTGCGCGCTGGAGCGCCCCTCTTCCAGGCCGAACACGTCGCGATAAAAACGGCGCGCGGCCGGAAGGTCGTAGACAGGAATGGCCAGGTGGAACGGCGAAAGACTCATCTTGGGCTCCGGGATGATGGGCTTCGGGTATGTTGGCACACCGATCGGAAAGCACGGGAAAAAATGCGCTAATGTACGGTTCCTGCAGCGCTCACTCCCTGGAGACGACATGAAAAAAATCATCGTGAATGCCGGCCCGTACCGTTTCGTCGGCCGCCTCGAAGAAGACAAGGCCCCGCTCACCTGCAAGCGCTTCCTCGAACTGTTGCCGTTCCGGAACAAGGTGATCCACTCGCGCTGGAGCGGCGAGGCGGTGTGGATTCCGCTCGGCGACTTCGATACGGGCCTCGGCTTCGAGAACCACACGAGCCACGCGTCGCGCGGCGACATCCTGCTGTATCCGGGCGGCTTCAGCGAGACCGAGTTCCTGTTCGTGTACGGCAGCTCGATCTTCGCGAGCAAGATGGGGCAGCTCGCCGGCAATCACTTCTTCACGCTGCTCGAAGGGCACGAGCATCTCGCGGCGTTCGGCAAGCTCGTGCTGTGGGAAGGTGCGCAAGACATCGAGTTTCTGCTCGCGGACGAGTGACGGCGAGCACGGGCGCGAGCGCAGGCGCGGCAGCGCGCAGGCGCAGCCGCAGCCGCCCCGCTCGCCCCGACTGATCAGGACCCGATCAACATCTCGCGACGCCCGTCCGGGTGCTCGATCTTCTCGGCATGCGTGCGCACGCGCCGGTCCACGTGATAGTTGTAGACCGAGCGCGCGGCCTCGATCCTCGAGAAATCGAGCTCCACCGCGGCCCGGCATTCGTCGCGCCCGGCTTCGACCAGCATGCGGCCGAACGGATCGACCGCCGCGCTGCCCCCCGCGAACACGATGCCTTCCGGGCCATCGCCGACGCGGTTCACCATCACCGCGAACACCTGGTTTTCCTGCGCGCGCGCCATGATCGCGGTGCGATGCCCGTAGCCGAACGGGTCCATGTTGCCGTTCGTCACGAGGAACAGCTGCGCGCCGAGATCGGCGAGCGCGCGCGCGCCCTCCGGGAACTCGATGTCGTAGCAGATCAGGATGCCGACCCGCACGCCGCGCCACTCGACCGTCGCGTAACGGTCGCCCGGCAGCACGACGCCCGGCTCGGACACCCACAGGTGCGTCTTCCGGTAGCTGAGCGCGACGCCGTCCGGCGTGACGAGCACAGTCGTGTTGTAATGCCGGTCGCCGTCGCGCTCGATCAGCCCGATCACCACCGCGACGTTGCGCTCGCGCGCGGCCGCCGTGATCGCGCGCACGCTCGGCCCGTCGAGCGGCTCCGCGCACGCGGCGAGCTGGCCGACGTCGAGGAAGCCCGTCAGGTACGACTCGGGAAAAATCACGATGTCGGTGTCCGGCGCGCACGTGGCGATCGCCTTTTGCGCGCGGTTCAGGTTGTACGCGGTATCGCCATCGCGACCGGCCAGTTGTACGATTTCGATCTTCATGGGTGGACCTTTGAATGGGCGGAACCCCGGCACCATGCGCGGTGCGCACGCCGGGAATGACGCCCAGTATGAAGCCCGCCCGCGATTTCAATAATCCCGACGAACGGTTAACCCATTAGGGGTAGAGGCTTGAACCTGACCTTACAAGACGTCGCCTGGCACCGCACGGTCGGCCGACTCGTCGAGGCACTCGACCAGCCGGGCTTCTGGCTCGCACTGATCCGCGTGCTCGACGATTACGTGAGCGTCGACAGCTGGGTCGTGCTGCTGTTCAGCGATGGCCGGCCGCTCGTGTTCGCCGAATGCCCGTACGAGGGCGGCGGCCCGGACCCGCTGTTCAACGACTATCTGCGCGGGCTCTACCTGCTCGACCCGTTCTACATCGCGAACCGCGACACCCCGAAGAGCGGCCTGTTCGCCCTCGCCGACGTCGCGCCCGAGTGCTTCGAGCAGACCGACTACTACCGGCGCTACTTCACGCACAACGTCGTCGCCGACGAAATCCAGTACAACGTGCGGCTCGACGACACGCGCACGCTATGCATCTCGCTCGGCAGCAAGAAGCGCTTCGCACCCGAGCAGATCGCACTGCTCGATCTGGTCCGGCCCTGGGTCGCGGGCCTGATGCGGCAGCGGATGGCGTTCGAACGCGTGCCGGCCGAGCCCGAACCGGCGCCCGCGCAGACGGGCGGCCTCGAGAAGGCGATGGCGCGGCTCGGCACGCCGCTGACCGTGCGCGAGCTCGACGTGATCCGGCTGATCCTGAGCGGGCGCTCGAACAAGGAAGTCGCGGGCAAGCTCGCGATCTCGGCCGAGACCGTGAAGGTCCATCGCCGGAACATTTACGGAAAACTGAACATCAAGTCGCAGTCGGAGCTGTTCTCGCTGTTCCTGAACGCGCAGCTCGAGTCGTAATCGTGCGTGAAGATCGGCGGGTGGGCGACGGGTGGATAGCGGACGGGCGCGCCATATTTTTCCGTTATCATGAACCGCATTTCCACCGGCAGCGGCGCCGACCCGAGCCGCACGGCATGTGCTTCGTTTTCCTGATTCGCCTGAAAGTCCGTCCATGCGCATTCTCCAACCCGATCCGCTCGGCCAGGCCAACTATCTGATCGGCGTCCGCCCGCGAACGCTCGGCGCGGCCATGCAGGCGGTCGGCACGACCGCGTTCGTCGCCGCCCTCGCCGAATTCATTCACGAAAACATCGTCGTCGAATCCGTGCATCTCGAGCGCTGGCGCGCCGACCCGCAAAGCGCGACCGGCTTCGTGATCGAATGGCTCGGGAGCTGGAGCGAGCAGGATCCGGACGTCTGCAAGCTGATGGACATCTTCTATCAGGACTACTGCCACAGCGATCCGCTATTCCTGACCGCGCGCGGCACGTCCGGCACGCTGCTGCTGCAGCGGCACGTCGCGGGCCTCGCGGCCGGCGACTTCCGGAGGCTATTCTTCGACGAGCCGCGGATCTCGCAGGAATGCATGCTCGTGCACGGCAACGCGCAGGTGCAATTCGCGATCGGGCTCGCGCGCTCGGTCGAGCAGCCCGCGTACAGCACCGACGAGCTGTTCCATCTGCGCCAGATGGCCGACCTGCTGTTCCCGCTGTTCGAGATGCACACGCGCCTGTGCGCGGCGCGGCGCATCGCGGTGGAATCGTCGCATGCGCCGTCGCTCGGCGGCTTCGACGCGCGGCTCGCGCGTCAGGACGTGCGGCTGTCGCGCCGCGAGTACGAAATCTGCAAGCTGATGCTGAGCGGCCGCTCGGTGCCCGAAGCGGCCAGCCATCTCGACATCAAGTTCTCGACCGCCGAGTCCTACGTCAAACGTGCGTTCGTGAAGCTCGGCGTGCATACGCGCCGCGAGCTGTTCGACTGGGCGCTCGTCAGCGGCTGATCAGTAGTGGCTATGCCCCCACAGCGTCGGCGGCTCATCGAGCAGATGACGCAGCCCGCTGCGCTCGATCATCCGCTCCGCGACCTCGGTCACGCGCTCGAGAATCTCGCCCTCGTCGACCGACAGCACGCGCCGGTCCTCCATCAGAATCCGGCCGCCGACCATCGTCAGGCACACGTCGGCCGCGTTCGCGAAGCACGTGACGCGATACACCGGCATGTTCATCGGCATCATGTGCGGCTTGTACAGATCGACGAGAATCAGGTCCGCGAGCTTGCCCGCTTCGAGCGAGCCGATCTCGTGATCGAGCGACAGCGCCTTCGCCGCGTCGATCGTCACCATCTCGAGCACCTTGCCGTGCGGCAGCACGTCCGGATCGCGGAAATGCCGGCGGTGATAGTGCATGCACTGCCACATGTGGCGGAACATGTCGTAGCCGCGGTCGGGCGCCGCGCCGTCCGACGCGATCGCGACCGTCACGCCCGCGTCGATCAGCTCCGGCACCGGGCAGCGCCCGATGATCGACATGATCGCGCTCGGGTTGTGCACGATCGACGCACCGGTCTCGACGCACGCGGCGATGTCGTCGGGCGTGAGGTCGATCGAATGCGACATGAACGACGTCTCGTTCAGGAGTCCGAGCTCGCGATGTGCGAACGCGAGCGAGCCCGCACGGTGCCCGTCCTGCGTGAACGCGAGCCCGCGCGCGCGCGCAAGCGCCATGTAGCGCGCCGCCTGCTCGCGGAATACGGGCTCGTAGGCGGCGAGCTCCGGATCGTGATCCGGCAGGTACACGGGCAGCGTCAGCGCGATCCTGATCCGGCCGTTCGCATCGCCGTGGCACGCATCGACGATGCGCTCGCATACTTCGTACATCGTATCGAAATCGACGTCGCGCGTGTCGCTGCCTTCCGGCGTGTATCGCGTGTACGCACGCGGCGCCGGCGGCCGCGACGGGCCGACCGCGACGATCGAGCGCGTGCCCGTCCGCACGACCGCGTCGCAATGGCGCCGCGCGTAGACCGGATCGTCGACGCGCATGATCGAGTTGCCGCCGCCCAGCAGCGACACCCCGGTCGTGACGCCCGCCTTCAGCCGCTCAAGCGCCGCGAGATGCGACTCCACTTCCCAGAACGTCTCGTCCGACGCGCGCGTGTAGATCGTCTCGGCCGCGGCCGACCATGCATCGCCGTCCGCGCCGCCGATCGTGCGCAGCATCGCGTGGCCCGCGTGCGCGTGCGCATCGATGAAGCCGGGCAGCACCGCCTTGCGGCGCGCGTCGATCGTGCGCGCCGCACGATAGCGCGCGCTCAGCTCCGCGGTGCCGCCGACCGCGACGATCCGCTCGCCCTTCACCGCGACCGCGCCGTCTTCGATCACGCGCCGCTCGGCGTCGAGCGTGATCACGCAGCCGTGCGCGATCAGCACGTCGATCGCTTCCCGTTGGTCCTGAGAGTTCATGTCGTGGATGCCTGTCGTGATGGTCTTTATGCGCCGATGAACGCGCCGTTTCGCGCGACGACTCGCCCGTTCGACACGACGAGCTTGCGCACCGGCCGCGCGACGACCGCATGCGCGATCGACTCCGCATCGACGAGCACCAGATCCGCGCGCGCGCCGACGTGCATCCCGTAGTCCGCGAAGCCGCAGCCGCGCGCGCCCGCGTCGCTCACGCAATCGAACGCGATCGCGACCGCGTCGTCGCGGCGCAGATCGAAGCGCATCCCGATCAGCATCGCACGCTCGAGCATGTCGGGCACACCGTACGGCGCCCACGTGTCGCGAATCCCGTCGTTGCCGCCGAAGATCGTGATCCCCTTGTCGCGGCACACCGTCAGCGGCGGCACCGGGCGCGACGGCGGCGCCGACGTCAGCAAACGCACGTCGAGCCGCGCGATCCGGTCGAGCAGCGCGTCGCGCTCCCGCTCAGGCAGCGCGCCGAGACAGAACGCGTGGCTGACGACGACCTGCCCCTGCATCGACAGCGCCTCGACGCGATCGAGCAGCAGCCTGAACGTGAACGCGCCGACGTCGCCGGGTTCGTGCAGATGGATGTCGATCGGCTTGCGATGACGCTCGGCGAGTTCGAACGTCGCGTTCAGCGACGCGACCGGATCGCCGTCGATCAGTGCCGGATCGAGCGCGCCGAGCACGTCCGCGCCCGCATCGAGCGCGCGCGACAGCAGCTCGACCGTGCCCGGCCGGATCAGCATCCCCGACTGCGGGAACGCGACGATCTGCATGTCGAGCACGTCCGCAAGCGTGCGCCGCGTCGCGAGCACGCCGTCGAGATAGCGCAGCCCCGCATCGGTATCGACGTCGACGTGCGTGCGCATCCGCGTCGTGCCCGCCGCGATGAACGCGCGCGACACCGCGAGCGACTGCGCGCCGGCATCGTGGCCCGACGTCTTGCGCCATTCGCGCTCGTTGTTGATCCGATCAGTCAGCAGCGGCCCGACCTCGTTCCGATACCACGGCCGGCCCCAGTTGCTCTTGTCGATGTGCGTGTGCCCTTCGACGAAACCCGGCAGCAGCAGCGCGCCGCCGCCGTCCTCGACCGTCGCGCCGGCCGGCGCGGCAACGTCCGACCCGAGCGCCGCGATGCGGCCGTCGGCGATCGACACGGCGCTCGCGCGGCCGTCCGGCAGCCGCACGTTGGAAATCAGGAGAGGAGAGTGAGGAGCTGTCATACCGATCCGGCCGAAGTGGCGAAACGGGCCTGCAGCGCGCGCTGCGCACCGCTGATCGTGATGAAGACCAGCGCGTTCGCGATCAGCGCGACCAGGCCCGGGTTGATGGAAGTGATCGTGCTCGGCGCGCCGGGGAACACGGACGCGAGCGTGACGCCATACGAGCTCGAGAGCAGCAGCACGATACCACCGGCGACGATCCCCGCGAACCCGCCCTCGCGCGTGCCGAACGGCCGCGTGAGGAAGCTCGACGCGAGCATCGGCACGAGCTGCGTGAGCAGGCTCGACGAGAAGATCGCCAGCGTGACGAACGTCGCGCCGCCGCGCAGCACGAAGAACACGACGACGAGCGTGAAGATCGGCAGCGCGATCCGCGCGACGCGCGCGACCTGCTGCTCAGTCGCGTTCGGCGCGAAGCCTTCGCGGTAGATGTTGCGCGCGATCGTCGTCGACGCGTTCAGCATGATCAGCGAGCCCGGCACGAGCGCGGTCAGCAGGCCCGTGCCGCCGACGATGCCGACGAACCACGCGGGGAACGTCTGCTTCACGAGCCGCAGCAGCGCGAAATCGGACTGCGCGCCTTCGAGCCCGCGCACGGTCAGCACCGCCGCGAAACCGACGAGGAACATGAACGCGATCACCACCTGATACAGCGGCATCAGGATCACGTTGCGGCGCAGCGCCTTTTCGTCGCGCGCGACGTAGATCGCGGTGAAGCCGTGCGGATACAGGTAGTAGCCGAGCGACGTCAGCAGGATCGTCGAGTTGTACCAGCTCAGGTTGAAGCCGTGCTCGGGCAGACGCAACAGCTCCGGATGCACGGCGTTGATCTTCGCGAACATGTCGGTCAGGCCGCCGTAGTAATGGAACGGCAGATAGAGGCCGAGGAAGATCGCGATCCCGAGGATCAGCACGTCCTTGAAGATTGCGATGCTCGCCGAGCCGTGGATGCCGGACACGATCATGTACACCGCCATCAGCGTCGCGGCGATCCAGATCGCGGCCGACTGCGGGATCAGCCCGTACGACATCTCGGACACGATCACGCCGAGCCCGCGCAGCTGGATCATCAACAGCGACACCATCGCGAACACCGCGACGACCGACACGAGCACGCCGATCGCGCGGCTGTCGTACTTCGACGCGAAGTAGTCGGCGAACGACACGAGCCCGCGCTCCTTCGCGTAGCGCCAGATCGCGGGCAGCATCCAGTAGCCGATCACGAACGCGAGGCAGCCGTACGACAGGATGTAGAACGCGGGAATGCCCTTGCTGTAGCTCCAGCCGCTCGCGCCGAGGAACGTGAACGTCGAGAACGCTTCGCCCGCCATCAGCAGGAACGTGAGCAGCGAGCCGAAACCGCGCCCGCCGAGTGCCCACTGCTCGAGGCTCAGCTTCTTGCCGCGGCGCGCGAACAGCCCGATCCCGAGCGACGCCACCGCGAACGCGGCGATGATCACGAGTGCCGCGTTCATCGCGCACCTCCGTGGCGGCCGTTCGCGGACGCGTCGCGTTCGTCGAGGCGGAAGAGGATCGCCAGAATCGCGGCGGTCACGCCCATCAGCATCAGGTTCCACACGAGCAGGAACGGCAGCCCGAACAGCATGGGCTGATGCTCGGCGATCGCGCCGCCCGAATACATGCCGACGAACGGCAGCGCCGCCAGCAACAATCGAAGTTTCATTGGATCCTCCTCGAAGCCTTTTGAGCCTCTTTAAGCCCCTTTAAGCCTTACGCCGCGCTCAGAACTTCTGGCGGATGCCCGCGACGACCGCGACCTGCGACGTCGTCGACGACGGCCCGTTGAGCCCGTCGATGAACGCGCTGCCGATGCTCGACGACGCCTTCTGATAGAAGCCGTTCAGGTACACGTCGGTACGCTTGGACAGCAGATACTGCACGCCCGCCGACACCTGGTTATAGTGGCCGTCGTCGCTGCCCTGCGTCACCTGCGTATAGGTGTAGCCCGCCATCGCCATCAGCGCCGGCGTCACCATGTAGCGCAGGCTGCCTTCGTAGTTGTTGAAGCGCACCGCGCCGCCCGCGGCCATGTCGAAGCTCGTGCCGGTGTACAGCAGCGTGAGCGTCGCCGGCCCGTACGTGTACGCGCCGCCCGCGCCCCAGATCTGCTGGCGCGTCGCGTTCGCGAGGTTCGCGCCGAACACGGGGGACGACGAATAGTAGTTGTTGGACGCGACCGCGCCGTCCGAGCTCGATGCCGGGTGGTTCATCCGCGCGTACGCGGCGCCCGCGGCGATCGGCCCGTTCGCGTAGTTCAGGCCCACGCTCCAGGTGTTGTTGGTCGCGAAGTTCGTCGAGTTCGAGAAGCCGTATTCCGCCTCCGCCTGCAGCCCGCCGAACGTCGGCGACACGTACTTGACCGCGTTGTTCGTGCGGAACGTGTTGTCGATGTCGTCGTTGTCGAACGGATGAGTCGCATAGGACGCGAGGTAGCTGCTCATCTGCAGGTTGCCGAGGATGTCCTGCGTCGCGTTGTACTGGCGGCCGAGCGTCAGTGCGCCCCAGCTCTGACCGCTCAGGCCGACCCACGCCTGCCGGCCGAACATCCGGCCGCCCTGGCCGAGCGCGCCGGTCGCGACGTTGAAGCCGTTTTCCAGCCGGAAGTTCGCCTTCAGGCCGCCGCCGAGATCCTCGGAGCCGATCAGGCCGAAGCGCGGGCCCGACTCGTTGCCGCTCGTGAATTGCCAAGCCGCATGGCCCTGCTGATTGTTCGTGTAGGTCACGCCGGCATCGACGACGCCATACAGCGTGACGGTCGATTGTGCATGCGCCGCCTGCGCGAACGCGAAACCCATGCCGATGCCGGCCGCTACTGCAATCCGAAGCTTGTTGCTCACCTGTGTCTCCTCCGTTGAGAATGGATCGGGATCTCTCGTTATCGTTTTTGTGGTTATGGGGTGCGACGACGGTTCCGCTCGGCATCCGGTCGGGCCGTGTACGGTCGGGTCGTCAGCGGAGGTGATGGTAACGAAGCCGGTGCTCATTAAAAAATTAAATCTCCAACTAAGATCAAGTTGAAAATCGAATGATGCCGGCACGCGGTGGTCATTCCACGGCCGTACGGCGCGCGCTCGGAAGCGCAGAATAGACGGGCGTTTTCCCGCGATCCGGCAGGGGCCGGATCGCTCAACCTGGAAGAGGACCTGCGATGCTGAACTGGAACGAATACCGCAAGGAGCTGGCGACGCGCATCGGCGAGCTGGCCAAGCTGTCGCCCGGCACGTTGGAAGGTTACAAGGCGCTGTCGGCCGCCGGCGCGAAAACCGGCCATCTCGACGCGAAGACCCGCGAGCTGATCGCGCTCGCGGTCGCGGTCACGACGCGCTGCGACGGCTGCATCGCGGTGCACACGGCCGAGGCCGCGAAGCATGGCGCGACGAAGGAGGAAGTTGCCGAGGCGCTCGGCGTCGCGGTCGCGCTGAACGCGGGCGCGGCGCTCGTGTACTCGGCGCGCGTGATGGATGCGCTCGGCGACTGAACGTCAACCGGCTTTGCGCAACGCGCAGTGCACCACGCAGCCAGCCTTCCGGCGCGCCGGAACGCTGGCTGCGGCGATGCGCCGAATGCCGCCGGATGCCGCCGAATGCCGCCGAACTCGGCTACCATGCGCGGACGATCCCACGCAAAGGAACGTCCCATGTGCCGCTGGCTCGCCTATTCGGGCAATCCGATCCAACTCGAGACCGTGCTGTTCCGCGCGCAGCATTCGCTGATCGACCAGAGTCTGCATTCGCGCCTGGGCGCGACCACCACGAACGGCGACGGCTTCGGCATCGGCTGGTACGGGCACCACGACGAGACGCCGTTCCGCTATCGTTCCGTGCATCCGGCCTGGAACGACCGCAATCTGCGCGAGGCCGCGCGCGCGATCCATTCGTCGCATTTCCTCGCGCACATCCGCGCGGCGACCGACACGCCGGTGCAGGAGACGAACTGTCATCCGTTCCGCCACGGCCGGTGGCTGTTCGCGCACAACGGGCTGATCCGCGACTTTCACAAGCTGCGCCGCGACCTGACGATCGCGATCGATCCGGCCCTGTTCTCGACGCTCGAGGGCTCGACGGATTCTGAAGTGATGTTCCGCCTCGCGCTCACGTACGGCCTCGAGCAGCGGCCGCTCGCGGCGCTCGAGCGGATGGCGGGTGTCGTCGAGGAAGTCGCCGCGCGGCACCGCGTGCGCGCGCCGCTGAACATGACCGTCTGCGCGACCAACGGCGAGCAGATCGTCGCGGTGCGCTACGCGAGCGACGGCCAGTCTCGCACGCTGTTCCACAGCACGTCGTTCCGGCATCTGCACGAACTGTATCCACACAATCCGCGCATCGCGGCGGCTGGCGACGATGCGTTATTGATCGTCTCCGAGCCGCTCGTCGACCTGCCCGGCGCATGGGAATCGATTCCGGAAGCCACCGCGATCATCGCGCGCGCCGGCAAGGTCGAGCAGCATCCGTTCAAGCCGCAGTCGCACCGGTAGCGCACGGACGCACGGACAGTATCGCCCGCTAGTTGCCGACGAGCCCGTAGACGCCGAGCGCCAGATGGGAGGACAGCGCATCCGCGTCGTCGGCGTTCGCGCGAGGCGGGCCGCCGGCGTCCGGGCCCGGGTTCAGGTGATTCGCGGCCGACACGAACGCATCGCCGAGCGACATCGCGCCCCGCTCATCGGCGATCTTCACGAGCTCGTGGCCGAGCGCCGCGAGATGCTCGAGCCGGAGCACGTACGAGCGCGTCGTCACCGACGCGGGCAGATCGTCCGCGTTGCACGCGAGCGCCAGCGACAGGCGGAATTGCTTCGGCGTGTCGGTTTCCTCGAGCGTCCAGCCCACGATCGTGCGCCGGGTCCGGTACGTCTTGCGCGCTGGCGGCTTCTTGTCGTCGCTTCGAGGTGTCATAGTCCGCTTTGATGAAGGGCGCGGCGACGAACGGGGCAACCCGTCACGTCCGCGCCAATGTCCCTGTCGCCGCTACTATAGGGACAATCTTCAGCGGAAGTTGTGCTGCAAAGCACAGATTGGTGCAAAACTTGCCGGCCGCCGTCCGGGAAATCCCGGTCAGTGATACCGGCCCCGCATCCGCAGCCACGGCGACTCGATCGTCTCGTATGACACCCGCGCGACCAGCATGCCGAGCGGCAGCGCGGCCAGCGTCGCGACCGCCATCGCGGCGGCCGTGCCGAGCCGGTCGAGGAATGGCAGGCCGAATTGCGCGACGAGCGAAATCACCATCCCGTGCAGCAGGTACAGCGAATAGCTGGTCTCGCCGACTTCGCCGAGAAAGCGGTCCGCGACGCGCGGCAGCGCGCCCCGCCAGCACGCGTACGCGAGCACGACCGCCCCCCACATCCACGCTTCGACCAGGCCCCATACCACCCACACCGGTTGCTTCGGCTGCGGCAACTGGTAGCTGGCCCAGGTCGCGAGCGCGCCGAGCAGCAGCACCGCGAGCGCCACCGCGCCGACGAGCCACAGGCCGGAGAGCCGCCGCTCGCGCAACGGCGCCGCGCGCTGCACGATCAGCGCGCAGGCCATCCCGACCAGAAACTGGTCGAAGCGGCCGAGCAGCGTCGAGAAGTACATGTGCGTCGCGTTCGGCGCGACCGCGTACGCCGCGCAGCGAAACAGCAGCCACAGCGCGATCAGCCGCAGCAACCAGCCGATCCCGTTGCGGATCGCGAAGCGTCCGAGAAACGGAAACACCAGATAGAACGAGAACTCGATCGAAATCGTCCATGCCGCGCCGGTGATGAACGAGTTCGACGTCGGCGCGACGCCGAGATTCGAGAACAGCAGGTAGAGCACGTCCGCCGGACGAAACGCGTCGCGCCCGATCGAGATCGCGACGATGAAGACCACGACGAACAGCGGATAGATCCGCAGCACGCGGTTGCGCATGAACGCGCGCCATTCGATGTCCGGCGCGTCGAGCGCGATCCGCATGAACAGATACCCGGACAGCACGAAAAACAGCGCGACACCGGTATGGCCCTCGACCAGCCAGCCGAACAGGAACGCGTGCGGATACGCATGCCAGTGGCCGCGCACGATGTGGAACAGATGGTAGAAGAACACGAGCAGCGCGGCCCCGCCGCGCAGATGATCGAGCTTCGGGTCGTACTTGATATTGACTGAGCGCATCCGTCAGCCGGCATCCGCGGATGCCGGCCCCGTCATTTCGATACGAGCGTCGCGCCGGCCGCGGGCGCGGCCGCCGTTTTGCCGGACGCGGGCACGAACCACTGCGCGATCTCGACCAGGTCCTGCTCGGTCAGCGTGCCGGCCACGTACTTCAGCTGCAGGCTCGCGAACAGGTACTGATAGCGCGCGCGCGACAGGTCGCGCCTCGCCTGGTAGAGCTGCTCCTCGGCGCCGAGCAGATCGACGTTGGTGCGTTCGCCGGCCTGGATCCCCTTGCGGGTCGCGGTGATCAGCAGGTTCGCGGAGTCCACCGCCTTCGCGAGCGCGTCGATCCGCGTCGCGCTGCTGACGCAGATGTTGTACTGCTTGCGCAGCTCGAGCAGCACCTTGTTCGTCTTGTCCTGCAGCTCGAACTGCATCCGCTCGTAGTTCGCGCGCGACTGCGCGGTCGACGCCTGCACCATGCCGCCGGAATACAGCGGAATCGTCAGCTCGACGCCGATCGATTTCGTCAGATAGCGGTTGCCGATCGCGTCCACCGTGTTCGACTGGTTCTGCGACAACCCGGCGACGAGGTCGACGCGCGGCAGATAGCCGGCCCGCGAAATGTTCATCTGCTGGCGCGCGGCCTCGACCGCGTGCCGCTCCGCGATCAGCGACGCGTTGCTGTCGAGCGCGATGTCGCGCCACGCGTCGAACGTCATCGGCGCCGGCATCGCGGGCCTGAAGCCGTCCTTGAGCCGGTCGAGCGACGCGACGTCCAGCGACGCCGACAGCCCGGTCAGCGCCTCGAGCGCATGCGAGAAATTGTCGACGCTGTCGCGCGCATCGGAGACGTCCGCCTGCGCGAGATCCGCCTTCGCGGTCGTCTCGAGCACTTCGGTCCGTGTGCCGGTGCCGAGCCGCAGGCTCGTCTCGTTTCCGGCGAGCTGCGCGTCGAGCGTGCGCTTGTGCGCGTCGGCCAGATTCAACTGCTCCTGCGCGAACGCCGTGTCCGTATACGCGGACAGCACGCGCAGCAGCAGATCCTCGCGATGATCCTCATAGGTCGCGTCGCCGGCGAGCGCCATCGCGTTGCCGTAGCGGTAGCGCGCGATCCCCTCGAAGTTGATCAGCGGCTGGCGCAGCGAAATGCCGCGCGCATACGCGTGGTAGATCGACGACGAGGTGAGATCCCCGCCGCCCTGCGCCTGACCGAGACCGGTGGTCTCGGTCTTCTCGCGGTATTCGCCGTAGTTCGCGGACAGATTCGGCAACAGATACGAGCGCCCGATCGCACGGTTCGCGTCGTCGGCCTCCTTCTGCTTCTGCGCCTGCGCGAGCACCGGATCGTGGGTGAGCGCCGCCTCGTACACGTCGACGAGCCCAAGCGCGCTCGCGTGGCGCGGCTGCGCGAACGCGGCGGCGATCGCGAGCAGCACGGCGACGATGCGCGCGACGCGCGGCGAACCCGTCCGGGTTCGGGCCCGGGCGCGCGCGGCCCTGCCGCGACGGCATTCGGAATGGACCATGCTCATTCAGTCCTCCGTCATTGCCGTGTTCGCGCGGTCGACGATCGGCTTCATCAGATAGCTCATCATCGAACGCTGGCCCGCATTCACGAACAGCTCGACCGGCATCCCGGCACGGATGTCGAGCTTGCCGAGCATCGCCATTCCGTGCGGCGTGACCTTCGCGCGCACGCGGTAGTACGGCGCGCCGGTTCGCTCGTTGACGAGCCGATCGGCCGACACCAGCGTCAGCACGCCGGGCACGCGCGGCGTCGTATTCGAGTTGAACGCGGTAAACATCATCTCGACGCGCATCCCGTCCTTCACCTTGTCGACGAGGTTGACCGGCAGCTCGCCCTCGACCTCGAGCGGCTCGCCGGTCGGCACCACGTCCATCAGCTTCGCGCCCGCGCCAACGACGCCGCCGTCGGTGAACACGTTGACGCCGACGACGGTGCCGTCGACCGGCGAGCGCACGTCGCTGTTCGCGAGCTGGAACTCGCTCGCCTGCAGCCGGCTCCTCAGGTCTTCGGCATCGCGCTGCACTTCGGTCAGCTGCGTGCGGACGTCCTTCAGGTAATCGTCCTTCAGTTGCGCGGCATGCATCCGCGCCTCGGCGATCTGGCTCGACAGCTGGCCGATCGTGCCGCTGCCGCGCAGGATCTCGCCGTTCAGCGACGCGCTCTGCCGTTCGAGCTCCTGCACCTTCACGCGCGGCGCATAGCCTTCGTTCGCGAGCTCGCGCATGCTGCCGAGCTGATCGTCGAGCGTCTGGCGCTCGAGCGTGAGCTGCGCGGCCGAGCCCTTGCTGCCGGCGAGCTGCGCGCCGTAGCCGGCGATCTGCTCGTTCAGCGCGCCGAGCGCCGCCTGCAGCCCGAGCCGGCGCGAGATCAGCAACTGCTTCTGCAACGCGACGTCGTCCTCGACCTGCCGGTCGTGCGCGGCGATCCGGTCGGTCAGCTCGGACGGCAGCGTGATCTGGTCGGCGTTCGACGCCTCCGCGAGCAGGCGCGACTTCACCGCGAGATCGGACAGATAGCGCGCGCGGATCGACGACACGTCCGCCTTCGCCTGCACGTCGTTCATCCTCACGAGCACCTGGCCGGCCTTCACGGTATCGCCCTCGTGCACGAGGATGTCCTGCACGATGCCCCCCGTCGGATGCTGGATCGTCTTGCGATTGCCGGTCACGACGACCGTGCCCTGCACGGTCACGCCCTTGCTGAGCGGCGCGAACGTCGCCCACAGCAGAAAGCCGACGACGCCGACCAGCACGACGATCCAGCCGATCCGGACATAGCGCGTCTCGTCGACGTCGATCGTGATCGGCACGCCGCTGCCGACGATTTCCAGCGCGGGCGTGCCCATTTTCTTGTTGGTGGATTTAGACATAGCGAAGGTGCCGGTTACGCGGCCGCATGCGCGGACGAAGAGGCGAAATCTGACGCGGACGCCGCGTCCGGCGCGCTGGCGCCGTCGGCCGCCGCCGGCTTCGGCACAGCGCCCGGATGCGCGGCCGCCGGATGTGGCTGCTGCGGGTGTGCCTGCGGCGGGTGCGCCTGCTGCGGGTGTGCCTGCGGCGCCTGCTGCTGCGCGGGTGCGCGCTGCAGCGCGGCCATCACGTGCGGCGTCGGGCCGAACAGCTTCACCTGCCCTTCGACGAGCAGCAGCAGCTTCGTCGTCGCGGCGAGGATGCTCGTGCGGTGCGTGATCAGCACGACGGTCTTGCCGGCTTCGTGCAGCCGGTCGATCGCGAGCTTCAGCGCGGCCTCGCCGGCGTCGTCGAGGTTCGAGTTCGGTTCGTCGAGCACGATGAGCGTCGGGTCGCCATACAGCGCGCGCGCCAGGCCGATCCGCTGCTTCTGCCCGCCGGACAGCCCGGTGCCGTTGTCGCCGACGAGCGTGTCATAGCCGTTCGGCAGCCGCAGGATCATGTCGTGCACGCCAGCGAGCTGCGCGGCCGTGACGACCTTCGCCGAATCGATCTGCCCGAAGCGCGCGATGTTCTCGGCGATCGAGCCGCCGAACAGCTCGATGTCCTGCGGCAGATAGCCGACGTGCTCGCCGAGCTGCTCCTTGTTCCACTGATAGACGTCGGCGCCGTCGAGGCGAACGCTGCCGATGGCCGCCGGCCACACGCCGACCATCAGCCGCGCGAGCGTCGACTTGCCCGACGCGCTCGGCCCGATCACGCCGACGATGTCGCCGGTGTCGATCCGGAACGACACGCCTTGCAGCACCGGGGTGCGCGAGCTCGGCGGCGCCGCGCTGACGCCTTCGAGCGCGACCTCGCCCCGCGGCGGCGGCAGGCTCATCCCGATGCGCCGCGCCGGATTGCCTTCGAGCAGATCGACGAGCCGGCCGTAGGCGTTTTTCGCGGATTCCCACTGCCGCCACACGGAGATCAGCATTTCGAGCGGACTCAGCGTGCGCCCCATCAGGATCGAGCCGGCGACCATCATCCCGGGCGACACCTTGCCGTCGATCGCGAGCAGCGCGCCGACGCCGAGCACGAGCGACTGCAGCGACAGCCGCACGAACTTCGTCACGTTGCTGACGAGCGCGGCCTTCTCGCTCGCCTCGGCCTGCCGCGCGAGGAAGCCGGCCTGCAGGATCGACCAGCGCGACATCAGGTTCGGCAGCATGCCCATCGCCTCGATCACCTCCGCGTTGCGCAGGTTCGAGCCGGCGAGCGTCGACGCGCGGATCGACAGCGTCGACGCCTCGGCGAGCGGACGTTTCGACACGCGCTCGTTCAGGATCGCGAGCCCGATCAGCACCACCGAGCCGAGCAGCGCGAACGCGCCGAGCCATACGTTGAACACGAAGATCACGATCAGGTAGATCGGGAACCACGGCGCGTCGCAGAACGCGAACACCGCATTGCCGGTCACGAACTGACGGATCGCGGTCAGGTCGTTCAGCGCCTGGCCCGCGTTGACTCCCTTCTGCTTCAGGTTCGTCTCGAACGCGGCCGTATAGACGCGCTCGTTGAGCTGCATGTCGAGCTTGCCGCCGAGCCGGATCAGGATGAAGCTGCGCACGTACTCGAGCCCGGACGACAGCCCGTACATCAGCAGCATGATCAGCGTCAGCATCCCGAGCGTCGCGCCGTTGCGCGACGGCAGCACGCGGTCGTATACCTGCAGCATGTAGATGGACGGCACGAGCATCAGCACGTTGATCAACATGCTGAAGATGCCGACCGTGCGGAACAGGCGCCGGTACCCCAGCAGCGCCTGAATGATTTCGTTCGACGGTAGTCTGGCTTTCGGTGTCATTTTTTACGTTCGGCCATCGCCGCCGCGTTTTCAGTGCGGCGCCGCGCCTGGTCTCTCGTCTGTCTTGTGGATGCGCGGCCGGGCCGTGGCCCGCCGCCCTTAGCGACGGCGCAATTCTGCTCGAATTGCCCCCCGCCAAATGTGACGGTCGTCACATTCATTCCGTTAAAAACGCCAGATACTTGCGCCACTAAAAAACCGATTACCACCCGCCGCGCAGGTAAATGATCGCCAAACCTCCAGCCGAAACGCCGATCGACGTCGCGATGGGCGGCCGCGCACTGCTCACGCCGCTGACGGGCATCGGACAATACGCGGCCCACCTCGCGCGCGAGCTGATCGCGCGCGGCCACGGCGTGCGCTTCTTCTACGGCACGCACTGGTCGTCGACGCTGAGCGGACACGACGCGCTGCGCGCGGACGGGATGCCGGCGCGCCAGTCGCCGCGCACCGCCGCGGCTGCCGCCGCCAAGCGCTTCGCGCGCAAGTACCTGCCCGGCGCGTACCGCTTCATGCCGTACGTCGAGCAGCACCGCTTCAGCGCGGGTCTGCGCGGGCGCGCCGCGCCGCAGGTCTATCACGAGCCGAACTTCATTCCGTTCCGCTTTCGCGGGCCGACCGTGATCACCGTGCACGACGTGTCGTGGGTCCATCATCCGGAATACCATCCGGCCGCGCGCCTCGCGCTGCTGCGCGCGAACTTCCCGGACGCGGTCCGGCGCGCGGACCGGATCGTCGTCGTGTCCGACTTCGTGCGCAGCGAGCTCGAAGCGTGCATGCCGGACGCGGCGCCGAAAATCCGCGTCGTCCACAACGGCGTGTCGCCCGTGTTCGCACCGCGCCTGCCCGCCGACACGAACCGCGTGCTCGCGCGCTACGACCTCACGCACGGCAACTATTTCGCGGCGATCGGCACGCTCGAGCCGCGCAAGAATCTGCTGACCGCGCTCGCCGCGCATGCGCTGCTGCCGAAGCCGATGCGCATGCGCGTACCGCTCGTGCTGGTCGGCGTCGAAGGCTGGCTGACCGACGCGCTGCACGCGGCGCTCGAACCGTCGCTGCGCGACGGCACGGTGCGCAAGCTCGGCTACGTGCCGGACCGCGACATGCCGCTCGTGACCGCCGGCGCGCTCGCGATCGTCTATCCGTCGATCTACGAAGGATTCGGACTGCCGCTGATCGAAGGGATGGCCGCCGGCGTGCCGGTGCTGTGCTCGAGCGCGGCCGCGCTGCGCGAGGTGGCCGGCGACGCGGCGCTCGTGCGCGACCCGGCCGACGTCGACGGCTTCGCGGACGCGATGCGCGCGCTGATCGACGACGACGCGCTGCGCGCGCGCCTGATCGCCGCCGGCACCGCGCGTGCGCGCCGCTTCGGCTGGAGCCGCACCGCCGACGAGACGCTCGCCGTGTACCGCGAAATCCTGACCTGAGCCGCGACGCCCTACTCTCCATGACTCCACTCAAAACCAGTCTCAGGCACGTGCTGCTGCTCTCCCGCATGGAGCTCATCGACCGCCATCGCGAAAACGCGCTCGGCGCCGCGTGGCTGCTGATCCAGCCGGTGTCGTTCATCGTGCTGTTCGTCACCGTGTTCTCGCGCTTCATGCGCACGCGGCTCGGCACCGACGCGGACCCGCATCTGTATACGGTCTATCTGATCGGCGGTGTGCTGACGTGGAACCTGTTCGCGAACCTGCTGTCCCGGATCACGCCGGTCTACAGCGCGAAGGCGCACCTGATCCGCAAGATCAACGTCGATCTGTGGCTGATGCCGCTGCACATCGTCATCGCGGAATGGGTCGTCTACTGCATCACGATGGCGTTCTTCGCGCTGTTCCTGCTGCTGATCGGCTTTCCGATCGGCGCGCAGTGGCTGCTACTGCCCGTCGTCACGCTGCTGCTGAGCGCGATGGCGTACGGGATCGGGATCGTCCTCGGCACGCTCGACCTGTTCATCCCCGACGTGAAGAACGTGCTGAACATCCTGCTGCAGTTCGCGTTCTGGCTGACGCCCGTCGTCTATCTCGCGTCGATCCTGCCGCCGTGGGCCGCGAAGGGAATGCACTTCAGCCCGGTGTTCTGGGCGATCGACTCGGTGCACGAGATCGTCGTCTGGCATCGCGCGCCGCCGCCGAAGGAACTCGTCGCGCTTGTCGGCGCCGCTGGCGCGAGCCTCGCCGCGAGCCGCTGGCTGCTCGGCCGCCTGCAGTCGGAACTGAGGGACATGCTGTGAAACCGATGCCTCACGACGCGCAGCCGGTGCTCGAAGTCGAGCGTCTGTCGAAGCGCTTCAAGATCTACAACACCAGCAAGGACCGCCTCGTCGAAGGGCTGCTCAAGCGCCCACGGCATCGCGTGCACACCGCGCTCGACGACATCTCGTTCCGGCTCGGCCGCGGCGAGGCGATCGGCGTGCTCGGCCAGAACGGCGCGGGCAAGTCGACGCTGCTGAAGCTCGTGAGCGGCGTGCTGCTGCCCGACCGTGGCACGATCGCGCGGCGCGGCCGGATCACCGCGCTACTCGAGCTCGGCACCGGCTTCGATGGTCGCCTGTCCGGTCGCGAGAACGTCGCGATCAACGCGCGGATGATCGGCATGACCAACGCCGAGATTCGCGAGCGCTTCGACGCGATCGTCGAGTTCTCCGAGCTCGCCGAGTTCATCGACGCGCCACTGCGCACGTATTCGTCCGGGATGGTGATGCGACTCGGTTTCGCCGTCGCGATCCACGCTGACCCGGTCTGCTTCATCGTCGACGAGGCGCTGTCGGTTGGCGACGCGCGCTTTCAGCAGAAGTGCCTGAAGCGGATTCGCGAGTTCCGCGACGGCGGCGGCTCGATCCTGTACGTGTCGCACGACATCAACTCGGTGAAGCTGCTGTGCGACCGCGCGATCGTGCTCGCGCACGGCAAGGTCGCGTACGACGGCGCGCCCGACGAGGCCGCGCAGGTCTACTACCGGTTGATCGCGGGCGTCGACCGCGATCAGCCGTCCGGCAGCGAGTCCGATAACGGCTCGTACGGCACGCAGCTTACGCGGATCGCGGGCGTCACGCTGTCGAACCGCTTCGGCCCGGCCACACGGTTCGCGTCCGGCGACGAGATCGCAATCGAGATCGATTGCGAATCGGAGCGGGACGTGGACTTGTCGGTCGGCATCCTGATCCGCGACCGCTTCGGCCAGGACGTGTTCGGCACGAACACAGCGCTGCTCGACGAGACGGCGCGCTTCGAGTCGGGGCGCACGACGCGCTGCCGCTTCACGCTGCCGCTCAATTTCGCGCCGGGCAAATATACGCTGACCGTCGCGCTGCACAGCGACGACACGCACGTGCACGACTGCCAGCACTGGTGGGACGCAGCCGCGAGCTTCGAGATCGCCGGCTTCGGCATCGAGCCGTTCAGCGGCCTGTGCTACGTGCCGGTCGCATTCGAGCAAAGGACGAACGAATCTTTCGAATCCACACAGGAGCACCATGTCAAAACCGGTACTTGAAGACCTGATCGCGCGTGTGAAGGCGGAGGCCGCCGCGTACGGCGATCCGCTCGACGCGCCGGCCGCGGCCACCCCGTCGTCTGACGAGCGCCGTGCCGCATTACGCCCGATCGCGCGTGACGCAGACAAGCTGGTGGACGACGTGGGCAAGCTCGCGAACGATCGCGGCATCGAATACCCGTTCCTGCTACGCGACGACGCATTCGTCGACGGCGCGTACCGGCTGCTGCTCGGCCGCGTGCCCGACGATAGCGGCCGCGAGCACTACGAGCAGCAGCTCGCGCAAGGGCTCACGCGCCTAGAGCTCGCGACGGCGTTGCGCTATTCCGACGAAGGCCGGCGCACAGCCGCACCGCTGCTTGGCATGCGCTCCGGCCGGCTGCGGTCGCTCGCGCTGCACCTGATGCGCCGGGTCGGGCTCGGCAGCATCGGCGAACGCGCGATGCATCGCGCAAACGAACGGTTTGTGCGACGCCTCATTGCGCATTCGGCGGCCGCATGGCGCGAGCGCTTCGAACGCACCCTCGATGCCGTGCAACGCACCGTCAACGTCGCTCAGCGCACCGTCGACGCCCTGCATCGCCACGAGCAGCTCATCAGCGAGCTGCATCACGCGCTGCTGACGGGCCGGCACACGCAAACGGCGAAGCTCGCTGTGCCGCAGGACGCGCTCGACGCGTACTACCTCGCGTTCGAGGACGCGAACCGCGGCACGCGCGAGGAGATCTCCGCGAAGCTCGGCATCTACGACGGCTGGCTCGCCGCGCTCGCCGGCAACGACGCGACCCGCGCGCTTCCCGTCGTCGACATCGGCTGCGGCCGCGGCGAATGGCTCGCGCACGTGAAAGCGGCCGGCCTGCGGGCGGTCGGTATCGACGTGAACCGGCCGATGGTCGACACGTGCCTCGCGCAAGGGTTCGACGCGCGCTGCACCGACGCGCTCACGTATCTGCGCAGCCTGCCGACCGGCTCGGTCGCGGCGGTCACCGGCTTTCACATCGTCGAGCATTTGCCGTTCGACTATCTGTTCGCGCTCGTGCAGGAAAGCTTTCGCGTCGTCGCCATTGGCGGCGCGGTGCTGTTCGAGACGCCGAACCCGGAGAACGTGCTCGTCGGCAGCCACACGTTCTATCACGACTTCACGCACCGCAACCCGGTCACGCCGACCGCGCTGTCGTTCCTGCTGCGCTATCACGGCTTCGACGCGATCGACATCGTGCGCAGCAGCCCGTATCCGGAAGACGCGAAGGTGCCCGGCGACGATCCGCTGACCGCGCGCGTGAACGGGCATCTGTGCGGCCCGCAGGATTTCGCGGCGATCGCGCGCAAGCCGGCGGACATGAAGAACGCGGAGAACGCAGCATGAGGATCGTCGTCACCGCGAACCTCGTCCCGTTCATCCACGGCGGCGCGACACATCACGTCGCGGGCGTCGTCCGCGCGCTCGAGCAGGCCGGGCACGAGGTCGAGCTGCTGCGTCTGCCGTTCCGCTTCTCGCCGGAGAAGGACATCGTGCGTGCGATGGAGCACGCGACGTCGCTCGACCTGACGCGGCCGAACGGCATCGCCGTCGATCGCGTGATCAGCCTGCAGTTTCCCGGCTACGGGATCGTGCATCCGCAGCACGTCGTGTGGGTGATGCACCAGCATCGCGCGGTGTACGAGCTGTACGACGAACGCAGCGCGACGCCCGCACTGAAGGAACTCCGCGAGCGTGTGATCGCGTTCGACAACGACACGCTCGGCCGCGCGAATCGCGTGTTCGCGAACTCGCGGCGCGTCGCCGAACGGCTGCAGCAGTTCAACGGAATCGACGCGGCGCCGCTCTATCACCCGCCCGCGCAAGCGGACGCGTTCCGCTGCGAGGACGCGCTGCCGTACGTGTTCTTCCCGAGCCGGCTCGAATCGCTGAAGCGCCAGTCACTGCTGATCGATGCCGCGCGCCTGATGCGCTCGCCGCTGAAGATCGTGCTCGCCGGCGACGGCGGGCAGCGCGACGCGCTCGCCGCGCAGATCCGCCGCAACGGCGTCGACGATCGCGTCGCGCTGCTCGGCCACATCACCGAAGCGGAAAAGCGCGCGTTCTATGCGCGCGCGACGGCCGTCGCGTTCCCCGCGTTCGACGAAGACTACGGCTACATCACGCTCGAGGCGATGCTCTCCGCGAAGCCGGTCGTCACCTGCACGGACTCCGGCGGCCCGCTCGAATTCGTCCGCCACGACGAGACCGGCTGGATCGAGGAACCGGACGCCGAAGCGCTGGCCGCCCGCCTCGACTGGCTCGCCGAACATCCGCGCGAAGCGGCCGAGGCCGGCCGGCGCGCGCGGCACGCGTATCGCGCCGCGAACGTGTCATGGCGCGACGTCGTCGACGCGCTCACTCAACCCGTCTGAACGTTTTCACATGAGAATTGCCATCGTTGCGCCCAGCCCCGTGCCGTTCATCATCGGCGGCGCGGAAAACCTGTGGCTGGGCCTGCTCGACGCGCTGAACAATCGGCCCGGCGTGCTGGCCGACCTGATCAAGCTGCCGAGCCCCGAGCGGAACATGGGCGAGCTGCTCGCGAGCTATCGCCGCTTCTCCGAGCTCGACCTCGACCACTTCGATCTCGTGATCAGCACGAAGTATCCGGCGTGGGCGATCCGCCACCGCAATCACGTCGTCTATCTGCAGCACACGCTGCGCGGCCTGTACGACTGCTACCCGGCCGACCTGCCGGCCGACGCCGATCCGGGCATGCTGAGCGCGCTCGGCCTTCCCCCGAGGATCGTCGACGCGCTCGTCGGCTACCGCGCGGCGGACGTCGAGTTCGACGAAGTGCTCGATGCGCTCGACGCCGCGTATCGCCGCGCGCCCGCGTCGCGCTGCTGGGCGTTTCCGGGGCCGGTCACGCGCGCGGCGATTCGGCTGCTCGACGCGATCGCGATGCGGCCCGACAAGATCGTCCGGCACGCGGGGATCTCGCGCGTCGTCGCACGGCGCGACGGGTACTTTCCGCGCGGCATCGACGTCGCCGTGCATCATCATCCGACGGGGCTCAAGGGGCTCGCGGCCGGCCCGCAGCGGACGGTGTTCAGCGCGAGCCGGCTCGATCCGGCCAAGCGCATCGATCTGATCATCGACGCGTACAAGGCGAGCGGCATCGGCGTGCCGCTGCACATCGCCGGCAGCGGCCCCGACGAAGCGCGGCTGCGCACGGCCGCGGCGGGCCATCCGGGCATCCGCTTTCTCGGCCGCCTGCCGGAAGCCGAGCTCGCGCGCGAGTACGCGAACGCGATCTGCGTGCCGTTCGTGCCGCGCGACGAGGACTACGGGCTGATCACGCTCGAGGCGATGCTCGCCGCGAAGCCGGTGCTGACGACGACCGATTCGGGCGGCCCGCTCGAACTGATCGAGGACGGCCGCACCGGCGTCGTCGTGCCGCCGGAGCCGGCCGCGATCGCGAAGGCGATGCGCGGCCTCTGCGAAAACCTGTCGCGCGCGCGCGAGATGGGCATCGCCGCGCAGGCGGATGCGAACCGGTTGAACTGGAACACGCTCTGCGACGCGCTGCTCGACGGGCTGTCGCCGAGGCCGGTCACCAGCGCAGCCGGCAGAGCGGCAAACGGCGCGACTACCGGTGCAACAATCGCCGGCGCGCCCGCGATCGTGACGGGCCGCGCGAAGCCGCTGCTCGGCGTGCTGAACACGTATCCGATCGCGCCCGTCATCAGCGGCGGCAAGCTGCGGCTGCACGCGCTGTACTCGCGTCTCGCGGACCGCTTTCACGTGCGCTTCGTGAATCTCGCGCCGGCCCGCTTCGATCGCCAGGTGCGCGCGCTCGGCGCCGATTTCGACGAGGAGCTGGTGCCGAAGACGCTGCTGTTCACTGAAACCGAGGCGCGCCTTGAAGAAGCGGTCGACGCGTCGGTCGAGGACCTGACCGCCGCGATGCACCCGGAAACCGCGCCCGAGTGGCTCGACGCGATCGACGCGCTCGCGCGGCGCGCGGACCTGATGGTGTGCTCGCATCCGTACACGATGCCCGCGTTGCGCGCGGTGTCCGACGTGCCGTTCGTCTACGAGGCGCACAACGTCGAGGCCGACGTGAAGCAGGCGATCTACGGCCCGCATCGCTGGGCGCTCGACCAGATCACGTCGCTCGAACGGCGCGCGGTGCTCGACGCGGCGCTCGTGACGACCTGCTCGAACGAGGACCGCGAGCGGATGCGCACGCTGTACGGCAGCGCGGCCGACGCCGCGAAGCTGATCGTCGTGCCGAACGGCGCGGACACGTCGGCGGCGCCGATCCGCGACGCGTCGCGCATGCATCGCGCGCGCGCGGCGCTCGGGATCGACGGGCCGATCGCGATTTTCGTCGGCAGCGCGCACGGGCCGAACGTCGATGCGGCGCGCGTCGTGTTCGACGCGGCCACGCGCCTGCCGGACGTGCGCTTCGTGCTGCTGGGCTCGGTGTGCGATGCGGTGGGAACGTGGGCGCGGCCGGCGAACGTCGGGCTCGCGGGCGTCGTGACCGACGCGGAGAAGGCGCGCTGGCTCGACGTCTGCGACATCGGCCTGAACCCGATGGTGTCCGGGTCCGGCACGAACCTGAAGCTGCTCGAATACGCGGCGACCGGCGTGCCGTTCGTCAGCACCGCGTTCGGTGCGCGCGGCCTCGGCTTCGATGCGGGCCGGGACTACGCCGACGCGGACGCGGCAACGTTTGCTGAAGGGATTCGGTCGATGCTGGAACGCGGGCAGGATGCGCGCGAGGCGATGGCGCTCAATGCGCGGCGACGGGTCGAAGCGGCGTTCGACTGGACGTCGATTGCGCGTGCTTACGGCGACGCGCTCACCGATGTGCTCGCGTGATGCGATGCGCCGGCGCGGCCGGCGCGCATCATCGCGCAATCACAGAACGTAGTGGCTGATCGGCAGCACGCCGTCGAACTGGCCGATGATCGTCGGCGGCGTCGGCGTATAGGTGTCGGCCGGCTGCCCGTGAGCGGCGAACTGATGCACGAGCACGTCGAGCGCATCGTACGAGTGATCGAGCACGCCCTGCCATTCGAGCGAAACGGATACGTCCTGATTCGGCGCGGCGGGCGACTGATGAGACTTCGAGGAGTTGTCCATCGTACCTTTCCTGCAAAAGCTGCATGTTAACACGGGATACAGCGCGGTTTTTTGGTTAGTGTTTCAAATCATGTCAGATCCCGCCGGGCCGCCCCAAGGGATCTGACCGCCCCCTCCGGGGGGCAGCGAACGAAGTGAGCGTGGGGGTCGTTTCATTACAGATCAGTACTTCCAAACGAGCCCCGTCGACGCCTCCCGCTGCGTATAAGAAAACAGCGAGATCGAATCGGCGACGCGCTGCAACGATAACTGCGCATACAGCGACCACCGATGCTGCAACGGCACCGTATACCGCAGCGACGCGCTGCGCACCGTCTGGTGCTGGGTCACGCCGCCGAAGAACACCGGATCGTAGACGCCGGCGTCGTTCAGCTCACGCTGCTGCAACACCGCTTCGAGCTGCCCCTTCGGCAGCTCGTAGCCGAGGCCGAGCCACGCGGAATAGCCGCGCCGCGTGCCGCCGGGTCGATCGCGATGCGGAATGTCCCACGCGGGGCCGACGAACAGCAGCATCGACGCGCGATCGCCGAGATGCGCCTGGAACGCCGCGCGCAACTCGACGCGCGTCGCGTTGTACAGCTCGTTGCCCGGATACTGGAACGTCGTCGCGCTCGCGTCGAGCCCGGCGCGCGCGACGAGCGAGCGCAGCGCGAACGGCGCGAGCCAGTAGGTCGTTTCCCAGCGCGCGTCGCGCTGATAATCACGCTGCCCGAGCCATAGCACGTCCGCGATGAGCTGGTTGTCGAGCTCGCCGCCGGCGAGCGCCTTCTGGTCCACCGCGCCGAGCGTCAGCACATGCTGGTCGAACGCGTGGACGCTGCGGTACTGGCGCTGCGCGAGCCGCGCATCGAGCTCGAAGCCCGGCAGCGCGGCGATCGGCAGCGCGCCCTGCAGCGACGCGTCGACGTACTGGTCGCTGCGCTGGACGTACTCCGGCAACAGGGGCAGCGAGCTGACCGGCGCGCCCGGCGCGAACGTGACGATCGAATTCGACGGCCCGAAGTTCGCATTCGACGTCGCGCCAAGGCCGACGCTCGCGACGAGCGATGGCCGCGACGCGTCCGCGACGCACGCATTCGCCTTGTACGCGACGATCAGCTTCTCGATCGCGGGCGGCACGCTGTAGTCGTGCTCGATTTGCGACAGCGTGTCGAGCGACAGCTCGCGCTCGCCGAGCTCGCAATACAGGATCGCGATGTCGAGCCGTGCGCCGGCCTGATGTGGATCGCGCCGCACGACCTCGCGCAGCAGCGCGAGCGCGCGCTGCCGGTGCCCGGCGTTCATCTCGAGCGTCGCCTGCGCCTGCAGGTCGTCGTCGATGATCTGCGCGAAACCGGGGTCGATCGGCTGCGCCTGCGCCGACGCTTGCGCCGGTGCCTGCGCCCGCGCAACATTCGACGCGAGCGACGCAACACCAAGCGCAATCGCGAGCACGCCCCCGCCGGCGCGCCGCAGCATCGCCGCGACGCGCGACGCCGGCTCGCGCCGCCCCATCGCGGCCCGCGCAGCCCACCGCCTACGCGAGCGCACCCGAACCGCCCTCATCCAGCACGTAGAGAAATTCCGCCGCGTCGCGCCCGCGCATCGCCGCGTGCGCGCATTCGCGCAGCCGGTGACGCATCGCGGAGCGCGCGGTCTCCTCCCCGATCAGCAGATCCGTCTGCACGACCTTCGCGTATTCCTGCAGACGCGCGGCGACGTTCACCACGTCGCCGATCGCCGTATACGACTTGCGCATCGTCGAGCCGATCTCGCCGACGAGCGCCATTCCGCTGTTCACGCCGATGCGCACGCGCACCGGCTCGCCGCCCGGCGTCAGCACGTGGCTGCGGTTCAGCGCGTCGAGCTCGCGCAGCATCACGCGTGCGCAGTCGAGCGCGCGATCCGCGTGATCGGGCTGCGCGAGCGGCGCGCCCCAGAACGCCATCAGCGCATCGCCCATGTACTTGTCGAGCGTGCCTTCGGTGTCGTGCACGCAGCCGGTCAGGCGCGTAAGCACGATCTCGGTCATCGTGACGAGCGCTTCGGGCGGCATCTGCTCCGCGAGCCGCGTGTAGCCCTCGATGTCGACGAACAGCACCGAGATCTGCCGGCGCTCCGGCGCGAGCAGCGTGAACCGCCGGCTGCGCGCGATCTCCTTCAGCACGACCGGCGGCAGGTAGCGGGAAAAACGCAGCTCGAACGAGCGGATCGCCGCCTGCGAGCTGATCCATTCGATCGGCGCCTGCGCAAGCAGAAAGATCACCGACGGCACGAGCGGCAGCGCGGCGAGATCGGCCGGAATCGCGCGCATCGTCGCGACGAGCGCGAGCCACACGGCCGTCGCCGCGATCACGATCAGCAGCGCGGCGGCCGCGCGCCGCACCATGAACAGCCACGCGAAGCCGACGATCGAGCCGACGGCCCACACGAGCGGCAACCAGCGCGCGTCCGGCGCACGCGCGTGGCCGGCCTCGAGATCGAGCAGGTTCGACAGCAGCTCCGCGTGCACGATCACCGCCGGCAGCCATGGGTCGATCGGCGATGCCACGTGATCGGTCAGGCCGAGCGCCGACGAGCCGATCAGCACGTAGCGGTGCGCGAGCAGATCGGCCGACGCGCGGCCGGTCAGCACATCGAGCGCCGGGATCACGTCGAATGCGGAGAGCGCGCGATCGAACGGAATATGCATCAGCCCGTTCGTGTCGATCGGCAGCGCGCTCGCCGGCGACGCCGGCGCGCGCCGCTGCGCGCAATGCAGCAGTTGCCACGTCAGCATCGGATACGCGACGCCCGCGTAGCGGATCATCGGCGCGATCGAGCGGACGACGCCGTCGAGGCTCGTCTGCGGCGTCACGTGGCCCGCGCACACCGACGGATCGTTGAAGAAATTGCCGATGAAGCCGGTGGCGGCCGGCATAGACGCGGCCGGCATGGATGCGTGTTGCACAGGCGCGTCGCCCACCGGCGCGTCGCCGTCCGTGCCCGGCAACGCACCGTCGAGATGCCCGACGTGCGGCGCGTCCTTCGCGGACGTGAACGAAAACGCCTGCGCGAACACGAGCGGATAGCGATGCGCGACGGCCAGCAGCGCGCGGTCGCCGTCGGTCGCGCCCTGCTCGGGGAAGATCACGTCGAGCGCGACCGCCTTCGCGCCGTATTGCACGAACAGCGTCTGCGCGAGCCGCGCGATCACCGCGCGCGGCCACGGCCACGGCCCGACCATGTCGAGCGAGCGCTCGTCGATGTCGACGACCGCGATCCGCGTCTCGGGCTTCGCGCTCAGCATGCGCGTCTGCCGCCAGTCGTCGAGCGCGTAGCCGATCCAGCGATACGGCGCGGGATGCCAAGCGCGCGTGGCCAGCAGCCAGGTGAGGATGAAGCAGAGGACGACGATGACAACGCGAACGGCATCGAGCTTCGTGACCCGACCTATCTGGACCACTGAGTCGCCCCGTTCGCGCTCTTGCCACCGGCCAGGCCCAGCTCCTGAAACACGTAGCCGGCCTGCGTCGCGTTCTTGCCGGCCAGCCCGCCACGCACGGCCGCCAACGAATCGAGGTCGCTGTAGAACTGGCCGTCGCTCGACACGCCGCCGTGCCCGGCGATCGCATAGGTCGAGCCATTCGCGGTGGTCAGATTGAACGAGGTCTTGAACGCATTCGCACCGAAATCGATCGACAGCTGCGCGTTGGAGAACTGGGCGGGATCGACCGCGTGCGTGACCGGATCGGATATATACGCTTCGGACATCGCCGGTTGCAGCGCGAACGTGAAGTTGCCGAACGTCGGCATCGTCATGTCGGACTGCGGGGTACGGACCATCGCGTACGGCCCGATAATACCGATCTGCTGCCCGCCGTTCTGCGTCAGCGACGATATCGACGCATTGGCCGGCAGCGATGCGAGCGGCGCATACCGCCCCCAGAAGATCTGCTGCGCTTCGGGCTGCTGCGTCGCCGGCGCGGCCGGCGCCGGCGCGGTCGGCTGCTGCGTCGTCGCCGGCGCCTGCAGCTGAAACGCGAGCTGATCCGGTGTGACCGGGGGATTCATCGACGACTGCATCGCCGCGGCATGCGCCGCGTTGTCCTCGTTCTTCAGGGCCGGCACGACCTGATCGGGCATCAGTTGCGGCTGCGGCGTCTGGATCACGTCCGGGCGCACGCTTCCGCGATACAGCTGCAGCAGCGCACCAGACTGCCGCGCCGCGTAGAGCTCGGTCGACGCAGGCCCTTCGCACGGACCGACGGCGGCCGCCGTGCAGCCCGCGCCGAGCGGCGTCATCACGATGCCGCCGCTACGCACCTCGGCGCGCGTCACGTTCGTATCGGTAAACACGGAGAAATCGGTGCCGCGAATGCCGAGCGCGGCGACCGGCGTATTCATCCGGTACTTGTCGCGCGCCGCGCGCGCGCCTTCGCCGGAGATTTCCCGGACGACGCCCTTGCGAAGTGAAAGATTGATAACTGTGTCGTGCGGATGCGCGGGATCGTATTCGTAGCGATCGACCGACAGCTCGGAGTCGGGGCGCACGCTGATGAAGCCTTTGTCGACGGTCGTCACGTACACATAGCCGTCCGCGCCCGTCTCGATCGTGTCGCCCTGCGCGATCGCCGCGCCCTGCTTCAGCGGCACGCATTCGCGCACGTCGGCCGCACCGGCAGTGCCGGCCTTCACGCACGCGCGCCCGACGACGACAATCGCGTGCCCGATCGCCGTCTCGGCGGCATGCGCGACGTCATGCGCGGGCAATGCGGCCAGCACGGCGCATGTCCCGACCCATAGCCCCCATTTCCGACTGCTACGTCTTCTCATCTTCGCCGTTCCCCCGAGCGCCCAACTCTACGGCTGTGCGATGTTTAATCATCGTTAAAAAATGCCGCCCAAGCTGTGATGGCCGTCACAGAAATCCGCAACCCGTCCGTTTATCTTGCTACGCGGTGAGAGACCCACCCGCATGCGCCATCCATGTCGCCCAAAGAGATAAACATCAGCAGTCCGCTAAAAGCCATCGACCTCCTGAAGCAGCAGAAGCTGTTGCGTAACGTCACCGACGACGTGATCGCCGAAGTCAGCCGGCATATCCACTATCGCCGCTTCGGGAAGCGCGACTTCGTCGTCCACAAGGGCGACGCGGGCACATCGCTGTTGATGCTGATTTCCGGGCGATTGCAAGTGATCGCGCTGTCGGAGGACGGGCGCGAGATCGGGCTCAACTTCGTCGAGACCGGCGATTACTTCGGTGAGCTGTCGATCATCGACGGCGGCCCGCGCTCGGCGTCGATCGTCGCGACGACGGAATCGGTCGTCGGCTTTTTGCCGAAGCCGCAGGCCGAAGCGCTGTTCTATCGCAATCCGGCGGTCGTCGAGGCGCTGCTGCAGCGGCTGTGCCGCACGATCCGGCAGGCGTCGAATTACCGCTCGATGCTCGGGCTGAGCCGGGCGTACGCGCGCGTGTATTCGGTGCTCGCGACGTCGATGCGAAAAGGCGTCGGCGATCTGCTGACGATCGAGAACCTGCCGAATCAGCAGGCGATCGCGATCATGGCGAACGTCAGCCGCGAAACAGTGTCTCGCGCGATCCGGTCGCTGATCGACTCGCAGGTCATCGAGCGCGACAACCGGAGGCTGATCGTCCGGAAACCGGAACTGCTCGCGAAGCTCGCACGCGGAGAAGCGGGGCCGGAGTTCCGGCAAAGAGTGATGAACGACGGCGCGCCGACGCAAGTGTGGCCCGAACAGCAATCAGACGAACCCGCTCCGGGATTGAAGAAGCAGTCGCGTTAAATCCGATCCACCGCCGCCCGGATATCGAGTCATGCGCATTCTCCATTTTTACCGCACCTATTTCCCCGACACGATCGGCGGGGCGGAGCAGTCGATCTACCACTTGTGCCGTGCCGGCGCGAAGCTCGGAGTCGACAACACGGTGCTGACACTGACGCGGCAAACGGACGGGCCGGCGTCGATCCAGTTGCCCGATCACGTCGTCGAGCGTTCGTCGAACAACTTCCGGATCGCGTCGGTCGAGCTGTCGTCGCGCGTGCTGCGGCGCTTTCGCGAGCTCGGCGAGCAGGCGGACGTGATCCATCTGCACTTCCCGTGGCCGATGGCGGACATCGCGCATCTCGTCACGCACCTGCACAAGCCGACCGTCGTCACGTATCACGCGGATATCCAGCGGCAGCGCTGGCTGTTCACGCTTTATCGCCCGCTGATGCAACGGTTCCTGCACAGCGTCGACCGGATCGTCGCGACGTCGCCGCAGTACGCGGCGACGAGCCCGGTGCTGCGCAAGCATTACCGGAAAGTCAGCGTCGTGCCGCTCGGCATCGACCGCGCAATCTATCCGACGCCTGACGACGACCTGAAGGTCCGGTGGTCCGAGCGCATCGGCGGCCCGTTCTTCCTGTTCGTCGGCGTGTTCCGCTACTACAAGGGCCTGCCGACGCTGATCGAAGCGGCCGCGCGCACCGCCTATCCGCTCGTCGTCGCCGGCGACGGCCCGCTCGCGGGCGAGATCCGCGCGCTCGCCGCCCGGTTCGGCGCGACCAACGTCACGTTCGTCGGTCAGGTGTCCGAAGTCGACAAGATGGCGCTGCTCGAACTGAGCACCGCGGTGATCCTGCCGTCGACGAACCGCGCGGAAGCGTTCGGCATCTCGCTGCTCGAAGCCGCGATGATGGGCAAGCCGATGATCAGCTGCGAGATCGGCACCGGCACGAGCCACATCAACGCGCACCGCGAGACCGGCCTCGTCGTGCCGCCGGGCGACGCGCACGCGCTCGCCGACGCGATGCGCGAGCTGTGGAAGAGCCCGATCCTGCGCCAGCGCCTCGGGCGCGGCGCGGCCGCACGCTTCGACGTGAACTTCACCGCCGACCGGACGGCTGCCGCGTACGAGCGTATCTACCGCGAAGTCGCCGCCGGGCAGCGTTCCGGCGCGCGTGCGCCGCACGCCGCACCACAACCCGCCGCGCGGCCGAGAACCGGGCCGCAGACGCAATGCGACCCGATCACCAAACATCAATGATGGACACCACCGTGGGCCACGCCGACCATCTCCCCCGCATCCTCGACGGCCGCATCGCGGCCGGGATCTCCGCGATGCCCGATTGGGCACCCGACGTGGTACTCGACGCGACGCCCGACGCGATGCCCGACATGGCACTCGCCGCGACGCCCGACGCCGCACCCGACGTTGCGCCCGACATCCTGCCCGTCGTGCTCGCGGGCGGTTCGGGCACGCGGCTCTGGCCGCTGTCGCGCGAAGCGTATCCGAAGCAGTTGCTCGGGTTGCTCGGCGAGCGCTCGCTGCTCGAGCAGGCGGTCACGCGCCTCGACCGCGCCGGAACGAACGCGGCGAATACAGCGAATACAGCGAATACAACGAACGCGGCGAATCGCGGGCTGATGGTCTGTGCGGCCGGCCATCAGTATCTGGCCGCCGAGCAATCGAAGGCCAGCGCGCGCAAGTGGCAGATCATCGTCGAGCCGGTCAGCCGCAACACCGCGCCGGCGCTGACGCTCGCCGCGCTCGCGGCGAGCGCCGACGGCCGCGACCCGGTGCTCGTGATCACGCCCGCCGATCACGCGATTAGCGACACGCTCGCGTTCGAGCGCGCGATCGCCGCCGCCGCGCGCCTCGCGCACGCGGGCCACGTGGTGACGCTCGGCGTCGTTGCGACGCGCGCCGAATGCGGATACGGCTACATCGAGATCGGCGAGCCGATCGACAGCGAACGCGCATCGGGCGCGCGCACGGTTGCGCGCTTCGTCGAGAAGCCCGATCGCGCGACCGCGAACGCGTTCCTGAACGGCCAGCGGCACTGGTGGAACAGCGGGATCTTCGTGATGCGCGCGTCGGTCTGGCTGCGCGCGATCGACACGCTGCGCGCCGACATCGGCCGCGCGTGCCGCGCCGCGCTCGACAACTATCACGCGGACCAGGACATCTGGAACGTCGCGGCGGACACGTTCGCCTGCTGCCCGTCGGATTCGATCGACTACGCGGTGATCGAGCGGCTCGCGGAAGGCGGGCTGTCCGGGGCGGTGGTGCCGCTCGACGCCGGCTGGTCCGACGTCGGCTCGTGGGATGCCGTGTGGGACGCGATGCCGAAGGATGCGCAGGGCAACGTCACGCGCGGCGACACGCTGCTCGAGAATGCGTCGGGCATGTACGTGCATTCGGAAGGACGCCTCGTCGCATGCGTCGGCACGAACGATCTGGTCGTCGTCGAGACCGCCGACGCGGTGCTCGTCGCGCACAAGGAACACGCGCAGCAGGTGAAGGCGCTCGTCGCGCGAATGCAGGAGCGCGAACGCAGCGAGCGCACGCACCATCGCAAGGTGTTCCGGCCGTGGGGCTACTACGATTCGATCGATCGCGGCTCACGCTTTCAGGTGAAGCGGATCGTCGTCGCGCCCGGCGCCGCGCTGTCGCTGCAGCTCCACTATCACCGCGCCGAGCACTGGATCGTCGTGCGCGGCACCGCACAGGTCACGCGCGGCGACGAGACGTTCCTGCTGACGGAGAACCAGTCGACGTACGTGCCGGTCGGCATCAAGCACCGGCTCGAAAACGTCGGGCGGCTACCGCTCGAGCTGATCGAAGTCCAGTGCGGCGATTATCTGGGCGAGGACGACATCGTCCGCTTCAACGACCGGTACGCACGGCAGACGGTCGGTGAATGCGAGCCGAAATCCCGGAATAACGGCGGTATTTAGCCTTTTTTCAAATCGTCGCGCGGTTCACGGATAGACTCAGGCGTTTAAACCGTCCAGGCGGTCGGCGGGCCGCCGGACACCGTAAAAAATGCCGGAGACAAAATCACATTCACCCTCCCGTCCCGCCGCCAGCCTTGCCGGAGGTACCATCTGCCGATTTTTTTATGCGTGGGAATCGAGCGCATTGCAAATCGTTTGCGGGGGAAAAAGAGGCAGCTTTAATTCACATGTTTGCCACGTGAGCGCGATCGCAAACGTTTTCTTTAAAGCGCAGCCGCGACTGTAATATTTGACAGTATTTGACGAACGCCCGAATTTCAAGATAAGCTCTCAGCGCCTCTTTAAAAAAGAAACGTCCGTTTTCAAACGAGACGAGAATAGTTGGGCGAGAACATCTTTCATCAGAGGGAATGGCCGGGGCTGCCATCAAATTTTCGCCGTCAGACCAATTGCATCAGACCAGGTGTTAAAAAATGCGGCAGGAATTGCGGGCACGGCTGGGAAAATTATCGATCTTTCAATCGAGCGAACCACGCACACTGGACATCGTGGAACGATTCGCTCGCGTCAAAACCTACGAACCCGGTGCGATCGTGTGCATGCAGGGCGACATGCAGTCGCCACTGATGCTGGTGCTGTCGGGCCAGCTCCGCGCATGCTCGATCTCGCCTGACGGACGCGAAATCCAGGTCGGCACCGCCGACGCGGGCACGTGCGCGGGCGAAGCGCCGATCATCACGAACACGCCGTCTCCCGTTCACATTCTTGCAACCGACCGATGCGTCGTCGCGTTGCTGTCGCGCGAGCATGCACGGCAGGTGTTCGCCGATCCGGAGGTGATGCGCGCGATCAACCTGCGGCTCGCGGAAAAACTGACGCACCTCGTGCGCAGCACATCGGATCAGGGCGTGCAGCGCGCGGCGTCCCGCATCTCGGCGATCATTGCCGACGCACTGGACGACAACGGTGGTGACTGCACGGTTGCGCTGAAGTTGCCGAACCAGTCGCTGATCGCCGCGCGCGCGCGGGTGAGCCGCGAAACGGTGTCTCGCGAACTGGCCACACTGCAGCGCCGCGGCATCATCATGAAGGAAGGACGCTGCATCTTCGTGCGCGATCCCGCCACGCTACGCAGCACGCTCAACTGAACGGCTGAACGGCTTCGGCGCGTGACCTTCACGCGCCGCTTCCCGCACGCATCGAAATCGCAAGATTGCAAACTCGCTCGCACCGCAACGGCGTAGGCGATGTGTGCTTGCGTGCGCAACCAATTCGGGCGACCACCGGCACGACTGATCACCCGCGCGCCGGACCGCCCCCTGCACGCCCTCTTCCATTCACTCGCACGCGTCGATCGCGCGTTGCCGACGCATGCGCCCATGCGCCGGCGAACGCGGCTGCGCGCACCGCCCACCGGGCGATTGGCAAGCGTCCCCTACTCGCCTGACTATTTGCGATTTTGTGCGCGCCATCACACATCGCTTTAAAGGGGCCGCAGAGAATGCAGCCAGCGTTGTAATGCATGTGAATGGTCGCATGGGTCATTGCCTCCTGGCCGGTCACACGCCATCGACGCACACACGTGTGGGTTCGCGAGCGAACTCTCTATAAGGAGAAGATTCAATGGCTGCAGCACAATATAACGAGCTGATCCAGGAAGCCTACATCGCCTACTACGGGCGGCCGGCTGACCCCGCGGGTCTGGCTTACTGGGCGCAACAGTTGGCGAACGCCAACGGCAATCTGAACGTGATCATCAACGCGTTCGGGAATTCGGCGGAATCGCAGGCACTGTATGGCGGCTCCAACACCGCGGCGCAGGTCAACGCGATCTATGAAACGCTGTTCGGCCGTCAAGCGGATACCGCCGGCCTCAACTACTACGTTCAGGGCATCACCCAAGGCCAGTTCACGCTCGCCTCGGTTGCACTGAACATTTACAACGGCGCGCAAGGCGCCGACGCCACGCTGCTCGCCGACAAGCTGGCCTACGCAGACGCGTTCACGGCCGGCGTCAGCCAGTCGACGTCGGCTCAGATCGCCTACAACGGCACGATCGCAGCGAACAACGCGCGCGCGGCACTCGGCGCCGTGACGGACCCGGGTAGCGAGCAGACGGCCCTGACCAATCTGCCGACGACGCTGTCGAACATCGGCGTCGACAACAGCCAGACCTATACGCTGACGGCAGCCACGAGCAGCGTGAACGAAGGCGCGCATGACCTGATTACCCTGCACACGACTGGCGTCGCGGCAGGCACCGTGCTCACGTACAACATCACCGGCATCGACGCGACGCGCCTGACGAGCGGCACGGGCACCGGCCAGGTGACGGTCGACGCGAACGGCAATGCAACCATCGATCTCGGCGTGGTCGCGAACAACCACACCGACGGCCCGACGACCGCCAACGTGGCGCTCGCCAACGGCAAGGCTGCCGTGAACGTCGTGGTGAACGATACGTCCGTCACGCCGGTGCCGACCTATACGCTGACGGCGACGACGGACAGCGTGAACGAAGGTTCGAATGACCTGATCACGCTGCACACGACCAACGTCGCGGCAGGCACCGTACTCACGTACAACATCACCGGCATCGACGCGGCGCGCCTGACGAGCGGCACGGCCACGGGCCAGGTGACCGTCGACGCGAACGGCAACGCGACCATCAATCTCGGCGTGATCGCGAACAACCACACGGACGGTCCGACGACCGCCAACGTGGCGCTAGCCAACGGCCAGGCTGCAGTGAACGTCGTGGTGAACGACACGTCGCTCACGCCGGTCGTGCCGGTGCCGACCTATACGCTGACGGCAGCCACCGACAGTGTGAACGAAGGCGCGCATGACCTGATTACCCTGCACACGACCAACGTCGCGGCAGGCACCGTGCTCACGTACAACATCACCGGCATCGACGCAACGCGCCTGACGAGCGGCACGGGCACCGGCCAGGTGACCGTCGACGCGAACGGCAACGCGACCATCGATCTCGGCGTGATCGCGAACAACCACACGGACGGCCCGACGACCGCCAACGTGGCGCTAGCCAACGGTCAGGCCGCAGTGAACGTCGTGGTAAATGACACTTCCGTCACGCCGGTGCCGACCTATACGCTGACGGCGGCAACGAGCAGCGTGAATGAAGGCTCGGATGACCTGATCACGCTGCACACGACCAACGTCGCGGCAGGCACCGTGCTCACGTACAACATCACTGGCATCGATGCAGCGCGCCTGACGAGCGGCACGGCCACGGGCCAGGTGACCGTTGACGCGAACGGCAACGCGACCATCGACCTCGGCGTGATCGCGAACAACCACACGGACGGTCCGACGACCGCCGTCGTGTCGCTGGCGAACGGCCAGGCTGCGGTCGACGTCGTGGTGAACGACACGTCGCTGACGCCGCCGCAGGTGCTGACCACCGGGACCGACACCATCGCCGCACAGGCGGCCGACATGACCATCCTGGGTCAGGTCGGTGACGGCGGAAACGGCACGGACAACGTGTCGACGCTGAACTCGTCGGATATCATCCACGGCAATTCGAGCGACCTGAACGTGCTGAAAGTGACGGCCACCGGCTACACGCCGTCGGTCAACGGCTTCAGCATGGACGGCGTTCAAACGCTGGAAGTGGATTCGTTCACGAGCGGTGAGGGTAATGGCGTCACGCTCGGCCTGGTGAACGTTCAGGGCCTGCAGCACGTGGTGTCCACGAACAGCACGGGCAACATCACGCTGGACGCCATCCAGAACAACGTCGACCTGACGCTGAACGGCACCGGCGGCACCGCTTCGGGCGGCGTCGACGTCACGCTCCAGTATTCCGCTGGCGCGGTCGCGGCCGACGCGACGCAGGCGATCGCACTGAACGGCTTCGGCGGCAACATCATCGTGGGCGACGTGAACGGCAACGGCATCTCCGAAGTCGATGTCACGACCACCGGCAGCGCGTCGAACATCACGTTGGCTAGCAACGATCTGGCGACGCTGAAGATCGCCGGCACGGCCGACCTGAGCCTCGCGACGAACAGCAGCCTGCTGGGCACCGTCGATGCGTCCACGTTCAACAACAACCTGACGCTGGCGGCCCAACTGGCCGGTGATTCGACCGTGACCGTCGGCAACGGCGCGAACGAGCTGAATCTGGATGTCTATGGCGGCACTTCCGGCGGGGCTGTCCCCACCGGTCCGGCTCCGGCCATGCCGGTCTCGGCGTCCGGCGCTACCACGATCAACGTGGGCAACGGCGCGAATATCGTCAACATCACCGAACATACGGGCGATGCGCTGTTGGGCTCGCACAATGGCCCGCATGAAGCATCGATCACGGTCAATGCCGGCTCGGGCGCCAACCAGATCAATGTGATCGGTCTCGAGGGTGGGTTCACCGACGTGACGGTCAACGCTAGCGGGGGCGGCAATACCATCGATGTCGGCGTGCAGAGCAACTGGTCTGGCGGCGGCGACTGGGCTCACACCGCCCACAATGTCAACATCACGACGCTCGGCGGTAACAACACCATCGACGTCGCCAATGCGAACGTGGTGGCGATCAACACTGGCACCGGCACCGGCACCAACAACATCGACGTCGGCAATACGTACTCGGTGGCAATCGGCACCGGCGACGGCACCAACAACATCGACGTCGGCAATGCGAACTCGGTGGCAATCAGCACCGGCGATGGCACCAACACCGTTGACGTCGGCAACGTTGTCACCAACGCGATCATCGCCGGCGGCGCGGGCAATGACACGGTGACGATCGGCAACGTGACGGGTACGCTGGTTGCGTTGCTCGGCAACGGCGAAAATAGCCTGACGACGGGCACGGTGCATACGGCTCGCGTGAGCGACGTCGGCGGCAGCGACGGCGGCGGCGACGGCGACAACACCATCACGATCGGCGGCCTGACTGCCAACGCGGCGCTGACCGTAAGCCTCGGCAACGGAAACAACAACGTCACGCTCAACAACGCCAGCAGCGGCGGCTCGAACATTTCGATCAGCGCGGGCGACGGCACCAACTCGGTCGATCTCAGCGGGTTTACCGGCTATGCGGCGGGCGTCCTGCCCGCCGATCAGCTGACGGTCCAGCTCGGCAACGGCGCCAACACCGTGACGCTGGGCGAATCCGGGCTCGAGTATGGCAACACGAACACCGCGGCAAGCAACACCTACACGATCACGGCCGGCACGAGCGGCGAAAACACGCTCGTCGCGCCGACGTTCGACCACCTGATGGGAGCCGGCGACTTCTCAACCGTCAGCAACTTCCAGACGCTGGAGATCACGGGCCATGCGAATGGCTCGTTCGACGGCATCACGACGGGCGCGAACACGACAGGCATCGTCAACTACGTGCTGGACGGCCAGATCAACGGCAACCTGGCGCTGACGAACGTCGTCAACAACGTGACGGTCGACGTCAACGGCGGCACCGATCGCGTCTGGGGCTGGGGCCACGCGGTGGATCTGAGCATCGCCCAGCCGGCAGTAGGCACTGCAACGGTGGCCAACGTCAACTTCAACGTCGGCGAGGGCACGACGAGCACCTACGGCAGCCATGGCGCCAACACCCATGTGTCGTTCGAGAATGTCGGCACGCTGAACCTCGACGCCAGCTACGTTCCGGTCGACAGCGACCTCTCCGGCGCCAGCACCGTCAACCTGCGCAGCGTGATTGCCCACGACACGACGACGCTGAACATCTCGGGCAACGCCAACGTCAATATCAGCACGGCGTACAACAACAATGACATTGCCAAACTGTCGACGATCAATGCGAGCACCGAGACCGGCAACCTGACGCTGGATCTGTCCGACGCCAATCATCCGGCTGTCGGCGGCATCACCATCACGACCGGCACGGGCTCGAACGACATCACGACCGGTATCGGCGCGGTGACGATCGACGCAAGTGCCAGCAACGTCGACAACTGGTTCTACGTCGAATCGGGCGGCGGCGATATCACGGTCACGGCGGGCGGTGTCGCCGATGCAAACGGTGTCTCCGGGTCGAGCGATTACGCCAACCTGTGGACGGACGTTGGCAACATCAACGTCCACATGGGGGACGGCAACAACTCCATCTCGGCAGACGCGGTCAACGGCACGACGTCGATCACGCTGGGCAACGGCAACAACACCGTCACGTCGACCGCGCTCGGCGGCACGTCGATCACGCTCGAAAACGGTAACAACACCGTCACGTCGGAGACGCTCAACGGCACGACGTCGATCACGCTCGGTAATGGCACCAACACTGTCAATGCCAACACCTTCAACGGGGACGACTCGTCAGGCAACGTGACCGTTACCGCCGGCAATGGCGTCAACGTCGTCACGACCGGCGTCAATGTCGGCTCGGGCGTGCACGCGGTGAACACCACGGACACCATCACGCTTGGCCTGGATCATGAAGTCACGACCTGGGACATCAATGGCAACCGCAGCACGGTGGTCACGACGGGCAATAACGGCGGCACCGACGGCAACGACACTGTCCACTCGTACAGCCACAACTCGGTCATCACGACCGGCTCCGGCAACGACACGATCTACGTGCAGAACGACGGGATCACGGAAGTCCACGCTGGCGCCGGCGACGATACGATCATCATCGGCTACGGGAACGAACTGACTGCCGCGGACATTCTGGACGGCGGCTCCGGCAACAACACGGTGATCATGGAAAGCGGTGGCATTAGCGGCACCGGCAGCCTCGGCACGCAAGACGATTCGCTGTTCCGCCACTGGTTCGGCATTCAGAACCTCCACCTTGCCGACGGCCACAACGATCTGACGCTGGGCTGGATCGCGCAGAACGATGCAGGCCTGCAGTCGGTCTGGCTGTCCGACAACGGCACGGGTGCAACGGGTGCAGGCGACACGCTCCGGTTCAACAACGACTTCACCGGGTCCATCAATGTTCATCTGAGCAATGGTGCCGACACGATCGAGAGCAGCACGATCAATCCGGTGACGTATGGCGGCCCGGCCGCGGTGAGCGTGTACGCGAACGACTCGCAGGTGACGTCCGCTGACATCCTCAACCTCAACGGTTTCAACGGTACGAATACGCTGTTCGTCACGGCCACTGGCTACGCTGCCGACCTGACCGCGCTGCAAGGCGGCTTCGAGAATGTCAATGTCGTTGCGGGCACGCAGGGCTTCGGAACGACGCTGAGCCTCGGAGCCGACGGTTCCATCGTGAACGGTGGCGAGGCACTGACCATCGATGCCCGCGGCCTGACCAACCTGAACGTTCCCAGCAGCGCCGTCCATGACGTCGCGACAGATCAACCGATCAACCCGGCCGGAACGTTCACGCTCACCGACAACGGCAATACGTCGATCACCAACGGCCTGACGATCTTTGGCGGCGCGGGTTCGAACGACATCGAACTGGGCCACACGACCAGCGTTGTCAGCATCGACCTGACGAATAGCACTGCCGCTAACACTCAGTACCACACCGTCAGCGGCATTTCGTTCAATGGTTCGCCCCTGATCGGCACTCTGGCGGTCGACAACGTCGTTCACCTCGGATCGGGCGCCAGCACCGTCACGACCGGCAACAACAATTCGTACATTGCTGTTGACGGCCTGGGCATGAATGGCGACGCCGCCGCCGGCGTCGGTAATAGCAACATCATCGTCGGCAATGGCAACAACATTGTTTCGGTGGGCGGCGCGCTGGCGTCGACTAACGACACGGTGACGATCGGTACGGGCAACAACCAGATCGCCGAGCACTCAAGCGGCATTGGCTCGTCGCTGACGGTAACCTCCGCCGGTGAAAGCACCGGGATGAACTGGATCGACAGTTCGGCCCTGAGCAACACCATCACCCTGGGTGACAGCAACAACTTCATCCATACGAGCGCCGGTAACGACCTCATCACCGTCGGTAACGGTAACAACTGGATCGATGCGGGTGCCGGCGGCAACACCATCACCGTCGGTAACGGTAACAACTGGATCGATTCGGGTGACGGCGGCAGCACCATCACCGTCGGTAACGGTAGCAACGTGATCTACTCGGGCGTGGGCGCGGACACCATCAACCTTGGTGTGGCGGGGCCAAGCCATGCTCAGGACACGATCGTCTACACCAGCAACGCCGATTCGTCCGGCACGGCGCTCGACACGATCAACAATTTCACCGTTGGCCGCGGTGGTGACGTCATTGATCTGTCGCGTGTGGTGGCTGCAGCTGAGGTAGCCGCCGGGCACGCTCTGACTGCGCAATTCCTGGGCAGTTTCGATAATTTCGTCGATGCATCGTTTGCGCTGGCAAGCGCGGCGGCTAATCAGGTCAGTGTCGTGTACGACAACGCAGACCACCGTCTGATTGTTGATTACAACCACAATGGCGTGGTCGACAGCGGCGACATGAGCATCAAGCTGATCGGCACGACGAATCTGACGGCGGACAACGTGCAGTTCCACACCCCCGTCTGATCGCCGGTTGATTAACCCGTCGATGTCGTTATAGACGGGTTTGATCGCCCCCAAAGGCCAACCGCAAGGTTGGCCTTTTTTTATCAGGATATGGGTAGGACGACCGCAAACTCTGTTTTCTGATCATGCAAAACCAGCCGATTTCCCCCGAACCGACCCCGCCCGCACAGTCCGCCAACGCAACACGCCGCCCGATGCGCGTCGGCTTTTTGTCGATGACTGCGCTGATCGACCCGGCGAGCGGAGCGTCCCAGTCGATCCTGACCATGCTGCGCGCACTAGCCGAGCGCGGCGTCCAGTGCCACGCGCTGTCGGGAACCTGCTTCGATTCACCTCACGGGCAGCAGCTGCCCGCCTTTCTCGAGGGACAAGGCCTGACGCCCGGCGCCTTGCGCCAAGGCGGCCCGCTCGTCTGGCGAGGTTCAGTGCAAGGTGTCGCGGTGCACATGATGCATGTGCAATCCCAGCATCGAATGACCGCGACCGCGATCGAGGAGTTGAATTTTCGGGATCTCGCGGAGTCCTGGCTTCGGCAGACGAAACCGGACGTGATCATCGCGTTCGGAGGATTCGTGCTCGACATGGAATTGATGCGCCAGGCACAGCGCCACGGCGCGGCGGTCGTGTTCTATCTCGCCAATGGCAATTACGCACGGCTTCAAACATTCGAGCCGGTCGACTTGGTCATCACCAACTCGGCCAGCACGGCGGCGCTATACAGGAGCCGACTGCAACTGACGGCGCACAACGTCGGCCTGTTCGTCGACAGCCGGCCGCAGGAATCTCCGCTGGCGGACCGACGGTACGTCACGTTCGTCAATCCACAGCCGGAAAAAGGTGTCACGCTGTTCCTGGCGCTGCTTCAACGGGCTGCGCGGGAATGCCCGGACATGCGCTTTCTCGTCGTGGAAAGCCGCGCGGAGCTCCTTCCCGCGATCAGGAAGCTTGGGTTGCCGGAACAATTGCTGGACAAGGTCGAACGCGTGCCGCGCCAGACCAGCCTCAAGCCGATTTATGCACAGACACGGATACTCCTGATGCCGTCGTTCTGGTTCGAGGCCGCGGGCCGCGTGCTGATCGAGGCGACGAGCAACGGCATACCGGTGATCGCCGCCAATCGGGGCGGCATTCCCGAGACGCTGGCGGGCGGCGGCGTCGTGCTCGACATTCCCGAAGCCTGCATCAAGGATCACTGGCAAGTACCGGACGAACGGACCGTCGATGCGTGGTGGAGCCATCTCAAGCGCCTTTGGGAAGACGCCGACGCTTACGCGCACGCATGCACGACGGCGTCGACGGCAGCACGCAGCCATGCGCTGGACGTCAAGGTTCAACGATTGCTGACGTTGCTCCACGCTGCGTTGGCAAACCGGAATCGACGCATCGAACGGCTTGCGCAGATGTCGCATGGGTAACCGCCGTCGCCGATCATGTCCGACGCCGATCCGCTGGTGCCGCACGACAACCTGTTGGACTATATCCGCAACAGTTGGCCGGGCAGGATGGCCGACTACCTGGAGGGGAAGCGGGCCGGAAAAATACAAACGCGCCGACCTGACGTAGTGGTCGTGAACGACCCCTCGCAGCCGCCAGTACAATCGAACATTCGAGCGGTCGTCGAAATGAAGTTCGACGACGATTTCGGCCCCGGTCAGGACGACGCCTATCGTCGGATTGCCGGCGACGACGACAAATACGCCCCGCTCGGCCGCGCCGACTGTGGATGTGGGGACGAGAAGCGTGAGAAGCAGCCTGCTCGATCGGCAAAGACGCATTCCGAAACTGAAGAGCTTTTCGGCGACACTCCGAGGGGGTTGAACCGCACGCCCCTCGGTTTGCCGCCAGCCCCAGTCCCATCGCCCATTCCGATCCTCTGAAGGCCATGACGAAAGACGAACTGATTGCGTGGGCCAAAGATCCGCGGCGACAAGATACCCTGCCATTCGGCCTGTACGAAGAGCCCTACCAGAAGGGAATCGTGGGCGCTGCGCTCGTCGTGCGCGGTGTACTGTACTTCAAGGGCGGATACACCCGCGAGGTACGGCGAACGCTCGTCCAGTGCTACGACAGCTACCTCGCGGCAATCACCGAGTACGAGAAAGCTTCCGCAAAGGAAGGTGGAATCGAAGTACCGACGGCCGGCCCGATGCGCTGGTTCTACGAAGAGGGCGCAAAGCCTGTCGCCTTCGACAAGACGCCTGGATTCCCGCACTTGGCGAAGGATCTGCCAAGCGAATCGATCCTCGTTTCCTCGACGACGAGCGCCGACCACAAGCTCGCGGCGGGTTTCTACGAATTCTCTGTCTTCTGCCTCGAGGACTGGCAAGCAGCGATGGGTACCCGGGGCCTCGACGTGATGGTGTTCACGGTACCGCGTCGGTTCCTGCAGATCAGCCCGGGCACGTTCGAGAAGCTGTTCGCCGAGTTTGCTGCAGCCGTGCCGACCGTCCACGGGCATGCGGGCTACGGAGTGAACGTCCCGCCGATGGGCCGTCGGCCGAACGAAGCGAGCGAATATTTCTGGGGACGCCTTTACGGCCCCGGAATCGACGTCGGCGATCCGATGCGGACCGGACTCCGTGACCTGGTGGAGAAGATCAAAACCGTCGACTGGCTGGTCGCGCTGAATGCTGACCTCGTTCAGCGGGCGGGCGGCGCTGATAGCCTGATGCTCCCACCGGACTGGTACCGAAAGACAACGCTCGACGATGGCGGCCTGATCATTCAGGCAGGCATAGATCCGGTCGCTGGCGTGGCCTTGGGAAAGGGAGTCCCGCCCGCGCCTCCCTCCGCGTATGTGCTGCTGAACCATGCGTTGCACGCGATCGTCGCCGACAAGATCAACAGCCTACAGAGCGGCACCGCGAGCAGCACCGCGCCGCTGCTCAATACCAGCGTGGCAAGCGAGGCATGGTTGCAGCGCTTCAACGTGCCCGCCGATGAACTCAACGAGTACTGGGTTGAACTGCACAAGACACCGAAATTCCCGCCGGGGGGGTAATGCCCGTGTCGAGTATGAAGCGCGCCATTACGGGGCCTCGCGCTCGGCCTGCTCCTGATCGCCGCGACCTTCGGCCATGAAATCCGCCCCGAATCTCGCGAATTTCTTCAGCACGCCGGCAAGCGACCGGCGGGCGGGCCGAATACGCAGTTCGTCGCCGATGCGCTCGATTTCCAGCTCAACGTCCATGCGGTCGTAGGCCAGGTCGGCGGGAATGCGCACGGCCTGGGAGTGTCCATTTTTGAAGACTCGGGTGGTATGCAATTTCATCTCCCTCGGGGAGTTACAACTGCACCAGAATCCGCAGCGCGTCCTCGATGCGACGCATGTGGTTGGTGCTGAGCGTGGTGATTGGCTTGTCGCCCATCAGCCGTTTGTTGGAAATGGCCCGAATCTGGTCAACGAGCAGGTCGGTGGCCTCATCGACGGCCCATACCTGGCCACGTTTAACTTTCAAGGCCATCGGCGAGCGTGTCCTCTACTGATTCGTTGAATGCGAGATGCTTTGCGCTGAGCTGCCGTGACAGCATGGCGATGCGCTCGGCCATCATGCGCTCGTTTTTTTCCCGAACAGCTTCGCGGATGTAGTCGGAGCTCTTGAGACCAGCCAAGGTGGCCGATTTGCGCGTTTCTTCGACAAAGTCGTCGCCGGCTCGAAATGAGAGCGTGGTGGTATGCACTGCTTCCCTCCATGGATGGTGCTGCATGAGGTTCCCTGCCCCCGAAGGGGCGGCCGCTTGCCGAATATACGCCATTGGCGTATATTCGGCCGCATGTACACAGTCATCGAAACCCCGATCTTTCGGCGCCACGCCGACGCTATTTGGTGTGACGACGAGCGCGAGGAATTCATCAATTGGATCGCCAACAATCCTCTCGCAGGCGACGTCATCAAAGGCACGAGCGGCGTGCGCAAAGTGCGATGGTCGCGGCCCGGAATGGGTAAGCGTGGCGGAGCACGGGTGATCTACTATAACGTGCTTGACGACGGTAAAGTCTGGCTGCTGATTGCGTACACGAAAGCGAAGTTCGACGATCTGCCGACGAGCTTCTTCAACCAACTTCGTGAGGAAATCGACCGTGAAAAAGGTAGATAAGGAAATGGAACAGTTCCAAGCGGATCTACTGCAATCGGTCCGCGAGATGAAGGCCGGCATCGTCGGCCGCATCACCCACGTCGAGCCGACTGTCGCGTCGGTCGCGCGCATCAAATCAGGTCTTTCGCAGAGCGCGTTTGCGAACCTGATTGGCGTCTCGGTTCGCACGCTTCAGCAATGGGAGCAGGGGCGACGCGAGCCGACCGGTGCCGCGCGAACGTTGCTGCGCGTGGCCGTGCAACATCCCGAGGCGCTACGGGATATTCAGGCGATTTGAGGTGCGCACGCTTGGTATCCCAGGAAAACCGTGCAGCTTTCACGCGCGCAACGGTCAGACCGGTAGCCATGCAGCCGTCACGAGCCCGGCACGACAGAGCGCGTCAACATCGCGATTGACCACGCTGCGGTCGCGCGACAGCCGGGCCGCGATAACCGCAACGGACGCGGCCCCTTCCTTGATCGCGCGAAACACCCCGATACGAGCCTGAGTCAGCAGCAGTGCGAGGTCGGCCGGGTCTTCAAACATGACGATGTGGGTTTTAGCAGGCACCTCGCGTCGGTCAAGCTGCTGGGCAAGGCGCTTGCCGCGAGCAAAAAAGTCCGCTTCAGTACCGATTTCAACTTGGATCTTGCTCATCAATAGCTCCGCACTGCGGTCCAGTCCTGGGTGAACTGGTCCTCGATATCTTCTTTAAAGTCGACAAAATCGACGGGCGTCCCCTTACCATTCATCTTCGGTTGATGGATCTCGGAGGTCAGTACCAACGGCGGCGCCCTTGTCGAGCATCGGATGGAAGTCGCCTACCTTCATCGACGTCAATTGCTTGCGATATTCATCCCAGCTGAAGCCCTTGATCGCGGGCATGGCTGTGAAGCCACCATCCGTGATGACAATTTCGATCTCTTGGTCTTCGCTCAGATGCAATTCCTCCGCGATACCGGCCGGTATGCACATGGCGAGGCTGTTGCCCCCACCGCTTGATTGTCTGCACTGCCATATCTCATCACTCCGGCAAGAACGTCTAACAGCGCGGCACCGTCGACCGCGACGAACAGAACCCGCCAGCCACGAGCGTGTGACCGCGGGCCCGATTTCAAACATGGGGAGCCATATCAGCTCGCGGTGATCGTCAGCCTCCCTTCCTCGACCGCGATCCTGACCCGCTGCCCCGGACTGAACCCCGCATGCTCGATCCACCGTCCGGCAAGCTTTATCCACGGATAAAACGTTGGTTCGATGTATTTTCCGGTGGCCGTCCGCCACTTGCGCCGATACCGCTGCGACTCCTGAATGGTTACAAACCTTTCCGTGACGAAAGGTTGTGTTTTATGATTGGCGTCAGCCATGATCAACTCCCTTGTAGAGTTGGTTGTGGTCAGCGGGCCGCAGGTGTTGGTAGCACCTACGGCCCGCGCTTCGTTTACGTCCTGCATTCCCTCCTATGTTCGATGGGCGGACGACGTGCCCTCGCCTTCCATTGCATAACAATCGCCCGTTGCGCGCGTTGCCGCAATACGCCAGATGGCCAAGTCCGAGTGGCTAACGTTGCGGCCTCCCCCGATGCGCTCAAGCTCCGACTCCGGGATACGGGCCATAAACTGGCCTTTTGGCTAACGCCTGCCAACAATCCATCGATCCTCACTCCAGAACCTTAGAATTCACCAACGCCAGTTCAAGTACGAGACCGAACGATGGTCATCCAAATTGAAGTGACGTAAACGAAGCGCGGGCGATGAGTGCGCCAACACTCACCGCCCGCTGACCACCACCAGTTCAACTGAGGAACTGACCATGGCTGATGCCAATCTTAAACCACGTCGCGCTCGCGCCGAGCCGCAAACGACTTTTTCCGTCGAACTCGAGCGGGCCCGCGCCACCGTCAGCCCACACGAACAGCGCAGACGCCTCGCCTTCCCGTGGATGACCGTGACCGAAAATCTCCTTGAACACGCGGGCTTCAAGCCTGGGCAACACGTGTTGTTCAGCGTCGATTACGTACGCAGACGCATCACCATTACCGTTGATCAGGACTACATGATTGCCGACAGGCCCATGACCCGGGAGGAAATCAGGCAGCGCGATACATTCCGCGCCGACTGAACCAGAGGGTGGCGAGACCATGTCTCGCCACCCTGGCGAACAACATCAGCCGCCGAAGCGGCTCCTGATACTGCCCGACGCTGCGCAGACGTGGGCGACTCAATGAGACCCGGAAAAGAAAACCGCCTCACAACGGAGGCGGTCGGCTTGACCAATGGTGTATCGGAGGAAAATCAGGCCGCGTGTCTCACGAGTGGTTGGATGGTCGGCCGCGGCTGCTGCTCTGCCTGCCACAAGTCCCATTGCGACTGCATACCGATCCACAAATCGGGCGACGTGCCGAGCCATGCGGCCAGCCGTAGTGCAATGTTCGCGGTCACGTTCCCGCTGCCGTTCAGCAGGTTCGACAGCGTGACGCGATTGATCTGCAACGCTTCGGCGGCTTGCGTGATCGTCACGTCTTCGGGGATCCATTCCCGCAGCACTGCGCCGGGGTGCGGCGGGTTGTGCATCCTGCTCATATCCATTTCCTCAGCGGTAGTCCTGGCAATCGACAAGCTCGGCGTCTGCACCGTTGAATGTAAAAGTCAGACGCCAATTACCGTTGACCCAAACCGACCAATGGCCTTTCAGGTCGTCGTGCAGCGGGTGCAGCTTCCAGTTCGGCGCGTTCATGTCGTCTGGCCCTGTCGCTTGATCCAATGCGCCCAGCATGATGCGCAACTTGGCGGCGTGGTGCGGCTGGATTCCAGCCTTGCTACCCGTACGAAAGAATGCGAGCCGCAAACGACGTTTTCCGTCGCACTCGAGCGGGCCCGCGCCACTGTCAGCCCACACGAACGGCGCAGACGCCTCGCCTTCCCCTGGATGACCGTGACCGAAAATCTCCTCGAACACGCGGGCTTCAAGCCTGGGCAACACGTGTTGTTCAGCGTCGATTACGTACGCAGACGCATCACCATTACCGTTGATCAGGACTACATGATTGCCGACAGGCCCATGACCCGGGAGCAAATCAGGCAGCGCGATACATTCCGCGCCGATTGAACCAGAGGGTGGCAAGACCAAGTCTCGCCACCCTGGCGAACAACATCAGCCGCCGAAGCGGCTTAATTCACGCGTCCCGTTACTCCGCCGGCTCGTGCTCCTGCGTCTCTTTATGGCTGCGGCGACTGAACCTCACCGACAACGCCTTCCTTGCCATATCCAGCCCTTCTCCGCGCCCCGCGATCTTCAGGAACGCATAGCCTTCCAGCGCGGCGGTCATCACGTCACTGCCCAGCGCCAGTTGCGAATCGCGCATCTTTTCATAGAGCTTTTCCACGCGGACAAGGCGGGGGCGCAGGATATCGAAGGCAGCCAGATCGCGCCGGACTTCCGGCAAGCTGAAGTTAGCCGACAACACCCCGGCGTTGTTGCCGAGCACCTCCACCGTCGTGCGGCAAAACGCTTCGGATTTGCCGCCCATCTTCACCAGCGTGCCGCGCTGCTCGGGCGACAGGTCGATCAGGCCGCTGAGCTTTTTCTCCAGGGTGTCCAGTGCGGCATCCACCGCGGCCAGATCGGCCTGGTTGAGTTGAAACGAGATCAGGTTCTGTGACATTGCATTCCTTCTGGACGGGTTGGCCATGTCATGCCGGTTGGCACGACCGGACGAGATTGCCCCATCGCGTAAGCATTTTGCAAAGTTCTCGCCATTTTTCAGACAAGTCCTAAAAAGCGGCGGGACTTTCCACGTGCACCACGTCCAGATGCCGGCGCATGCAACTCAGACGGCGGCGCGCGGAGATTTGCCCCCGGGACTCGAACCGCCGCGATCGGTGCACGCGGGCTGGAGCGCCGAACTCGGGCCTCTGCGCTCCGTGCATGGCAGTTTGAGCGCTACATTCGGGCCTCTGCCCCTCAATCGCGAGAGATCAACTTCCGCGCACGGGCCTCTGCCCCTCAATCCCGAGGGATCAACTTCCGCGCACGGGCCTCCGACCTTCAATCGCGCCGGTTTAACGCCGCGCACGGGCCTCCGACCTCCGGGTACATGAGGGTTTGATCTCGGCGCGCGGGCCTCGAACCTCCACGCACGGTTCGCTGACAATCGTGCGCGAGGGTTGACCTCGGCCCGCGAGCCTTCGACCTCCATCCGTATGATGATTTGACCTCGGCGTGCGAGTCTCTGATTTTCGTCCGCGAGGGTTTGACCTCGGCGTGCGAGCCGCCGACCTTCGCGCGCGCGAGGGTTTGCCCCGTACACGAGCCTCTGAGCGGAAGAACGGGCTGGGCAGGAGTTTGTATTTTTCGAGAGAATGCTGTCGTGATGACTCGCGGCCTCGATCTCAAGCCTTCCAGCCAGCCTCACTCATGCTCTTTCCGGAGGGAGCAAACCACTTGTTTCGGAGATCTTCTGCTCGTAGCGGTCGCTGATAGAGATATCCTTGCGCGTATTCAACACCGATCTCCCGCAGCGCGTTGTGCTGTTCCTCGGTTTCGACGCCTTCCGCGATAATTTCGAGGTCGAAGTGTTCCGCGACCGAAACAAGGCCCTGTACCAGTCTCGCTCCGCTTGTTTCGAGCTCCGCCACGAACTGGCGATCAATTTTCACGTAGTCGAATGGATACCGCGCGAGCAAATCGAGATTGCTGTGATGCGTACCGAAGTCGTCAATCGCAAACTTGACCCCCTGCGATCTGAGGGCCTGGAAGATGCTCATCGTTCGCGAGCTCTTCTCGAGCAGAAACCGTTCCGTCAATTCCAGAACCAAGGTCACGCCAGGCGGCAACCTGCTGATCACTGCTACGACTTCAGAGGTAAATTGGGGGCGCTCCATATCCTTCGGCCCAACGTTGACCGCGAGACGCAACGGAGCGGGCGGACGGTGAGCCTTCATGTCGGCAATCGTCGTCCGGAGAACGTAGGCGGTTACCTTCGCCAACATGGTGCTTGACTCCACATCAGGCATAAATGCCGCCGGACTAATCGCCCCCCACTTCGGATGGTTCCAGCGCAGTAGCGCCTCGACACCGACTAACGCGCGACTCTCGATGCTTACGATTGGCTGATACTCGAGATGGAACTCGTTGCGTCGAATCGCGTCGCGAACGGCCTTCAGCAACATTCGGCGTGGCGCAAACACCAGCAGATAAATGGCTGCGACGACGCAGTTCAGGAGCAGCCCGATTGTCAAGAAAATCAATCGGTATTTCCAGCACACGTGTGAAACGTATTCCTCGGAAGGCGATACCGAAACGGTGAATGGCCAGGTTTTCGACGCAATGCGTGTCGCTCTTTCGGGTTTGTATGACGAATCCTGCATCAGTTTTCGCTGATCGCTCAGGAGTGCCTTTCCGTTCATCGATAAAGTGGCTGTCGCCGCACCATATCGGGTGCCGCCGGCCAGGATATCTGCAATGTAATCCCCTTCAATGACATACAGGACACCAGCATCGCGCGCGGTCGCACGGTACGCGACGAGGACGGGAATGCCGGGTTGAAACGGAGTCTGGGGCAGAAGAGTTGCTCTCGTTGCTCCGGGCCGTGGAGAGGTTGGCAAATACGTGGCGACTGGCACGTCGATCGGGCCCGACGCCGAGGAGCAATAGACACGTCCTCCCGTTACAAGGGCGACCTCGCGAATGTAACGGAAGTGTGATGCCGATTCCGACAGCGCCTGAAAAATCGTCGCACAAGGTTGCCCGCGAAGCGTAGTGAACGCCTCCTGATTTCGGGACGTAATATCGTTCAGAATGCGATCCACGGACGACACGACGCCGTTGGCGATCAGATACTCGCGCTTGGCAATCGCGTCATCCGCGTAATGGTCAGAAAGTGCGATTGCGGCCAGGAGAACGAGCAGGCCGACGTTCAATGCAACGAGAAAGCCAAGTCGGTGCCATGCCCCGCGACGTGGAAAGCGGAATTCCGGAGCAAGGGTAGTCTGCATCGGTTGGCTTATTGTGTTTGGCGTGTTGCGCATGGTGACGATGCAAACCGGAATCTGTCGCCAAATATCTCTAAATCAGCTTTGGTGGCAAGGCGGATGTTGGCAGAGTATAGAGATTTACGCAATATCGCGTATCACAGCAAGTGTTAAAGATCCACGTTAAATAAGACGATTGAAAAACGGCATAACTTTCGATTTAAGGCGGAGTCGGGACATACACGAATTATCAGGAAGCAATTTTATGAAAAATCTAGCGGATTAATTCATGGCTTCCGTGCCTGGCGCCATTAATCAGGGTGAATCGCGGACTCGAACTGAATCCCGCATACTCGATCCACGGCCCCTCGCGAAGGTTTGACCGCACCCGGACCATCGCCCCATCGCCCCGCCGCCACTTGGCGGCCCCGGTTGCCACCCTCCCGCCCGTCGGTTATAAAGCTCCGACGAATCCCGGCCACGAGCCGGCCTTTCAAACCGATACGGAGAACGCACCTTGAACCTCGCCACCGCCCAGGAATTCGTGATGACTCGCGGCCTCGATTTCGGCCTGAACCTGCTTGCGGCGATCGCCCTCTGGCTCGTCGGCCGCTGGGCGATCCGGATCGGCACGTCGCTGCTCGGCAAGGTCGTGCGCCGCAGCGGCAAGGTCGACCCGACGCTGTCGAACTATCTGACGTCCGTCGTCAGCGTGCTGCTGACGATCCTGCTGATCCTCGCGATTCTGCAGATCTTCGGCGTGCAGACGACATCGTTCGCGGCACTGCTCGCCGGCCTCGGCCTCGCGGTCGGCACCGCGTGGGGCGGGCTGCTCGCGCACTTCGCGGCGGGTGTGTTCATGCAGGTGCTGCGGCCGTTCAAGGTCGGCGACACGATCAGCGCGGGCGGCGTCACCGGCACCGTGAAGGAACTCGGGCTGTTCGGCACGACGATCGTCTCGGCCGACAACGTCGTGACGCTCGTCGGCAACAACAAGATCTTCTCCGACAACATCTCGAACTACAGCGCGACGCCGTACCGCCGCGTCGACCTGAGCGCGAAGATCGCGAACAGCGTGGATGCGGTCGACGCGATCGAGCGTCTGAAGGCGGCGGTGCAGAACGTGCCGAACGTGCTGCCGAATCCGGCGCCGGACATCGGCGTGCTGCAGTTCACGCCGGAGGGCCCGCTGCTGTTCGTGCGGCCGTTCACGGCGCCGGCGAATTACTGGCAGGTGACCTGCGACACGAACCGCGTGATTCTCGATACGTTCCGCGACGCCGCGTATCCGACGCCGGAAACGCCGGTCGCGCAGCGGCATATGTGAGGGTGTCGCTTTCGAATGCTGGAAGCCCCTCACTCTCACGAGCGCTGGGCTTCTGTCTTTTCCATATACGTAAGACGCGGCCGATCTCGATCCGGAGTACGACGACGAAGATCGATAAGCTACGCGCATTCCTGAAAGCCCAGCCGAAGTTTCAGGTGCCGGGCACGGTGCTCAAGGCCTACGGAAAGGTGATGGTTCGATGAAGCTGGTCAGTCGCATGTTGCTCGCGCTACTACTGACTCTGCCCGTCCAGATCGCATTGACGTCACTCCCGTGGATGGCGAAGTGGTTCGGCAACGGGAGGGAAGGATGGAACGTCCTAGCGCCGCTATTTCGCGCACTCGGCTCCGTAGGGGGCGAACAAAACGAGGACATATTCGTCGGCGTTCTGCTGCTCCTCAGCTTTGCGATCTCTCTCGTGCTGTCGTTCGGGTTGATTGGATGGCATTCGCGGTTTCGCAGGCCGCCGAAGCGAGGGGTGTAGCGTCCGTGCGGACTCGCTCTTTTCTGCTGTGCGGCCGTGACAAGTCGACGCAAGCCGCTGACATAAAGGCTGCGCACAAGATACTGTGCCAACCTCTCTACGGAGCAAGCGATGACGACGATCAGAACCCGGCCGTGGGATTCGGCCGAACACCTGAAAACCGAAGCCGATATGGCCGAATATCTCGAGGCCAGTCTCGTGGAAGGCGGTGACGATCCTGCCTTCATCGCGCACGCACTCGGTGTCATTGCCCGAGCGCGCGGCATGGCGCAACTCGCCCGCGATACCGGCATTTCCCGCGAGGGTTTGTACAAAGCCCTGTCCGAAGACGGCAATCCTAGCTTTGCAACGATTCTGAAGGTCATCCGTGCGCTTGGCATCGAGCTGCATGCAACGCCATCCCATGCCTGCTAACCGGGTTTCGAAATCTGAATTCAAGGCAAGGGCGCTTGAATTTTTCCGGCAGATTGAAGCGTCCGGCGAAAGCCTGGTCGTGACCGATCACGGCAAGCCGGCGTTGGAAGTCCGGCCGTATCGCAGCAATGAACGCAATCCGCTCGATGTGCTGCGCGGCTCGGTCGTTCGCTATATCGATCCCACGGCGCCGGTGGATGTGGCGTGGGAAGCGGCGCAGTGATCGGAGGGCATGCTGAGCGCTGCGCGGAAGGCGGATGACGCCAATCCATCACCGATCCTTCAGCATCCTCCGACTCAGCGCCCCCCCGTTTTCTGCGCATCCCCCGACCGACCGCGCAACACCTTCCACAGCGCGCCCCCCGCAACCGGCACGATCGCCGCACCCGCCCCCACCAGCACGATCACATTCAGATAGTGCCGAATGAACGGAATATTCCCGAAGAAATACCCGAGCAGCACGAGCAGCAGCACCCAGAACAGCGCGCCGAGCGAGTTGAACAGTTGAAAGCGCGCCGCGCGCATCGACGACGCGCCCGCGACGAACGGCGCGAACGTCCGCACGACCGGGATGAAGCGCGCGAGCACGATCGTCTTGCCGCCGTGCCGTTCGTAGAAGTCGTGGGTCTTCTGCAGCGCCTTGCGGTCGAGGAAGCGCTCGAGCACTGGAACATGCGTGTTGAACACCTTCGGGCCGATCGCGCGGCCGATCAGATAGTTCACCGTATTGCCGCCGATCGCCGCGACGAGCAGCAGCACGATCAGCGCGCCGAGCGACATCTCGCCCGACGCCGCGAACGCGCCGCCGATGAACAGCAGCGAATCGCCCGGCAGGAACGGAAACACGACGAGCCCGGTCTCGCAGAACACGATCAGAAACAGCACCAGATAGACCCAGGCGCCGTATTGCCGGATGAAGTCGCCGAGAAACGCGTCGATGTGCAGGACGAGATTGAAGAAATGAAGCAGCGTGTCCAAATGAAAATCCTTGTGCGCGGAAAGCGGGAACGGCCGCCGCCGGCGGGGCGCGGGCGGACGGCGTCATGATACCCAAAGTACCTTAAGGCACTGTGAAAAACGTGGCTCATCCAGCGGAAATGAATCTGACCTACAATCCACTCGTTGAGAGTTCTCGAAGCGGGAGATCGCTGTGGGCAAACCCATCGATGCGGCCACTGCGCATGCTGCCGATCTGTTCCTGAAGCAAATCAGCGGCCGCTACGCAGTCCAACGCGCCATCCTGTTCGGAAGCCGCGCGCGGCACGAGTACACCGAAGAAAGCGATGCCGATATCGCCGTGATCCTCCCCGATGAGCATCGCCGACGCATCGACGTCGCCCTCGATATGGCCGGCGTCGCCTTCGATGTGCTGCTGGAGACGGGCATCCTTGTGGAAGCGCTACCTCTTTGGGCAAACGAAATCGAGCACCCCGAGCAATTCAGTAACCCCGCGCTGATCGAGAGCATCCGTCGCGAGGGCATCCCTCTATGACGTCGGGCAAGCTGTCGGCCGAGACGTACATCGAGAAGTCCTCCCGGGCATTGCAAGGTGCGCAGGCGCTGCTCGCCGTCGAAGACTACGAAGGCGCCTGCAGCCGCGCCTACTACGCGATGTTCGACGCGGCACATGCCGCGCTGCTCGCAGCCGGAATTACCACGCCGGAATCGTCCTCGAAAACACACCGGAGCCTGATCGCGTCATTCGGCCTGAATCTCGTCAAGTCGGGGGCTATCGCGCCAGAACTCGGCAGCGCCATCAATAAAGTGGAGCGATTGCGGCGCCTTGCCGATTACACGGGCGAGCCAATCGAGGCAGCCGACGCTACATGGTCAGTCGGCAAAGCATCCGAACTGATCGCCGCCGTCCGCGATCTGATGCATATATCGGATCCACAGTCGCGGCCACCCGACCCACGTCCATGAATACGCGACACGACAAGGCAGCGAGTTCGTAGAAGTCACGGGCGTCCGGCGCCGTGTCGGCGATCGCGGTGCTCATAGTGCCCCTGCGGTGCGGGGCTTGCTGCGCACGCGCTTGGGCAGTTGCTCGTCCATCAGCGTGAGGCCAATGTCGTCGTTCGAGGTATCCAGTAGTTGCTCCAACGCCGAAATCTCTCCGAACACGTGCAGAGCACGGGCAAAAAAGTGGATGGGCACCCGAACGTCCCCCTTCTCCATACGCCGGACGGTAGACAAGGATGCTCCCATACGCTCAGCCAGTGACGCCTGGGAAAGATGCCGCCGCCGCCGAGCCAGCGAAATATCGCTGCCGAGCTTGCGGATCGCACGTTCGACAGGCAGAGGAAGAGGGATTTCCATTTCAAGAACTCTCCTGAGAGCGACAATAATGATTTAGCGCTCTGATCAGAGCGATTATAGTCAACTGAGGAGGGAGCCACCCATACCGTCTCCGCAGGCGACCCCGTAGCCATGCCGCCGCGGGGCACTTCCTTCGCACAGCCGCCGCGTCGCTATAATTCCGCCATGTCCGAATTCACCGAAACGGCCGAGGGCGCCGCGCCCTCCCCGCACTCGCCCTCCCCGCCCCCGCCGCGCGCGATCCAGCCGCTGCCCGACCAGCTGATCAGCCAGATCGCCGCCGGCGAGGTCGTCGAACGCCCCGCGTCGGTCGTCAAGGAGCTGCTCGAGAACGCGCTCGACGCCGGCGCGAGCACGCTGCGCATCGTGCTCGACGAAGGCGGCGTCAAACGGATCTCGATCACCGACGACGGCTGCGGGATTCCGCCGAACGAGCTGCCGCTCGCGCTGATGCGTCACGCGACGAGCAAGATCCGCTCGCTCGAGGAGCTCGAAGCGGTCGCGACGCTCGGGTTCCGCGGCGAAGCGCTCGCGTCGATCGCGTCGGTCGCCGAGATGGCCATCACCAGCCGCACCGCCGACGCGCCGCACGCGACGAAGATCGACGCGCAGACGGGCGTGCTGTCGCCCGCCGCCGGCACGACCGGCACGACGATCGAGGTGCGCGAGCTGTACTTCAACACGCCCGCGCGCCGCAAGTTCCTGAAAAGCGAGCAGACCGAGTTCGGCCACTGTCTCGAGATGATCCGCCGCGCGGCGCTCGCGCGGCCCGACGTCGCGATCTCCGTGCTGCACAACGGCAAGGCCGTCGAGCACTGGAACGCGACCGAACCCGCGCAGCGCGTCGCGAAAATCCTCGGCGACGGCTTCGCGACCGCGCACCTGCCGCTCGACGAACGCGCCGGCCCGCTCGCCGTCTACGGCTGCGCCGGCCTGCCGACCGCGAGCCGTGGCCGCGCCGATCAGCAGTATTTCTTCGTGAACGGCCGCTTCGTGCGCGACAAGCTGCTCACGCACGCGGTGCGCGCCGCGTACGAGGACGTGCTGCACGGCGACCGCTACCCATCGTACGTGCTGTTCCTCGACCTGCCGCCCGAGGGGGTCGACGTGAACGTGCATCCGTCGAAGATCGAGGTGCGCTTCCGCGATTCGCGCTCGATTCACCAGTACGTGTTCCACGCGGTGCAGCGCGCGCTCGCACGGCATGCGGGGGCGTCTCCGGAAACGACGGCCGGCGGCCACGCGGCGAGCATCGCGCCGATGCCGGGCCCCGCGTCGTTCCAGCAGACGCCGCTCGGCGCCGCGAGCGGCGGCGAACGCGCGGGCGCCGCCGCGCAAGCGCCCGGCAGCACGTGGCTGCGTCAGGCGCGGATGACACAGGGCACGCTGCCGGTCGCGCAGCCGCTCGCGCTTTACGACGCGCTGTTCGGCCGCAAGGACGTCGGCGCGGGCACGTCGGCCGGCACGACGTCGAACGCGACGTCGAGCACGCCGGAAGCCCCGAACGCGGACCACGCGCCGCCGTTCGCGAGCGACGCGATGCACGCGCGCGCGCCGTTCACCGCACAACCGTCACACGCGGCGCACACGATGCACGCGGCCGACGACGATCAGCCGCTCGGCTTCGCGCTCGGCCAGATCCACGGAATCTACGTGCTCGCGCAGAACGCGCACGGCCTCGTGATCGTCGACATGCACGCGGCGCACGAGCGCATCCTGTACGAACAGTTCAAGTCCGCGCTCGCGGACCGCTCGATCGCGGTGCAGGCGCTGCTGCTGCCGGTGTCGATGAACGCGACGCCGGTCGAGATCGGCACCGTCGACGAGGAGCGCGACACGCTCGACGCGCTCGGCTTCGATCTCGCGGTGCTGTCGCCGACGACGCTCGCGATCCGCGCGGTGCCCGCGCTGCTGAAGGACGCGGATCTCCAGGCGCTCGCGCGCGCGGTGCTCGCGGATCTGCACGCGTTCGGCGGCTCGCGCGTGCTGACCGAACGCCAGCACGAACTGCTCGGCACGCTCGCGTGCCACCACGCGGTGCGCGCGAACCGGCGCCTGACGCTCGACGAGATGAACGCGCTGCTGCGCCAGATGGAAGCGACCGAGCGCGCGGACCAGTGCAATCACGGCCGCCCGACCTGGTATCAGCTGACGCTCGGCGATCTCGACCGCCTGTTCATGCGCGGACAATGAGCGCGGCGAGCGAAACCCGGCCGACGACGGTCGCCTGCCTGCTCGGCCCGACCGCGTCGGGCAAGACGGCGGCCGCGCTCGCGCTGGCGGAGCGGCGGCCGATCGAGATCGTCAGCGTCGATTCGGCGCTCGTCTACCGTGGAATGGACATCGGCACCGCGAAGCCGACGCGCGACGAGCGCGCGCGCGTGCCGCATCACCTGATCGACATCCTCGATCCGGCCGACGCGTATTCGGCCGCCGCATTCCGCGCGGACGCGCTGCGGCTCGTGGGCGAGATCGTCGCGCGCGGGCATACGCCGCTGCTCGCGGGCGGCACGATGCTGTACTACAAGGCGTTGACGCAGGGGCTGAACGATCTGCCGGGTGCCGACCCGGCGGTGCGCGCCGAGCTCGACGCCGATGCCGCGCGCGACGGCTGGCCGGCGCTGCACGCGCGGCTCGCGCAAATCGATCCGGAAACGGCCGCGCGCCTTGCGCCGAACGATTCGCAGCGGATCCAGCGCGCGCTCGAAGTGTTCATGCTGAGCGGGCAGCCGATGTCGGCGCTGCTCGCCGCCCCGCCGCGCGCGGACGATGCGGCGGCGCGCTACCGCTTCGTGCCGGTCGCGCTCGAGCCGTCGGATCGCGCGGTGCTGCACGCGCGGATCGCCGCGCGCTTCGACGCGATGCTCGACGCGGGCTTCGTCGACGAGGTCGAACGGCTGCGCCGCCGCGACGATCTGCATCTCGGACTGCCGTCGATGCGCTGCGTCGGCTACCGGCAAGCGTGGGAATTCCTCGACGGCGAGATCGACTACCGGACGATGCGCGACAAGGGAATCTTCGCGACACGCCAGCTCTGCAAGCGGCAGATCACGTGGCTGCGTGCGATGCCGGAACGGATCGTCGTGGATTGCGTCGCCGAGGATGCGACCGCGCACGCGCTCGACGCGCTCGAACGCACGATCGACGGCCGCGCACCGCGCTGATGCCCGCCGGGCGGCAGGCAGTACCACGCGTGCGCCGGGCTGTGACCGCCGCACGGCGGCGCGCGCGATCAACCACCAAACGGCAGCAGATTCGCGTCGCGCACGAGCCGCCAGCGGCCGTCCTTTTCCTTGCGGAGAATCGCGAGCGTATGCCCGCTGCGGCGCATGGTTTCGCCGCCGGGCGGCGTGACCGAGATCTCGAGGAAGTTGCGCAGATACGCCCAGTCGCCGAGCACGCGCACCTCGTCGATCCGGTAGCGGCCGTCCATCTGCGGCGCGCCGGCCGCCGCGGCGCCGCGCGACGCGACCGCGAACGCCGCCTTGTCGAACGGCGGACGGCCGGCCACCATGAAGATCGCGTCGTCGGCGATCAGATCGAGCACCGTCGTCAGGTCGCCGCGCTGGCTCGCGGTGAACCAGGTTTCCACGAGTTCGCGGATCGCGCGTTCGTCTTCGCTCATCGTCATTCCTCCAATGCTGGGTCCACGTATTGTGCGGCTATTTGGCGGCTATTTGGCGGCCATTCGGCGGCTATTTGGCGGTTCGATATAGCGTCGGGAAATCCCCTGGCTGGCTCCCGCCGCATTCCGTCTGCAACGCGGCGGACGACAAAAGGAAATTCCGGCCGTCCCAGACCCAACTGATCGCTTCCCCGCAATCGGCGATGCCGCGTCCTTTACCGAAAGAAGACAGCGTACCCGTCTTCGGATCGAAATCCGCTTCCATGACGCTGGCGCGACCGTCATCGTGACCAACGGGCTCGGGAAGACGGAGCGGCAATTCCGCATTGCCCGCCTGACGCGACACCAGATGAACGTCGTAGCCGGTCTGGTACGCGCCGTGATTACAGGCAATCAGAACGAGCGCCGTCTTCGCGTCGAGCGCATAGGCTGCGTGGCCGGCCGCCGCGCCCGTGCTTGAAGAATCGTCACATTCGTCGGCGTCTTTCTTCACGAATTGCTCGACGAAATGCTTCGCTTCGCCATCCGAAAGGTTTGCCGTGATCTTGCGTGGCGGCACCACGGGGAGCGCCGGCGCGGCCGGCACCGCGGATGCCGGCGCCGATCCTTTGCGAATCCAGGCCGTCACGTTTCCGATGCGGCCCTGGCGATCGTCCATGCGCAGCAACGCGGCGACCATCCCGTCGAGCGGAACCACGTGCTCCGGATCCTTGCCAACCTGCAACGCCTTGCCATTGCGGAGTTGCGACAGCAACTGGTCCATCGCTTCGGGCCGCGTCGGCAAAAACGTGATGGATTGATTGGAGCGATCGTCATTCACGCGCCAAGCAGACGGATCGAGCTTGATCGGCTTCCCGTCGATACGAAGGTCGGCCTGCCCGAAAGGATCGATGGAAGTCAGTACGACGCTGGCACTGCCGGCGGGACCGGCCGCACGAACGACGCGAAGGTCCGGCGTGCCTCCGGAATCCTGCGTGAAACCTTTGGCTTCGCAGGTCAATGCGTTATCGCAGGCGACCAGCCAGGATTTGTAATGATCGTACGACGGCGTGGCGGCGGACACGGCGCCCGCCAGCATGGAACCGAAGAGTGCCGTCAGCGTTTTGCGATGAATCATTCCCATGTTGATTGTTGTCGTGACGGGGTCACGTCTCCTTGGGGGAAGGTGGGTCAATGAATCTCGGGGTGGGCATGGGTGAAACACACCGGGCTTGCAACGCGTGCTTGGTGCCACGCTGATGCAGCCCGATCGCAGTTTTACGTGACAGGAACTGCTGCGTCTAGCGGACAGTGGACACGGAAGCGCTCAAAAGCAGGTGGACCGACGCGGCCGCTCCGACGCCCGGGGCAATCGCGGGTTTGTGATTTTCCGTCAACGGCTTAGCAATTTTTCACAGTGATTAATCAGACGTTTGGGTAAGCTCGCGCACAATAGCCAAACAATGGACGCGGGCCGCGTCGACGAGAATGAACAAGAATACGCACCACCTGGTGTATTCCAGGCTTCGGGGTATGGTGGTCGCCGTCGCGGAGACGGCGACGGCTGATGGCAAATCGGCAACGGGCGAGGCACGCGCGCGGCGGCGTTCATCGGCGTCTGGCACGCGCGTCGTTGCAGCAGGCGTCGCCGCGCTCGGCATGCTGCCTACCTTGTCCGGTGCGCAAATCGTCCCGACACCGGGTACCAGCACGCAGGTGATCCAGACGCCGAACGGCTTGCCTCAAGTCAACGTGGCGCGTCCGTCGAGCGCAGGTGTCTCGGTCAACACCTACAACCAGTTTGATGTACAGAAGGCTGGCGCGATCCTGAACAACTCGGCCACGATGGTTCAGACCCAGCAGGCGGGCTGGATCAACGGCAACCCGAATTACGGAGCCGGACAGGCCGCGCGGATCATCGTCAATCAGGTCAACAGCCCGAACCCGTCCCAAATCCGCGGCACAGTCGAGATAGCAGGCGCCCGTGCGGAACTCGTCCTGGCTAACCCGTCCGGGATTTTTGTCGACGGCGGCGGCTTTCTCAATACCAGTCGCGCGACCCTGACAACCGGCGTGCCTTTCTACGGTGCCGATGGGTCGCTTGCCGGCTACAACGTTAGCCGCGGCCTCGTGACCGTCGCTGGCGCGGGCCTGAATGCAGCCAATATCGATCAGGTCGATCTGATTGCACGCGCGGTGCAGGTGAACGCGGCGGTCTACGCGAAGAATCTGAACGTGATCGCCGGCGCGAGCCAGGTCAACCACGACACGCTCGCCGCGACGCCGATCGCTGGCGACGGCCCCCCGCCGTCGGTTGCAATCGACGTGAGTCAGTTGGGCGGCATGTATAGCAATCGGATCTTCCTCACCTCGAATGAGAACGGCGTGGGGGTGGCCAACGCCGGTACGATCGCGGCGCAGGCGGGCGATTTGACGCTGCAGTCGAACGGCCGGCTCGTACTCACGGGCAAGACGACCGCGAGCGGCAACCTCGCGCTGTCGGCCACAGGCGGCGTCCAGAATAGCGGCACGACGTACGCGCAGCAATCGCTGTCGGCCAGCACAAGCGCCGATCTCACGAACAGCGGGACGCTCGCGGCGCAGCAGAATACGACAGTGAATGCCGGCAGCGTCGATTCGACCGGCACGCTCGGCGCGGGCGTGAACAACGACGGTTCGGTAGGCCATGGCGGCGATCTGAATTTGACAGCCTCGGGCCAACTCAGCGCATCCGGCCAGAACGTAGCGGGCGGTAACGCTTCGCTGACCGGCGCCAACGTGAATCTCGCGGGCAGCCAGACGGCGGCGAACGGTAATCTGTCGCTGAACGCGACGGCCGGCGACGTGAATCTCGCGAACGCGACGACGAGCGCGCAAGGTGCAGTCTCCGCGAACGCTTCGGGCACGGTGGTCAACGATCACGGCGGCCTGTCGAGCGGCGGCGGCACGACGCTGACCGGTGGCGCCCTCTCGAACCAGAGCGGCAAGGTGTCGTCGCAGGGCCCGCTGTCGGTCAACGTGGCCGGTCAGATCGCTAATCAATCCGGCGAACTGGTCTCCGAAAGCACGGCGGACATACATGGCGGCGCCATCGCGAACAACCAGGGCACCCTCCAAAGCGCGGCCGGCATGACGGTGGCCGGTGCGTCACTGGATAACACGGCGGGACGGATCACGTCGCTCAACGGCGACGGCCTGTCGGTGACGACGAGCGGCCAATTGACCAACGCCGCGGGCACGACCGCGAACGGCGCACAAGGCGGTGTCATCGGCGGCAACGGTGATGTGTCGGTCCAGGGCGCAAACGTTGTCAACCGCGGCGCGATCACATCCAACACGAATCTCCACGTTGCGGGCCAGTCGGTCGACAACGGCGGTGGCACGCTACAGGCCGCTCAGACCGTCGCGGTCGACGCCGGTGCGCACCTGACGAACAGCGGCGGCTCGATCGTCGGCCAGACAGCAACGGTCAGCGCAACGACACTCGACAACAGCGCCGGCAACGTGCAGGCGAGCCAGGTGTCGTTGAACGCGACCGACCTCGTGAACCACGGCGGCACGATCACGCAGACCGGGACCGGCTCGATGGCCGTCAATGTGTCGCGCACGCTCGACAATTCCAACGGCGGCACGCTGCAAACCAACAGTACCGACCTGGCGCTCGCCCCGACATCGATCGTGAACGACGGCGGCACGATTACACATGCCGGCAACGGCACACTAACGCTCGGAAGCGGTTCGGATTCAGTGTCGAACGTGGGCGGTTCGATCGCGAGCAACGGCCGCGTCATCGCGCAAACCAGTTCCCTGAACAACACGTCAGGCTCGATCAACGCGCAGACCGGACTGACGGCGGGCGTCGGCGGCACGCTGAACAACGCGAACGGCAGGCTGCTGTCGAACACGGACCTGAGTGTCACCAGCGGTACGCTGGCGAACGACGGCGGCCAGATTGGCGCGGGCACGAACGCGGCGATCCACACAGGCTCGATGACGAATCAGGGCGGTTCAATCGTCGCGCCGAACCTGTCGGTCACGGCCGATTCGACGCTCGACAACAGCGGCGGCAAGCTCGAGGCCAATCAGCTTGCGCTCACGGCCGCAAACCTCGTGAACCACGGCGGCACGATCACGCAGTACGGCTCGTCGGCAATGGGCATCAACGTCAGCGGCACGCTCGATAACTCGGCCGCCGGCGTGATTCAGACCAACAGCACGGACCTGACGCTCAAGCCGGCCGAGCTCAACAACGCAGGCGGCACGATCACGCATGCCGGCACGGGCACGCTGACCATCGCGCCGGGTAACGGCGCCAGCGCGCTGAACAACGCATCGGGCACCATCGTGACGAAGGGGCAAGCCTTCATCAACGCCGGCACCTGGAACAACGCGAGCGGTATCCTCGCGGCGCAGCGTGGCATCAACGCGACCATTGCCGGCGATGTGAACAACTCGCAGGGCCTGCTCCGTTCGGACACGTCGCTGTCGTTGACCGACGGCGGAGCGTTGTCGAACCACGGCGGTCACGTCCAGGCCGGGCAATCGACTGCCGGCGACACCAGCGGGCTCGATATTCAGTCAACGTCGATCGACAACACGGATGGCGCCATCGTCGACCTGGGCGCGGGCAAGATGACCGTACAAGGCGGCAATCAGATCGCCAACAGCCACGCCGGCGGCGTAGCGGGAATGGGCGCGATTACCGGCAACGGCGATGTGACGATCGGTGCAGCGTCGATCAGCAACACGCAAGGCGGTCAGCTCAGCGGCGCATCGCTTCATGTTCAAGGCAACACGTTGGACAACAGCGGCGGCACCATTGGCAACGTCACGAATTCGAGCGGCGATGTGGACGTCACGACGACCGGCGCGATCACGAACACGAACGGCCAGATCAGCTCGACGCACGACCTGTCGGTCGCGGCGGCCACGCTGCAAGGCGGCGGCACATACAGCGCGACGCATGACGCCAACGTGAACCTGCGCCCCGAAGGAAGTCCCCTTGGGGGACAGGGCGATTACACGGCGGCATCCGACACGCAGTTCAACGTCGGTCACGATCTCGCCCTCACGTTGCCCGGCACCTTTACGAACAACGCGAACCTGCAATCGGTCAACAACCTGAGCGTCAACGCGGGCAACATCGTGAACACGGGGGCCTTGACGGCTGGCGGTCTGCTGCGCACGCAATCGACCAATCTGACGAACACGGGCGCGCTCGTCGGCGCCAGCGCATCGCTGAACGCGACGGATACGATCTCGAATCTTGGCCCGACCGCGTTGATTGGCGGTTCAGACAGCAACGGTACGCTTGAGATTCTCGCGCACGACATCGAGAACCGCGACGACACGACGGCCACCGATTCGATGGCCACGACGGCCATCTTCGGCATGGGCAAGGTCGTGCTGGCCGGCGGCAAAGACGCAAGCGGCAATTACACGAACGCGGCGCTGGTCAACAACGTGTCTGCCCTGATCCAGTCCGGCGGCGACATGGAATTGCATGCCGACAAGGTGACGAGCACGCGCCACGTGATGAAGACTTCCACCGGCCAGATCGATCCGGCATCGCTTGCGCAGTTCGGCATTCCGATCAGCGGCCGCACGGGCCAGGTCGGCGTGAAGGATCCGGACAGCATCGGCGGCGTCTACACCGAGCCGCCTCATGGCGGTCAGTGGAACAGCACGTATCAGTTCACGACCTACTATGCGGACAGCGCGACGGCGACGACCGTGACGGACATCAGCCCGGCCGCCCAGATCGTGTCGGGCGGCAAGATCGATGCGTCTTCGGTCGGCACGCTGCAAAACTACTGGAGCAACATCGCGGCGGTCGGCGACATCAACATGCCGGGGAACTACGACGCCGACGGCTGGGCGGCGTCCGGTCAGAAACTGCCGGGCGTGTCGGTTTCCTACTCGGGTCAATATCACTACAACAACTACGACAACACCGAACACGACTGGCAGCTGCCGTTCGGCAATGCGCCGTTCGCGACGGGGCGTCCGGGCGGTTATACGCAGGCGGCGCCGGCATCGATCAAGGATTACACGCTGCCGGGCTATTTTTCGACTTTAAGTTCGAACGGTACGATCTCGGGGACGGGTGTCAGCGTCAGCAACACGGCGGGTAACGCATCGATTCCGTCGCTTGGTTTGCTGCCGGGCCAGTCTGTGCCGGGCCTCACGCCAACCAACTTGAGCGGTAACGCGAGCGGTGCGAAATCGGGGGCGTCGTCGGTGCACGGCGGTGCGCCGGCGCCGGTCGACCTGATCATCGCCAGCGCGACGGCGCTGAACGTGCTGAACAACCTCACCATTGCGCAGGGTGGACTGTACAAGCCGACCACGGCGCCGAACGCGAGCTACGTGATCGAGACGAACCCGGCGTTCACGAACCAGAAGAATTTCATTTCGAGCGACTATTTCTTCGGTCAGCTCGGCGTCGACCTCACGCGCATCCCAAAGCGGCTCGGCGACGGTTTCTACGAGCAGCAGCTCGTGCGCAACGAAGTCACGGCGCTGACTGGCAAGGCAGTGCTCGGACCGTATGCGGACCTGCAGACGATGTATCAATCGCTGATGGGAGCCGGCGCCGATCTGTCGAAGTCGCTCGATTTGGCCGTAGGCGCGAGCCTGTCTGCCGATCAGGTATCGAAGCTGACCAGCAACGTGATCATGATGGAAACGCGGGTGGTCGACGGTCAGTCGGTGCTCGTGCCGGTCGTGTATCTCGCGAAGGCCAGCCAGCAGAACATCGATGGCCCGTTGATCAGCGCGACGAACATCGATTTCCAGAACGCGCAGTCGTTCACGAACAGCGGCACGATCAAGGCGGACAACACGCTGGCGATTCAGGGCAAGCAGATCGACAACGCGTTCGGCGCGCTGCAAAGCGGTGGGCTGATGTCGCTGAAGACCGAGAACAACATCGATCTGACGTCGGCGAATGTGAAGGCTGGCAGCCTTCAGCTTGATGCCGGCAAGGACCTGATTCTCGACACGGCGACGAAGACGAACACGCGGGTGAGCCGTGACGGTGCCACGAGCGTGGTGACCACGCTCGGGCCGACCGCCAAACTGGACGTTGCCGGCGACGCGTCGATCACGACGGGCGGCAACTTCCAGCAGAACGCGGGCAATCTGTCGGTCGGCGGCAACCTCGGCATGAATGTCGGCGGCAACTGGGATCTTGGCTCGGTGCAGACGGGCGAGCACAAGATCGTGCAGCGGGCCAACGGCGTATCGAACACCGACATCAACAAGGTGGTCGGCGGCTCGGTGACGGTCGGTGGGCAATCGATTATCGGTGTTGGCGGCGACGTTACCGCGAAGGGCACGCAGATCGACCTCGGCCAAGGCGGCACGATCGCGGCCAAGGGCAATGTCACGCTCGGCGCGGCGAGCGCCGCGTCGACGGTGAACAGCAATAGTTCAGGCAGCGACAGTCACGGCAGCTACGCGGAAACGCTGCATACGTCCGATCAGGCGCTGACCGGGACGACGCTCAAGGGTAGCGACACAGTCAACATCGTGTCGGGCAAGGACATTACGCTCTCCGGCAGCGCGATCAGCCTCGACAAGGGCAACGCGAACCTGCTGGCGGCCGGCGATGTGAATGTCGGCGCGGCAACCGAGACACACGAGCTGAATTCGCACGAAACGCACAGCCACAGCAATGTCGTGAGCGGTTCGAAAGTCGCGAGTGGGATCGACCAGACGATGACGCTGAATCACGGCAGTCTGGTGTCAGCGGACGGCGTGAACATCGTCAGTGGGAAGGACGTCAATGTTCAAGGTAGTACCATCGTCGGTACGAACGACGTGGCGCTCTCTGCAGCGCACAACGTGACGGTTACCACGTCACAGGATACCTTGCAGTCGTCGAGCTACTATGACAAGAAGGAATCGGGGCTGATGTCTGGCGGCGGCCTGTCGGTGTCGGTTGGCAGCAGTTCGCTGAAGACGACTAGTCAGACGGCCGAGGTGTCGAACAACGGCAGCACGATCGGATCGCTGAAGGGCAACGTCAGCATGACTGCTGGAAACGACCTGCACGTGACGGGAAGCGACCTGATCGCGGCGCAGAACCTCAGCGGCACGGGCGCGAACGTGACGATCGACGCAGCGCAGGACACGCGTCACCGCGGCGAGACGCAGGAAGTATCGAAGAGCGGCCTGACGCTGGCGCTGAAGGCACCCGTGATCGACGCGGTATCGAATGCCGTGGGTCAATCGCGCGCGGCCGGCAGTAGCCAGGATGGTCGCGCGGCAGCGTTGCACGGGATGGCGGCGGCAAGCGCGGCGTGGGACGCGAACATGGCGGCAGGCGATCTGGTCAATACGCTCGGAGCGGGCAACACGCCTGAATTCAAGGTTGAAGTCAGTGTTGGCAGCAGTCATAGCAAGAGCGCATTCACCGAGAACAGCGCGACGAATCGCGGCTCCAGCGTCACCGCCGGTGGAACAGCGGCGTTTGCGGCGACCGGTAACGGCCAGTCGGGCAACGGTAACGTGACGATCGCTGGCTCGAACGTGAACGCAAACGATGTGATATTGGCCGCGAAGAATCAGGTCAATCTCGTCAATACGACGGACACCGATTCGACACGCAGCACGAATGAATCGAAGAGCGCGAGTGTGGGCGTATCGTTCGGCACGGGCGGCTTCGGCGTCTCGGCGGCGATGTCGAAAGCCAACGGCGACGGCAACAGCGATCTGGCCACGCAGAACAACAGTCATGTCAACGCTGCAAACGGCGTGACGATCATCTCGGGCGGCGATACGAACATCATCGGTTCGAACGTCAACGCCAAGCAGGTGAACGCCGATGTGGGCGGAAATCTGAACATCGCGAGCGTGCAGGATACGCTGGCGAGTGCTGCGCATCAGTCGAGTTCGGGCGGCGGCTTCAGCATCAGTCAAGCGGGCGCCAGCGCGAGCTTCAGCCAGAGCAAGGGAAATGCGTCAGGCAGCTATGCGGGCGTCAACGAACAAGCCGGGATTCATGCGGGCGATGGCGGCTTCAATATCAATGTCACCGGCAATACCGATCTGAAGGGCTCACTGATCGCGAGCGATGCGGACGCGGCGAAGAATACGCTGACGACGGGTTCGCTGTCCTTCTCGGACATCCAGAACCGGTCGCACTACGATGCGAGCTCGAGCGGCTTCAGCGCGGGCGCGACGACTGGCGATGGCGGGATGAACTACAGCACGCACGGCAGCACGTCGGGCAAGAATGCGGGCGGTGCCGCGCCCATGCTTGGCCAGAACGACAGCGGCAGTGATAGCGCAACGACGAAGAGCGGCGTAAGCGCGGGGGTGGTCACGATTTCGGATTCGCCGAACCAGAAGCAGGATGTCGCGAGCTTGAACCGCGATACGACGAACACGAACGGTACGGTTGCCAAACTCCCCGACATGCAGAACCTGCTGGACAAGCAGTCGGACATGATGGCCGCGGCCAGCGCTGCCGGTGAAGCGGTATCGCGCCGGATCGGGGACTACGCGGACAAGATGATGAAGGACGCCGCGGCTAATGGTGACCAGGCAGGCGTCGATGCGTGGAAGGAAGGCGGAGCGAACCGCGCACTGATGCAAGGTGCCGGCGCGGCGCTGGTGACGGGATTGGCGGGCGGCAATGCGGTAGGTGGCGCCGCCGGCGCGGCGATTGCATCGATCGCGTCAGGCAAGCTGAACGAACTGAGCAGCGCGATCGCGGGCAGCGATCCGACCGGTAACGCCAATATGAATCAGGCGCTGGGCAACATCGTGGCGAACGCGCTTGCGACCGGGGCGAGCGGAGTCGTGGGTGGTGAATCGGGAGCGTTTTCTGGATACAACGTTGACCGGTTCAACCGGCAACTCCACCCTGACGAAAGACAGTGGGCAAAGGATAAGGCGAAGGACTTCGCGAAGTTCTATGAAGAAAAGACCGGCAAGGTACTCACTGCGGAGCAGGCGCAGAGTATGCTGCTGGCGAACGGTTATCGTTTGGTGGATGCGGCGGCAAGCAAGGGACCGGGAGGGGACGCAACGGCGGTGGCGTATATCAGTCAGAACAGTGGCGGGCTGTTCCACGCGACGCCGGCGGAGTACAACCGTCCGTTCTTGTCTGGGAACAAGGATGGCTCACTGACACCGGAGCAGAGAGCGTTGCCGGGCGCGGTGGCCAATCCAAAGGCCGGGCTCGTCATTGCCGGCGGCCTGGTAACTGCTGGACTGGCGACAGAGATTGCTGCCGGATTGGCCGCCATCCCCGGCGCGCCAATTTTTGGTTCGACCGGAGCGTTGGGATCCAGCGCGTGGGCGTCGCCTGTTGGTATTGGTGTCCTAACTGGTAGTGTAAATGCGACATCGCAGTACATCCAGAATGGCACAGTCAATCCAGTCGATGTTGGGTATGCGGCATTGGCTGGCGGAGCCGGCACTTACACCAAGCTCTTTGGGAATGTCGTAATAAACGCAGTGACAGGTGCTCTTGATACTGTCACTAACAATGCGATCTCTGGCAAACACGACAGCATTGCAACCGGCGCAGCGGTGAACGCGGGTGCGGCAGCTATCGGTTATGGTACGGGACTCGCCATGCAAAATTTAATTTCCGCGTTGTCCAAGTCGGCGATGGGTAGCTTGGGTTGGTCCGGGTCTGGTGTTTGGGCGGGATCATCAGGAAAAAGTCTGTTTAACCCGAATAATGTTCCTGCAATTGGTGCCGGCATCGGCGGTGCTGCCGGCGCTGAAGCAGGAACGAAAGCGATAAACGATGCCAAATCTCGGCTTGGGAAGTGAAGAAATGTTTAGATTGATCGCCTTATATTTGGCTGCTTTCTTGCTGTCATTTCTGTGTTTTGCCTCCATAAAATTATTTGCAATGGCCATCGTGGCCTATTTTTATGGTGGCGGTTTCTTATGGGCGAGCGACGACACAAGATTCGTTTTGGTAAACGGCGCCCTGTTGGGGCTTGTGTTTTGTGTTTTCGCGACAGTGGCTTTTGTGCGAAAAAAATAACTCCTGATGTCATTGTGCAATCCGATTCAATCTGCAGTTGCACGATGTAGCTGGGCGGACCGGGCTGATGATTGCATGCAAATCGATCGGAAGTGATGCATGGATAGCACGCACGTCTCAGCCGTAGTACACGATCGCATACCTAGAAAAACATATGAGAACTATTCGCCGAGGAAATCCTGCTGCGGCAGCATTGCTGTTTATCGCAACTAGCGTGTCGGCGCAGGAAGCTCCGCACCTGATCATCCCGGGCAACGATCAGCAAACCCGACAGCAGGAAGAAGCGCGCGAGCGCGAACGTGCAGTCTCCGCGCCCGGGGTGCGATCGGAAGTAGTGGCGAGCGCTGAGTATCCAACGCTGCCTTCGGAAACGCCCTGCTTTCGAATCGAGCGTTTCAGACTCGAAGTACCCGATGCGCTGCCCGCTTCCCTGAAATCGCAAGGCGCGTCGGCATTGCCGATGGATCGCTTCGCATTCGCGCGTGAATGGCTTGGGCACTACACGGGCCAGTGCGTTGGCAAACAGGGGCTCGACCTGCTCGTCAAGGGCCTATCGCAAGCCATCCTGGCGCGCGGGTATGTGACGACACGCGTGCTGCTGCCCGAACAGGATCTGTCGACCGGCGCCCTCAAGTTTTCGCTGATCCCCGGCGTGATCCGCCACGTGCGCTTCGCCGACGAGAAGCTGCGTGGCACATGGAAAACCGCGTTCCCGACGCGCGACGGCGAACTGCTGAACCTGCGCGACCTCGAACAGGGTCTCGAGCAGATGAAGCGCGTGACGAGCCAAGACGTATCGATGCAGATCGTGCCGGCCGACGTGCCCGGCGAAAGCGACGTGGTGCTCGACGTGAAGCGCGGCAAACCGTGGACGGTCGTCGCTTCGATCGACAACTCGGGCACGCGCGAGACGGGCCGCCTTCAGGGCAATTTGTCTCTCGGTATCGACAATCCCCTTGGCCTGAACGATATCTTCAACGTCGGCGTGAGCCAGGATCTCGAATTTGGAGACAAGCGGCTCGGCTCGCATGGCTGGAACGGCTTCTATTCGATCCCGTGGGGCTACTGGACCGCGACGCTGTCGGCGTACACCAACACGTACTACCAGCAGATCGCCGGCGTGAACCAATCGTTCATCGCGAGCGGCAATTCGAAGACGGTCGATTTCAAGCTGAACCGCGTGCTGTCGCGTAGCCAGAACGACGTGTTCGGTGCGCAGTTTCGCTTGTCGCGCCGGTTCGGGCATAGCTTCATCGAGGACACGGAAATTCCGCAGCAGCGCCACAACAATACGTTCATCGAGTTTGGCTTGACCGATCGCCACTATTTCGGCAATGCGCAGTTCGACGGGACGCTCGCATACCGGCAAGGCATCGGCGCGTTCGGCGCGCAGGACGACAGCCTGGCAGCCGACGGCGGCCCGACCTACCGCTACAAGATGGCCGTGCTCGACGCGAATCTGTCGGTGCCGTTCGCAATCGCGCAGCAGCCGTTCCGCTACGTGACCACGTTCCATGGACAATACACGGGCAACACGCTGTACTACATCGACGACCTGACGATCGGCAGTCGTTACACCGTACGCGGATTCGACGGGGAGACGATGCTGGCCGCCTCCCGTGGCTTCTACTGGCGTAACGAATTGCAGGCACCAATCGGCCAAACCGGGCAGGCGGTATATGCTGGAATTGACTACGGCCGCGTGTGGGGCCCACAGCCGGTCGCCCTCGTCGGCACGCAACTGGCGGGCGCGGTGATCGGCGTCAAGGGCAGCGTCGCGACCCGATTGGGGGCCTACGGTTACGACCTGTTTGCCGGCACGCCGATCTACAAGCCGTCTGGGTTCCCTACGGCACGAGTGACGGTTGGTTTTCAGGTCACGGCACAGTTCTGATGAAGGGGGCGCGATCCGATACCCTTCCACGGCCGAACAGCGCGTCTCGGCCTGCACGGTACTAGGTGCGCGCCAGCGCCCCCGGTACCGCGCGTCACATCAAACCACAACCGTCTGCGCCTCGCCGTCGCGGCTCGCGCGCACGGTGCCGATCTTCCACACCTGCTCGCCGGCGGCGCTCAGTTGACGGACCGCCTCGTCCGCGTCGGCGGCCGCGACGATCACGGCCATCCCGATCCCGCAGTTGAACACGCGGTGCATCTCCGCATCGGCAACACCACCATGCTCCTGCAGCCACTGGAACAGCGGCGGCAGCGGCCACGCGTTCTGGTCGAGCTCGGCCGTCAAACCTTCGCGCAGCACGCGCGGAATGTTCTCGACGAGCCCGCCGCCCGTGATGTGCGCCATCCCCTTCACCGCGATCGTCTGCATCAGCGCGAGCAGCGGCTTCACGTAGATGCGCGTCGGCGCCATCAGCGTGTCCGCGAGCGAGCGGCCGTGGAAATCGGCGGACAGATCCGGATTCGCGCGCTCGATGATCTTGCGCACGAGCGAGAAGCCGTTCGAATGGATGCCGCTCGACGCGAGGCCCAGCACGACGTCGCCCGCGGCGATCGTGCTGCCGTCGATGATCTTGCTCTTCTCGACCGCGCCGACCGCGAAGCCCGCGAGATCGTATTCGCCGTCCGGGTACATGCCCGGCATCTCGGCCGTCTCGCCGCCGATCAGCGCGCAGCCCGACAGCTCGCAGCCCTGCGCGATCCCCTTCACGACCGTCGCCGCGGTGTCGACGTCGAGCTTGCCGCACGCGAAGTAGTCGAGGAAGAACAGCGGCTCGGCGCCCTGCACGAGGATGTCGTTCACGCTCATCGCGACGAGATCCTGGCCGACCGTATCGTGTTTGTTCAGATGAAATGCGAGCTTCAGCTTCGTGCCGACGCCGTCCGTGCCCGACACGAGCACCGGCTCGCGGTATTTCTTCGGCACTTCGAACAGCGCACCGAACCCGCCGATGCCGCCGAGCACGCCGTCACGCAGCGTTTTCTTCGCGAAGGGCTTGATCTTGTCGACGAGCGCGTCGCCGGCGTCGATGTCGACGCCCGCGTCGCGATAAGAGAGACCCTGGGCGTCAGGTGCGGATTTCGGAGGATTCATGGGGGAATGCGAGAAGGTCGGTAAAATGCGATTTTACCCGAAGCCGGCCACCGGCCGGAATTCTCGTCAGGGATCGAATCTTGCCCAACCCGTCCACGATTTCCTCGCCCGGCACGCTTCGTGCGTGCCGCTTCGCATCGTGACCGTGTCCCGTCAACTGACGCTCGATCTCGGCACGCCGCCGCCGGCCACGTTCGACAATTTCTTCGCCGGCACGAACGCGGAGCTCGTCACGCGGCTGCTCAGGCTCGACGGCGCGCTCGCGGAGGGCCCCGTGGCCGACCGCACGTTCTACGTGTGGGGCGAGGCCGGCAGCGGCCGCAGCCATCTGCTGCAGGCGCTCGTGCACGACACGCCGCCCGGCCACGCGCGCTACGTGAGCCCGCAAAGCGGCCTCGACGCGTTCACGTTCGATCCCTATCTGTCGATCTACGCGGTCGACGACTGCGACCGGCTGAATCCGACCCAGCAGATCGCGCTGTTCAATCTGTTCAACGAAGTGCGCGCGCATCCGTCGAGCGCGCTCGTCGTCGCGGGCCCGGCCGCGCCGCTGGCGCTCGGCGTGCGCGAGGATCTGCGCACGCGCCTCGGCTGGGGCCTCGTGTTCCATCTCGCGCCGCTCACCGACGCGGGCAAGGCCGCCGTGCTGAAACACGCGGCGAAGGAGCGCGGCGTCGTGCTCGCCGACGACGTGCCCGCGTATCTGCTCACGCACTTCCGCCGCGACATGCCGAGCCTGATGGCGCTGCTCGACGCGCTCGACCGCTTTTCGCTCGAACAGAAGCGCGCGGTCACGCTGCCGCTGCTGCGGGCGATGCTCGCGGCCCCGCCCGCCACGGAATCGGACCGGTTCAAGTAAAATGCGCACCCATGACTAATCTGGCACTCTTTGACCTCGATCACACGCTGATCCCGACCGATAGCGACCACGAATGGGGCCGCTTCATGGTGAAGCTCGGCATCGTCGACGCGGAAAGCTTCTCGCGTCAGAACGACCAGTTCTTCGCCGACTACAAGGTGGGCAAGCTCGACATCCACGCGTACCTGAGCGCGATGCTGACGCCGCTCGCGAAGTATCCGCGCACGCAGCTCGCGCAATGGCACGAGCAGTTCATGCACGAGGTGATCCGCCCGGCGATGCTGCCGGCCGCGCTCGAGCTCGTGCGGCAGCACATCGACGCGGGCGACCTCTGCTGCATCGTCACCGCGACGAACGAATTCATCACGCGGCCGATCGCGACCGCGTTCGGCGTCGACACGCTGATCGCGTGCGAGGTGGAGACGACCGACGGCCACCCCGATTCGCCGTACACGGGCCGGCCGACGGGCACGCCGAGCTATCGCGAAGGCAAGATCGTACGCACCGACGCGTGGCTTGCGTCGCTCGGCAAACGCTGGGAGGATTTTCCGCGCAGCTACTTTTACAGCGACTCGCACAACGATATTCCGCTGCTCGAGAAAGTCACCGACCCGGTCGCGACCAACCCCGACGACACGCTGCGCACCCACGCACGCGAGCGCGGCTGGCGCGTCCTCGATCTCTTCTGAACGTGATCAAAAAACTCATCCGCAAGCTGCTCGGCCAGGATTCCGCCCCGCCGCCCGAAGCCAACACCGACACCGCCACCGATACCGCTGACGCGCCCGCCAAAGCGCGCGCGACGAAAACCGCCTCGCCCGGCGGCACGCACGCGAAAGCGGCGCACCCGGGCGCGTCGAAAGGCGCGCGCGGCGCCGCGAAACCCGCGCGCAGCAACCACGAACCGACCGTCGTGCCGGCGAGCGTGCACGGGATCGATCCCGCGCTGATCTCGCGCAACGCGGTGCGCGTGACCGATACGCTGCAGCAGGCGGGTTTCCGCGCGTTCATCGTCGGCGGCGCGGTGCGCGACCTGCTGCTCGGGATCGCGCCGAAGGATTTCGACGTCGCGACCGACGCGACGCCGACCGAAGTCCAGCGCCTGTTCCGCCGCGCGCGCGTGATCGGCCGGCGCTTTCAGATCGTGCACGTGCAGTTCGGCCAGGAGCTGATCGAGGTGTCGACGTTCCGCGCGCTCGTCGATGCGCCGCCGGCCGATGCCCCGAAGGAAACCCCCTTGGGGGGCGCGCCCGCCGAGCCGCCGAGGCGCCTGAAGCGCGACGAGCTCGACCGTCGCACGCACGCGGTCGACGCGAGCGGTCGCGTGCTGCGCGACAACGTGTGGGGCGAGCAGCACGAAGATGCGGCGCGCCGCGACTTCACGATCAACGCGATGTACTACGACCCGGCGACGCAGACCGTGCTCGACTATCACGACGGGATGGCCGACATGCGCGCGCGCCTGCTGCGGATGATCGGCGATCCGGTGACGCGCTATCGCGAGGATCCGGTGCGGATGCTGCGCGTCGTGCGCTTTGCGGCGAAGCTCGGCTTCGACATCGAGGCGCACACGCGCGAGCCGATCCAGGCGCTCGCGGATCTGATCAACAACGTGCCGGCCGCGCGCCTGTTCGACGAGATGCTGAAGCTGCTGCTGTCCGGCCACGCGCTCGCGTGCCTGAAGCAGCTTCGCAGCGAAGGGCTGCACCACGGCCTCCTGCCGCTGCTCGACGTCGTGCTCGAGCAGCCGCAGGGCGAGAAATTCATCACTCTCGCGCTGAACAACACCGACGCGCGCGTGCGCGCGGGCAAACCGGTGTCGCCGGGCTTCCTGTTCGCGACGCTGCTCTGGCACGACATGCGCCAGCGCTACGAGCAATACGTGGCCGAAGGCGACATCCCGGTGCCGGCGCTGCATCGCGCGATGGACGACGTGCTCGACATGCAGACCGAGAAGCTCGCGATCCACAAGCGCTTCTCGGCCGACATGCGCGAGATCTGGGGGCTGCAGCTGCGCCTCGAAAAACGCTCGGGTCGCGGCGCGCTGCGCCTCTTGGAACACCAGCGATTCAGAGCGGGGTATGATTTCCTCCTGTTACGCTGCGAATCCGGCGAGCTGGAACCGGATGTCGGGCAGTGGTGGACGGATTTCATCGAAGGCGACTCGGCCGCGCGCGAGGCGCTGCTCACGCAGGGCGGCGCGAAGGACAAGGCGCCCCGCAAGCGCCGCCGCCGCGGCGGCGCGCGCAACCGCAAGACGGACGACGGCGCCGGACAGGCGCCCGAGGCCGCCGAGGACGCCGGTCAGGAAGACTGACGCGCGCCTTCGCACGACGTAGGAAGTGATGCCATGACGGTTGCTTATCTCGGGCTCGGCGCGAATCTCGGCGATGCGCGGCAGACCTTGAAGGACGCGGTGGTCTGCCTCGCGCAGCAGCGCACGGTCGCCGTGCTCGGCAAGTCGAGCCTGTACCGCACCGCGCCGGTCGATGCCGGCGGCGACGACTACTTCAACTGCGTGGTGAAGATCGACACGTCGCTCGCCGCCCGGGAGCTGCTGGCGCTCTGCCACCAGATCGAACATCACTTCGGGCGCGAGCGCCCGTACCGCAACGCCCCCCGCACGCTCGACCTCGACATCCTGCTGTTCGGCGACCATTCGATCGACGAGCCCGACCTGATCGTCCCGCACCCGCGCCTGACCGACCGTGCGTTCGTGCTCGTGCCGCTCGTCGAGATCGATCCGTCGCTCGCGATTCCGGCGCGCGGCCGCGCGGACGCGTTTCTCGCGTCGGTCGCGGGCCAGCGCATCGAAAAGGTGCAGACCTGCCAATGCATGATGCAGAAAACGCCCAGCGACGCGAACGCCGACAAGAACCGTTGCCGATGACCCTGCCGAGACCCGCCTGCCGATGAATCCGACGACTCCGCTGACCGTCACCGCCCCCGACCTGCGCCCGCCGCATCGCTACATCGCGATCGAAGGGCCGATCGGCGTCGGCAAGACGACGCTCGCGCTGCGCCTCGCCGAACGCTGGGCGATGCAGCCGCTGCTCGAGCGCCCGCAGGACAACCCGTTCCTCGAGCGCTTCTATCGCGACACCGCGCGCTACGCGCTGCCGACGCAGCTCGCGTTCGCGCTGCAGCGCGCGCAACAGGCGCGCGAGCTGAACGCGACGCTGCAGGGCGGCCGGCCGGTGGTCGCCGACTTCATGCCGCAGAAGAACGAGATCTTCGCGCGGCTGAACCTGCCGGACGACGAGTGGCAGCTCTACCGCGCGCTCGCCGCGCATCTGGACGGGCCGCACGCGCCGGCGCCGGATCTCGTCGTGTATCTGCAGGCGAGCCCGGAGGTGCTGTTCGCGCGGATCCAGAAGCGCGGCCTGCCGATGGAGATGCAGATCGGCGACGCGTACCTGCGCGCGCTCGCCGACGCGTACAACGAATTCTTCTATCACTACGACCGCACGCCGGTGCTGACGGTCGCCGCGGAGCACCTGAATCCGCTCGATTCTCCCGAAGACCTCGCGCTGCTCGTCGAACGCATCGGGACGATGCGCGGCCGCAAGGAGTTCTTCGTCAAGGGCGAGACCGCGCGCTGAGCGCCCTCGCCGTGTCCTTTTCCTTCGAACCGGATTTGCCATGACTTACCTCCAGGAATCGGCCCGGCCGGCGATCACTGTGCCGAAGCTGCAGGCGATGCGCGACGCGCACGAGAAGATCGCGATGCTGACCTGCTACGACGCGAGCTTCGCCGCGCTGCTCGACCGCTCGGGCGTCGACGTGCTGCTGATCGGCGATTCGCTCGGCAACGTGCTGCAGGGCCAGACGACGACGCTGCCGGTCACGCTCGACGACATCGCGTATCACACCGCGTGCGTCGCGCGCGCGCAGCCGCGCGCGCTCGTGATGGCGGACCTGCCGTTCGGCACGTACGGCACGCCGGAGGACGCGTTCGCGAGCGCGGTGAAGGTGATGCGCGCGGGCGCGCAGATGGTGAAGCTCGAAGGCGGCGAATGGCTCGCGGACACGGTGCGCTTTCTGGTCGAGCGCGCGGTGCCGGTGTGCGCGCACGTCGGGCTGACGCCGCAGTCGGTGCATGCGTTCGGCGGCTTCAAGGTGCAGGGCAAGACCGAGGCGGGCGCCGCGCAGTTGCTGCGCGACGCGCGCGCAATGGAAGCGGCGGGCGCGCAGGTCGTGTTGCTCGAGGCGGTGCCGGCGTTCGTCGCGGCCGAAGTCACGCGGATGCTGCGGGTTCCGACGATCGGAATCGGCGCGGGCGTCGATTGCTCGGGGCAGGTGCTCGTGCTGCACGACATGCTCGGGATCTTTCCGGGCAAGCGGCCGCGCTTCGTGAAGGATTTCATGAACGGGCAGCCGAGCATCGGGGCCGCGGTCGAGGCTTACGTGAAAGCGGTGAAGGACGCGACGTTCCCGGCGGCGGAACATTCGTTCTGATGCCGCGGCGCTGCCGCCGCGCCGTGGGGCGCGGTGGTGCGCCGTGGTGTGCGCATTAGCGCGCGGCGGCAACGGCCTCAGGCCGGCGCGCGCCCTCGAATCAGCCGCGCCGTCAGTGCGCCACGCAGCGCATTGCAGATCATCAGCTCGTCCGCGTTCAGCACGTCGTCGAGCGTCAGCACACGTTCTTCGGCACCGAACGCCGGATCGTCGAGCAGCACCCCGCGCATCACGCCCGGCAGCACGCCGCACGCGAGCGGCGGCGTCGCCCACTTCCCGCCGCGCTTCACGAACACGTTCGAGCGCCCGCCTTCGGTCAGCGCGCCGCGCTCGTTGAAGAACAGCATGTCGAACGCGCCGAGCGCCTCCGCCGCCTGCCACGCGCGATCGTAGTCCGCACGGCGCGTCGTCTTGTGCAGCAGCAGCGCGTCGTCGGAACGCATCGGCGCGAAGCCGTGCTCCGGCGCGAGCAGCACGCCGACCGGCCCCGCCGGCAACGGCTTCAGCGGCGCCGACGCGATGTCGAACGCGCCGTCCTTCGCGAGCGACAGCTTCATCCTGAACGGGCCGTCGCCGTCGAGTGCCGCGCGATACGCTTCGATCCGCTCGCGGCAGGCGGGCTCGTCGAAGCGAAAACCGAACGCCTCCGCGCCGCGCCGCAACCGCGCGAGGTGACGTTCGAGATCGCGGATGCCGCCCGCGCGCGTCGCATACGTCGTCTCGAAAAGCTGGAAGCCGGGATCGGCGTCGGTCAGGAATCGCGCTTTCAATTCACACTCCGCATATTCGTCGGCGGCGACGCTATCGAGCACGATGCCCGCGCCGACGCCCATCGTCCCGGTGCGCCGCCCCGACGCATCGCTCGCAGGCTCGAGCGTCAGCGTGCGGATCGCGACCGACAGGCAGAAATCGCCGCGCGCGTCGAGCCAGCCAATCGCGCCGGTATAGAGGCCTCTCGGCGTCGTCTCGAGCGCGTCGATCAACTGCATCGTCCGGTGTTTCGGCGCACCGGTGATCGAGCCGCACGGAAACAGCGCGCGCAGCATCGCGGCGAACGTCGTGCCGTCGCGCCACTCGGCCTCGACGGTCGACGTCATCTGCCAGACCGACGCATACGGCTCGACCGAGAACAGCGCCGGCACCCGGACCGTGCCGGTGCGCGCGATCCGCGACAGATCGTTGCGCAGCAGATCGACGATCATCACGTTCTCCGCGCGGTTCTTCGCGTCGTTCGCGAGAAACGCGGCCGCCTGCGCGTCGCGCGCCGGATCGTCCGAACGCGGCGCGGTGCCCTTCATCGGCCGCGCGCGCAGCATCTCGCCATGCTTCTCGACGAACAGCTCCGGCGAGCACGACACGACCCAGCGGCCGTCCGGCAGCGCGATCAGCGCGCCGTAGCGCACCGGCTGCCGCGCGCGCAGCCGCCGGTACAGCGCGGGCGGCGTGCCGAACGCGTCGAAGCGCAGCCGGTACGTGTAGTTGACCTGATACGAATCGCCAATGCGCAGCGCGTCGTGCACCGCATCGATCGCCGCGTCGAACGCGTCGCGCGTCACGCTCTTCGTCACGTGCGCGACGCCCGCGATCGACGGCACGGCCGCGCCGCCGTCCTGCTTCGCGAGCCACGCGTCGACCTCGTCGCGCGACAGCCGCTCGCAGCGCGCGAACAGCAAAAAGCGCAGCGGAGCATCGCCCGGCTGCGCCCATTGCAGATTCCGCCCGAATTCGTAATCGCCGACGACGACCGCATGCAGGCCATCGCGCAGATCCCGCGCGAGCGCCGCATCGACTGCGTCGAGCCACGCGGGATCCGTGCAGACGTGCTCGCGCACGAATCCGCTGTACAAACGACTCGACCGCGCGGACGCGGTCGAATCGCAATCGTCCAAGAGCGCGAAGATCGCGCTCTCGCTGCCGTCCGTCATGCCCGATTACTCGAAGAAGCTCTTCACACGGTCGAACCAGCTCTTGCTCTGCGGGCTGTGGCGCGCGCCACCTTCCGACAGCGACTTCTCGAACTGCTTCAGCAGATCGCGCTGATGATCGGTCAGCTTCACCGGCGTCTCGATCTGCACGTGCACGTACAGGTCGCCGGCGATGCTCGCGCGCAGCCCCTTGATCCCCTTGCCGCGCAGACGGAACGTCTTGCCCGACTGCGTGCCCTCGGGCACCGGGAACGTCGCGCGGCCCGCGAGCGTCGGCACTTCGATGTCGCCGCCGAGCGCCGCCGTCGTAAACGGAATCGGCATCTGGCAGTGCAGGTCGTCGCCGTCGCGCTCGAACACCGCGTGCGGCTTGATGTGGATCTCGACGTACAGATCGCCGGACGGCCCGCCGTTGATCCCGGGCTCGCCGTTGCCGGACGAACGGATCCGCATCCCGTCGTCGATGCCCGCCGGGATCTTCACTTCGAGCGTCTTCGTTTCCTTCACCTTGCCGGCGCCGTGGCAGTGCGCGCACGGATCGGGGATGTAGGTGCCGGTGCCGTGGCACTTCGGGCAGGTCTGCTGGATGCTGAAGAAACCCTGCGACATCCGCACCGTGCCCTGGCCGTGGCAGGTCGGGCAGGTTTCGGGCTTCGTGCCCGGCTTCGCGCCGGAGCCGTGGCAGACTTCGCACGATACCCAGCTCGGCACGCGAATCTGCGTGTCGTAGCCATGCGCGGCCTGCTCGAGCGTGATCTCCATGCTGTAGCGCAAATCCGCGCCGCGATACACCTGCGGGCCGCCGCGGCCGCCACGGCCGCCGCCGGCCGCCTGGCCGAAGATGTCGCCGAAGATATCGCCGAACGCGTCGGCAAAACCGCCGAAGCCCTGTGCGCCCGCCGCCCCCATGTTCGGATCGACGCCCGCGTGCCCGTACTGGTCGTACGCGGCGCGCTTCTGGTCGTCCGACAGCATTTCATAGGCCTCCTTCGCCTCCTTGAAATGCTCCTCCGCATCCTTGTTGTCCGGGTTGCGGTCGGGGTGGTACTTCATCGCGAGCTTGCGATACGCCTTCTTGATTTCGTCGTCGCTCGCGTTCTTCGCAACGCCCAGAACCTCGTAGTAATCCCGTTTCGCCATATCGATTCATGCCGCCGCGCACTCGCGCCCACGGCGGCTCCTCTCGCTTGCAGTCAAGTCTCGCGACTCGTCCGGTGCCGCGCCCGTCCGACGACGTCGCGGCACCCGCCAAAAAACAAATGTGCCCGGAGGGCCGCGAAGCCCGCCAGGCGTGGTAATGATCCGGCCGTCCGGAAGGAAGGACGGACCCTGCCGGCCGCGCCGCGCGCGTGCGCATCACACGCGGCGCGGGCGCGGCGGCAACCCGGCCTCAGTCCTTCTTCACTTCCTTGAACTCGGCATCGACGACGTCGTCGGCCTGCTGCGCGCCGCCCGCCGCCGCACCTTCGGCTGCACCCGCCGCGCCGGCGGCACCGGCCTGCGCCTGCATGTCGGCGTACATCTTCTCACCGAGCTTCTGCGACGCCGTACCGAGCGCCTCGACCTTCGCGTCGATCGTGGCCTTGTCCGCGGACGTGTTCTTCAGCACGTCCTCGAGGTCCTTGAGCGCCGCTTCGATCTTCTCCTTCTCGCCCGCGTCCAGCTTGTCGCCGTACTCGGCAACCGCCTTCTTCGTGCTGTGGACGAGCGCGTCGCCCTGGTTGCGCGAATCGGCGAGCTCGCGCAGCTTGTGATCTTCCGCCGCGTTCGCTTCCGCGTCCTTGATCATCTGGTCGATCTCGGCTTCGGACAGGCCCGAGTTCGCCTTGATCGTGATCTTGTTTTCCTTGCCGGTCGCCTTGTCCTTCGCGCCGACGTGCAGGATGCCGTTCGCGTCGATGTCGAAGGTCACTTCGATCTGCGGCATGCCGCGCGGGGCCGGCGGAATGCCTTCCAGGTTGAACTCGCCGAGCAGCTTGTTGCCGGCCGCCATCTCGCGCTCGCCCTGGAACACCTTGATCGTCACGGCCGACTGGTTGTCGTCCGCCGTCGAATACACCTGCGCGTGCTTCGTCGGGATCGTCGTGTTCTTGTTGATCATCTTCGTCATCACGCCGCCGAGCGTCTCGATGCCGAGCGACAGCGGGGTCACGTCGAGCAGCAGCACGTCCTTGCGGTCGCCGGACAGAACCTGGCCCTGGATCGCGGCGCCGACGGCCACCGCTTCATCCGGGTTCACGTCACGGCGCGGATCCTTGCCGAAGAACTCCTTCACCTTCTCCATGACCTTCGGCATGCGGGTCTGGCCGCCGACGAGAATCACGTCGTCGATGTCCGACACCTTGACGCCCGCGTCCTTGATCGCGATGCGGCACGGCTCGATCGTGCGCTCGACCAGATCCTCGACCAGCGCCTCGAGCTTCGCGCGCGTGATCTTCAGGTTCAAGTGCTTCGGGCCCGACGCGTCCGCCGTGATGTACGGCAGGTTGATTTCGGTCTGCTGGCTCGACGACAGCTCGATCTTCGCCTTTTCGGCGGCTTCCTTCAGGCGCTGCAGCGCGAGCACGTCCTTCGACAGGTCGACGCCCTGCTCCTTCTTGAACTCGCCGATGATGTAGTCGATGATCCGCTGGTCGAAGTCCTCGCCGCCGAGGAACGTGTCGCCGTTCGTCGACAGCACTTCGAACTGCATCTCGCCGTCGACGTCCGCGATCTCGATGATCGACACGTCGAACGTGCCGCCGCCGAGGTCATAGACGGCGATCTTGCGGTCGCCCTTCTCGGCCTTGTCGAGGCCGAACGCGAGCGCGGCGGCCGTCGGCTCGTTGATGATCCGCTTCACTTCGAGGCCGGCGATGCGGCCCGCGTCCTTCGTCGCCTGGCGCTGGCTGTCGTTGAAGTACGCCGGCACCGTGATCACGGCTTCCGTGACCGGCTCGCCGAGGTAGTCCTCGGCCGTCTTCTTCATCTTGCGCAGCACTTCGGCGGAGACCTGCGGCGGCGCGAGCTTCTCGCCGTGCGCCTCGACCCACGCGTCGCCGTTGTCGGCCTTGACGATCGCGTACGGCATCAGGCCGATGTCCTTCTGCACTTCCTTCTCTTCGAAGCGGCGGCCGATCAGGCGCTTGACCGCGAACAGCGTGTTCCTCGGGTTCGTCACCGACTGACGCTTGGCCGGCGCGCCGACGAGCACTTCGTTGTCGTCCATGTACGCGATGATCGACGGCGTGGTGCGGGCGCCTTCCGAGTTTTCGATGACCTTGACCTGATTGCCTTCCATGATGGCGACGCACGAGTTCGTGGTGCCGAGGTCAATACCGATAATCTTTCCCATTTTTCCCTAATCTCCAGAAATCTTCGTTTGCCGGGCGAAACCGCGCGTTTTTCGCCGGTTTGGCCTGCCAGAATTCAACTCTGCCCTCGAAATAGGTCCGGCCGGACCGTTTTCAAGACCCGACACGCTATGAGGGCATTAAATTTTTTCGATCGCCGGCGGTGGGCCCGGCAGCCGCCATCGCCGGACTTACTTCGGCTGCGCGACGGTGACGAGCGCCGGGCGCAGCACGCGGTCGGCGATCGTGTAGCCCTTCTGCAGCACCGTGACGACGGTGTTCGGCTCCTGATCGGCCGGCACCATCGAAATCGCCTGATGGCGATGCGGATCGAATTTCTCGCCGACCGGGTTCACCGCGCTCACGCGGCCTTTCTCGAGCGCGCTCTGCAGCTGGCGCAGCGTCAGCTCGACGCCTTCGCGAACCTTCGCGAGATCGCCGGACGTGTCGCCGACGGCCGCTTCGAGGCTGTCGAGCACCGGCAGCAGATGTTCGGCGAAGCTTTCGATCGCGAACTTGTGCGCCTTCGCGACGTCGTCCTGCGCGCGGCGGCGCACGTTCTCGGTCTCGGCCTTCGCGCGCAGGAAGCTCTCCTGCAGCTCGACGATCTTCGCTTGAGCGTCGGCGAGCGCGGCTTCGGCGGCGAGCACGGCATCGGCTGCCTGCGCGGCTGCCGGCGCGGCGGCCTGCTGTGCGTCCTGCGGCGCCTGGGTCTGGCCGGTCTCGTCGGTCGATGGGGTAGCCGGATTCTCTTGCGTGTTTTCCATGTCGCTGAAAGTCGATTTAGAGGTTAAAGCCAAATCGGCAGCCGTCGGACGACGTCCGGCCGGCACCGCACATTGTTGGTGCAGATAAGGGTGAAAACCGCCATTTCAAGAGGGTCTTTCCGGCCCATTCGTCAGCGCCGCGAAACAACCGCGCAAGCTGCCGGTGCATGGCCCGGCACCCTCGCCGCCGCACCGAAATGGCCTGTAACAACCCTTACCAGACGGGGGCTAGCTCGCCCGCCGGGCGCTGAACTACACTGCACATAGGCATCGAAAAGGCGTGGACAAGACATGTTTACCCTGCCCTGACGAATGCCCGACCATCCACCGGCGCCGTTATCACCCGTCTTTCAGAGGGGAGTACCGTGAAACTGACCTTTGCGATATCGGTGGTCGCGCTGGTACTCATTGCCGGCACCACCACCATCTGCCTTTCAGGGGCGGTCACCGACCGCACGACCGAATACGGGAGCGTGCAGGCGACGTTCGACCAGATGTTCAATCCCCACCACCAGAAACTTTGTCGATGATGCGACGGTCGCGCTTCGTGGGCCGGCCGTGCAACTCGGCCGCCGGCTCGCGGAACATCCGCCGCCGGTCCTGTTCGGCGAGCCGCTTCGCCCGCCCCGCTTCCGATTCCGCGTAAAGCGTCTGCGCGACGCTCGCCGGGCCGCGCACGTCGCAGATGCCGAGCACCGCGATCTGCCAGACCACCCCCTCGATCGAAATCTCGACCTCGTCGCCGACCCGCACGTCCTTCGACGGCTTCACCGGCGCGCCGCCGATCCGCACGCGGCCCTTCTCGACCGCATCCGCCGCGAGCGAACGCGTCTTGAAGAAGCGGGCGGCCCAGAGCCATTTGTCGATCCGCAGCCGCGCGCCGGGTTCGGTGGAAATCTTGTAGTTCATTGCATCTTCAATTGACGGTTTCGGGCTGCGCGGCTCTGACCGGCCAGCCCTGCAAGTTCTCCGCGACGATTTCGCCGAGCGCGTCGATCCACGGCTGCGCGCTATTCAGGCACGGAATGCGGTGGAACGACCGGCCACCGCCCGCGAGAAATTCGTCGCGCACTTCCATCCCGATCTCCTCGATCGTTTCGAGGCAATCGGCGGTGAATCCGGGACAAAACACGTCCGCGCGCTGCACGCCCGCCGCGCCGAGCTCGCGCAGCGTCGGCGCGGTGTACGGCTGCAGCCACTCGGCCTTGCCGAAGCGCGACTGGAACGTGACGCGGCACTCGATCGTCGACAGCCCGAGCGCGGCCATCAGCAGCGCGGCCGTCCGCTGGCACTGGTCGTGGTAAGGATCGCCGAGATCGAGCGTGCGCTTCGGCACGCCGTGAAAGCTCAGCACGAGTTTGTCGCCCGCCGCGAAATCGGGCGCCCCGTGCGCCGCCCAGTATTGCCGCACCTGCTCGGCAAGCGCGTGGATGTACGCCGGATGGTCCGCGTAATGGCGCACCGTGCGGATTTCCGGCTGGTTGCGCACGCGCGCGAGCGCGGCGAACGCGGCGTCGAACGCGGTGGCCGTCGTCGACGCCGAATACTGCGGATACATCGGCATCAGCAGCACGCGCTCGACGCCCGCGCGCTTGAGCTGCGCGAGCACCTGCGGGATGCCCGGCGCGCCATAGCGCATCGCGTAGTCGACGAGCACCTGATAGCCGTTCGACGCGAACAGATGGCGCACACCCTCGACCTGGCGCTCGGTATGCACGCGCAGCGGCGAGCCCTCCGGCATCCAGACGGCTGCGTACTTCTTCGCGGACGCGCGGCCGCGCAGCGGCAGGATCAGCGTGCGCAGCAGGATCTGCCAGATCGCCTGCGGAATCTCCACGACGCGGGGGTCGGACAGGAATTCCGCGAGATAGCGCCGGACCGCGCGCGGCGTCGGTGCGTCGGGCGTGCCGAGATTGATGAGCAGCACCGCGATGCGATGGGCGGCCGCGACGTTCGAAGGCGGCTCAAGATCGAAGCGCATAGGCAGGGGACGTTCGGACACGAAACCGTGACGGCCTTCGATTATACCGGGCCGCTTTCGGAGCCGGGACTGGCCGTTCGGCCGATTGCGCGCCGCGCGGCGGCGCGGCACGATGGCGGGGCCGGCTTATTGTTGGCTCACTGCTGGCTTGTTGCTGACTTATTGCTGGCTGAGCGTGAGCGAAAGCAGGCGCGCGGTGATGTCGACGATCGGGATCACGCGGTTGTACGCCATCCGGGTCGGGCCGATCACGCCGAGCGTGCCGACGATCTGGCCGTTCACCTCGTAAGGCGCGGTGACGACGCTCATTTCCTCGATCGGCACGAGCGTCGATTCGCCGCCGATGAAGATCTGCACGCCCTCGGCGTGGCTCGACACGTCGAGTAATTGCAGGAGGCTCGTCTTTTGGTCGAAAACGTCGAACAGCTTGCGCAGCCGCGCCATGTCGGACGAAAGATCCGCGACTTCGAGCAGGTTGCGCTCGCCGGAAATGAGGACCGTATCCTCGTTGTCAGGGGCCTCGGTGCTCGCGGTCACGGCCGCGTGCATCAGCGCGGTCATGTCGCCGCGAAGCTGGTCGATCTCGTCGCGCAGGCGGCGGCGCACCTCGTCGAACGACAGCCCGGCGAAATGCGCGTTGATGTAATTGGACGCCTCGGTGAGCTGCGACGGTGCATAGTCGCGCTGGGTCGCCATGATCCGGTTCTGCACGTCGCCTTCCGGCGTCACGATGATCAGCAGGATGCGCTTGTCGGACAGGCGCATGAACTCGATCTGCTTGAACACGTGGCTGCGGCGCGGCGCGAGCACGACGCCCGCGAACTGCGACAGGTTCGACAGCACGCTCGCGGCGGCCGCGACGACCCGCTGTTGCGGCTCGCCCGCCTGCAGCGTGTTTTGCACCGTGCGCGTGACGGCTTCCTCGTCGATCGGCGCGTCGACGGTCAGCATCGTGTCGACGAACAGGCGATAGCCGCGCGGCGTCGGCACGCGGCCGGCCGACGTGTGCGGGCTCGACACGAGGCCGAGCTCCTCCAGGTCGGACATCACGTTGCGGATCGTCGCCGGGCTCAGCTCGAGCCCGGAGTATCGGGACAACGTGCGCGATCCGACCGGCTGACCGTCGGCGATATACCGTTCGATCAGGGTTTTCAGGAGGGTTCGTGCGCGAGGATCTAGCATGGAAGAAAATTCTAGCTCAACCGGGCCTTCGCCGCGAGGGATACGGCCGGCCGGGGCGCGCCGGGCCCCCGGCGTGCGCCGCGCAGCCGGCCACGGCCGCGATTGGTTCTTTTCGTCATCCAGCTATGGTGTAATGCCGGCATGAAAACCGGTAACCAGTTCCAAACCGTCGCGATCGTCGGCCGCAGCAATACGCCCGGCATCGTCGAGCCGCTCGCCGCATTGGCGGATTGCCTCGCGAAGGCCGGCTTCGAAGTGGTTTTCGAAGCCGGCACCGCGCGAGAGATCGACATCGACCGCTACCCGGCCGTCACGCCCGCGGAAATCGGCGCGCGCGCCGACGTCGCGGTCGTGCTCGGCGGCGACGGCACGATGCTGGGCATCGGCCGCCAGCTCGCGCCGTACAAGACGCCGCTGATCGGGATCAACCACGGCCGGCTCGGCTTCATCACCGACATTCCGGCGGCCGACATGCTCGCGGTCGTCCCGGTGATGCTGTCCGGCAAGTTCGAGCGCGAGGAGCGAACGTTGCTCGAGTCCCGGATCATGCGCAACGGCGAGCCGATCTACCACGCGCTCGCGTTCAACGACGTCGTCGTGAACCGCAGCGGCTTCTCCGGGATGGTCGAGCTGCGCGTGTCGGTCGACGGCCGGTTCATGTACAACCAGCGCTCCGACGGCCTGATCGTCGCGACGCCGACCGGCTCGACCGCGTACGCGCTGTCGTCGGCCGGGCCGATCCTGCATCCGCAGTTGCAGGGCATCGTGCTCGTGCCGATCGCGCCGCACGAGCTGTCGAACCGGCCGATCGTGCTGCCCGACGACACGAAGATCGCGATCCAGTTCGTCGGCGGCCGTGACGTCAACGTGAATTTCGACATGCAGTCGTTCACGTCGCTCGAACCCAACGACACGATCGAGGTGCGCCGCTCGAAACACACGGTGCCGTTCCTGCACCCGGTCGGCTACAGCTATTACGTGACGCTGCGCAAGAAGCTGCACTGGAACGAACACCTGTCGAACGGCGACGACACCGAATCCTGACGCCTTCCCGCCCGACCCCATGCTCCGCCATCTCTCGATTCGCGACTTCGTCATCGTCGCCGCGCTCGATCTCGAATTCGACCGCGGCTTCACCGTCTTCTCCGGCGAAACCGGCGCCGGCAAATCGATCCTGATCGACGCGCTCGCGCTCGCGCTCGGCGAGCGCACCGATGCGAGCGTCGTGCGCGCCGGCTGCACGCGCGCCGACATCACCGCCGAATTCTCGTCGCACGACCGTGTCGCGCGCTGGCTCGACGAGCACGCGTTCGACGCCGACGACGCGGTGATGCTGCGCCGCGTGATCGACACGAACGGCCGCTCGCGCGCGTTCATCAACGGCACGAGCGCGACGCTCGCGCAGTTGCGCGCGGTCGGCGAGATGCTCGTCGACATTCATGGCCAGCACGCGCATCAGCTGTTGATGCGGCCCGACGCGCAGCGCGAACTGTTCGACACGCACGCGGGCCTCGCCGCCGATGCCGCGAACGTCGCACGCGCGTGGCGCGTGTGGCGCGACGCGACGCAGGCGATCGAAGCCGCGCAGGCGCACGAGCGCGAACTGCAGCTCGAGCGCGAGAAGCTCGCATGGCAGCTCGCCGAGCTCGACAAGCTCGCGCCGCAGCCCGGCGAATGGGACGAGATCAACGCCGAGCACAAGCGGCTGTCGCATTCGGCGAACCTGATCGACGGCGTGCAGGGCGCGCTGAACGCGCTGTCCGAGGCCGATGACGCGATGCTCGCGCAGCTCGGCGCGATCGTGTCGAAGCTGCGCGGCCTCGCCGATTACGATCCGGCGCTCGGCGACGCGCTCGCATCGCTCGAGCCCGCCGAGATTCAGTTGCAGGAAGCGGTCTATTCGCTGTCGCACTACGCGCAGCGGCTCGACCTCGATCCGGACCGGCTCGCGCAGGTCGAGCAGCGCGTCGACGCGCTGCATTCGACCGCGCGCAAGTTCCGCCTGCGGCCCGAGACGCTGCACGACGAGCACGCGGCGCGCCGCGCGCAGCTCGCCGCGCTCGACGCGGCCGCCGACCTCGGCGCGCTGCAGGCCGCGCAGGCGAACGCATGGAACGCGTATCTCGTCGGCGCGAAGCAGCTGTCGAAGGCGCGCGCGAAGGCCGCGACGGCGCTCGGCGCGGCGGTCACCGCGGGGATGCAGGAGCTGTCGATGGCGGGCGGCCGCTTCGACGTCGCGCTCGCGCCGCTCGCCGACGGCGGCCCGCACGGGCTCGAGCAGATCGAGTTCCGCGTCGCCGGGCATCCGGGCGTGCCGCTGCGGCCGCTCGCGAAGGTCGCGTCGGGCGGCGAACTCGCGCGGATCAGCCTCGCGCTGGCGGTGATCGCGAGCGCCGCGAGCCCGACGCCGACGCTGATCTTCGACGAAGTCGACACCGGGATCGGCGGCGGCGTGGCCGAAGTCGTCGGCCGGCTGCTGCATCAGCTCGGCCGCGACCGGCAGGTGCTGTGCGTGACGCACCTGCCGCAGGTCGCCGCGCGCGGCGATCATCACTTCCAGGTCGCGAAGGGCGCCGACGCCGCCGGCGGCACCGTGTCGACGGTCGTGCCGCTCGACCGGGCGAACCGCGTCGAGGAAGTCGCGCGGATGCTCGGCGGCCTCGAAATCACCGCGACGACGCGCAAGCACGCGAAGGAAATGCTCGCGGCGTGATGGTTGCGCGTCGCGCGGCCTTGAGCGCGAAATGGGAGACGAGCTCATCTCCCATCCGTTTGATGCTGGGGACGCTCATCGACGTACTCTGCTGATGTTTCCGCGAAAACGGTCTTGTCGGGATAAAGATGAACCGTCAGCACCTTTGCGTCGCCCGACATGTGGTCGATTACGGTCGTTGCCTGAAGCTTGGTTCCATTTCCAGGTGCATTACTCTCCGAACAGGCGGTAAGTGGCATCACGGACATCAGACTGACGAGCAAGCGGCAAGCTAGCGAATTCATTGCAATTTGATGCTTCGGTTTCATTTGCGCAACTCAGCAGGTAAGCAGGTAAGCAGGTAAGCAGGTAAGCAGGTAAGCAGGTAAGCAGGTAAGCAGGTAAGCAGGTAAGCAGGTAAGCAGGTAAGCAGGTAAGCAGGTAAGCAGGTAAGCAGGTAAGCAGATCATTCATGCACTGCGTCGACGGTCGGAATATCCCGAGGAAAATTCTTCACGAGATCGTCGAAGGCGAGTAGCCTTGTTCTGACCTGTTCGAGCTACACGGCGACTTCCGACAGGGACTTGAACGAATCACCGTGAGCGAGCTCGATACAGCAATATCGGTTTCAAACCGCTCCGATATCGCTTGCTCAGGCACCGGCAACCGCGCCTCACGGGCGATATCGTGCACGCGGGTCAGCGTCTGCCCGGTCCGGCATCGCTCGCACAGCAGCAGACCGCGCTATCCGCGCAAGCGGCGTCTCAGGCTCGCTCCGATTTGGGATGAGGCGTGCTGGCACTGGCTGCCGCAGCGAAACCGATATTGACTCCGTGCCCCGCACCACTCCCGACACAGCAGGGTGAATCCCTCGACTGCAAGATGGTCGCGCATCCTTGCTATACGATAGTCACCGGCTGTCACACGGGCTGTCCTCCCTCATCAGTTGCATGGGGAATGGAGTGTCATGCGTCGATCGACATGGTCTGCTGCGAAGCGATGAGCTTCGGCGGCGGATCGCACTTGCAAATGCAGAGATCGTCGCTCAATGCCGCTTGCCGGCCGTCGGGCGCGGTCATCGACTGACGCGGACCGTCGCATTGGATTTTGCCGGTCGTATTGCATGCCGGACATTGCACTTCATCGCCCTCGTGGGCGACATCGCGGCCTTCGAACTGGATCGTGGCCGGCATAGCGATTACCGTTCCATTCGCGGTGGTCTTGTCGCCGTTGAGGATCAGATAGCGTTGCATGGTTTGCGTTCGCAAGGCAGTTGCCAGGTTACGATTTTTGTTCGAAGACTCCACGCGGCCGGAAATAGCTGAATGGTTCAACGTTCGCTACGAAATCGACCTTGGAGTTATGAACATAGTGCGCAAAAAAATTGACAATACTGTCAGACGCATTCGTCATCCAGGCATCGAGCCTCCATTGCTCGGGCTTGAACGTATAAAAAAAGACCCGCTCTTCACGTGTTCCGCGATTGGTCACGACGACATCGCGATGCGTCTTCAATGCCTCGGCATAAGCAGGTGCCTCGATGTCGATCGTTCCCCACATCGCATGCTTCACTGAGTTCTGATTGAACGATTCTTGACCGACGAGTGGTTGCTTTCTGCGCGAAAGCGTCCCGTTGCTTTCGTAGTACGCCTTCATGTGGCACTTCATGTCGGCCTCAACAGATGTTCCGGGCGGGCGGACGGCGATCATGTAGTTTTGATAGCTCTGCTGCGTCTCTGGCTTAACAGTAAAGCGGTCAGCAATGGGGGCAAGGGTGCTCTTGATTTCCGCTTGCGACAATAAACGAACACCGGCCTTTAGCGCTTCCTGGTACATGTCGGCCATAGGAATCCGGGCATAATTTCCATCTAGATTCTGCTCTTTTGGCCCATATCCGCCACCGATATCGGAATGCACACCGGGGTAGACCTTTTCGGTCCATCCTGCATGGTAGCGCCCGCTTTCACGGATCAAGTCTACTGGAAACGAATAGCGGAGTTCATTGGCTGCGACGTAATGTACACATCGCTCGACACAGGTCGGGATACGTAAGTCACGTTGCTCCTGGGGAAGCGTAAGGTTGTGTGCGGGCAGGCCAAACGAAGCAACAGTGTCGAATAGACCCAAGAACGTGAAACGGACTGGAAAACCATTCAATGTCAGCGAGCCGACTCCCTGTTTCTTGCACTGCCCAACAAGCATGTTCACGAATGCACGAGAGAGAGCCGCTCCGCGAGAGAAGCCGATCACCGATATATTGACGACCTTGATAAGGCGATGCGCGCCAATCGCCTGGTTCAAATCGTTTAGACTTGCACTTTTGTTCTTTTCGACATACTGTTTGACCTCTCCCCCCACCTTCCTGGCGTTGTTAACCAGAGCCTGACGCAGTGCCTGATTCAGATGGTCTTCGCCATCAATCAGTCGACGATCGCCTCCTGCGCCGAATGCGCCGCCTAATAACGTGTCTTCAAGCCAAACATCAGGTTTGTCGACCCAGGACGCTTCGCCGTTGAATGGTGTGCCAACACCACTGATATAAAACCGGTAAATGCCTTTTGACGGATCAGCCATTGCTGCATCGTACAATCGCGCGACGTTGCTCCACCGTTGTCCTGCGGCATCGGCATCCCGATTATTTCCGGTACCGTCAAAGAAGAACGTGAGGTGAATTACATCAGAACAATCTTGCTTCGCAGTGGGCGAAACTTTCGGCACGTCACGCGTCGCAGCCGTGATGATCTGCATCAACGAAGGAGGTTGCGGGAGCGAACTCATTATTTTTTTCCCTCTGGCTCTGGCCGTTCATCGACATATTCTTTGGATGCTTCAGCAACGGCCGATTCATCAGGGTATACATGGACGGTAAGAATTTTGGAATCTCCCGGCAATTCAGATAAAACGGCAGTTGCATGAATTCTCTCACCCAATCTTGGAGCGCCTTCTGATCCTCCGAGCGAATATTCGATCGTTACCGTCCCCGGCTTGACCTTCACACAGCAGACGGTTGAACCACCTGCGCCACCTGGGTGATAAGCCATATAAGCACCACCCGCATATTGCCCGTTGACAGCAACGTCATAAATGGCGCGAGGCCAGTAGTTGTAAATTGCAACATCGAGATTCATGACTCTCTCCGAACAGGCGGTGAGCGGCAACACTGAAATCAGACCGACGAGCAAGCGGCGGGCTAGCGTGTTCATTGCAGCATCTGCTTTCGACTTCATTCTTGTTGTCTCTAGGGTTTGGGGCGCTCGTCAACAATTTGAGAACTCTGTCTCATTCGCTTGACTTGGCAGGTGACCAGATCACGAATGCACAGCATCAACGGTCGGAATTTCCCGAGGAAAATTCTTCATCAGATCATCGAAGGTCAATAGCTTTGTCCTGACCTGTTCGAGCAATACGGCGACTTCCGGCAGGGTGTTGAACGACGCTCCATAAGCGAGCGCGATACAGCAATAATTGACCAAATCGCCGGTGCCTTCCAGCCCATATTGCCGGGCATTCAGAATCTGCGAGCGTACAAATGCGTACTGCGCCGACTCGGGTACGTGGAGCAGCAGGCCGGGCATGTTGAGCCGGATGTAGTACAGGATGTTGTCCGGCACGCTGGCTTCGACAAGCTCGTCAACCTGACGCTGGTCGAGTTGCAGTGGTGGCTGTATTGACAACGCGGCATCCGCAACCGGACTCCGGTCCCAGTCAATCGACTTCAGGCGGCCAGCACGATCCCAGTACCACCATTCGAGAACGGGAGCCAGGAAGGCCTGTTTCTGTTCGGCCGTCAGCACCGGACCGCGAACATGCTGAGTGCCATCTCCGTTGGCGCCGTTTAGTACCGCAAGAATGCTGGGGTCCCAGAACGCGAGTGCCATGACCGTCCGATCCGGCAGTACGACATCGACGAACGCGCTCAAATGTCCGGCAAGCGCCTCTAGCGGCATCGTGGAAATCAGCAGCGTCGCACACGGCACATTCGACGCGTGTTGATCCAGCCATTCGCCGGCGCGAAGATAATTCGTCTCGTCGATCGGGATGAGATGCGGCGCGGCTGCTTTTACATCGGCCCCGCCATCCAGCAGGCACACAGCGTTTCCTGAGTCGAAAAGCAACGCCGCCGGCAAGGTTTTGTCTTGAGCCGGATCGGCGAGAACATAAACGTGTGCGCTGCGCGACCGAGCTGCCTCAAATACGGTTACGGCTTCCATCTCGTCAGGGTCCTTTCTTGTTCACGAAAGCCGCCCGCGTGGCTGCTCGCTGCCGCAGGCACTCCGCACAGGCCGATTGCGGCTTTCTCTTGTGCTCGCATCTTCTCCTGTAGTTGGCTCACAACCATGTGGACATACGCGCTTGACGCAAACCCTTCATCGGGGACCGTTGGTACAAAAGGCACGTCAGACCCCCTTCGTGATGAGCGCAGAGCGGGCTGCGGCACGTTTCAACAGGCACTCGACGCAAATGGATTGCGGCAATCCAGGCAACGGATAAGGCAAGCTTGCCGGGCCAGCGAATGAATGCTGCGCTCCCTTGATGTCGATCTTCCCCGGCGCGTGAATCTCGATGTTGCCATCCTTGATGCGGATATAGGCACCGCCCGAAGTCAGCAAGATTTCCTGTTTCGCGACCGCTTCGATATTCTCTGTCGCCGACAGAACCTTCACCGTCTTCTGCGCAGTCAACTCGATATTGTCCGAGTGCGCCTGAATCTCAACCTTGCCCTTCGCCGCAAACAGTTTCATCCCCGCGTTCTGCACGAACAGGCTGATCCTCTCCGCCACGCTGGCAACGAGCGACTTGCCGCTCGCGATGTGCGTGCTCTGCCCGCTGACGAAATTGGTCTGCTGATCGCTCGACACATGCACCGACTGCTGCGTCGACAGCGCAACGCCGGACGGACTCGCCAGCAACATAACCGGCGCCTGAAATGCGTTCGCACTGCCCATGCCACCTCCCGCCGTCCTGCCGCCTGACTGCGAGCCTTGAACGCGGTGCTGCGTCGCATCGGTGAACGTTTTCAGCGCATCGTGGCCTTCCTCGAGGCTCTCCGCCTGATGTGCGTGACTCGCCTGCGACATCGCCTCAACCACGCTCTCAGCATTGACAAGCTGCTGTTGCGCCTCGCGCACGTCGAGTTGCTGGCTGCTCGCCTGCTTCGGATGCGTCGTGACGTACAGTCCCTGTGCGGCACGCACAGCACCGTACGAATCCGTCTTCAGGTCAAATCCTGAGCCAAGATATGCACCACGTGTGTTGCCGCTCTGGTCGATCAGGTACCCCAGATGAAGCAGACTGTTCCCTGTACTGCTGAACAATTTGGCGCGATTTTGGGCGGTCGCATCGTCGAGGACCATTTCGTTATAACCGGCCCCTGAATACTCCTTCGACCGGTACCCCGACAGGATGCCGTTGCTGTGCCATTGCGGCTGGACATCCCCGTTGTAGACGCGATGCAGAACGATGGGCCGGTCACAGTCGCCACCCACGTAACCGATCAGGACTTCTTCGCCGACCCGTGGAACGTGAACGCTCCCGTAGCCTCCACCCGTATCCGACTGCGCGACTCGCACCCAGCACGACGCGCCCGCATCTCCCGGGTTCTGCCGGTCCCAGATGAACATCACCTTGACCCGGTTCAGTTCGTCCGTATAAACCTCTTCGCCTTGCGGCCCGACAACGATGGCCGTCTCCAGGTGCATCACCGGCTTTTTGTGCTCGAACGGACTACGGTATGGAACCGTCTTCCGCTGCGCCTCGATCTCGACCAGATAAAAACCCGCCGAACCGTCCTCATGAATGACGGCGTCACCCGTGTGCCCGGCTTTCGCCAGCGCCAAATCGTTCTGCAGGCTGTGAGGAAAGCTCGCTTCGTGGTCAGATAGCGGCAGGTTGTTCTCGATGTACCGCCGCACCTTGATCGCCGCGAATTCCCGCTGGCCGACCGGATCGAGATCATGCTCCGGATGACCGGTCAGTTCGAAGCGCAGACCCGCGTCGATACCCCGAACGCCGCCCGCCGCGAAAAACCGCTTGGCCCGCGACTCCCACTCTTCCAGATGAATCTTCGAAAGCTGCTCGCCGCGATCCGTTTCCAGGTATGTGTAGGCACCGGTGTATTCGTAGACTTCAGTCTGCTCCGGCAAATCCCCCTGGCCGGGCATCGTCGGCAGCGATGTGCCTTTGGGATTGAAAACCGACGCCGGCGCCTTGTAGTCGAACGTGCGCGTCGTATGCAACGTGCTTTGCAAGGTCCGCGAACCCGACCACTGCGTGAATGCATCCGTTTCGCTGCCCGTGCCGGACCGGTAGAACATGACCTGATTGGGCGACATCTCATCGAGCGCATAGATATCGTCGGTCACGACCAGCGTATGCGACTTGCCGTCCTTACCCTGACGCCAGAAGCCGTACAGGCCTTCCTCCTCCATCAGCCGATGGACAAAATTCCAGTCGGTTTCACTCTGGCGGCAGTACGAGCGCTGGGGCAGCGGCTTGCGCAAAGCAAATTGGAACTGGCCTCTGGCCTGTGGATGCATGTTGAATACATCCGTGATGATCGCGTCGACACTTTTGTCCTGCCAGTACCGCATATCGCTGCGAAACTTGAGGAAATTCAACCATGAAGCGAATGTCAGTTGGTAACTGCTGAAACTGCCGTCCCCACCGAGCCGGCGAGCGGTATGAATATAGCCATTGACCGGATGGTAGGACTTATCCGCCTGCTGAATCCACAGCGTCATCGGCTGGGCGATCAGCGTCTTGAGTTCGATGTCGCCCTCAGTGGACACCATATCGAGCATGACACTGAAATCACGGCCCAATTCGGAATAAGTTACCGCTCGACGCGGCACGAGCGCATTATCCGGTAATAATGGGATATCGGTCTTGATTAGGCGGTCCTGCTGAATAAGGCCGCCACGGATCATCCGGGCCAGTTCGGTCGGGTTCATGCGTTTTCCATATTCTTGGGCATTGCAGGCCGACACCGCACTCTCAACGGATTCAGCCCCCCATTGCATAACCGACCGATTCTAGTTTTTGTGACCATGCAGCGTCAACCGGGCGACATTCAGGAATTGCAAACGCGGTTTAACAATCGAAGTGACAATCCCTAATATCAAGCGCGATTCACATTGCATAAACACGCCAATCCTGCTGACTCGGCAGACCGCCAACCCAACACTACCTCCCACCGCACTGCACCAGCCGCGCGCTCGTCGACACCCCTCCCCGACGTGATGACCACCCTCTCCGTTCCGCAAAATGAACATCCCATTTCATTATCAAAAAAAACCGCATCATTGAAATTTTCACACCATTCACTTACGATGCTCCGCGACATCGCCCCCCGGAGAAACGGAATGTCCATCGAGGAGTTTGGCTACACGCAGGAACTCAAGCGCGCGCTGCGGTTCAAGGATCTGGTCGTCTACGGGCTGGTCTGGATGATTCCGATCGCGCCGTTCGGCATCTACGGCTACGTGTCCGACGCCGCGAACGGCATGGTCGCGCTGGCCTATGCGATCGGCGTCGTCGCGATGTTCTTCACCGCGATGAGCTACAAGGCGATGTCGGCCGACTTCCCGCTCGCGGGCTCCGTCTACACGTACGCGCAGCGCGGCATCGGCGAGGCGGCCGGGTTTCTGTCCGGCTGGCTGATCCTGCTCGACTACATCCTGATTCCGTCGCTGCTGTACATCGCGAGCGCCGCCGCGCTCGCGCCGCTGTTCCCGGCCGTGCCGAAGTGGCTGTGGGTCGTCGGGTTCGCCGCGTGCGGCGCCGGCGTCAATCTGTGCGGCGTCGAGATCACCGCGAAAGCCAGCCGGCTGATGCTGTACGCGCAGCTCGTCGTGCTCGCGATCTTCTGCGCGGTCGGCCTCTACGCGCTGTACGTGCGCGGCATCGGCGCCGGGCATCTGACGCTCGACCCGCTGTTCCAGCCGTCGAAGTTCAACGTCGGCGTGATCTTCTCGGCCGTGTCGGTCGCCGCGCTGTCGTTCCTCGGCTTCGACGCGATCTCGACGATGTCCGAGGAAGTCAGCGACGACGATCGCCAGGTCGTCGGCCGCGCGACGCTCGTGTCGCTGCTGCTCGTCGGCGGCCTGTTCATCCTGCAGACGTGGATCGCCGCCGATCTCGCGCACGGGATGAAGTTCGCATCGCTCGACACCGCGTTCTATGAAACCGCCGAACGCGCGGGCGGGCACTGGCTGAACCTGCTGACGTCGTGGTCGACCGCGATCGCATGGGGGATCGCGAACTCGCTCGTGTCGACCGCGTCGATCGCGCGGATCCTCTATTCGATGGCGCGCGACCGCAAGCTGCCGGCGGTGCTCGCGCGCGTGTCCGGCAAGTCGCGGGTGCCGTACGTCAGCATCGTGCTGGTCGGCGTCGTGTCGCTCGTCGTGTCGACCGTGTTCATCGACCGCCTCGACCAGATCACGTCATTCGTGAATTTCGGCGCGCTGACCGGCTTCCTGATGCTGCACGCGTCCGTCGTCAACCACTTCATCGTCCGCAAGAAGTCGACGCAGTACGTGCAGCATCTGCTGTTCCCGGTCGCCGGCTTCGCGATCCTCGCGTACGTGCTCTATTCGATGGGCCGCGCGACGTGGATGCTCGGGCTGATCTGGCTCGCGGTCGGCGTCGTCTATTACGTCGTGCTGACCCAGGTGCTGCGCCGCAACGCGCAGCTTCAGGTGTAACGCGGATACCGCGCGGCGGGCGCGCGCCTCCGGGCCACCCCGCCGCCCTGCCGCCCCGCCGCTCTACCATCCTGCCGCGTCGACCGCCGCGCGCCGCCCCGCCGCCGCGTCAGCCGAACACCCGCTTCCACAGCGCGCCGACGACCGCGCGCTCGTCGGCGACGGCCGCCGGATCGACGCGCGCCTTCTCCATCCCGTCGAGCCGCAGCTTGTGCTGCATCCGGCGATAGGTCCGGTACGCGGCGCCGACCCGCTCCGCCTCGTCCTCGCTCATCAGCCCGAAGCGCGCGACCTCGCGCAACAGCGCGATGTTGCCGGTGTTGCGGATCAGCTCCGGATCGTGCGACGCGTGCAGCAGCACCCAGTACTGGACGATGAACTCGATGTCGACCATCCCGCCGCGATCGTGCTTCAGGTCGAACAGGTCGCCGTGGTTCGGATGGCCGGCGAACACCTTGTCGCGCATGTCGACGATCTCCTTCGCGAGCGCGTCGGCCTCGCGCGGCATCGTCAGCACCTGCGTGCGGATCGCCTCGAACGCGGCGCCGATCGCTGCGTCGCCCGCGCTGTAGCGCGCACGCGTCAGCGCCTGGTGCTCCCACACCCACGCGGTGTTCGCCGCGTCGCCCTCGCGTAGCTGGTAGCGGCGGAACGCGTCGAGATCGGTGACGAGCAGCCCCGCCTCGCCGTTCGGCCGCAGCCGCAGATCGATGTCGAACAGCGTGCCCGCGCCGGTCGCGGTCGTCAGCCACGTGATCAGGCGCCGCGTGAACGTCGTGTACACGTCCGCCGCGCGCTCGTCCGGGTCGTCGTACAGGAAGATCAGGTCGAGATCCGACGCGTAGCCGAGCTCCTTGCCGCCGAGCTTGCCGTATGCGATCACCGCGAAGCGCGGCGCGTCGCGGTGGCGCTTCGCGAGCTGCGACCAGACGATCTCGATCGTCACGTCGAGCACCGCGTCCGCGAGTTCGGACAGCCGGTCGCTCACGTGCTCGACCGTCAGTTGCCCGGCGAGGTCGATCAGCAGGATCCGGAACACCTCCGCGTGCTGCGCGTGGCGCAGCAGGTCGAGCTGCTGCTCGGGGCCGTCGGCCGCCGCGAGCTTCGCGCGCAGCGCGTCCTTGAACGCGGCCCAGTCGAACGGGCTCGCGATCGCCTCGTCGTCGAGCAGCTCGTCGAGCAATTGCGGATGGTGGATCAGGTAGTCGCCGCCCCAGCGCGTCGCGCCGAGCACCGACAGCACGCGGTCGAGCGCGGCCGGATATTCGGTCAGCAGCGCAAGGTACGCGCCGCGCCGGCCGATCGTCTCGAGCAGGTCGAAGAGGCGCACGATCGTGTCGTCGCGGTGCGCGGCGTCGATCCGCGGCGCCGCCTCGAGCGCGCGCTGCGCGACGGTGTCGAAGCGCTGGCGGCTCTTCTCCGGCAGGTTCGTGTAGCGCGACGATCGCCAGACCCCGCGCAGCCGCGTCGCGACCGCCTCCGGATCGCCGAAGCCGAGCGACTCGAGGCGCGCGTTCAGCACGTCGTCGGCGCCGTCGTCCGCGAGCGCGCCGCTCCAGATCCACGCGGCCGCGCCGTCCTCGGACGCGCCGCACGGGCCGCCACCGTTCACCTTGTCCGCGAAGATCTGGTCGAACTGCGCCTCGACGAACGCGCGATGGCCGTCGAGCGTCGCCATCAGCGCCGCATAGTCGGCGAAGCCGAGCGACGCCGCGAGCGCCGCGCGGTCGTCGGGCTCGACGGGCATCGCATGCGTCTGCGCATCGTTGCGGTACTGCAGCCGGTGCTCGATCTTGCGCAGCAGGTTGTACGCGTCCGCGAGGCGCGCGCGCACGTCGGCCGCGATCAGCCCGCGCGCCTGCGCGTGGCGCAGCACCGCGAGCGTCGGCCGCACGCGAAAGCCCGCGTCCTGCCCGCCGCGGATCAGCTGGAACACCTGCGCGCTGAACTCGATCTCGCGGATGCCGCCGCGCCCGAGCTTGATGTCGTCGGCCTTGTCGGGCCGCATCGACGCGCGCCGCTGCGCCTCCTGCCGGATCTGCTGATGCAGCGAGCGAATCGCGCCGATCACGCCGAAATCGAGATAGCGACGGTAGACGAACGGCTTCACGATCGCGTCGAGCTGCTTCGCGAGGCGCCGCGCGGCGACGCTGTCGTGCTCGGACACGATCCGGCCCTTGATCCACGCGTAGCGCTCCCATTCGCGGCCCTGCACGTAGAAATATTCCTCGAGCATCCCGAGGCTGCACACGAGCGGCCCCGAATCGCCGTTCGGGCGCAGCCGCATGTCGACGCGGAACACGTAGCCGTCGGCGGTCACCTCGGACAGCACGCCGATCAGCCGCCGGCCGAGCCGCGTGAAGTATTCCTGCGTGGACAGCGCCGCGCGCGCGCCGCCGGCGGTTTCGCCGTCGTCCTCGTATACGAAGATCAGGTCGATGTCGGACGACACGTTCAGCTCGCGCCCGCCGAGCTTGCCCATCCCGATGACGCCGAGCGCGAGCCGTTCGCCGTCCGCGCCGCGCGGCTCGCCGTACAGCGCCTCGAGCTCGGCCGACAGCAGCACGAGCGAGCGCTGGATCGACACCTCGGCGAGATCGGTCATCGCGCCGGTGACTTCGGCGACATCGGCGAGCCCGCGCAGGTCGCGCTCCGCGATCGCGCCGAACGCCTCGATCCGCAGTTGCCGCAGCGCGCGCTTGAGCACGTCCTCGGACGGCGCCGGCGCGCCGGCCGGGCCCGCGAGCAGCTCGGTCAGGCGCGCGTCGAGCTGCGCGCGCGCGATCGGCGCGGCGGCCCAGGCGGCGATCCGCTCGGCGAGCGCCGCGCGCGTGGCGACCGCGCGCGCGAGGTAGTGGGAATAGGATGGGCAGGACAGTGCGGAAACGTCGGTCATCGGAAGGCGGGCCTTGCAAAGATCTGCGCGGCGGGCAGCGCGCGACGATCGCGCCCGCCCTGCGCCGCGCGCCGGGAAGCCCGTGCCGAACGCCGTCGCAACGGCCGCCGGCACGAACCCGTGTGATACATTTCAACGTCAGTTCGCAAAACTACCATATCGCCGTCTTTTCGCCGCATGTCCGACCGTCAGGAATCCGCCGTCGCAGCACCCGAAGCGGGACCTCCCAAGCACGATCACCCCGTCCTGCGCCGGGTGTTCAAGGTGACGCTGGCGGTTGGGATCGGCGCGTATTTCGTCTCCGCCGGCACGCTGCTCGGGCTGCGCTACGTGCTGCTGCCGCGCATCGACGAATTCCGGCCGCGCATCGAGCAGGCCGTCTCCGCGAAACTTCACGCGCAGCTGACGATCGGCAAACTTTCCCCTTACTGGTCCGGCCTGCAGCCGGGCGTCGAGGTCACGCAGCTCACGATCCGCGGCCACGACGGCAAGCTCGCGCTGTCGGTGCCGCACGCGCGAGCCGCGCTGTCGTGGAGTTCGCTGCTGCATCTCGCGCCCGCGCTGTCGAGCCTGATCGTCGACCAGCCCGACCTGCTCGTCGAGCGCACCGCGGACGGCGCGCTCTACATCGCCGGCGTCGCGGTGCCGACGGTGCGCCGCGGCGGCAACGACGCGTTCAGCACGTGGCTGCTGAAGCAGGAAGCGATCGTGCTGCGCGGCGGCACGCTGCGCTGGCGCGACGCGAAGCACGACGCGCCGGAGCTCGCGCTCGCCGGCATCCGGCTCGCGGTGCTGAACGACGGCCGCGTGCACAAGCTCGCGTTGCAGGCGCCCGCGAACGGCACGCTGCTGCTCGGCCCGCTCGATTTCCGCGCGCGCTTCACGAGCAAGGCGCTCGAGCCGATCGGCAAACCGGCGAACTGGACCGGCGACGCGTATCTGTCAACCGGCGCGGTCGACCTGCCGACGCTCGCGCGCTATGTGACGATGCCGCTGACGATGCACGCGGGCCGCATCGACAACGCGATCTGGGCGACGTTCCACGACGGCCGGCTGCGCTCGGCGGGCGGCAACCTGCAGGGCAGCGACGTCGCGCTGCGCGTACAGCCCGCGCAGCCGCGCCTCGACGTGCCAGTCGCCGGGTTCGGCTGGGACATGACGATGGAGCCCGGCCGCGACTACACGCTGCATCTGTCGCATCTGCACGCGGAGCTCGGCCAGCCGCCGCTGCCGGACGGCACGCCGCTGTCGCGCACGCTCGCGCTCGCGACGCTGACCGCGCGCTACCGCGTGCCGGCCGCCGACCAGGGGCAGCTGTTCAGCGTGGCCGGCGATCGCGTCGATCTCGGCATCCTCGGCGAATTCGTGCGCGCGCTGCCGCTGCCCGCGCGGCTGCGCAACGCGCTCGTGCGGATCGATCCGCGCGGGATGGTCGCGAACTATCGAATCGAGCTCGAGCGCGCGACGCCCGCGCGCGCGGAGCTCGCGAACGAGGCGCAGCCGCACCCGATCGCGCCGATCGTCCATTACCGCTTCCTCGCCGACCTGCAGGGGATCAGCTTCGCGGCGCAGGAGCCGCCGCCCGGGCTGTCGCCGCGCGGCCACCCGCGCGCGGGCGTGCCGGGCGTCGAGAACCTGTGGGGCCACGTCGACGCGAAGGAGACCGGCGGCGCCGCGCGTTTCGACACCGTGAACGCCGCGGTCACCGTGCCGGGCGTGTTCGACGTGCCGCGCCTCACGTTCGACCGGCTGCAGGGCAGCACGAGCTGGGTCGTCACGCCCGCGCCGGGCGACAAGCACGCGCGCGTCGACGTGCAGGTGCCGAAGCTCGTCGCCGCGAACCCGGACGCCGAGGTCACGGTGTCCGCCAGCTATTCGAACCCGGGCCATGGCCGCGGCTCGCTCGACCTGCGCGCGGACTTCGCGCGCGCGGCGGTCGCGCGGATTCCGCGCTATCTGCCGACGAGCCTGTCGGACCGGCTGCGCGCGTATCTCGGCCACGCGCTGCAGGCCGGCCAGGTGACGAAGGGCGCGTCGATCGTCGCGCACGGCCCGCTCGCGACGTTCCCGTACTCGCGCAATCCGGACGACGGCATCTTCCACATCGTCGCGCCGTTCACCGGCGGCCAGTTCGAGCCGACGCCGTATCCGCCGCGCACGCTCGCGAACGGCACGCCGAACTACTGGCCGGCGCTCGAAGGGATCGCCGGCACGTTCGAGATCTCGCAGAACAAGCTGCGCTTCGACATCGACCGCGGACATTACAAGGGCGTCGCGGTGACGAAGGTCAGCGGCCGGGTCGCCGATCTCGGCCATCCGCTCGTGTCGCCGCTCGTGATCGACGGCCATGCGCGCGGCCCGCTCGCCGACCTGATCGACTACGCCGATCACAGCACGCTCGGCGACCTGAGCCGGCACGTCGGCGAGAAGGTGCGCGCGACCGGGCCCGCGTCGCTCGCGCTGAAGCTGACGCTGCCGTCGCACCTCACGCACAAGCGCCCGAGCATCGAGGGCACGCTCGGGTTCGACGGCGACACGCTCGCGGCCGACGGCGTGCCGCCGCTATCCGCGCTGCGCGGCGACGTGCGCTTCACGCAGGCGGGCGGATCGGTGCAGAACCTGACCGCGCGCCTGCTCGGCGGCCCCGTGCGCGCGAGCGGCAGCGCGCAGACGCACGGCGGCTACGCGTTCAACGTCGACGGCCGGATCGGCCTCGACGCCGCGCGCGGCGCCGCGCTGGGCGGCCTGAGCCTGCGCGGGCCGGCGGCCGCGCTGCTCAAGCGCGTGACCGGCGACGCGCCGTACCGGCTCACGGTGCGCGGCGCGAAGGGCAGCCTGCCCGAGATCGACGCGCATTCGGACCTGACGGGCGTCGCGCTCGACTTCCCCGCGCCGTTCGCGAAGCCGGCCGGCGCGGCGATGCCGTTCAGCTTCACGCTGAAGCCGGCGCCGCAGGCGAGCGCCGGCCAGCGGCTCGAGAACGCGAACCTGCAGTTCGGGCCGGTCACGGCGAACTACGTGCTCGACGCGACGCGCGGCGCGGCGCTGCGCGCGGTGCGCGGCGCGATCGGCGTGAACCGGATGCCGGACATGCCGCAGGACGGCGTCAGCGGCGCCGTCGACATCGCCGCGCTCGACGCGGACGCGTGGCTCGCGTTCGCGCGCACGCTGCGCACGCCGGGCCCGGCCGAGGCGAGCGCGCCGAACGCGACGAAGCTCGATGCCGCGAGCTTCGTGCCGAAGCGCTTCGCGCTCCACGTCGGCGCGCTGACGCTGCTCAAGCGCAACTGGGAGAACGTGATCGTCGGCGCGTCGCACGTCGACAATCTGTGGCAGGCGAACATCGCGTCGAATCAGGTGTCCGGCTATCTGTCGTGGACGCCGGGCGGCCGCAACGGCGCGGGCGCGCTCAACGCGCGGCTCGCGAAGCTCGTGATTCCGGAAGGCACACAGCACGATCTGGTCGGCCGCGCGGTGGATCTGTCGACGCCGCCCGACCGCCCGATGCCGTCGATCGACCTCGTCGTCGACCAGGTCGTCACGCGCGGCCACGACATCGGCCGGCTCGAGGTCGACGCGCACAACTTCGACGACAACGGCGCGCCGGTCTGGCAGCTCGACAAGCTCGAGCTGTCGAATCCGGCGGCGAAGCTCACCGCGACCGCGAACTGGCGCGCGTCGCGCCGCGCGCTCGCGGACGGCTCCGACGAAACCAGCGCGCCGCGCCGCACCGTGTTCGACTTCAAGCTCGACATCGGCAATGCGGGCGACCTGCTCGACCGCGTCGGGCTGCCGCGCACCGTCGAGGACGGCCACGGCTCGGTGACCGGCCACGTCGCGTGGCGCGGCGGCCCGACGAAGCCCGACTATCCGTCGCTCGACGGCCATGTCGCGCTCGATCTCGAGCAGGGCAAGATCCTGAAGGTCAACCCCGGCGCGGCGAAGCTGCTCGGCGTGCTGAGCCTGCAGAGCCTCGCGCAGTTCCTGACGTTCGACTTCCACAGCCTCGTCGGCAAGGGGCTGCCGTTCCAGAAGATCACCGGCACGAGCCAGATCGCGAGCGGCGTCGCGCGCACGAACGACTTCCAGATGACGACCGCGCCCGCGAAGGTCACGCTGAACGGCATGGTCGATCTGCGCGCGAAGACGCAGGATCTGCACGCGCACGTCGCGCCGAAGGTCGGCGCGGGCACCGCGGCGATCGCGGCCGCGATCGTGAACCCGGTGCTCGGCCTCGGCGTGCTGGCCGCCGACGTCGCGCTGTCGCAGACTTTGCAGCACGCGTTCGCGCGCGACTACGCGATCACCGGCTCGTGGACGCACCCTCACGTCGAGCGGGTGCGCGGCGATCAGGGTAAGATGAACCGCGATGCGGGCGGCTCGGGCGCGGCGGGCAAGCCAAGCCCTTGAGCCGACCGATCCGACCCTACGCGGGCCGCCCCTATTGATGACGCAACCGATTCCGCGATGACCGACTCCACCGTTTCCGCCGGGCCCGTGCGCGTCGCCGCGCTGCAGATGGTGAGCACGCCGGACGTCGGTCGCAATCTCGCCGAGGCCGACCGGCTGATCGCCGAGGCGGCGGCCGGCGGCGCGACGCTCGCGCTGCTGCCCGAATATTTCTGCTTCATGGGCCACCGGGACACCGACAAGCTCGCGCTCGCCGAGCCGCACGGCGACGGCCCGATCCAGCGCTTTCTCGCCGACGCCGCGCGCCGCCACCGCGTGTGGGTGATCGGCGGCACGCTGCCGCTGAAAGCGCCCGAGCCGGGCCGCGTGCTGAATACGACGCTCGTGTTCGACCCCGCCGGCCGCGAGGCCGCCCGCTACGACAAGATCCATCTGTTCAATTTCGAGAAGGGCGACGAGTCGTTCGACGAGGCGCGCACGATCCGCCCCGGCGACACGGTCGTCACGTTCGAGGCACCCTTCGGCCGAGTCGGGCTGTCGGTCTGCTACGATCTTCGCTTTCCGGAGCTGTACCGGCGCATGGGCGACTGCGCGCTGATCGTGGTGCCGTCCGCGTTCACGTACACGACGGGCCGCGCGCACTGGGAAATGCTGCTGCGCGCGCGGGCGGTCGAGAACCAGTGCTACGTGCTCGCGGCCGCGCAGGGCGGCAAGCACGAGAACGGCCGGCGCACGTGGGGGCACAGCATGCTCGTCGATCCATGGGGCGAGATCGCCGCGCTGCGCGACGAGGGCGCGGGCGTCGCGGCGGGCCCGCTCGATCCGGCCCGCATCGCGGACGTGCGCCAGAGCCTGCCCGCGTGGCGGCACCGCGTGCTGAAATGAAACGCTCCCGGGGCCGACACGCCCCTTGAAACGCGGCGCACGTGCGCCACCTGCAACGAACGAACACGCTTCAGACCATTTTTTAGAGTTCCCGACATCCGCATGAACATCATCGAACCCGGCATCCGCAATCTCGCACTCGCGAAGGACATCCTGCTCACGCCGTACGGCCTCGACGAGGGGCTGCTGACGCGCACGATCGCCGACATCTTCACGCATCGCGTCGATTACGCGGATCTCTACTTCCAGGCGACCCGCAGCGAGGCATGGAGCCTCGAGGAAGGGATCGTCAAATCGGGCAGCTTCAGCATCGACCAGGGCGTCGGCGTGCGCGCCGTCGCGGGCGAGCGCACCGCGTTCGCGTACTCCGACGACCTGTCGCCGGACGCGATCCGCCAGGCCGCGGCCGCCACCAAGGCGATCGCGGCGGCGGGCGGCGGCAGGCAGAAGGTGAAGGCGGCCACGTCGCTCACCGGCATCTCGGGCCGCGACCTGTATCTGCCCGCCGACCCGCTCGCGTCGCTCGACGCGACCGCGAAGGTGAAGCTGCTCGAGCGCGTCGAGCAGATGGCGAGGAGCCGCGACCCGCGCATCACGCAGGTGATGGCGGGCCTCGCCGGCGAATACGACGTCGTACTCGTCGCACGCAGCGACGGCGCGCTCGCGGCCGACATCCGCCCGCTCGTGCGCGTGTCGGTGACGGTGATCGCCGAGCAGAACGGCCGGCGCGAAATCGGCAGCGGCGGCGGCGGCGGCCGCTTCGACTACGGCTACTTCACCGACGCGGTGCTCGAGCGCTACGTCGACGACGCGGTGCACGCGGCGCTGGTCAACCTCGACGCGCGCCCGGCGCCGGCCGGCGCGATGACGGTCGTGCTCGGGCCGGGCTGGCCCGGCGTGCTGCTGCACGAGGCGATCGGCCACGGGCTCGAGGGCGACTTCAACCGCAAGGGCTCGTCCGCGTTCGCGGGCCGGATCGGCGAGCAGGTCGCGGCGAAGGGCGTGACCGTCGTCGACGACGGCACGCTGCCGAACCGCCGCGGGTCGCTGAACATCGACGACGAAGGCAACCCGACGCAGTGCACGACGCTGATCGAGGACGGCATCCTGAAGGGCTACATCCAGGACACGCTGAACGCGCGCCTGATGAAGATGCCGGTGACCGGCAACGCGCGGCGCGAATCGTACGCGGCGCTGCCGATGCCGCGGATGACGAACACCTACATGCTGAACGGCGACAAGGATCCGCAAGAGATCATCGAGTCGGTGAAGAACGGGCTCTACGCGGTGAATTTCGGCGGCGGCCAGGTCGACATCACGAACGGCAAGTTCGTGTTTTCGGCGTCCGAGGCGTACATGATCGAGGATGGCAAGATCACGTATCCGGTCAAGGGCGCGACGCTGATCGGCAGCGGCCCGGAATCGCTGAAGTACGTGAGCATGATCGGCAACGACATGTCGCTCGATTCGGGCGTCGGCGTGTGCGGGAAGGAAGGCCAGAGCGTGCCGGTCGGCGTCGGCCAGCCGACGTTGCGAATCGACCGGATGACGGTCGGCGGCACGGCATAACCGCATCGCCACGCAGATAATCCGCGCGCATTGCGCAACGCGCGCGGATTTTCCGCATTTTTTGCATTCCCCGGTTGTCAGCCGCGCTTCGACCCGGTATAAATATCGCATCAACTTTTTTGATGAATCGCGTCGCCGCCATGTCCGCCAAGTTTTATTTTTACTTTTACTGGTATCTCAGACCGCTGGCGGATCGAGAGGGTTGATGGCGCGCGAAGCGCAAACGAAATTCCCGAAAAACCGCCGGCAAGCCCGGCGGTTTTTTTTCGCCCGCCGCGCCCAGCCGCCGGCCCCGGACCGAAACGATGAATCAGCCGCCCGAGCGCGGCCAAACGAACCAGGAGAATCCACATGCCCCCGCACAATACCGACGACGTTCGCATCCGTGAACTGAAGGAACTGACGCCGCCCGCGCACCTGATCCGCGAATTCGCGTGCTCCGAAGCGGCGTCCGAGCTGATCTACAACGCGCGCCGGTCGATGCACCGGATCCTGCACGGCATGGACGACCGGCTGATCGTCGTGATCGGGCCGTGCTCGATCCACGACACGAAGGCGGCAATCGAATACGCGGGCCGGCTCGCGAAGGAGCGCAAGCGTTTCGCGAACGAGCTCGAGATCGTGATGCGCGTGTACTTCGAGAAGCCGCGCACGACGGTCGGCTGGAAGGGGCTGATCAACGATCCGCACCTCGACAACAGCTTCAAGATCAACGAGGGCCTGCGCACCGCGCGCGAGCTGCTGCTGCAGATCAACGAGATGGGCCTGCCCGCCGGCACCGAGTACCTCGACATGATCAGCCCGCAGTACATCGCGGACCTGATCTCGTGGGGCGCGATCGGCGCGCGCACGACCGAGTCGCAGGTGCACCGCGAGCTCGCGTCGGGGCTGTCGTGCCCGGTCGGCTTCAAGAACGGCACCGACGGCAACGTGAAGATCGCGGTCGACGCGATCAAGGCCGCGTCGCAGCCGCACCATTTCCTGTCGGTGACGAAGGGCGGCCACTCGGCGATCGTGTCGACGGCCGGCAACGAGGACTGCCACGTGATCCTGCGCGGCGGCAAGGCGCCGAACTATGACGCTGAAAGCGTGAACGCCGCGTGCAACGACATCGGCAAGGCCGGCCTCGCCGCGCGCCTGATGATCGACGCGAGCCATGCGAACAGCTCGAAGAAGCACGAGAACCAGATTCCGGTCTGCGCGGACATCGGCCGCCAGCTCGCCGCCGGCGACGAGCGGATCATCGGCGTGATGGTCGAATCGCATCTCGTCGAAGGCCGCCAGGACCTGAAGGAAGGCTGCGAGCTGACGTACGGCCAGAGCATCACCGACGCGTGCATCAACTGGGACGACAGCGTGAAGGTGCTCGAGGGCCTCGCGGAGTCGGTGAAGGCGCGCCGCGTCGCGCGCGGCAGCGGGAACTGATCATTCGAGCGCGCCGGAGCCGAAGATCTCGGTGTTCACGCGTTCCGGCGCGACGCCCAGCGCGACGAGCGCGTCGCGCTGCGCCCTCATGAACGCGATCGGGCCGCAGATGTAGTAATCGGCATCGGGCACGAGCGCGTACTGCTCGATGCGCGCCGGCGTCAGGCGCCCTTCGAGATCGTGATCGACGCCGACGCGATCGTTCGGCCCGACCTCCTCGTACAGCACCGTGCGCGTCACGTTCGCGTGCGTGCGCGCCGCGTCGTTCAGCCAGTCGCGGAACGCATGCACCGCGCCCGAGCGGCACGCGTGCACGAAGCGCACGTCGCGCGGGCTGCCTTCCTGGCTGCCGTCCGCGATCAGCGTCGACGCGATCGACACCATTGGCGTGATCCCGACGCCGCCCGAAATCAACACGACCGGCGTTTGCGCATCGCGCTTCAGCGTGAAATCGCCCATCGGCGCGGTGACCTCGACGATCGCGCCCTCCTCGACGCCGTCGTGCATCAGCGTCGACACCTTGCCGGCCGGAACCGCTTCGGCGCCGCCCGCCTCGCGCTTCACCGAGATGCGCAGCCACTTGCCGTGCGGCGCGTCCGACAGGCTGTACTGGCGCGGCTGTTCGACGCCGAGCTCACCGACGAAGCGCTTCACCGTCACGTACTGCCCCGGCTCGAACGACGGCGCCGCGCCGCCGTCGGCGGGCGTCAGGTAGAACGACGTGATCTCGTCGCTCTCGCGCACCTTGCGCGCGACCTTGAACGGCCGGAAGCCGCTCCACGCGGCGCCCGCGTACAGATTCGCCTCGACGCCGATCAGGATCTGCGCGAGCTGGCCGTACGCGACGCGCCACGCTTCGAGCGTGGCCGGATCGACCGCGTCGCCGAGCACCTCGACGATCGACGCGAGCAGGTTGTCGCCGACGATCGGGTAATGCTCGGGGCGGATGTTCAGGCTCGCATGCTTGTGCGCGATCCGCGTCACCGCGCCGCCAAGCGCGCCGAGATTGTCGATGTTCGCCGCGTACGCGTAGACCGCGCGCGCAAGCGTCTGCTGCTGGCTGCCGGTCGCCTGGTGCGTCTGGTTGAACAGGTTCTTCAGCTCCGGATGGCGGTTGAACATGCGCTGATAGAAATGCTTCGTGATCGTCGCGCCGTGCTCGGCGAGGACGGGGGCGGTGGCCTTCACGCGGGCCATCTGGTCGGTGGTCATCTGGGTCATGAGCGTTCTCCGTTAAACATGCTCACACAATACATCTTTAAGACCGCAACCTGCCCCGGGCAAATTGTCGCAGTGCAATAACGGGGAGCGAAGGCGGCCGGCCAGGTGCGGCCAGTCAAGTTCGGCCAGTCAAGTTCGGCCGGCCGGGTGCGACGGGCGCCGCGCGTGCGTGCCGTGCGCCGGCCGGTCGTTACGTCAGGTGTGTCGTCAGCGCACGCGCTCGCGGTCCCAGAGCACGTCCGTGCCGCCGGCCGCGCGGTTCAGCACGCGCGCGAGCACGAACAGCAGGTCGGACAGCCGGTTCACGTAGCGGCGCGGCGCGTCGTTCAGCGTATCGCCCGGCGTGTCGTTCAGCGCTTCGCGGCGGCCGAGCGCGACGATCGCGCGCTCCGCGCGGCGGCACACCGTCCGGCACACGTGCGCGAGCGAGGCCGCGCGCGAGCCGGCCGGCAGGATGAATTCCTTCAGCGGCGGCAGCGTCGCGTTGTAGTCGGCGAGCCAGCCGTCGAGCCGCGCGAGATGCTCGGTATCGATGAACGCGTGGCCCGGCATGCACAGCTCGCCGCCGAGATCGAACAGATCGTGCTGGATCGTCACGAGCGCCGTGCGCACGTCGTCCGGCAGCGGCTCGGCGAGCAGCACGCCGATCTGCGAGTTCAACTCGTCGACGTCGCCGATCGCGGCGACCCGCGCGTCGTCCTTGCCGACGCGCCGCCCGTCGCCGAGTCCGGTCGTGCCGTCGTCGCCGGTGCGCGTCGCGATCTTGCTCAAGCGGTAGCCCATAACGCAATGCTCTCCTTGGTGTCGATGTGTGTCGATGTATATCGATGTGTATACGCCCGCGATTATCGCAGCCCGCGCCGCGGCTCGCAGCCGGCGTTCGAGCGTAGAATGAGCCGGATCGCCGTGTATTGCGGCAAATTGTTGCGGCAAATATAAGCTGGAGACTCGCGTGAATCACCCCGCCCCGCCGGCCGTCGGCCGCCGGCCGCTCCCCCCTGCCCTGCTCGATGCGCTGCGCGCCGCGTTCGGCGAGCGCGTGTCGACGTCCGACGCGGTCCGCACGCATCACGGCCGCGACGAATCGCCGTTCGATCCACAGCTCCCCGACGCCGTCGTGTTCGCGCACAGCGCCGACGACGTGCGCCAAGTGGTGTCGCTCTGCGCGCTCCACGGCGTGCCGCTGATCCCGTACGGCGCCGGCTCGTCGCTCGAAGGTCATCTGCTCGCGGTGCGCGGCGGCGTGTCGCTCGATCTGTCCGACATGAACCGCGTGCTGTCGATCGACGCGGAAGACCTGACCGTCACCGTCGAGCCCGGCATCACGCGCAAGGCGCTGAACGACGCGCTGCGCGACACGGGCCTCTTCTTCCCGATCGATCCCGGCGCCGATGCGAGCATCGGCGGCATGACCGCGACGCGCGCGTCCGGCACGAACGCGGTGCGCTACGGCACGATGCGCGAGAACGTGCTCGGGCTGACCGCGGTGCTCGCCGACGGCCGCGTGGTGAAGACCGGCACGCGCGCGCGCAAGTCGTCGGCCGGCTACGATCTGACGCGCCTGTTCGTCGGCTCCGAGGGCACGCTCGGCGTGATCACCGAGATCACGCTGCGCCTGCATCCGCTGCCCGAGGCGGTGTCGGCCGCGATCTGCGCGTTCCCGTCGATGGGCGACGCGGTGCGCACCGTAATCGAGACGATCCAGCTCGGCGTGCCGATCGCGCGCGTCGAGTTCGTCGACGCGCTCGCGATTCGCGCGATCAACCGCCACTCGAACATGACGCTCGCCGAGGCGCCGACACTGTTCTTCGAATTCCACGGCACCGAAGCGGGCGTGAAGGAACAGGTCGAGCTCGTCGAATCGCTCGCCGCGCAGCACGGCGGCCAGGACTTCGAATGGGCGACCCGCCCCGAGGACCGCAGCCGCCTCTGGGCCGCGCGACACAACGCGTACTTCGCGATGCTGCAATTGAAGCCCGGCTGCCGTTCGGTGACGACCGACGTCTGCGTGCCGATCTCGCGGCTCGCTGACTGTGTCGTCGAGACCGACGCGGACTTGCGGGCGTCGTCGCTGCCGTGCCCGATCGTCGGCCACGTCGGCGACGGCAACTTCCACGTCGCGATCCTCGTCGATCCGGCGAAGCCGGAGGAGCTCGACGAAGCGGAACGGATCAACGAGCGGATCGTCGAGCGGGCGCTGCGCATGGGCGGCACCTGCACCGGCGAGCACGGCGTCGGCCTGCACAAGATGCGCTTCCTCGAGAAGGAGCACGGCGAGGCCGCGGTCGATACGATGCGCGCGATCAAGCTCGCGCTCGATCCGCGCAACCTGATGAACCCGGGCAAGATTTTCAAGTGCTGAGCCCGCGGCTTGGCATGGGGCCGGAGTAAGCGCTGAAGCGCCAACTCCGGCCGACAAGGAGGAGACACAATGAACGCACCCGCCGAACTGTCGGCCGAGATGCGCGCGCAGCGCCAGCGCGAAGTCGTCCAGGCGCTGATGGCCGTGCTGCCGACGCAATGCCTGCGCTATCGCGACGAGGACACCGCCGCGTACGAATGCGACGGGCTGTCCGCGTACCGGCGGCTGCCGCTCGCGGTCGCGCTGCCCGAGACCGAATCGCAGGTGCAGCGCATCGTGCAGATCTGCCGTCGCCTCAACGTACCGATCGTGCCGCGCGGCGCGGGCACGAGCCTGTCCGGCGGCGCGCTGCCGATCTCGAACGGCGTCGTGCTGTCGCTCGCGCGCTTCACGCGGATCGTCGAAGTCGATCCGTACGCCCGCACCGCGACGGTCCAGCCCGGCGTGCGCAACCTCGCGATCTCCGACGCCGCCGCGCGCTACGGGCTCTACTACGCACCCGACCCGTCGTCGCAGATCGCGTGCACGATCGGCGGCAACGTCGCCGAGAATTCCGGCGGCGTGCACTGCCTGAAGTACGGCCTCACCGTCCACAACGTGCTGCGCGTGCGCGCGGTGACGAGCGACGGCGAGATCGTCGAGCTCGGCTCGCTCGCGCTCGACGCGCCCGGCCTCGACCTGCTCACGGTGCTGATCGGCAGCGAGGGAATGTTCGCGATCGTCACCGAGGTCACGGTGCGGCTGATCCCGAAACCGCAGGCCGCGCAGCTCGTGATGGCGAGCTTCGACGACGTCGTGAAGGGCGGCAACGCGGTCGCCTCGCTGATCGCGTCCGGGATCATCCCGGCCGGGCTCGAGATGATGGACAAGCCCGCGACGCAGGCGGTCGAGTCGTTCACGCACGCCGGCTACGACGTCGACGCGAAGGCGATCCTGCTGTGCGAATCGGACGGCACACCGGAGGAAGTCGCCGAGGAGATCGTCCGGATGACCGCGGTGCTGCGCGAGCACGGCGCGACGCGCGTGCAGGTGTCGCGCACCGAGAGCGAGCGGCTGCGCTTCTGGTCCGGCCGCAAGAACGCGTTCCCGGCGGCCGGCCGGATCTCGCCGGACTACTACTGCATGGACGGCACCGTGCCGCGCCGCGCGATCGGCCCGCTGCTCGCGCGGATCGAGCAGATGGAGACGCAGTACGGGCTGCGCTGCATCAACGTGTTCCACGCGGGCGACGGCAACATGCATCCGCTGATTCTCTACAACGCGAACGATCCCGACGAGCTGCACCGCGCGGAGCTGTTCGGCGCCGATATCCTCGAGACCTGCGTCGAGTTCGGCGGCACGGTCACGGGCGAGCACGGCGTCGGCGTCGAGAAGCTGAACTCGATGTGCGTGCAGTTCTCGCCGCAGGAGCGCGACGCGTTCTTCGCGGTCAAGCGCGCGTTCGATCCGCCCGAGATCCTCAATCCGGACAAGGGCATTCCGACGCGCGCGCGCTGCGCCGAGTATGGCCGCCAGCACGTGCGCGGCGGGTTGTTGCCGCATCCGGACATTCCGCGATTCTGACGCGCGCGGCAGCATGCGCCGGGCGGCATCGCGCCGCGCCGTCCGGCGACGTTTTTCCGGACCCTAGGGATAGTCGCGATGTACGCGCATGCGACCCCGGTACAATCGACCGGACGTACCACGAGACAACAACCGATCATGGAAGAGGACGACATCGTCGCCGGCTGGGCCGAGCGCATCCGCGCCGCCAGCGCCGACGGCCGCACGTTGCGGATTCGCGGCGGCGGCACCAAGGACTGGTACGGTCAGACGCTGGACGGAGAGATACTCGACACGCGCGCACATCAAGGCATCGTGTCCTACGATCCGGCGGAGCTCGTCGTGACGGCCCGTGCCGGCACGCCGCTGATGCAGCTCGAGGCGGCGCTCGCCGAGCGCGGCCAGATGCTGCCGTTCGAGCCGCCGCATTTCGGCCGCGCGGCGACGCTCGGCGGCTGCATCGCGGCCGGCCTCGCGGGCCCGCGCCGCGCGACGGCCGGCGCGCCGCGCGACTTCGTGCTCGGCGTCCTGCTGATGAACGGCCACGGCGAGGCGCTGCGCTTCGGCGGCCAGGTCGTGAAGAACGTCGCCGGCTACGACGTGTCGCGGCTGATGGCCGGCGCGCTCGGCACGCTCGGGCTGATGCTCGAGCTGTCGATCAAGGTGCTGCCGGTGCCGGTCGCCGAAGTCACGATGAAATTCGACATGAACGCGACCGACGCGGTTCGCAAGCTCAACGAATGGGGCGGCCGGCCGCTGCCGATCAGCGCGAGCGCGTGGCGCAACGGCACGCTCGCGCTGCGGCTGTCCGGCGCCGAGGCCGCCGTGAAGGCCGCGAAGACGACGCTCGGCGGCGAGATCGTCGACGCGGTCGAGAGCGAGCGCTTCTGGGAAGGCCTGCGCGAGCAGACCGACCCATTCTTCGCGGCCATTCCGCCCGGCTACGCGCTGTGGCGGCTGGCGTTGCCGTCGATCACCGAGCCGCTGCACCTGCCCGGCACGCAGCTGATGGAATGGGGCGGCTCGCAGCGCTGGTGCATCACCGACGCCGACGCGCAGACCGTCCGGATGAGCGCGAAGCAGGCGGGCGGCCACGCGACGCTGTTCCGCGCGGGCACGTCGTACGACCGCAGCGCGGGCGTGTTCACGCCGCTACCGGCACCATTGATGAAAATCCATCGCGGCCTGAAGGCCGCGTTCGACCCGGCACGCATCTTCAACCGCGGCCGGCTGTACCCCGATCTCTGAGAGCGCGATGCAGACGAACCTCGCGGATTTCATCCGCAATACGCCCGACGGCGACGAGGCCGACGCGATCCTGCGCAAATGCGTGCACTGTGGCTTCTGCACCGCGACCTGCCCGACCTATCAGCTGCTCGGCGACGAGCTCGACGGCCCGCGCGGCCGCATCTATCTGATCAAGCAGATGGTCGAGGGCGCGACCGTCACGCGCAGCACGCAGCAGCATCTGGACCGCTGCCTCACGTGCCGCAGTTGCGAGACGACCTGCCCGTCCGGCGTCCAGTACGGCCACCTCGTCGAGATCGGCCGCAAGCACGTCGAGGCGCAGGTGCGGCGCCCGCTGTCGCAGCGGCTGTTCCGGCGCGTGCTCGCGAGCTTCGTGCCGAACAGCGCGCTGTTCTCGCCGGTGATGCGGCTCGGCCAGCACGTGCGCCCGCTGCTGCCGAAGCGGCTGCGCGACAAGGTGCCGCCGCGCACGCGCCTGCTCGAATGGCCGCACCGCACGCACGCGCGCAAGATGTTGATGCTGGCCGGCTGCGTGCAGCCGTCGATGCTGCCGAACATCAACATCGCGACCGCGCGCGTGCTCGACGCGCTCGGCGTCGAGACCGTCGTCGCGCCCGAGGCCGGCTGCTGCGGCGCGGTGCGGCTGCATCTGAACTATCACGACGAGGCGCTCGACGACGCACGCCGCAACATCGACGCGTGGTGGCCCTACGTCGAGCGCGGCGTCGAGGCGATCGTGATGAACGCGTCCGGCTGCGGCGCGACCGTGCTCGAATACGCGCACCTGCTGCGCGACGACCCCGCGTATGCGGCGAAGGCGCTGAAGATCGCGTCGCTGACGCGCGACATCTCGGACGTGCTGCTGCCGTTCGAGGCCGAGCTCGCGACGCTCGCGCGCCGCCGCGCGGTCCACACGGTCGCGTACCATCCGCCGTGCACGCTGCAGCACGGCCAGCAGTCGCGCGGCAAGGTCGAGCGGCTGCTCGAGACGCTCGGCATCGAAGTCCATCTGCCCGCCGACAGCCATCTGTGCTGCGGCTCGGCCGGCACCTACTCGCTGACGCAGCCGTCGCTGTCGTACAAGCTGCGCAAGCAGAAGCTCGCGAAGCTGCAGGCGCTCGAGCCGCAGATGATCGTGTCCGCGAACGTCGGCTGCATCGCGCATCTGCAAAGCGGCACCGCGATTCCGGTCGCGCACTGGGTGCAGCTCGTCGAGCATCTGCTGTACGGCTGACGCGCGGCGCGCACGGCACGCCGCGCCGCGCCGGCCCCAGCGCTCCGTATAATGCGAACCGAAGCGCCGCGCAGCGTGCGGCGCGCCGCTATCGCCATTCCAGCCGTTCCAGGCGTTTGCGCTGTTATTCGCTGTCATCCGCTGTTATCTTCGCCCGCCGTCATGTCCGATCTCGCCGCCCGCCTCGATTCCGTCCACCGCCGCATCGCCGACGCCGCCCGCGCGGCCGGCCGCGATCCCGCCGCCGTCACGCTGCTCGCCGTATCGAAAACGTTCCCCGCCGACGCGGTGCGCGACGCGCACGCGGCCGGCCAGCGCGCGTTCGGCGAGAACTACGTGCAGGAAGCGATCGACAAGATCGACGCGCTCGCCGATCTGCGCGCGTCGCTCGAATGGCATTTCATCGGGCCGCTGCAATCGAACAAGACGCGGCCCGTCGCCGAGCGCTTCGACTGGGTGCATTCGGTCGACCGGCTCAAGATCGCGCAGCGCCTCGCCGAGCAGCGGCCCGCGCACCTGCCGCCGCTGAACGTCTGCGTACAGGTGAACATCAGCGGCGAGGCGTCGAAGAGCGGGGTCGCGCCGGCCGACGTCGCGAGCGTCGCGCGCGCGGTCGCCGCGCTGCCGGCGCTGCGGCTGCGCGGGCTGATGGCGATCCCCGAGCCCGCCGGCGACGCCGACGCGCAACGCGTGCCGCACCGCGCGCTGCGCGAGATGTTCGACGCGCTGCGCGCGGACGGGCTACCGCTCGACACGCTGTCGATGGGCATGTCCGCCGATCTCGACGCGGCCGTGCTCGAAGGCGCGACGATCGTGCGCGTCGGCACCGCGATCTTCGGTGCGCGCGACTATTCGCGCTGATCCGCCGCACTCCTCTCATCCCCTGACTTTCCGGACATTATGAAAATCGCATTCATCGGCGGCGGCAACATGGCCGCGGCACTGATCGGCGGCCTGATCAAGCGCGGCATCGCCGCGAGCGGCCTGTACGCGATCGACGTCAACGAAGCGGCGCGCGAGCGCACCGCGCAGCAGTTCGGCATCGCGACCGGCGCGGCCGTCGACGCGGCGCTCGCCGGTTACGACGCGATCGTGCTCGCGGTGAAGCCCCAGGTGCTGAAGGACGTCGCGCAGGCGCTCGCGCCGCATCTGCAATCGCAGCTCGTGATCAGCATCGCGGCGGGCATTCGCGGCACGGACCTCGCACGCTGGCTCGGCGGCTACGCGCGCATCGTGCGCACGATGCCGAACACGCCGGCGCTCGTCGGGATGGGTGTGACGGGGCTCGCGGCACTGCCGGGCGTCGACGCCGCGGGCCGCGCGCTCGCGTCGGACGTGCTCGGCGCGGTCGGCGAGACGGTGTGGTTCGACGACGAGTCGCAGCTCGACGCGGTCACGGCGATCTCGGGCAGCGGCCCCGCGTACGTGTTCTATTTCATCGAGGCGCTGCAGGAAGCGGCGCGCCGCCTCGGCCTGAACGACGAGCAGGGCCGCGCGCTCGCGGTCGCGACGTTCACCGGCGCCGCGCAGCTCGCCGCGCAGTCGGGCGAGCCGGCGAGCGTGCTGCGCGAGCGCGTGACGTCGAAGGGCGGCACGACGGCGGCCGCGCTCGCGTCGTTCGACGCACAGGGCGTGAAGGAAGCGATCGTGAACGGCGCGCTTGCGGCGCAGGCGCGCGCGAAGGAGATGGGGGACGAGCTGGGCGCGGCGTAACGGTCGGCCGGCGAGTTGACCGGCGAGTGGCCGGTGAGTCGGCCGGCGAGCTCAGAAACCCGCGATCGCGTAGTGCGCGGCGATACCCGCGAACAGCGCGCCGCCGAGCCAGTTGTTGTGCCTGAACGCGGCGAAGCAGGCCATCCGATCGCGCCCCTTGATCAGCGTGTAGTGATAGATCGCGCAGCCGGCCGCGACCGCCCAGCCGGCCCAGAACGCGAACCCGAAGCCGAGCGTCGCGCCGATCCACGCGTAGACCCCGAGCGTCGCCGCATAGCAGAGCATCACCGCCGCGACGTCGAAGCGGCCGAACGTCAGCGCGGACGTGCGGATACCGATCTTGATGTCGTCGTCGCGGTCGACCATCGCGTATTCGGTGTCGTACGCGACCGACCAGAACACGTTCGCGGCAAGCATGATCCACGCGAGCGGCGGCACCGCGTCCTGCACGGCCGCGAACGCCATCGGAATGCCGAAGCCGAACGCGATCCCGAGATACGCCTGCGGAATCGCGAAGAAGCGCTTCATGAACGGATACGTGCCGGCGACGAACACCGCGACGACCGACAGCTCCTTCGTCAGCGCGTTCAGCGGCAGGATCAGCAGGAACGCGACGAGCGACAGCCCGACCGCGATCGCGACCGCCTCCCACGCGCGGATCTTGCCCGACGTCAGCGGACGCTCGGCCGTGCGCTTCACGTGACGGTCGAAGTCGCGGTCCGCGTAGTCGTTGATCGCGCAGCCGGCCGAGCGCATCAGGATCGTGCCGAGCGCGAAGATGGCGAGCAGCGACACGCGCGGCCGGCCGTTCGACGCGATCCACAGCGCGTTGAGCGTCGGCCAGAGGAGCAGCAGGCTGCCGATCGGCTTGTCCATCCGGACGAGCCGCAGATACAGGGGAAAGCGCGCGAACATGGGGCCTCAGGCAAATGAAATCACCAATTTTTTGCCGCAAGCGGCAGCGTATTTGCGCAAGGTCGCAAATGACGGCGAATGCTTCTCGCTCGAAAGGGAAGTCTCCAGCCGCGAGACGGCAGAGGCGGTCGTACCCATGCGCGCGGCAATCTGGGCCTGCGTCAGCCCGGCCTCCTTGCGCGCTTCCAGCAGCGCGTTGAGTGCCGTGAACTCCTCTTCGAGCGCATCGTACGCGTCACGGAACTTCGGGTCGGCGAACAGGCGTGCGTCATCTTCCGCGGTGTGCGAAACCGGGTTGAACTTCTCTGCCAGCTCCCGTGTCAGTCTGCTCTTAGCCATAGCCTCGTACCTCTTTCATCCGTTTTCGCGCGATGCGCATTTCATCGTCCGGCGTCTCCTGCGTTTTCTTCACGAACGAATGCAAGACGACGATGCGCCGGCCAACCAAGGTGCAGTAGAACACCCGGCCAATGCCTTCACGGCCGCGCGGCCGCAATTCAAACAATCCGTCACCCATTGCTCTCGAGTGCGGCATGCGAAGATCCGCCCCGTACTGCTGCATAAGCGCAACCAAGCGTCGATATGCGGCAAGGACGCCGGTCGGCAGATCGAACACTTCCCGTTTGATGCGCTCGCTGTAATAGATGACTTCCCATTCCATAGGGGCGAATGTTAGCAGATTTGCTATTTTCGCGGGAGGCGAGCAATCCGAGTGTGGCGGTCAGCACGTGACCCGAACCGCGCCAGTGTAGCGGTTGCCGGCGCGCGGCCCCGCTCAACCGCCGGCGAGATGATGCACGGCCTGCCCGATCAGCACGGCCGCGCCGCTGCCGGTGATCGCCGCGCCGATGGCGCGCCGCCACGCGAGCGCGCCTGCGTGCCGCATCGTCGCGGCAAGCGCGTCGCGTCGTTCGAGAATCAGTTGGGTCATGATCGCCTCTCCTTTGAATGCAGGTGGTCGGTCGCATCGCGCGGGCGGCCCGAAAGCCACCCGCCCCGACCCGACCGTTATTTCCCGAGCTTCGCGATCGCCGCCTTCACGCCCTCCGCGTACGCGGGATCGATCTTCGCGAAGTGCTCGAGCGCACGCTCGACGATTTCCGCCGGCACGCCGTCGATATGCCGCGCGATGTTGCCGAACAGCCGCGCCTTCTCGCCCGCGTCGAACAGCCGGAACAGCGCGGCCGGCTGGCTGTAGTAGTCGGCATCCTCGCGATGATCGTAATGATCGACCGCCCCCGCCTGCAGCGCCGGCTCGAGCGCGTTGCGGTCCTGCGCGAAGTCGCCGAAGCGGTTCGGCTCGTAGTTCACGTTGCCGCCGAGGTTGCCGTCGGTGCGCATCGCGCCGTCGCGGTGCGACGCATGGAACGGGCAGCGCGGCGCATTCACCGGAATCTGGTGATGGTTCACGCCGAGCCGGTAGCGCTGCGTGTCGCCGTACGAGAACAGGCGCCCCTGCAACAGACGGTCCGGCGAGAAGCCGATTCCCGGCACGACGTTCGCCGGCGTGAACGCGGCCTGCTCGACGTCCGTGAAGTAATTCCGCGCGTTCCGGTTCAGCTCGATCACGCCGACGTCGATCAGCGGGTAATCCTCGTGCGGCCACACCTTCGTGATATCGAACGGGTTGTACGGCACCTTCGCCGCGTCCGCCTCCGGCATCACCTGAATGCGGAACGCCCAGCGCGGGAAATTGCCCTGATCGATGTGGTCGACCAGGTCGCGCTGCGCGCTCTCGCGATCGCCGGCGATCACGCTCGCCGCTTCGGCGTCCGTATAGTTCTCGATCCCGTTCAGCGACTTGAAGTGGAACTTCACCCAGAAACGTTCGTTGTCCGCGTTGTAGAACGAGAACGTATGCGAGCCGAAGCCGTGCATCTGCCGATAATTCTTCGGAATTCCGCGGTCGCTCATCAGGATCGTGATCTGGTGCAGCGCTTCCGGATGGCGGGTCCAGAAATCCCACGCGGCGATGTTGCTGCGCAGGTTCGTGTACGGGTCGCGCTTCTGCGTGTGGATGAAGTCCGGGAACTTCAATGGATCGCGAATGAAGAACACCGGCGTGTTGTTGCCGACGACGTCCCAGTTGCCCTCTTCCGTATAGAACTTGATCGAAAAGCCGCGCACGTCGCGCTCGGCGTCGGCCGCGCCGCGCTCGCCGGCAACGGTCGAGAAGCGCATGAAGAGCGGCGTTTGCCCGCCGACCTGCGAGAACACCTTCGCCTTCGTGTATGTCGAGATGTCGTGCGTGACCGTGAGCGTGCCGAACGCGCCCGAGCCCTTCGCGTGCACGCGGCGCTCCGGAATCACCTCGCGGTCGAAGTGCGCGAGCTTCTCGAGCAGCCACACGTCCTGCAGCGCGACAGGGCCGCACGGGCCGGCGGTCAGCGAATTCTGGTTGTCGGCGACGGGCGCGCCGGCGGCGCTCGTCAGTTTCTTGTTCTCGGACATGCTGTGCTCCTTGGGTTGGCTGTGCGACGGGGGCGGATAAGCGGCAACGGAAAAACGGCGGCGGAAAAGCGGCGGTGCTCAGCTGCCGTACGCGCGATCCGCGAGATACGCATACGCGATCGGGCGCAGGCGGCGGAACGCGGCCCGGGCCCGATGGACGAACTTGCCGCGCGACGAAGCCTCGCGCGGCACCGGGTGCATCATGGGTCGCATCACTGATCGCATCACGACTGCCTCCTTTCACGCTTGCGTTGGGCCGGTCCCGGCCGGACCGGCACCGCGCCGATCCATGCAGTGCATTCTATTTAAAACTATCGATTAATTTAATTTGATAAATTTTATCTATTCGATAGGCAAAAATAAACGGGGCCGAAAGGCCCCGCTCCGCCGGACGGACGCTGCGGCCGGGCGGCCGCTCAGTTCACGGTTGCCGGGATGTCGAGCTTCGTGACGCCGGGCAGGTCGCACGCGGCGATCGCATCGCTGATCGCGTCGATCGCCGGCATCCGCGTGAAGCTCTTGCGCCACGCGAGCACGACGCGCCGGTCGGGCACCGGCTCGCTGAACGGCACATACGACAGCAGCTCCGCGTCCGGGCCGTTCGCGCGCGGCCCGACCTCGGCGACCGACATCCGCGGCAGCACCGTGATCCCGACCCCGCTCGCGACCATGTGCCGGATCGTCTCGAGCGACGAGCCCTCGAACGTCTTCTGGATGCCGTCGGCCGTCTGCGAGAAGCGCATCAGCTCCGGGCACACGCCGAGCACGTGATCGCGGAAGCAATGGCCGTTGCCGAGCAGCAGCATCGTCTCCTGCTTCAGGTCGGTCGCGTCGATCTTGCGGCGCTTCTCCCACGGATGCCCGGACGGCAGCGCGACGACGAACGGCTCGTCGTACAGCGGCCGCACCATCAGGCCGGTTTCGGGGAACGGCAGCGCCATGATCGCCGCGTCGATCTCGCCCTGCTTCAGCAGTTCGAGCAGCTTCAGCGTGTAGTTCTCCTGGAGCATCAGCGGCATCTGCGGGACGCTGCGGATCATCTGCTTGACGAGCGTCGGCAGCAGATAGGGTCCGATCGTGTAGATCACGCCGAGGCGGAACGGGCCGACGAGCGGATCCTTGCCCTGCTTCGCGATCTCCTTGATCGCGAACGTCTGCTCGAGCACGTGCTGCGCCTGCGTGACGATCTGGTCGCCGATCGCCGTGACGCTCACCTCGCTCGCGCCGCGTTCGAAGATCTGCACGCTCAGTTCATCCTCGAGCTTCTTGATCGCCACCGACAGGGTCGGCTGGCTCACGAAGCAGGCTTCCGCCGCGCGGCCGAAGTGCCGCTCGCGCGCAACCGCGACGATGTATTTCAGTTCAGTCAGCGTCATTGTGGGTCAATCAGATAGATACAGGCGATAGATTTGATTTATACACCGCCGGTGCCGATTCGCCAACATGCGCCGCATCATCGGCCGCCGATCCGGCGTCGGCCGGCCCGTTCCCGCAGCCGCGACCGTCGCGTCACGCCTTCAGGTATTGCTCGCGCGCGCCGAGCCAGCGCGCGAGATGCTGCGTGACGACGTCCGGATACGCGGCGATCAGCCGGGCGGCCGCGTCGCGCGCGGGCTCGATCAGCCAGCCGTCCTGCTCGAGATTCGCGAAGCGCAGCATCGCCGCGCCCGACTGCCGCGCGCCGAGGAATTCGCCGGGGCCGCGGATCTCGAGGTCGCGCCGCGCGATCTCGAAACCGTCGGTCGTCTCGCGCATCGTCTTCAGCCGCGCGCGGCCCGCGAGCGACAGCGGCCCGCTGTACAGCAGCACGCAGACCGACGCGGCGGTGCCGCGCCCGACGCGCCCGCGCAACTGGTGAAGCTGCGCGAGGCCGAAGCGCTCCGCGTGCTCGATCACCATCAGCGACGCGTTCGGCACGTCGACGCCGACCTCGATCACCGTCGTCGCGACGAGCAGCTGGACTTCGTTGCGCGAGAACGCGTCCATCACCGCGGCCTTGTCGGCCGGCGCGAGCCGCCCGTGCACGAGCCCGACCTTCAGCTCCGGCAGCGCGGCGACGAGCGTCTCGTACGTCTCGACCGCCGTCTGCAGCTGCAGCGTTTCGCTCTCCTCGATCAGCGGGCACACCCAGTACACCTGCCTGCCCGTCAGCGCGGCCTCGCGCACGCGCGCGGTCACCTCGTCGCGCCGCGCGTCGCCGACGAGACGCGTCAGCACGGGCGTGCGGCCCGGCGGCAGCTCGTCGATCGTCGACACGTCGAGATCCGCGTAATACGTCATCGCGAGCGTGCGCGGGATCGGCGTCGCGGACATCATCAGCTGGTGCGGCTGGAAGCCGGCCGCACCGTCGGCCGCGTTCGCAGCCTTCGCGCGCAACGCGAGCCGCTGCTCGACGCCGAAGCGATGCTGCTCGTCGACGATCACGAGCCCGAGCCGCGCGAACTCGACCGCATCCTGGATGATCGCGTGCGTGCCGATCACGAGCTGCGCGGTGCCGAGCGCGGCCGCCTCGATCGCCGAACGCTTCTCCTTCGTCTTCAGGCTGCCGGCGAGCCACGCGACCTGCACGCCGAGCGGCTCGAGCCATGCGCGCAGCTTGCGCGCGTGCTGCTCGGCGAGGATTTCGGTCGGCGCCATCAGCGCAGCCTGATAGCCGGCGTCGATCGCCTGCGCGGCCGCGAGCGCCGCGACGACCGTCTTGCCGCTGCCGACGTCGCCCTGCAGCAGACGCTGCATCGGATGCGGCTGCGTCAGATCGTGCGCGATCTCGTCGACGACGCGCGTCTGCGCGCGCGTCAGCGCGAACGGCAGCGCGGCGTGAAGGCGCGTCGTCAGCGCATCGGCGTCGCGCGCGGCGTGCGGGTCAGACTGGTTACGCGAGTCCCGGCGCGGCATCGCGGGCGCCGCGCGCGTGCGGCGCTCCTCGTGCGCGCGCTTGAGCGACAGCTGCTGCGCGAGCAGCTCGTCGAACTTGATCCGCGTCCATGCGGGATGCGAGCCGTCCATCAGCGCGGGCTCGTCGGCGTCGGTGCCCGGGTGGTGCAGGATCTTCACCGCGTCCGCGAGCAACGGCAGGCCGAGCGGCCGCAGATACGCATCGGCGACGTCAGGCGGCAGGATCTCCGGCAGCGGCGTGCGCGCGAGCGCGTTGTCGATCGCCTTGCGCAGATACGCCTGCGATACGCCCGCGGTGCTCGGATAGACGGGCGTCAGCGCCTGCGGCAAAGGCGCGTCCGCTTCGACGACCTTCACCGCCGGATGCACGATCTCCATCCCGAAGAAGCCGCCGCGCACGTCGCCGCGCACGCGCAGCCGCTGGCCGACCGCCATCTGCTTGACCTGCGACCCGTAGAAGTTCAGGAAGCGCAGCGCGAGCACCGCGCCGTCGTCGCCCTGCAGCTTCACAACGAGCTGGCGGCGCGGCCGGTACGCGATCTCGTTGTCGATCACGACGCCTTCCGCCTGCGCGATCTCGCCGGGCAGCAGCTCGCCGACGGGCGTCAGCGTCGTCTCGTCCTCGTAGCGCATCGGCAGGTGCAGCACCAGATCGATCGAGCGCGTGAGGCCGAGCTTCGCGAGCTTGTCGGCGGGCTTCACGGGCTTCGCGGATTTCGACCGGGACGGCGCGGCGGCGTCCACGTCGTGCCCGTCGAACGGATCGACGGAATCGACGGATTCGACGGAATCGACGGATTCGACGGATTCGACGGAATCGGCGGCGGCGGCAGTGGAACGGCGGGGTGACACGGGCATCGGATCGGCAGGGTGCTTCGCAACGCAAGTACAATAGCGGCTTTCACGTCGTCCCGACCAGCGACGCCGGTCCAGCCGCGCGACCCCGCCATCATAGCGGCTCGCGCCCCTCCGATGCGAGGTGCGCCGGCCGTTTCGAGCCATTGCAGCATGTTCACCCTTTCCGATTTCGATTTCGATCTGCCACCCGAACTGATCGCGCAGACCGCGTTGCCCGACCGCACCGCGAGCCGTCTGCTCGACGTCGACAACACGGTCGAGCCGCCGCGCCTGACCGATCGCCGCTTCGCCGAACTGCCGTCGTGCGTGTCCGCCGGCGACCTGCTCGTGTTCAACGACACGAAGGTGCTGAAGGCGCGCTTCTTCGGCCAGAAAGCCAGCGGCGGCAAGGTCGAGGTGCTGATCGAACGCGTGACCGGCACGCACACCGCGCTCGCGCAGATTCGCGCGAGCAAGTCGCCCGGCCTCGGCACGACGATCACGCTTGCCGATGCGTTCGACGTGACGGTCGGCGAGCGCGTCGAGCCGTTCTACACGCTGCGGTTCCCGCAGCCATGCCTCGACCTGATCGAGCGCTTCGGCCGGCTGCCGCTGCCGCCGTACATCGAGCACGATCCGGACGCGACCGACGAGACGCGCTACCAGACCGTCTACGCGAGCAACCCGGGCGCGGTCGCCGCGCCGACGGCCGGACTGCACTTCGACGACGCGCTGCTCGCGAAGCTCGACGCGATGGGCGTCGAGCGCGCGACACTGACGTTGCACGTCGGCGCGGGCACGTTCCAGCCGGTGCGCGTCGAGAACATCGCCGAGCACAAGATGCACAGCGAGTGGTACGACCTGCCGCAATCGCTCGTCGACAAGATCGCCGCGACGCGCGCGCGCGGCGGCCGCGTGATCGCGGTCGGCACCACGTCGATGCGCGCGCTCGAAGCGGCCGCGCGCGACGCCGAGGTCGCGGGCCGGCCGCTCGCCGCGATGCAGGCGGAAACCGACATCTTCATCACGCCGGGCTACCGGTTCCGCGTGGTCGATCGGCTCGTGACGAACTTCCATCTGCCGAAGTCGACGCTGCTGATGCTCGTGTCCGCGTTCGCGGGCGTCGAGACGATTCGCACCGCTTATCGGCATGCGATCGACGAGCGGTATCGGTTTTTCAGTTACGGCGACGCTATGCTGCTGACGCGGCGGGACGGCGCGTAACCCCATTTCCTCGCCGCCGGTATTCTCCGGTGGCGTTTTCAACATGCGCCGGACTGTTCTCCGGTGGCAAGGAGCACTCTGTGATGACCGAAGGTTCATCCCACGATCACGATACTCACGCAAACGCGCACGTCCCGCCCGACAACGGGCTCAAATTCGAACTGCTGACGACCGACGGTCACGCGCGCCGCGGGCGGCTGACGCTCAACCACGGCGTCGTCGAGACGCCGATCTTCATGCCGGTCGGCACGTACGGCACCGTGAAGGCGATCCAGCCGCGCGAGCTCGACGAGATCAAGGCCCAGATCATTCTCGGCAACACGTTCCATCTGTGGCTGCGCCCGGGCCTGGACACGATCGCCGCGCACGGCGGCCTGCACGGCTTCATGGGCTGGAAGAAGCCGATCCTGACCGACTCGGGCGGCTTCCAGGTGTTTTCGCTTGGCGATCTGCGCAAGATCACCGAGGATGGCGTCACGTTCGCGTCGCCGATCAACGGCGACAAGCTGTTCCTGTCGCCGGAAGTGTCGATGCAGATTCAGAAGGTGCTGAACTCGGACATCGTGATGCAGTTCGACGAGTGCACGCCGTACGCGACGAACGGCGTGCCGACCACACACAAGGAGGCGGCCGACTCCATGCGGATGTCGCTGCGCTGGGCGAAGCGCTCGCTCACCGAGTTCGACCGGCTCGGCAATCCGAACGCCCTCTTCGGGATCGTCCAGGGCGGGATGTTCGAGGATCTGCGCGACGAATCGCTCGCGGGCCTCGCCGAGCTCGGCTTCCACGGGCTCGCGATCGGCGGGCTGTCGGTCGGCGAGCCGAAGGAGGACATGATGCGGATCCTCGAGCACGTCGGGCCGAAGCTACCCGCGCACAAGCCACACTATCTGATGGGCGTCGGCACGCCGGAGGATCTGGTCGCGGGCGTGGCCGCGGGCGTCGACATGTTCGACTGCGTGATGCCGACCCGCAACGCGCGCAACGGGTGGCTGTTCACGCGTTTCGGCGACGTGAAGATCCGCAACGCGACGCACAAGCACTCGCTGAAGCCGCTCGACGAAAGCTGCGCGTGCTACACGTGCCGGAATTTCTCGCGCGGGTATCTGCACCATCTGCACCGCGTCGGCGAGATCCTCGGCGCGCAACTCAACACGATCCACAACCTGCATTACTACTTGCAGTTGATGAGCGAGATTCGGGAAGCGATCGATACGCACACGTTCGACGCGTTCAGGAAGCGGTTCGCGGAGGATCGGGCGAGAGGGGTCGATTGACGGGCACGCGGAACCGCGTGGCCCGCCGAAATATTACAATTTACTTTCCGCCGATCGCGACCGCGCTTGCGCCCGAAGTGTGACGAAAGCGTCAGCGATGCGATAACGAAGCATTAACGGCTTGATCCGAAAGCGCATTTGCCGCGCGGTCGCCCCTTTGGGCCGGTGGTAGAATAGCCGGCTTAATTTTTAGATCTTCCTTTACGGAGAGACCAACGTGCCGTTCATTTCCAATGCCTTCGCGCAAAGCGCCGCGGGTAGCACCGAGTCGAACCTGATGAGCTTCCTGCCGCTCATCCTGATGTTCGGCGTGCTCTACTTCATCATGATTCGCCCGCAGATGAAGCGCCAGAAGGAGCACCGCAACATGCTCTCCGCGATGGCGAAGGGCGACGAAGTCGTCACGAGCGGCGGCATCGTCGGCAAGGTGACGAAGGTTTCGGAAGCTTACGTCGGCGTCGAAATCGCCGACAATACCGAAGTCACGGTGCAGAAGGCCTCGATCACGACCATCCTGCCGAAGGGCACGATCAAGTCGTTGTAATGCCCTCCCGGGTCCGGCCCCCGCGCCGCCGCCCTCCGGCGGTTCGCGCCGCGGCGCCGGACGCGACGCATCCTCGCCAACTTTCCCGTTCGGCCCCCTCATGAATCGTTACCCACTCTGGAAGCATGTCGTGATGGTCGTGGCGCTCGCCATCGGCTTTCTGTACACGTTGCCCAATTTCTTCGGCGAAGCGCCGGCGGTGCAGGTGTTGAGCGGCAAGGCCACGGTCAAGCTCGACTCGTCGACGCTGAGCCAGGTCGACGCCGCGCTCGCGGCCGGCCAGATCCAGCCCGACGACGTCACGTTCGAAAACACGGCCACCAACGCGAACATCCGCGTGCGCGTGAAGGACACCGACACGCAGCTGCGCGTGAAGGATCTGCTGCAGAAGGCGCTGAACCCCGATCCGACCGATCCGCAATTCGTCGTCGCACTGAACCTGCAGAGCGCATCGCCGCGCTGGCTGACCGCGCTGCACGCGCTGCCGATGTATCTCGGCCTCGACCTGCGCGGCGGCGTCCACTTCCTGCTCCAGGTCGACATGGCCGGCGCGCTGACGAAGAAGCTCGACTCCGACGCATCCGACGCACGCACGCTCCTGCGCGACAAGAACATCCGCGACGGCGGCGTCGACCGCGTCGACCAGTCCATCGTCGCGAACTTCGCCGACCAGCAGACCGCGGACGACGCGCGCCAGATGCTGTCGTCGTCGGTCTCCGAGCTGCAATGGGCGACGCAGCCCGGCGGCGGCGGCATCCAGGTGATCGGCACGTTCACGCCGGCCGTGCAGAAGGCCGTCCAGGACGCCGCGCTGAAGCAGAACATCACGACGCTGCACAACCGCGTGAACGAGCTCGGCGTCGCCGAGCCGGTGATCCAGCAGCAGGGCAGCGACCGCATCGTCGTCGAGCTGCCGGGCGTGCAGGACACCGCGAAGGCGAAGGACATCATCGGCCGCACCGCGACGCTCGAGGCACGCCTCGCCGATCCGATCAACACGCATCCGGATCCGAGCGCGCCGGTGCCGCCGGGCGAGGAGCTGTTCACGCAGGGCAACCAGGTGCCGGTGCTGTTGAAGAAGCAGGTGATCTTCACCGGCGACCGCATCATCGACGCGTCGGCCGGCTTCGACGAGCATCAGCGTCCGTCGGTCAACATCCGCCTCGATTCGGCGGGCGGCCGCGCGGTGCGCGCGGTGTCGCGCGACAACATCGGCAAGCCGATGGCGATGGTGCTGTTCGAGAAGGGCAAGGGGCAGGTGCTGACGGTCGCGACGATCCAGTCCGAGCTCGGCGACCGCTTCCAGATCACCGGCCAGCCGACCCCGCAGGCCGCCGCCGACCTCGCGCTGCTGCTGCGCGCGGGCTCGCTCGCCGCGCCGATGGACATCATCGAGGAACGCACGATCGGCCCGAGCCTCGGCGCGGACAACATCAAGATGGGCTTCCACTCGGTGGTCTGGGGCTTCTGCGCGATCGCCGTGTTCATGATCGCGTACTACATGCTGTTCGGCATCGTGTCGGTGATCGGTCTGTCGGTGAACCTGCTGCTGCTGATCGCCGTGCTGTCGATGCTGCAGGCCACGCTGACGCTGCCGGGCATCGCCGCTATCGCGCTCGCGCTCGGCATGGCGATCGACTCGAACGTGCTGATCAACGAGCGCGTGCGCGAGGAGCTGCGCCGCGGCGCGCCGCCGCAGCTCGCGATCCAGGCCGGCTACGCGCACGCGTGGGCGACGATTCTCGACTCGAACGTGACGACGCTGATCGCGGGCCTCGCGCTGCTCGCGTTCGGCTCGGGCCCGGTGCGCGGCTTCGCGATCGTGCACTGCATCGGCATCCTGACGTCGATGTTCTCGGCGGTGTTCTTCTCGCGCGGGCTCGTGAACCTCTGGTACGGCGGCCGCAAGAAGCTGAAGTCGCTCGCGATCGGCCAGATCTGGAAGCCGGAGGCGGCCGAGCCCGCCGCCGCCACGTTCGGCGCGCAGGACGGCGCCACCGACACCGCGCGCGCCGCGCAGCAGCTCGCGTCGCCGGCGAAGTCCGGCGGGGCCGGCGCGCCGCGCGGCAAGCCGGTCGTGCGCCGCCGCTCGAACCCCGGCATGCCGCCGAAAAAACCGGGCGCGTCCAGTTAAGCGCCGGAGATAACGCACATGGAATTTTTCCGCATCCGTAAAGACATCCCGTTCATGCGGCACGCGTTGGTCTTCAACGTGATCTCGCTCGTGACGTTCATCGCCGCCGTGTTCTTCCTGTTCCATCGCGGGCTGCATCTGTCCGTCGAGTTCACGGGCGGCACGGTGATCGAAGTGCAGTACCAGCAGCCCGCGCAGCTCGAACCGGTGCGCGCGACGCTCGGCCAGCTCGGCTACGCGGACGCGCAGGTGCAGAACTTCGGCACGTCGCGCAGCGTGATGATCCGCCTGCCGCTGAAGCAGGGCCTGACGTCCGCGCAGCAGAGCGACCAGGTGATGACCGCGCTGAAGGCGCAGAGCCCCGACGTCGCGCTGCAGCGCGTCGAGTTCGTCGGCCCGCAGGTCGGCAAGGAGCTCGCGACCGACGGCCTGATGGCGCTCGCGTGCGTCGTGATCGGCATCGTGATCTACCTGTCGTTCCGCTTCGAATGGAAATACGCGGTCGCCGGCATCATCGCGAACCTGCACGACGTCGTGATCATTCTCGGCTTCTTCGCATTCTTCCAGTGGGAGTTCTCGCTCGCGGTGCTCGCGGCGGTGCTCGCGGTGCTCGGCTATTCGGTCAACGAGTCGGTCGTCATCTTCGACCGGATTCGCGAGACGTTCCGCTCCGAGCGCAAGATGAGCGTGCAGGCGGTGATCAACCACGCGATCACGAGCACGATGTCGCGCACGATCATCACGCATACGTCGACCGAAATGATGGTGCTGTCGATGTTCTTCTTCGGCGGCCCGACGCTGCACTACTTCGCGCTCGCGCTGACGGTCGGCATCATGTTCGGCATCTACTCGTCGGTGTTCGTCGCCGGCTCGCTCGCGATGTGGCTCGGCATCAAGCGCGAGGATCTGATCAAGGACAGGAAGCAGGCGCACGATCCGGACGATCCGAACGCGGGCGCGCAGGTTTGAACAGGACATCGGGATGAGCGTGACAGACCGGTACTCACGGAACCGGGCCTGACGGGCTCGTCGATCCAGCCGAAAAAGCCCAATCAGCGTTGCTGATTGGGCTTTTCTCTTTTCCGCGCACCGCACATTCGCTTGACCACATGGCCAACGATCGACTCGCGTCGTCGTCCGCGCAACTTGCCCGCATAGAATGATCCGACGCTTGACCATCAACTTTATTGTATGTACGATCAGCCATTGGAAATCGATTTCGATCCGTACAAAAACGCCAGAAACATTCGAGAGCGTCAGCTTTCGTTCGGCCGGGCGCGGGACTTCAATTTCGATTCCGCACTGATCGCCGTCGACGATCGATGCGACTATCGCGAAACGCGCTACGTCGCACTCGGTTTCCTCGACGGCCGGCTGCATGTGCTCTGCTTCACGGAAACGGGAACAGGCATCCGGGTGATCAGCTTCAGGAAAGCCAATTATCGGGAGGCGCAACGCTATGACAGCGCACAAACCACTCGTTGACGAGCACGGCGAGGTTCGGGAGATTGCCGACGCTGATTTGACACGCTTCAAGCCGGCGTCCGAGGTGCTCTGCGCATCGCTGCGGAAAAAGGTCGGCGTACGCGGCCCACAGAAGGCGCCGACCAAAGTGCAGACGTCGATTCGCCTGTCTGCTCCGGTCATCGACGCATTTCGCGCATCGGGAACCGGCTGGCAGACACGCATTGATGTCGTGCTGACCAACTGGCTGAAAAGACACGCGCCGGAAGAAATCGAAGTCTGACCGCCCGCCGTTTCGTTCAAACAAAATGGCCGATTGCCCCGCTTCGGTGAACTGAGCCCCAATAGTTGGAGATAGATCCGACCCTTGGGGTTTTTCATGGCGGGGCCGTTTTAAAAAAAAAACGCCGCGCCCTCCGAACGGAGAACGCGGCGGTTCATGGTGCGCAACGTCACCCCTCGAGGCGACACATCGCTTACTGCTGCTTGATCGCCTCGGCGGTAATCAGCAGCTTCGTCGCCATCTTGAAGCCGTACGCCTTGCCGTAGTCGATCCCGAAGTCGGCGCGATCGAACTCGCCGATCGCGTCGACGCCGCACACCTCGCGCTTGAGCATCGGATGCGGCATGCACTTGAACGAATCGATCTTCAGCGTCAGCGGCTTCGTCACGCCGTGCATCGTCAGGTTGCCGACGACCGACGACGGCTCGTCGCCCGTGAACTGGATCGTGCCGACGTAGTGCGCGTCCGGATACTTCGACGTGTCGAAGAATTCCGGCGACTGCAGGTGCGCGTCGAGTTGCGGGTTGCCGGTGTGAACCGACCCGATCTGCGTCGTCACGTCGACGGTGCCGGTCTTCGCCGCGCGGTCGAGCGTCACGGAGCCCTTCGACTTGTCGAACTTGCCGCGCCAGACCGACAGCCCGCCCAGGTGATCGGCCTCGAAGCTCGGATACGTGTGGTTCGGATCGAACTGGTAGGTCGCAACCTCCGCGTGCGCGGCAAACGACAGCGAAGCGGCGAGCATGCCCGCCGCGATCATCAGATGCTTGTTCAAAACGCTCTCTCCTGAAAACTGCGCCGCGCGGCCCGCGCGGCGTCGGTGCAAGGCGGCGCGAGCGCGCCGCCGTATGACTACTTGGTAACGATGTGGAACTTGATCTGCACGTCGTCGGCGACGACCGACGTGTCCTTCCACTCGCCGGTGCCGACGTCGAACGCCGAGCGCTTGATCGGCAGCACGCCGTCGAAGGTCTGCGTCGCGCCGCTCTGCGTGACGGTGACGGGCACCGTCAGCGTCTGCGTCTTGCCCTTGATCGTCAGCTTGCCGGTCACGTTGTACTTGTTGCCGCCGGCGGGCGCGATCGCGGTCGACACGAACGTCGCCCGCGGATAGTCCTTCGCATCGAACCAGTCCTTGCCGGCGACCTGGTCGTTGTACATCGGGTCGCCGAGATCGTAGCTCCCGACGTCGATGCTCACCTGCGCGCTGCCCTGCGCGGCCTTCGCCGGATCGAACCGGACCTGCGCGGAGAATTTCTTGAACACGCCTTCGGTCGGCACGTTCATCTGCTTCGCGATCACGGACACCTTGCTCTTCGCGGCGTCGACGTCCGCGCGCGCGGCGCCCGACGCGACGAGCGACGCGGCGGCGAGCGCGGTCAGCAGGAAGCGGGAAACGGAGCTTTTCATGGGATCCTCGTCACTTGAGAAACGGAAGCATGCGCGACAGCAGCCCGTCGCGATCGATCAGTTGATGCTTGACGACCGCGATCACGTGCATCACGACGAGCGTCAGCAAAATGTAATTCAGGAACACGTGCGCCGCCTTCAAGGTTTCCTTCAGCGCCGGATCGGGCGCGATCAGGCGCGGCAGCGGCACGATCCCGAGATAGACGACCGGAATGTTCGACGCCGAGCTGTACAGATAGCCAGTCGCCGGAATCACGAGCATCAGCGCGTACAGCACCCAGTGCACCCCATGCGCGGCCAGGCGCTGGAACACGGGCATCCCGGCCGGCAGCGGCGGCGGCCGGTGCGTCGCGCGCCACAGCACGCGCATCGCCGCGAGCGCGAACACGGTCACGCCGATCCACTTGTGCCACGAGTAGTACTTGAGCTTCGTCGGCGTGAAGCCGGGGATGTCCGTCATCACCCAGCCGAGCGCGAAACCGCAGATGATCAGCAGCGCAATCAGCCAGTGAAGCGCGATCGCGGGTCTGCTGTATGACGCCGGTGCAACCGGCGACCGATTTGAAGCCATACCTGTCCTCTTTGATGCCCAAACCGCGCCGCGGCAGCGCGCGACGCATAACGAGGGCGCCATCGTACCGCAACCGGCCGGCGCCGGCAGATTACCACCACGGCGGGCGGCGCGCGCGGCCCGCCGAATTCGAGGTGAACGCCCAGTCACAACGATACGCCACCTGACGCCGCCGAAACGCGTTTTGGTAAGATGGGCGCGGGTTCCGGCCCCGCCGACGCATCGTTCCGATGCCGCGCAACCGTATTCCCCATGCCACGAGACGATCTGATTGCCTGTCATGAATGCGACGCACTGTTGCGCAAACCGCGCCTTGCCGGCCGCGAAGTCGCGCGCTGCCCGCGCTGCGATGCGCTGCTTTTCCGCAACAGCGCCGCGCGGCTCGACCGGATCTGCGCACTGACGCTCGCCGCGCTGATCACGTTCGTGATCGCGCAAGCGTTCCCGATCCTCGAGATGGACCTGAACGGCAACCGCGTGCGCACGACGCTGATCGGCGCGCTCGACGCGCTGTGGCAGCAGGACATGGGGGTCGTCGCGGTGATGGTGTTCTGCTCGACCGTGCTGTTCCCGCTCGTCGAGATGGCCGCGTTGCTGTATCTGCTGTTCCCGCTGCGGCGCGGCATCGTGCCGCCGCTGTTCAACCCGGTGCTGCGGATGATCCAGCTCGTGCGGCCGTGGGGCATGATCGAGGTGTTCATGCTCGGGATCCTCGTCACGATCGTGAAGATGGTGAGTCTCGCGCGCGTCGTGCCCGAGGCCGCGCTGTTCGCGTTCGCGGCGCTAACGTTGATGCTCGCGGTCGTGCTGATGTTCGATCCGCGCGTGCTGTGGGACATCGCCGACACGCTGCGCCCGCGCGCCGCGCCCGCGCGGGCCCGCGATGCGGCGCCGCTGCCCGGGGCGCACGGCGGATGACGGCGCCGATGACCACGCCAACCACGGCGCCAACGACAGCGCCCACCGCGGCCCGCGCGGGGCTCGCGAGCTGCCACGTCTGCGAGCTCGTGCAGTCGCCGGCCGAGAACCGCGGGCACTGCGCGCGCTGCGGCGCGGCGCTGCACCTGCGCACGCCGAACAGCATCGCGCGCACGTGGGCGCTGCTGATCGCCGCCGCGATCCTGTACATTCCCGCGAACCTGCTGCCGATCATGCGCACCGCGTCGATCGTCGGCTCGCAGGAAGACACGATCATGAGCGGCGTCGTCTACTTCTGGACGTCCGGCGACTGGCCGCTCGCGGTCGTCGTGTTCGTCGCGAGCATCCTCGTGCCGATGCTGAAGCTCGGCGTGCTGCTGATCCTAGTCACGAGCGCGCAGCGCCGCTCCGCGTGGCGGCCGCTGCAGCGCACGCGCCTGTTCCGGATCGTCGAGCGAATCGGCCGCTGGTCGATGCTCGACATCTTCGTCGTGACGCTGACCGTCGCGCTCGTCCATTTCCGCTCGCTCGCCGTGATCACGGCCGGGCCCGGCGCGCTCGCGTTCGGTTCCGTCGTGATCCTGACGATGCTCGCGTCGATGCAGTTCGATCCCCGCCTGATCTGGGATCCCGTCGAAACCCCAGGGAAACACCATGAATAGTCCGCAAGGCCCGCAGCACGACCCGGACACCGGGGGCGGCCATCCGCCGCCGCCGCCCGACCCCGTGATCACGTCGAAGGCCGGCTGGCTGCCGTCGCTCGTGTGGCTCGTCCCGCTGATCGCCGCGCTGATCGGCATCGGCCTCGTGGTCAAGTCGGTGCGCGAGCGCGGCCCCGAGATCACGATCAAGTTCCGCAACGCGGAAGGCCTCGAGCCCGGCAAGACGCAGGTCAAGTACAAGGACGTCGAGATCGGCACCGTGAAGACGATCAAGCTGTCGAAGGACCTGGCGCAGGTGCTCGTCAACGTGCAGTTGAAGAAGGAAGCCGAGGACTTCGCGGTCAAGGGTTCGCGCTTCTGGGTCGTGCGCCCGCGCGTCGGCGCGTCGGGCGTGTCGGGGCTCGGCACGCTGCTGTCGGGCGCGTACATCGGCGTCGACGCGGGTCGCACGCAGGACACCGAGACCGAATTCACCGGGCTCGAGACGCCGCCCGCCGTCACCGCGGACCAGAAGGGCACGCAGTACGTGCTGCGCGGCGATTCGCTCGGCTCGATCGACATCGGCTCGCCGGTCTACTACCGGCGCGTGCAGGTCGGGCAGGTCGTCGGCTTCTCGCTCGACAAGGACGGCACCGGCGTGACGATCCACGTGTTCGTGAACGCGCCGTACGACCAGTACGTCGGCACGAACTCGCGCTGGTGGCAGGCGAGCGGCGTCGACCTGCGGCTCGACTCGAGCGGCTTCAAGCTGAACACGCAGTCGCTCGCGACCGTGATCCTCGGCGGCATCGCGTTCCAGGCGCCGCCGGGCCAGAGCGGCGGCGCCACCGCGCCGAACAACGAAACGTTCCGCCTCGGCTCCGACGAGGCCGACGCGATGCGCGAGCCGGACGGCCAGCCGATCCAGGTCGTGATGAACTTCAACCAGTCGCTGCGCGGGCTCGCGATCGGCGCGCCGGTCGACTTCCGCGGCATCGTGCTCGGCGAGGTCACGAACATCGGCATCGACTACGATCCGGCGACGAAGAACTTCACGATGCCGGTCACGATGAACGTGTATCCGGAGCGGCTCGGCCGGCGCTTCCGCGAGACGATCGAGAGCCAGGGCGAAACCGCGCGCCGCGAGATCCTCGCGCGGCTCGTGCAGCACGGGCTGCGCGGGCAGTTGCGCACCGGCAACCTGCTGACGAGCCAGCTGTACGTCGCGCTCGACTTCTTCCCGAAGGCGGCCCAGGTGAAGATCGATCCGACGCATCTGCCGATCGAGCTGCCGACCGTGCCGAACTCGCTCGACGAACTGCAGCTGCAGGTCGCCGACATCGCGAGGAAGCTCGACAAGGTGCCGTTCGACCAGATCGGCTCGAACCTGAACAGCGCGCTCGCGAACGCGGACAAGCTGTTCAAGCAGCTCGACACGCAGGTCGCGCCCGAGGCGCGCGACACGCTGTCGGCCGCGAAGCAGACGTTCTCGACCGCCGAGGCGACGCTGCAGCAGGATTCGCCGCTGCAGTCCGACGTACGGCAGGCGCTGAAGGAGCTGACGCGCACGCTGCAGTCGCTGAACACGCTCGCCGACTATCTCGAGCGCCATCCGGAATCGCTGCTCAAGGGCAAGCCAGGAGACAAGCCATGACGACACGCGTGAACGGTCCCGCACGCGGCGCGGTCGCCGCCCGTGCCACCCTCGCCGCCTGCACCGCCGGCGCGCTGCTGACGCTCGCCGCGTGCAGCTCGCCGCCGGCGCGGTTCTACACGCTGAGCCCGGATGCGCGCGCGGTGCACGCCACGCCCGCGAATCCGCCGTTCCTGATCGAAGTGCCGGCCGTCGACGTGCCCGAGCAGATCGCGAAGAACCAGCTCGTCGTGCAGAAAAGCGCGACGCAGGTCGATGTGCTCGAGCAGGAGCGCTGGGCCGCGTCGCCCGCCGACGAGATCCGCCGCGCGCTGTCCGACGATCTCGCCGCGCAGCTCGGCACGATCGACGTCGCGGGCGCCGCGTATCCGCCGGGCGTGCCGGTGTATCGCGTCAGCGTGAACGTGCAACGCTTCGAGTCGTGGCCGGGCAAGCGCGCGGCGATCGACGCGGTGTGGAGCGTGCGCGCGGTCGGCACGCAGGCGGCGATGACCTGCCGCACGAGCGTCGAGGAGCCGGTCGGCGACGGCTACGACGCGCTCGTCGCCGGCCACCGGCGCGCGATCGATGCGCTCGCGCGTGCGGCCGCGGCCGGCGTGCGCGCGATGGCCGCCCAGCGCAGCGAACCGGCAGCCGGCGGGAAAAATGCCCCGGCGGCGGCCGTGCGCTGCCCGGCGAACGCGAGCACCGGCGACGCGGCCGGGGCAACTGGCGCGACCGGAGCAACTGGAGCAACCGACGCGGCCGGCCGGTCCCCCGGTTCATGACGGCGCGCGACCACCTTTCGGGAAAGCGTCCATGTTCCGCGCGCTGACGACCCTGCTCAAGAAGTGGCGCGCGTCGCGCAGCGCGAGCCATCAGCTCGACGCGCTGCTCGCGAACGCGCCCGACGGTGACGCGCCGCACGCGGAGCGCAGCGAATGGCTGATCGAGCTCGCGCACTGGCTGCACCGCGGCGGCGCGTTGCAGCCGGCGTCGTCAGCCGAGCACAACGGCAGCGACGGCAACGACGGCAACGACGACGATGGCGGAGATGACGGCCACGCGCGCGCACACCCGGCGCACGCGCGGCTGCGCTACCTGCTCCACGTGCTCGACCGCAATCCCGCGTGGAAGACGCGCGCCGCGCGAATCCTGCGCGGCGCGCTGCGCGAGAACGACGGTATCTCGCTGCTGTGCGACGCGGGGATGCCGGTGCACGCGGGCTTCTTCGGCGCGCTGTTCGAGCGGATCGACGCGTCGCTGATCCCGCCCGCGCCGAACCGCCGCGAGCTGTCCGCGCTGTTCACGCTGATGTTCCCGTCGCCGGCCGACGCGCAATGGATCGGCGCGCTGCCCGACGATCTGCTCGCGCGTCTGGCCGGACTGTTCGCGTTCGACGTGACCGACGACGAGCGCCACGAACCCGGCTCGTTCTCGCGCGATCTGCTCGCGGCGCTGCACAACCTGACCTGCCAGATCAGCTCGACGGGGCTGTCGCAGACGGTGCGCAGCCGCCTCACCGGCGACGACGCGAAGCAACCGCTCGAAGCGCTGCCGTTCTACCGGCTGACGCGCGCGATGCTCGCGGTCGAGACCGCGAGCGACGTCGCGAGCGAAAGCGGCGATACGAGCAAGCTGCTGCACGAGGTCAACTATCTGCGCGTGCTGCTCGACGAATGCCGCGAGGCGGCCGACGACGTGTTCGCACATCTGTACCGCAACGGCGTGTCGGTCGACATCGTGTTCCAGGTCGCGCGGATGCGGATGCGGATCCAGCGCGCGGAGCTGCTGCTGAACGCGTGGATGACGCGCGACGACCTGCACGGCCTCGCGCACCTCGCCGCGGAGCTCGTCGACGCGAACCTGAACAGCCAGAGCGTCGGCCATCTCGTGCGCAGCAACTTCTCGCTGTTCGCGCGCAAGCTCGTCGAGACGAACGCGGACACCGGCGAACACTACATCACGCGCGAGCGCGGCGAGTATCTGAAGATGCTGCGAATGGCCGCGGGCGGCGGGCTCGTGACGGTCGCGACGGTCTGCGTGAAGTTCTGGATCACCGGCGTGCATCTGCACACGATGCTCGAGGGCGTGCTCGCCGGAATCAACTACGCGGCGAGCTTCATGCTGATGCACTTCCTGCACTTCACGCTCGCGACGAAGCAGCCCGCGATGACCGCGCCGACGCTCGCGCGCGAGCTCGACGGCACCACGCACGACGCGGGCGTCGCGCAGTTCGTGTCGTCGGTGATCGCGCTGATCCGCACGCAGACGGCCGCGATCTGCGGCAACGTGCTCGCCGTGCTGCCGGCCTGTCTGCTCGTGCAACTGTTCGCGGGCCGCGTGCTGCATGCGAACCTGATCTCGCCCGAGAAGGCGCACGCGACGCTGCACGGGTTCTCGCTCATCGGCCCGACGCCGCTCTACGCGGCGCTGACGGGCGTGCTGCTGTGGGCGTCGAGCCTGCTCGCCGGCTGGGCCGACAACTGGTTCGTGCTGCACCGCGTCGGCGACGCGCTCGCGTACAACCGCCGGCTGCGGCTCACGCTCGGCCCGTCCGGCGCCGCGAAGCTCGCGCGCTTTTGCCGGTCGAACGTCGCAGGCGTCGTCGCGAACGTCGGGCTCGGGCTGATGCTCGGCCTCGTGCCGGCGATCGTCACCGCGTTCGCGTTCACGTTCGAGGTGCGGCACGTGACGCTGTCCGCCGGATCGATCGGCATCGCGATCGGCGTGCTCGGCAAGGACGCGCTGCGCTCACCCGAGCTGTGGTGGGCAGTCGCCGGCGTCGCCGGGATGGGCATCCTGAACGTCGCGACGAGCTTCGCGCTCGCGTTCGCGATGGCCGTGCGCTCGCGCAGCCTGCGGCCGACGAAGGTGCGCGCGCTCGTCGCCGCGATCGGCCGCGCGATCGCCGCGAATCCGCTCGGGCTGTTCTGGCCGGCGGGTGGTGCGCGAGCGGGCGGGAGACAGTCGGAGTCGCATTGACGGCCGGACGGCCAGATCGTCCGGCATCAGATTCGGATAGTCCACTGCTCAGACATCGACTACCTCCTTCGGCAAGGCTGACGTAGACAGCGCTCGCGCGCTGACCATCCAGCAGGCAGCGGTGTAGCGAACTTCGGTTCCGTGTACAAAGGAATCAAAGGCGGGGCGGACAGATTCAATGACCTGTGTGCGCGTCCGCTCGTCTGTCTCTTGAAGGATCTTACCGACAGGGCCGAGCCGGCTGAAGTAGTTGACCAACTCCTTCTCGGGCAGGGTGCAGTCTATATCGATCGGCCGAATGTCGATCTCCGCCCAGCCGCTCTCCTCCAGGATAGAAGCGACCCGACACTGGTCTGCGAAGGAGAACTGCCCCGGCGCGTCAGGCCGACGGGCGGGCAGATTCGGCAGCAGCGGCGCGGCGGCACGCTCGGCGGTGGCCATGAACGGATTGTCAGCGGCACTGCGCCAGGCGATGCAGCACAGCTCGGCTCCGTCCCTTGCGGCGCGCCGCAGGGTCGCGAAGGCCAACACCGGGTTATCGAAGAACATGACGCCAAAGCGCGACATGATCCTGTCGAAGCTCGCCGGCTCGAAGGCATGGGTTTGCGCGTCGGCACAGATGAAGCTTGCCGTCGAGCCCTCCCGTTCGGCGCGTGACTGGGCGCGGGCGATCATCGGAGCCGAAACATCGACGCCGATGCAATGGCCCTTCGCGCCGAGCCGCCGCGCCGCCGCCAGCGTCGTGCTGCCCGTGCCGCAGCCAACGTCGAGCACGCGGTACCCGGCTCCGGCGTCGATCATGTCAACGAGCAGATCCTCAAAGGGCCTGAACATCTGGTCGAGTACCTCCTGCGTGGCTACCCATGCGCGCCCGGAACTGCCGTTCCAAAGTGCCTTCTGCGTGTTTTCGGTCTGGTGTATGACATCCATGATCGTTGTCCTTTGCTTGCTCCCGGGGAGCGGAAGCTAAACTATGCAAGCTCAAGTCGACTTGAGGTCAAGAGATGATCAAGCTAGACATCGGCGAGGTGGTGCAGCAATCCGGCGTTCCCGCATCAACGCTGCGGTTCTACGAGGAAAGGGGGCTGATTACCTCAAGGGGCCGGCGAGGGTTGCGCCGCCAGTTCGATCCTGGCGTGCTGGACCGGCTGGCATTGATCGCGCTGGGGCGCGCCGCCGGCTTCTCGCTGAATGAGATCGCGCTGATGTTCGCGCCGGAGGGGCAACTGCGCATCGACCGGCAGATGCTCGTAGCAAAGTCCGAGGGGGGGTGTCAGGATTTCCGTGTTCAAGGCGGGTTGAATAATCACACGGACGGGCGAACGAATCGATCCTGATAGAGGATAGCGAACTGGTTCATCGCTGCCTTCCAATCATGAGCAGCACGACTCCAGTCGGCCGTGAT
>NZ_JACBNX010000049.1 GCF_013403875.1 Burkholderia guangdongensis | reverse complement strand
GAATGAGGTGCGAGTCAGCGGATTTCATACGGGCCCGCAGCGGCACGACCGCCTGCAACAAGGCCGGATATAGAGCTGCAGCCCATCCTGTCTGTCGGAACACACGAAAACTGTTGCAAACGGGACGCGTTCATATAGACAGGATCATGACGCAGATGTTCGACGAAGGGCTCGGCCGCAACGAAGCGAATTATGCGCCGCTGACGCCGATCGATTTTCTGGTGCGCTCGGCCGAGGTCTATGGCGACCGGCTCGCGATCGTGCATGGCGATGTGCGGCGCACGTGGGGCGAGACCTATACGCGCGCGCGGCAGCTCGCAAGCGCGCTCGCGCAGGCGGGCGTCGGCCGCGGCGACACGGTCGCGGCGCTGCTGCCGAACATCCCGGCGATGGTCGAGGCGCACTTCGGCGTGCCGATGGCGGGCGCGGTGCTGAACGCGATCAACACGCGGCTCGACATTCCGACCGTGCTGTTCATGCTGCGCCACGGCGAAGCGAAGGTGCTGATCGTCGACACCGAATACGCGGAGTGCGCGCAGCGCGCGCGGCTCGAAGTGCCGGGGCTGACGATCGTCAGCGTCGCCGACGCGATGCCGGCCGACCCGGCGCGCTTCGCGGGCGCGACCGACTACGAGGCGTTCGTCGCGAGCGGCGACCCGGACTACGCTTGGCTCGCGCCGAACGACGAGTGGGACGCGATCGCGCTGAACTACACGTCGGGCACGACCGGCGACCCGAAGGGCGTCGTCTATCACCATCGCGGCGCGCATCAGGCGGCGATCAGCAACATCCTCGAATGGGACATGCCGAAGCACGCGGTCTACCTGTGGACGCTGCCGCTGTTCCACTGCAACGGCTGGTGTTTCCCGTGGGCGGTCGCCGCGCGCGCGGGCGTGAACGTGTGCCTGCGCAAGTTCGACGCGAAGACCGTGTTCGACCTGATTCGCCGCGAGCGCGTCACGCACTACTGCGGCGCGCCGATCGTGCAGAGCGCGATCGCGAACGCGCCGGCTGAGCTGCGCGAAGGGATCGGCCACACGGTGCACACGATGGTCGCGGGCGCCGCGCCGGCGCCGGCCGTGATCGCGAAGATGAAGGAGATCGGTTTCGATCTGCTGCACGTGTACGGGCTGACCGAGGTGTATGGCCCGGCGACGGTCTGCGCGAAGCAGGCGAACTGGGACGATCTGTCGGACGACGAGCGCGCGCGCCTGAACGCGCGGCAGGGCGTGCGCTATCACCTGGAGGCGGGCGCGACGGTGCTCGATCCGGACACGATGGCGCCGGTGCCCGCGGACGGCGAGACGCTCGGCGAGATCATGTTCCGCGGCAACATCTGCATGAAGGGCTATCTGAAGAATCCGAAGGCGACCGGCGACGCGTTCCACGGCGGCTGGTTCCACACCGGCGATCTCGCGGTGCTGTCGCCGGACGGCTATATCCGGATCAAGGATCGCAAGAAGGACATCATCATCTCGGGCGGCGAGAACATCTCGAGCATCGAGGTCGAGGACGCGCTGTACCGGCATCCGGCCGTCGCGGTCGCGGCGGTCGTCGCGATGCCGGACCCGAAGTGGGGCGAGGTGCCGTGCGCGTTCGTCGAGCTGCGCGACGGGATGAGCGCGACCGAGGACGAGATCGTCGCGCACTGCCGGCAACTGCTCGCCGGCTTCAAGGTGCCGAAGGCCGTGCGCTTCGGCGAGCTGCCGAAGACGTCGACCGGGAAGATCCAGAAATTCCAGCTGCGCAACGCGGTCGGGTCGGGGAAGGCGATCGATCTCGCCGGGGAGCCGGAGAAGAAGTGAGCGGGGCAGCCGGGGCCGCGCTCCCGGCTTGTATGTGCATCAATAGCGATGCATGCCGTCGTCGCGATGCGGCATCAGTCGATGATCGTCGTCATGATGCCAAGGGTCGCGATCGCGCGGATGATGATGCATCCATTCGTCGTGCTCCCAGTAGCGATGGCCGTCCCAGTAACGGTCGCCGTGCATGCCGATCTGGATGTTCAGGTCGACCGGCATCAGATGCGCGTGATCCGCGTGACCATACGGGGCATATGGAACGACTTCCTGCGCAAACGCCGCGCCGGCGGTCAGCGATGCGCCACCGGCCACAACCGCGGCCAGTGCCGTGCGAAGAATGATGGAACGTACTTTCATGGGTCAAGCCTCCTGGTTCCGTTCGGGATGGCGATGTTCGACATCTCTCGGGGAGGGCGCGTGGCGCCCTTGCTTGAGAACCACTGTAACGGCGACCGGCATGCGGACTTGTCGCAACTTGTAAGGGCAGATTTCGCCGGACGCAAGGATTGCCGCGTGGACGGCGAAGCGTCTCGGGGCCCGTCACGCGGGAACCGGAGCCTATCCGGAACCTTGTGTGTGAGGCATAAACTGATGGCCAAGGAGCCACTTTATGCCACGCAAACGCAAGGAAGAAGTGACGATTGAACCGGGCAAGGGCTTGAACCTTGACCCGGAGCTGATCAAGCAACTG
>NZ_JACBNX010000048.1 GCF_013403875.1 Burkholderia guangdongensis | reverse complement strand
ACCACCATCGGCCACGACCTCGGCATCGCCGGCGGGCAAATCGCCGGCACCACCGCCAACCCGGCCGGCACCGATCTCGGCAACGTCGTGACCCAGCTCGGCAATACCGTCACCAGCGTCGGCGGTCTCGTGAACGGCGGTACCACCACGTCGGGCGGCAGCAATCCGCTCGCGTCTGTTACCGGCCTCCTCGGCTCGCTCACCGGCGGCGTTGGCGGCTCCGGCAGCGGAACCGGCGGCACCAACGGATCGACAAGCGGCGGCAACCCGCTCGCGCCCGTCACCGGCCTCCTCGGTTCGCTCACCGGCAGCGTTGGCGGTTCCAGCAGCGGAACGAGCGGCACCGGCGGCTCGACGAGCGGCGGCAACCTGCTTGCGCCGGTCACCGGTGTCGTCAACTCGCTCACCGGCAGCGTTGGCGGCTCCAGCAGCGGCACCAGCGGCTCGACAAGCGGCGGCAATCCGCTCGCGCCCGTCACCGGCCTGCTCGGCTCGCTCACCAGCGGCATCGGCGGGTCCAGCGGCGGAGCGACCGGCAGCGGCGCAGGCGGCTTGACCATCGGCGTCACCGGCAATCCGGCTGGCGTCACGACGACGGTCGGCACGCCGGCCGGCGGCGGCTCGGGCACCGCCACGGGCGGCCTGACCGGCGGCTCCGGCGCGACGAGCGCAACCGGTCTGCTCGCGCCGGTGACAAATACGCTCGGCGGCCTGCTCGGCGGGGCCATCAAGAAGTAAAGTGTCATGACGGGAAGCAGCCGGGCTCCAATCAATCCAATGCCCGGCTGCCATACAGGCGCCGCCGCCCGCGCGGCGAGCGCCGACGCCAATCTACGAGGATGACCATGCAATCGACTCTTGATAGCGTCGCCGCCGTCGACAATCGGCCGCCACGCTCCGCGACCCCGTTCTGGATCGGTCTGCTCGGCATCGCCGCCGGGCTCTGCTCCCTGTGGATCACGCGCGACCAGCTCTCGCTCGACGGCGCGACCCGCTCGGTCATCGCCTGTCTCGCGATCATCGGCACGATCGCCATCCACGAAATCTTCATCGCGCGCGTCTATCTGCGCCCGAGCGCCGGCCTGTCGCGGCAAGCGGTGCGGCCGCTCGGCATCGCGCGCGTCGTCGTCCGGCTCGGCGCGCTCGCATCGGTCTATGCGGGCATCGGCCTCCTGTACTGGCTGCTGCCCGAATACCACGGCGCGTTCTATCAGCCGTACTGGACGCTGATCCGCTCGCTCGCGCCGTACGTCGCGGTCATCACGCCGTTCTATTTCATCTGGATGGACCGCTACCAGCGCGACACCGACGACGCATACCTGCTGTGGGGGCGCCTGCTGTTGCGCGGCACGAAGCCCGCGAACTGGCAGCCGGTGCGCGAAATGCTCGCCGGCTGGATGGTGAAGGCGTACTTCCTGCCGCTGATGATCGTCTTCCTGTCGACGGACGCCGACCATCTGGGCGAGTCGCTGATGGGCGCGATCCAGGCGCCGATGACGCTCGCGTCGTTCCGCTTCATGTACGACCTGTCGTTCACGATGGACCTGATGTTCGGCACGGTCGGCTATCTGTGCACGTTCCGGATCCTCGACAGCCACGTCCGCACCGCCGAGCCGACCACGCTCGGCTGGGTCGCCGCGCTGATCTGCTACCAGCCGTTCTGGTCGCTGATCTCGAACAGCTACATCCAGTACGGTGGCTCGATGTTCTGGGACAACTGGCTGATCTCGGTGCCAGTGATCCGCTTCGTGTGGGGCGCGACGATCATCGCACTGGTGCTCACCTATGCGCTCACGACGATCTCGTTCGGGCTGCGCTTCTCGAACCTGACGAACCGCGGAGTCATCACGTCGGGCCCCTACCGCTTCACGAAACACCCGGCCTATCTGACGAAGAACCTGTCGTTCTGGATGGTCTCGGTGCCGTTCGTCGAGCCGCTCGGCTGGCGGATCGGATTCGCGCACTGCGCGGCGCTCGTCGCGGTGAATCTGATTTATTTCCTGCGCGCGAAGACCGAGGAACGGCATCTGATGCGCGACCCCGACTATCGCGCCTATGCGGCGTGGATCGAGCAGCACGGAGTCTTCGCGAAGCTGAAGCGGATGGTCGGCTGGCAACCCGCGGCCTGATGCGCGGCCGGGCGGCGCGCGGCCACGTTTGTCGCGCGCGCCCCGCCGCTCGAACGCGCCGCGTTCTTTCTCTTTCGTTCCCCCTTCCGACGGCCGCTCAATGCGGCCGTTTCCACTGGCGGCGGGTGCGGATGCCGCTGCGTCTTTTCGTTGCGCGGATACGCCCGCCCGTCAGGCCGAGCATGTGCGGCGGCGCCCGCCGTGCGGCACTCGGCACGCGCGCGGCACGCCGATGTGCGCGGCCGCGACGTAACGTTCCGCGAAACGTTACGGAACATCGCTGCCAATCCGCTACAAACCATTGCTCACTGGTTCTTATCGCGAACAGATTTCGGGGAAATGCTTCCGCTCGCTATCGAAAACGTTTGCGGATTCGGATTTTCCCCGTTGGCCCGGAAATTGCTGCAAAGGTCTCGATGAACAACAACAGCGAGGGCACAACCATGAACCAGCACTATTTCACCAAAAAAACACTCGCGCTCGCCGCTGCTTCGCTGCTCGCGCTCTACGGCTGCGGATCGATCGACAGTCCGCCCATCACCGTGAAGCCGAGCACGTCGGGCATCGGAACTTCAGGAGCATCTTCGGGGACTTCCGGTAGCTCGGGCACTTCCGGTAGTTCAGGGACTTCCGGTAGTTCAGGGACTTCCGGTAGTTCAGGGTCTTCTGGTACGGCGAATATTTCCGGTACGTCGGGTACTTCCGGTACGTCGGGTACTTCCGGTACGTCGGGCACTTCCGGTACGTCGGGTACTTCCGGTACGTCGGGTACTTCCGGGACGTCGGGTACTTCCGGGACGTCGGGTACTTCCGGTACCTCGGGCACTTCCGGTACGTCGGGCACTTCCGGGACGTCGGGTACTTCCGGGACGACGTCGGGCACCTCCGGTACGTCGACTTCCGGTACGTCGACTTCCGGTACATCGACTTCCGGTACATCGACTTCCGGTACATCGACTTCCGGTACATCGACTTCCGGTACATCGACTTCCGGTACGTCGACTTCCGGTACGTCGACTTCCGGCACGTCGACTTCCGGCACGTCGACTTCCGGTACGTCGACTTCCGGCACGTCGACTTCCGGCACGTCGACTTCCGGTACTTCGACTTCCGGCACGTCGACTTCCGGCACGTCGACTTCCGGCACTTCGACTTCCGGCACTTCGACTTCCGGTACGTCGTCGGGCACCTCCGGCACGTCGTCGGGTACTTCTGGCACGTCGTCGGGCACCTCGAGCGTCTCGCCGCTCGGCAGCATCCTGCAGCAGGTCGGCACGCTCACCACCAACGTCGGCACCGCCGTCGTCGACGGCGGTGCCCAGGTCGGCAGCACCTCCGTGCCCGGCGCCAACGGCGCCACCACATCCGCGCTCGGCAACTCCGTCTCCGCGCTCGGCGCCGGCGTCCAGGCACTCGGCAACGGCATCTACTCCGGCCTCGGCAACATCGGCGTCGCCGCCAATCCCACCGCCCCCACGCTCTCCTCCACCACCGGCCTGCTCGGCGACGTCGGCGCTGCCGTCAACGACCTCGGCGTCGGCGTGACCAGCGCCGGCTCCGGTCAGTTGTCCCCGCTCGCACCGGTCACCACCACCGCCGGCGGCCTCCTCTCCACCGTCGGCAACGTCGTCCAGACCGCCGCCTCCGGCCTCAACGC
>NZ_JACBNX010000047.1 GCF_013403875.1 Burkholderia guangdongensis | reverse complement strand
GGGGCCGCGCCAGCACCTGCTCGGGCGGACCGCTCTCGACGATCTGCCCGCCATCCATGAACACCACGCGATCGGCCACCTCGCGCGCAAACCCCAGCTCGTGCGTGACCACGATCATCGTCATCCCGCTCTTCGCCAGATCCTTCATCACCGCCAGCACTTCGCCGACCAGCTCCGGATCCAGCGCCGACGTCGGCTCGTCGAACAGCATCAGCTGCGGATGCATCGCCAGCGCCCGCGCGATCGCCACCCGCTGCTGCTGACCGCCCGACAGCTCGACCGGGAACGCGTCGCACTTGTGCGCGAGGCCGACCCGCGCGAGCAGCGTGCGCGCCTCCGCCTCCGCTTCCGCGCGCTTGCGCTTCAACACCTGCACCGGCCCCTCGATCACGTTCTCCAGCGCCGTCTTGTGCGGGAACAGGTTGAAGCGCTGAAACACCATGCTGGTCGCCAGGCGCTGACGCGCGATCTGCTGCTCCGACAATTCATACAGCTTGTTGCCGCTGCGCCGATACCCGGCCAGCTCGCCGTTCACCCACAGCGCGCCGTCGTTGATCGTCTCGAGCTGGTTGATGCAGCGCAGGAACGTGCTCTTGCCCGAGCCCGACGGCCCGATGATGCACAGCACCTCGCCCTGCGCGACGTCCAGCGTGATCCCGTGCAGCGCCTGGAACTCGCCGTACGACTTGCGCACGTCGACCGCACGTACGATTGCATTCATGTGTGTTCCTCCCCGTCTCAGCGGCGCGCGCCGCTGCGGCCCGCGCCGCGCGCATAGCGGCGCTCCACCCGCGACTGCAGCAGCGACAGCACCGTCACCACGATCAGATACCAGATGCCCGCGACGAACAGCAGCTCGATCACGCGCGCGTTCGCGTAGTAGATGTTCTCCGCGTTGTGCAGCATCTCCGCGTACTGGATCACGCTCGCGAGCGACGTGGTCTTGACCATGCCGATCAGCTCGTTGCCGATCGGCGGCACGATCACGCGCATCGCCTGCGGCAGGATCACGCGGCGCAGCGCCTGCAATCTCGGCATGCCGATCGACTTGGCCGCCTCGTACTGGCCCGCGTCGACCGACAGCAGCCCCGCGCGCACGACTTCCGACGTGTAGGCGCCCTGATTGATGCCGAGGCCGAGCAGCGCGGCGAGGAACGGCGTCATCACGTCGACGGTGCGGAACTCGACCACGCCGGGGATGCCGAGCGTCGGGAACACGAGCGCGAGGTTGAACCAGAGCAGCAACTGGAGGATCACCGGCGTGCCGCGGAACAGCCAGACGTAGCCTTGCGCGACGGTGCTGAGCACCGGGTTCGCGGACAGGCGCATCACGGCGGTGACGACGCCGAGCGCGATGCCCAGCGCCATCGCGAGGATCGTCATCAGGATCGTGCTGCCGAGGCCGGTGAGGATCGAGCGGGCGGTGAAGAAGCGGGCGACGTAGCGCCACTCGATCTGGCCGTGCGCGAACGCGAGCGCGACGTAGCCGAGCAGCGCGACGAGCGCCGCCGATGCCGCGTAACGGCCCCAGTAGCGCCGCCGAACGTGCTCCAGATGCGAGATGTCCGCATCCCCGACGGGCGCACCGTCCGTACCGCCCGCGCGCCCGCCGTTGTCGGATGAGCTCAGCATGATGGTCCCTTGTAGTCGGCTGCCCATGCATTCTGCCGCTCGATCGCGGCTGCGAGCCGCGCGATCTGCTCGGTCACGCGCTCGGGCGCGGTGCCGCCGAAGCCCGAGCGGGCCGCGACCGCCGCGTCGAGCGTCACGCGTTCGAGCACGGCCGGTTCGAGACGCGGATCGACGCCGGCGAGCATCGCGGGCGACACGTCGGCGAGTTCGATTCCGTTCGCCTCGCATGCGCGCACGAGCGCGCCGGTGATCTCGTGCGCCTCGCTGAACGGCACGCCGCGCAGCGCGAGCCAGTCCGCGACTTCGGTCGCGAGCGTGAAGCCGAGCGGCGCCTGGCGGCGCATCTCGTCGACGTTCACGCGCATCGTGCGGATCATTCCGGTCATCGCGGGCAGCACGAGCGCGAGCGTATCGACGCAGTCGAACGCGGCGATCTTGTCTTCGGCGAGATCGCGGTTGTATGCGAGCGGCAGCGATTTCAGCGTCGCGAGCAGCCCGCCGAGATCGCCGATCAGCCGGCCCGCCTTGCCGCGCGTCAGCTCCGCGATGTCGGAGTTCTTCTTCTGCGGCATGATCGAGCTGCCGGTCGCATAGCCGTCGTCGAGCTCGACCCAGCGGAACTGCCGCGACGTCCACAGGATCACTTCCTCCGACAGGCGCGACAGATGAACGGCCAGCATGCTCGCGACGAACACGAACTCGGCGACGTGATCGCGCGCGGCGACCGCGTCGATCGAGTTCTCGCACGGCGCGTCGTAGCCGAGCTCGCTCGCGGATAGTTCGGGTTGCAGACAGATTGCCGAACCCGCGAGCGCGGCGGCGCCGAGCGGCGAGCGCGCGGTGCGGCGATCCCAGTCGACGAGACGATCGACGTCGCGGTAGATCGACTGCGCATGCGCGAGCAGCTGATGCGCGAACGCGATCGGCTGCGCGGGCTGCAGATGCGTGAAGCCGGCGGTGACGGTGCGCACGTGCTGCCGCGCCTGCTCGACGAGCGCGTGCTGAAGATCGTTGATCGCCGGAACGAGCGTGCGCGCCTTGTCGCGCAGATAGAGGCGCAGGTCGTTCGCGGCCTGATCGTTGCGCGAGCGGCCCGCGCGCAGCTTGCCGCCGACGGCCGGCGCGCGCTGCGTGAGCACGCGTTCGAGGAACGTGTGCACGTCCTCGTCCGCGAGCGACGGCTGCAGCGTGCCTGCGAGAAAATCCGCTTCGATCTGCGCCATCGCGTCGAGCAGCTGCCGCAGCTCTGCGTCGTTCAGCAGGCCGGCGCGCACCAGTTCGCGCGCATGCGCACGCGAGCCGGCGAGATCGTACGGCGCGAGCCGGAAGAAGCTCGGGTCCGAACGCGACAGCGCTTCCAGCGCTTCCGACGGGCCGGATTTGAAGCGGCCGCCCCACAGACGCTCGATCGATTCGGTATGGCTCATCTGGACAAACCTCGGTGTGGTTGAGTTGAGCCCACTATACGTATTCGATTCTTCTTGTTGTAGCGAGAATTTAATTCGCATAGAGTGAAATTTTTCTCAGTATCGAGCGCCTTCGTGAGAAACCGTCTGCCGCCGCTCAATCCGCTGCGCGCGTTTGAGGCGGCCGCGCGGCGCGGCAGCGTCGTCGGCGCGGCGGACGAGCTGAACGTCACCGCGAGCGCGGTCAGCCATCAGATCCGCGTGCTCGAAAGCACGCTCGGCATTCAGCTTTTCGTCAGGTCGAAGGCGCGCGTGAAGCTGACGCCGGCCGGCGAAGCGCTGCTCGAACCGGTGAAGTCCGCGTTCGACTCGATCGCGAGCGCGGTGCTGAAGCTCGATCTGCCGACGATGGCGGGCGACCTCGTCGTGTCGACGCCCTTGCTGTTTACGTCCCGCTGGCTCGCGCGCCATATCGGCGACTTCTTCCAGCAGTATCCGGGTATCAATCTGAAGATCATTCCGTCGAACGACGATCGCGAGGTCTACTCGCACGACGTCGATCTGTGCGTGCGCTACGGCGAAGGGCGCTGGCGCGACCGCGACGTGCAGCTGATCTGCCATCCGACGCTGTTTCCGGTCGTGAGCCCGGCGCTGATGAACGGGCCGGGCGCGATCCGCGAGGTGCGCGATCTCGCGGGCCGGACGCTGTTCTGCGAGCATGCGGGGTCGTGGATGCGCTGGCTCGCGCAGGCGTCGGCGGACAAGCTCGACGATATCCGCATCCTCGAGATCGGCAACGCGCACATCGGGATCGAGGCCGCGCTGCACGGGCAGGGCGTCGCGCTCGGCGACAGCTTCTCGGTGCGCGACGACCTGATCGACGGCACGCTGATCCGCCCGTTCGACGTCACGGTGCCGGCGCGGCACGCGTACTACCAGATCGCGCGGCCGGAACTGGTCGAGTCGCCGCTCGTGTCCGCGTTCTCGCACTGGATGCACACGAAGCTGCAGTGAGGCTGCATTGAAGCCGCAGTGAAACCGCATTGATGTATCAAGCGGCCGCCTGCGCCTGCAGCCAGGTCAGCAGCGGCTTCAGCTTCTCGCGATACTCGTTGCGCGGCGGGTGAACCAGGTAGTAACCCGAATCGGTCTCGACGATCCGCTCGAACGGCGCGACGAGCGAGCCGTTCGCGAGGCTTTCCTCGACGAGGTTCAGATCGCCGAGCGCGACGCCGAGCCCGCGCACCGCGGCGCTGAACGCGAGGTCGAGCGTATCGAACACCTGCTCGCGGAACCGGTGCGTCGCGAGTTCGCCTTCCTGCTGCAGCCACAGCATCCAGCCGTGCCGGCCGAAGCTCGATTGCAGCAGCGTGTGCCGCTTCAGGTCGTCCGGGCGCGCGAGTGGCGGCGTGCCGTGCGCGAGCTGCGGCGAGCAGACGGGCGTCAGCCGCTCGCGCATCAGGCACGTCGCCTCGAGGCCGTCCCAGCGGCCGGTGCCGAACAGGATCGCCGCATCGAGCTTGGCTTCGCCGAAATTCGTCGGAAGAAACCACGCGGTGTCGATGTTGAGCTGCGTGCCCGGCACGCGTTCGTAGAAATCGGTCAGGCGCGGCAGCAGCCAGCGCGTCGCGAGCGTCGGCGTCACGCGCAATGTGATCGTCTGTTCGCCTTTATGCGTGATGTGCAGGGATTGGCGCGCGATCGCGAGCAACTCCTCGACGATCGGCACGAGCCGCAGGCATTCGGCGGTCGGCGCGACCATCCGTGTGTGCCTCACGAAAAGCTGACAGCCGAAATACTCCTCGATCTGCTGGATGTGCCGGCTGACGGCGCTCTGGCTCAGGAAAAGCTGCTGCGCGGCGCTGGTGAAATTCCCGCAGCGCGCGACGACCAGCAGCGTTTGCAATACGTTGAACGGCGGATAGCGATCGATCTTCATTTATGCGAGTTGCGCATGGTTGCCATGAGATTTTACCGTTTGTCGCCAAAAAATTGACGTTCCTACAATCGCCGCGACTGATGCCGAAACAGGAACACGAACATGATGAGTATTTCCAGCGACGGACAGCCTGCGCGCGGCGCATCGCATGCCGGCGAGACGGCGGGCCCGATCGACAGGGACGTCGACATCTCGCATCTGGAGCACGTTCGGCGGCGCTACTGGGGCCGCTACGTGGCATCGGCGGCGCTCGTCGCGCTGCTCGGCTACGTCGCGCTCGCGTTCGCGCACGGCCAGATCGAGTGGCGCTACGTCGCCCGCTTCTTCACCGCCCGCTCGATCCTCGCCGGCCTCGGCAGCACGATCCTGATGACGATCCTCGCGATGGCGCTGGGCATCGCGCTCGGCGTCGTCACCGCCGTGATGCGCCTGTCCGCGAACCCGGTGCTCAGCACCGTCGCGCAAGGCTACGTCTGGCTGTTCCGC
>NZ_JACBNX010000046.1 GCF_013403875.1 Burkholderia guangdongensis | reverse complement strand
GCCCGTAGCCGACGTTCGTGCACCAGAGGCCCGACATCCCGTCGATGTAGCACTTGCCGTCGTTGTCCCACAGATAGACGCCCTCGCCGCGCACCATCACGCGCGGACCCTCGGCGTTCAGCGCCTTCTGATCGACGAACGCGTGCAGATGGTGCGCAGCGTCGCTCTTCTGATAATCCTGAGTCTCTCGGCGCGGCAACTCGCGGGTATTCATGATCGGTACTCCTTCCTGGAAATGGTCTGATGTCGAGGCGGGGACGACATGCGAGGATCCCAATGTCCGGCGACAAAAAGAAAAGGAAAAGAACATATTTGTTTTCCACTGCATAGCTGATCGCTTCTTTATGGAAATCATGCATAGCCAGTAAATTTCAGATGAATGCGCTCTTAACATAGGACGATCCTATGCAGTGGATAAGCGAATTGTGCTTGGCAGCATGAATGTGAACGACGAAAGTATGCGGACCATTTACAACCTCATGTACGCGGACATGTGACGCTCACATCACGGCATGGAGGCCCCTCGCGGGACTCGCCGGACGCGTTCGGAACGGAGCGCAAGATGGAACATTCGTCACTTCGGTATTCGCTGCGCCAGCTCAGATACTTTGCCGTGACGGCGGAGGTCCTGTCGTTCACCGCCGCCGCGAAGCTGCTGCACATTTCCCAGCCGTCGATCTCGTCGGCACTCGCCGATCTCGAGGAATCGTTCGGCGTGCAGTTGTTCATTCGCCATCACGCGCAGGGGCTATCGCTGACGCAAGCGGGCCAGGACATCCTCGGCAAGACGCGCGATCTGCTGAAGAACGCCGAAGAACTGCAAGTGGCCGCGAAAGAGCTCGACGTCGGCGTGACCGGCACGCTCTCGCTCGGCTGCATGGTGTCGATCGCACCGCCGCTGCTGCCGTCGCTGATGAGCCGCTTCGTCGCCATGCACTCGGGCATCAGCTTCCGTACGCTCGAAGCGCATCAGGAAGACCTGCTGCAGGGGCTGCAGAACGGGCTGCTCGACGTCGCGCTCACGTACGACCTCGATCTGACCGACGACATCGAATTCGTGCCGCTGCTGTCGCTGCCGCCGTACGCGATCCTGCCGAGCGCGCACCGGCTCGCGTCGCGCAAGACGATCTCGCTGACCGACCTCGTCGACGAGCCGTACGTGATGCTCGATCTGCCGCACAGCCGCGAATATTTCGCATCGCTGTTCGACGGAACCGCGCCACGCCCGCTCGCCGCGTTCAAGTCCGCGCAGCCGGAGGTCGTGCGCGGGATGGTCGCGAACGGGCTCGGCTACAGTCTCCTGAACTTCCCGCTGCGCGCGACGACGACCGTCGACGGGCAGGCGTTCGCGATCGTGCCATTCCGCGAGAAGCTGCGCGCGATGACGCTCGGCATTGCCTGTGCGAAGCAGATGCGACCGCGCAAGGTCGTGCGCAATTTCATCACCTTTTGCAGCGCCGACATCGACCGATGCGAGTAGAGGGCCCGCAGGCATGTGCGATATGCCGCCGTCCGCCGTGAATCTCGCGTCGATTTGCATAGATTAATCAAATGCTGTGCATTTTTTAAATATGTTTTTCAAATCTCGAAGCCGGGCGTAAATTTTCTCCACGACGGCCAGCCTGGGCATCGCGCGCAACGGGAACGCTGCATCGCTCGCGCGTTGTGCATAGGCGGTTATGTATGAACCGCGCGTTCTCAGGAGCCGCGAGACTGCGACCGATTCGCATCACTCCGCCATTCGGAAGGAACAACCATGACAGTGGAAAGAACGTCAATCGACACGCTCATCGTCGGCGCCGGCCAGGCCGGCATCGCGATGAGCGAGCATTTGGGCAAACTCGGCGTGCCGCACCTCGTTCTGGAGCGCGATCGCATCGCCGAACGCTGGCGTACCGGACGTTGGGACTCTCTGGTTGCGAATGGCCCCGCATGGCATGACCGCTTCCCCAATCTCGAGTTCGAGAATCTCAGCCCGGACGCCTTCGCTTCGAAAGAGCAGATCGCGGACTACTTCGCCGCCTACGCGCGCATGATCGACGCACCGATCCGGACCGGCGTGGAAGTGAAGGAGGTCGTGCGCAACGTCGGCAAATCGGGATTCACCGTGCGGACGTCCGACGGCACGATCGAAGCCAACCGCGTGGTCGTCGCGACGGGCCCGTTCCAGCGCCCGGTCATTCCCCCCGTCGCGCCCCAGGCCGACGATCTCGTGCAAATTCACTCGGCCGATTATCACAATCCCGGGCAATTGCCGGAGGGCGCGGTGCTCGTCGTGGGCGCGGGCTCGTCGGGCGTGCAAATCGCCGACGAACTTCAGCGCTCGGGCAGGCAGGTCTACCTGTCGGTCGGCCCGCACGACCGGCCGCCGCGCGCCTATCGCGGCCGCGATTTCTGCTGGTGGCTGGGCGTGCTCGGCGAATGGGATGCCGAGGTGATGCGCCCCGGCAAGGAACACGTGACCATTGCGGTGAGCGGCGCGCGCGGCGGCCATACGGTCGATTTCCGGCGCCTGGCGAACAGCGGGATCGCACTCGTCGGCTCGACGAAATCCTTCGACGACGGCGTCGCGACGTTCGAAACGGATCTGGCGGAGAACATCGCTCGCGGCGACGAGAACTATCTGTCGCTGTTGAAGGCGGCCGATGCCTATATCGCCCGCAACGGCCTCGACCTTCCGGAAGAGCCAGACGCGCATGTCATTCCGGCCGATCCGGCATGCATGACCCATCCCCGTCTCGATCTCGACCTGGCCAGGGCCGGCGTGACCTCGATCGTCTGGGCAACCGGCTATGCGGTCGATTTCGGCTGGCTGAAAGTCGACGCCTTCGACGAACGAGGCAAGCCGAAGCATCAGCGCGGCGTGTCCGCGGAGCCGGGCATCTATTTCCTGGGCCTGCCGTGGCTGTCGCGGCGCGGCTCCGCGTTCATCTGGGGCGTCTGGCACGACGCCAAACACGTTGCCGACCATATCGTGACCCAGCGCAAGTACCTCGCGTATCACCAGAGCGCGAAGCCGGCCGCCGAAGCGAAAGCGCCGATGCATTCGCTAGCGAGCGAGTGCGTCGCGTCCGAGAAATGGGCTTGAGCCGATACGAGCCAGCCCGATGTTCGATTCTTTATTTTCCCGACTCTGAGGTCCATTGATGAGCGAAGTCACACACACCCGTATCCGCATGTTCAACACGAAGGATACCTATCCGAATCAGAAGCTCGACAACGACCTTTGCCAGGCGGTGCGCGCGGGTAACACCGTCTATGTGCGCGGTCAGGTGGGCACGGATTTCGACGGCAATCTGGTCGGGCTCGGCGATCCGGGCGCCCAGGCCGAGCAGGCGATGAAGAACCTCAAGCAACTGCTGGAAGAAGCGGGCAGCGATCTGTCCCACATCGTCAAGACCACGACTTATCTGACCGATCCGCGCTACCGCGAACCGGTGTATCAGGTCGTGGGCAAGTGGCTCAAAGGCGTGTTTCCGATTTCCACCGGCCTCGTCGTCAGCGCTTTGGGGCAGCCGCAATGGCTGATGGAGATCGACGTAATCGCGGTCATTCCGGACGGCTGGAAGCCGTCGCAGGCTTGAGTGATCGTGCAAAAGAAAAACGCGGCGACCGAAGTCGCCGCGTTTTTCGTTGCGGAGCGCCGTTGCGTTCCGCGCCCTGCGCGTCGTCGCTTCGTCGCGTTACGCCACCGCCGGCTCGAACGCCATCCGCATATCGGCCAGCCGCTTGCGCTCACGCGCGTTCATCACCTGATTGAGCAGCACCACCCCGATCGTCACCACGCTGATGAACAGCGTCGCCAGTGCATTCATCTCCGGGTTCAACCCCAGCCGCACCCGCGAGAACACCACCAGCGGCAGCGTCGTCGAGCCCGGGCCCGACAGGAACGCCGACAGGATCAGGTCATCCACCGAGATCGTGAACGACAGCAGCCAACCCGAGATCAACGCCTGCGAGATCAGCGGCAGCGTCACCAGGAAGAACACCTTCAGCGGCGTCGCTCCCAGATCCAGCGCCGCCTCCTCCAGCGACTTGTTCATCTCCTTCACCCGCGACTGCACGATGATCGCCACGTACGACACGCACAGCATCACGTGACCGATCCAGATCGTCACCAGCCCGCGACCCTTCGGCCACCCCAGCATCTGCTCCATCGCCACGAACAGCAGCAGCAGCGAGATCCCCTGGATCACCTCCGGAATCACCAGCGGCGCGTTGATCATCCCCGTGTAGAACGTGAACCCCTTGAACCGGCCGAACCGCGCCAGCACGAAACC
>NZ_JACBNX010000045.1 GCF_013403875.1 Burkholderia guangdongensis | reverse complement strand
GTAACGTCGTTGCCAAGTGGACCGGCTCCCGGCACGATTGGAAAGGCGCGATGACGCAGTTTGCACTGCTTTACCCGGAGCGATTCAATATCGGAATCTGAGTCTCAACCCGCCTCACACACGAAATTCCGGATACCTCCTGGATTCCAGCGAGCCCGCGTTGCTTGCGGCCTTCGACCGCAACCGCGACCGGATTCTGGGGCTCGCCAGAGAGCTTTACAAGCGCAGTCCCCAAAACAGGTACACGATATCGTAAGTGGGGCCCCGTTTGCGTACGCGCCCCACTGCGCCTTGTTTCCGACTGCTTGATTATCACGAACGCAGCAAGCACCGTCTCGACTGCTACGCGCCTGGCCCTGCGGGGCTTGACTGGGCAACCCAGCCGGATCCTTTCCGCGTGTTTCACGGCGCGCCGCGCGTGGGTCTGCCGTTGGCCGCGGACACGCTGGCCACGCGCTACAACGCGTTGCGCCGCGGCACCCTGCCGCCCGCGCACCGATTCGATCTATCCAGTCTGGCCATCCTGTTCGAACTCTCACTCGGCTTGTCGGGGTGGAAATCCTATGGCGACCAGCGGTGGGCACTGCGCTGCAACCCGTCGAGCGGAAATCTGCATCCGACCGAGGGCTATCTTCTGTGCCCGGCTCTACCCGGCTTGTCCGCAGGCGTCTACCACTACCTGAGCCGGGATCATGCGCTTGAACATCGCGCCGCGGTGGACGAGCCGCGATGGACCGACGCGTTTTCGGAAAGGGGTGTCCTGGTCGGCATCAGCTCGATCCATTGGCGCGAAGCGTGGAAATATGGCATGCGGGCCTGGCGCTATTGCCAGCAGGATTGCGGCCATGTGATCGCTGCGATGAGTTACGCAGCAGCCGCGCTCGGCTGGCAGACGCGGTTGATGGAGGCGGCTGCGGATGGTGTCGTGGCCGGCTTGCTTGGCGTGGACCGCCGCGACGATTTCATGGAAGCCGAAACGGAGGCGCCGGATTTTTTGCTCTGGATTGGCCACCCTGAGACGCGGCCCGATCTCGACAGCATGCGGATCGCCCTGGATAGGGCGCAATGGCGCGGACGCGCCAATCGGCTGAGTTCGGGACATGTGACGTGGCCGGACATCGATTCGATTCATCGCGCCACACACAAGACCCGGACTCGCGAACCCCCGTCGCCGCATCCGGAGCAGGGTTCAGCGCCGGCGACGCCGGCCCTCGATCTCAGCTTCGCCCGGATCGCCAGACAGCGTCGCAGCGCGGTGAATTTCGATGGCACGACGCGCATCAGCGACGCGGCTTTTTTCAGCATGCTGGCGTGCCTGCTGGCACAGCCCGACACGCCGCCGTGGAATGCGCTGATGTCTGCTGCCGCAGTGCATGCGGCGCTATTGGTGCACCGCGTCGACGGCCTGGAGCCGGGCCTCTATATGCTCGTGAGAACGCCGGAAGCGCTGCCGGATCTCAAGCGATCGCTGCGTCCGGAATGGTTGTGGCAAAAAATAGGGCCAGACTCTCTGCCGCTCTATCTTCTATTGCCTTACGATTTGCGCGCGGCGGCCAAGCTGATCTGCTGCCACCAGGACATCGGCGCTGATTCATGCTTTGCGCTTGGGATGATCGCGAAATTCGAAATCGCGCTGAAGCAGCCATGGCGTTATCGCCATCTGTTCTGGGAGTGCGGGATGCTTGGCCAGGCGCTCTATCTCGAAGCAGAAGCCGCCGGCGTGCGCGCGACGGGGATCGGCTGCTTTTTCGATGATGAAATGCACGCATTGCTCGGCGTGAAGGATCATGCCTGGCAATCCCTGTACCACTTCACCGTCGGCGGCGCGGTGGACGATCCGCGCCTGTCTTCATTTCCGCCGTACGAGATTCAGCCTTGACGCGAAAGTTCGATTTCACCCGGAGTGCTACGATGATCGAGTACACGCGGAATGTCATTCGGGTCCTGAGCCGATGACGTTGAGCCGATGACGCTTCGCGTCGTTGGGCCGTCTTCGGTAGAGGCTGCGGCCACTGGAGGAGTGACGTATGTCGGGTCAGCCATCCACGATTGAAAATCATCTGCTGGCCGCATTACCGGCAGAAGATCTGGCGCATATTTCGCAGCAGCTTGCGTTGGTTGACATGCCGTTGGGAAAGGTGCTGTACGAGTCGGGTGGTTCTCTCAGTCACGTTTATTTTCCGACGACGTCCATCGTCTCGCTGTTGTACGTGATGGAAGACGGTTCGTCAGCCGAAATTGCCATCGTCGGCAACGACGGGTTGATCGGCATCGCGCTTTTCATGGGGGGCGAAACCACTCCGAGCCGCGCGATCGTCCAAAGCGCGGGATACGCGTACCGACTCGACGCACGCATCCTGAAAGACGAGTTCCGTCGAGGCGGTTCGATGCAGCGGCTATTGCTCCGCTACACGCAGGCGCTGATCACGCAGATGGCGCAGACGGCCGTATGCAATCGGCATCACTCGATCGATCAGCAACTCTGTCGATGGCTGCTGCTCAGCCTCGATCGCCTGCCGTCGAGTGAACTGAAAATGACGCAGGAGCTGATCGCCAACATGCTCGGTGTGCGCCGGTCGGGCGTGACGGAAGCCGCGCTGAAACTTCAGGATGCCGGATTGATCCGGTACAACTATGGGCACATCGAGGTATTGGATCGCGCCGGGCTTGAAAGCCGCGTCTGCGAATGCTACAGCGTGGTCCGGCGAGAATTCGACCGCTTGCTCCCTGATTTGAAACGACTTTAGAACCGGCGCCGAGGCCAGACGCGTCTCCATGCGATCCGGTCCGTACGGCAGCGTACGGACTGCCGAACCCCGCAGGCGCAAGGTGACACATGACGCACGGACTGCAGATCGGCCGCGGATTTCAGCGCGAGCCAATCGTTGACGAAACTCGGGTTGGGGAGGGTTCATGTTGATGCACGATCATCCGAAACGGGAAAAAAAAGCGAAGGACGGGCAGCAAGAACAGGCGGACGCACGCGCGGCCGACGATGGAATGCCCGTTGTTCACCCGGAGTGGCAGAGAGGCCATGCCCGTTCGTGGAAAGCCGTCACATCCAAACAGCGTATTTCCGATGCACGGAAACGTCTGGGGATGGGTTTTCTGCCGAATCTGTAATGTAAGCGTAGCAAAACTCCTCGATCTCAAACAGAACGTGGAGCCGTCTCAGCAAGACGGGACTCGAAGCCGGCCAAGCGCCGGCTTTTATTTTGATGCGGCCAAATAGTCGATACCGTACAGACGAAGGCGTGCCGTCCGGTTCAGGATGAACTCAGTTCCGAGGAGGCCGCCATGTGCATCCCACTTTCCCCCGAGGTTGTAGAGGCGCTCAAATCGCTTGATCGAATTCCAGATTCCCGAGCCGATATACCACGCCCCATCGCCAACGAACTATTGACTCACGGGCTTGCATACGAGTCACGCATCGGCGGCTCGCTCAATATGACGGCCGCGGGTCGGCAGTGGCTGAATCGGTGCGCCGAGTAGTTCATACGCGTGACGTGTCGAGACCGTGCACGGAAGGATATTCCTGGATCTTGTCCAAGGAGGACACCATGAGGATGCTCCACACCCCCGATCGATCGGGGGATGATAGCAAGGAGGTCCGGCTTGCCGAACGCGACGTCGTCGACGATTCCGGTCATATGGTGACAACCGCGGATGCCCTGAAGGGCAGCAAGATCATCACGTCGGATGGTGAGGATATTGGCACGGTCTTCGACATCGTACTCGATCTGCACCACCGAACAATTGCCTACGCGGTTGTCTCCAGCGGAGCGATTGGCGAGATGCTTTGCGCCATTCCGTGGAATGCAGTGAAATACGATACCTGCGACAAATGCCTCCATCTGGATGTCACCGCCGCTCATGTCAAAGGCACCTCAGGCTTCGACGACGAGCATTGGCCGGTGATGACTCAATCCCAGTGGGGATTGTCGCTCCATCAGTACTACAACCGGACGCCGTACTGGGTAGCTGAACGAGAGGATGTCGGGTAGTGGACGAAACGCTGCACGCCTACTTCACCTGACGGTCGGAATGGGAATAGCGCCACTTGCCCGCATTGGAATTGATGCCGGCATAGTCGCGGGTGCGCTTTTCGGCCCGTTCGGTATCGGCTCGGGCCAGATCGCCCTGCTCCTTTTCTCGGGTCGCCTGATCGCGTCGATCAAGTAATGTGGTTGGATAATATTTCATAGATCCTCCGAAATGTGAGATCTGCGGCTTCGGGGTGCGCGGCCAGATGCATGGGTGTCAAGCACAGGATGGGCGAGTGCGAAGGGGAAGTCGGTACGTTGCCGTGCAGTGGCGGCAACATCCAGCGGCGATGCGCAAACGCGTGACATTCGTACGGAAACGTACCGATTTCCAGAGTCTGGGTGCGCATCATTTGAATGGCGTCGAATGAATTAAATCTGACTTTATGTGGAGGCGACCATGTCTCAATCAATGAGTGGTTTTATAGTTGGCCTGGCTGTCATTTTTATAATTGGCACCGCCCTGTTTCGCCGACACCAGGCTGAACACCCTGGAGAGGGCGTGACTCACTGGATGGATTCGCATCACTTGGGCTGGATGCATCGCAAACATTAGATGTTAGCCATAAAAGAGCGCGCCTCATTATGGGTGGATTGACCAACAATTATGATCTCGTGCTCATCGACAATCTCGTACACGTGGGTGCATTGCTCTGGCGGGTGAATTGCGACTCGCCTCAGTGTTCCTGAAATTGCGCCTTCCGACAGGTCGTGCATCACGCGCACCCGAGTCGGGCAACCATGTTTTCGACGATGCGGCAGAACGCGTCGGGTTGCTCGAGCATCATCATGTGGCCGACTTCCTTCTGCGCGACATAATCGCGCGCAGCCGAGCGCGCCCAGTCCGGCAAGTCCCAGCCGGATGCGGAGCGTTCCCCCGCGAGCAGGAACAGCGGCATGCCGCGCTCGACGACCGAGCGGATCCGCGGCAGATAGCGGTCGTCGCCCGTCTCGGCGACGACCGCGCGCGCCATGGCCCGAATCGTCTCGCGCGGCCGGTTCGCGAGCGCACGGCGCGCCCATTCGACGCGTTGCGGGGTGATGGCGAGGCTGTGTCGCAATAACGGAAATGGGATGAGCGAACTCACGCAATGAGCAGGACTGCTTACATTGCAAGAGAATGGAATTGATCGGTCGCAGTCTCAGCGATGCCATCGTCACGCATCTGCCCCTTTCGGATCACGTGCATGATTTCGATACCGGACAGGATGATGCACGCGCACCGGAAATCCTTGAA
>NZ_JACBNX010000044.1 GCF_013403875.1 Burkholderia guangdongensis | reverse complement strand
TTCCCCAGCACCATCGCCTTCGCCGGCCGCAACATCGGCGCCAGCTATCACTTCGACAAGTTCACCGTCAAAGCCGCCTACACCCTCTACAAGGTCGCAGGCTCCTTCGACAACCGCGTGATCTCCGGCGGCGTCGACTATGCGATCACCCCGTCACTCGCACTCGACAGCGGCGTCTATTACACCCGCGACGGCAACGACTCCAACAACCACTCGATCCTCGGCTCCGTCGGCCTCGACTACTCGCTGTCCAAGCGCACCATGCTCTATTCGCAGATCGCCTACGTGAACAACCACGGCCTGATGGACACCGGCCTCGCGATCAACGGCGCGCCGTTCGGCGTCACCGGCTCCCAGTTCGCCGCCGACATCGGTATCCAGCATTCGTTCTGATGACGAAGTAAACGGCAACGGCCGGCTCGACGCCGGCCGCTGCACGATCCTCTACTCCGCTCAGCCCGTCGTACTCTCCATCTGCTCCGCCTGCTCTGCCTGCTCTGCCTGCTCTGCCTGTTCCGCGCGCATCGTCTCGCGGAAATCCGACGGGCTGCGGCCCGTCCAGCGATTGAATGCGTGACGGAAGTTCGCGACGTCGCTGTAGCCGAGCCGGCTCGCGATCTCCTCGTTCGTCATCCGCGTCTTGCCGAGATATTCGGTCGCGAGGCGCATTCGCACCTCGGCAAGCAGATGCCGGTACGTGATCTGCTCGGCGTCGAGCCGGCGCCTCAGCGTGCGCGGATGCAGCGACAGCTCGCGCGCCATCGCCTCGATCCCCGGAAACCGGCCCGGACGCGTGACGAGCATCCGCCGGATGTCGCCGGCCAGCCCGCCGCTGCGCTCCGCGCGATCCAGCAACTGCTCGCCGAACGCGTGCGCGAACGCATGCGCGTTCGGATCGGCAAGCGTCGGGCGGTCGATCCACGCCGCGTCGAACTGCACCGCGTTGCTGCGCTGGCCGAACGCGATCGGGCAGCCGAACACGCGCTCGTACTCGTCCGCGTGCGCGGGCCGCGCATGCATGAAATTCAGTCGCAGGAAGCCGAACGTGTCGCCGTACAGATCGCGGCTCAGCGTGAGCTGCGTCGCGCACGCGAATTCGACCGCGAAGCGATGAACGTCGTCGGCCGAGTGGCGCGACAGCAGCAGATCGTACGTGCAGGTCGCGATGCCGGCCTCACGCGAGAACCCGATGTCGACGGCCGCGCCGACGAGACGGCTGTAGCGCACGACGATGTCGATCCCCTGCGCGTAGGTCTGGCTGCTGAGGATCGCGTAGCCGTACATGCCGAACGCGGTCACGTGCATCTGCCGCCCGCAGCGCAGCGCGACCGCGGGATCCGTCGACAGGCGCAGCGCGTTGCGGATCACCGCCTCCATCTGCCGGTACGACACGTAGGTGCCGGGCAGGCGCAAATGCTCGCGCTCGAGGCCGCTGCCGGCCAGTGCGTCCGACGCGACGATGCCGTCCTCCTCGAGCACGGCGACGATCGCCGCGATCACGCGCGGCGGATGAATACGATCCAAGAGACTGGGCGACGGCCGATACACGATGTCGATCCTCATCCTGCGGACGGCCGCGCGCGAGCGAAACGAACCACACGCGCACGACCGCATTCGTCTGACGTGAAAGGTGAATACAGCGTAACAACGGCGTCAGACGCCGGGAAGGTTAGATCGATCCGCTCAGAGGGTTAATTGCGGACGGCGTGACCGAAATCACAGCCGAAATCGACCCCGGGTATCGCCCGAATCGCGCGCCTGACGGGCCTGCGCTACGATGTCCCAAACTAACCGGCAAAGCGGACCAAACGAACCTCCCTTTGCCGATGCGCGGTCGCTACGCTTTGCTCAATGCTCGACCCGCGGTCATCGCGCATCGCTCGCGCGCGACGCCGCCCGTGCGTTGCCGCCCGGCTCACCGGCCGCCGGCGACGATGCTCCTCCAACGTGCTCATCGGGAGAACGATACGGACATGCCCAACACCCACGACGCACCGCGCCCCCCTTCACTGAGCCTGATGGCGCTCGAAGCGCGTGCCTTTCTGGAACTGCAGGCGTTCTTCGTCGCTTACCCGTTGTTGCGGCTCGCGCCGCGCGGCGACGGCCACCCGGTGCTCGTGCTGCCCGGGCTCGCGGCCGGCGATATCTCGACGCGTCCGCTGCGCACGTATCTGAACGCGCAGGGCTATACCGCGCACGGCTGGAAGCAGGGACAAAATCGCGGGCTGCGCCCCGGTGTCGAAGAATCGCTGCATGCTCGCCTGAAGGAGCTCGCCGACCGCTATCAGCGCAAGGTCAGCGTGATCGGCTGGAGCCTCGGCGGCATCTACGCGCGCGATCTCGCGCACGCGCATCCGGATCTCGTGCGCCAGGTGATCACGCTCGGCAGCCCGTTCGCCGGCTCGCCGAGAGCGACGAACGCGTGGCGGCTCTACGAATATCTGAGCGGCCGTACCGTCGACCAGGAATTGCCGCGCCGCCTCGAAATGCGCCATCCGCCGCCCGTGCCGGCGACGTCGATCTACAGCCGCACCGACGGCGTCGTCGCTTGGGAAACCTGCCTCGAGGAAGCGGGCAGCATGACCGAGAACATCGAGGTCGAGGGCAGCCACTGCGGCCTCGGGCACCACCCGGCCGTCGTATACGCGATCGCCGACCGGCTCGCGCTGCCCGAAGGCGAATGGTGGCCATTCGACCGCAACGGCCCTTGGCGGTATCTTTATCCGCAGCGCAGGAACGACGGCAGTGCCGCCGAGTTCCGCGCCGCCCCTGCGATGCCGTAACGCAATATCCGCACCATCGGCAATATCCGCACCATCGGCAATATCCGCACCATCGGCAATATTTGCACCATCGGCAATACCCGCGCCGTCGGCAACATCCGTACCATCGGCGACATCCGCGTCACCGGCAACATCCGCAGGATCCGCAGCATCGGCCGGCCGCCTTCGCGGCCGGCACGAACGTTCATCACAAACACAACCGGAGACACCTTCATGGCAACCCGTTCCTCCAAGACCGATTCCGACAACGACGCACGCCCGGCCTTCGATCTGTCCGCTTTCGGCGATCTCGGCAAGCTGATGCAGCAATTCCAGGTGCCCGGCCTCGACCTGTCGAAGCTGACCGAGCAGTTCCAGAAATTCCAGCTTCCGGGCGTCGATCTCGCCGCGATGCTCGACTGGCAGCGCAAGGACATGGAAGCGCTGATCGAGGCGAACCGTCAGGCATACGAAGGGACGAAGGCGCTCGTCGAGCGGCACAACGAAATCCTGCAGCAGACGCTCGCGCAATGGCAGGCATCCCTGAAGGACTCGCTCGGCCCCGACATGCAGGCGAAGCACGCCGAGAACGCGCGCCAGGGCGTGCAGCAGGCGATCGCGAACTTCCAGGAGCTCGCATCGCTCGAGGCCGCCGCGCGCACGAAGGCATGGCAGGTCGTTCAGGACCGGCTGCAGGAAAATCTCGCGAATCTCCAAAAACTGATGCAGCCGAAGTGAGGTTCGCGACATGAGTCTTACCGCACTTCAGAGTTTGAAGGGACGCGTCGCGCTCGTCACCGGCGGCTCGCGCGGCCTCGGTCTGCAGATGGCCGAGGTCCTCGGCGAGCTCGGCGCGAAGGTCGCGATCACCGCGCGCAAGAAGCACGAGCTCGACGAGGCCACCGCACATCTCGCGTCGCTCGGCATCGAGGCGCTGCCGATCGTCTGCGACATGGGCAACCTCGACGCGATTGCCCCGATGGTCGGGCAGGTGATCGACACGCTCGGCCCGATCGACGTGCTCGTGAACAACGCGGGCACGTCGTGGGGCGCGCCGACGATCGAGCATCCGCTCGACGGCTGGAACAAGGTGATCACGCTGAACGTGACCGCGATCTTCGTCGTCACGCAGGAGGTCGGCCGCCGCTGCATGGTGCCGCGCAAGAGCGGCAAGGTGATCAACATCGCGTCGATCCAGGGCCTCACCGGCACCTACCCGGAAGGGATGCCGACGCTCGCCTACAACGCGAGCAAGGGCGCGGTCGTCAACATGACGCGCACGCTCGCGGCCGAGTGGGCGCCGTACGGGATCAACGTGAACGCGATCGCCCCCGGCTATTTCCCGACGAAGATGACCGCGGCGATCGACGCCGCGCTCGGCGAAGAAGGGGCCGCGGCGATGGCGCCGATGAACCGCGTCGGCGGGCCCGAGGATCTGAAGGGCGTGACCGCGCTGTTCGCGACCGACGCGTGCGCATTCATCACCGGACAGACGCTCGCCGTCGACGGCGGACTCACGGCCGTCTGAAGCCGCCGTCTTCAGCCGCTGTTTAGCCGCTGTTTAGCCGCTGTCTTTAGCCGATTAGGGCAACCCCGCAGTGGAGCACGACATGAACGACATGCCCTGGATCAAATCGTATCCCCCCGGCGTGCGCTGGGACATCGACATCGCACCGAAGCCGGTTCATCAGTTGCTCGACGACAGCGCCGCGAAGTGGCCCGACCGCCCGGCGCTGCAGTTCATGGGCAAGCGCACGACCTACGCGGAGCTGCAGTCGATCACGAACCGCATGGCGAAGGGCCTGCAGCAGCTCGGCGTCGGGCCGGGCGTGCACGTCGGCCTGTATCTGCCGAACACGCCGCATTACGTGGTCGCGCTGTTCGCGATCATGAAAGCCGGCGGCACCGTGGTCAACTACTCGCCGCTCGACGCGTCGAGCGTGCTCGAGCACAAGATCGAGGACAGCCAGACCGACTACCTGATGACCGTCGATCTGAACGCGCTGTATCCGAACATGGCGCCGATGCTCGACAAGACGCGGCTCAAAAAGCTGATCGTCGGCAACGTCGCGGAAATGTCGGCCGCGCCCGACGCGGTTCGCGAGCAACTGCGCGCCGCGAAGCAGCTCGCCGACGTGCCCGTCGACGACCGGCACATCACGTTCGCGCAGCTGATCGACAACGACGGCGACTATGTGCGGCATCCGGTTGCCGATCCGCGCGAGGCGCTCGCGGTGATGCAGTACACGGGCGGCACGACCGGCATGCCGAAGGGCGCGATGCTCACGCACGCGAACCTGAGCTCCGCGTGCACGCAGGCGTGGACGCAGACGGGCGGCGACAACCCGGTGCTCAGCGAAGGCGTGGAGCGCGTGCTCGCGGTGCTGCCGCCGTTCCACATCTACGCGCTGACGGTCAACATGCTGTTCGGGATCCTTGCGGGTGCCGAGATCATCCAGCACATGCGCTTCGAGCCGAAGGCGATCCTCGCCGACATCCAGAACAACAAGATCACCGCTTTCTGCGCAGTGCCGACGATGCTCACCGCGCTGATCAACGATCCGGACATCGGCAAGTACAACCTGCGATCGCTGAAGTTCGTCAACTCGGGCGGCGCGCCGCTGCCGGCCGAGGTCGGCCGGCGTTTCGAGGAGCTGAGCGGCGTCAAGGTCTCCGAAGGCTGGGGGATGACCGAGACGTCGCCGACCGGCACGTTCACGCCGTCGCACCTGCCGCGCAAGCCGGGCTCGTGCGGGATTCCGAGCCCGCGCATCGAGATCCGGATGCTCGACGTCGACGACCCGACCCGCTACGTGCCGCTCGGCCAGTCCGGCGAGCTGTGCATCAAGGGGCCGAACGTGATGAAGGGCTACTGGAAGCGCCCGGACGCGACCGCCGACGTGACGACGTTCGACGGCTTCATGCGCACCGGCGACGTCGCGTACATGGACGACGACGGCTACGTGTTCATCGTCGACCGCACGAAGGACATGCTGCTGTGCAGCGGCTACAACGTGTATCCGCGCGTGCTCGAGGAAGCGATCTACCAGCATCCGTCGGTGCAGGAAGTCGCGGTGATCGGGGTTCCCGACGAATATCGCGGCCAGTCGCCAAAGGCGTTCGTCGTGCTGAAGCCGGGCACCGACGAGTTCGCGCTCGACGCGCTGCAGGCGTTCCTGAAGGACAAGCTCGGCAAGCACGAGATGGTGCAGGCGCTCGCGTTCCGCGCCGAGCTGCCGAAGACGCCGGTCGGCAAGATCTCGAAAAAGACGCTGCAGGAAGAGGACGCGCGCGAGCGCGGCGCACAGGCCTGAAAGAAAGCCTGCCCGGGCCTGAACGGCCCGGGCGCCCGCGCCCGCCCGCCATCACGAACGAATGAGGAGGAGTACCGATGGATCATCTGAGCAATCTCGATGCATCGTTCCTGCACTTCGAGACGCCGGAAACGCCGATGCACGTCGGCAGTCTGATGCTGCTCGAACTGCCCGAAGATTACGACGGCGATTTCTACGAAGACTTCAAGGCAATGATCGGCGACCGCATGCATCTCGCATCGGTGCTGAACCGCAAGCTCGCGCAGATGCCGTTCGAGCTCGCGGAGCCCGTGTGGATCGAGGACGACGACATCGATCTCGACTATCACGTGCGCTCTCACGTGCTGCGGCGCCCCGGCAGCATGAAGCAGCTCGAGATGCTGGTCGCGCGGCTGCATTCGACGCTGCTCGACCGCAGCCGGCCGCTGTGGGAAATCTTCGTGATCGAGGGCCTCGAGAACGGCCAGGTCGCGGTCTACACGAAGGCGCACCATAGCGGCGTCGACGGCAAGGCCGGCACCGAGCTCGCGAAGGTGCTGTACGACACGACGCCCGAGATCCGCGAAGTGCCGCCGCCGCGGAGGAAGCGCCGCGCGAACAGCTACCAGCTCGGCGTCGCCGAACTGCTGCAGGCCGCGCTGAAGAACGCGACGTCGCAGTATCAGAAGCTCGGCCAGACGCTGCCGCAGATCTCGCGCGCGCTGACGACCGCGACGCGCGTGCTCGCCGACCAGCGGACCAAGCCCGGCGAGCGCGCCCTGAACCTCGGGCTCGCGCCGAAGACGATCTTCAACGATTCAATCACCAACCAGCGCTCGTTCAGCACGCTGTCGCTGCCGTTCAACGACGTGAAGGCGCTCGGCAAGCGCGTCGGCGGCACCGTCAACACGATCGTGATGGCGATGTGCGCAAGCGCGCTGCGCAACTTCCTGCAACAGCGCGACCTGCTGCCGAAGCAGTCGCTGATCGCGGCCGTGCCGGTCAGCCTGCGCGACAAGGACGACGACTCGATGAACAACCAGGTGTCGGCGGTGCGCGTCGACCTGGCGACCGACGTCAAGGATCCGGCCGAGCGCTTCAAGACGATCCATGCGTCGTCCGAGGCCGCGAAGGCCGTCGTGCGCGAGCTGCAGCCGGTGCTGCGGCTCGACATGCCGTTCAACGGCTCGCCGTGGATCATGACCGGCCTCGCGTCGCTGTATGGCCGCTCGAATCTCGCGAGCCGGATGCCGGCGGCCGCCAACGTGCTGATCTCGAACGTGCCGGGGCCGCCGTCAACGCTGTACGTCGCCGGGGCGAAGATGCTGAGCTTCTATCCGGTGTCGATCCCGTATCACGGCTCCGCGCTGAACATCACCGTGCAGAGCTACGCGGGCCAGCTCGACTTCGGTCTCACCGCGTGCCGGCGCATCCTGTCGCAGGACGAGTCGTACGAGCTGATCGAGCTGCTGAAGGCCGCGCTGCGCGAGATCGAGGCGCTGCCGTCGGTCGACGAAGCCGAGGCCGCGCCGGCGAAAGCGGACGCCGCGCCGGCCAAGGCGAAGGCCGCGAAATCGGCGAAGGCGGACAAAGCGGACAAGGCGGCAGCGGCGGACGAAGCGCCCGACGCGAAGGACGCATCGGGCGCGGACGCAGCGTTGCCCGATGCGGACGCGCTCGCGCAGGCGCCGGCGAAGCACGGAGAATCCACGAAGCCGGCGTCGCTCGACGGCTGAGCGCGCGGCATCCCACGCGCGGCGGCTCGCCGGCCGCCGCGACCCTATCGTGCGAACGCGCGCCGCACCGCGCGCGTTCGCACGGCACACAAACGGCCGCATCCAATAAACGATCGGATCCGAGAGAAGCGCCCATGCGCCAACTCCGATCGACCAAGGAGACACGTCAATGAACCCGAGTGTGACCCGCAACGTTTCGCAATCGCCCGCATTGATGGACTCGGCGACCGAAGCGACCTACTCGAAAATCAACCGGCATCTCGTGCCGCTCCTGATCATCGCGTACGTGATCGCGTTCCTCGATCGCACGAACATCGGCTACGCGCAGTTGCAGATGAAGCACACGCTGCCGTGGGGCGAAGCAGTGTATGGCCTCGGCGCGGGGATTTTCTTCGTCGGCTACTTTCTGTTCGAAATCCCGAGCAATCTGGTGCTCGAGAAGATCGGCGCGCGCAAGACGCTGCTGCGCATCATGGTGCTGTGGGGCATCACCGCGTCCGCGATGATGTTCGTGTCGACACCGACCGAGTTCTACGTCGCGCGCTTCCTGCTCGGCGCGTTCGAGGCCGGCTTCTTCCCGGGGATCATCCTGTACTTCACGTACTGGTATCCGTCGCATCGCCGCGGCAAGGTGATCGCGTACTTCATGACCGCGACCGTGATCTCCGGCATCATCGCCGGGCCGCTGTGCGGCGCGATCCTCAAGTACTTCGACGGCCTGAGCGGCATGTACGGCTGGCAGTGGCTGTATCTGGTGCAGGGGCTGCCGGCCGTGCTGATCGGCATCGTCGCGTTCGTCGCGCTCGCCGACAAGCCGGACAACGCGACGTGGCTCACCGACGCCGAGAAGACCATCGTTCGCGAAAGCCTCGCGCACGACGAGAAGGACATCGAGAGCGAAGGCGACGCGGGCGTCGGCATGATGTTCCGCGACTTCCGCGTGTGGATGCTGGCGCTCGTGTACTGCCTCGCGCTGTCCGGCTCCTACATCCTCATCTTCTGGCTGCCTACGCTGGTCCACGGCTGGCACGTGAAGGACGTGCTGCTCGTCGGCGTTCTCGTCGCGATTCCGAACGCGGTCGGCGCGGCCGGCATGGTGCTGATCTGCTCGAGTTCCGACCGGCGGCGCGAGCGGCGCTGGCACTACTTGCTCTCGATCGCGCTCGCGTGCGGCGGCCTGCTCGCGACCGCCGCCCTGAGCGGCAACATCACCGGCTCGGTGATCGCGCTGTCGGTCGCGGTGTTCGGCGTCGCGTCGCTGACGCCGCTGACCATGGCGATCGCCAGCGAGTACCTGTCGGCGCGCTCGGCCGCCGCCGGCCTCGCGGTGATCAGCAGCTTCGGCAACCTCGGGCCCGCCGTGAGCCCGAGCATCAACGCGATGATCATCGAGCGCAGCCACAACCCCGCGTACAGCCTCTTCTTCGTCGTCACCGTGTACGCGCTGTCCGGGCTGCTGCTGATGATGACGGTCCGCGCCCACCAGCCGTCGCAAAACGCGGGCTGACGCGCCCACCGGGGCCGCCTTCGGGCGGCCCGGATTTTTCGATCCCCTCCCCTATTCCGAACGAGACCCGATGAACAGCGTTCCGTCCACTCCCCCCGTCGTCCGCGCGAAAGCAAACGGTATCGAGCTCGCGTACGACACCTTCGGCGATCCCGCCGCGCCGCCGCTGCTGCTGGTGATGGGCCTAGGCACGCAGATGATCGCGTGGGAGGAAGGCTTCTGCGAGCAGCTCGCACAACGCGGCTACCACGTGATCCGTTTCGACAACCGCGACATCGGGCTATCGACGCGCTTCGATCAGGCCGGCGTGCCGAACGTCACCGCGCTGCTGACGCGCGCGATGGCCGGCCAGCCGCTCGACGTGCCGTACACGCTCGCGGACATGGCCGCCGACAGCATCGGCCTGCTCGACGCGCTCGGGCTCGATCGCGCGCACGTCGTCGGCGCGTCGATGGGCGGCGCGATCGGCCAGGAGATCGCGCTGCGCTACCCGGCGCGCGTGCGCTCGCTGACGTCGATCATGGCGACGAGCGGCGCGCCCGGCCTGCCGCCGCCGACGCCCGAAGCGATGACCGCGCTGCTGACGCCGACGCCGCTCGAGCGTGGGGCCTACCTCGCGCGCTATCGCGCGGTGATGCAGGTGCTGCGCGGCCCGGTGTACACGGAGGACGAAGCCGTCGACGTCGCGCGCGCAACGCGCGCGTTCGCGCGCGGGATCAATCCGCCGGGCGTCGCGCGGCAGCTCGCGGCGATTCTCGCATCGGGCAGCCGCAAGGAGCGGCTCGCGTCGCTGCACGTGCCGACACTCGTGCTGCACGGCAATGCGGATCCGCTGGTGCCGATCGAATGCGGGATCGACGTCGCGCAGACCGTGCCGGACGCGAAGCTGGTCGTGCTCGAAGGGATGGGCCACGCGCTGCCGATGCCGCTGTGGACGCGCATCGTCGACGCGATCGACGAGCATGCGCGCCGCGCGCCGTGATTGCGGTGCAACGATCGTTTGCAACACGAATCATTTCAATAAATATCCGGAGATGCCTGTCATGACGAAGAAAGAGTCCGCGAAGAAGAAGTCCGTCATTCGAGCCATTCAATATGCCGCCGCCGGCGCCTGCGCATTCGCCGCCATTCCCGCCGCCCACGCGCAGAGCAGCGTCACCCTCTACGGCATCGCCGACGCCTCCCTCCTCTACACCAGCAAGACTCAGGCCCCCGACGGATCCAATGCCGGCCGGCAGTTCTCGTTCCAGACCGCCGGACAGAACGCCACCCGCTTCGGCCTGCGCGGCTCCGAGGACCTCGGCGGCGGGCTCAGCGCCATCTTCAACCTCGAAAGCGGCATCAACATCGGCAACGGCGGCTTCGCCAACTCCAACGGCAACTTCTTCGGTCGCCAAGCGTGGGTCGGCATCAACGGCGGCTTCGGTACCGTCACCGCCGGTCTCCAGTTCTCCCCGTTCCTGATGTCCGTCTTCGCCACCGATTCACGCGACCTCAAGCAGTTCGGCAGCGGCCTCATCAACTACGTCGACAACGTCATCGTCACCGGCCTGTTCAACCCGAACTCCGTCATGTACACGTCGCCCGACATCGCCGG
>NZ_JACBNX010000043.1 GCF_013403875.1 Burkholderia guangdongensis | reverse complement strand
GCGGATAATGCAGCCGCTTCAGCACCTTCCCAATGCCGTCGGGCAGCGTCTTACGTGGTGTCTTCTTGATCTTGTCCATCGTGTTCGTCAGCTGTGTCGGCCTGCCGATTTTACCGCAGCGCTTAATGCGACACAGCCCGATCATGTCCAGCGGCCGACCAAGCACTTCGCTCAGGTAAGTCCGGCCGCCGATACGATCGCGTGCTTCGAGCAGCACCACCGAGTGGCCCTCCATGCTGATGTCGCGGGCGGCAGTGACGCCAGCGAATCCGGCGCCAACCACCGCTACTTCGTACAGATCTGCGATGGGATTTTTCTCGCGAATTTCTGGTTGATGTGAGGACAACGCGATCTCCTCGCGCTTTCGTACAACAATCGTTGTGCGAACGGATAATCGGCCCGGTTCAGCCATTCAGGTGGGCCGTTATCGGCGGGGATGGGTGCACTATAGTCACGAAACCGAATTTACGAAACACATGTTATATAAAACATGGGACTCGGTGCGCGCGCAGTGACCGCGCTAGCGTGAGCGCAAAGTGAACTTGCGGGGCAATATCGGGGAGCGAAGGACGGCGTTCCGCTCGAATGCGGACACGTGGTTTAGGCGGGAAGCTGCCGCGAGTGCGGCGAACGCGTCGGTCGCATGGCGCGGCCGACGGTCTTGCTGGATCATGTTATTTCGCGCGACGTGCCGTGCGCGCCGGCTCGTTCGTTTCAGATTCTGCTTCTGCCTGGGGTGAGGTCAGCAACGTGAAGAAGGCATTCAACAGCGCCTTGAGCCGGCGCGGTTTGAATCGCTCCGGCTCGACCGGCACCATGACAGCCCAGCCGTCTCCGAGCGCACATATCTGATCGGCGAGCAGATCCGCAGGGATGTCATTTCGGATGAGTCCAAGTTTCTGGTCGTTGGCGACGATCGCCGCCAGCTTGAGCCGAAACTGCGTATAGCGTCGGTTAATGACGGCCGCAACAACGGGCTCGTATTTTGCTTGGCCCAACAGTTGAAACTGCACGATCCGCGGATCGAGATCCTTCGCAGTTTGCCAGCTCATCCAGCGCTCGAGCGTAATTCTGACGTCAAGCGGCGTTTCGGACGGCTCGAGGATCGTGTCGAACAGATCGAACGAACTCTCGACTAACGCCTTCACGATCTCGTCCTTGTCTTCAAAGTAGTAGCTCAAGGCACCCGTCGTGCAACCCGCCTCGACCGCGATCTTGCGCAACGAGGTCCCCGCGTAACCTTCACGCGCGATTACAGCAGCCGTGGCGGCGAGCAGGTTGTCGCGCTTGATCTTGTGATCGCCGACCGGTCTGCCTCTGCGTGCCGCAGCGGGTCCCTGGCCGGCCGCTGACTTGCTGTCTTGTCGAGGCTGGGAAGTGGAGGTTCGCGCCATAGAAAGGAAGTCGAGTGGATTGAGCTGCTAGGCATGCCGTACGGCGCCTCATTCAAGTGCATTGTAATGCAGTCAGATGTGAACGCGATTCGTAACGTGAAAGCGTCCGTACTTCGTCCTTCCAGAAAGCAAGCCGGGGACCGCCGTCCCCGTGCCAGGCGTGACGCGTCGCGCTTAGACCAGTTGGCGGAACACGGGAGAGCGGAACGGGTCGCCAGGATTGAGCTTCGCCATTTCGTCCTTGAAGAATGGGCCATTGCGCGCGTAGCGGGGATGCGACTCGGGTAGCGTACGGAACTGGGCGTCATCTCCGAAGAAGCGCACAACCAGCGTGTGGCGGGTGGGGCAGTTGGCGTCGACCGGCGCCCCGCCGTGAAGCGAGCGCGGGTGAAGCAGCACGACGTCGCCGGGGGTGACCGGCCAGGAGAGGACATCCCACGAACCGGGATTTTCCGCGAGATCGCGATCGATATGCGGCAGACGCGGATACGTGCCGTCTCCGTAGAGCGGATCGGTCGGATCGTCTGCGCTCGTGAAGCTGGCCCCGTCGTACTGGATGCCATGGTGCGAACCGCGAATGATCTCCAGCGAATTCTGCTTCGGGATGGACTGGAACGTGATCCACGCATTACCCCAGTGCTCGCCGGCCCACGGCAGGTTCGCCGTGTCCTGGTGCCACGGCCCACGGCCGCTCTTTCCTCCTTCCTTGATGAAAATTTCCTCCGCGTAGTACCAGACGTGCTCTGAGCCCCAGAGCTCCTGGAACAGCTTGCCGAACGGAAGTCGCATCATCAGATCGTCCAGCTTGTCTTTGGCGAGCAGGTTGCAGTTATCGATGTGAGTTTGCAGCGCTGTGCCGTCGAGCCCGCGAAACACGGACGGGCTCGGGTTGGCGACGGCCCACTGGAGCGCGTCGTAGCACTCGCTCAATTGTGATTCGTTCAGGCACTTTTCGATGAGGACGGCGCCGTCGTGGTAGAGCGCATCTCGTTGGGACTGACTGATGGACATTACGAGTCTCCTTGTTCGTTGGGTGGCGAAAGCGTGACTTCCCGCCTGCGATCACTGTAGACGACAAGATAATTTTACACAACATATGTTTTGATAATTAATGTTGCGTTAAAGCAGAGGTGCGCTCCGAGGCGAAATGGTGTGAAGTCGAGCTGGACACACCAAGGTTTACGACGTTGCAGCAACGCGCAATGCCACGATCACGGTGCAACGCAGGAACCCGCCGCGGCGATGCGTAACGGTCGTCATAATAAATGTCAAGCTCGGACTAGCGCGGCCCCGTCAGATCCCGGGGTTGCAGGGAATACCCTATTTTCTTTTAACGCGACGATTGTTATCTTAATTATGCGTAACGATCCACCGCTTCGCAGCCGATAGCCCGGGCGATCGATCATCTCGCATCCGCGCATGTAAAGCTCCTAAACCCCTTGAGCAGGTGAACTGGCGTCGAGATCCGTCTCAATGCCCGGCGAACTGAGAAGTTCGTCAACTAGAAAATCTATTAGATAGTTTTACTAATCATATGACGCGCCATTCCGATGCGTCGAGTGCGCCAGCTGCACGTTCATTGAACGTGTAGCGGGGCAATAGAGACCTGAACCATGAGAAACATGAAATCGGCAGCACTGACCAGCATCACGCTCGCACTGGCCTCGCTCGCGAACGACAGCCGCGCCCAGAACAGCGTGACGATGTACGGGATCATTGACGCGGGCGTGACCTACGTCACTAACGCGGGCGGGTCGCATCTGGTGAAGTTCGACGACGGCATTTCCTATGGGAACCGCTGGGGCATCAAGGGCAGCGAGGACCTGGGCGGCGGCCTGAAAGCCGTCTTCAAGCTGGAGAGCGGCTTTTCCGTCAGCAACGGGCGAATCACCAATGGCGGATCGCTATTTGGCCGGGCTGCTTATGTGGGTTTGCAGAACGATTGGGGCACACTCACGTTCGGCAACCAGATCGACATGACGCAGGAGATGGTCTACATGTACAACGCGTCGGCTTGGGCGAGTGGCTACGCCATCAACCAGGGCGACTTCGACCGCATGAACGGTGACCATCTGCCAAATGCCGTGAAGTTCATGTCGAACACCTACGGCGGCTTCCAGTTCGGCGGCATGTACTCGTTCAGCAATACGCCGGGCGACTTCCATACGGGCAGTGCCTGGAGCGTGGGCGCGCAGTATCACCGTGGTGCATTTTCAATGGGCACCGCGTACACGCAACTGAACAACCCGTCGGGCATCTATGCATTCGACCCTTACGCAATGATCGGCGTGAGTACGTTCTTCGGCAAGCCGACCGTGAGCGTGGATCCGGCCACGGGCGCCGTTACCGATCTTTATGCGAGCACGCCGTTCCCGGTGGACAAGCAGGGCGCGTTCGGCGTGGGGGCGAGCTACGCAATCGGTAGCGTCACGCTGATGGGCGACTTCACGTACACGCAGATAAAGGCTTTCGGTGAGAGCGAGCACATGCTGGTGGGCGAGGGCGGCGCGAACTGGCAATTCACGCCTGCCCTGAGCCTCGTGGGCGGCTATCAATACACGCACTTCGACGGCCATCACTGGAATCAGCTTACGACCGCCTTGCATTACTCCCTTTCCAAGAGCACGGACGTCTATATCTCGGGCGACTGGCTGAAGGCCTCGCAAGGCGTGAATGCGGTGATCGGCTACAGCTTCATGCCGTCTTCGACCACAACCCAGGCCGACGTGCGCATTGGCATGCGGCATTCGTTCTGAAATACACGAATGCTGAGGTTCTTCAGCGATGACACCACGTTCCGCATCCTTCCCGGCTCGAATCCGGACTACGTACGCAATGGTCCGCTCTTCAGGGAAGAGCTGGCGAATCACAACGAGGGAGATTCGTTCCGTTCGGCCATTTTCCGTCAGTTAGCCTGACAAAACATCCAAAGGAGTGCTACAGCTATGAAGCGACAGATGATCAATCCGCCAGAGACTCAGGAACTGTACGACAGGCTTCACTTTTCAGCAGCCACCCGGGTCGGTGACATGATCTGGGTATCCGGCCAGGTGGGCTTTGACCGCGCCACCAATACGGCCGGCGAGGGGATGGAGTCGCAGGCCAGGCTGGCGTTCGAAAACCTGAAGAACGTACTCGAGGCCGCCGGCGCCAGCATGGCCGATATCGTGGAGATCATGACCTTCCATCTCGACATGCGAGGAAGCGATATTCAGGAGTTTGTCAAGGTCAAGGACGAATATCTTCCCAACCGCTACCCGTCGTGGACGGGCGTGGGAGTGACCCAACTGGCCCGCCCCGAGTACCTGGTCGAGATCCGCGCCGTCGCGGTAGCCGGGTGCGGCGACGGCTGATAGCCCGATGCCATGGCCGGTGGGTAGTCGCACACCCAGGCAGTAACTGCTGCAAGAAGCTTCTAACGAACGCAACGCGCGATGTGTAGAGGCTGGCTGTGCGCGAAAGAGCATTGCCGACCGCACCGCAGCGTCTGCCGGTGCCTGAGTGCACTCGATTTTGTGCCAGTGCGCCTTATTTTGAACACACAAAGAGCAGCAAAATAGGTATCGGAGACAAAACATGAATCGATCAGACACACAAGTCAGATTCAACTTGCTAGCGCGGTTGGACCGGCTCCCGGTGATGGCCATCCATTACATTTGGGCTGGGCTGCTCGCGGCCAACCTGACGCTGGAGTACTACGACAACGCCATCTTTGCCTACGCCATACCCACGATCAAAACTCATACCAACCTGAGTCTTGAGCAAATCGGATTCGTCACCAGCGCCTTTTTCGTTGGGATGATGATCGGCGCCCTCGTGGGCGGCGTGCTCTCGGACAAACTGGGGCGACGCTCCGTGCTCGTATGGTCCACCGCCCTGTACTCGTTGGGTGCATTGGCAACGGCGTTCTCGACCGGCTACGAGACCATGCTTGCCGCGCGGGTCGTCACGGGCATCGGCGTGCAGGCGGCCACGTCCGTGTTGCTGGTCTACGTTGCCGAGATGTTTCCGCACAGGGCGCGTGGCCGGTTCGGGTCGATCGTCTCGATCGGCTATGTGGTCGGCGGCATTGGAGCGGCTGCGCTGACCATGTTCTTTCTCCCGCATGGCGGCCCCAATGCCTGGCGCCACCTGATGATCGCCGGCAGTATTGGCCTCGTGATCGCACCGCTCGTGCGTTTCACACTGCCGGAATCGGTCCGCTGGCAGACTTCCAAGGGACTGTTCGGCCGCGCCGAAGCGGCCGTCGGCAACCTGGAAGCACGCGCGCTGCGCTACGGCCAGCTCGACGAGCCCCAGATTGCCGCAGTGATCGAAAATGCGAAGGAGCCCACGCTGCGCGAGTTGTTGAAACACAAGGGCGTGCTTCGCACCGTTACCGTGCTCGCCATCGGCTATTTCGGAACTTACCTGGGCTACTACCTGTACGCGAACTGGAGTGCCTACGCGCTCATCAACGGCTTCAAGTATTCCGAGGAACACGCGTACTACGTGATGTTCCTCTGGAACGTGATTTATGGCGTCACGCCTTTCCTGACCATGCGGATACTCGACCGGAGCGAGCGCAAGTCCACCATCCTCGTTACCTCCATCCTCAGCGCGTTGTCGCTGGCGGTGCTCGGCATCTCGACCACCAGCTGGGTGGTGATTGGCGCAGGCGGTGTTGCGGCAGTGATCACCGGCATGGTGATCAACGCGTACTTCACCTACATTCCGGAAACGATTCCCACGCAGTTGCGCGCGCTGGGCAGCGGCATGGTGATCTCCGGCGGCCGATTCGGCGGGGCGGCTTCCGGTGTGCTAGGAGCGGCGCTGTTCTCGCACGGGAGCATGGAGGCGGTGATGCTCGCGGCGGGTGCCTGCTACGTCATTTTTGCCATTCCGGTCGTCCTGTATGGACCTCGCACCACGAACCGTTCGCTCGAAGTCGTCACCCGTGACGAAATCGGTACTGCGAATGGAGCTGGGTCGATCCATGGTGCCGGATTGGCTGCCGTGGACGACCTGCGCCTGAACTGATGCTGAAGCACTTTCACATGACGTCTCGCAGGGTGGCACGAACCCCGCGGTATGGGCTTTGAAACGCCGCTACCCATTAACCCTGCGGGCACGTCGAGCCGACTTCTCATTTGTATGCATCGATTATGGTTATAGAACCGAATGCCGGCTATGCCGGGACTGGCAATCCCATCGCCGCTAAAGGCCCCATCGGAGATTTCGCCTCGCGAGCGCAAGCGGACCAAACGGACGCGGCGCTCGGAAAATACCGCACGATCGGCGGCTGGGTGGAAAAACCGCAAGACATACAGCGCGAACTCGAGGGCGATGTCAGCGCGGATGTGATCGTCGTCGGCGCCGGATTTGCGGGGCTAAACGCGGCGATTGCGCTTGCGAATCAGGGCGCTAGGGTCGTCGTGATTGAGCGCGAGTTTGCGGGGTTTGGCGCAAGCGGACGGAATGCGGGTTACCTCGCCGGTGGATCGGGGGCGAAGTTCGATCTCTTTCTCGACCGCATTGGCCGCGAACAAACGCAGAAGGTCGTCGATTACTTTGAAGCAGGTGTCAGTCACGTCGAAAGTATGCTCGAGGAGCATGGCATCGACTGCGACTACATCGCTTCGGGATTGATTCGCGCGGGTATTCATCCCATGCACGAAGCGAACATTCGGAGCAATATACGCACGGCCGCGGAATTCGGCATCAAAATGCAATTCCTCGATTGGGCGGCGATGCGCGCACGAGGCATTCCGCCCGCGTTTCTGTTCGGCAGCTACATTAACCGCGGCGGCACGCTGGATCCCGGCAAATACGTGATGGGATTGCGCCGCGCGGCGCTTGAGGCAGGCGTGACGCTCTACGAGAACACAGAGCTGCTGTGGTGGACGGCGGGCCGTGTCGTCGAGGCGCGAACGCCAAGGGGCATAGCGCGTGCGCCGTTCATGGTGTTCGCCACCAATGCCTATACGCCCCGGCTCGGCCTGCTTGAAAACAAGGTGGTTCCGATGCGAGTCTCGGCTATCGAGACTGAGCCGCTCTGCGCAGAGCAACTGGCGCAACTGAATTGGCCGAACCGGGAGGGCATCGTGACTGCGCACCGCAAGATGGAGAGCCATCGTTTGACGGCGCGTAACACGCTCGTGATCACGACCAAGCGGGTTCGTTACGCATTCGGCTCGCGCACGCCGAACATTCCCGACAGCGCAGCGTATCTTGCACTGATACGGGCATTTCGTGAGCGCTTCCCAACGCTAAAGGATCTCGCGATTCGTGCTTGCTGGAGCGGCTATATCAGCGTTGCGGGAGACGCGCTGCCCGTCGTCGGCGCAACTGGCGAGCGACAGAACGTGTTCTATACCACCGGCTGTTCGGGGCACGGCGTGGGTGCGCAGTCGCTCGCGGGGCGCTTGCTGGCCGAACGCATTCGCGGCGACGAGCCAGCGCTGCTGGCTGGATTGCGTCATCAAACCCCGTCGACGCTGCCGGAGCCGCTGCGGTGGTGCGCCGTCAACGGCGCGATGTCAATGCTGGGACGGATGGACGAAAAGGTGGATCGCGCGGCGCGTGCCGCTGCCGCCTGCGCTGGCCGCCAGGCATTTCCGTAAAACGACACTACACAGGCAAAGTCGATGACACAGGATTTGTTCAACCTGACGGGCAAAATTGCATTGGTAACTGGAGCTAGCCGCGGCATAGGCGAAGAGATTGCACGATTGCTCGCGGCGCAGGGCGCGCACGTGATCATGTCGAGCCGCAAGATCGAAGATTGCAGGACGGTCGCCGACGAGATCGTGAAATCCGGGGGCAGTGCGGAGGCGCTAGCGTGCCATGTCGGCAAGATGGAAGATATTGCGGCAACGTTCGAAACAATCCGTGCAAAGCACGGCCGCCTCGATATTCTCGTCAACAATGCAGCGGCGAATCCTTATTTCGGGCACATCCTCGATACGGATATTGGCGCGTACAACAAGACGGTCGAGGTCAACATTCGCGGTTACTTCTTCATGTCGATCGAGGCCGGTAAGCTCATGAGGGCACAAGGCGGCGGCGCGATCGTCAATACCGCGTCGGTCAATGCGTTGCAGCCGGGAGACAGGCAGGGCATTTACTCGATCACGAAGGCGGCCGTCGTGAATATGACGAAAGCCTTCGCGAAGGAGTGTGGGCCGTTCGGCATTCGTGTGAATGCGTTGCTGCCCGGCTTTACGAAGACGAAATTTGCCGGAGCCCTGTTCGAAGACGCCGGAATCGTCGCGCGCCTCGTCGGCGACATTCCATTGCGCCGGCATGCCGAGCCGAAGGAAATGGCGGGCACGGTCCTGTATCTGGTATCAGACGCGTCGAGTTACACGAACGGCGAGTGCATTGTGGTCGACGGCGGCCTGACAATCTAGTCATTTCAGGCATGCTGGACGCCAACCCGATGGATTGGGCCCGCAAGGCGGGCGAGGCGGGCGCACGGCGCTCGCGCGAACAAAGGAATTGATCGACATGAATCCTGATTCCGGCAACACTGCCCCTCACGTACCGATCGCACGCGTCGACTTTGGCAGCGTTTCCGTGCTGTTCGGAGAGAAGAGCGGGAAATATCCTGATGGAAACCAGGTCCTGATACGCGGATCGGACATTCGAGCCGCCTTCGATACGCCGTTGGTATCGAACTACATCGGACCCGAATTCGACGCGACTGATCTGGTGGTCATGGGGCACGTGCACGAAGACCATATGGCCGGGCTGCACCGCATTCCCCGCGCCGAGGTCTATGTGCACGAGGCGGAGTTGTCCGCGATCCGCAACTGGGACGGCATGTTTGCCGCGTACGGTAATGCAACGAGGGACGCGTCGGCGATGCTGTCGATGCTTCAGCGCGACTTCTTTTATGCGCCGCGGCCGGATGCGCGAGGCTATGCCGACGGTGCGACGTGGGACCTCGGCAAGTCGCGGATCCGCGCGTTCCATATGCCCGGCCACACAGCGGGCCACTGTGTTCTGGTAGTCGAACCGGAAGGCGTGGCCTTCATCGGCGACATCGATCTGACCGGATTTGGTCCGTACTATGGCGATGCATGTTCGAGCCTGCACGACTTTCGGCGCAGCCTCGCCCGGCTGCCGGATATTCCGGCGAAGATCTGGGTGACGTCACACCATCGCGGGGTCTATACGGATCGCGCGCACTTCCTGCGCGACCTCGCCGGCTTTACGGCAAAGATGGATGCGCGCGAACAGCGTCTGCTGGCGTATCTGAAGGAGTCGCCGAAGACACTGGAGCAACTGGTCGAGCTCAGGGTGCTGTATCCGCGAGGCTATGAGAGCCCTTGGGCCGTGTCCGCTGAGACGCGCACAATTGCGCAGCATCTGGCTGAGATGGTTGCGCATGGCAAGGTCAAACTCGATGAGTGCGGCTTGTACAGCGCCGGATAAGGGCGGGGCGGGAAACACGGTTTTTGGGGGTGTCAGAATTTCCGTGTTCAAGGCGGGTTGAGACTCACACGGATGGTCGAACGAAGCGATCCGCGTAAAGGATAGCGAATTGGTTCATGGCCGTCTTCCAGTCGTGGGCGGCGCGGCTCCAGTTGGCGGTGATATTACGCAGCGCGAGCCAGATGAGTTTCGTCGCCGCATCGTCGCTCGGGAAGTGCCCCCGGGTCTTGATGATCTTGCGCAGCTGCGAGTTGATATTCTCAATGGAATTTGTGGTGTAAATCACCTTGCGAACCGCCGGCGGAAACGCAAAGAACGGAATCACACGATCCCAGGCGCTGCGCCATGCGGCACTGACCGTCGGGAATTTCTGCCCCCACGGCCCGTCGGCAAACGCATTGAGTTCTGCTTCGGCGGCTTCGGCACTCGGCGCCGTGTAGACCGGGCGAATCGCGGCAGCCAGCGCCTTGCGGTCTTTCCAGCTCGCGTAATCGAGGCTGTTGCGGATCAGGTGGACGATGCAGGTCTGCAGCGTCGTGGCCGGGAGCACGGCGGCCAGCGCTTCGGGCATGCCCTTGAGCCCGTCCGTGACGGCAATCAGGATGTCGTTGACGCCGCGCGTCTTCAGATCGTTGAACACCTTCATCCAGAATTTGGCGCCCTCGGTGCCTTCGATCCACAGGCCGAGGATGTCGCGCGAGCCGTCGGGCAGAACGCCCAGCGCCAGATAGACCGCCTTGTTGCGTACCACGGCGTCTTCGCGGATCTTGACCCGCAGCGCGTCGAAGAACACGACCGGATACATGGGCTCGAGCGGACGAGCCTGCCAGGCGGTGACTTCGGCCATCACCTCGTCGGTGACCGAGCTGATGAAGTCGGGCGAAACCTCGGTGCCATACTGTTCTTGCAGAAAGCCTTGGATCTCCCGCACGGTCATGCCCCGGGCGTACATGGCGACGATCTTGTCGTCGAAGCCCGTGAAGCGCCGCTCGTGCTTGGGAATCAGCAGCGGCTCGAAGCTGCCGTTCCGGTCGGCACGTCGATGCGAATCGGGCCGTCCTCGGTCAGCACGGTCTTGGCGCCCGTGCCGTTGCGCTGGTTGGTGACAGCGGCCGGTTTGGCCGCGCCGGACGGATAGCCCAGATGGTGGCTCATCTCGCCGCCCAGCGCCCGCTCGATCAGCGCTTTCTGAAGGCCAGCGAGGCCGCATTGATGGCTTCGGCCGTCATCGGGCCGTTACCGAACTGTTCAAGCAACTCGGCCGGAATCGCCGGCAGGTCCGCCGGCTTGGCTTTCGGTTTGCGTGGCATAAACACTCCTTGATGGGATGTTATGCCTTACACGAAATTTCTGACAGGCCCGCTGACGACGATCCCCAGCGGTTTCGGATACCTGACGAACCCCGCATTCTTTGGAGTGTGGGTTTTTTTGTGCAAAGTGAATCTTAGGCCGGCGTAAGCCGAATCGGCCCTAAGCGGGCGAGAAGTGGGCGATGACGGGCACTTGACAAAATGAGCATCGCCGGAGCCGGCGCGCGATGCATGCGGCGCTGCGCTAGCTTCACAGCGCTAGCGCAGCATGGTGATCGAATCAGTTGAAAAGGCCCTTCAGGCCGGTTCGCGGAGGCTCTTGACAGCGCGCGCGGCTGCCTGCTTACCCATGATGACCCCCGATTCCAGGGCCACGAGGTTGTAATCGGCGTTGGCGTAGGACAGACCCTTGTACGTTTCGGCGGCGGCTCGGAAATCCAAAAGGCGCCGAGCATCTCCCACCGCCGGGCGCGCATAACCCCAATTGTGCCGAACAACCTCCGAATGCTCCACCCAGTCCTTTGAAAGTCCGGGGTAAAAGAGCTTCATTTCCTCGAACGCCATCGCATGGATTTCGTCATCCGACTTTTCGAGCAAGCTCACGGCGTCGGGATAGGCCGACCATGCCGAGATGATCGCCTTGCCGCTGGGCACCTGAAACGGCCGCATCACCGTATGGTTGATCGACAGGTTGAAATAACGCTTTCCCGGGTAGGGGGTGCCGAAGCTGACTCCCGCGCTTTTCACCGGACGGTCGAGGTAGAAGAACACCAGCGCGAGACGCGTGTGATTGAAATTGGAAAGGAATGCCGTGGCGCGCCCGAACATGCTGGGCGTGAGACGCGCAGCCACATTGGGCGTGGTGCAAAGAATGACGTGCCCGGCTTCGATGGTCCGTCCATCCGCCAGCTTGACTCCCGTCACCGCGTCGCCCGCTGTCAGAAGCTCGCCGACTTCAGCGTTCAACATGACGGGGACATACTCCGCCAGCTTTCGGGGTAGCGCCCTGTTCCCGCCGCGAAAGCCATAATGCGTGGCCCCATGCAGACTACTCCGAAACAGTCGAATGGTCTGGAAGAGGCTGCTGTGCTCCAGCGATGTGCCTCCGTTGCCATAGACCATCGGCCGCACGACGTAGTTCATGAAATTCTCGCCGGCCCAGGACAAAGCCTGCTCCGCCACGGCATTGTCATAGGCTTCGACATAGGGCTCCAAGCCGTACTTTGCCAGCGGCTTCCCCAGCGTCGAATATTGAAGCGTCGCACGCGCCAGATCAATCGTACCGCGTATGCCCAGAACGCGAAGCAGATCGGCTTTGCTCTCGACGAGGCGCGATCTTCCCTTTTTGTCGATATATTGGGTAGGCCCGGGATTCTCCTCGACCAACTGGCTGGTCATCCCGATTTCTTCGAGCAATTTCAAGGACTCGCTGTAGCTCGACAGGAAATATTGTTGACCGACCTCGACGAGGTCGCCATTTCTTTCCCGCGTCATGATCCGGCCGCCGACATCGTTCGAGGCCTCTACCACGAGCACGCTGCATCCTGCCTTTTGCACTGCATAAGCGGTAGAAAGGCCGGTGATACCCGCCCCGACCACGACCACATCGACTTCGTTCACATTGGAAACGATCGGCATCCTATTTCTCCTGCGTTTGATTTAGCGCGCGTGGCAATGCGAGGCTGTCGCCTTGAGCGCGCGATGCGGCGAGCATGGCTGGAAGTCGTTTTCGCGAATACGCGAAAGCTCTTTTGATCAATCGAAGTTCGATCACTATAGACAACAAATTAAATTAACGCAACGAGCGTTGTGGTAATGTGAGGAAAATTTGGATTGAGCGTCTATGATGGTGTCGGTCGTGGATGTTTAGCAGGCCAGGATTGATGGAACTCAAGTGTGGCGATGCGCCCCCGAACCTGAAAATAGTGCTCGGTTGCGGTGCGATACTCGTCCACGCCCCACAAGCGGCGCGCGAAGACCGACCGGCTCGATGCAATCAAGCTGGTGATCAATCTGCGGGCTGTGTCGCAATAACGGAAATGGGATGAGCGAACTCACGCAATGAGAAGGACTGCTTACATTGCAAGAGAATGGAATTGATCGGTCGCAGTCTCAGCGATGCCATCGTCACGCATCTGCCCCTTTCGGATCACGTGCATGATTTCGATACCGGACAGGATGATGCACGCGCACCGGAAATCCTTGAA
>NZ_JACBNX010000042.1 GCF_013403875.1 Burkholderia guangdongensis | reverse complement strand
CTGTTCATCGTGGATCCTCCGGTTGCCGGGAAATGCGTGCATTTTCCACCTGGGCACTTCGATGCCGTTGGCCCGTGAGGATCCACCCCTTCCTCTGCTCTCACGGTTTCGGGTGGGACGCGTTCATTTCATTCTCCTCATACGAAACGAACGAACGGACGCACACCGCTGCGCGCCTCGCGAGCCGCGCATCGATTCAAAGTATAGGGTTGGCCGCGTGACGCGGCGGAGCGTTCTTGTTCTACGCTATAGGGGCGCGCGGAGTGTGCCTATACCGCGCTCGGACGTCGCGCCGGTGCCGCCGCGACGCATTCATCTGAAGGAGAATAATATGTCGATTCGTTTAGGCGAGGACGCACCCGATTTCACGGCCGAGACCACCGAAGGAACGATCAGTTTCCACGAGTGGATCGGCGATCAATGGGCCATCCTGTTCTCGCATCCGAAGGACTTCACGCCGGTCTGCACGACCGAGCTCGGCTACATGGCCAAGCTCAAACCCGAGTTCGACAAGCGCAACACGAAGATCATCGGGCTCAGCATCGATCCGGTCAGCGATCACCGCAACTGGGTCAAGGACATCGAGGAAACGCAGGGGCACGCGGTCAACTATCCGATGATCGGCGACCCCGATCTGACGGTCGCGAAGCTGTACGACATGATTCATCCGAGCGCGAGCGGCGGCGGGCCGCGCACCGCGGTCGACAACGCGACCATCCGCTCGGTGTTCGTGATCGGCCCGGACAAGAAGGTGAAGGCGATGCTCGTCTATCCGATGAGCGCGGGCCGCAACTTCGACGAAGTGCTGCGGCTGCTCGACGCGCTGCAGCTGAACGCGTCGGCGGGGGTCGCGACGCCGGTGAACTGGAAGCCGGGCGACGACGTGATCATTCCGACGTCGGTGTCCGACGACGCCGCGAAGCAGAAGTATCCGCAGGGCTTCAAGACGCTGAAGCCGTACCTGCGGTACGTGACGCAGCCGAAATGACGCGGCACGCGTAACGACGACAGGGGCGTGCCGCGCGTGCTCCGCGGTGCGCCCGCCGAACGACCCGGCCTGGCGGGGCCGCACGCATCGCGAATGCAGGTGACGGAGCGACATCGTGGTGATCTTTCGACAACTCTTCGACCAACAATCGTCGACCTACACGTATCTGCTCGCCGACCGCGCGTCGCGCGAGGCGGTGCTGATCGATCCGGTGTTCGAGCAGGTGCGGCGCGACGCGGCGCTGATCGACGAGCTCGGCCTCGCGCTGCGCTGGACGATCGACACGCACGTGCACGCGGATCACGTGACGGGCGCGTGGATGCTGAAGCAGCGCACCGGCAGCGGCATCGCGTTCTCCGCCGCGAGCGGCGCGGAAGGCGCGGACCGCTATCTGCAAGACGGCGAGCGCTGCGCGTTCGGCGCGCGCTACCTGAGCGTGCGCGCGACGCCGGGGCACACGAACGGCTGCATCACGCTCGTGCTCGACGACGAATCGGCCGCGTTCACCGGCGACTGCCTGCTGATCCGCGGCACCGGCCGCACCGACTTCCAGCAGGGCGACGCGCGCGCGCTGTACCGCGCGGTGCACGGGCGGATCTTCACGCTGCCGGAGAACTGTCTGCTGTATCCGGCGCACGACTACCGCGGGCTCGCGGTGACGAGCGTCGGCGAGGAGCGGCGCTACAACCCGCGGCTCGGCGGCGATCTCAGCGAGGACGACTTCGCCGGCTATATGACGAACCTCGGGCTGCCGCATCCGAAGCAGATCGACGTCGCGGTGCCCGCGAACCTGAAATGCGGCGCGGCCGAGCGCGTGCCGGACGCGTACGCGGAGCCCGCGTGGGCGCCGCTCGCGTATACGTTCGCGGGGATCTGGGAAATCGATCCGCAATGGCTCGAGGATCATCTGAGCGCGGTGCAGGTGATCGACGTGCGCGAGCCGGCCGAATACGACGGGCCGCTCGGGCACATCCCGGCCGCGCGCCTGATCGCGCTCGGCGAACTGGCCGCGCGCTCCGGCGAGATCGCGCGCGAGCGGCCGGTCGTGACCGTGTGCCGCGCGGGCGGCCGGTCCGCGCAGGCGACGGTGATCCTGCGCAAGGCGGGATTCGACACGGTCGCGAATCTCGCCGGCGGGATGCTGCGCTGGCGCGCGGAGGGGCGCATCGTCGAGAATGGGCATTTCTGATCGATCGACAAGGGGACACGCGATGATGCCGACGCTTTACGCCCATCCTTTCTCGTCTTACTGCCAGAAGGTGCTGACCGCGCTCTACGAGAACGGCACGCCGTTCGAGTATCGCGTGCTGGCGCACGACGATCCGCAACTGATGCGCGAGCTCGCCGCGCTGTGGCCGATGAAGCGCTTCCCGGTGCTCGTCGACGCGGGCCGGACCGTGATCGAGGCGACGATCATCATCGAGTATCTCGGGCTGTATTACCCGGGTCCGGTCGCGCTGCTGCCGGACGATCCTCGCGCGGCGATCGACGTGCGGATGATGGACCGCTTTTTCGACAACTACGTGTCGACGCCGCAGCAGAGGATCGTGTTCGACGCGCTGCGCCCGGAGGCGGATCGCGATCCGCGCGGCGTCGCCGACGCGCGCGCGATGCTCGACACCGCGTACGCGTGGCTCGATGCGAAGATGGCCGACCGCGAATGGGCGGCGGGCGAGTGCTTCAGCCTCGCCGATTGCGGCGCCGCGCCGTTCCTGTTCTACGCGGACTGGACGCACCGGATCGATCCGTCGTTCGCGAACGTGATCGCGTATCGCAAGCGTTTGCTCGCGCGGCCGTCGTTCGCGCGCGCGGTCGACGAAGCGCGGCCGTATCGTTCATTCTTTCCGCTCGGCGCGCCGGATCGGGATTGAGGTCACTTCACCGTAAACGCGTAATGCCCGTGCGTGCGGTGGCCGTCGTTCGCGACCGCGACCCAGCCGACCTTGTAGGTGCCGGGCGCGAGGTCCGTCAGCGTCGCCTTCATTCGCTTGTGGTTGCCGTCGTCGACCGCCGACTTGCCGTCGACGACCGACTTGCCGGTGCCGTCGGTGACCGTGATCGAGCTGAACGCGGGTTCGAGCGCGTCGTTGAACTCGATCGACACGACGTGCGGCGCGCTCGCGAGCGTCGCGCCCGCGGCGGGTTGCTGAACCTTCGGGAACGCATGCGCGTGCGCGGCCTGCGCGATCAGAAGGACGGATGCGGCAAGCACGCCGCGAATCGACAGAGAGGTTTTCATAGGTGAAGGATCGGTTTGCCGAGCGGGTTGGGGAGATGTCGTCGGGATACGGATGCGTGTGCAACAGCATGCCGGTATGGCTGCTGGTATGGCTGCCGGTTGCGCGGTTCACCGGAATTCGCGCTTCGACGCTGCAACGAATTATATTCGTCTGATGTGACGTGCCGACGGTCGTTTATCATCAATGGTTCATGCAGACTGAAGGACCCGTGGGTGAAGTATGATGAATACCCGTATGAAATTGATGATTGCCGGAGGGCTCGTGGTGGTTGCCGCCGGCGCTTCGTACCTGCTGCTTCTCAATGCGGACCACCGCGTGATGGCGGAAGCCGGTATGGCCGATTCCACCCGGAATCAGGCCGCCGACGCTCAAATGAGCGATGGTCACACGTCGCAAGGAAACGTCGAGCAGCCGACGCTTTCCTCGGCGCCCGCTAAGAGTGCCGACGCCGTGCAGCAACCGGCGCCCACGTCCGTGGTCGTCACGCCCGCGCCTGCGCCCGGTCCCGTAGCCGTACCCGCAGCCCCGAGCGCCGGCGCGCAACCGCAACTGGCGGTACAACCGAGCGAGCCGGCGACCTCCGCCGTCGCGTCGGTCGATGCGCAGCACGCGCCCGTTTCGGCGACGCATCCGGCACAGCACACGCCGCGTCGCCGCGAGACGCTGGCGCGCCACGCCACGACGAATCAGACCGCGACGAATCAGGCCATGACGCCCGAGACGGCGGCATTGGTCGGCGCGTCGTCGAAACTCGATCCTTCGCTGCCGCCGCCGTCGCTCCCGGTGCGCTCGAGTACTGGGCAACGCGGTTCGTCGTCGGGCTCGAACCCGGTCGCCGCCGCGATGACCGACCAGCTCGTCAGGTCATCGAGTCATCTCGATCCTTCGTTGCCCGCGTCCGGGAGCAATCCGGCGACGTCCAAGTGAGCGACTCCGGATACGCGCGCGGAAAAATGCCGTGTGCATGGCCGTCGGTGAATATGAGGGGCGCTCAATCGCGGGCGGCGGCAAACGCGTCGAGAATCCGCGCGAGAAACGTTTCGTGATCCCACACCGATTCCGGCCGCGATAGCCCGAGCCGCACGACGACGAGCTGCCGGCTCGGAATCACGCTGACGAACTGCCCTTCGTGCCCGACCGCGTGAAACGCGTCGGCGGGCAGCGACGGCGCGGGCGACGTGCGGCTCGTGAACGGCGCCGGCACCTTGACCCACAGATGCGCGCCGAAATCCTGGCGTGGCGACTGTGGCGTCACGCGCGTCATATACCGGACCCAGCCCTCGGGCAGCAGACGCTGCCCGTTCCATACGCCGTCCTGCAGCAGAAACTGCCCGAACGTCGCCCAGTCGCGCGCGCTCGCATACATGAACGATGCGCCCGCGAGCGTACCCGACGCGTCAGGCTCGAACACCGCGGTGCGCATGCCGAGCGGCGCGAACAGCGCGCGGCGCGGGAATTGCAGGTAGTCCGCATCGGAGTCGAACGCGCCGCGCAGCACGCGCGCGACGATCGCGCTGGTGCCGCTCGAGTAGTGCCAGTGCGTGCCGGGCGGGAACGCGAGCGGCTGGGCGGCCGCGTACGCGGCGCCGTCGGGCCGCGCGTACAGCATCACCGCGACGTCGGACGGCGGATGATCGTAATCCTCGTTGAAGCGCAGCCCGCTCGTCATCCGCAGCAGCTCGTCGAGCGTGATCCGCGCGCGCGGATCGCCGGCGCCGCGCCATTCGGGCAGCAGTGCGGCGGCGTTCACGTCGAGCCGGTGCGCGTTCACGAGCAGGCCGGCGAGCGTCGCGGTCACGCTCTTCGTCATCGACCAGCCGAGCAGCGGCATGTTCGCGTCGAAGCCGGGCGCGTAGCGTTCGGCGATCACGCGGCCGCGGTACATCACGACCACCGCGCGCGTGCGGCGCGGCTGCGCGGGATCCGGCTCGGCGAACGCGGCCGCGACCGCCGCCCACAGCTTTTGCGCATCGACGCCGGCCGGTATCGGCGCGACGGGGGGCGCTGCGACGGGCCGTGGTGCGTCCGGCGGCGCCGCGTCCGGCTGCGGCGGGTCGGAGAGCGTGCTGCGCGGAAGGCTCGCATCCGCGAGCGCGGCGGCCGGCACGCCGAGATCGAGCGTGCAGCCGAGCCCGGGCCGGAACTCGGCTTCGCGCACCGCGAGCCCGACGAAGCTCGCGCGCGCGACGCGCCGCGCGCGGTCGACCGACGGATGCACGAGCTTCAGCAGCGGATGGACGCCCGTCATGATGTCCTCGTCGATCACCGCCGCGGCCGGGCGGCCGGACACGAACACGCCCGAGCAGAGCGCCTTCGCCGCGTACGCGGTGCCGAGCGGCGCGAGCTGCGACAGCGTGTGGCCGGCATACGCGGCGCCGGCGAGAACGGGGAGCGCGGCGCTCCAGAGCATCAGCCGCTTGAGTGGGATGGGCATGCGAAACGGGATCGTTCAGAGTCGTGGCGAAGCGGGACGATGGCGGAAGTGTCCCAGTTTCGGCGCGTAACGGGAACCGGGAGGCCCGCATCCGCGCCAACCGCGAGCATGCAAACCGAATGTGTCACGCGCGCGACGACGCGTGTTCGTCACCGGCCGACGCATCGGCTGCGTTCGCGCCGGGCCGCCGACAGAGCCCGGCGCGGGGCGGCGTCAGTTCTGGTTCTCGTTCTGGCCGGGCAGACGCAGCGTCCAGACCGTCGCGGAATTCGTGTTGTCGTCGACGGCCGCGAACTGCGGCTGGCCGTTGCCGCCGCGTCCGAATGCGAGGCCGAACGCGGCGCCGGGCACCGAATCGACCTGCATCTGCGCGATGAAGCGCCCTTCCGGCGTGAATTCGACGATCTCGCTCGGCTGCTGCGGGTCCGGATTGACCGCGTCGCCGTTCGCGGTGACGAGATGGCCGTTCGGCGCAAACGCCAGCGCCAGTGGGCCGTGCAGATGCGTTTGGTCGTAGTAGATCATCCGTCCGACGCCGCCGCCGCCCGTCGTCGACGCGTTGGCGATCGCGAACACCGCATTGTCTCCGGTCGACGCGACGTACAGTACGTCGGTGTTCGCGTTGTACGCGAGCCCGGTCGGGCCGACGACGAGCGCGGCCGGATCGCGCCGGTGCAGATAGCCGGACGCGATGATCCGCGAGGTCTGCCCCATTGTGACCCCGTTGTCGCCGATCGTCAGGTCGAGCCGCGCGACCGTGCCGTCCAGCACGTTCGACACGAACGCGGTCACGCGCTGCCCGTGATCGATGACGGCGAGATCCCATGGCCCGTTGAGCAGGTTCTGCGGCGCGAGCGTCGCGACGAGCTGGCCTTGGGGATTGATGACGAGCAGCGAACCCTGCGTCGAGATCGTGGCGCCGTCCGGCGTCGGCAGGTTGCCGACCAGCACGAAGCCGCTCGACAGCACCGCGAGCGCGGTGGTGAGGCCGAGGTTGCTGCCCTGGAAGAACGTCACGGGCCCGCTGCCCGGCACGAGTTTCACGATCGTCGTGCCGGTGCCCTGCAGATTCGATTGCGCGTTGAAGTTGGACACGACGACGTCGCCCGGCTTCAGCGTGCTCCACGACGGCACGCTGGCCGGCACGAATGCGATGCCGTACGGATTGAGGTCGCCGTTCGTCGGCACGGTCGCGTCGATCGACGCCGACGGCGGCAGGATCACGCCGTCGGCGTACGCGGGCCCGAACGCGGTCGACATCGCGGCCGACATCGCGATGACGCCCGCGCCGCAGGCCGCGCGCCGCAGTAGCGCGGCGATGACGCGCAGCCGGTGCGCGCGCGCTGGCGGACGGGCGGCGCGCGCGGTGCGGGATGATGTAGCGGGGGGATCGACGGAGGAAACGGGATGCGGATTGTTCATGGCTTGGCTCCCTCTTGCATCGCGGCCACCGAGCGGCCATGGAGCGGCGGCAGAGCGACGGCGGTGCGGCAGCGGATCGGCCCGGCGGCCGGCCGGCGGTCGGCCGGCGGTCAACGAGCGCCGGCGGCGGGCCCGATGCTTCGATGCGGCCCGCCGCTGTGCGTAAACGAATGCGGGGCCGCCGTTATTCCGCTCGAATCGGCGGCCGGTTGAAATTTTCCCCGGCGTCGGCCGATAATCGCCGGGATGCCAACCTGACAGCCTGCCGACGGAACCCATGCCCATGTCCTACGACAACAACAACCCGTTCGCGAAGATCCTGCGCGGCGAGCTCCCCTGCGTGAAAGTGGCGGAGGACGACGCGACGATCGCGATCATGGACCTGATGCCGCAAGCGGACGGCCACGTGCTCGTGATTCCGAAGGAGGCCGCGGTCGAAATCTTCGAGCTGTCGGCCGACGCGGCCGCCGCAGCGATCCGGATGACGCAGCGCATTGCGCTCGCGGTGCGCGCCGCGCTGGAGCCGGACGGCGTGTTCATCGGCCAGTTCAACGGCCGCGCAGCGGGCCAGACCGTGCCGCACGTGCACTTTCACGTGATTCCGCGCTGGGAGGGCACCGAGCTGCGCCTGCACGCGCGCGAAATCGCGCCCGCCGCGACGCTCGAAGCGCTCGCGCAGAAGATCCGCGCGCGATTCGTCTGACGGATCGGCGGCGTCCCCGCGTGTGTGCGGGGGCGGATCTTCAGCCTCCGCCGGGCCGCCCCAAGGAGGCTGAGCGCCCCCTCGGGGGGCAGCGAACGAAGTGAGCGTGGGGGGCGTTTCTTTGGAGCGGTCACAACGCGTAACACGTGTTACCGCGTGCGAAACCCGGCGCATAAACCGCCGCGCTACACTCGGCTCGCCTCTTTGATGAGCGATACGGAGTGGTGGGCGCGCGTTTCCGTATCGGCAGTTTCGCGCCATGACAAGATTGCCCCTCGAACCGCAACCTACTTCGCCCCACGCGTTGGGAGCACGCCGATGTCCAGACTTCTCATTACGCTTGCCCTGATCAGCGGCCTGTGCGGCTGTATCGTCGCACCGCCGTACGGCTACGCACCGGCCCCCGGCTACTACGGCTACGCGCCCGCCTATTACGCGCCGCCCGTCAGCGTCGGGATCGGCGGCGTGTTCCATATCCGCTGATCGCGCGCCGTTTTCTTTCGCACAACCTGCGGAAAAACTTACCTGAATTCCTTGATCGCGCGCTGGCAGAACGTCGCGAAGTTGCGCACGACCGCGCGCGGCTTCATCTGCTTCGAATGCACGATGCCGAGCGTCATCGCGCGCAGCTTCTCGCGGAACGGCACGATCGCGAACGCCTGTCCGTCGACGGTCGTCGTCGCGCGCAGCGGGAAGTTCAGGATGCTGTAGCCGAGCCCGTTCGCGACCATCCCGCGCACGACCTCCGGCTGCGCGGACTTGAACGCGACGAGCGGCCGTGGCGCGATTCCGTCGAACAGCGACGCGAAGTATTCGCGGCTGTGCGGCAGGTCGAGCATCACGTACGGCTCGTCGGCGAGGTCGGTCAGCGAGATCGTCTTGCGCGACGCGAGCCGGTGCGCGCTCGGCAGGATCGCGTACGGCGGCAGCGACAGCAGCGGCACGAATTCGATGTCGTCGGTCAGGTCGAGGTCGTACGTGAGCGCGACGTCGAGCAGGCCGTTCTGCAAGCCGCGCAGCAGATCCTCCTGATGCGCTTCGAGCGTGCGGAAGCTGATGCCCGAATGCGTGGCGACGAAGCGGCTCATCAGCGACGGCAGCAGCGGCGGCGCGAGCGACACCATGCAGCCGAGCGAGATCGTGCCCGTCGCGCCGACGTCGAGTTCCTTCGCGGCCGCCTGCAATTCCTCCGCGTTCTTCAGCAGGTCGCGCGTCTTGCCGAGAATGTCCTGGCCCGCCTGCGTCAGCGACAGCCCCTGCGCGTGATGGCGGATGAACAGCTGCACGCCGAGCGATTCCTCGAGGTCGGCGAGCGCCGACGAGATCGACGGCTGCGAGATGTGCAGCAGCTTCGCGGCGGCGGTAAACGACAGAACCTCCGCCGTCACGACGAAATATCGTAGCTGGCGCAGCGAATAGCGAAGCGGCGCGGTTTCCATCCCGTTCTCCATTGCATATACGAAAACTATCTTTTAGCTAGAAAAACAATTTTTGTCCAATTCTGCGGCGACGCTATGCTGGCGCTGTACAGGTTCGCGCGCGGCCCTTTGTGGGCATTTGTGGCCCTTTGTCGTCTGCATCATCCGCATCGACGCGCGCCGACGATCACGCATTCGGAGGACACCCCCATGACTTTCTCTTTGGCCGGACGCTGCGAGCGCGACGGCACCGTCGGCGGCATCGTCTGCAGCTCGAGCATCGCGGTGCCCGCGCGCTGCCTGTGGGGCAGCCCGTCGGGAATCGTGCTGAGCCAGAACGTGACCGATCCGAAGCTCGGACAGATCGGCGTCGAGCTGCTCGATCGCGGCTACGGCGCGCAGCACGTGCTCGACACGCTCGTTTCCGCGCGCGCGCATGCGCAGTGGCGGCAGCTCGCGGTGCTCGACGCGCACGGCAACGGCGCGACGTTCACCGGCGAGCGCGGGCTCGGCGTGACGGGCGTCGCGCGCGGGCGCGATTGCGTCGCCGCCGGCAATCTGCTCGCCGGTGCGCACGTGCCGCAGGCGATGGTCGAAGCGTTCGACGCGTCGGCGGACCAGCCGCTCGCCGAGCGGCTGGTCCGCGCGCTCGAAGCGGGCGCGGCGGCGGGCGGCGAGGCGGGGCCCGTGTATTCGGCGGGCTTCGTCGTATACGGCGGGCCAACGTGGCCGATCGCGAATCTGCGCGTCGACTGGTCGGATCGCCCGCTTGCCGACCTGCGCGCGCTGTGGGAACGTTATGCCCCGCAGATGAACGATTACGTGACGCGTGCGCGCGATCCGGGCCGTGCGCCGTCGTACGGCGTGCCGGGCGATCTGTAGACCGGGGCGCGAGCCTCGCAGGAGCATGACGATGACCCATCCGCTGCGCGACGCGACGCTGTCGATTCTCGATACGCTGATCGCGTTCGATACCCGAAGCGCCCAGTCCAATCTTCCGCTCGTCGAGTACGTGCGCGACTATCTGCGCGGCTTCGACGTCGACGCGTCGCTGACCTACGACGCGACCGGGCAGAAGGCGAACCTGTACGCGACGATCGGCCCGCGCGACCGGCGCGGACTCTGCCTGTCGGGCCACACCGACGTGGTGCCCGCCGACGGCCAGCCGTGGACCGTCCCGCCGTTCGCGCTGACGCGACGCGACGATCGCGTGCTCGGCCGCGGCACCGCGGACATGAAGGGCTTTCTCGCGGCGGTGCTCGCGAGCGTGCCGCATTTCATCGAGCATGCGCGCGAGCTGCCGATCCATCTCGCGTTCAGCTACGACGAGGAAGTCGGCTGCCGCGGCGTGCGCAGGCTGCTCGACAAGCTCGCGCACGCGCCGGTGAAGCCGCTCGCGTGCGTGATCGGCGAGCCGACGATGATGCAGGTCGGCATCGCGCACAAGGGCAAGCGCGCGTACCGTTGCTGCGTACGCGGGCTCGCCGGCCATTCGGCGCTCACGCATCTGGGCGTGAACGCGGTCGAGTTCGCGGCGGAGTTCGTCGCGTTCCTGCGCCGCACCGGGCGCGATCTCAGCGTGCACGGCATGCTCGACGAGCGCTTCGATCCGCCTTACACGACGGTTCACACCGGCCGGCTGAACGGCGGGATCGCGCTGAACGTGATTCCCGATCGCGCGGAGCTCGAGTTCGAGATCCGCAATCTGCCCGGCGACAACCCCGAACGCATTCTCGACTCGATCCAGGCGTACGCGCAGCGTGAGCTCGTCGACCCGATGCAGCGCACGTCGGCCGACGCCGGCGTCGACTGGGAAGCGCTCGCGGACTATCCGGCGCTCGCGGACGAGCCGGCCGTCGCGTGGCTGCGCGATCTGGCCTGCGAGCTGACCGGCGACGCGCATCTGCGCACGCTGTCGTTCGGCACCGAGGGCGGGTTGTTCCAGGCGATCGGGATTCCAACGATCGTCTGCGGGCCGGGCTCGATCGAGCAGGCACACAAGGCCGACGAGTTCGTGACGTTCGAGCAGCTCGACCGCTGCCTCGGTTTTCTCGAGCGGCTCGCGCAGCGATATCCGGCGCGCGCGCCGGCTGGCGCGCCCGCATGACGGGCCGACGGCGTCCGGGCGCGCGGTCCGGCGCCGTTTCACCGAGTTAGAGCACCTGCTCGCATACCCACCACCAGCGCGTTAACACTAATAACGTCTCGAACCGAACGCCGGCAATCTTCCCGCACAGAATTCGCGTCCGATCGCGGGCGGTTGACCGATTTTCACCCGCTGTCTCCACCCGCTGCGGCGCGCTGCATGCGGCGACGGCGGTCGAGCTTGGCCCGCATTCGCATCGCGACGACGATCCGAATCCCCATCCGCCATCAAACCGTGTCCGGCGCATCCGGTCGCATGCTCGAGGAAGGCCGGCAGGCCGGGACCGTACGCGTGCGCGTCGGGGTCGCGCCGCCGCCTTCGACGCATGTGCCGCATGGGCCGAAGGAGCGAACATGTCGCATACCGAAGCCATCCCCCAGCCGAAAGGCGATCCGTTCATCGGCAACCTGCGCTCGATCGACGGCGATGCGCCGATTCAGGGCTTCATGCGCCTTGCGCGCATCCACGGCCCGATCTTCCAGCTCGATTTCTTCGGCAACAACCTGATCGTCGTGAGCTCGCACGAACTCGTCGACGAGATCTGCGACGAGGCGCGCTTCGACAAGCGCGTCGCCGGTGCGCTGAAGAACATCCGCGATTTCGCCGGCGACGGGTTGTTTACGGCCAAGACCGACGAGCCGAACTGGGCGGTCGCGCACCGGCTGCTGATGCCCGCGTTCGGCCCGATCGGCATTCGCGGAATGTTCGACCGGATGCTCGACATTGCCGACCAGATGGTCACGCGCTGGGAGCGCTTCGGCCCCGGCAACGTGATCGAGGTCACCGAGGACATGACGCGGATGACGCTCGACACGATCGCGCTGTGCGCGTTCGACTACCGCTTCAACAGCTTCTATCAGCGCGAGATGCATCCGTTCGTCGGCGCGATGGTCGACGCGCTCGCCGAGGCCGGTGCGCGCACGCGGCGGCCGGAGATCGCGAGCAAGCTGCTGCTGCGCACGCGCCGCGCGTACGACGACGATCTCGCGCTGATGCGCGAAGTCGCCGACGAACTGATCGCCGAGCGCAAGCGCGACCCCGACGCCGCGCAGAAGAAGGATCTGCTCGGGCTGATGCTGTCGGGGCGCGATCCGGTGACGGGCGAAGGGCTATCGGACGAGAACATCCGCTATCAGCTCGTCACGTTCCTGATCGCCGGGCACGAGACGACGAGCGGGATGCTGTCGTTCGCGACGTACTTCCTGATCAAGAATCCGCACGTGCTCGAGAAGGCGCGCGCGGAGGTCGATGCGGTGCTCGGCACCGACGTGCCGCGCGTCGAGCACATCGCGAAGCTGCGCTACATCGAGCAGGTGCTGATGGAAAGCCTGCGGATCTGGCCGACCGCGCCGGCGTTTTCGCTGAAGCCGCGCGAGGACACGGTGATCGGCGGCCGCTACGCGCTCGGCCGGCGCGACACGCTGATGGTGCTGGCGCCGATGCTCCATCGCGACACGAGCGTATGGGGCGACGACGTCGAGACGTTCCGTCCCGAGCGCTTTTCGCCGGAGGAGGCGGAGAAGCGGCCGCAGAACGCGTGGAAGCCGTTCGGCAACGGCCAGCGCGCGTGCATCGGCCGACCGTTCGCGATGCAGGAGGCGGTGCTGCTGATCGCGATGATCCTGCAGCGCTTCGATCTGATCGAGGACGATCCGTCGTATCAGCTGCAGGTGTCCGAGACGCTGACGCTGAAGCCGCACGGTTTCCGGATCCGCGTGAAGCGCCGCGGCAGCGCGTCGTTCAGGCCGCGCGGCGTGCTCGCGCCGCAGGCCGCGCCGGCGGCCGCGCAGCCGGCGCCGGCGCCCGCGCGCGCACCCGGCGAGCAGGCGACGCCGCTCGTCGTGCTGTACGGATCGAATACCGGCTCGGCCGAGGCGTTCGCCGAGCGGATCGCGAGCGATGCGGCCGCGCAGGGTTATGCGGCGGAAATGGCGCCGCTCGACGAGCACGCGGGCCGGCTGCCGACCGAGGGCGCGGTCGTGATCATCACAGCGTCGTACGAAGGCCAGCCGCCCGACAACGCGCGCCAGTTCGCCGCGTGGCTCGATACGCTCGCGCCGGATGCGCTGAAGGGCGTTCGCTACGCGGTGTTCGGCTGCGGCAATCGCCAGTGGGCGCGCACGTATCAGGCGGTGCCGAAGCGTTTCGACGCGGCGCTCGAGGCCGCGGGCGCATCGCGGCTGCGCGCGCGCGGCGAGACCGACGCCGGTGGCGACTTCTTCGGCGAATTCGACGCGTGGTACGCGGGCCTGTGGAGCGACTTCGGCCAGGCGCTCGGCAAGACGGTGCAGGCCGCGCCGAGCGGCGCGCAGCTGCAGGTCGAGCGGGTCAAGGACGGCCGCGCGACGATCCTGCGGCTCGGCGATCTCCAGTACGGCGAAGTGATTGAGAACCGCGAGCTCGTCGACATGAGTTCGCCGCTCGGCCGCTCGAAGCGCCATATCGACATCGCGCTGCCGGCCGGCATGACGTACCGCGCCGGCGACTACCTCGCGGTGCTGCCGCACAACCCGATCGCGGTCGTGATGCGCGCGCTGAAGCGCTTCGATCTCGCGTCGGACAGCCAGATCGTGATTCGCAAGCCCGAAGGCGGAATCACGTCGCTGCCGGTCAATCATCCGATCGGTGCGAGCGATGTGCTGTTCCACTACGTCGAGCTCGCGCAGCCGGCGACGCGCGGCCAGGTCGCGACGCTGGCCGCCGCGACGAGCGGGCCGCAGCAGGCCGAGCTGAGCGCGCTCGCCGACGAGGACGCGTATCAGCGCGACGTGCTGGGCAAGCGCGTCAGCGTGCTCGATCTGCTCGAGCGCTATCCGGCGTGCGCGCTGAGCTTCGCCGCGTTCCTCGAGATGCTGCCGCCGGCGCGCGCGCGCCAGTATTCGATCTCGTCGTCGCCGCTGTGGGATGCCGCGCGCTGCACGCTGACGGTCGCGGTCGTCGATGCGCCGGCGCTGTCGGGCCAGGGGCGCTTCCAGGGAATGGCGTCGACCTATCTCGCGAACTGCGCGCCGGGCACGCGAGTCGCGGTCGCGGTGCGGCCGTCGAACGATCTGTTCCATCCGCCGGCCGCGCCCGACGTGCCGATGGTGATGGTCTGCGCGGGCACCGGCCTCGCGCCGTTCCGCGGCTTCCTGCAGGAGCGCGCGCTGCAGGCGCTGAGCGGGCGCAGCGTCGGCAAGGCGCTGCTGTTCTTCGGCTGCGATCATCCGGACGTCGATTACCTGTATCGCGCCGAGCTCGCGCAATGGGAGGCGGCCGGCGTCGTCAGCGTGCGGCCCGCGTTCTACAAGGCGCCCGACGGCGACGTGACCTTCGTCCAGCATCGCGTGTGGCAGGACCGCGCGGACGTCGCCGCACTGTTCCGCGACGGCGCGCAGGTCTACGTGTGCGGCGACGGCCGGCGGATGGCGCCGGCGGTGCGCGACACGTTCGTGCGCATCTATCAGGAGGCGGTCGGCGCGAGCGCCGACGCCGCGGAGCAGTGGATGGAGCGCATCGAGCGCGAGACCGGCCGATACGTGTCGGACGTGTTCGCGTGACGCGATGCCGGTGACGGCGCCGCCCGGCGCCGTCACCAATGTAGTGCATGAAAGCCGCCGAAGCCGCCGAAGCCGCCGATATGGCGGCTTTTTTCATTTTTCGCGCACTGTGCGTGGGCTTTTGTAAAGGCTATGTCAGGAAGCGACAGGATAAGAGAAGTCTATGCAGTGAAAAGCAAATATGTTCTTTTGCGGATTATTTTGTTGCTCGACAGTGAAGTCGAGCTGAATCGACGTCACACACGGTCCGGGCCGATCCGTTCGTCGCGCGAATCAGCGAAGCGATGAAGTTGAAAAATTGTACGGACATCGAATCATTCATTTGCGAGGCGAGATCGTGAACACCACCCCCACCAAGCGTCATTTCCATCTGGCATCCACCGCGCTGACGGCGGTCGCCGCCGCGTGCGCGGCGTTCGTCGCGATGCCGGCCGCGCATGCGGCCGACACGGAGCTCAATGTCTACAACTGGTCCGACTACATCGGCCCGGACACGGTCTCCGGGTTCGAGAAGCAGAACGGCGTGCACGTCCGCTACGACAACTACGACAGCAACGACACGCTGCAGGCGAAGCTGCTGTCCGGCAGCTCCGGCTACGACGTCGTCGTGCCGTCGTCGGATTACATGGGCAAGCAGATCGAGGCGGGCGTGTTCATGAAGCTCGACAAGTCGAAGCTGCCGAACCTCGCGAACCTCGACCCGGTGCTGATGAAGATCGTCGCGCAGGCGGACCCGGGCAACCAGTACGGCGCGCCGTACGCGTTCGGCACCGACGGGATCGGCTACAACGTGCAGGCCGTGAAGAAGGCGCTCGGCGACAACGCGCCGGTCGACAGCTGGTCACTGATCTTCGATCCGGCGAACCTGTCGAAGCTGCAGGGCTGCGGCGTGTCGTTCCTCGACGATGCGGGCAACGTGTTCTCGGCGGCGCTCCAGTACGTGCACAAGGATCCGAACAGCAAGAACCCGGCCGACTATCAGGTTGCGTACGAAGCGCTGAAGAAGATTCGACCGTACATCACGCAGTTCAACTCGTCCGGCTACATCAACGACCTCGCGAACGGCGACATCTGCGTCGCGTTCGGCTGGTCCGGCGACGTCGGCATTTCGCACCGCCGCGCGGAGGAAGCGAAGCGCGGATACGAGATCCGCTACACGAACCCGAAGGAAGGCGGGCTGCTGTGGTTCGACCTGATGGGGATTCCGAAGGGCGCACCGCATCCGGAGGCGGCGCTGCAGTGGATCAACTACATCGAGGATCCGAAGGTCAACGCGGGGATCACGAACGCGGTGTTCTATCCGACCGCGAACGTGCCGGCGCGCAAGTACGTGAATCCGGCGATCCTGAAGGACACCGGCGTGTATCCGTCCGAAGACGTGCTGCTGAAGATGACGCTGATGAAGCCGCTGCCCGCCGAGATTCGTCGGCTCGAGAACCGGCTCTGGTCGCAGATCAAGACGGGCCACTGATCGCCACATAAAAAAACTCGCCAAGAAATTCGCCAGGAGAACCCTAGATGAAGAAAAAGCTGATCTGCCTGCTCGTCGCCGGCGCGTTGCCCGGCGTCGCGCTGGCCGACTCGACGTCGGCACAGATCAAGGCGCTGCGTGCCGAACTCAACGAACTGCACAAGGAAGTGAAGTCGCTGAAGTCCGAGCTCGCCGCGAAGCCGGCCGGCACCGCGCAGGCGGCCGTGGCCGCCGCGCCGGCCGACGCGTCGTCGCCGGACTACGGCAAGGCGCCCGCCGTGCTGACGAACGACGACCTCGGCGAAATGAAGCAGGAGATCGCGAGCCAGCAACTGAAGGTCGACTCGTTGAGCGACGCCGCGAACACCGGGCCGATCGCCGGCCTGTCGATCACCGGCTACCTCGATCCGACCTACATCTACAACCGCGCGGCGAGCACGTCGTCGTTCCTGTTCGCGAACCACGAGAGCAACTACAACTACTTCAACAGCACGTTCGGCGACCTGTACCTCGACATCAAGAAGACGTTCGGCGTCGGCCCGATGGCGCCGTCGGCCGAGGTCACGCTGATGCCGAACCGCGGCAATGGCATCACGCTGCTGTCGAACGAGCGCGGCAACATCGGCAACAACATCCTGAACACCGCGGTGATCACGGTGCCGGTGTCGGGCACGACGACGCTGGTCGGCGGCCTGATGTCGAGCTTCGGCGGCTACGAGGTTCAGCAGTCGAACCAGATGCTGACGCTCACGCACAACCTGCTGTACGACTTCTCGGATCCGGGTGCGTACGTCGGCCTCGGCGTGAACTACTCGCCCGACGGCAGCAACTGGGCGTGGAAGTTCATGCTCGGCAACGAGCAGGCTCGCACGGCCGGCTCGGTGGTGACGACCGGCACGAACGCGTTCGGCGATCCGATCACGACGAGCAACCGCGTGCCGAGCTTCACGGCGCGCGTCGACTACACGAAGTCGAGCGCGCTCGACATCGGCGGCTCGATCAACATCGGCCGCCAGACGCTCGCGCAAAGCACCGACTCGGCCGGCAACCTGGTGTACGGCCCGGGCGGCGGCGCGTCGAGCCCGTTCGGCACGTACTTCTTCGGTGAAGCGGATGCGACGTACACGCTCGCGGACGTGCAGTACAACGCGGAGCTCGACTACGGCCAGCAGCAGCATGCGGCGTTCAACGGTGGCCTTGCGCAGTGGTATGGCCTGTCGCTGCTCGCGCACCGCAAGTTCAACGCGCCGGTGGTCGGGCGGATGGGCGTGACGCTGCGCTACGATGTGCTGGTCGATCAGAAGAACGGCGGCGGTGGCGGCGGCGTTGTGCTGAATGGCAACGGGATGGATCCGTTCAACGGCTTCGGCATCGATTCGGATTGCCTCGCGATGTCGAAGGCGAACGGCGGCGTGGGCTTCGAGTGCAAGGGCGCGACGCGCCAGGATGCCGCGGTCGACCTGCTGTTCTACCCGACGCAGCAGATCACCGTGAAGGTCGAATACCGTCACGACTGGGCGAACCGTCATGTGTTCCTGCGCAACGACGGGTCGTACGCGAAGTCGAACGATCTGCTCGGCACGCAGCTGATCTACTCGTTCTGATTGCCGCGACGGCAGGGGCGGGCGTGCTGTACGCCCGCCCTTCAGCCCCCGTCGCGCTATCCTTTCACGCACACCACCTGACGCAGCGTGTGCACGACCTCGACGAGGCTGCGCTGGGCGGCCATCACGGCATCGATGTCCTTGTAGGCCATCGGGATTTCGTCGACGACGCCCGCGTCCTTCCGGCATTCGACGCCTTGCGTCGCCTTCACCTGATCGTCGACCGTGAAGCGGCGCTTCGCTTCGGTGCGGCTCATCGCGCGGCCCGCGCCGTGACTGCACGAGCAGAAGCTCTCCGGATTGCCGAGCCCGCGCACGATGAAGCTCTTCGCGCCCATCGAGCCCGGAATGATCCCGAGCTGCCCCTTCTGCGCGGACACCGCACCCTTGCGCGTCACGTAGACATCCTCACCGAAGTGCCGCTCCTTCTGCACGTAGTTGTGGTGGCAGTTCACCGCGTGCTCGTCGACGTCGAACGGCTTGCCGATCGCGTCGCGCGCCGCGCCGATCACCGCGTCCATCATCACCTGCCGGTTGCGCCGCGCGTAATCCTGCGCCCAGCCGACCGCCGCCACGTAATCGTCGAAGTGCCGGCTGCCTTCCGTGAAATACGCGAGATCGCGATCCGGCAGGTTCGCGATGTGCTGACGCATATCCGCTTGCGCGAGCTCGATGAACAGGCTGCCGATCGCGTTGCCGACGCCGCGCGAGCCGCTGTGCAGCATGAACCACACGCTGCCGCGCTCGTCGATGCACACTTCGATGAAGTGGTTGCCCGTGCCGAGCGTGCCGAGATGCGCGTAATGGTTCGTTTTCTCGAGCTTCGGATATTTGCCGACGATCCGCTGGAATCCCGGCAGCAGCGCCTTCCACATGTCGTCGACCGCGGCCGGCGCGCGCTTGCCCCATGCGCCCGGGTCGCGCCGTCCCGGCGCGCGGCCGTGCGGCACCGCGCGTTCGATCGCGCCGCGCAGCTTCGCGAGCGAATCCGGCAGATCCGACGCGGTCAGCGTCGTGCGCGCGGCCATCATCCCGCAGCCGATGTCGACGCCGACCGCGGCCGGAATGATCGCGCCCTTCGTCGGAATCACGCTGCCGATCGTCGATCCCTTGCCGAGGTGCACGTCCGGCATCACGGCGATGTGCTCGAACACGAAAGGCATCTGCGCGAGGTTGCGCAGCTGCTTGCGCGCGTCGTCCTCGACGGCGACGCCGTTCGTCCACATCTTCACCGGCTTGCCGTGCGCCAGCTCCATCACCTGATAATCCAGTCCATCCATTGCTTCACCCGATTTCGTTGTGCCGGGAGCGCGGCGTTTTTTGCGCCGCGCCTCCGGTTCATTGTGCCGTCTTGATGCTGACGAGCCCAGCAAGGCTTGCGAACTTTGGCTCGCGGGCCAGCGGGACATCCGGCTGCATTCCTGTACGCGAGGAGCGTGCCAGCGAGCGATGTATCGATGGGGGAACGCCGCAACATATTGATCTGACAGCGATATTTCTTGTTGCGCAGGCGGTGCGCCGATTTCGAGCTGATCGCGGGCACGCACCGCGACCTGCGGCAGATGGTGGCCGCAGGCACGTTCCGCGAGGATCTGTATGCGCGGATCAATCTGTGGACATATGTGCTGCCCGGCCTCGCGGAGCGCCGCGAGGACATCGAGCCGAACCTCGATTTCGAGCTCGACCGCTTCGGACGGGAGCAGGGCGAGCAGGTGCGCTTCAACGTCGAGGCGAAGCGGTGCTATCTCGCGTTCGCGACGTCGTCGCGCGCGGCGTGAGCAGCCGAACGACGCGGATCGGCTACGCAAATATCACGCCGCCGACTCGAACCCCGTCAGCACGCCGACCGCGTTCACGCCGATCTCGTCGACCGCATAGCCGCCTTCCATCACGAACAGCGTCGGCAGCCCGAGCCGCGCGATCGCCGCGCCCATCCGCGGATAGTCGTCGCTCTTGAGCTTGAAGCTCGAGATCGGATCGCCTTCGAACGTATCGACGCCGAGCGACACGATCAGCGCATCCGGCGCGAAACGGCCGATCTCGCCGCACGCGTCGGCCAGCGCCGCCGAATAGCCGGACCAGTCGGTGCCCCACGGCATCGGGTAATTGTGGTTGCAGTCGGCGCCCGCACCGTGGCCGGTCTCGTCCGCGTAGCCGAGGAAATGCGGATAGTCGACCGCAGGATCCGCGTGCAGCGACGCGAACAGCACGTCGCCGCGCTCGTAGAAGATCGACTGCGTGCCGTTGCCGTGGTGATAGTCGACGTCGAGAATCGCGACGCGTTTCGCGCCGCGCGCGAGCCAGTCCTCGGCGGCGATCGCCGCGTTGTTCAGGTAGCAGTAGCCGCCCATCACGTCGCGCCCCGCGTGATGGCCGGGCGGCCGGCACAGCGCGAACGCCGCGCGCTGGTCGTGCTCGACGAGCCTGGCGCCCGTCAGCGCGACCCACGCCGATTCCTCGATTGCGGCCCACGTGCCGGCGGTGATCGGCGCGCCCGCATCCATCGAGTAGTAGCCGAGCTTGCCGTCGATGTCCTTCGGCGGCCGGTCGGTGCGCATCCCGCGCGCGGGCCAGACGGTCGGCAGCCCGTCATGCGTGCGGCCCATCGCGCTCCATTCGTTCCACGCGTTCTGCAGGAATTCGAGGTAGGCGTCGCTGTGCGCGCGCGCGAGCGACTCGATGCCGAACGCATCGGGCGCGACGACGGCACCGAGCCCGACGTGCTTCAGCCGCTCGTGGATGATGTCGACGCGGCGCGGCATTTCGAAACAGGGCTTCAGCTCGCCGTCGATCAGTTCGCCTTTGCCGTGATGCAGGCGATGACGTTCGCCATAGATCGTAATCAAGGATGTCTCCTTCTGGAGTGTGGTCGGATCGCGGGGATCGGACGACTATCGCCAGCCGAATCGGGATTGCCAAGAAGAATCCGCGTATGCGCTGCATAGGCGAATGCTATGCCAATGCGCGACGGATGATGGTGCCTGAACGGCTATGCCGAACCGGAATTGCAAAGACCATATCTATGCACTGAAAAGCAATTATGTTCTTTTCCTGTGCATTTTGTTGACCGACAGTATCGCAGACGCTTCCCGTTGTGCGGGAAGCCGGCATTTTCAACGGGAGTTCGCCTTGACCGATCTGTCTTCGACTCAACCCAGCCATGCGGAATGGCAAACGCTCGCGGCGCGCATCGAGCCGCGCGCGCAGGCATGGATCGACGGCCGCTTCGTCGACGCGCAATCCGGCCGCACGTTCGCGGCGATCAATCCGGCGACCGAGGCGCGCATCGCGGACGTCGCGTCGTGCGATGCCGACGACGTCGATCGCGCGGTGCGCGCCGCGCGCGCGGCGTTCGAATCCGGCGCGTGGTCGCGCTGCGCGCCGGCCGAGCGCAAGCGGGTGCTGTGCCGGCTCGGCGAGCTGATCACCCGGCATGGGCGCGAGCTTGCGCTGCTCGATTCGCTGAACATGGGCAAGCGCGCGGCCGATGCGCTCGCGGTCGACGTGCCCGGCGCGGCCGGCGTGTTCGCGTGGTACGGCGAGGCGGTCGACAAGCTGTACGGCGAAGTCGCGCCGACCGATCCCGGCAATCTCGCGATCGTCACGCGCGAGCCGCTCGGCGTCGTCGGCGCGGTCGTGCCGTGGAATTTCCCGCTCGACATGGTCGCGTGGAAAGTCGCGCCCGCGCTCGCGGCCGGCAACAGCGTCGTGCTGAAGCCCGCCGAGCAGTCGCCGCTGTCGGCGCTCAGGCTCGCGGAACTCGCGCACGAGGCCGGCGTGCCGCGCGGCGTGCTGAACGTCGTGCCCGGCTTCGGCCATACGGCGGGGCGCGCGCTCGGCCTGCATCCGGACGTCGATGCGGTTGCGTTCACCGGCTCGACCGAGATCGGCAAGAAATTCCTCGAATACGCGGGCCAGTCGAACATGAAGCAGGTATGGCTCGAATGTGGCGGCAAGAGCCCGAACCTCGTGTTCGACGACGTCGACGACATCGATCTCGCCGCGCGCAAGGCGTGCTTCGGAATCTTCTTCAATCAGGGCGAAGTGTGCTCCGCGAATTCGCGGCTGCTCGTGCAGCGCTCGATTCACGACGACTTCGTCGCGCGGCTCGTCGAGCATGCGCGCGCGTACTGGCCCGGCGATCCGCTCGATCCCGCGAGCGGAATGGGCGCGATCGTCGACCACGCGCAGTTCGAGCGAGTGTGCGCGGCGATCGCGCGCGGCCGCGAGCGCGCGACGCTGGCGGCGGGCGGCAACGCATGCCAGGTGAACGGCAAGGGCTGGTTCGTCGAGCCGACGATCTTCACTGGCGTTACGCCCGACGATCCGCTCGCGACCGACGAAATTTTCGGGCCGGTGCTCGCGGTGATTCCATTCGATACGGAGGACGAAGCGATTCGTCTCGCGAACGATTCGATCTACGGGCTCGCGGCGTCGGTGTGGACGGGCAGCCTCGCGCGCGCGCATCGCGTGTCGGCGCAGTTGCGTGCGGGCACGGTGTCGGTGAACACCGTCGACGCGCTGAGCGCGCAGACGCCGTTCGGCGGCTTCCGCCAGTCGGGCTTCGGGCGCGACCTGTCGCTGCACGCGCTCGACAAGTACACGGGGCTCAAGACGACGTGGATCACGTGGTGAGCCGCTTATTGCACCACCTTGCATCCACGTCGTCCCTGCCTCGATATCAGACCATTTTTCGGAAGGAGTAGCCGATCATGAATACCCGCGAGCTGCCGCGCCGCAACACGCAGGACTATCAGAAGATCGACGCCGCGCACCATCTGCACGGGTTCGTCGATCAGAAGGCGCTGAACGCCGAGGGTCCGCGCGTGATGGTGCGCGGCGAGGGCGTCTATCTGTGGGACAACGACGGCAAGTGCTACATCGACGGGATGTCGGGCCTCTGGTGCACGAACGTCGGCTACGGGC
>NZ_JACBNX010000041.1 GCF_013403875.1 Burkholderia guangdongensis | reverse complement strand
GGCACGAACGTGAATCTCGGCGCGAACGCGCTGACGATGAACAACGCGACCAATGGCACGTTCGGCGGTTCGATCGGCGGCACGGGTGGCGTGACGCTGAGCGGCCCGGGCACGGAAACGCTGACGGGTGCGAACACGTACACCGGCGGCACGACGATCAACGGCGGCACGCTGGCGCTCGGTTCGGGTGGCAGCCTGGCATCGACGAGCCCGGTCGATCTGGCGGGCACCGGCGCGACGTTCGACATCAGCAACGCAACGGCGCCGCAGTCGATCGGCACGCTGACGGGTGTCAACGGCACGAACGTGAATCTCGGCGCGAACGCGCTGACGATGAACAACGCGACGAACGGCACCTACGGCGGCACGATCGGTGGCACGGGCGGCGTGACGCTGAACGGTCCGGGCACGGAAACGCTGACCGGTGCGAACACGTACACCGGTGGCACGACGATCAACGGCGGCACGCTGGCGATCGGCACGGGCGGCAGCCTGGCATCGACGAGCCCGGTCGATCTGACGGGCAACGGCGCAACGTTCGACATCAGCAACGCAACGACGCCGCAGTCGATCGGCACGCTGACGGGTGTCACGGGTTCGAACGTGAATCTCGGCGCGAACGCGCTGACGATGAACAACGCGACCAATGGTACCTATGCCGGCACGATCGGCGGCAACGGTGGCGCACTGACGGTGACGGGCCCGGGCACGGAGACGCTGACCGGCGCGAACACGTACACCGGCGGCACGAACCTGAACGGCGGCAATCTGGCCGTCGGCAACAACTCGGCGCTGGGCACGGGCGCGCTGAACGTCAGCGGCGCGGGCACGCTCGGCGCGAGCGCGCCGACGACGCTCGCCAACGCGGTCAACCTCGGTAAGGGGTCGACGCTGACGGTGAACGGCTCGAACGATCTCGGCCTGAGCGGCGTGATTGCCGGCCCGGGCGAGCTCGTGCAGAACAGCACGGGCACGACGACGCTGAGCGGCGCGAACACGTACACCGGCGGCACGCTGATCGACAGCGGCACGCTGGCGATCGGCCCCGGCGGCAGCCTCGCGTCGACGGCTCCGGTGCTGCTTGCCGAACCCGGTGCGACGTTCGACATCAGCGGCGCAACGGCGCCGCAGTCGATCGGCACACTGTCCGGCGCGAACGGCACGACGGTGAACCTCGGCGCGACCGCGCTGACGCTGACCGGCTCGAACGGCACGTTCGGCGGCGCGCTGACCGGCACGGGCCCGCTGACGCTGTCCGGCGCCGGCACCGAACTGCTGACCGGCACGAGCACGCTGTCCGGCCCGACGACGGTCCAGGCGGGCACGCTGGCGGTCAACGGCTCGCTCGCGAACTCGCCGGTCACCGTGCAGAACGGCGCGACCGTCACCGGCAGCGGCACGATCGGCGGGCTCTACGTGTCGAGCGGCGGCACCGCGTCGGTGCCGCAGCCCGGGCAGACGCTGCACGTCGCGGGCAACGTGACGTTCCAGCCCGGCTCGACGTTCCAGGTCGGCGTGAATCCGCAGCAATCGGGGATGATCGCGGCGACGGGCAACGCGACGATCAACGGCGGCACCGTGCAGGCGGTGGCGGCGCAGGCGACCTATCAGGCGAACACGACGTACAAGATCCTGAGCGCCGGCGCCGGCGTGACCGGGCAGTTCTCCGGCGTGAACTCGACGTACGCGTTCGTCACGCCGACGCTCAGCTACGACGCGAACGACGTCTATCTGCGTCTCGCGACGAACGGCACGCCGTTCACGTCGGTCGCGACGACGCCGGACCAGTCGGCCGTCGGCGGCGCGCTCGGCACGCTCGGCGCGGGCAGCCCGCTCTACACCGCGCTGCTCACCACCGACGCGCCGACCGCGCGCGCCGCGCTCACGCAGCTCGACGGCGACCTGTATGCGACGACGAAGAGCGCGCTGCTGCTCGACAGCCGCTACGTGCGCGAGGCGATGGTCGATCGCGCGCGTCAGGGCGTCGCGCCGAGCAGCGGCCCGCTCGCGGCGCTGTCGCAAGGCGGTGGGTCGCTCTGCGACAACGGCGCCGCGCACGGTGACGCGAAGCCCGGCCAGTCGCAAGGCTCGGCGGATGCGTGCGTCGGCGGCACCCCGTATCGTCCGGTGGTCTGGGGGCGCGTGTACGGCAGCAGCGGCCGGCTCAGCGGCAACGGCAACGCGTCGGGTGTCGATCGTCATCAGGAGGGCTTCATCGCCGGTGCCGACATGGCAGTGAACGACCAGGTGCGCGTGGGTCTCGCGGGTGGCGTCACGCACGGCTCGCTCGATGCCGACGACAATGCGTCCGCGTCGATCAACAGCTACTACCTCGGCCTGTACGGCGGCGCGCAGTACGGCGCGTTGGGCCTGCGCGGCGGCGTCGCGCAGACGTGGTACCGGATCGATACGAACCGCAATCCGGCGTTCACGGGCTTCAGCGATCACGACTCCGCCGGCTATGGCGCGAACTCGACGCAGGTGTTCGGCGAGGTCGGCTACGCGCTGCCGGCGGGCGCGTACGCGTTCGAGCCGTTCGCGAATCTGTCGTACGTGCATCTGCATACGAACGGGTTCACGGAGAGCGGCGGCGCGGCTGCGCTGAGCGGCGGGGCGACGTCGCAGGGCGTCGTGTTCTCGACGCTCGGCGTGCGGGCCGCGACGCAGCTCAACGTGAACACGACCGGCAACCTCGGTGCGCATGCGATGGTCGGCTGGCGTCACGCGTTCGGCGACACCTCGTCGACGTCGGCGTTCGCGTTCAACGGCGGCAGCTCGGCGTTCCAGATCTCGGGCGTGCCGCTCGCACGCGACAGCGCGGTGCTCGAGCTCGGACTCGACGTGAATGCGACGAAGAACCTGACGCTCGGCGTGTCGTACAGCGGTCAGTTCGGTAACTCGATGCACGACAACGCGCTGCTCGGCAACATCCTGTGGAAGTTCTGACCATCGAAGAGTAGGGGCACGAGGGAGGGCGAGCGGGCCGCTCGCGGCGTCAATGCCGCGGGCGGCCCGCTTTCTTTTGGGCGGGGCGTGCGGCGCACGTGGATTGCACGAATCGCATGTCGCTGCTTGCCTGCCGCGATCTGTCCTATTCTGTGCGGACATGCGCCGCACATGTCCGCGCGGCGCGCAAGACGAGGAGGATGCATGCCGACGAGCCAAGCAGACGACACCACGCCCCGCGCGCCGCGGGCCGCATCCGCCGGCGAGGCGCCGGGCGCCGCGTTCATCGCGCCCGAAGCCGATCCGCAGACGAGCACGCGCGGCAATCAGTACGTGCTGAAGTCGGGCGACGCGTTCGTCGTCAGCGACACGCTCGGCGACATCGGCGGCCGCGACGACGGCTTCTTCGTCGACGACATGCGCGTGCTGTCGCAATGGCGGCTCACGTTCGGCGGCCGCGCGCCGTCGCTGCTGTCGGGCGCGACGAGCGCCGACAACGCGTCGTTCACCGCGCACCTGACGAACCGTCCGCTGCCGCCGCTCGGCGGCCACGAGACACCCGAGGGCGTGATCCACATCGAGCGGTTGCGTGTGGTCGCGGGCAATGTGCTGTACGAGATGCTGTCGCTGACGAACTACGGGCTGAGCGATGCCGAGGTGCCGCTGTCGCTGTCGTTCGCGGCCGACTTCAAGGACATGTTCGAAGTGCGCGGCACGCGTCGCGACCGGCGCGGCAACATCGCGCCGCCGGCCGTCGAGGCGGGCGAGGTGCGGCTGCGCTACGACGGCCTCGACGGCGTCGAGCGCGCGGTCGCGATCCGCTTCTCGCCGGAGCCGGACGCGCTGTCGGTCGATCGCGCCGACTACACGCTGACGATCGCCGCGCAGGCGTGCGTGTCGATCTACGTGACCGCCGAGGCGACGATCGCGTCCGCGGGCGCCGCTGCGCCGTCGGCGGCGTCCGCGGCCGCGAATATGCCAGCGAATGTGGCCGCGGCCGCGAGTGCGCCCGCGATACCGCCCGCGATACCGGCCGCGGCGGGCCGCGCGTCGGTGCGCGCGGCGCTCGTCGGCGTGCACCGCGCGATGCGCGCGCGCCGCGCGACGATCGCGCGCGTGCGCACCAGCAATCCGCTGTTCAACGCATGGCTCGAGCGCTCGCTCGCCGATCTCGGGCTGCTGACCACGCCGCTCGACACCGGCCCGTACCCGTACGCGGGGATCCCGTGGTTCTCGACGCCGTTCGGCCGCGACGCGATCGTCACGTCGCTGCAGATGCTGTGGTTGCAGCCGTCGCTCGCGCGCGGCGTGCTGCGTTTTCTGGCCGCGCATCAGGCGCGCGAGACGTCCGCGTTCCGCGACGCGGAGCCGGGCAAGATCATGCACGAGTTCCGCCGCAGCGAGATGGCCGCGACGGGCGAGGTGCCGTTCGCGCTGTACTACGGCGGCGTCGACACCACGCCGCTGTTCGTCGTGCTCGCGGGCGCGTACGTCGAGCACACCGGCGACGATGCGCTGATCGACGAGCTGTGGCCCGCGCTCGAGCGCGCGATGCAATGGGTGATCGACAAGTGCGACCGCAATCCGTACGGGCTGCTCGACTATCAGCGCACGTCGGAGCGGGGGCTTGCGAACCAGGGCTGGAAGGACAGCCACGACTCGGTGTTCCATGCGGACGGGCGCTTCCCGGACGGGCCGGTCGCGCTCGTCGAGGTGCAGGCGTATGCGTGCGCGGCGCTCGACGCGATGTCGATGTGCTCGCAGCGGCGCGGCCACGCGGCCGACGCGACGCGCTACGCGCTGCGCGCGAAGACGCTGCGCGAGCAGGTCGAGGCGCTGTTCTGGATGCCCGAGGCGAACTTCTACGGGATCGCGCTCGACGGCCACGGCGAGCTGTGCCGCGTGCTCGCGTCGAATGCCGGCCATCTGCTCGCGTTCGGGCTGCCGGAGCCGGCGCGCGGCGAGGCGGTCGCGGGCGTGCTCGGCTCCGCGCTGTTCCAGACCGGCTGGGGCGTGCGCACGCTCGCGGCCGGCCAGCCGCGCTTCAATCCGATGGCGTACCACAACGGCTCGGTCTGGCCGCACGACAACGCGCTTGCCGCGCGCGGCCTCGCGCGCTACGGCGACAAGGCCGCCGCGCTGAACCTGCTGCGCGCGCTGTTCGAGGCCGCGGTGAGTTTCGAGATGCGGCTGCCCGAGCTGTTCTGCGGCTTTCCGCGCCGGCGCGGCGAGCCGCCGACCGCGTATCCGGTCGCGTGCCTGCCGCAGGCGTGGGCGGCAGGCGCGCCGTTCATGATGCTGCAGGCGTGCCTCGGCGTCAGCGTCGACGCGTCGCGCCGCGAGGTGCGGATCGAGCGCCCGGCGCTGCCGGAAGGTGTCGACTGGCTGCGGCTCGACGGACTGCGCGTCGGCGACGACAGCGTGTCGCTGACGTTCCGCCGCGTCGACGGGCAGGCGGTTGCGTCGGCCGAGCCGGGTACGCGCGTGAAGGTGGTGTCGATGCTGTGACGTTCGCGCGACGTTTCGCGCGGCACGGCATAGAATCGGTGCATCCCATTCGAATTCTGGCGGAGGCTGACGATGACGACCGACAACACGCGCGGCGGGAGCGACGAGAGCGGCAAGAACGGCGAGAGCGACAAGCTCGAGGATCTCGAGGCGGCGGTCAACCATCTGCATGAATCGATCGAGTCGCAGAGCATCGCGGCCGGCGCGGCGAAGGGGATCCTGTTCAGCCTGATCGAAACGCTCGGCGCGCTGATCGGCGATCCCGATCTGCCGGAGCACGCGCGTTCCGGCTACGAGGCGCTACGCGACAAGGCACGCGACCTGCGCGGGACGCTCGAGAAGCATTGACGTGAGTTGACGCGAAGGCGGCGCGGCGCGGCGGGATTGCGCCGCCGGCCGGCCGTTGCCCGTCGTCGCTGGCCGTTGCCCGTAGTCGCCTATGCTGCCCATTTGCGAATGCGTCGGACAAATCGCTGCGCGCTCAATGGGTTAGATCGCGCATGCGCAGGATATCCACAATCTTGCCAACAGAATCTGTGGACAAGCGGCATCCGATGGCTGCGCGATGCTGGGCGATGCGCGCGCATCGCGCATCGGCATGGCCGGGATGCGCGGCGTGCCGCTGCGGTGACGCGCGATGGGAATCCCCATCCGATCAACGGCTTAGGTGCCGGGTACCCAGGATATCCACATCGTTGCCAACAAAATCTGTGGAAAACTCGCGCCTTTTTTTATGAGAGAACCACCGGCATGATCCATTCTTCGCAACGCCGCCTCCTGCTCCTGGCCGCCGCGACGGCGCCACTCGCCGTTGCCGCGCGTGCGCGCGCGTCGACGCCCGACGATGCCCGACGATGCCGCGCGCGCATCGCTCGCGGCGCTCGAGCGCGCGGCGGGCGGCCGTCTCGGCGTGTGCGCGCTCGATCCGGCGAGCGGCCGTGACGTGCGTCATCGCGCCGACGAGCGCTTTCCGTTCTGTAGCACGTTCAAGACGATGCTGAGCGCGGCCGTACTCACGCGCAGCGTCGAGCTTCCGGCGCTGATGCAGCAGCGCATCGCTTACGCGCGCGGCGACCTCGCGCATTACTCGCCGGTGACCGAGCGTCACGTCGGCGCGGGGATGACGATCGCGGAACTCTGCCGGGCGGCGCTCCAGTACAGCGACAACACGGCCGCGAACCTGCTGATCAGGCAGATCGGCGGGCCGCCGGCGGTGACCGCGTTCGCGCGATCGATCGGCGACCACGCGTTCCGCCTCGACCGCTGGGAGACGCAGCTGAACACCGCGCTGCCCGGCGATGCGCGCGACACGACGACGCCCGCCGCGATGGCAGAGAGCCTGCGCGCGCTGCTGCTCGGCGATGCACTGCCGGCCGCGCAGCGCACGCAACTCGTCGACTGGATGCGCGGCAACACGACCGGCGACAAGCGGATTCGCGCGGGTGTGCCGGCGGGCTCGCAGGTCGCGGACAAGACGGGCACCGGCGACTACGGCGCGTCGAACGACGTCGGCGTGATCTGGCCGCCGTCGCGCGGGCCGGTCGTGCTGACCGTGTACTACGTGCAGTCGCGCGCGCACGCGCAGCCGAACGACGACGTGATCGCGGCGGCGACGCGCATCGTGCTCGCGGCGCTCGGCTGAGCGACACGCTGCGGGTGCCGCAAGCGTGACACGCGACACAAAACGTTGCGCGCTCAACGACTTGCGCGCGGCATGCTCAGGATATCCACATGCTTGTGAACAAAATCTGTGGATAGAGTGGCGCACGGCTAGTGGCGCGTGGTTAGCGGCGCGCAGCCGCTGCCCAAATCGTGACGCCATCGGAAAAGTCTTTGCGATCAACGGCTTGAGTCGGGTATGCGCAGGCTATCCACATCGTTGCCAACAAAAACTGTGGAGAAGTCGCGGGCGGATCGCGCCGATCCCGCCTTCGCGCGGCGCGTGTGCGTCACGGATGGCAAACGCCGTCGGATCAATGGCTTAACGATGCGGTGCTCAGGATATCCACAAGCTTGCCAACAAAATCTGTGGACAACGCGTCACGCCGCTCGCGCACTCGCGCCGAAGCGCACGGTGACCGTGAGGCCGTGCCCGCCGGCGCTCGTCGACAACGCAACCGTTGCGCGATGCCGCTCGGCGATCCGCTTGACGATCGACAAGCCGAGGCCGCTGCCCGGCGTCGACGTCTGCACGTCCGCGCCGCGATAGAAGCGCTCCCACACGTCCGCGTGCTCGGCCTCCGGAATGCCGGGGCCGTCGTCCGACACTTCGAGCACGGGCGAGCCGTCGGCGCCGGCGCTCGCGCTCACGTCGACGCTTGCGCCGGCGCCCGCGTAGCGGATCGCGTTGTCGACGAGATTGTTCAGCAGCACGCGCAGCGTGTCCGCATTGCCGTCGACGACGACTGGCGACGACGGGCCGACCACGCCGAGATCGACACGCTGCGCATCGGCGATGCGCGCGCGGTCGACGACCACCGAGCGGCACAGCGCCGCGAGATCGACCGGCGCGAACCCGGTGTCCTGCGCGTCGGGCTCGATGCGCGCGAGCGTCAGCAACTGTTCGGCGAGATGCGCGAGCCGCGTCGTGCCGGAGTGAATCTGCGCGAGGATGCGTTCGCGCGCGTCGGGCGTCGTCGCGCGCTGCAGCAGTTGCGACTGGATCGACAGCCCCATGATCGGCGTGCGCAGCTCGTGCGCGGCGTCGGCGATGAAGTGGCGCTGCAGCGTGAACGACCGATCGAGGCGCACGAGCAGATCGTTGATCGCCTCGGCGAGCGGACGCACTTCGTTCGGCATCGTCGTGATGTCGACCGGTTCGAGATTGTTCGCGTTGCTACGTTTCAGGCCTTCGGCGATCGCGCGCAGCGGCCGCAGCCCGTAGCCGATGCCGAACCAGAGGCCGAGCGCGAGCACCGGCAGCAGCGACAGCACCGGCCACAGCAGATGCACGGCGATTCCCGCGATCGCCGCCCAGCGCGCGCGCCGCGCCTGCGCGAGGCGGATCGTCGTGCCCGCGCGCTGCGTCACGTACGTGCGCCACGACTGGCCTTCGACGTCGAGCGTCGCGATGCCGGGCTGCGCGGGCGGCGGCAGCCCGGCGTCGTTGTCGGTCGAATACACGAGCGTGCCGTTGCGCCAGACCTGCAGCAGCACCGCGTCGAGATCGTCGGCGCGATACGGATGCACGCCGGGGCCGCGATTGCGGAACGACAGCGTGCCGTCCGTGCCGACGACGATCTGGTTCGACATGCTGCGCATCTGGTCGTCGAGGATGTCGTCGAGCTCGCGCAGCACGCCCCAGTAGGTGCCCGCGCTCGCGAGCACGCCGAGCACGCACGCGGCGGGCAGCAGCCAGAGCAGCAGCCGGCGCCGCAGCGAGATGCCGGGCCAGTGCGCTTTCGCGCGATGCAGTGCGTTCATCCGCGCTCGCCGATCCGGTAGCCGACGCCGCGCACCGTCAGGATCATGTCGTGCCCGAGCTTCTTGCGCAGGTTGTGGATGTGGACCTGCACCGCGTTGCTCTCGACTTCCTCGCCCCAGCTGTACAGACGTTCCTCGAACTGCTCGCGCGAGATCACCGCACCGGGGTCGCGCATCAGTTCGTGCAGCAGCACGAATTCCTTCGGCGACAGCGTGACTTCATCGTCGTCGAGCCAGACCTGGTGCTTGATCGGGTCGAGCCGCAGCGGGCCGATCGACACCGTGGTCTGCGCGCGCCCCGCGTGACGGCGGTTGACCGCGCGGATGCGCGCGAGCAGTTCCTCGAGCGCGAACGGCTTCACCAGATAGTCGTCGGCGCCGCTGTCGAGGCCCGCGATGCGGTCGGACAGCCCGTCGCGCGCGGTGATAACGATCGCGGGCACCGTATCGTCGCGGCGGCGCAGCGCGGAGAGCACCGACAGCCCGTCGCGCTTCGGCAGGCCGAGATCGAGCAGCAGCAGGCCGTAGCCGGTGGTGCGCAGCGCGAGCGTCGCCGCTTCGCCGTCCTTGACCCAGTCGACCGCGAAGCCTTCCTGTTTCAGGCCTTGTTCGAGCCCGCTGCCGATCAGCGGATCGTCCTCGACGAGCAGTACGCGCATGACTTCGTGTTTCTCCGGTTGGGCGCCGTGGCGGCGACCGATGGCCCTCATGATAAACGGGCGGGGCTTAGCGGACGCTTAAGGACGGGGCGGGAGAGTCGCAAGCTGGTGCTCGCCCAAGAATCGGAGTCAACCTTGAGTTGGGCGAATGACCCTATTTCAAATCGCGATGCGGGGCCGGCATGGCGTATGGCGGACTAATTGAATTCTTTCAGCAGCGCCGAATAAAGGCCATCGATGAGCTTGAGTCCTGCGGAATGTTGCTTCGCGAGGATTGTGGCGAGCTCTTGCCCCACAGGACGTACGGCAGACTCGAATTTCTCCCCCGTCACGGCATCGAAAAACTGCTCGCGGACGCTTTGTATCTCGACGGGAGGCTCGGCCGGGAACTCGCCAAGGTTATGACAGTAAAGGCGATCAAACCGGCTATCCAACGCTTTCATGCTCATTTTTATGTTGAGCGCGCGCTCGTGCGCCAGATCGGACGCCGGGGCCGTCGCGTAATACGATCGCAGTTCCTTTCCAACATCCTTGACGATGTTTTCCAGCTCCGAAATCTCGGATCGAACCTCCTTGCGAAGTTCGCGCCGATTCGCTTGAGCGTTAGAGATGAACCATCCAACCGTCACAAGCAGCCAAGGAATGGCCGACCCATAGTCTTTGATAAAGCTAGCAACGGACATGCAGCTCAGGCGACAACGGCGCCGGCATCGTCAATGTATCGCCAGATGCGCTTTTGGTGGGTTGGCGAGCCCGAGACAACTCGCAGACGATTGTGGAGATCCCTGGCGGCGAATCCCAGCCGGACTAGGCCACCGAAGGCTTCTTCCAAAAACGATGAGCCGAAGGCGAGGACGTCGCCAATGTCTACTTCGACAACCTCGTTGTTGCGAAGTGCGGGCGCAAGAAATTCCTCGCGGAAGCGTTGTCCGGAGTGCGGGCCGTCGGTGTAATAGCGGCCGCCAGGTTCATCTGAATAGTCTTTGGCTATCGAAATCATCTTGACGTTCATGGCTGCACTCCGGGGCGAAACGCCAACTCCCAAAGCAGCAGAGTCCCGGGAAGCGGTTTGGCGAACGACACCGTCGACTCGACGCGATCCACGGCACGATACGTCCATCCGCCGTCGTTGCTTAGAATCGAAAGGCCGCCCTGCAAAAGGTTGGTCGAGAATTCTAGCATCTCGGGCAGTCCCTTGCCGCGGTGTTTGAGGCGCGTACTCGTACGAAAGCTGTTCGCGGCCACCTTTATCAGCCTAGCATCTTTGAACCGCCTCAGCGTGACATAGTCGACCCATTCGGGTTTGCGGCGAAGTGACTCAGGGATCGAGACGCCATGGTCATAGATTGCCACAAAAAGCTTGTCATCTTTGAACTGCGAAAGCATCCACCATTTGCGCATCGCAGGTGGCGGCAGCCTGTCGTTCTCGAACTCATAGGCGTGACTCACGGCGTTCGTAACCGCTTCGTTCAGGCAGTCTCCAAAAAGAATCGGCTCCGGATGCTGAATGCTCGATCTGACGGCCGTCGTCAAATCTCTGTAGCCGCCGGGCTCGACCTTGTTCCCACTGAAGAAGAACCAAAATTTCACATGGTCGTGAGTCACTTGGAGGCGCGCCGGGAGTCCGAGCGCCTCGAGAATTCCGAAGTGTTGGAACAATTGCTCTACAACTTCATCCTCTGGGTAGGTCGCCGACAGCTTCCCTGGGTGCATGTGACACCAAATATCCAGCTTTGCCAGGAACATCAGCGTTCCGCACGGATGCATCTGCTTGATCGGCTTGAAGTCCAGCCTCACGTGAGCGCCACGCTGCAACCATGAGGTGACGTCCTGGAAGAACGTGAAGATGCCGCGTCGATAGTCATCGCGCCTAGCCATGAATTTTTCGGGCGCACGGATCGTCACCCTCTCTCGCGCGACGCGGAACGACTTTTTCCGAGTCGGCCGGCTCGTCATATTGTCGAGCGTTCGGCGTGCGCACCGATCCAGATAGATTTTTTTTGTATACGGAATTCGTTTCATGCATGGGCTGCGATGCCGCCTCGCAGCAGGCCCTGATTGTTATCGTGCAGCGTACCCGGGCGCTGCAGACGCCCGCTGCGGCAATTATATCTTCGCCGCCAAGGCTCAACTACTTGCGCGGAAACCTCACACCAAAGCCCGCCGCGAGCGTGCTTTGGTGTGCCCGGGGCCCTTCGCCTGCGGGCGCTGCCCACGCGCACCACAAGTCGCGCGCCTTCGCCGCGAAGTTACTTCCGCGAGCTGTGGTGCCCGCGATCTGCGCCGCCACAACTCAGGCGAGCGGCCATCTCAGGCTCGCGACGAGGGCGGGCGCCGTGCCGCGCGCTTCGATCGTCGGATGCGATTTCTGGCGTGATATCGTGCGCGCGCTGAATTAACAGTTTTACTGCCAGTTAATCAGATTGTTGCTATACCGGGAATATGACATCCGTATTGCAAGCGCTTGTCCGGATGGTGTTTTTTTAAAGGTGACACATTGATTTCGCCATGCTTTCGGGAAAACCCGGTGCGAATCGGACATATTCGTGTCGTTTTCGCGATTATCGCGTAAATGGGAGTTGCTGATTTATTTTGTGATTGTTAATCTTCGTTCCGGCAGGAGATGCCGGCGCCGACAGGCCGGCACAATCGTACAAATATTCTGAGAGAGCCATGACGATTCACCGAGACAATCACCGTACCAGATTCCGCATCGGCGATGTGGTGACACTGAAGTCGGGTGGTCCCCGCATGACGGTCATCTTCGCGGGCGTTTTCGATGACGCGGACGAACTCGTTTGCCAGTGGTTCGACGAGCGCGGCCATTTCCGTCAGGAGACGTTCCATCGCGACGTGCTCGCGCCGCAACCGCGCGCGATTCCGGCTGGTCTCGCCCGCCTGCGCATGCAGGCCCGTCGCTACAGCCCGGCCGCGTAATCCACGGCTACACCGCCGCGATTGTCTCAGTGCGGCGAATGGTGCGAATGGTGCTTGTGCGTCCAGCGCTCCTGCGCGACGATGCGCCGCTGCACGCGCTCGACGAGCCCGGCCGAGAAGATCCGCATACTGTGTCCGCGCCGGTTCGCGTGGATTTCGTTGACGACATCCGGTGACGGGTTCGGCTGACACGCCCAGTAGAGCGTCAGCAGCCAGCCGATGCCGGTCCACGCGAACAGCGCGTTGAACAGCGCGATCGTCAGCGCGTCGTGGCGGTGCCGCCGGTCGGCGACGAGCGCCGGGAGGAAGTAAAACCCGATCGCGACAACGGCGCCGGCAACTTGAATCGGAATCTCGGCCTGCATGATGAGGCTCCATCCGGGATTGCAATGTGACTGATTGTCGCGCTTTTCCCGTTTACGTGCGTGCAACGAAGTGTTGCTACATCTTTCACTATAGGCGTCCGGGAGCCGCGTTTCGCCGGTGATCGTTGCCCGTGGTGAAACGCTCACGGCGCGGGCCCGCCACGTCGCCGGCGGGCGCCAACGGCGCTATCATCGGTGTTTTCGTCAGTCCGAACCGGCCGCCCCCATGACTTCCGTCGATACCGCTCCCGCCCTCGATCACGACAAGCTCACCGCGTTCGTCGAACGCAAATGGAACGACGAGATCCTCCATGCGCTGACCGACTACATTGCGATTCCCGCCAAAAGCCCCGCGTTCGACCCGGACTGGGCGACGCGCGGCTATCTCGAGCGCGTCGTCGCCGACGCCGCGCAGTGGGCCGAGCGCCAGCCGGTCAAGGGCCTGAAGCTCGAGATCGTGCGCCTGGCCGGCCGCACGCCGGTGATCTTCTTCGAGACGCCCGCGACGCGCGCGGGCAGCACCGACACGATCCTGCTCTACGGCCACCTCGACAAGCAGCCCGAATTCGACGGCTGGCGCGCCGATCTCGGCCCGTGGACGCCGAAATTCGAGAACGGCAAGCTCTACGGCCGCGGCGGCGCCGACGACGGCTATGCGATCTACGCGAGCCTCGCGGCGCTCGGCGCGCTCGACGAGCAGGGCGTCGAGCGGCCGCGCTGCGTCGGCCTGATCGAGACCTGCGAGGAATCCGGCAGTTACGATTTGTTGCCTTACGTCGACGCGCTGCGCACGCGGCTCGGCCAGGTGTCGCTCGTCGTCTGCCTCGACTCGGGCGCCGGCAACTACGATCAGCTCTGGCTCACGACGTCGCTGCGCGGGCTCGTGTCGGGCGACCTGCAGGTCGAGGTGCTCGAAGAGGGGATCCATTCGGGCGTCTACGGCGGGATCGCGCCGTCGAGCTTCCGCGTGATGCGGCAGCTGTTCGAGCGGCTCGAGGATGCGTCGACCGGCAACCTGCTGCCGCGCGTGTTCCACTGCGAGATTCCGGCGAGCAAGCTGCACGAGGCGGACGCGACCGCCGCGATTCTCGGCGACGCCGTCTGGAAGGGGCTGCCGTGGGCGTGCGGCGCGGACGGCAAGCCGGTGCTGCCGACGACGACCGACCCGCGCGACGCGCTGTTGAATTCGACGTGGCGGCCGTCGCTGTCGGTGACGGGCGCGGCTGGGCTGCCGCCGCTCGCCGACGCGGGCAACGTGCTGCGTCCGCGCACCGCGTTCAAGCTGTCGCTGCGGCTGCCGCCGCTCGTCGATGCCGCGCAGGCGGTGCAGCAGTTGAAGGCACTGCTGGAGCTCGATCCGCCGTACAACGCGAAGGTCACGTTCAAGCCCGATGCGGGCGCGGCGACCGGCTGGGCCGCGCCCGATCTCGCGCCGTGGCTCGCGGGCTCGCTCGACGCCGCGTCGCGCCGGCATTTCGGCGCCGACTGCGCGTATATGGGGCTCGGCGGCACGATTCCGCTGATGAACGTGCTGCAGGCGGGCTTCCCGTCCGCGCAGTTCATGGTGTGCGGCGTGCTCGGGCCGAAGTCGAACGCGCACGGGCCGAACGAGTTCCTGCACGTGCCATACGCGAAGAAACTGACGGCGGCCGTCGCCGACGTGATCGCATCGGCGCGGTAACGCGTTTGATTCAACCGCTTCAACCGTCTCAACCGTCTCAACCGCTTCATCCGCTTCATCCGCTTCATCCGCTTCATCCGCTTCATCCGATCACGCGAGCGCGCGCCGGCCGGGCGCGCTGCATCGCGCCCCGCATTCCCATTCATGACGGAGACAACCGATGCTCGTGCTGATTCTCGGTTTGGTGATCTTTCTCGGTGTGCATTCGATTCGGATCTTCGCGGACGACTGGCGCAGCGCGCAGATCGCCCGCTATGGCGAGCGCGGCTGGAAGGGGCGCTATTCGATCGCGTCGGGCGTCGGCCTCGTGCTGATCATCTGGGGTTACGGGCTCTCGCGCGCGGATGCGGTTCAGCTATGGGTGCCGCCGATCGCCGCGCGGCATCTGACGGGCCTGCTGACCGCGATCGCGTTCGTGCTGATTGCGGCGTCGCACGTGCCGAACAACCGTATCAAGTCGATCGTCGGCCATCCGATGCTGGCCGGCGTGATGGCGTGGGCCGTCGGGCATCTGCTCGCGAACGGCACGCTGAACGCGCTCGTGCTGTTCGGCGCATTCCTCGTGTGGTCGTTCGTCGATTTCCTCGCGGCGCGCGCGCGGGATCAGAAGGCCGGCGTCCGGTATCCGGCCGGCGGCGTGCGCGGGAACGCGGTCGCGATCGCGTCCGGCCTCGCGGTCTGGGCCGTGTTCGCGCTGTTCCTGCACCGCTGGCTGATCGGCGTTCAGCCGTTCGGCTAAGCCGTTGGGCTAAACTGCCCGGCAAACGGCCGACGTCAGATCGGCTTCACGAACAGGCCGATCGTCAGCGCGATCCCGATACAGACGATTCCGATCCTCAGCAGGCGCTCGTTCACGCGATGGAGCGCCCACGAGCCGAGCAGCCCGCCGACGATCGCGCCGGCGCCGAGCGCGAGCGCGGGGCCCCAGTGCAGTTGCGGCGACGTCACGAACAGCACGACGGCCGACGCGTTCATCACGCCCGCGAGCGCGTTCTTCGTCGACGCCGCGTGACGCGGCGCGAGGCCCGCCATCGTCAGCGCGGCCATCATCAGAAAGCCGATCCCGCCCCCGAAATAGCCGCCGTAGATCGCGATCAGGAACTGCGCGAGCGCGGTGCCGGCCGTGCCGAGATGCACGGTCGCCTCGCCGGGCTTGCGGAAGAAACTGCCCCACGCGAACACCCCGGTCGCGAACAGCACGAGCCACGGGACGAGGCGCGCGAAGATCGACGACGGCGTTTTCAGCAGCAGCAGGCCGCCCAGCGCGCCGCCGACGATGCTGACCGCGAACAGCGCGCGGAACGACAGCGCGGCCGTGCCGCGCACGTTCTGGCGGCTCGCCCAGCCGGTCGTGACCTGGCCGGGGAACAGCGCGACCGTCGACGTGATGTTCGCGGCGAGCGGCGACATGCCGGCGACGATCAGCGCGGGCAGCGTGACGAACGAACCGCCGCCGGCGAGGGAGTTCTGCAGCCCGGCCCACAGGCCGGCCAATATGACGAGGAGGAGCATCATCGCGGGCGTCGATCGAGAGGTTGGCCGGGCGTGGAGCAGGCGCGGCGGGACGCACGATGTTAATCCAGGATCGGGGGCGGGGGAATGGCCGGCAAGCGGGCCGGCGTGTCGATCACGGCCGTGCGGCGGCGATCACAGTGTCCGATGGCATTCGAATTGCAGTTGAATCTTCTGATACGGTGCGCCGCCGACGAGGGCTTCCGACCGGGTGCTTTCACGCATGCCGAGCCGCGCGCAGTAACCGGTGGCTTCGCTCGCGGCTTTCGCATGGGCGTTCGCCCACGCGAGCGGCGCCATGCTGGCCGCGGACGTCACAGTGTAGACGTCGGGTTGGCTGGTGGAGGTGACGGTCGAGGTGCTGGCGCAGGCTGCCAGAAGCAGCGTGACCGACGCGAGCGCCGCGAGCGCGCTCGATCGCAGCGCGCGATGGAGAAAAGAAGCCGGCATGGTTGGTTTTTGTGTGGAACGGGTGGCCGCCGATGCGGGCGCGCCGCCGGTGCGGGCGCCCGCCGGAGGCGAACGGGAAAGGAGGCGGGGCTTACTTGCCGGATTCGGTGGCGGCGCCGCCGTCGTGGCCGTAGCCGGTCTGGTCGGTTTGCGGCATCGCGTGCTGATTCGAGATCTTCGCTTCGGCTGCCTGGAGGCTTTCCGGATAGAACCAGTCGCGCGGGTTGTAGCCGGCCTGTTCGAGCTGCTTCAGTTCCGCGCGGACCTGAGCCCGGGTGACCGGCTGGTTCGTCTGCTGCGCGTAAGTGACGATCGGCACGCTGAGCGCCAGCGCGACGGCGAGGGTTTGGACGAGCGATTTCATGATCATTTCCTCCGCGTTTCTGCGACGAGACGACGTTGTCTCGAGTCGATGACCGAAGTCTAGGTTCGCCCGTGCGGTAGATAAAGGCCCGCTGTCCGAACTCAGTGTCGTGTGCGAAGCAACAATAGGCAGGTCAAGCCAAGCCGCCCACGCCACGTTTGGGCTGAGTCATGACGGCCGTAGCCCGACGAACTAAAGTTGCGCTATTTCTGCGGTATTGACGATTGTGTTGCGCTTGTGCAGACCTCGGCCGTCCGCGGTGGGCTTTCCGGCCTGTCCGCCGTCAAGAATCTGGTAGAAGGCGATCCGGTGCGGTTGTCGTCGATTGTGAGCGGGGTGATCTAATGGCCGCGAAGAAACATACGATGAGGCCGTGTAATTCACCGTGGTGGTGAGGGAGAATTCCGCGAATCCGTCTGTTGATCCAGGAACAGCCCGCGCGGCAGATGTATTTCTGAATCGCATTGCGCACCGCTATCCGGTGAGTCGGGCAATGCTCTTCGGTAGCCGTGCTCGACACGACAACACCGACGAGAGCGATGCTGATCCACCGGATTGTCGACTTTGAGCGCGACCAGAAGGCGGGCGCCTTCAACCGAACGGAAAAGTGTATGCGTTGGAGCATCGTTCATTCGAGGCCACCTCGGATTGCGTCGTGAGTTATCGGGAGGGAGCAATGATCGACCATCGCGGGCCGCTTAACAGCATCTTGAGGCGCCCGTCGCGCGAATCGACGCCGGAATGTTTTCGCAAGGATGTGGGGCCGCTGCTCGTCGCGATGTGGGCGCAGGATTACGCGAGCTATGCACCAGATTGCGAATTGCTCGAAACATCGGATGCGGGCTTTTCGTATCTGTTCGACGTCGCGGCTGAACGTCTCGTGGCTGCATGGGGGGCAGTAGGGGCCGAAATCACGAATCGAGAGCCGTCATTGCGACGCGAATGAAAGGGCATCCGCTCGATAACAGCGGCCGCTATCATCGCGGGCACGCGATCGCTCGCACGCTGGGTGGTCGTACCGACATCAACCTTGTTCCGTAGTTGGGAAAAATCAACTCGGATCCGTTCAGGGCACTCGAGGCCAGGGCGGTTAGTTCTCCTGGCGCGTTGTACTTCACTTATTGGCGCTGTGGTGTCGGCAATAGCCGGGTGCCCACCGGCGTCGAACAGGGGCCCCTATGTCCGGGCGAGTCGGCCTGTGCGTTCGCGCTGAAGACATTCGAGAACCAGGAAAAACGTATGCGAACTGAAGCCCATCTCCAGCAATCTGCGTCGTAGGCGACTAGGCGGCTCATCATCGGTCGCAAGGGCCGTCAGTGCGGAATGGCATCGCTGAAGCACGGGCCAGTGCCGACTTTCTACTGGCTCGTCTCGATACCGTTATCGGGCTTGCTCGACTCTCGAATTCAAGGAGAGGATCCCGCGCGAGCGATTGTCGACACGTTGTCAGGTTGGACCAACCACGGCGATGTCGGCAGCACGTTTGGCGCAACGCTTGGGTATACGAGTGAATGTTGAACCGCGCTACAACGTCCCCGTTTGACGGCCGTCCCTTCTGTAAGTACTCAGCTGACGATTGGACGTTCGTTTCGTATGTCGCCGTCCAGCTTAGCGCACTGCTGTTACTGTTGCGGGTTCCATAACAAAAACGCGCATTCGACGCCGATCGTGGTCACGCTCGACGACCACGAAACGAAGATCGCGGCCGACGATGACGTACCGATGGCTGCAGGCTGCATCACTGATGGCGGACCGCTTCAACCGCAGGTTTATACCGAGCAGGCCAAGGTGATCAGAAGAGCCACAGATATCTGGCCTGCCGAGGCGCTACCCACGTATGTTACGGCATTTTCATGTAAGGCGATTTCGCCTATCGACGTCGGACGGAATGCAAGCCGTGATAGATGCACCTATTTTTTTTGCGACACGAAGACGAACATGACTCCCAGTACCAGTAACTGGCCGCTCAAAAAATTAGGAGGAGACTGTGGTGCCATATTGGTTTGCAGCAAAAACTTCGCCGTCGAATCTCAAGGCAATTGCGCTTGCGTGTCTGCTTTCCGTCGCCGGAACGTCCGAATGTATGGCGGATGCGCAAACGCAGGTGAATACGTCCGCGCCAGACCCACAGGTGCCGGCGGACACGCCCGCGCCGAATGCGTCCCTCGCGCAATCGGGACTAGCCCCGGCGGTTCCAGCCCCGGAAGGTTTACCGCCGATGGAAAATATGGAATGCGCGAGATTCGATAAGTACAACACCCGTATCATGAGCACGATCTATTTGCCGTCAGTGTGCGATACAGTTGCCCCAAACCTGTTCGGCTTTCGGGAATTCCTGGCAGATCATGGCTGGGGGATCCAGGCATCGACTTCGCCGGTGTTCGATTATGATGTGTTGAATGGGCATCGTGGCGGGGCGCAATACTACGCGGGGCAAACACCCAGCGCCTATAACATCAGCAATGTCTATGTCACATACGATCTGAGCCGAATTGGATTCCCGGTGGGCGCACAGTTTACTGGCAGTGCGTCGAATATCTTTTCAGACGGTCGCACGGGCGAGGCGCCTGTTATGCACCCGGCGATGACCACAATGGGCATTGTTCAACCACTGCTCGATAATACGTTAGAGCTCAAGGCGGGTTATCTGCTGACGATTCAAGACTTTGTCGGCATGAATCTGACTGGAAACGCAGGATCTGCGGCGCAAGGTCTGTCCAGCGTGATTCCTGCGATGGCCGGTCTCAGCGTATATACGCCAACTCCGACCGCAGAAATTACGGTTCGTGACCCATGGACCAAGAATTTTTATAATCATTTCGGAATTTCAAGAAGCGTCAGCCCCGACGGCTCGCTGGTGGAGTTGGGGCAAAATCCCACTGGCTTCCGTTGGCGCACCCCAAATACAAAAGCGCTATTCATTGACGAAATCGGATATAAGACTGGAATGACTCAGGGGGGAGGTCTGCCCGTTTGGGCTCGAGCTGGTGTCATCTACAACACAACGAACTACACGCGGTTCGACGGGAGTGTGGCTAACAACAACCACGCCTTTTACGCCGGTGCCACGGTGCAGCTGACAAAAAATGCCCATAACCCGGGCGGTCTCAATCTTGATATCAAAGTTGACGCGGCGCCATCGGATCGAAATTTCTTTACGAAGGATTATTCGATCAACCTGTTTTGGGTCGGTCCATTTGAAAATCGACCGTTCGATATGTTTTCGCTTGGGTTTAGCCAGACTTTTGAGAGCCGCGACTTGCAATCCTTTGAGGCGGCTCATGGGGTTCAGAATACGTCGACAGTTTCAACCGATGTATCGATTTCATATTCCTATCGTGTAAGACCTGGCATTTATCTCATCTCGACGGCATCTCTGGTAACCAATCCGGGAACAGTAATGGCGCCGAAACTTCCGACTGCTCTCATCGTGAATGAGAAAATAATATTCTCGTTCTAAAGAGTGCGTAAAATATGAGGCTGACTGGTTCTAGCCGGTGAGCTTCATTTAATTTCAACGTCCGCAAACGTCGGATGCGAGCAGCGCACGAAGCGACTGTCGACGGAGAATCAACTGTGCGAAAAGAAGCAAGTATGTCCACTGAATCCCGATCCTACATTTGTCCGCCTCAGGAAATTATCAACGAAGCGCGTAACGGACGCATGTTCATTTTGGTCGACGACGAGGATCGTGAAAACGAAGGCGACCTCGTTATTCCTGCCCAGATGGCGACGCCGGAAGCGATCAACTTCATGGCAACCCACGGCAGGGGATTGATTTGCCTGGCCTTGACCGAAGCACGAGTTGAACAGCTTGAGCTGGAGCCAATGAGCCGAACTAATGGAACGCGCCATGAGACGGCCTTCACGGTCTCGATCGAGGCACGCGAAGATGTCAGCACAGGCATTTCAGCCGCGGACCGCGCGCGTACGATCTCTGTCGCCATCGATGCCACAAAAGGGGCGACCGACATCACCACGCCTGGTCATGTCTTCCCCTTGCGTGCACGCAATGGCGGCGTTCTGATTCGAGCGGGTCATACCGAGGCGTCAGTGGACGTGGCGCGTCTGGCCGGACTGAATCCTTCGGGAGTGATCTGCGAGATCATGAAGGACGACGGCACAATGGCTCGCATGGGAGATCTCATCGAATTCGGTAAGCGACACAATCTGAAGATCGGTACGATTCGGGATCTGATCGCCTATCGGTTGCGACACGACCATCTGCTCGAACGCAAGGTTACCGCGACATTTAGAAGCAAATGGGGCGGCGAGTGGCTAGCCTATGTGTTCTGGAATAAAGCCACCAAGACTGAGCAAGTCGCACTGGTCAAAGGCATTATCGATCCGAGCCGCCCGGTTCTCGTGCGGATGCACGCCTTGTCTCTCTTCGCTGATGCCTTTGGTGAATCGGGTGAAGAGTCAACCTATTTAGCTCGGTCGATGGCGATGATTGCCGAGGAAGGGGCGGGAGTTGTGGTCATCATCAACAAACCTCGTGCGGATGCGTTCGCTACCGCAGTTCGACTTCGCGATCAAGATGATCATGACGCCGAGGTGCAAGAGCTTCGTGACTACGGCGCAGGAGCCATGGTGCTAGCCGAACTCGGCATTCAAAAGATGATCCTGTTATCGAATCATCGGCGCAGTCTAGTTGCCGTTTCGGGCTACGAGTTGTCGGTGACGGGCGAGCGTCCGATCACCGCACCCGCGTAAGAGCACCTGTGGTTGGTCAGCCGAGCGGTGCTCTACGCAGGAGGGGGGATGTCGCACCCCTCCTGATGTTGGAAGCCGCTAAAGAATGACTACGACCACGTGACTTAGTCGACAGGTGAAACGAGATCTTCGCCTCCGATCGCAGCTTTGCTGTTCAGCAAGAACATGGCAAAGCAACCTGCCAGCACGATGATCCCGAGCGACGAGCCTATCCGGAACCTTGTGTGTGAGGCATAAACTGATGGCCAAGGAGCCACTTTATGCCACGCAAACGCAAGGAAGAAGTGACGATTGAACCGGGCAAGGGCTTGAACCTTGACCCGGAGCTGATCAAGCAACTGGT
>NZ_JACBNX010000040.1 GCF_013403875.1 Burkholderia guangdongensis | reverse complement strand
GAGCAGTCGTTCTCATTGCGTCAGCACCACGCCGCTCGCCGGCGACCAGGAGACGAACACGTCGTCGTTATAGGCAGGCGCGCCGTCGTGCATCAGGTTCGCGCTCGACAGGTTCGACATCACCGTCTTGCCGCTCGGCAGACGCACGTGGTACAGCGAGTACGCGCCCATGTACGCGACGTCCGTCACCACCCCGCGTGCCCAGTTGTGCGCCGTCGTCGGCTTCTCACGCGACACCCGCACCCGCTCCGGGCGCACCGAGATCCCCACCGGCATCCCCATCGGCCCCGTCACCCCGTGGCTCACGTACATCCGCGCCTCCAGATCCTCGCTCTCCACGAAGATGTGGTCCGGCTCGTCCTCCACGATCCGCCCTTCGAACAGGTTCGTCGAGCCGATGAACTCCGCCGAGAACCGGCAGTTCGGGTATTCGTACACCTCGCTCGGCGCGCCGATCTGCATGATCTTGCCTTCGCTCATCACCGCCAGGCGGCTCGCCATCGTCATCGCCTCTTCCTGGTCGTGCGTCACCATCACGCACGTCACGTCCACCTTCTCGATGATGTTCACCAGTTCCAGCTGCGTCTTCTGGCGGATCTTCTTGTCCAGCGCCGACATCGGCTCGTCCAGCAGCAGCAGCTTCGGACGCTTCACCAGCGAGCGCGCCAGCGCCACCCGCTGCTGCTGGCCGCCCGACAGCTGGTGCGGCTTGCGCTGCGCGTACTTGCTCATCTGCACCAGCGCCAGCGCGTCGCCCACCCGCTCCTTGATCTCGTTCTTCGGCGTGCCTTCCTGCTTCAGTCCGAACGCCACGTTCGATTCCACCGTCATGTGCGGGAACAGCGCGTACGACTGGAACATCATGTTCACCGGACGGCGGTACGGCGGCAGCGTCGCCAGATCCTCGCCGTCCACGAAGATCTTGCCCGACGTCGCCGTCTCGAGACCCGCCAGCATCCGCAGCAGCGTCGACTTCCCGCAGCCCGAACTGCCCAGCAGCGCGAACAGCTCGTTCTTCATGATCGTCAGGTTCACGTTGTCCACGGCCGTGCTGTCGCCGAATTTCTTGACCACGTTTTCGATGCGGACGAAGGCGTCCTGCTTCGCGGGGGCCGTGGCGCCCGGCCGCGCGTGGCGCGCGGCGTCATGACTGGGGATCGATTGCATGTGTTTCACCATTCATTCACGGATTTCAGGCTTGAGTGTCCCCGCGTGACGCGCGGAACGCGTCTCGTGAGGGCTCTCTTGCCAGGGATGGAGCGGTGCGCGCACGCGGCGCGCGGGGCGGGCGTCAGCCCGCCGGATCGTTCGCGCGGGCAGCGCAGTGTCTGCCCGCGTCGATGCCAGACGTCAGTGGCCGGTCTTCAGCTGGGCCCACAGGCGGTTTTCGAGACGCAGGATGTCGGCCGGCATCGGCTTCATCAGCGTCATCTTCTTCAGCACTTCGTCGCCCGGGTAGACGGTCGGATCCTGCGCGACCGTCGACGTCACGAACTGGCGCGCGGCCTTGTTCGCGGTCGGATAGAACACTTCGTTCGTGATCGCCGCGTTGACCTTCGGATCCTCGATGTAGTTGATCCACTTCATCGCGGCCTCGGGGTGCGGCGCATCCTTCGGCACCACCATCACGTCGAACCACAGCAGGCCACCTTCCTTCGGGTTCGAGAACTTGATGTCATACGAGCGCTTCGCTTCGGACGCGCGGCGATGCGCGATGCCGACGTCGCCCGACCAGCCGATCGCGACGCAGACGTCACCGTTCGCGAGGTCGTTGATGTAGCCGGACGAGTTGAACTGCGTGATGTACGGGCGGACTTTCTTCAGCACGTCGAACGCGGCCTGATAGTCGCCCGGGTTCGTGCTGTTCGGGTTCTTGCCCATGTACTGCAGCGTCGCCGCGAACACGTCGACCGCCTGATCGAGGAACGACACGCCGCAGCCTTTCAGCTTCGACAGGTTCGCCGGGTCGAGCACGAGCGCCCAGCTGTCGAGCGGCGCCTTGTCGCCGAGTTCCTTCTTCACCGCCTGCACGTTGTAGCCGACGCCGTCGGTGCCGTATGCCCAGGGCACGCCGTACTGGTTGCCCGGATCGGCGTCGGCGATCATCTTCATCAGCACCGGATCGAGGTTCGACAGGTTCGGCAGCTTCGACTTGTCGAGCTTCTGATAGACGCCCGCCTGGATCTGCTTGGCCATGTAGTTCGACGTCGGCACGACGATGTCGTAGCCCGAGCTGCCCGCCAGCAGCTTCGCCTGCAGCGTGTCGTCGCTGTCGTAGTTGTCGTACTTCACGTGGATGCCGGACTGCTTCTCGAAGTTCGGGATCGTATCTTTCGCGATGTAATCCGACCAGTTGTAGACGTTCAGCACGGAGTCGGCGGCCTGCGCCGGCTGGCTGGCGATCGAAGTGACGCCAGCCGCGACGGCGAGGGCGGCGGCGGCGAAGACATGGCGGACGAAGCGAGCACGCATGGTTGGTTTCCTCTGATGGTGGGAGTCGTCGGCGCCCGCACCGTGCGGGCGCCGACGCCTATCAATGATGCGTTTACAAAAGTCCGAGTTGTTGGGCCGTTGCATCGACGGCCTTCTTTGCTTTGGACACGATCTCGTCGATCTCCGGACGCGAGATCACGAGCGGCGGCGACAGCAGCATCCGGTCGCCGGTCGCGCGCATGATCAGGTTGCCGTTGAAGCAGAAGTCGCGGCAGATCGTGCCAACGTCGCCGCCGTTCTCGAAGCGGCGGCGCTCGGCCGGCGATTGAGCGAGCTGCAGGCTCGCGACGAGGCCCGTGCCGTGCACCTCGCCGACGATCGGATGGCGTGCGAACGCCTCGCGCAGCGCAGCCTGGAAGTACGGGCCGGTGTCGGTCTTCACGCGCTCGACGATTCCCTCGTCGCGCAGCAGCGTCAGGTTCGCGACCGCGACCGCCGCCGCGACCGGGTGGCCCGAGTACGTGAGGCCGTGGTTGAAATCGCCGTTCTCGATGATCGGCTGCGCGACGCGCTTGTGAATCCCGACCGCGCCCATCGGCACGTAGCCGGACGTCAGCCCCTTCGCCATCGTGATCAGGTCCGGCTCGAAGCCGAAGTGCTGATGCGCGAACCATTCGCCGGTGCGGCCGAAGCCGCCGATCACTTCATCGGCGACGAGCAGGATGTCGTACTTGCGGCAGATCCGCTGGATTTCCGGCCAGTACGTCGACGGCGGGAAGATCACGCCGCCCGCGCCCTGGAACGGCTCGCCGATGAACGCGGCGACGTTTTCCGCGCCGAGCTCGAGGATCTTCGCTTCGAGCTGCTGCGCGCGCGCGAGGCCGAACGCTTCCGGTGTCTCGTCCTTGCCGCCTTCGCCGAAGAAGTACGGCTGGTCGATGTGCACGATGTTCTCGACCTTCGACGGCATCTGCTCGTGCATGTAGCCCATCCCGCCGAGCGTGCCGCCGGCGATCGTCGAGCCGTGGTAGCCGTTCTTGCGCGAGATCACGAACTTCTTCTGCGGCTGGCCCTGCACGCGCCAGTACTGGTGCACGAGGCGCAGCACGGTGTCGTTGCCTTCCGAGCCGCTGTTGCAGTAGAAGAAGTGCTCGAAGCCGTCCGGCGTCACTTCGGCGAGCATCCGCGACAGCTCGATCACCGGCGGGTGCGTGGTCTTGAAGAACGTGTTGTAGAACGGCAGTTCCTGCAGCTGGCGATACGCGGCGTCGGCGAGTTCCTTGCGGCCGTAGCCGACGTTCACGCACCAGAGGCCGGCCATCCCGTCGATGATCTTGTTGCCTTCGGAGTCCCACAGATAGACGCCGTCGGCCTTCACGATCACGCGGCTGCCCGCGCGGTTCAGCGACCCCATGTCCGAGAACGGATGGATGTGATGCGCGGCGTCGAGCGCGCGGTATTCGGCGGTCGAGCGGGCGGCCTCGGTGGCGCGCGCGGCCGGTGCGGCGGGCTGGACCCACGCGGATTCGTTACGGTACGTCATGTTTCGTTCCTCCAACAATTTCGATTCGACGCGCACGCGTCAGACGTGCAGCAGCAGATGGCGGCGTTCCCACGAGCTGATCACGCGGAAGAACGCTTCGTATTCGGTTTCCTTCAGCGCGAAGTACGCCTTCAGGAACTTCTCGCCGAGGATCTCGCGGATCGGCTCGCAGGCGGCCATCAGCGACAGCCCTTCCTCGAGGTTGCGCGGCAGCTGGTACGGCAGCGAGTAGCCGTCGCTGACGAGCGGCTCGGTCGGCTCGAGCGCTTGCGTCATCCCGAGATAGCCGGCCGCGAGCGTCGCGGCGAGCGCGAGATACGGGTTGCAGTCCACGCCCGGGATGCGGTTCTCGATGCGGCGCGCGCTCGGGCCCGAGTAAGGAATCCGGAAGCCGACCGTGCGGTTGTCGTAACCCCACTGCACGTTGATCGGCGCGGCCATGAAGCGCGACAGCCGGCGGTACGAGTTGATGTACGGCGCGAAGATCGGCATCAGCGCCGGCGTGTACTTCTGCAGCCCGGCGAGGTAGTGATAGAACATCTTCGACGGGCCGTTGTCGGCGCCGGTGAAGATATTGCGGCCCGTTTCCTCGTCGACGATGCTCTGGTGCACGTGCATCGCCGAGCCCGGTTCGCCTTCCATCGGCTTCGCCATGAACGTCGCGTACATGTTGTGGCGCAGCGCCGCCTCGCGCACCGTGCGCTTGAACAGGAACACCTGATCCGCGAGCGACAGCGCGTCGCCGTGGTTGAAGTTGATCTCCATCTGCGCGGCACCGACTTCGTGGATCAGCGTGTCGATGTCGAGATTCTGCGTCTCGCAGTATTCGTAGATGTCCTCGAACAGCGGGTCGAACTCGTTCACCGCTTCGATCGAGTACGACTGACGGCCGGTTTCCGCGCGGCCGGTACGGCCGATCGGCGGATGCAGCGGCAGGTCCGGGTCCTTGTTCATGTCGACCAGATAGAACTCGAGCTCGGGCGCGACGACGGGCTTCCAGCCCTTCGCCTTGTACAGCGCCAGCACGCGGCGCAGCACGTAGCGCGGCGAGATCTCGACCGGCGAGCCGTCGAAGTGCACGCAGTCGTGGATCACCTGCGCGGTCGGATCGGAGGCCCACGGAATCAGGCAGATCGTCGACGGATCGGGCACGCAGACCATGTCCGGATCGGTGACGCCGGACAGCGTGCCGTCCTCCGGATACTCGCCGGTGACGGTCTGCACCATCACGGCCTGCGGCAGGCGCATCGATTCGCCGGACGTGAACTTGTTGCGCGGCGTGATCTTGCCGCGCGCGATGCCGGCCATGTCGGGGATGATCGCTTCGATCTCGGTGATCCGGTGTTGCTTCAGAAAGTCTTCAATATTTTGCATGTGGGTTCTCGTATCGGTTGCAGGGCGCTCACGCATGCGCGGCAGCTTGTTCGCGGGCCTGGCGACGGGCGCGGCACGCGTCGCCGAATGCGCGGAAGATCGCGTTCGACAGCGGGTCCTGCGCCTGGCGCCATTCGGGGTGCCATTGCACCGCAAGCGCGAATGCGCGCGCGCCGATCACGCTGACCGCCTCGACGAGGCCGTCCGGCGCGACCGCCTCGATTGCGAGGCCGGCGCCGAGCGTGGCGATGCCCTGTTTGTGCAGCGAGTTCACGCGTACTTCGTCCTTGCCGCCGGCGAGCCGGTGCAGCACGCCGCCCGGCGTCAGCCGCACCGCGTGCGCGGGGCCGTACTGCGTTTCGAGCGAAGCGTCGTCGTCTTCGCGGTGATCGTCGAAGCCCGGCGTTTCGTGCACGCGCTGGTGCAGCGTGCCGCCGCAGACGACGTTCAGTTCCTGGAAGCCGCGGCACACCGCGAGCACCGGCACGCCCGCATCGATCGCGGCGCGCAGCAGCGGCAGCGTCGTCGCGTCGCGCGCGGCGTCATGCTTCGTGCCGGGCTGGCTCGGTTCGCCGCCGTAATGGCGCGGTTCGACGTTCGAGTAGCTGCCGGTAAACAGCAGGCCGTCAACGGCGTCGAGCACGTCGGCGGCTGCCTGCCGCTCGCCGAGCGCGGGCAGCACCATCGCGAGCGCGTTCGAGCCGTCGACGATCGCGGCGACGTACTTGTCGCCGACCGTGTGGGACGCATGGGCGCCGATTTGCGTCAGGTCGGCGGTGACGCCGACCAGGGGTTTCCTTGCCATAGTTTCAATTGCCTGAGCGGGCGCTCGACGGTCGGAATCCGGCACAAGTGCGGGTGCGCGGATCGTGGACGCGACGATGCCCGGCAGCCAAGCGCTGGGCGCATGGCCACTGACGATCGGGCGCAGCGGGTACGACGGTCTTGAGTTTCGCTGCGCGAACTAATCGGTCCGTGCCCGTTTCGTGGCGCGGCGCGCGGCGCGGAACACCGCTGCGCGCATGCGCGGTGCATCGACTGCCGTGCGGCACGGCGCGATGCGGGTTAAACGTACGACGAAACGGACAACAAAGCGGACGACGCGAAAAGGAGCAGGCGCTATGGCAGCAGCGACGCGACTTCGTCGGTATGGACGGCGACGAACGCGCGCGCCGAGATGGCGTTGTGGCGTCGGACGGAACGACGGGAAAGAATGGTGTGGACTGACAGATGTAGGCGAGGACCACGCCAGCCGCAACTGCCGTCAGAGGCGGCCGCCGTGCTGCGCTGATTTCGCGCATCACTTCGATTCCACCTCACAAGAAGGCCACGGACTCTCACGATTTCACTCGACTCGTACGTTGAAAGTATTGAACACCTGATTGCCGGAACGCGACGTGCGTTTAAATAATCGAGGCGCCGGTCGAACGTCGGAGCAGCCTTCGAAGCCGCATTTTCGTACCCGAACACCCTGTTTCCGGACGGGACGCGAAACGATGACGTTGACCTGAGAGCCAGCATATACGAGCCAAAAACGGCGTCAAATGTTTTTTGACGAACCCGCATCAGGGCTTTCCCGGGGTGTGGCGAATTCGTCATGCCGGATCGGAATAAGGGCCGTGGTGTTCATTATTTCGAACGCTTTCAGGGTTTTCCCCGTTCTTGTGCGCGGTAAAGTGATTAGAATATTCAACGGCAATCCAGCACACGTTTTTTTCCGTCCCCCGATCGTGTCCGAAACCGAATCGATGTCTACCGAAGTCGCCGAACGGCTGCGTTTCGTGCGCAACAAGAATGGGCTGTCGCAACGCGAGCTCGCCAAGCGCGCCGGCGTGACCAACGGCACGATCTCGCTGATCGAGCAGGGCCGCGTGAGCCCGTCGGTGGGGTCGTTGAAGAAGCTGCTCGAATGCATTCCGATGAGCCTGGCGGAATTCTTCACGTTCGAGCTCGTCGAGTCGCGCTCGGTCGTGTCGCGCCGCGACGCGATGCCGAACCTCGGCAACGAGTCGCTCGCGTTCCATCTGGTCGGCGCGAGCGTGAAGGATCGCAACATGTGCATCATGCGCGAGATCTATCAGCCGAGCGCCGACACCGGCCCGGAGATGCTCGCGCACGCGGGGCACGAAGGCGGCGTCGTCGTCGCGGGCCAGCTGGAGCTGACGGTCGGCACGACCACGTGGCTGCTCGACCCCGGAGACGGCTACTACTTCGAAAGCCGTTTGCCGCACCGTTTTCGCAATCCCAGCGCGGATCATGTCTGCGAGGTCGTCTCGGCCAATTCGCCGCCGACCTTCTGACCGCGCGCCACGCTCCACTCACCGCCCGACGTGCGACGCACGTCGCCGCGCCGCGCCGCGCGGTGAACGTTCACAACAATGAGGCATCCTGATGGTTAACACGACTCTGAAAACTCCGAAGACTCTGGCTGATTGGCAGGACAAGGCCGCGACGCTCGCGATCGAAGGGCGCGCGTTCATCGACGGCGCGCTCGTTCATGCGCGCAGCGGCAAGACTTTCGATTGCGTGAGCCCGATCGACGGCCGCGTGCTCGCGAAGATCGCCGATTGCGGCGAGGCGGATGTCGACGCGGCGGTCGCCGCCGCGCGCCGCGCGTTCGACGCGGGCGTGTGGGCAGGCCTGAACCCGCGCGCACGGAAGGCCGTGCTGCTGCGCTGGGCCGCGCTGATGCGCGAGCATCTCGACGAGCTCGCGCTGCTGGAGACGCTCGATTCCGGCAAGCCGATCGGTGACACGACGACCGTCGACGTGCCCGGCGCCGCGTACTGCGTCGAATGGTTCGCGGAAGCGATCGACAAGGTCGGCGGCGAGGTCGTGCCGGCCGATCATCATCTGGTCGGGCTCGTCACGCGCGAGCCGATCGGTGTCGTCGCGGCGGTCGTGCCGTGGAATTTCCCGATCCTGATGGCGTCGTGGAAGTTCGGCCCGGCGCTCGCGGCCGGCAACAGCGTCGTGCTGAAGCCGTCGGAGAAGTCGCCGCTGACCGCGATCCGGGTCGCGCAGCTCGCGATCGAGGCCGGCATGCCGGCCGGCGTGTTCAACGTCGTGCCGGGCGCGGGCGAGCCGGGCAAGCTGCTCGCGCTGCATGAGGACGTCGACTGCATCGCGTTCACCGGCTCGACGAAGGTCGGCAAGCTGATCATGCAGTACGCGGCGCAGTCGAACCTGAAGCGCGCGTGGCTCGAGCTCGGCGGCAAGTCGCCGAATATCGTGTTGCCCGATTGCCCGGATCTCGACCGCGCGGCGAAGGCGGCCGCCGGCGCGATCTTCTACAACATGGGCGAGATGTGCACCGCGGGCTCGCGCCTGCTCGTGCATCGCGACATCAAGGATGCGTTCATCGCGAAGCTCGTCGACGCCGCGCGCGCGTACGTGCCGGGCAATCCGCTCGATCCGTCGGTGTCGATGGGCGCGATCGTCGACGACATCCAGCTGCAGCGCGTGCTTGGCTACATCGAGGCCGGGCGCGGCGAGGGCACGCTGCTCACCGGCGGTGCGCGCGTGCGCGAGGAGACGGGCGGCTACTACGTCGAGCCGACCGCGTTCGAGGTGAAGCCGGACGCGACGATCGCGCGCGAGGAGATTTTCGGGCCGGTGCTGTCGGTGATCGTGTTCGACGACGTCGACGAGGCGGTGCGGATCGCGAACGACACCGAGTATGGCCTCGCGGCCGCGGTGTGGACGTCGGACCTGACGACCGCGCACGAAGTGTCGCGCCGGCTGCGCGCGGGCACCGTGTGGGTGAACTGCTACGACGAGGGCGGCGACATGAACTTCCCGTTCGGCGGCTATAAGCAGTCGGGCAACGGCCGCGACAAGTCGCTGCACGCGCTCGAGAAGTATACGGAGCTGAAGTCGACGCTCGTGCGGCTGCGCTGAGCGTGAGCGGCGCGGCGATCGGGCGCCGCCGCTGCATTTCACCCGCGATGAGGCGGCGCGCTTGCGTGCCGCCTTATGCCACCCTATGCGGCGCGCAGCGCCGGATGAAAGCCGGCGGCCTCGATGACCGCCTGCACACGATCGGCCGGCTGTGCCGATTCGATCCGGACCCGCTTCGCGTCGACGTCGATGTCGACCCGCGCGGCGGGATCGGCGGCGGTCACCGCGCGCGTGATCGCGTTCGCGCAGCCGCCGCAGGTCATGTCCTGTACTTCGAATTCCATGTCGGGCTCCTGATTCGAGGGGCGTTCAGCTATGACTGTCGATCCACGCGCGCGCCCATTCGAGCCCCGCGAGCCGCGCTTCGTCGTCGGTATCGAACACGCCGAGCACGCCCGACGCCTCGACGAGCTTGTTGTTGCGCGTGATCGTCCCGCTTGCCGCGTAGCGCTCCGGTTGCAGGATCTCGTCCTGCTGCAGGATCGCGTGGCCCCAGATCTGGTAGCCGTGATAGGTTTCCGCTTCCATTACCGCGTGACCTCGGCGGGGCCGTTGCGCGCGCCGACGCGCAGCACGTTGCCGTCCGGCGTGTATTGGCGCGGAATGTCGGTGTAGTCGAGGGCCGGGCGCTGCGGCGCGCTGGGCTCGGGCGCCTGCATCACCATCAGCCGGCCGGGCGTCGGGTGCGTGAGCGGCTGCGTAGGTGGCGTGTCCGGCAGCGACGACGGCGATTCGGTCATCGTCGGCGCGCGGTGCGCGCGCGTTTTCACCAGTGCCTGCACGGCGTGATGGTGGTGCCGCGCGGCCAGCTTCACGGTCGGGGCGCGGCGGGCCGGGTTCGCGTGCGCGGCCGGCGACGGCGTGCCGGGCATACGGGCGGCCGGCACGCGGGCGGCCGGCGCGTGGGCGGCGCCCTGGCGCGCCTCGGGCGGATTCCAGATCTCGACGTAATGCTCGGATGCCCAGCCGGACGATGCGAACGTCAGCGCCAGCAATCCGCATCCAATCAGTCTCACTATCGTTGTCTCCGTATGAATCGCGCTTCGCGCGCGATGCCACGCTAGCTTACTCGACCGTCACCGATTTCGCGAGGTTGCGCGGCTTGTCGACGTCGGTGCCGCGCGCGCACGCGGTGTGGTACGCGAGCAGCTGCAGCGGCACGACGTGCAGGATCGGCGACAGCGGGCCGTAATGCTCGGGCATCCGGATCACGTGCACGCCGTCGCTGTTGACGATGTGCGTGTCGGCGTCCGCGAACACGTAGAGCTGGCCGCCGCGCGCGCGCACTTCCTGCATGTTCGCCTTCAGCTTTTCGAGCAGCGCGTCGTTCGGCGCGACCGTGACGACCGGCATCGCCTCCGTCACGAGCGCGAGCGGGCCGTGCTTCAGCTCGCCCGCCGGATACGCTTCCGCGTGGATGTACGAGATTTCCTTCAGCTTCAGCGCGCCTTCGAGCGAGATCGGATAGTGGAGGCCGCGGCCGAGGAACAGCGCGTTCTCCTTGCGCGCGAACTCCTCGGCCCACGCGATGATCTGCGGCTCGAGCGCGAGCACGCTGTTCAGCGCGGCGGGCAGGTGGCGCAACTGCTTCAGGTATTCGGCTTCCCGCGCGGCGTCGACGTGCCCGCGCAGCTTGCCGAGCGTCGCGGCGAGCACGAACAGCGCGACGAGCTGCGTCGTGAACGCCTTCGTCGACGCGACGCCGATCTCGGTGCCCGCATGCGTGAGGAACTGCAGCCCGGTCAGCCGCACCATCGCGCTCGTCGCGACGTTGCAGACCGCGAGCGTGTGCGTGTGGCCGAGCGACTGCGCGTGCTTCAGCGCCGCGAGCGTGTCGGCGGTTTCGCCGGACTGCGAGATCACGACGACGAGCTGGCGCGGATTCGGCACCGATTCGCGATAGCGGTATTCGCTCGCGATCTCGACCTGCGTCGGGATCTTCGCGATCGATTCGAGCCAGTATTTCGCGGTGAGGCCCGAGTAGTAGCTGGTGCCGCACGCGAGGATCAGCAGGCCGTCGATGTTCGCGAACGCGGCGGCCGCGCCGTCGCCGAACAGCGACGGATCGAACGCGTCCGTCTGCGGGATCGTGTCGCCGATCGCGCGCGGCTGCTCGAAAATTTCCTTCTGCATGAAATGGCGATACGGCCCGAGTTCCACCGCGCCGCCATACGCGCTGACGACGCGCACCTCGCGCTGCGCCGCGTTGCCGTCGCGGTCGACGATCTTCACGCCGTCGAGCGACAGCTCGCAGACGTCGCCTTCCTCGAGGAACGTGAAGCGGTCGGTGCTGCCCGCGAGCGCGAGCGCGTCGGACGCGAGGAAGTTCTCGCCGTTGCCGTAGCCGACGACGAGCGGCGAGCCCGCGCGCGCGCCGACGACCGTATGCGGCTGGTCCTTGTGGATCACCGCGATCGCGTACGCGCCGTGCAGCTGCTGCACGGCTTCGCGGACCGCCGCGAACAGGTCGCCGCGGTAGAGGCTGTGCACGAGATGCGCGATCACTTCGGTGTCGGTCTGCGACACGAACTCGTAGCCCTTCGCGCGCAGCGCGTCGCGCAGCGGCTCGAAGTTCTCGATGATGCCGTTGTGCACGAGCGCGAGCGCGTTCGACGAGAAGATCGGATGCGCGTTGTGCGTGACGGGCGCGCCGTGCGTCGCCCAGCGCGTGTGCGCGATGCCGGTCGCGCCTTCGAGGTGGGCTTCGCGCACCTGCGCGTCGAGATCGGCGACGCGCTCGACGCTGCGCGCGCGCTTGGGTGCGGCCAGCGTAGGCGCGGGGGCGCCCGGCGTGGATGCGCCCGGCTCGAGCACGGCGACGCCGCACGAGTCGTAGCCGCGGTATTCGAGCCGCCGCAGCCCTTCGATCAGCACCGAAACGATGTTACGTTGCGCAACCGCGCCGACAATACCGCACATGAATGCAAACCCTCTATCAATGAATGGGGCGGGCGCCTTCGTGGGGCGCCGGCCGGACCTTCAGCGTATTCAGCTCTTTTTCTTGACCGGGCGGACGTAGCCGCTCTTCGCGGTCTGCGTCTTGTCGTTCAGCGCGAGCAGGCCGTCGGCGACGTCCTTCCAGATCGTCGTGCCCGCGGCGATCGTCGCGCCGCGCCCGACGCGCACCGGCGCGACGAACTGCGTGTCGGAGCCGACGAACACGTCGTCCTCGATCACGGTGCGGAACTTGTTCGCGCCGTCGTAGTTGCAGGTGATCGTGCCGGCGCCGATGTTCACGCGCGCGCCGATGTCCGCGTCGCCGATGTACGTCAGATGGTTCGCCTTCGACCCGTGGCCGATCACCGCGTTCTTCACCTCGACGAAATTGCCGACGTGCGCTTCGTCCGCGAGCTGCGCGCCGGGGCGCAGCCGCGCGTACGGGCCGATCGCCGTGTGCGCGCCGAGCGTCGCGCCGTCGATGTGCGTGAACGCGTCGACGCGCGTGCCCGCGCCGATCGACGCATTGCGGATCACGCAGTTCGGGCCGATCGTCACGTTGTCGGCGAGCACGACGTCGCCTTCGAACACGCAGTTCACGTCGATCGCGACGTCGCGGCCGCACGTGAGCGTGCCGCGCACGTCGAGCCGCGCCGGATCGGCGAGCGTCACGCCGTCGGTGAGCAGCGCGTCCGCGAGATTGCGCTGATGGATCCGTTCGAGCTCCGCGAGCTGCGCCTTGCTGTTCACGCCGAGCGTTTCCCATTCGGCATCGGGCTGCGCGGTGACGACCTCGAAGCCGGCCTCGATCGCATGCTCGACGACGTCGGTCAGGTAGTACTCGCGCTGCGCGTTGTCGTTCGTGAGCGCGCCGAGCCACATCGCGAGCTGCGCGGTCGGCGTGACGATGATGCCGGTGTTGATCTCGGCGATCCTCAACTGCTCGGGCGTCGCGTCCTTCTGCTCGACGATCCGCGTGACGCAGCCGGCCGCGTCGCGGACGATGCGGCCGTAGCCGGTCGGATCGTCGAGCGTGACGGTCAGGATGCCGTAGCGGCCTTCATGCGCGGCGTCGACGAGGCGCTCGAGCGTCGATACGCGCGTGAGCGGCACGTCGCCGTACAGCACGAGCGTCGGCTGCGCGGGATCGAGGAGCGGCAGCGCCTGGCGCACCGCGTGGCCGGTGCCGAGCTGCTCGGCCTGCACCGCGAACTGCACGTCGGGCGCGCCGACGGCCGCCTGCACCTGCTCGGCGCCGTGGCCGACCACGACGACGAGCCGCGACGGCTGCAGTGCGCGCGCGGTGCGAAGGACGTGGGAAAGAAGCGGCCTGCCGGCCAGAGGATGAAGCACCTTCGGCAGCGCGGAACGCATGCGCTTGCCGGTGCCTGCCGCCAAAATCACGATATTCATGGCGCCAGCTTGTATGAGGAGTTCGAAGCCGGTCATTCTAGCATGGCGACCCGGCCGCCGAAGGCCGCCGCGCGGGCGTCCGGGGGCGGCTCGTCGTTGCCGGTTACGGCCGCGGATCGACGTTGTTGTCTTTGCCGTCGGCATCCGCGCGTGCGGCGGACAACTGTTCGATCAACGCCGGCAAGGCCGTTTGCACGGTGTTCCACACTACGTCGAGGTTGAGGTCGAAATAGCCGTGCGCGATGCGGTTGCGCATGCCGCGCATGCTGCGCCAAGGCACGCCGGCGTGTGCTTCGGCGAACTCGGCGTAGCCGTCCATCACCTTCGTCGCGGCCTCGCCGATGATGACGAGGCTCATGATGACGGCCTGTTGAGTCCGCTTGTCCTTGACGAAGTTTTCTTTGTCGAGGCCCACGACGAAGCTGCACGCGTCCCCGGCGGCCTGCCGCATGTGGTCGAGGTAGTCGGGCAGGCGGTTCTCGCTCATACCGGCTGCGCCTCCGCGAGCACTTTGGCCCGGAATTTCGGCGGCAGGTCGGTCGGGGTCAGCAGATCGACGTGCACGCCGAGCAGCGTTTCCAGTGCGTCTTGCAGGCCACCCAGGTCGAATAGCGTCGCATCGGGCAGCGCATCGACCAGCAGATCGAGGTCGCTGCCGTCCTGGTCTGTGCCATGCAGCACCGAACCGAAAATACGCGGATTGGCCGCGCGGAAGCGGCTTGCCGCTTCGCGTACGGCGCTTCGCTTCATGTCGAGCGCAACGGACGGTCGCATCGGCATCTCCCTATCCAGACTTGGCCGGCTTAGCGTACCTTATTTTTCCGTTTCCCGAAGCCACTCCTGGACGATCGTGATCGGCCGCATCGTGACAGGGCGCCCCGCGTCGGGTGCCGCATCGCCGTCGATTGCCGCGTCACCCGTCGAGCACGGTTCCTCGTCGAACGCGATGTCGCCGTGCGGGTCGGCCTGGCCGGTCGCGCGCAGCCCGGCGAACGGGAACAGCTGCGCGTCCATCAGGTGCGACGGCACGACGCTCGACAGCGCGTTGAACATGTTCTCGACGCGGCCCGGGAAACGCTTGTCCCATTCGCGGATCAGCGCCTTCATCTCCGCGCGCTTCAGGTTCGGCTGGCTGCCGCACAGGTTGCACGGGATGATCGGGAATTCGCGCAGCTGCGCGTACTTCTCCAGGTCGGTCTCCTTCACGTACGCGAGCGGGCGGATCACGACGTTCTTCCCGTCGTCGGACTGCAGCTTCGGCGGCATCCCCTTCAGCTTGCCACCGTAGAACAGGTTCAACAGCAGCGTCTGCAGGATGTCGTCGCGATGGTGGCCGAGCGCGATCTTCGTCGCGCCGAGCTCGCCCGCGACGCGGTAAAGAATGCCGCGGCGCAGCCGCGAGCACAGCGAGCACGTCGTCTTGCCCTCGGGCACGAGGCGCTTGACGATGCTGTACGTGTCCTGATTCTCGATGTGGAACGGCACGCCGAGTTTCGTCAGATACTCGGGCAGCACGTGCTCGGGGAAGCCCGGCTGCTTCTGGTCGAGGTTCACCGCGACGATGTCGAAGTCGATCGGCGCGCGCTCGCGCAGGCGCAGCAGGATATCGAGCATCGCGTAGCTGTCCTTGCCGCCGGACAGGCAGACCATCACCTTGTCGCCGTGCTCGATCATGTTGTAGTCGCCGATCGCCTGGCCGACCTGGCGCGCGAGCCGCTTGAACAGCTTGTTGTTCTCGTACGCCTGCTTCTGCTCGCGGCGCGTCAGCGCGTGGCGGCCGGCGTCGGCCGGGCTCGCTTCGACGGTGGCAGTCTCGGTGGCCTCGGCGGCTTCGATGGCTTCGATGGCTTCGGCGGTTCCGATGGCGTCGTTCGATGCGGGGGAATGGGGCGCGTTCATTACTTCTCGTCCTTGATGCGAAAGACCTCGACGCCGACGGCGTCGCAGTCCGGATAGGCGTCCGGTTTCTCGGTGGAGACGCGCACCGCGCGCACGGCGTCGTGCGCCAGCAGGTGCGCGGCGATCGCGTCGCACAGCGTCTCCTGCAGGTGGATGTGGCCGCGCGCGATGCACTGCGCGACGCTCTGCTTCATCAGATCGTAGTCCACGACCTCGTGCAATCGATCGTCGACCGGCGTGCTCTTCGCGAGCGGCACGTACAGGTCGACGTTGATCACGACGCGCTGCTCGCCGCGCTTCTCGTGCTCGAACGCCCCGATGTTGATGAACACCTCATAGTCGCGCAGATAGAGCCGGCGGCAGCCGGCGAGCCGGGGGTCGAGAAGGGCGGAGGGCATGGTCGTTCCAGTCAAATTGGCGTACGTGCGTGCACGGCGCACCGCGCGGGTTCAGTTCGGGCCGGCGGCCGGCGGGCGCAGATGCTCGCCACCGTCGACGGTCAGCGTCGCGCCCGTCACCCCCGGCGCGTCGGCCAGATAGCAGGCCGCCGCCGCAAGGTCGTCCATGTGCGCGTCCGTGTGCGCGTCCGTGTGCGCGTCCATATGCGGCGCGCGTCCGCGCACGAGCCCGGCGACGCGCACCTTCGGCGCGAGCGCGAGCGCGAGCGCCGACGTCGCGCGGTTCAGCGCCGCCTGCATCAGCGCATGCGACAGCCGGCCCGGCGCCGGATGAAACAGCGTCGGATCCAGCAGGTGAATCAGGCACGCGCGCTGCGTCTCGTCGTCGCGCGCCGTGTCGGGCGTCGCGTCGGCGAGCGCGCGCGCGAGCGCGAGCGGCGCCGCGACGTTGCGCGCGAGCGCGCCGGCGAGCGACGCGTAGCGCACGTCGTGCGCGTCGTCGTCGCCCGTCGGCGCGGTCTCGAAGACCACGCACGCGGGCCGGCCGAGCGCCGCTTCGCACGCGGCGACGAGCCCGTGGGCGTCCGCCTCGACGGCCAGATCGGCGTCGAGCCGCGCCGCGCGGCGCCCGAGCGCCTCGACGGCGGCGACGATCGCGTTCGCGGCGTCGCGCGCCGACGCGTCGCGGTCGCACTGCAACGCGACGTCCCAGCCGCGCGCGGCGAACGCCGCCGCGAGCGCGCGCGCGAGCGGCGCGGAATCGCCGTCGGCGCCGAGTGCGCCCGCGATCAGCGCCACGCGCGCGGCGCGTCCGGTCGACGTTTCGGCTGAAGCGGTCATTTACAATGCCGGGATGAACCCGAAATCTCACGAACCCGCTAGTTTACCCGCTCCCGGCCCGGACGCGCTCGCGCAGTCCGAAACGCTCGCCGTGCAACTGCGCGCGGAGATCGCGGCGGCGGGTGGCTGGCTGCCGTTTTCCCGCTTCATGGAGCGCGCGCTCTACGCGCCCGGGCTCGGCTACTACAGCGGCGGCGCGCGCAAGTTCGGCCGCCGCGCGGAGGACGGCAGCGACTTCGTCACCGCGCCCGAGCTGTCGCCGCTGTTCGCGCAGACGCTCGCGCGGCCCGTCGCCGACGCGCTCGCGGCGAGCGGCACACGGCGCGTGATGGAGTTCGGCGCGGGCACCGGCAAGCTCGCGGCGGGGCTGCTCGCCGCGCTCGCGGAGTTGCGGGTCGAGCTCGACGAATACGCGATCGTCGACCTGTCCGGCGAACTGCGCGAGCGGCAGCGCGACACGATCGGCGCCGCGGCGCCGGGCCTCGCGGCGAAGGTGCGCTGGCTCGACGCGCTGCCCGAGCGGTTCGACGGCGTGATCGTCGGCAACGAGGTGCTCGACGCGATGCCGGTGCGGTTGTTCGCGAAGGCGGACGGCGCGTGGCGCGAGCGCGGCGTCGCGGTCGACGCCGGGCGCGCGTTCGTGTTTGCCGACCGGCCGGTCGCCCCCGGCGCGCGCCCGGCGGTGCTCGACGGGATCGACGGGATCGACGCCGGCGACGGCTACGTGACCGAGACGCACGACGCGGCGCTCGCGTTCACGCGCACGGTCTGCACGATGCTCGCGCGCGGCGCGGTGTTCCTGATCGACTACGGCTTTCCCGCGCACGAGTATTACCATCCGCAGCGCGACCGCGGCACGCTGATGTGCCACTACCGGCACCGCGCGCACGACGATCCGTTCGTCTATCCGGGGCTGCAGGACATCACCTCGCACGTCGAGTTCACCGGCATCTACGAGGCCGGCGTCGGCACCGGCGCGGACCTGCTCGGTTACACGTCGCAGGCGCGCTTCCTGCTGAACGCGGGCATCACCGACGTGCTCGCCGATATCGACCCGTCCGACCCGGCGCATTTCCTGCCGGCGGCGAACGCGGTGCAGAAGCTGATTTCGGAGGCGGAGATGGGCGAGCTGTTCAAGGTGATCGCGTTTTCGCGCGGCATCGACGGTGCGCTCGACGCGTTCGCGCGCGGCGACCGCTCGCATACGCTCTGACGGGCGGTGCGATGCTGCGCTGGCTGATGGCTTCGTTCGTGGCGACGATGATCCTCGTGCGCTGCTGGCCGTGGCTCGGCAAGCTCGGCGTCGGGCGGCTGCCGGGCGACGTGACGCTCACGCTCGGCGGGCGGCGCTATCCGTTTCCGTTCATGTCCACGCTCGTGCTGACGATGCTCGTATCGCTGGCCGCGCGGCTCGTCTGACCCGCGAGCCCGCTACAGCTCGATCTCGCCGAGAATCCGGTGCGCGAGCGCCTTCGCCTCGCTGAACGCCTCGTCCTCGTTGGGACTCGTGCTGCCGACGTCGTAGATCGTGTTGTCGGGGGCGCCGCCCTCGTCGCGCGTCAGGATCACGTATCCCTGGAACTGGCCGTTCCCGGTTTGCCGCGTATGCGCTTTGGCCGTGTAGATGCCTTTGGTGAAGATGTGCGTGTCCATGATGCTTCTCCCGCAAACGGACGCTTCATCGTAGCACTGCGGCGCAGCATGTACAGGGGGCGTTAGCGACGCGGGGCCGAGCGCTGCGCGGACGGCATTCGGCGTCGCATCGCGCGGACTGCGACGATACCGGCCGCCGTGCCGATCGAAATCAGCAGGAAAGCCACCGACATGCCGAACAGCAGCCCGGCGTCTGCCACTTCTTCCGCCGTGTTGGCGCCGTAGGTCGCGAGAATCCAGTCGCGCAGCGCCGGCGGTACGGCGGGAAACCGATCCGGGTGATTGAACCACGAATAGCCGAGCACGAGCGTGGCCGCGACGATCCAGATCGCGATGGCGACGCTTTTGACGCGGGCGCTCAACGGACCACCACTTGGCCGTAGACCTTCAGCGGCTTGCCATTGGCTGCACGTACGGTTTGACGCGCACCGCCGTCAAGATGGCGCGGATATTCTGAAAATCCCTCATGCGATTGATGGTGATACATCCCACCTCCAGGTCACAGTTCGCGCCATATCTGCGCGCCTGCCCGATGCTATTGGAGGTCTTTTTTGAGACGGCTGCCCGGTGGTGATCGCTTGATCTTGCTCAAATCGTGATCGGTCTCGGCGTTCACTGCATCACGCATTCCGTTCCGCCGCCCTCGCCAGCGCCGCGAGCACGTCGTAGCACGCGCCCATCGTGTGATAGTCGGTCTTGCCGGCCGGGCTCTTCTCGTCGCCGTACTTGCGGTTGTCGCAGGTGAGGACGCGGTACCACGCGCCGTAGCGGTGATCGACGAAATGCGCCCAGCTGTAGCGCCAGACCTCGTCGTACCAGTCCCAGAACCGCTCGCTGCCAGTGCGCGCGCCGAGCAGCGCGGCCGCCGCGAACGTCTCCGCCTGCACCCAGAAATACTTGTCGTGGTCGCACACCGTGTAGTCGGGACCGAAGCCGTAGCAGAGCCCGCCGTGCTCCGCGTCCCATGCGTGCGCGAGCGCAGCGTCGAACAGCTCGGTCGCGCGCGGCAGCAGCCAGTCGCGCGAACGGTGCCGCTCGAGCATCATCAGCAGCTTCGCCCATTCGGTCTGGTGCCCCGGCTGGAAGCCCCACGGCCGGAAGATGTTCGAGCTGTCCTCCTTGTTGTAGTCCCAGTCGACCGACCAGTCCGCGTGAAAATGCTCCCACACGAGCCCGCCCGACAGCGCCGCCTGCCGCTGCACGACGTTCGTCGCGAGCTTTTCCGCGCGGTCGAGATAGGTCAGGTGCCCGGTCGCCTCGTACGCGGCGAGCAGCGCCTCGGTCATGTGCATGTTCGCGTTCTGCCCGCGATAGCTCGACACGATCCAGTTCGGCGTCGCGTCGTCCGCGTACAGGCCGGCCGCGCGATCCCAGAAGCGGTGCTCGGCCAGCTCGTACGTCGCGGCGATCAGCGGCTTCGCGTCGTCGATGCCCGCGATCGTCGCGTGCGCGGCCGCGAGCAGCACGAACGCGAGCCCGTAGCAGTGCCGCGTGCCGTCGAGCGTCGCGCGCTTGCCGCCGTCGCGCCATTCGATCACCCAGTCGTAGCCGTGCCGCTCGTCGTCCCAGTGCGCGTCGCGCAGGAAGCGCAGCCCGTGGCGCGCGTGGTCCAGGTAGCGCGGATCGCCGAAGTGCCGGTACGCCATCGCGTAGTTGAACACGAACCGGCAACTGCTGACGAGGTGGCGCGTCGTGTAGTCGTATACGCTGCCGTCGTCGCGGAAGAAATGATGGAAGCCGCCGCTCGGATCGAGCGCGTGCGGCGCGTAGAACGCGAGCGTGTCCTCGACGTGCGACAGCAGGAACGCCGGATCGCGGAAGCTCGCGACGGCCGGGGCCGGGTGCGCATGCGCGGCGGGCGCCGCCGGGCGGGGAGGAGCCGGATTGTTCATGATGATTCCGTGACCGGAGTGGGCTCGGGCGCCGGCGTCGCGGCGCGCTGGGTGCTCGCCCGCACGATCAGCTCGACCGGCAGGCAGATTTCGGTGCGCTCGGGCGCGTCGGCGAGCAGCAGTTCGACACCGCGCCGGCCGAGCGCTTCCTTGTCGACCGCGAGCGTCGTCAGCGGCGGGTTCGCGTGCGCGGCGGCCGGAATGTCGTCGAAGCCGACGATCGCGATGTCGTCCGGCACCGCGAGCCCGCGCGCGAGGCACACGCGCTGCGCGGCGAGCGCGGCCGCGTCGTTGTACGCGAACACCGCGTCGGGGCGCGGGCCCGGCGCGTCGAGCAGCCGCGCCATTGCGCGCGCGGCGCCGGCGTCCGGATCGAGGCCGGCGTCGATCGTCGCTTCGAGCGCCGGATCGAACAGGCGCCCCGCCTCGAAGAACGCGCGGCGATAGCCGATCGCGCGCTGCGTAATGCTGTAGTGCGCGGGCGGGCCGCCGATGAACGCGACGCGCGTGCGGCCGAGCGCGAACAGATGGCGCATCGCGAGCAGCGCGCCCGTTGCGTTGTCGATGTTGACCGAGCGCACGCCGGGCGCCCACAGGTCGATCAGCACGAGCGGGCGGCCGGTCGCGGCGAGCGCGGCCACGGTCTCGGGTTCGACGAAGCCGGCCACCGCGAGCGCGTCGGGCGCGTGCGGGCGCATCTGGCGCAGCACATCGTCGTTCGGACCGACGGTGAGCAGCGTCGGCACGATCCCGCGTTCGCGGCACGCGTCCTCGACGCCGTGCAGCACGTGCGAGAAGAACGGGCTCGCGGGAAAGCCGTTGTGCTGGCGATGCAGCAGGAACGTGAGACGACGGATGCGCGGGCGGAGCTGCGCGGAGTCGTAGCCGAGCCGGCGCGCGACGTCGACGACGCGCGCGCGCGTGGCCTCGGACAGGCCGGGCTGATTCTTCAGCGCGCGGGAGACGGTGCCGATCGAGACTTCCGCCGCTCGCGCCACGTCGCGAATGGTGATGCCCATCGTTCGGGATCCGGATTGTTTAGGTTGCCGGCGATTGTATAGTAAAAATCGCCGGCGAAGCCGCAAACACGCCGCGGCGGGCCTGAGCGGGCGCCGCCGCCATGCTTGCCGGGGTGGAGTCGCGCCGGGTCAGCAGGTTTTACTAAACATACTAAACGGATCGCGAAACGTCCAGGTGACGCGGGCGATCACCGCTTGCCGGCGCCGAGCGCGGCCGACGGCGCGGTGCCGCCGACGTCGCCGGCATCGTCGCGCTCGCCGCTCAGGTCGCGCGCGCCCCAGCGCTGCGCGAGCGCCGCGCAGGTCATCAGCTGGATCTGATGGAACAGCATCAGCGGCAGCACGATCGGGCCGACCGCGTGCGCGGAGAAGATCACCTTCGCCATCGGCACGCCGGCCGCGAGGCTCTTCTTCGAGCCGCAGAAGATGATCGTGATCTGGTCCGCGCGGTTGAAGCCGGCGCGTTTCGCGACGAACGCCGTCAGCACGAGCAGGATCGCGAGCAGCAGCACGCTGACGGCGACGAGCGCGGCCAGCGCGGCGAGCGGAATCTGATGCCAGAGCCCCTGGTTCACCGCCTCGCTGAATGCGACGTAGACGACGAGCAGGATCGAGCCCTGATCGACGAACTTCAGCACGCCGCGGTTGCGCTCGATCCAGCCGCCGATCGCGGGCCGCAGCAGCTGGCCGGCGACGAACGGCACGAGCAGCTGCATCACGATGCTGCCGATCGTGCTCCACGGCGACGCGGCGCCGGCCGACTGCGACGTGATCAGCAGCCCGACGAGCGCCGGCGTGATGAAGATCCCGAGCAGGCTCGACGCGGACGCCGCGCAGACGGCGGCCGGCACGTTGCCCTTCGCGATCGACGTGAACGCGATCGACGACTGGACCGTCGACGGCAGCGTGCACAGGAACAGCACGCCCGCATAGAGCGCGGGCGTGACGAGCGGCTGCAGCACCGGTTTCAGCGCGAAGCCGAGCAGCGGGAACAGCGCGAACGTGCTGAGCAGCACGACCGCGTGCAGCCGCCAGTGCGTCGCGCCGGCGACGACCGATTCGCGCGACAGCTTCGCGCCGTGCAGGAAGAACAGCAGCGCGACGGCGACGTTGGTCGCCCAGTTGAACGCGTGGGCGGCCGCGCCGCGGCACGGCAACAGGCTCGCGAGCACGACGGTGCCGACGAGCGTCAGGGTGAAGTTGTCGGGGAGGAAGCGGGGGCGTGCCATCGGAAACTCGCTCGATACGACGGAGGGAGGGCGCGTGCCGGGCACGCGGCGAATGAGCGTCATTGTCCGGGCGAGCGATTCAATACACAAATTCATTGTTCGAATGGATTGATGAATTTGTGACATCACTCTAAAACGGGTCCGTTCCCCGAGGAGCGGCCTGCAAAAACACCCTGAAAAATCAGTGAAATAGCGGGCCGAGATCCGTCCCCCGACACCAAAAAATCCAGCAGTAACATGGTGTTACACCGGCGCCCGAGGTCTAACACTTTAGGACTCGACACGTATTCGCCCCGCTCATACATTACTGCTGACAGGCTTGCGTCCTGCCGGAAACGGCGTGGGCGTCGAGCGCGCAACCAGACACGACAGCGATGACGAAGCAGGTGAAACGAACGATTGGGCGATGGGCGGCAGGCGCACTTTGCGCGTTGCTGATGCCGCTCGCGTTCGCGCAGCCTCCGCATCGCGATCAGGGCTTCGGCGGCGGCTTCGGCGGCGGCGGGCACGGGTTCGGCGGGATGCCGCCCGGCGCTCGTCAGGTCTGGCAGCGGCGGATGCCGCCGCCGATCATGGCCCAGCGCAACGGCGCGCGGATCGGCGTGAGCGGCTACGGCCCGCGCTGGGGGCTGCGGGCAACACCGTCCTACGGCCACTACGCGATGCAGAATCCGTATCGCCCGATCAGCGCCGATGCGCGCCAGGTGCCGCATCCGCCGGGCGGTGCGAACATGCCGCTGCGCGCCGGGTCGATCCGCGCGGACGTCGCGCGCTACAACGAGGAACGCGGCGGCCGGCCGATGCCGCCGCCCCGCTCGCAGGAAGAGCCCGCGCACTCGCCTTTCTTCTCCCCGTTCTACCGCAACTGATCTCCCCGCCGGGCACCCCCGCCCGGTGATGCGATTTCGCCACAGTCGCGGACAAATTCCCGCTATTCGTTTTGCCGCTGCGGCACACTTGCGCGCCATGCGGCGCGGTTTGCCGCCGCGCACGCCGAATCGCCGCCGATGCCCGTGCGGGCGCGGTGCGCGGCGCTCGGCCCGCTTCGTCCCCGTGCCTTTTGTCCGTCGCGCGATCCGTGGCGGCCACGAACTTATCGCGATGCTTATACCCGCAATAAGCCCCGATATTTTTGGCGGGACGAATCGTCCGTAAAGATGGCTCCCGCCCTTGCACGTCGCTGGCACCCGTTTCGATAACAACGCACGGCGCCGCTCGGTAGGTTCCCGACAAACATATTGGAGATCTCATGAAATCACTCGCAAGCCGTGCGCTGAGCACGACCGTCACGTTGATCGCAGCCGCAGCGGGCTTCGCCGCAGCCGTTCCCGCGCACGCTCAGTCGAGCGTCTCGCTGTATGGCCAGGTGGACGAATGGGTCGGCGCGCAGAAATATCCGGGCAGCGAGCGAGCATGGGGTGTGAAGGGCGGCGGGATGTCGACGTCGTTCTGGGGGCTGAAGGGCGCCGAGGATCTCGGCAACGACTTCAAGGCGATCTTCGCGATGGAAACGTTCTTCCGCGCGGAGAACGGCCATTCCGGCCGCTTCGACGGCGACACGTTCTTCGCGCGCAACGCGTACGTCGGCATCAGCTCGCCGTACGGCACGGTGAAGCTCGGGCGCCAGACGACGCAACTGTTCGTGTCGACGATCCTGTTCAACCCGTTCGTCGATTCGTACCAGTTCTCGCCGATGATCTGGCACGTGTACCTCGGCCTTGGCACGTTCCCGACGTATCCGACCGACATGGGCGTCGTCGGCGATTCGGGCTGGAACAACGCGTTGTCGTACACGTCGCCGAGCTTCGGCGGCGCGAACTTCGCGGCCATGTACGCGTTCGGCAACCAGGCCGGCAGCAACGGTTCGAAGAAGTGGAGTGCCCAGGCCAACTTCGCGAACGGTCCGTTCGCGGCGACCGCCGTCTATCAGTACGTGAACTTCAACGGCTCGCCCGGCGACCTGTCGGGGCTCGTCGCCGGCATGCGCTCGCAGAGCGTCGGCCAGGTCGGCCTCAGCTACGACCTGAAGTACGTGAAGTTCTTCGGCCAGTACATGTACACGAAGAACGATCAGGACACCGGCAGCTGGCACGTGAACACCGCGCAGGGCGGCGTGTCGGTGCCGATCGGCGTCGGCAGCGCGCTCGCGTCGTACGCGTATTCGCGCGATTCGGGCGGCCTCGAGCAGCGTCGCCGGACCTGGGCGCTCGGCTACGACTATCCGCTGTCGAAGCGCACCGACGTCTATGCCGCGTACATGAACGACCACATCAGCAACCTGTCGAACGGCGACACGTTCGGCGTCGGCCTGCGCGCGAAGTTCTGACCTTTCCCGAGGCTTCCCGCCTGTTTCACCGGAACGGCGCCGCACACGCGGCGCCGTTTTGCTTTCTTTGACTTTTTCCCATCGCCGCATTTGTTAGAGTGGGTTCAGATACCCCCATTCCTTTCGACTGCGAGCCTATTCGATGGATACCCTCGTCAGCATGAAAGTGTTCCGCTACGTCGTCGAAGTCGGCAGCTTCGTCGGCGCGGCCGAGCGCATGCAGATGTCGGCGGCGATGGCGAGCAAGCACGTGATGTATCTCGAGCAACAGCTCGGCGCGCGGCTCCTTCATCGCACGACGCGTCGCGTGGCGCCGACCGAAGCGGGACGCGAATACTACGAGCGCCTCGTGCAGGCGCTGTCCGAACTCGACGAAGCCGGGCAGGCGGTCGGCGCCGCGAGCGTCGTGCCGCAGGGCCGGCTGCGCGTGACGTCGCTGTCCGCGTTCGGGCTGCGCCACGTGATGGGCGCGGTCACCGACTACGCGGATCAATATCCGGAGGTGACGGTCGAGATCACGCTGTCGGACCGCGTCGTCGAACTGATCGACGAAGGCTTCGACGTCGGTGTGCGCGCGGCGCCCACCGGGCTGAAGTCGTCGTCGCTCGTCGCGCGGCAGATCGCGACCGCGCACATGCTGCTCGTCGCGTCGCCCGAGTATCTCGACAAGCGCGGCACGCCCGGGACGATCGCCGATCTCGCGCACCACAACTATCTGCGTCGCGAGCCGGGCGCATCGATGATCGACTCGGTCGTCGCGGAGGCCGCCGCCGCGTCGCGCGTCGAGCTGAAGGGCAACCTGATCGTCAACCACCTCGAAGGGCTGCGCGCGGCGGTGCTCGGCGGCGCGGGGATCGCGCTGCTCGGCACCGAGGTCGTCGGCGACGATCTCGAGGCGGGGCGCCTCGTGCCCGTGCTGATCGACGAGGTGCCGCCGCGCGAGCTGCCGATCTACGCGGTCTACGCGAGCCGCCGCCACGTGTCCGCGAAGGTGCGCTCGTTCGTCGACTTCCTCGCCGCGCGCTTCGATGGCCAGTCGCTGTGCCCGTCGATCGAATCGCGCTTGCGCGTCGTACTGCCGATGACACGGATCAAACGAACCGGCTGATCCGGGCGGCGCGGCGCGCAACGAAAAAACGCGGACCCGGTGAGGTCCGCGTTTTCGTTGGGGCGTCGTTGGCGCATTGGTGCGCCGGCGCGCCGTCGTGCCGCGCGCTGCGCGCTGCGACGCTCAGCGCACGCCGCACGCCGCACGCCGCACGCCGCACGCCGCGACGCTCAGCGCGCGACGCCGAGCCGCGCCTTCGTGTCGTCGTACTCGCGCTTGAGCCGCGCGACGAGCTCGCCGACCGACGGCAGATCGTCCATCAGCCCGACGCCCTGGCCCGCGCCCCAGATGTCCTTCCACGCCTTCGCCTTGTCGCCGCCGAAGTTCATCTTCGTCTTGTCCGATTCGGGCAGCGCGTCCGGATCGAGCCCGGCTTTCTCGATGCTCTCGCGGATGTAGTTGCCGTGCACGCCGGTGAACAGGTTCGTGTAGATGATGTCGGCGGACTTCGCGTTCAGGATCGCGCGCTTGTAGTCCTCGACCGCGTGCGCTTCCTGCGTCGCGATGAAGCGGGTGCCCATGTACGCGAGGTCCGCGCCCATCGCCTGCGCGGCGAGGATCGAGCCGCCGTTCGCGATCGCGCCCGACAGCACGATCGGGCAGTCGAAGGCCCTGCGCACTTCGCCGACGAGCGCGAACGGCGACGTCGTGCCCGCGTGACCGCCCGCGCCGGCCGCGACGAGGATCAGCCCGTCGACGCCCGCTTCGAGCGCCTTCTGCGCGTGGCGCAGGTTCACCACGTCGTGCAGCACGATGCCGCCGTAGCTGTGCACCGCGTCGACGATCTCGCGCGCGGGCGCGCGCAGGCTCGTGATGAAGATCGGCACCTTGTGGTCGACGCACACGCGCACGTCGTGCTCGAGCCGCACGTTCGACTGGTGGACGATCTGGTTGACCGCGATCGGGCCGATCACCGCATCCGGGTGTTTCGCCTGATGGTCGGCGAGCTCGGCCTGGATCTTCGTCAGCCACTCGTCGAGCAGCTCGGCCGGGCGCGCGTTCAGCGCCGGGAACGAGCCGACGATGCCCGCCTTGCACTGCGCGAGGACGAGTTCCGGATAGCTGACGATGAACATCGGCGAGGCGATGACGGGCAGCGACAGTCGCTGCAGGACGGCGGGCAGTGCCATGAGGTGTCTCCAGAGACGGAGCCGGCGCGGCGGCGCACGGCGCTTCGAGTGTAGCCTGTTGGCCGGTGGGTGGCGGCCCGGCGGCGGATGGTCGACAAATCGGCATCTTAATACGAACGATCGTTCTATTGTGGAGGGCGGCCGGCGAATCTCATTCGAGCATCTTCTCGGTTTGCGGGAATTCGGGCCAGTCCCGCTGTTGCGGCGAGGGGCGCGCTCCTACAATAGCCGTTCATAACAAACCCACGAGAGCCACGCCATGTCGTTCGAGACGTTTGCGCCGTTTCGCGTAACGGTGCAGGACACCGACATCTTCGGTGTCAAAGGAGGCGACGGCCCGCCGCTGCTGCTGCTGCACGGCCATCCGCAGACCCACATGATCTGGCATCGGGTCGCCGCGACGCTCGCGCGCCACTTCACGGTGATCGCGACCGATCTGCGCGGCTACGGCGCGTCGGGCAAGCCCGAAAGCGACGACGCGCACGCGGCGTATTCGAAGCGCGCGATGGCGGCCGACCAGGTCGCGGTGATGCGCCACTTCGGCTTCGAGCGTTTCTTCGTGTGCGCGCACGACCGTGGCGCGCGCGTCGCGCACCGGATGGCGCTCGATCATCCGGACGCGGTCGAGCGGATGCTGCTGCTCGACATCGCGCCGACGCTCGCGATGTACGAGAAGACCGACCGCGCGTTCGCGACTGCGTACTTCCACTGGTTCTTCCTGATTCAGCCGGCGCCGCTGCCCGAGACGCTGATCTCCGGCAACACCGACGCCTACGTCGAGCGTGCGATGGGCAACCGCTCGGCGGGCCTCGCGCCGTTCTCGCCCGAGGCGCTCGACGCGTATCGCGCGGCGCTCGCGCAGCCCGGCGCGGTGCATGCGATGTGCGAGGACTATCGCGCGTCGGCGACGATCGATCTCGACCACGACCGGGCCGACCTCGAGCGCGGCCACAAGGTCGGGTGCCCGCTGCGCGTGCTGTGGGGCGAGCAGGGCGTCGTCGGCCGCTGCTTCGATCCGCTCGACGAATGGCGGCGGGTCGCGCGCGACGTCAGCGGCCGCGCGGTGGATTGCGGACACTACATTCCCGAGGAGGCGCCCGTCGTGCTGATCGAGGAAGTGCTCGCGTTCTTCGAGGCGCGCGACCCGGCGAGCTGACGTTCAGCCGCGCGGTGCCGGGGCGAACGCGCGTCGCGGCGCGATGAAACGGTCGTACGATTCGCCGCGCACGAAAAGTGTTCGGATGCCGTAACGTCGGTTGGATGCCCATGCGGCGAGATGTCGCGCAGGCCGCACAGGCCCGTGCGACAACGCTTTCCGGCCGACGATAATGTGCTGTAAGAATCTGTAGGGAAACACCGGATTCGGCGCCACGAGCGTCGCTCGTATGATTCGGGCTGTGGCGTTGATCACGTTCACAGGATTCCGATTCGAGATGCCGTTCGCCTCTCCGGCGAGCGGCATTTTTTTTACGTATCGCCGCTGGCGCGCGGCGACACGGTGTGGGCGACAGCCGTGGCGACGTCCGCGACGATGACTGCGGCGATGACTGCGGTGACGTCCGCGGCCACGTCCGCCAGGCCGCTCACGCGGGCTCGCGCAGCGCGACGTCGGCGACGGGCGCGCCGGTCAGCGCGACGAGCTCCTGCGGCGACAGATTGAACACCGCGTGCGGATGGCCGGCCGCTGCCCACAGGCTGTCGAGCGCGAGCAGATCCGCGTCGATCAGCGTGACCGGCTCGACCAGATGGCCGATCGGGCACACGCCGCCGATCGCGTAGCCGGTGTTGTCGCGGACGAACTTCGCGTCCGCGCGGCCGATCTCGCCGACCTGCGCGGCGACCTTGCGCTCGTCGACGCGGTTCGCGCCGCTCGCGACGACGAGCACCGGCGCGTCGTCCGCGCGCCGGCGGAACAGGATCGACTTCGCGATCTGCGCGACCGAGCAGCCGAGCCCGGCCGCCGCTTCGGCCGATGTCTTGCCGGTTTCGGGGAGCATCACGACGCCTTTGTCGTGACCGCGCTCGTGCAGCAGCTGCGCGACGCGGCGCGCGGAGTCGGGGAGGGCGTCGAAAGGGGTGGGTGCGGTCATGTTCCGGAATCCGATCGATTGAAATGTGATGGCCATCACGCGCCATTAAGCGTCGTTAAGCGTCGTTAAGCGTCGTTACGCGCCGCTCGGCGCGTCGGCCGCGGCCTGCGCCTTCGCGAGCATCGCGCGGCCCGCGCGCGATGCGTTCGCGCGGCCGATCGCGTTCGAGATGAAGTCGCCGGCCGCGACGACCTGCGCGAGATCGACGCCGGTCTCGATGCCGAGCCCGTGCAGCAGGTACAGCACGTCCTCGGTCGCGACGTTGCCGGTCGCGCCCTTCGCGTACGGGCAGCCCCCGAGGCCCGCGACCGACGCGTGGAAGATCTCGATTCCTTCGAGCAGCGCCGCGTAGATGTTCGCGAGCGCCTGGCCGTACGTGTCGTGGAAGTGGCCGGACAGCCGCTCGCGGGGGAACGCGCGCGTGACGGCGTCGAACACCTCGCGCGTGCGGCGCGCGGTGCCGACGCCGATCGTGTCCGCGATGTCGATCTCGTCGCAGCCGAGCGCAGCGAAGCGTTCGACGACGTCGACGACCGACGCGACCGGCACCTCGCCCTGATACGGGCAGCCGAGCGCGCACGACACGCTGCCGCGCAGCCGCACGCCCGCGTCCTTCGCGGCGCGCGCGACCGGCTCGAAGCGCGCGATGCTCTCGGCGATGCCGCAGTTGATGTTGCGCTGGGAGAATGCCTCGCTCGCGGCGCCGAAGATCACGACCTCGTCCGCGCGCGCGGCGAGCGCGCCTTCGAAACCCTTCATGTTCGGCGTCAGCACCGAGTACACGGTGCCCGCGCGGCGCTCGATGCCGGCCATCACGTCGGCGCCGTCGGCCATCTGCGGCACCCACTTCGGCGATACGAACGACGCGGCCTCGACGTTGCGAAAGCCCGCGCGCGCCAGGCGGTCGATCAGCGCGACCTTCACGTCGGTCGGCACGAACGCCTTCTCGTTCTGCAGCCCGTCGCGCGGGCCGACTTCGACGATCTTCACGGAAGCGGGGAGCGTCATGGTTCTCTATATGAACGCGTCCCGTTTGCAACAGTTTTCGTGTGTTCCGACAGACAGGATGGGCTGCAGCTCTATATCCGGCCTTGTTGCAGGCGGTCGTGCCGCTGCGGGCCCGTATGAAATCCGCTGACTCGCACCTCAT